>CBINJP010000006.1:0-180075 GCA_966251045.1 uncultured Sphingomonas sp.
TCGTCGGCGACGTCACCATCGTCCACAACGGCATCATCGAGAATTTCAAGCCGCTGCGCGACGAGCTGGTCGCCGACGGGCGCATCTTTCTCAGCCAGACCGACACCGAAGTCGCCGCGCATCTGGTCGACCGCGAGCTCAAGCGCGGCTTCACCCCGCGCGAGGCGGTGGCGAACGTTCTCCCGCGGCTCCATGGCGCCTTCGCGATGGCCTTCCTGTTCCGCAACGAGCCCGACATGCTGATCTGCGCCCGGCTCGGCGCGCCGCTGACCGTCGGTTACGGCGAGGGCGAGAATTACATCGGATCGGACGCGCATGCGCTGGCGCCGCTGACCCAGAAGATCGCCTATCTCGACGAAGGCGACTGGGCGGTCGTCACCCGCGAGAAGATCGAGATTTTCGATCGCGAGAACAACGCCGTCACCCGCCCCGTGGTCGAATCGGGCGCGACCGCCGAGGTGATCGACAAGGGCAATCACCCCCACTTCATGCTCAAGGAAATCTACGAGCAGCCGGTGGTCGTCGCGCAGACCTTGCGCTCGTATATCCGCCCGGTCGAGCAGATGGTAGCGCTGCCCGACATGGAGTTCGATCTCGGCAAGATTGAGCGTGTCGTCATCGTCGCCTGCGGCACGGCCTCCTATGTCGGGATGATCGGCAAATATTGGATCGAACGCTTCGCGCGGCTGCCGGTCGAGGTCGATGTCGCGAGCGAGTTCCGCTATCGCGATCCGGTGCTGCTGCCGCACACGCTCGGCGTGGTGGTCAGCCAGTCGGGCGAGACCGCGGACACGCTCGCGGCGCTCAAGCACATGAAGGCGAACGGCGTCACGACGGCGGGGATCATCAACGTCCCAACCAGTTCGATGGCGCGCGAGGTGGATTTGCTGCTGTCGACCCATGCAGGTCCGGAGATCGGCGTCGCCTCCACCAAGGCCTTCACCTGCCAGCTCGCGGTGATGGCCGCGCTCTCGGTCAATCTTGCGCGTGCCAAGGGGCTGTTGCCCCCGGGCGAGGAGAAGGAGATCGTCCGCCATCTGATCGAGGCCCCGGCCGCGATTAACGCCGCGCTCGCGCATGACGAGGAGATCGCGGCGATGGCGCCGAAGATCGCCGAGGCGCGCGACGTGCTCTATCTCGGCCGCGGCCCCGATTTCCCGCTGGCACTCGAAGGCGCGCTCAAGCTCAAGGAGATCAGCTATATCCATGCCGAGGGCTATGCCTCGGGCGAGATGAAGCACGGCCCCATCGCGCTGATCGACGATCTCGTCCCGCTGATCGTGATCGCGCCTTCCGGGCCGCTGTTCGACAAGACCGTCAGCAACATGCAGGAGGCCAAGGCCCGCGGCGCGCGCGTCGTGCTGATCTCCGACAAGGAAGGCCTCGCCGCCACCCAAGGCGATGCCGAGGCGACGATCGAGATGCCCAGCGTCCACCCGCTGATCGCGCCGCTCGTCTATGCGGTGCCGGTGCAGCTGCTTGCGTACCATGTCGCGGTCGCGAAGGGCACCGATGTCGATCAGCCGCGCAACCTCGCCAAGTCCGTGACGGTCGAATAGCGATGCTCGCGGGGGGCGAGAAGAAGACCCAGATCGTCGTGGTCGGTGGCGGCGCCGCGGGCCTCGAACTCGTCCGCAAGCTCGGCGCCCGCTACGGCCGCAAGCATCACGACATCATCCTGATCGAGCGCAACCGCACCCATATCTGGAAGCCGCTGCTCCACGAGGTCGCGGCGGGGTCGCTCGACGCCAATCTCGACGAGGTCGGCTACCGCAATCACTGCCATCGCTGGCGCTACCGCTATTTCTTCGGCTCGCTCGCGGGGATCGACCGCGAGAAGCGCGAGGTGACCATGGCGCCCCTGCTCGACGAGGACGGCACCGAGCTGATGGGCGCACACGCGATCCGCTACGATTATCTCGTGCTCGCGGTGGGATCGGTGACCAACGACTTCGGCACGCCGGGGGTTCGCCAGCACTGCCTGTTCCTCGACAGCCGCGCGCAAGCCGACCGCTTCCGCCAGCGCCTGCTCAACCATTGCCTGCGCGTCTCGCGGCAGATGAGCAGCGACCCGGCTTCGGATGCGCATGTCCACATCACCATCGTCGGCGGCGGCGCGACGGGGGTGGAGCTGGCGGCCGAGCTGTTCAACGCGGCGGCGGCGCTGCGCCATTATGGCCTCGAGGTGTTCGACGAAAGCCGCCTCTCGGTCACGCTCGTCGAGGCGGGCCCGCGCATTCTTCCCGCACTCCCCGAGCGGCTCGCCCAGGCCGCGCATGACGAGCTGGAAGCGCTCGGTGTCCGCGTCCGCACCGGGGTCAAGATCGTCGAGGCGGTCTCCGGTGCGCTGGTCACCTCCGAAGCCGAGCGGATCCCCGGCGACCTCCAGATCTGGGCCGCGGGCGTGAAGGGTGCCGATTTCCTCGCAGAGATTGGCGGGCTCGAAACCACGCGCAACAACCAGCTCACCGTCCGCCCGACGCTCCAGACGACGCGCGACGACCGCATCTTCGCGATGGGCGATTGCAGCTTCTATCTGCCCGAAGGCGCCGAACGCCCGATCCCGCCCCGCGCGCAGGCGGCACATCAGATGGCGTCGACGGTCTTCGCCAACCTCAACGCGCTGATGGCGGGGAGGCCGCTAAGGCCCTTCGTCTATCACGATCACGGCTCGCTCGTGTCGCTCAGCCGTTTCTCGACCGTGGGCAGCCTGATGGGCAATCTGATCGGCGGCAAGATGGCGATCGAGGGCCGGCTCGCGCGCTTCGTCTATACCTCGCTCTACCGGATGCATCTGTTCGCGGTGCATGGCTGGCCGCGCGCGATCGTGCTGATCGTGATCGGGCAGGTGAATTCGGTGATCCGCCCCCGGCTCAAGCTGCACTAGGACCCTAGAGCGCTCCTCCGCCCCAACGGATTGGCGAGCGGCTAGACCAGCAGCCGGATAAGCGCCGCCACGACCTCGGCCTCGCGGTACGGCTTCTCGATCAGCGGTGTATCCTCGTCGAACCCGTCCGGGCAGGCGCCATAGCCGCTGGCGAAGGCGAAGGGGACGGCCTGCTGCCGCAGCGCCTCGGCGATCGCGTTGCTGCGCTCGCCGCCCAGATTGATGTCGAGGATCGCCGCGTCGAGCCCGCCCGCCTGCGCCAGCGCAAGCCCCTCGGCCAGCCGGCTCGCCGGGCCGATCGTCACACAGCCGAGCCCGTCGAGAATGTCCTCAAGGCACATCGCCACCACCGGTTCGTCCTCGACGACGAGCACGCGCTTTCCGTCGAACGTGCTCATTTGGGAACCTCGGGAAGCGGCGCGTCCACCGTGCAGATCAGGCCCTTCGGCGCGAACTCGATCTTCACCGTGCCCCCCAGCTCGGCCGCGAGCCCGCGCTCGACCATCCGCGTGCCAAAGCCGCGCTTCGTGGGCACGATCACCTGCGGTCCGCCGCTCTCGGTCCAGGTCAGCGCAAGGCGCGGCGCATCGGCGGTCCCGCGCTTCGCCCACTGGATCGCCACCCGGCCCTCGGGCTGCGACAGCGCGCCATATTTCACCGCGTTGGTGGAAAGCTCATGGATCGCCAGCGCCAGGCTGATCGCGGTCTTGGGCGCGAGCGGCAGGTCGGGGCCTTCGAGATCGAACCTGCCCTGCCTGTCGCCGGATGGCGACAAACCGATAACGCCCCCGTGGGGCGTCACCGCATCGCCGATGATCTGCGCCATCGACACCGGGCCCCAATGCTCGCGGGTCAGCAGGTTGTGAGTCTCCGACAGCGCCGCCAGCCGCCCCTCGAACGCGCGGCGCGCGGTGACGGTGTCGATCCCCGCCTTGAAGCTCTGCTGGGCGATGCCCTGGACGATCGCCAGCGTGTTCTTCACCCGGTGATTCAGCTCGTCGACCAGCAGGCGCAGATGCGCCTCGTCGCGCTTGGCCTGAGTCATGTCACGGCCGATGGCGTGGAGCCCGGTGGGGTTGCCGTCCTCGTCGGTGGTCAGCCGCGAATTGGTTTCCCAGATCAGCTCGTGCCCATCCTTCGCGCGGACATGGAGCGTCAGCCGGGTGGTGCCGCCCTGGGCGAGCTTCTGCGCGACCGCGGCCCGGCTGATCTCGAACTGGTCCGGGTCCATGAAATCGCTGACGTGCCGGCCGACGACCTCATGCTCCTCATAGCCGAGCGCGGCGAGCACCGCTGGGTTCACCTGAGTGATCTCCTGGTCCAGCGAAGTGGTGATCAGGAAGTCGTTGGCCTGTTCGAAGATCGTGCGGAAGCGGCCCTCGCTCTCGCGCAGATCCTCCTCGACGCGCTTGCGCTCGGTGATGTCGAACGAGACGCCGACGAAGCGGCGCTGGCCGCCCCCGCTGTCCGAGACGCGGCTGCCATGGCTCTGGAGCCAGCGTTCCTCGCCATTGTCGGCGCGGCGGATGCGGTAGTCGATCGTATAGGGGATGCCGTGGCGAAAGCAGCGATAGGCGGCCTCGCGCACCAGCTCGCGGTCGTCGAGCGCGACCCGGTCCAGCCAGTCGTCGACGGTGCCGCGCAGATCGGGAGTGCGGCGCAGGCCGAGCAGGTCGAACCGGTTGGGCGACCAGCCGCCCTCCATCGTGTTGAGGTCGAGCTCCCAGGTCGCCATCCCCGCGCCCTCGATCGCGAGCCGCAGCGTCTCCTCGCCCTTGCGCAGCGATTCCTCGGCGAGGCGGCGATGGGTCACGTCGATCGTCACCGCGAGCACGCCGAAGGGTTCGCCATCGGGCCGGCGGATCACCGAAACCGAATTGTTGACCCAAACCTCGCTGCCATCCTTGCGCAGATAGCGTTTCTCATGGGTGTAGGGCGTGCCTTCCTTCACCGCGCGGTCGAACAGGCCGGCGTTGCGGCGGCGGTCGTCGGGATGGGTGATCTCGAACAGAGACTTGCCCATCAGCTCCTCGCGGCTCCACCCCGCAATCTCGCAGAAACGGTCGTTCACCAGCGTGAACCTGCCGTTCAGATCGACCTGCCCGAAGCCGGCGGTGGCCTGATTGATGAAGGCGGAGAGCTGGCCCTCGCGCTCGCGCAGCGCCAGCTCGGCCTCCTTCGCCTCGGTGATGTCGTGTGCGACGCCGATGAAGCCGATATGCCGCCCCTCGCGATCCCAGCGCGGCTGCGAGGTCGAATGGAGCCATTTCCACACGCCGTCGTGCCGCCGGTATCGGCCGATCAGCTCGAAGGTCTTGAGGCTCGCCTCGCCCGCGATCGACTCTTGCAGCAGGCGCGGCGCATCCTCGGGATGGATGACCTCGCGCCAGTCGAAATCGAGCGCCTCCTCATAGGAAACGTTCAGGAACTCGACATAGGCGCGGTTGACGAAGCTGCGGCGGCGATCGAGCCGCGTCACCCATACGGCAACGGGCGCGCTGTCGGCGATCAGGCGGAACTCGTCCTCGCCCACCGGCAGCGGCGCTTCGACGCTCTCCTGATCCTCGGGCGGCCGCATGAGGCAGGGACCCTAGCCGTAAAGTACGGGGAAGCAACGGGTAATATCAGCGGGCCTCGAAGCGGTCTTTCGGCCCGACGATCGCCGCGCCCCGGTCCAGCTCTGCCCTGGCCCCGGCGTCGCCCATCAACGTCCAGCGCCAGAACAAAATGGTCAGCCGGGTGATGATCGGGCGCACATGGCTGTCGGGCGCGGGGCCGCGCGCGGCGTAATCCTGCCCGCCGAACGCGGCATGGTTCGCGCCGTCGAGCACGAGCAGATATTTGCCCCCGGGAGGCATCGCGCGGAAGGGGCGCTGGCGGTCTTCGGGAGTGACGGCGGTGAGTTGCGGCACCGCGTCGAGCGTGCCGGTCAGCGAGAAGAAGGGGATGGCGATCCCCCCGAACGAGTCCGCGTCGCTGGCGCCGGGCTGCATCGACGGCGAGGGGCTGAAGGCGATCGCGGCCTTGATCCGCGTGTCGGCCAGCCCGGCGCCGCGCACGCCGAAGCGCTGCCCGGCAACGGCCTGCGTCGTGTGCGCGCCGAAGCTGTGGCCCGACATGCCGATCCGCGTCTCGTCGGCGCGTTTCAGGTCGCACGGGCCGAGCGCCGGATGCCTGAACACCATGTCGATCGCGAAGCGGACGTCGCCCGCGCGCGCGATCAGCTCCCCGGCTCCCATCGAGGCCCGAAAGCCCCGCGCCCGCACCGCATCGGTGTCGCTGCCCGGATGCTGGAGATGGATGACGATGAACCCCGCGCGCGCCCAGGCCTCGGCCCAGATCGTCCCCGCCTCGAGATTGCCGCCCAGCCCGTGGCTGAACAGGATGACCGGCGCCTTGCCGGTCCCGGCGGGCATGCGGATCCGCACCGGGATGCGCCGGTTGCGGGCAGTGTCGTTGAACGCGGTCTCGCAGGCCGAGGGGACCCATGCCGTCTCCTGCACCGGCGCGGCGAGCAGGAGCAACGCGCCCAGCATCAGCCGCGCCGCATCGCCAGCACGGCTTCGGCGCGGCGCAGATGGGGCAGGTCGAGCATCGCGCCGCCCAGCCCGACCACCCCCGCGCCCGGATTGGCGGCGAACGCCGCGACCACCGCCTCGGCCTCGGCGATCTCCTCCGCCGATGCGCTGAAGGCGGCATTGATCACCGGCACCTGATCGGGATGAATGGCGAGCATGCCGCGGAATCCGGCGCGGCGCGCCTCGGCCGCGACCTGCGCGAGCCCGTCCAGATCGCGGAAATCGCCATGGATGGTCTCGACCGGCGCGACCCCTGCCGCCACCGACCCCATCAGGCACAGCGACCGCAGCAGCTGGTACGGCGCGTCATAGCGGCCGTCCGCCCCGCGATTGCCGGTGGCGCCCAGCGCCGTCGCGCTGTCCTCCGCTCCCCAGGTCAGCGCCGCCAGGCGCGGGCATCCGGCATAGTCGCCCAGCCCGAACATCGCCTGTGCGGTCTCGGTCGCGATCACCGCGGTGGCGATCCCCCCGATCTCCAGCCCTGCCGCCGCTTCCAGCGCGGTCAGATAATGATGCAGCCGCTCGGCCTCGGCGCGCGACCCCTTGGGCAGCAGGATCCCGTCCGGCCGGGCATGGACCACCGCCGCGAGGTCGGTCAGCGCATGTTCGCCGTCGAGCGGATTGATCCGCACCCATTGCGGCTGCGCGCGCGCCGTGGATTTCAGATGCCCGCACACGATCCGCCGCGCCTGCGGTTTGTTCGCCGCGCTGACCGAATCCTCGAGGTCGAGCAGCACCAGGTCCGCGCCGCTCGCGCCTGCCTTGGCGATCTTCCGTTCGGAATCGCCGGGAGCGAACAACAGGGATCGGGCGGCGAAGGGCTGGGCGGTCATGCCGCAAGGGATAGGCCGCGCGAGAGGCGGCGTAAACCGGGGGCATGGACTGGGAAGAGCCGAAGCCACGGGGATCGGATGTGGCTCCGGCTCGCTCCCATTCCGGCTTGCTTCGGGCATGATCTGGGCCGGGGTACGCCGAACACGGAATCCGCCGGGAGTGCGCGGTTTCCGGGCAGGTCTTTACGGTCGTTTAACGATGCCCGGTTACTCCGATGAAATACTCTAAGGGGGTGACCGCACCGTGCGCATACTGATCGTTGACGATGAGCAGGGGATGCACAACTCGTATCGCGAGTGTTTTGCCCGTCCCGGCGGCGGCGATACGGCCGCGCTTTCGGCGATGGCGGCCGAGCTGTTCGGCGACGGCGAGCCCGCGAACGACGCCGCCCCCGATGGCGATCGACCCGATTTCGACTGCGCGCATTTCATGCAGGGCCTCGATGCCGTCGCTGCGGTCGAGGAATCGATCCATAGCGGCGAGCGTTACGCCGTCGCCTTCATCGACGTGCGCATGCCGCCGGGCATCGACGGCAAGGAAACCGCGCGGCGCATCCGCGCGCTCGATCCCGACATCAATCTGGTGATCGTCACCGGCTATTCGGATTTCTCCCCGCTCGACATCAGCCGCGCCGCGGGGCCCGCCGACAAGATCTTCTACATCGCCAAGCCCTTCCAGGCCGAGGAGGTCATCCAGACCGCCTCCGCGCTGGCCCAGCGCTGGCAGATCGACCTCGAGCTCAAGGCCGCGCGCGAGGCGCTGGCGGGCAAGATCGACGAGCTGGAAGAGCAGAAGCTCGAGCTCGCCGCGAACGAATCCAAGGCCGTCCACATGGCCAATCACGATTCGCTGACCGACGCGCCCAATCGCCTCGCCTTCCTCCGCACGCTCGCCGAGCATGTCCGCGACCGCGATTGCTTCGCGATGGCGATGATGGACCTCGACCGGTTCAAGATCGTCAACGACACGTTCGGCCATCTCGCGGGCGACGAGCTGATCCGCATGGTCTGCGCGATCCTTCAGGAAAATGTCGGCGACGACGGCTTCGTCGCGCGCCTCGGCGGCGACGAATTCGCGATCCTGGTGAAGTGCAGCGGCGAGGACGAGGCGGTGATGACCTGCGAGCGGCTGATCAAGGCCTGCTCGACCAGCTTCAAGGTGTTCGGCCATTCGGTCCAGGGCAGCGCTTCGGTGGGCGTGGTCGTGGTCGAGGCGGGCACCGAGACCGATCCCATCGACGTGATGCGCCGCGCCGACCTCGCGCTCAACGAGGCCAAGCGCGCCGGCCGCGGCGTCACCCGCGTGTTCGACGATACGATGGACGAATCGATCCGCTTCCGCCGCCAGATCGAGAGCGGGCTTTCGGGCGCGATCGCCAATGGCGAGCTCAAGCTCGTCTACCAGCCGATCGTCGCCGGCACCAATCTCGAGGTCGTCGGGTTCGAGGCGCTGCTGCGCTGGTGCAGCCCCGAATATGGCATGATCTCGCCGGGCATGTTCATTCCCATCGCCGAGGAATCGAACCTGATCCACGAGCTGGGCGACTGGGTGATCGACGAGGCCGTCCGCACGCTCCAGGACTGGCCGGACCAATATGTCTCGGTCAATTTCTCGCCGCGCCAGTTCCGCCGCCCGAACTTCGTCGGCCATGTGATCGAACGCGTCCAGCATGCCGGCGTCTCGCCGATGCGCTTCCAGATCGAGATCACCGAGACCGCGATCTTCGACGATGTCGAGCGCGCCGCCGAGACCTTGTTCCGCCTGCGCCAGATGGGCTTCCGGATCGCGCTCGACGATTTCGGCACCGGCTATTCGTCGCTCTACAATATCCGCCGCTTCGCGCTCGATTGCCTCAAGATCGACCGCAGCTTCGTCGACGGCATGGGCAAGGAGCGCGAAAGCGCCGCGATCGTCCATTCGATCATCCATCTCGGCCGCGCGCTGGGCATGGAAGTGGTGGCCGAGGGGGTCGAGACCGAGGTCCAGCTCCAGGCGCTCCGCGCCGCGGGGTGCAGCCATCTCCAGGGCTATTACCTCGCCCGGCCGATGCCCGAGGAACATGCGCTCGAACTCGCGAACCGGCGGTTCCTCGTGCCCGTCGAGGACGAGGCGGTCGAGCAGGTCGAGGTCCGCGCCGGGAACGGGACCCACGGCTGATGCCTGAGCGATACGCCGCGCTTCGCCGCCGGCGCCTTTTGTCTCCGGCGTCGCTGGGCGCCAAGCTGGTGCTGATCCTGACCGGGGTCGGCGTGCTCGGCGCCGCCGCGATGACGCTGGTGCTCGCCACCGTCATCATGCCCAGCTTCAACCAGCTCGAGCGCTATGCGGTGGACGGCCATGTCCAGCGCACCCGCGCCGCGCTCGGCGAATTCGCGTCGAAGGTGAAGAACACCGCGCTCGATTACGGCCATTGGAACGACAGCTACGACTACATGGCCTCGCCCAACAAGGCGTTCGAGGAGGATAGCTTCGCGCCCTCGGCGATGGTCAATCTCGGCGTCGACGGCATGGCCTATGTCCGCGAGGACCGCAGCATCGTCATCAGCCGCTGGATCGACAAGGAACAGAATGACTTGCCGGCCAGCCGCGCCGAGCTCGACCGCGCGGTCGCCCGGATCGACTGGCAGAAGGCGCTCAACGGCAAGGAATCGGCCGATTTCTATCTACGGCTGGGCAACAGCCTCGCGGCGATCGGCGTCTCGCGCATCCGCCGCACCGATGGGGGCGGCGATCCGCGCGGCTATGTCGTGATGGCGCGCGTGCTCAGCTCGGCACAGGTCAGCACGCTGCTCCAGCTCAAGGCGCATCTCGATCTCGCGCGTCCGGCGCGCGAAGTCAGCGTCACCCCGCATGACGGGACGATCGATATCGCCGTGCCGATCGCGGGCGCGACCGGCGCGCCGGTCGCCACCGCCGCCTATCAGGTGAAGCGCGACCTTTCGACGCTGGGCAGGAAGATGCTGATGCTCGCGGTGGTCGCTTCGGTGATGCTCTTGATCGTGGTGCTGGTGGTGCTGCGGCTCGTGATCACGCGCCTCGTCATCCATCCGCTCAGCCGGGTCGAAAGCCATATGGGCGTGGTCCGCGCCTCGGGAACGCTCGGCCTGCTCACCGAAAAGCCGCGCCGCGACGAGATCGGCAGCCTCGTCACCAGCTTCAATTCGATGCTCCGCCAGCTCAAGGATTTGCGCGAGCAGCTCGAGGTGCAGAGCTTCACGCTAGGCCGCAGCGAAAGCGCGGTCGCGGTGATGCACAATGTCCGAAACGCCTTGAATCCGATCAGCACCGTGCTCAGCGCGGGGCTGGGCCGCTCGATCGCGCTCGACCGCACCGTGGTCGACAAGGCCTTCGCCGAGCTCGCGCGCGGCGACATTCCCGAGGTCCGCCGCCAGAAGCTCGTCGCTTTCCTCGCGGCGGCCGCGCAGGCGGTGGAGGAGGAGCGCGAGGAGCGCAAGCGCCAGATCGAGATCGGCCGCGAGGCGCTCCACAATGTCCTCGAGATCATCGGCAAGCAGCAGGAAGTCGCGCACGAGCGCCCCCAGCTCGAAGCCTGCGACCTGACCGATATCGTCGCCCAGAACGCGACCATCGCGCGCTATTCGGGCCAGGGCTCGATCGCGTTCAGCTTCCCCTCGAAGCGCCACTGGGTGCTGGCGAACCGCGTGATCCTCAGCCAGGTCATCGGCAATCTCTTCTCGAACGCCGCCGAGGCGATCGCCGCCACCGGCCGCAGCGGCGGCAGCATCTCGGTCGTCATCCACGACAGGGACGAGCGGATCGAACTGATCATCCGCGACGATGGCGAGGGTTTCGATCCCGAAGCGGCGCCGACGCTCTTCCAGCGCGGCTTCTCCACCCGCGCGCACAAATCGGGCGGGCTGGGGCTGCACTGGTGCGCCAATTCGATGCTGGCGATGGAAGGCACGCTCGAACTCCGCAGCGACGGCAAGGGCCATGGCGCGCGCGCGGTGATCACCCTCAAGGGCGCGCCGATGCTGGCGGCGGAGAAGGAACTGGCGGCGTGATCTTTCAATCCTCCCCCTCAGGGGAGAATTGCAGGCTTGAAATGTAGGATTTCGGCTGCTTGATTCAGCGCGTCCGGGCGTCCGGCCGCTCTTTGAACCGTCAGCGATTGGCGCCCCCGCGGTCCAACAAAATGCGCGTTTTCCCTCGGGATAAGGTTACGAATGGGCGAACCTGTGGGACCTTATCGCAGCCGCGCCACGAATGGATGCTCCATCGACGATCCCGCGATCACCGGCGCCGACCGGATATGCGCGACGGCTTCCACCGCGGTCCGGTTGGTCTCCAGCCCGAAGCCGTTGCCCGCGAGGATCTCCTGGTAGGAGCGCGTGTGCAGGTCGGTGAAACCGCCCGAGAATTCGAGCTCGTCGCCATCGACGGTGATCGAGCGCCAGGTCCGCTGGCCGCGCGCCCGGGCTTCCGCGGGCACGTCGTCGATGTCGATCGACATGAACCAGCGCACCCGGGCATGCTCATATTCGAGATAGCCGGCGGCGTGGCGGTCGTCGTGGAGATGGACCTCGTTCGCCTGCAACGCGCCGAACATATAATGCAGCATGTCGAAGAAATGGACGCCGATGTTCGTGGCGATCCCGCCCGATTTGGCGACATCGGCCTTCCACGACTGCATGTACCATTGCCCGCGCGAGGTGATGTAGCTCAGGTCCACCTCATGCTTGGTGTTGCGCGCCTCGGACCGGACCTTGTCGCGCAGCGCGATGATCGCCGGATGGAGGCGCAACTGGAGGATCGTCTGGACGCGCTTTCCGGTCGCGGCTTCCATCTCGAGCAGCCCGTCGAGGTTCCAGGGATTGAGCACGATCGGCTTCTCGCAGATCGCGTCCGATCCGCTGCGCAGCGCGAAGCGGCAATGCGCGTCGTGGAGATAATTGGGCGAGCAGATCGCCATATAGTCGATCGCGTTCTCAGCCGAGCTGCGGGTGACATTGTAGATATGCCGGTCGAACCGCTCGAACTCGGTGAAGAAATCGGCTTCGGGGAAATAGGAGTCGATGATTCCGACGCTGTCGTTCGGATCATAGGCGACGCTGATGCGGTTGCCGGTCTCCTTGACCGCTGCCATGTGGCGCGGCGCGATATAGCCCGCGGCCCCGATCAACGCGAAATTCTTCATGACGTCCCCTACGCTTGCGGGGCGGCTTTAGGCGGGCGGGCGCTGCACCGCAACTAGCTGGCGCGGCGTTTGCGCGTCACCAGGTCGCTGCGGCGCAGATAGGGCGCCACCAGATTGCGCGCGCGGAAGAATTCCTGCCGGTCCGCGTCAAGCGAATCGAAATTGCCGATCACCCGGCGGCACTGGGGCGTGCGGCACTGGCAGATCATGTGCCAGTTCGATTCCTTGAGGGTGGTGGAATAGTCCCAGGTCACTTCCTCGCCCGGCCGGATCGCGCGCACCGCGACAAGGAACACGCCTTGCTCGGTGAAGCGCAGCCCCGCATTGGGCGCGCAGCTATGGTTGACCAGGTCGTCGAGCTGGCCGCTGGGGCCCATATAATGGTCCGGCGTCACCTGGACGAACCGGTCCTCGCTGCCGCGCATCAGGCTGGGGATCTGGTCGACCCGGAAACGCCGCCCGGTGAATTCCATCAGCGTATCGCCCTCGGCGAAGCTGGCCGCCGCGAACACTGCCTTGCCGAGATGATTCTCCTCGACACGGAAGAATTTGGTCGGCTTGCGGTACCGGTCGAGCACGAAGAGGCCGCCCCGGCTCACGCCGAGCGAGCGCAGCGGGTTGATCGTCGCCAGCCCGATCATGAACCAGACCGAGGCGTGGCAGAGGAATTCCACCACGACATAGGCCAGCTCGTCGAGCCCCGGATCGGGCATGCGGACCGCGAGCAGCAGCACGGCGAGGTCGCCAAAGGTCCACAATCCCCAGGCCGGCGAGCGCTCGTTGGCGCGGTCGCGCATCACGCTGGTCCAGGTCGGCCAGAAGCTGACCGGCACCGCCGCGACGACGAGCATGTGCGCCCAGAAGGTCTCGCGGAAGACCAGCCAGACGACGAGCGCGGTCAGGCAGGCGGCGATGCAGAAGCTTTCGGTGTTGCTCGGCGCCGCCCAGCTCGACCGCGCCCAGATGCCTATCGCGACCGCCGCGCAGGCGACCGCGCCGATCCCGAACACCCAGGCTTGCGGGGTGCCGGGGTTTACCGCGGCATAGGTGATCGCTTCCAGCCCGGTCGACGCGCTCCAGATCAGCCACGAGGCCCGGTTCGGGCGAACCTGCGCGCGGCGCAGCCCGAACAGGTACACGGCATAGGCCGAGAAGCTCAGCCCGACCGCGGCCAGGAACAGCAAGTCGAAGGTCAAGATTACACCCCTCCCGAACAGATATGGTTACCATATCCTTACGACTCCGTCCACCGCGACTCGTGGAGTCACCACGAGTCGCGGTGAATCGGGGTTTTGGCGGACTCGAATCGCCTCCGGAGTCAAAAGGCTTTTTGAACCTTTGTCGGGCAGAACCGGCGAACCCGAAGGGAGCAAGTGAAGTGTACGACCGGCGAGCCACCGACAAGCGCGCCCAGCATGGGGTGAAGGGCATCATCCTCGCCGGCGGATCGGGCACGCGCCTCTATCCGGCCACCCTGTCGATCTCGAAGCAGCTGCTGCCGGTGTTCGACAAGCCGATGATCTATTACCCGCTCTCGGTGCTGATGCTCTCGGGCATTCGCGACATCCTGATCATCTCCTCCCCGCGCGACCTGCCCGCGTTCGAGGCGCTGCTCGGCGACGGTTCCGAATTCGGTATCAGGATCAGCTATGCCGAGCAGCCCGCGCCCGAGGGACTCGCGCAAGCCTTTCTGATCGGAGAGGAATTCCTGCAAGGCGGCCCCGCCGCGCTGATCCTGGGCGACAATATCTTCCACGGCGATGGTATCGGGGCGAAGGGCAGGGCGGCCGCGGTCTCGGCCGAGGCGGGCGGCGCCACGGTCTTCGCCTATCAGGTCGAGGATCCCGAACGCTACGGCGTGGCGACTTTCGATGCCGAGGGCCGCGCGACCAGCATCGTCGAGAAGCCGGAGAACCCCAAATCGAACTGGGCGGTCACCGGCCTCTATTTCTTCGACAGGAAGGTCGTGGAGATCGCCCGGGGGCTCAAGCCGTCCAAGCGCGGCGAGCTGGAGATCACCGACGTGATCGGGGCCTATCTGCGCGAAGGCACGCTCGACGTGACCCGCTTCGGCCGCGGTTACGCCTGGCTCGACACCGGCACGCATGACAGCCTGCACGACGCGGGCAGCTTCGTGCGCACGATCGAGCATCGCCAGGGGATCAAGATCGCCTGTCCCGAGGAAATCGCCTATGATCTCGGCTATCTCGACGCCGCCGCGCTGCTCGGCCGCGCGGATCGCATGGGGAAGACCGACTATGCCCGCTATCTACGCCGCTGCGTCGAGGGTTACGCATGAGTGACGTGGCCGCGATGCGCACGGTGCTGGTCACCGGCGGCGCGGGCTTCATCGGCTCCGCGGTGTGCCGGCTGCTGGCGGGGCAGGGGACGCGTGTCGTCAATCTCGACAAGCTCACCTATGCCGGCAACCTCGCCTCCCTGGGATCGATCGAGAGCTCGCCGCATTACCGCTTCGTCCATGGCGATATCGGCGATGTGGCGCTCGTGTCGGAGTTGCTCCGCGAGGAGCGCGTCGATGCGATCATGCACCTCGCCGCCGAAACCCATGTCGACCGCTCGATCGACGCGCCGCTGGCGTTCGTCGAGACCAATGTCGTCGGCACCGTCCGCCTGCTCCAGGCCGCGCTCGATTTCTGGAAGGGGCTGAGCGGGGAGCGGGCGAAGCGCTTCCGCTTCCATCATGTCTCGACCGACGAAGTCTTCGGCGACCTGCCCTTCGACAGCGGGGTCTTCACCGAGGACACGGCCTACGCGCCCTCCTCGCCCTATTCCGCCTCGAAGGCTGCGAGCGACCATTTCGTCCGCGCCTGGCACGAAACCTACAAGCTGCCGGTGGTGCTTTCGAACTGCTCGAACAATTACGGGCCGTGGCAATTCCCCGAAAAGCTGATCCCGCTGACGATCCTCAACGCGCTCGAGGGGCGGCCGCTGCCGGTCTATGGCAAGGGCGCCAATGTCCGCGACTGGCTTCATGTCGAGGATCATGCCCGCGCGCTCGATCGGGTGCTGACGGCGGGGCGGGTGGGCGAGACCTACCTCATCGGCGGCAAGGCCGAGCGGACCAATTTGCAGGTGGTCGAGGCGATCTGCGACCTGATCGATATCCGCCTCGGCAATGCCGGACGCCGCGACCTCATCACCTTCGTCACCGACCGCCCGGGCCATGACCGCCGCTATGCGATCGACCCGGCCAAGACCGAGCGCGAGCTGGGATGGTCGCCGGTGGAGACATTCGAGACCGGCCTCGTCGCGACGATCGACTGGTATCTCGCCAACCGCGCCTGGTGGGAACCGATCCGCGCGGGGACCTATCAAGGGGAGCGGCTGGGGCTGGCTTAAGCCCCCTTGCCCACGCTCACCAGCGTCAGCCCCGCCTTCGCAGCCTCGGCGGGCCGGTAGATGTTGCGCAGGTCCACCAGCAGCGGCGCCTTCAGGATCTGCGCCATCCGCGACAGGTCGAGCGCGCGGAAGGCATCCCATTCGGTCACGATCACCAGCGCGTCGGCGCCTTCGGCCGCGGCATAGGGGCTTTCGGAGAATTCCACCCCCGTCACCATCTTGCTCGCCTGCTCGACGCCCTCGGGATCGTAGGCCCGGATCGTCGCGCCGGCATCCTGCAGCGCCTGAATGACGGCCAGCGACGGCGCGTCGCGCATGTCGTCGGTGTTGGGCTTGAAGGTGAGGCCGAGCAGCGCGACGGTCTTGCCGCGCGCGTCGCCGCCCATCGCCTTGATGACCTTGCGGCCCATCGCGCGCTTGCGGGCGTCGTTGACCTGCACCGTGGCCTCGACGATCCGAAGCGGCGTCTCGGCATCGTCGGCGGTCTTGAGCAAAGCCAGCGTGTCCTTGGGGAAGCACGAGCCGCCATAGCCGGGGCCGGCGTTCAGGAACTTGGAGCCGATGCGGTTGTCCATGCCGATGCCGCGCGCGACTTCCTGCACGTCGGCGCCGACCTGCTCGCACAGATCGGCGATCTCGTTGATGAAGGTGATCTTGACCGCGAGGAAGGCGTTGGCGGCGTATTTGATCAGTTCGGCGGTGCGGCGGCCGGTGAACAGGATCGGTGCGCTGTTGAGAGACAGCGGGCGATAGATGTCGCGCATCACCTGGATCGCGGCCTCGTCGCCCTGGGTGCCGACCACGACGCGGTCGGGCCGCTTGAAATCCTCGATCGCGGCGCCTTCGCGCAGGAATTCGGGGTTGGAGACGACCATCGCGCCCTTGCCGGGCGCGAATTCGGCCATGATCCGCTCGACCTGGTCGCCGGTGCCGACGGGCACGGTCGATTTGGTGACGATCACGCTCGCCTTGGTGAGGTTCTCGGCGACTTCCTGCGCGGCCGCGAAGACATAGCTGAGATCGGCATGGCCGTCGCCGCGGCGGCTGGGCGTGCCCACCGCGATGAACACCGCGTCGGCATCCCTGACGCCTTCGGCCAGATCGGTGGTGAACGAAAGGCGCCCAGCCTTGACATTGGTCGCCACCAGCTCGGCCAGGCCGGGCTCGTAGATTGGCATGACGTTCTGGTGGAGCAGCTCGATCTTGCGCGCGTCCTTGTCGACGCAGACCACGTCATGGCCGAAGTCCGAGAAGCAGGCGCCCGAAACGAGGCCCACATAGCCGGTACCGATCATTGCAATGCGCAACGCGAATTCCTCTGTGCAGTCTGTGTTGTGTGAAGCGCCGAATAGCGAAGTCGTGCGCTAGGGCAAGTTCGTGGCGCTTGCGTGGCAGTCCGCGCAGGCGCGGAGGGGTTCATGTCGCGATTGAGAAGCTTCCCGGAATCAAAAAACCGCGGGGATTAGCCCGCGGTCTTGAAAGTCGTCCGGGCCGGTCAGCATGCCCCTAATGCCAAGGGCATTTCACCGCCGGCCCGGATGAAACGATCGTCGTTTAGAGCGGACGAATGTCGTCGCCGCCAACGCCGTCGCGGAAGAAAAGATTGAACGCGAACATGTCAGTCTCCCATCGTGCGCAATGCCTGCGCGATTCGTTGGTTAATGGGAAATTAACAGAAATTCAATACGCATTTCTGCGGATGTTAACGCTATCGGTCCCAGCGCGGGCCACTCGTTTAACCCTTCTTTCAAGGGTCTGGCGTAGCTCTGAGATCGATGTCGGCACGGATCGAGCCTCCGGCGCGCACTACCAGCGCGCCCGCTTCTCCCTCGGCGATCCCCGGTGAAGCCGTGGGAGCGCCCGGGAAGCGCCTCCGCGCGACCACCGCCCGGACCCATCCGCAACCCCTTCGCAGCGCCGACGCGCAGGTCTCGATCCGCCTGGCCAAGCGTCCCGCATTGGGACGCGGCGCCCGCGGGGCACGCCGCACCGATGGCCGTTTCTGGCGAATCCTTTGCCTGTGTGAAATCACGAATTTTGCCACGCTTCGCAGGCACTTGGGCCGCCCCCGCGCCGACAAGCTGGCGCTGGACGTCGCCGCGCGCGTCAGCGAACTTTGCCCCGATGTCCGCATTTCCGCCGCTGCGCGTTCGGTCGTGGAAATCGCGTTCGAGCGCGACACGCCAGAGGCCGCGGCGGCCGATATCGACCGGTTGCGCAAGGCGTTCCTGCGCGCGATCGACCTCGATGGCGAGCGTTACCAGCTCCAGATGCTGTTCGGCGTCGCCGCCGCGCCCTGCAGCGAATCGGACGATGTCCGGCTCGCCGAGGCCGCCGAATCCGCGCTCGACCAGGCCCGAATCGATGGCCGGGTGGTCATGCTTGACCTTTCGCGGGCCGATCTGGCGTTCGACAAGCTGACCCTGATGCGCGAATTGCCGCGCGCGATGGCCGCGCGGGAGATGTTCCTCCAATACCAGCCCAAGGTCCATGTCCGCCGGCAGGAAATCGCCTCCGCGGAAGCCCTTATTCGATGGCAGCATCCAGTGCGCGGGCTGATCCTGCCCGGCGATTTCATCTCGGTCGCCGAGCAGGCGGGCGAGATCGGCGCGCTGACGCTGTGGACGCTGCGCCAGGTGATCGAGGATCAGCGCCAGCTCGCGGCCGCGGGGCATGACCTCACCTTGTTCATCAACATTTCGGGCATCCTGCTCGCCGACGCTGCCTTTGTCGCCGAGGCGTGCGCGATCATCGCCGACAGCGACGGCGCCAGGATCGGCTTCGAGATCACCGAGACCGCGGTGATCCGCGATCCCGAAAGCGCGATCCGCCATCTTCAGGTCTTCGCCGATATCGGCGTGACGCTGGCGATCGACGATTATGGCGCGGGCCTGTCGTCGCTCGCCTATCTCAAGCAGCTCCCCGCGAGCGAGCTCAAGATCGACAAGATGTTCGTGATGCAGCTCACCAGCAGCAACCGCGACCCGCTGATCGTCCGCTCGACAATCGATCTTGCCCATGCGCTCGAAATGGAAGTCACCGCCGAGGGCGTCGAAACCCCGTCGGCGCTGGCGCTGCTCAGCGTGATGGGCTGCGACATGGTCCAGGGCTTTTTGATCTCGCGCCCGCTCGGCTTCGAGGCGTTCCGCAACTTCCTGATCGACGAGGCGAACCTCGTTACGGGCGGCGCCATCCAATCCTCGTTCATCCGGCCCGAGAGCTTCTGGAAACGCGCGTGACCGCCGCCCCGATGCGCGCGCGTCCTCGCGTCCTTTCCCTGCTGATCGCGCTGCTCGCTTGCCTGATGGCCGCTCCGGCGCTCGCGCAGAAGCCGACGCTGGTCGATGCAGCGATGGAGCGCGCGCGCACCGTCATGGTCTCCGATCCCGAGGAAGGCCTCAAGCTGGTCGGCGAGGCCGAGGCATTGGCGCTGCGCATGCCGGCCGGCCGCGAGCGGACCATCGCGATCGCCACCGCCAAATGGCTCCGCAGCGAAGGCTATCTGCGGCTCAACGACGTAGGCAAGGCGCGCCCGCTGATCGCGCAGGCGCTGACCGACATCGACCCGATCAAGGAACCGATCAAGCTGCGCGGCGACCTGTTCCTCTCACTCGGCTCGCTCCAGATGGACGCCGGCCAGGCCGCCAAGGCGCTGGCCAGCTATCAGCGCGCCTTCCGGATCTTCCAGCAGCTCGGCGACAAGCGCAGCATGAGCCTCGCCAACTACTATCTGGGCGGGCTCTATTCGGCGGCGAACGATTACGCCAAGGCCGAGAAATATTATGCCGACGCTGCGGAGGTTTACGACGGCGATCCGATGCTGTCGCTGACGCTGCACAATAATCGGGGTAACGTGCTGCTCGCGGCCGAGCGCTACGGCGAGGCCGCGGTCGAATATGGCAAGGCGATCGAGATCGCGCGCCAGCTCGGCAAGCCGCTGCTCGAGGCGCGCGTGCTCGGCAATCTGGCACGCAGCCAGGTCGAGGACCGCAAGCTCGACGACGCCGAGGCGACGCTGGCGCGCGGCTTCGCGCTGACCCGTGGCGCCGACGGCCTTGGTTTCCGCCAGCAATTGCTCGCCACCTCCGCGCGCGTCGCGATGGACCGCGGCAACATGCCCAAGGCGCGGCGGCTGATCATGGAGGCGTTCAACGGCGTCGACCTCACCACCACCTCCTCGGCGTTCCGCGAGGCGCATCTGTTCGCCTATATGATCTTCTCGAAGACCGGCGACGCCGAGCTGGCGCTCAAGCATCTGGAGGCGGTTCGCCGGCTCAAGGACGAGGCGACCAAGGTCGCGACGACCACCGCCGCAGCACTTGCCGCCGCCGATTTCGACTTCAAGGGCAAGGAAGTCCAGATCGCCAATATGAAGGCCGAGGAGGAGCGCCGCACCGCGCGCTTCCAGCGGACATTGTTCCTCAGCATCGGCGCCGCGACGCTGATCGTGATCGCGGCGCTCGCCTGGGGCCTGGTCAGCATCCGCCGCAGCCGCAACAAGGTCGCCGCCGCCAATATCGTGCTCGGCGAGACCAACGAGGCGCTGGAAAAGGCGCTCAAGGCCAAGACCGAATTCCTCGCGACCACCAGCCACGAGATCCGCACCCCGCTCAACGGCATCCTCGGCATGACTCAGGTGATGCTGCACGACCAGAAGCTCGATCCCGCGACGCGCGACCGGATCGGGATCGTCCATGGCGCGGGCGTGACGATGCGCAGCCTGGTCGACGATATTCTCGACGTCGCCAAGATGGAGACGGGGAATCTGACCGTCGATGCCGCGCCGATGGATTTGTGCGCGATGCTCAAGGAAGTGACGCGCCTGTGGGAGGAGCAGGCGCGTGCCAAGGGGCTCGCCTTCAACCTCCATCTCAGCCACGCGCCGCGCTGGATCGTCAGCGATGCCGGACGGCTGCGCCAGATCGTGTTCAACCTCCTCTCGAACGCGATCAAGTTCACCGAGAAGGGCGGCGTCAGCCTGCGCGTCTTGGCGGAAGGGGAGGGCGACACCGCGCGTCTCAAGCTCACCGTCACCGATACCGGCATCGGCATTCCCGCGGAGAAGCGCGAGGAAATCTTCGAATCGTTCAAGCAGGCCGATTCGGGCACGACCCGCCAGTTCGGAGGCACCGGGCTGGGCCTCACCATCTGCCGCAACCTGGCGCAGGCGCTGGGCGGCGACATTTCGGTCGATGGCGCCGAGGGTCATGGCTCGGCCTTCACCGTCGATCTGCGGCTCGTCCTCGCCGACGCTCCCGAGGCCGAGACGGGCCCGGCCGGCAAGGGCACCATGCTGGTGCTCGACCGCAACCCCATCGCACGCTCGATGCTCAAGACGCTGCTCGAGCCGCGCGTGGGCGCGCTGCGCTTCCTCGCCACCCCCGACGAGGCGCTCGCCGCGCTCGCCGAGCCGGCGACTCACCTCGTCATCGACGAGGCAACGCTCAAGGCCGCGGGGGAGGATTATCTCGCCACGCTCGCCGCGCTGGCCGATGCCGCGAAGGAGGCAGGAGCCGCCAGCGCTATCCTGTGGCTCAAGCCCGACGACGAAACCCGCGCCGCGATCGAGGCCAGCGGGGTCGGTCAGCTCATCGAGAAGCCGGTCGCCGGCGCAACATTGATCGACTCACTCATTCCGCATGCGGAAGAAAATTTCGACAAACCGGGGCCCGGACCGCTTGTTTCACGGGCGGCATAAGGCGATAGCGGGCAGATAATGATTATGGTCGCAACCATTTGCCAGATTCAAAAGGATCGGCACGCATGAACATCCTCTTCATCGAGGATGATCCGATGAATCGTCGGGTCGTGAAGGACATGCTCGACGTCGCCGGCGCCACCATGGCGGAAGCCGGCCTCGCCGAGGAAGGCCTTGCGCGCATCGAATATGAGGATTTCGACGTCATCCTCGTCGATCTGCGCATGCCCGGCATGGACGGGATGGAGGCGATCCGCCGCATCCGCGCCCGCGACGACGCCAAGGCCCAGCTGCCGGTGATCGTCATCACCGCCGACACCGGCATCGACCTGCGCGAGCAGTGCCTCGAGGCTGGGGCCGACGACGTGCTGTTCAAGCCCGTCGCGATGGACGCACTGTTCGATTCGATCGGCCGCGTGCTGGCGATCCGCGGCGGCGGGGGGATGATCCTCTAATCCGTTCTAATCCTCCAGGATGAGGCTGTGCGTCTTGGTGTCCTTCATCCGCAGATAGGTCACCAGCGAGATCGCGATCATCGCGGTGACGTACCAGTAGAAGCCCGTTTCCCAATTCGCCTTTTTGAGCCCCAGCGCGACCAATTCGGCGGTGCCGCCGAAGATCGCGTTGGCGATGGCATAGGGGAGGGCGACGCCGAGCGTGCGGATATGCGCCGGGAACATCTCGGCCTTCACGACGCCCGAGATCGCGCTGTAGCCGCTGGTGATCGCCAGCGCGCCCGTCACCAGCAGGAAGGCGATCAGCGGATCGCGCGTGCCCGCGAGCGTCGAGAGGATCGGATAGGTCAGCAGCGTGCCGAGAATGCCGAAGCTCACCATCAGCGGCTTGCGCCCGATCCGGTCCGACAGCGCTCCCACCAAAGGCTGGAGGCAGACGAAGACGAGCAGCGACCCCGACGCGATCCAGTTGGCTGTCTCGCGGTCGAACTGGGCGGTGTTGACCAGGAATTTCTGCATGTAGATCGCATAGGCATAGAAGGCGAGCGTGCCCCCGGCGGTGAGGAACAGCACGGTCACTGTCTCGCGCGGATAGCCCGTGACCAGCTTCCAGAAGCCCGATCGCGGGCCCTGTTGCTCATGCTCGATCTTCTGGAAGCTCTCGGTCTCGACGATCCCGCGCCGCAGGTAGAAGACGCTGACCGCGAGCACGCCGCCGATCAGGAAGGGGATGCGCCAGCCCCAGCCTTCGAGCGCTTCCTCGCTCATACTCGCCTGCAGGACCAGCAGCACGCCCTGCGCGACCAGCTGGCCCGAGATCAGGGTGACGTACTGGAAGCTCGCCCAGAAGCCGCGATTCTTGCGCGTCGCGACTTCGGAGAGATAGGTCGCGCTCGCGCCATATTCGCCGCCGACCGACAGCCCCTGGAGCAATCGCGCCACGGTCAGCATCAGCGGCGCGAACCAGCCGATGCTGGCGTAAGTCGGCGTGACCGCGATCAGCAGCGATCCGCCGCACATCATCGCCACCGACAACGCGAGGCCCGCCTTGCGCCCGTGCCGGTCCGAATAGATGCCCATCAGCCAGGCGCCGAGCGGACGCATCAGGAAGCCGCCCGCGAACACCCCCGCCGCGCTCAGCAGCGCGACCGTGGGATCGTCGTTCTTGGGGAAGAATTGCGGGGCGAAATAAAGAGTGAAGGCGGCATAGGCATACCAGTCATACCATTCGACCAGGTTGCCCGCCGATCCGCCGATGATCGATTTGATCCGCTTTCCCGCGTCCATCCTGCCCCTCGATCCTATCGCGTTCGCCCGAGCATCCGCCCGCTCCAGCGCATTCCGCCCAGCACGGGATAGAGGAAGCCCAGCCCCCTGGGGAGCCGGTTGTTCGCGCGATCCACCGGATTGGCGGCGAGCGACGTCAGTTCGCGCCATTTATAGCCCAGTCCGCGCCGCAGCAGCAGCCCGGCGAGGATCACCGGCACCATCGTGCGCGCCCAGGGGCTGGCATGTTCGACCGCCTCGAACTGCCCGCCCACGCACTCGCGCGCGACGCGCAGCAGGCGGCGGTGGACGGGGTCGGCCAACAATTCCTCGACGAACCCGGCATCGAGATCGAGCCCGAGCAGGTCCTGCGCGAGCAGCAGCGCCTGCGCGGCGCAGCGGCCGACGCCCATCTTCTGCGCCTCGCGGTAGCGCTTCTCGCCTCCGCCCGGTCCCCCATGGCTGAGCATCGCCGCGACATCGGCCAGCCATTTGAGCCGGAACCAGCCATGATGCGCGCCGTGCGCGAAAAGATAGGGATAGAGCAGGGCGTCGCCCATCGTCGGCACCTCGATGCCCGGGGCGATCGCCACCCGCTTGCGCGGCGCGGAGAGCGCGGCTTGCGGGAGCAATGCCGGGTTCGCCATCAGCCGCCCATGCAGCTCGACGATCAGCCCGGTCGCCGGATGCCGCCAGCCGCTTTCCTTCGAGACCGTCATCCAGGCCGCGACCTGCGCGTCCGAAACCTCGGCGCCGGGGCTGAAGCGCACATAGCCCGCCTCGCGCAGCAAGGCGCAGGCACGCGCGCAATCCCCTTCGGAGACGAGGATGTCGATATCGTTCGCCATCTTGATCGAGAGCGTGCCGTACGCCTGGATCGCGAGCGGCAACCCCTTGAAGGTGATCCAGTCGATCCCGTCCCCGTCCAGCAGCTTGCCCAGCCGCCGGGTTTCCGCCGCGGCCATCAGATTCTGCCGCGCGATCTGCGCCGCGCGCTCCTCGAGCGTCGCGGCGAAGCCGGCGGGAAGCGCGACTTTCGCCGAGCGCAGCGCATCCGCCACCAGCCCCCAGACGCGCTGGCGCCTGGTGATCCGCGCGACCAGATCCCAATCGAGCCCCGGCACCGCTGCCTCGCGCACCGCCGCGTCGCGAATGTCGCGCGGCCAGCGGCACGCGGCGCAGACGAGGCGGAATTCGGGGGAGGGCGGCGCGGGCGTCATCGGCTGCACTATAGCGACGGGCGGCCTGCCGGGAATGGCTTGAAATTGTGGGTTTGCCCTGTTAGGGGGCCCGCAACGCCGCAGGCCATGCCTTCGGCGATCCCTTTTCTATTGTTTCCTAAGCCGCGCAGGCTCAAGTCGCTGAGGTCTTATACAACATGCAAATTATCGTTCGGGACAATAATGTCGATCAGGCGCTCCGTGCGCTCAAGAAGAAGCTTCAGCGCGAAGGCGTGTACCGCGAAATGAAGCTTCGCCGGCATTATGAGAAGCCGAGCGAGAAGCGTGCGCGTGAGCGCGCCGCCGCGGTCCGCCGCGCGCGCAAGCTCGAGCGCAAGCGCATGGAGCGCGACGGCGCCCGGTAAGCACTTCAAACGGCCGCGCACGACCTGCGCGGCCGTTCTTGCATTCAGGCGGATTGCGACGCAAAGGCGGCACCGCTCAGAGAGGAAAATCCCATGTCCGTGACCGCCGTTCCCCTTAAGCCCGTCAATTCCAGCACCCGCCTCTGGCTGTGGCTGGGGATCCTTGTCGCGGTCGCGCTTGCGTTCGGGATGGCCTGGATGGGCACGCGCGCCGCTGTCGCGACCAAGGGCACCAACGAGCAGTATCTGGCCTGGAACAAGACCCAGTCGGGCGTGAAGGTCACCGCTTCGGGCCTGCAGTACAAGGTCATCGAGGCGGGCGAGGGCCCGACCGCGCAGGACGGCGACGTCGCCACCGTGCAGATCGAAGGCCATCTGCGTGACGGCAGCGTGTTCCAGGAAAAGGCCGGCGGCCCGTTCCAGGTTCAGGCCGGCGGCGCGATCCCGGGCTTCGTCGAGGCGATGAAGCTGATGCGGAAGGGCGCCAAGTATCGCGTCTGGCTGCCTTCGAACCTCGCCTATGACGCGGTTCCGGCCGAAGCCGGCGAGCATCCGCTCAAGGGCAAGATTCTGATCTTCGACATCGAGATGACCGGCCTGATGACCTCGGCCGAAGTCCAGATGCGCCAGATGCAGCAGCAGCAGATGATGCAGCAGCAGCTCGAAGCGCAGGGCGGCGGCAACGAAGCCGCTCCCGCCGAGAAGGCCGAGACCCCGCCGGCGAAGAAGTAAGCCTCGGCCCTACGGGGTTGAGTTGGAAAAGGCCCGGGGTCGCCCCCGGGCCTTTTTCTTTGTTCGGCCTGCGTCAAAAAATACAGCGTCACCCCGGCCTTGTGCCGGGGTCCACTCAGCCTCGCTGGCTGAATTCGCCTCTTGTGCTGCCTTTGCCTCCCGGTGGACCCCGGCACATGGCCGGGGTGACGGTTGGATTTGAAGTCGGTAGGTCCCCCTTGCAAACCCGCTTGCTGCGGCGCACAAGCGCGCGCGGGAGTCGGGCATGTTCGACGGTTTCGATCCAATCATCCTCGCGCGAATCCAGTTCGCGTTCACCGTCAGTTTCCATTTCATCTTCCCGGCCTTTTCGATCGGGCTGGCCAGCTATCTGATGGTGCTCGAGGCGCTGTGGCTTCGCACCGGGCGCCGGGTTTTCCTCGATCTCTTCCGCTTCTGGATCAAGATCTTCGCGGTCGTCTTCGCGATGGGCGTCGTCTCGGGCATCGTCATGTCCTACCAGTTCGGCACCAACTGGTCGGTCTTTTCGGACAAGACCGGGCCGGTGATCGGGCCGCTGATGGCTTATGAGGTGCTCACCGCCTTCTTCCTCGAGGCCGGCTTCCTCGGCGTGATGCTGTTCGGGATGGAGAAGGTGGGCAAGGGGCTCCATTTCGCCGCGACCTGCCTGGTGGCGCTCGGCACCTTCATCTCGGCCTTCTGGATCATTTCGGCGAACAGCTGGATGCACACGCCGACCGGCTTCGTGGTGGGCGCCAACGGGCAGTTCCTGCCGGGCGAGAGCTGGGCGGCGATCATCTTCAACCCCAGCTTCCCGTACCGGCTCGTCCACACCGTGCTCGCGGCCTATCTGACGACGAGCCTGGTGGTCGGTGCCGTGGGGGCGTGGCATTTGCTGCGCGACCGGAGCAACGAGGGCGCGCGCGTCATGTTCTCGATGGCGATGTGGATGGCCGCGCTGGTCACGCCGATCCAGATCGTCGCGGGGGACCAGCACGGGCTCAACACGCTCGAGCATCAGCCCGCCAAGATCATGGCGATGGAGGGGCATTTCGACAGCCACCCGCACGGCGCCCCGCTGATCCTGTTCGGCCTGCCGAACCAGCAGGAGAAGCGCGTCGACTATGCGGTCGAGGTGCCCAAGCTGGGCTCGGTGATCCTCAAGCACGACGCGCATGCGCCGCTGGCCGGGCTCGATACCGTGCCCGACGACAAGGAGCCGCCGGTCGCGGTCCTCTTCTGGTCGTTCCGGGTGATGGTGGGGCTGGGCGTGCTGATGCTCGCGCTGGGCATGTTCAGCCTGCTCGCGCGGGCGCGGCGCAAGCTTTACGACTGGCCGCTGCTCCACCGGTTCGCGCTGGCGATGGGCCCATCCGGCTTCGTCGCGGTGATCGCGGGGTGGATCACCACCGAGGTGGGGCGCCAGCCCTACACCGTCTATGGCTATCTGCTCACGCGCGACAGCGCCTCGCCGCTTGCCGCGCCCGCGGTGGGGGCGTCGCTGCTGGCGTTCGTGGTCGTCTATTTCGCGGTGTTCGGCTTCGGCACCTGGTATATCCTCAAGCTGATGGCGAAGGGGGTGCAGCCGCACGAGCCCGAATTGGGCGAGGACATGCCGATCCGCACTGCGGGGATCATGCCGGGCCCGGCGCAGCCCGGGGTGGAGGACGCGTCGTGAGCATTCATGCCCAAATCCTCCCCCGGAGGGGGAGGGGGACCAGCGAAGCTGGTGGAGGGGGCTCGCCCCGTACGGTGCCGTGTGGGGAAGCCCCCCTCCGTCAGGCTACGCCTGCCACCTCCCCCTCCGGGGGAGGAGTGTTCAAATGACCGCCGATCCGACCCTCGCCACCATCTGGGCGTTCCTGATCGCGTTCGCGGTGTTTGCCTATGTGGTGATGGACGGGTTCGATCTGGGCATCGGCATCCTTTTCCCGGCGTTCGGCGTTGGCGAGGAGCGCGACAGCGCGATGAACTCGATCGCGCCGGTCTGGGACGGCAACGAGACCTGGCTGGTGCTGGGCGGGGGCGGGCTCTTCGCGGCGTTTCCGCTCGCCTACGCCATCCTGATGCCGGCGCTCTATCCGCTGATGGTCGCAATGCTGCTCGGGCTGATCTTCCGCGGCGTCGCGTTCGAGTTTCGCTGGCGCGATCCGGCGCACCGCAAATATTGGGATCTCGCCTTCACTGTCGGCTCCACCGTCGCGGCGTTCAGCCAGGGCGTCGCGCTCGGGGCGATCCTGCAGGGCGTGGACGTCGCGGACCGCGCCTATGCCGGCGGCTGGCTCGACTGGCTGACCCCGTTCAGCCTGCTGACCGGGCTGAGCCTGGTCGCGGGCTATGCGATGCTCGGGGCGTGCTGGCTGATCTGGAAGACCGAGGGTGGGGCGCAAGGCCATGCCTATCGGCTGGCCGGGCGTTCCGGCATGCTGACGTTGGCAGCGATCGCGGCGGTGAGCTTCGCGACGCTATGGGTGCATGACGGGCGCTATTTCGAGCGCTGGCTCGACATGCCCAATGTCCTTTTCACCGCGCAGGTGCCGCTGCTGGTGGCGATCTTCGCGGCGGCCTTCTGGTGGGCGCTGGCGAAGCGCAAGGAGCTGATGCCTTTCCTGCTCGCGCTCGGGCTGTTCCTGCTCAGCTTCGCCGGGCTGGGGATCAGCATGTTCCCCTATATCGTCCCCACCGCGGTTACGATCGTCGAGGCGGCGGCGCCGGCGCGCAGCCAGGGCTTCATGCTGGTCGGCGCGGGCGTGCTGATCCCGATCATCCTCGCCTATACCGCCTGGTCCTATTGGGTGTTTCGCGGGAAGGTCGGCGCTGAGGGTTATCATTGAGCGCCGCGCCGCCTGCGCCCCTGTGGCGGCGGCTCGCCTGGATGGCCGCGATCTGGGCGGCGAGCGTTGCCGCGCTGGGCATCGTCGCGATGATCCTGCGCTTCTGGCTGAAGGCATGACGGCGGCGCTTCCATTTCCACCATATTTCCGGATGAATTTTTTTGTTTCAAATACAATCGATTAATCCAGGTTAATGGCACCGTAACTGCATTGCCCCGAAGCCCGAAACCGGCTAATCTCTTCGCACGTGCAATAAATGGACGGCGAGGGGGAACCTTGAAACCGTTCTTGCGTTCGCGTCGTAAAGGGGGCCTGCACATGCTCATGACACGCGACCGCGCTCCGCCGGTAATAAGACGGTTTTGGGAGTCGCTGTCGTTCCAGCTGCTGGGCATCTTCGCGGCGTCGCTCGGCGCCCCCTTGCTCTACGTCGCGCTCCAGCCGCTGCAGCACCTCGCCGAGGCGACGATCATCAACAGCGCGATCGCCTCGCTCAGCGCGGCGGTGGCGGCGCTGTTTCTCTATCGCCGGGTGACCAGCTTTCCGGGCACCAGCGGCTTCGCCTTCATCATCCCGACCTATTCGGTGACCTTCGGCTGCGCGATCGCGGTGATGCTGCTGGGGCGCCTCGCCTATTCGGGGTCGATGCTCACCTCGGGCTATGTCGCGTCGATGGCGTTCGGCTTTTATGCGACGCATCTCGCGCAGCGCTTCGCGCGGCGGCAATTCTATCTCGTGCCGTTCGGCAACACCGATATCGCGCGCGACGCCTCATCCAATGTCGAATGGATCATCATGCATCAGCCGCAGGTGCCCGACGACGACCGCCACGGCGCGATCGTCGCCGACCTTCGCTACGACATGGATCCCGAATGGGAGCGGATGCTGGCCTCGGCGGCGATATCGGGCCGGGTGGTCTATCATACCAAGCAGCTCCACGAATCGCTGACCGGCAAGGTCGAGATCGAGCATCTTTCCGAAAACAGCTTCGGATCGCTGCTGCCCAACCTGGCCTATCGCAAGATCAAGCGCGCCGTCGACATCCTCGCCTCGGGGCTCGCGCTTCCCGTGCTGTTCATTCCGTTCATCCTGCTGGCGATCTGGATCAAGCTCGATTCGCCCGGTCCCGCCATCTTCCGCCAGGAGCGGATGGGCTTTCGCGCCAGGCCGTTCAAGGTGATCAAGTTCCGCACGATGGAACATCGGCCGCCCTGCGCCAACGGCGCCGAGCGCGACGAGGCGATCACCACGCATGACGATGCGCGCATCACCCGTGCCGGGCGTTTCCTGCGCCGCACGCGAATCGACGAACTGCCGCAGCTCTGGAACGTGTTGATCGGCGAGATGAGCCTGATCGGCCCGCGGCCCGAGGCGCTGCCGCTGTCCGAATGGTATGAGACCGAGCTGCCCTTCTACAGCTATCGTCACATCGTGCGGCCGGGGATCACCGGCTGGGCGCAGGTCAACCAGGGCCATGTCGCCGCGCTGGGCGACGTCCATATCAAGCTCCACTACGACTTCTACTACATCAAGCATTTCTCCGCCTGGCTCGACATCCTGATCATGCTGCGCACGGTGGGGACGATGCTGACCGGGTTCGGGTCCAAATAAGGACGGGCCGAGCTTCAGCCCATGCGGGGCTGCAAAGCGCGATTCTCTGCGCTCCGGTGCTCACGTGCCCTAAGCACGCTGCGCTCCGGTGCTCGACAATCACACTTTTCGCCGTCGCCTGAACTGAATCTCGGCCCGTCCCAGCACCTGCCGAATTTCAGGGGCGACCCAGCGCCTGCATCGCCCGGATCCGCTCGCCATCGGAATCATGGGTTTCGAACAGGCCGATCCGCGGCCCCGCGTTCCACCGCCTGAGGACCAGCGCCCCCTTGCCGGGATCATGGCCCGCCGCGAGCATGATCCGTCCGCCAAGCTGGTCCGCCGCCGCCTCGGTCTCGCGGACGACGCGGCCATTCTTGCCCATCCCCCGGAACAGGCCGGTGCGCGGCACGCCTTCACGCTCGAGCAGCGCGGTGTGGCCGAGCACAATATGCGCCAGCTCATGCGCGATCACGAAGGCAAGCTCGTCGTCATTGGCGGCGAGGGCGAGCAGCGCGGTGGTGACGACGACATGGCCGCGAACCGTCCAGGCGCCCGTCCTGCCGGTGCGCGCGAGCCGGATGCGCAGCGCGCAGCCCGTCCGCGGGGCAAGCGTCACGCCGAGCCGCTCGGTGCCGCGCAGCACGGTGAGCGCGACGGGCCCCGCCGCGAGCCGATCGAGCAACATCTTCTCGCTCGCCTCCGCCCTGGGGCGCCACATGTCCTCGTCGGTGATGGCGGCAATGGCGGTGGGGGAGGGGAAGGCCCTGCCGTCGACCTCAAGCAGCACGTCGCCCGCGCGCAGCCCTGCCGTGTCCGCGGGGCCGCCCGCGACGACCGAGAAGACCGCCGGGCCGCGATCCATTCCCCGCGCGATCAGTTCCGGCCGGTCGGCCTGCCGGTATTCGGCGAGGTTGTGGAGCAGCATTCCGCTGAGCGGCCCCTGGATGGGGCACAGGCCGCGGCCGGCGAGCGCGAGACGATAGCCGATCGTTGCGACGCGCAGATCCTCGGCATGCACCGTGCTGCCCTGCATCGGTTCGCCCGGCGGCGCGGGAAAAACCGCAGGCGCGGGCCGCGCGGTCCACCCGGTCGCGGCGGTCGTCATGCCGGCGGAAGCCAGGAGCAATGCGAAAGCGCGAATCATCGCGTCATGATGCACACAAATAAAAAGCCGGGCGAAATGAATCGCCCGGCTTGAAAAATTTCAGCGTATCGCCGCGATCACGGCGAAGTCGGCTTACCCTTATTGTTCAGCGCGATCACGATGCCGCCGATAATGGCGGCCAGCGCGAGGATCCCGACGATCGCCGTCGAACCCTTAATCTCGCTCTCGCCGCGAACCTGCTCGGTAGCCGGCTGGGGAGCAGCCTGCTGCGCAACAGCCGCCGACGAAATAGTCACCAGCGAAAGCGCCGCAGCGATCGATACAAGGCCCTTGAATTTCACGTTCTTTTCTCCCTCTTAAGCCTGCTGCCCTGCGTTACGGGGGCGGGATATCTCATCCCAAGCCTAGTGTCCAGTCACATAACTCCGCAACGCGGGTTTTGAACCCACCGCGGCGATAGCGCGCTTTGGTGGATAAAGCCCTAACTCCGGAAAGCTACGATAGTTCCTTTGTCAAAGCCGACCTACGCGATTTTACGTAGGGAGGCAAGTCGAAGCGCGCGCGCCGTCTGCCTCAAAAGTTGTCTTCCAAAGTCGTCTGTTGCGTCAGGGCAACAATTTACGCCTTTTCGGCGCTCCGAAGGACAGGATTTCACCCCGGAATCGGGCGTCAGGCCGGGTCTGTCCCAGTTTGAAGCAACCAGCGTTCGCCACCCTCGAAGCCCATCGCGGTCAGGATCCCGCTTGCATAGGCGCCGGTATCGATACCGATTCGGTGCGCCGTGACCTGCACTTCGTCCGCGATGCTGTGTCCGTGGACGACGATCTTCTCCAGCTTGCCGCGATAATCGAGGAAATCGTCGCGAATCCAGCGCAGGTCGTTGACCTTCTGCCGGTCGAGCGGCTTGTCCGGCCGGACGCCGGCATGGACGAAGACATAGTCGCCCGCGACCACCATGTCCTCGAACCCCGCCATGAAATCGAGATGCTCCTGAGGGACGCGCCTCAGGCTGATCTCGAGAAGCTGGTCGATATCGGCGCGCAGATATTCCTGGCCGGTGACGCCATAGCTCTGGATCGTCGCGTCCGCGCCGATCCGCAGCGCGTAGCGCAGCGCGCCCGCGCTGTCCCCGCGCAGCGCCTGGAGGAACACCTCCTCATGGTTGCCGAGCAGGATGTGGGTGAGCGGGTGGCGCGCCTTCACGTCCATCAGCCGTTCGACCACCTTTTTCGAATCGGGGCCGCGATCGATCAGGTCGCCGAGGAAGATCAGCCGGACCTGGCTGGGCCCGCGCGCGATATTATCCTCGTCGATCATCCCGAGCAGTTCGTCGAGCAGGTCGGCGCGGCCATGGATGTCGCCAATGGCATAGATGCGCTCTCCGGCCGGAACCGCAGCCTTGTGCGGAGCCGGGGTCGAAGCGGAGCGATCGGATTTGAACAGCCTGCGTAACATGATGTCGCCGCGCCTATAGCGGCTGGCGCCCGATTGGGAAACCGTAAGGCTCAGCCCGCGAGGCGGAGCGAAGGCGCCTCGCCGTCGCCCGCGGGCTGATCGGGCCAGATGCCGCGCGTGTCATAGACCAGCTTGGCGCCGCGCTCGCTCAGCGGGATCGACTTGAAGACTTCGTGATCGACGAGGACGACGAACACGGGGCAGGTGTCGATCGCCGTGTCGATGTCGATCAGCTGCGCGCCGGCCTGCGCGAGCGAGGGCGGGAGCTCCGAGGCATAGGGTTCGACGATTCGGATGCGGCTGCCATGGCGCGCGGCGAGATGCTCGGCGACCTTGAGCGCCGGGCTCTCGCGGAAATCGTCGATATTGGCCTTGAAGGCGAGGCCCAGGCACGCGACCGGGCTGCCTGGCATCCGCTCGATCAGCGCCTCGGCGCGGGCGATGGTGTAATCGGTCTTGCCGTCATTGACCTCGCGCGCTGTGCGGATCAGCCGGGCATTCTCGGGATCGCCATGGACGATGAACCAGGGGTCGACCGCGATGCAATGGCCGCCGACGCCGGGGCCGGGCGACAGGATGTTGACGCGCGGATGGCGGTTGGCGAGGCGAATCACTTCCCACACGTCGATCCCCATCCCCTCGGCGACCACCGACAGCTCGTTGGCGAAGGCGATGTTGACGTCGCGAAAGGCGTTCTCGACCAGCTTGGTCATTTCCGCCGCGCGCGCGGTGGTGGTGACGCAGGCGCCGCGGACGAAGCGGCGGTAGAATTGCAGCGCCTTGCGGCTGCAGCGCGCGGTAATGCCGCCGATGCAGCGGTCATTGTCGATCAGCTCGACGACGATGCGGCCGGGGAGCACGCGCTCGGGGCAATAGGCCACCGCGATATCGGGCGTGCCCGTGCAATGGCCCGGGACCTTCAGGTCCGGGCGGAGCTGGGCGAGGAATTCGGCGAGCTTTTCCGTGGTGCCCACCGGCGAGGTCGATTCGAGGATCACCGTGTCGCCGGCCTTGAGCACGGTCGCGACCGTGGTGGTGGCCTTGAGGACATAGCCGATATCGGGCGCGTGATTTTCGCCGAAGGGGGTGGGGACGGCGATGACGAAGACGTCGCTGGGCTCGACCTGGGTGGATGCCCGAAGCGTGCCGCGCGCGACTACGCCCGAGACGAGGCCGTCGAGATCGATCTCCTCGATATGCACCTTGCCCGAATTAACGGTGTCGACCACGTCCTCGCGGACATCGACGCCGAGCACCATCGCGCCGGTGCGCGCTATCACCGCTGCGGTGGGCAGGCCGATATAGCCCAGACCGATAACTGCAACCTTGAGCTCAGACTCCGGCGCCATTGGCGACAATCCCCGCGAATATCTTTGGTTCGAGGTACGCCCGGGAGGGTTGAGATTTCGGAAACGATAAGGGGCCGCAGTTCTCACATCGGTACCCCGGCGAAGGCCGGGGCCCAGCTTCGGCGTCCTCACGGCGGGTCCACCACCTCGCGTTCATTGCAACTGGACCCCGGCCTTCGCCGGGGAGCCGCGTTTAGGTTGATGCGCCGATGATCTTCGCGATCCGTCCGGAGGCGTGGCCGTCGCCGAAGGGATTGTGCGCGCGGGCCATCGCCGAATAGGCGGCTTTGTCGTCCAGCAACGTCGAAATCTCCGAAACGATAGTGTCCGCGTCGGTGCCGACGAGCCTGGCGGTGCCCGCCTCGACCCCCTCGGGCCGTTCGGTGGTTTCGCGCATGACGAGGACGGGTTTGCCCAGCGCGGGGGCTTCCTCCTGCACGCCGCCCGAATCGGTAAGCGCGATCTCGCACATCTCGAGCGCGCGGATGAAGTGGGGGTAATCGAGGGGTTCGATGCGGGCGATGTTGTCGCGTTCCCCAAGGATCGCGTCCATCGCGACCGCGACATTGGGATTGGGGTGCATCGGGAAGAGGATCGCGGTGTCGCCGCGGTCAGCGATTCGGGCGAGGGCGCGGGCGATGCCTTCCATGCCCTCGCCGAAATTCTCGCGGCGATGGGTGGTGACGAGGATAAGGCGCTTGCCGGCGAAACGCTTGGCGACCTCGTCGAGCCCTGACGCGAGCGAGGGATCGGCGGCGATCTTCGCGCGGGTCCAGTGGAGCGCGTCGATCACGGTGTTGCCGGTGACATGGATCTGCGCAGGGTCGATGTTCTCGCGGAGTAGCGCGTCGGCGGCGGTTTGCGTCGGCGCGAAATGCTGGTCGGCGATCGGGGCGACGATCCGGCGGTTAATCTCCTCGGGCCAGGGCTGGTAAATATTGCCCGAGCGCAGCCCGGCCTCGACATGGCTGACGGGAATCTTGCGGTAATAGGCAGCGAGCGCGCCCACCATCGCGGTGGCGGTGTCGCCCTGGACGATGACGCGGTCGGGCTTCTCGGCGTCCATCACCTCGCCGAGGCCGGTGAGGAGGCGCGCGGTCAGCCGGTCGAGCGTCTGGCCGGGCTCCATCAGATCGAGATCGATATCGGGCACCAGCCCCGCGATCGCCAGCACCTGATCGAGCAGTCCGCGATGCTGGGCCGTCACGCAGGTGCGGACGTCCATCCCGCCCCGCGCGCGGAGCGCCGCGACGACGGGGAACAGCTTGATCGCCTCCGGCCTTGTGCCGAAGATGGTGAGGATGCGCGGGCCGGTCATGGGTTTGCTCTATCCTCCCTCCCTTAAAACCGGGCTAACCCAATCGCGATTGCTTTGCTAAGCGCCACTCGATGCCTGTCCGCAAAATCTCCGTCGTCACTGTCTGCTACAATCCGGGCGAGATCCTCCTCGAGGCGATCCGATCGGTCCAGGCGCAGGATTTCCCGAACGTCGAGCATGTCATCATCGATGGCGGATCGAAGGACGGAACCCCAGAGCGTGTCGCCGGACTGGTACGGGCCGGCGATGTGCTGGTCTCCGAGCCCGACAAGGGCATCTACGACGCCATGAACAAGGGAATCGCGCGGGCGAGCGGGGATGCGATCGCATTGCTCAACGCCGACGACCGCTACGCCGATTCCGGAGTGCTCAGCCGGGTGGCGGCGGCGTTCGACGCGCACGGGACCGATGTGGTGTTCGGCGATATCAGCTTCTTCCGCGCGGGCGCGCCGGATGTGTCGGTACGGCGCTACAATAGCGGGATGTTCTCCCCCGGGCGGATCGGCTGGGGCTGGATGCCCGCGCACCCGGCGACGGTGCTGACGCGCGAGGCCTATGCGCGGGTGGGGCAATATCGCACCGATTTCCGCATCGCCGCCGATTTCGACTTCATCGTCCGCGCCTTCGCCACGCATGGGCTGAGTTATACCTATCTGCGCGACGTGTTCGTGAAGATGCAGACCGGCGGAGTCAGCACCGCCGGCGGCGCGACGCGCAGGATCATCGACGCCGAGATGCTGCGCGCCTGCCGCGAACATGGGGTACCGACCAGCAAGGCGATGATGCAGTCGCGCTATCTGCTCAAGGTGCTGGAGCTGATCCGGCGTTAGATTTCGTTCCCGGGGCCGGTTGCGGAGTGTGGCACGGGCACCTATACCGCCCCCGAAGCCGCAAGGGCCGGGCCGCGATGCCACGGATTTCGCGGGTAAATATCGAGGGGTCTGACTTGCGGAGATTTGCGAAATTCGGGCCGGCCAAGCGCCGGTCTTCGGGTGGTTCGCGGCTACGCCTCTCGGAAATGCTGGGTCTCTCCGGGCTGTCCGGTGAGGGCGCGTTCCGGTTCTGGGTGCTGGCTGCATTCGTCGCGATGGTGTTCGCGATGGGTGGCGGATCGCGCGACGATATCATCTCGCTTGTGATTCTGCGGCCGGCCTGCGCGCTGTTTGCGGCCTATGCGCTGACGGTCGCGAAGCCGGGTGACCTTGCCCCGCTTCGCGTGCCGATCCTGCTGCTGCTGGCGCTTGGCGGGTGGATGCTCGTCCAGCTGGTCCCGCTGCCCCATGCCGTGTGGAGCGTCCTGCCCGGCCGCGCTGCGATCGCGGCGAACGACCAGCTGGCGGGGCTCGGCGACATCTGGAGGCCGATCACCCTCTCGCCCGCCAAGACGATGAATTCGCTGGGATCGCTGGTGGTGCCGATCACGGGGCTGTTGCTCTACGGGATCCAGCGCGATGCGCACCGCCACCGGATCCTGCCGATGCTGTTGGTCGCGGCCTGCGCCTCCGCGTTGCTGGGCGTCGCCCAGAAGGCGCTCGGCGGACCGCTCTATTTCTATACCTGGACCAATTTTGGAGAGGCGGTCGGGCTGTTCGCCAACCGCAACCATAATGCGGTGTTCCTCGCCACGACGCTGCTGATCGGCGGCTATCTCTTCTCCGAACTGCGGCGGTTGCAGACCGGCGGCGCGGCCTCGATCAAGCCGATGCTGATCGCCGGCGCCTGCCTGCTGGTCATCAGCATGCTGCTGGTCAACGGATCGCGTGCCGGCCTGTTGATCGGGATGCTGGCGATCGGGCTCGCCGTCGCGCTGTACATGGCCGGGGGGCAGCGCCTGCATGAGAGCCATCACCGGGGCGGCGGGACGCTGCGCACCTGGCTGCCCGTCGCGGGGGTCGTCCTGATCTCGATGGTGGGCGCGGCGGTGATCTTCACCAATGCCGCATCGTTCGACCGGCTGGTGACGCTGTCGATCGCCGAGGAATCGCGCACCCAGGTCTTCCCGCAGATCGTGGCGATGGCGAAGGACAATTGGTTCCTGGGCGCCGGCTTCGGGTCGTTCGAGCATGTCTATCGCCAATATGAGCTCAGCCAGTTCCTGCGCGAGGACTACCTCAACAACGCGCATGACGACTGGCTGCAATGGATCATCGAAGGCGGATTGCCCGCGATCCTGATCGCACTGGGCTTCGCGGTCTGGCTGGTACGCAGGACATTGGAGCATTGGCGCGTGCGCGCGAACAACGCGCCGCGCACCCAAATGGCGGCGACGGCGTTGGGCGTGCTGCTTCTGCTTCTATTGGCGAGCGCGCTGGACTATCCTTTGCGGGTTCCGTCGTTGATGCTGTACGCGATGTTGATGGTTGCGTTGGTCGCCGACCCGCCCGAGCCGACGGGCAAAAAGGCGGCGCGGCGCCACGGCGGGAACTGACGGGAAGGATGCGCTGCGTGAAGGATAATCGCATGACGTTGAGATCGGGCCTCGCGCTGGCGCTTGCCGGCCTCGTCGCGCTGACGCTGTCGGCATGCGTCGGCAAGCCGGAACCGGTCGGCCAGGCGCCGGGCATGAAGGTCGCGCAGCTTACCGAACTGCCGAAGCCGCTGCCGTCGGACAGGATGACCGAGAACGAGCCCTATATGCTGGGCGCGCTCGATCGACTCGAGGTCGAAGTCTATGGCGTGCCCGACCTGAAGCGCACCGTGACCATCGATTCGAACGGCACCTTCTCGTTCCCGCTGGCGGGGTCGATCCAGGCTTCGGGCCAGACCCCGACCCAGATCGCGCAGGCGGTGGCCTCCAAGCTCACCGCCTATATCAAGGATCCGCAGGTCACGGTGAACGTGGTCGAGCGCGTCAGCCAGACCCTGACCGTCGACGGCCAGGTCTCGAGGCCGGGGCAATATCCGATGGTGGGGCGCCAGACGCTGATGCGCGCGGTCGCGACCGCGGGCGGCACGACCGAGTTCGCCAAGCTCGACGACGTCATCATCTTCCGGACCGTCCAGGGCCAGCGCTATGTCGGCATCTACAATCTGGGCGCGATCCGCCGCGGCAATTATGCCGACCCGGAGATTTTCGCGAACGACATCATCATCGTCGGCGATTCGGCGGCACGGCGCCGCTTCAAGGACATTCTCCAGGCGATGCCGGCGCTGGTTTCGCCGCTGATCCTCCTCACTCAGGCCCTGTAGGTTCGACACACGCATGAATACGAGCATCACCTACGAAGAGGCGCCGTTCGATCCGGCCGCGGCCGCCGCGGAATCGTCGCTGGCGCGCGCGCGGCGCATGGACGAACGCGCGCCCTCGCTGGCCGAGCGCTACGTCCAGGCGATCATCAATCGGCGGCTGATGATCCTCGGCATCGTGCTGCTCGCGATGATCGTGGGCGTGATCGCCTATCTGATGGCGACTCCGCAATATCGCGCGACCGCTCGGCTCGAGATCGCGCGCAACCAGCCCAAGGTGCTGTCGGTGCAGGGCATCGAGGTGGACGATCGCGGCCGCGACATCCAGTTCTACGAGACCCAGTATCAGCTGCTCCGCGCCAAATCGCTCGCCGAACGCGTCGCGCGCGCGCTGAGCCTGCAGAATAACGACGCCTTCTTCGCGCTGTTCGGCGGCGAGAAGGTCGATCCGGGCGCGGCGAAAAAGACGCTGAGCGCCAACGACCAGGCCAACCGGCTCGCGGCCGCGACCTGGATCCTGCTCGAGCATATCGACATCAAGCCGGTCGGCAACTCGAACCTGGTGGACATCAATTTCAACAGCCCCGATGCCGAACTGTCGGCGCGGGTCGCCAATGCCTGGGCGCAGGAATTCATCCAGGCCAATCTCGACCGCCGCTTCTCCGCGACTGCGGACGCGCGCGGCTTCCTGGAACAGCGCCTCGCGCAGCTTCGCACGCGGCTCGAGACCTCCGAGCGCGAGCTGGTGGCCTATGCCTCGGGGAAGGGCATCGTCACGCTGTCGTCGGGCGGCCGCGACGCCAAGGGTGGCGGTGGCGGCGGCGACCGGACGCTGGTGATGGACGACCTCGCCACGCTCAACAGCGCGCTCAGCCAGGCGATCGCCGAGCGAATCAGCGCGGAGGCCGCGGTGCGTTCCGCCGCTTCCAACCCCAATGCGCCCTCGCAGGGCACGATCGCCGCGCTTCGCGGACGCCGCGCCGAGCTCGCCGGGCGTTACGCCTCGCTGCTCACCAAGTTCCAGCCGGGCTATCCCGAGGCCGAGGCGCTCCGGACCGAGATCCTGACGCTCGACCAGGCGATCGCCGCCGAGACCGGCCGTACCCGCAGCGATGCCGAAGCGACCTATCGCAGCGCGCTGGCCAAGGAGAATCAGCTGCGCGCGCGCCTCGAGGGGCTCAAGTCGGGCTACAATGTCCAGCGCACCAACATGATCGAATATCAGATCCTCGATCGCGAGGTCGACACCAATCGCCAGCTCTATGACAGCCTGCTTCAGCGCTACAAGGAGATCGGCGTCGTCGGCGTGGGGTCGAACAATATCTCGGTGGTCGATCCGGCCGCGGTGCCGGGCCTGCCCTTCTCGCCCAGCCTGCCGTCCAACCTGGCGATTGCGGTCCTGCTGGGGCTGGTGATTGCGGCGGCCGTTATCGTCCTCGCCGAGGAAGTGGATCAGAGCCTTCGCGATCCCGCCGATGTCCAGCGCGAGCTGGGGCTGCCGCTGCTCGGCACCATCCCGCGCGTCGAGGACAAGGAAGTCGCCGAGGAGCTGCGCGACAAGAAGACCCAGCTCTACGAATCCTATCTGGCGGTGCGCACCAACCTGTCGTTCCTCACCGATCACGGGGCGCCGAGAGTCTTCATGCTCACCAGCTCGCGGCCCAACGAAGGCAAGAGCCTGTCGGCCTATGCGCTGTCACAGCTCTTCGCCGAGACGGGTTCGAAGATCGTGCTGATCGACGCCGACATGCGCAACACCCGGCTCGACGACCTGCTGGTGCTCGATCCGAAGCGGCCGGGCCTGAGCCACTATCTGTCGGGCGGCACCGAAGTAGCCGATATCCGGCAGCGGCCGGAGGGGCAGAATTTCGACATGATCGCCGCCGGGCCGATCCCGCCCAACGCGGCCGAGCTGCTGGCGTCGGACCGGTTCCGCGATCTGCTGGCGCAGCTGCGCGAGACCTATGACCATGTCATCATCGATGCGCCGCCGGTGCTCGGCCTCGCCGATGCGCCGCTGCTCAGCCGCACGGTCGACGGGGTGCTGTTCGTGATCGAATCGAATGTCGGCAAGCTCCGCCTCGTTCGCGGCGCGCTCAAGCGGCTCGAGCTGCCCGGCGCGAAGATCTTCGGTGCGTTGGTCACCAAGCTCGACGCGCGTAACATGACCTATGGCTACGGCTATGGTTATGGGTACGGCTACGGCACGAACTATGGCTATGGCCGTGCCCGCGCCGACAGGGAAGCCGCCGCGGCAGCGCAAGCCGCGTGATGCCTGGCGAGATGACTGATTCGGGCGGCCGCGGCCGGACCTTGCGGATCTGGGCGGGCGCCGTGGTCGCGGCGCTGTGGCTCGCGGTCACCGCCGCAGGCGCGGTGACGCAGGAAAATGCGCCGGGCGTCGCGCTCGCGCTCTATCCGGCCAATGGTTTCGCCTATCAGCAACGCGCGCTGGCGACCGCGGCCGATGGCAAGGCGGCGATGCGCGATATCCGCATTACGCCCGCCGCGCTGGCGGACGCCCGCGCCGCGCTGCGCCGCGAGCCGCTGGCCAGCACAGCGCTGGCGCTGATCGGGCTCGACCGCGAGGCGCATGGCCCGAAGCCCGAAGCCACGAAGATCATGCTTGCGGTGCGCGCGCTCGACAAGCGCCAGTTGCTCGCCAACGCCTGGCTGATCGCTCACTATGGCGCCACGGGCGACAATAGCGACGAGGTGATGGGGCTGCTCGACGAGGCGCTCAAGATCCGGCCGCAGCTGACCCAGCAATATATGCCCGCGCTCGCGCAGGGGCTGACCAATCCCGATACGATCCCGGTCTTCCAGCGCATGCTGCGCGCCAAGCCGGCATGGGAAAAGGACTTTTGGCACGCGGTCGCATCGAACAATGCCGCGCTGCCCAATGCCGAGGTGCTGCGCGGGCGAATCCTGGCGGGCACCACCGACCCCGGTCCGATCGATACGCTGCTGATGAACGCCTTCATCGCCGCGAACCGGATGGACCTGGCGCTAAGCTATGCCAAGCACTTGCGCGGGCTCCCCGGCGATCGCGACAATCTGCTGCGCAATTCGAGCTTCGACGCGATGCCCCTCATGCCGCCGCTCGACTGGGAGCTGGCCGGGGACGGGCGGATGACCGCGGCGATCGACGAGGGCCGCGGCACGCTGATCATCAACGCGATCGCGGGTTCGAGCGGCACCGCAGCGCGCCAGCTCTTCGCGCTGCCGCCCGGGCAATATTCGTTGCTGGTCAAGCTGGGCCGCGCCGATTTCACGCGTGGCAGCGACCTGAACGTGCGCATCCATTGCGCCGAATCGAACGACGAGACGATCCCGGCCTATACCGAGCGCGCCACCGGCGATGTCGAGCGCCTGTTCAGCGTCGCCGACGACAGCCGCTGCCGCTTCTACTGGATCGACCTGATCTTCTCCGCGCTGGACAGCACGGCACCGGCTTCGATGAGCGTCGCCGAGGTGCGCATCGTCCGCGCGCGGGCGCGTCAGGAGACAGAGGCGCCGGCGGTCGTGACCGAGTCGTCGCCGACCGAGTAAGGTGGCGCGCGGCTGGCGTCAGCGGCGCGCGACGCCGTTGTCGCTCAGCACCTTGTCGAAATAGGCGATCGTCGCGGTCAGCCCTTCTTCGAGCTGCACCCTGGGCTCCCAGCCGAGGATGGACTGCGCCTTGGCGATGTCGGGCTTGCGCTGCCGGGGGTCGTCCGAGGGCAGGGGCTTGTGGACGAGCTGCGACTTCGAACCGGTCAGCCGGATCACCGCCTCAGCCAGCTCGATCATCGTGAACTCGCCGGGATTGCCGAGATTGATCGGGCCGGTGACCTCGTCGCCGCTGCCCATCAGGCGGACAAAGCCTTCCACCAGATCGCTGACATAGCAGAAACTGCGCGTCTGCTCGCCATCGCCATAGATGGTGATGTCGGTCCCCATCAGCGCCTGGACGATGAAGTTGGAGACCACGCGCCCGTCATTCGGGTGCATGTTCGGCCCATAGGTGTTGAAGATGCGCGCGACCTTGATCTTCGTTCCGTGCTGGCGGTGATAATCGAAGAAGAGGGTCTCGGCGCAGCGCTTGCCCTCGTCATAGCAGGAGCGGAAGCCGATCGGATTGACGTTGCCCCAATATTCCTCGGGCTGGGGATGGACGTTGGGATCGCCATAGACTTCGCTGGTCGAGGCCTGGAAGATCTTCGCGCCGACGCGCTTGGCGAGGCCGAGCATGTTGATCGCGCCATGGACGCTGGTCTTGGTCGTCTGCACCGGATCGTGCTGGTAGTGCACCGGCGAAGCGGGGCAGGCGAGATTGTAGATCTCGTCGACCTCGACATAGAGCGGGAAGGTCACGTCGTGGCGCTGGATCTCGAAATTGGGGTTCGAGAGCAGATGCGCGACATTGGCCTTTTGCCCGGTGAAGAAATTGTCGACGCACAGCACGTCCGCGCCCCCCGCGAGCAGCCGCGCGCAGAGGTGACTGCCGATGAAGCCGGCGCCGCCGGTGACCAGGATCTTCTTTTTCTGCAGCGTTTCCAGATTCACCGGGTCAACCTTCGCTCTGGAGCGCGTCGCGGACGCGCTCGATGATATGGTCCTGCTCCTCGGCGGAGAGGTAGGGGTGCATCGGCAGGCTGAGCACCTGCGCCGAAAGCGCCTCGGCATTGGGCAGGCCATTGCCGACGAACGGATAGTGGCGATAGGCGCCCTGATGGTGGAGCGGGCGCGGATAATAGACCGCGGTGGGAACCTCCACGGCCTTGAGCGCCGCCTGGATGGCGTCGCGGCGCGCGGCGGGCACCTTGAGCGTGTACTGCGCCCAGACGGATGTGGTGCCCTCGGGCATCGGCGGCACCTCCGCCACATCGGCGAAGGCGGCGTTGTAGCGCGCGGCGACCGACTGGCGCAGCGCGACCTCCTCCCCGAACACCGTGAGCTTCTGGAGCAGGATCGCGGCCTGAAGCGTATCGAGCCGCCCGTTCACGCCGATCCGCTCGATATCATATTTGTCGATCGTGCTGCGGCCATGGAGGCGGATGCTCTGGCAGATCGCGGCGAGCCCTGTATCGTCGGTCAGGATCGCGCCGCCATCGCCATAGCAGCCGAGCGGCTTGGCCGGAAAGAAGCTGGTCGCGGTGATCGTGCCGAAGGTGCCGACCTTGCCCTGCGGCGAGCTGGCGCCGAGCGACTGGGCGGCATCGGCCATGATCCACAGGTCGCCCGCGGCCGCCTTGATCGCTTCGTAATCGGCAGGGAGGCCGAACAGGTCGACGACGATGATCCCGACCGGGTTGAGGCCCTTTTCCTTCGCCAGCGCGATGCCGCCCGCGATCTTGGCCGGATCGACGTTGAAGTCGTTGGCATCGACATCGATGAAGATCGGGGTCGCGCCGAGCAGCGCGATCGCCTCGGGCGTGGCGGTGTAGGTGAAGCCGGGGCAGAGCACCGCGTCGCCCGGCTTGAGCCCCAGCGCCATCATCCCGATCAGCAGCGCGTCGGTCCCGCTCGCGCAGCTGATGACATGCTTCGCGCCGGTCAGAGCGGCCAGCGCGCCCTCGAACTCGGCGATCTCGGGCCCCATGATATATTGGCCGTGATCGAGCACGCGCGCGATCGCCGCGTCGATGGCGGGGCGCAGGCGCGCCTGCTGCGCGGCGAGATCGATGAATTCGATGCTGCGCTCAATCGATGCGTTCGAGTCCGCCATTCGCTTCCCTGTAAGTCGATCCGTCGATGGGGCAGACCAGGTCCGCCCCCAATCGTGCCCCTGCCTTGCTCATCCAGCCGATCCGCCGTGCCGGCACGCCGGCCATCACCGCATAGGCCGGAACATCGTCGGTCACCACCGCGCCCGCGCCGATGAAGCAATATTCGCCCAGCGTATAGCCGCACACGATCGTCGCGTTCGCCCCGATCGATGCGCCGCGCTTGACCAGGGTCGGTCGCGCCTCGTCCATCCGGCGCACCTCGGCGCGGGGATTGTTGACGTTGGTGAAGACGCAGCTCGGCCCGCAGAACACGCCCTCGTCGAGCGTGACCCCGGCATAGAGGCTGACATTGTTCTGGATCTTGCAATTGTCGCCGATCATTACGTCCGGCCCGGCCATGACATTCTGGCCCAAGCTGCAATTGCGGCCGATCTCGGTGCCCGGAAGGACATGGCAGAAATGCCAGATTCGAGTGCCCTCGCCGATCTTCGCGGGGGCGTCGACATAGCTGCTCTCGTGGATCAGCGCGCCTGGATGTTCGGCGCGTTCCTGCATCTCGTTGGTCATCAGGCGCGCACCACCTTGTCGGAGGAAATGGCGGCGCAAACGTTGCGGGTATCCACCACCAGCTTCGAATGCGCGACGACATGCGCCCAGTCGATCTCGTCATGATCCGTCGCGATGAGGATCACGTCATAGCCCGCGAGATTGGCCGGACTGAGCGCGACCGATCTGCGCCCCGCGAATTCGGGGTGATCGCGCGTCATCGGCACTTCGGGGATGTGCGGATCGTGATAGTCGACCGTGCTGCCGCGATCCTCGAGCAGATGCGTCAGCTTGAGCGCCGGGCTCTCGCGCATGTCGTCGACATTCTTCTTGTACGCCATGCCGATCAGCAGGACCTTGGCGCCGTTGAGGCCGCGCCCGGTCTGGCGGTCGAGCGCCTCGGCGAGGCGCGCGATGACGTAATTGGGCATCGCGGTGTTGATCTGCCCCGCCAGTTCGATGAAGCGAGTCGAGGTTTCGAACTCCTTGGCCTTCCAGGTGAGGTAGAAGGGATCGATCGGGATGCAGTGCCCGCCCAGGCCGGGGCCGGGATAGAAGGCCATGTATCCGAAGGGCTTGGACTTGGCCGCCTCGATCACTTCCCAGACATTGATCCCCATCCGGTCGAAGATGATCTTGAGCTCGTTGACCAGCGCGATGTTGACCGAGCGGAAGATATTCTCGGTGAGCTTCACCGCTTCCGCCGTGGCCGAGGAGGAGACCGGGACGGTGCCGGTCACCAGCGCGTCGTAGAGCGCGCAGGCGAGCTTGAGCGAGCCCGCATCGTCGGCGCCCACGACCTTGGGGATGGCAGCGTTGCTGAACTTCGCGTTGCCCGGGTCCTCGCGCTCGGGCGAGAAGGCGAGGAAGAAGTCGGTGCCGGCCTTGAGCCCCTTCGCCTCGAGGATCGGCTGCATGATCTCGCGCGTGGTGCCCGGCCAGGTGGTCGATTCGAGCACGACGAGCTGGCCGGGGCGCAGCGCCGCGGCGATCGATGCGGTCGATTTCTCGACATAGGTCAGGTCGGGATCCTGGTGCTTGTCGAGCGGCGTGGGGACCGCGATCAGGATCGCATCGGGCTCGGCAAGCCGCGCCATGTCGCTGGTCGCCTCGAAGCGGCGCTCCGCGATCGGCGCGGCGAATTGCTCGCCCGGGATATGCTTGATGACGGTGCCGCCCGCCATGATCTGGTCGACGCGTGCTTGCTCGACGTCGAAGCCGAGGACGCGGAATCCCCTGGCGACGGCGGTCAGCGCCAGCGGGAGCCCGACATAGCCGAGGCCGATGATGCCGATCGTGAAGTCGCGTTGTTCCACTCGGTCGAGAAGCCGGTCGAGCATCAGGGGGTCGGTTCCTTCTGTCATGGTTGCGGTGTCTTGGGCGCGATGGCGCGTTGCCTGATGGTGGTCGCGGGAACCCCCGCATAGACGGTCCAGGCGTCGAGGTCGCGTGTCGCGACGCTGCCCAGCCCGAGCACGGCGCCGCGCCCGATCGTCACGCCGGGGCCGACGACAGCCTTCGCGGCCACCCATGCGCCCGGTTCGAGCGTGATCGGGCGCGTGATGAGTTCGAAGCCGGGGGCGGTCCAGTCATGGCTGCCGGTGCAGAGATACGCGCCTTGCGACACGCAGCAATCATTGCCGATGGTGACGGGCGCTAGATTGTCGATCCAGGCATGCTCGCCGATCCAGCTATTCTCGCCGACCGTCAGCCGCCACGGGAATTTGACGCGGACACCGGGCTTGAGGACGACTTTTCGTCCGATCTCGGCCCCGAACAGCGTGAGCAGGAAACGGCGGTGCCAGCTGCCGGGAAGCGCGGAGGACACGAACAGCGCCTGCAGGAATATCCATGCGAGTTCGACCAGCGCCGGCCGTCCGCGCGTGAAATCGCGAGGGGTGTAGGCGCCGAGGTCGGGGACGGGGGCGGACACGCGTTCAGCCTGCCAGCAGCGCTTCGTAATGGCGGTGAAACTGCATCGCGATACCGCCCCAATCGAACCGTTCCGCCACCATGGCGGCCCCCCTCTCGCCCATCTCGCGCCGCTCCATATCGGTGCAGGCGATCGCCGCGCTCAGCCCGGCGAGGATCGCATCCTCCTCGGGCTCGACCCACCAGCCGCATTCGTGCGTGACCAGCAGCTCCCACGGTGCGCCCGTCGTGGTGAGCACGGGGACCTCATAGGCGAGCGCCTCCGCGACCGCTATGCCGAAATTCTCGCTATAGGTAGGGAGGACGAACAGCCCGGCGGTCTGGAACAGCGCGTCCTTCTCGGCGCCGTAGACGGGGCCGCGCAAATGGACATCGGCCTCCAGACCCAGCTCGGCGATCAGCGCACCGACTTCGGCGGCATGGCCGTCCTCGTCAGGCCCGGCGATGACGAGCTGCCATCCCCGCGGCGCCAGCCTGGCCCAGGCGCGGACCAGCATCGGCAGGCCTTTCTTGGGATGGATGCGGCTGAGGAACAGCGCGGTGCGGCGGCCGCGCGGGGTGGGGGCGGTACGGTCGGTCGCGGCGTGATCGGGAAGCGCGACGCCGTTTGCGACGACGCAGAAGGGCCCCTTGAGGCCGAGCGCCCGGGCATTGGTCTCCTCGATATCGGCGGTCGCATGGAGCATCCCGGCGGTGGCGAGGTCGCGGCGCTGGTAGAGCGCCCAGGCGATCTTCTTCTTGAGGCGGCGATGGTTGATCGCCCAGGGCTCGAGCATGCCCCTGAGGCTGACGACACGCGGGATGCGCCGCTTGCGCGCGATCCCGGCGATGGCGTGGTTGTGCGGTAGCCAGATGCCGTTGTCGTGGATCAGGTCGGGCGTGCCGAAACGCGCCAGTGCTTCGCCCAGCGTGCCCTCCAGCGGCGCGAGGCCGGGCTGGGCCGGAACCGTGGCGGAGCGGGTCGCGGTGCCGTCGGGCGACCACAGGCCGACCTCGATTCCGAGCCTGGCGAGCGCCCCGCCGAGCGCGGGGACCGAATAGGCGGGACCGCCGGTGTTCGGATCGAAGCTCGCGCCAGCGAGGAAGAGCCTCATCGCGCCGGAAGCGCGGCGCCGGCCTGGATCGGCAGCCGCGGCTCATCGCGCCGGATCACCGCCCGGATCTTCACCTGGCTCTGATGATGGACCATCCAGATCATGGTCCAGAACAGCAGCATGTTGGCGTTGCCCGCCGCGATCAGCCAAGATTCGAACACCGCGTGACCGATCGCGCCGACGATCAGCGCAAAGGGCAGCGCGGCCAGCGGCCAGCTTTCGCGCGGGAGCACGCGGGTCTGCCCCGAATAGGCAACGGCGCGAGCGATCGTGAGGCCGATCGCGCCCAGGAGCGATGCGAGCCCGATCAGGCCCAGTTCGACCATCGCCATGATATAGGACGAGTGGAAGTGCAGCCCCTGGTGACGGACGAACCGATAGGCCTCGTCGCGGATCAGGTCGGACGAGGTGCCCAGGCCATATCCGACTATCGGGCGTTGCTGGAACAGCTCCCAGCCCACGCGCCACACTTCCTCACGGCCGCTGAGCGGGCTGATGCCGGTGTTCCGTATCGTCCAGCGCAGGCCTAGCACCTCGATCAGAAATTCCTTGATCGGATACCACCAGCCGATGAGGACGATCAGGCCGATCATCGCCAGAATGACGGTGAGCCCCGGTCCCCGCCGATAGAGCCAGAACGCGCCCAGCCCGAGGCCGATCCAGATCACCACCGCGCGCGAATTGGTCGCCCAGATCAGGTAGAAGCCGACGATGAAGAAGGCGGCGTGCCAGACCTGCCAGCCGGGGCGCCGTTCGATGCAGCCCGCGAGGAAGACCAGCATTCCCGGCGCCAGCATCAGCGCCAGCGTATTGGGATTGTCGCTCCACGCGGAGAGGCCCGAGCCGCGGCCCAGGTTCAACCCGGCGAACACGAAGAGCGCGGTGACCACGATCATCACGCGGCAGAAGGTTGCGACCAGCTCGAAATAGGCCCTTCGCGAATCGGTCGCGACGACCAGCGCCGAGACGAAATAGCCGCACAATATCGTTCCGCCGACCGTGACGATCGACAGCAGGCTGCGGCCGACATCGGGGCTCGCCCACGAGTTGAGCACAGCCATGATCAGCATGCCCATCATGGGCACCATCATCCCCATCGGCGCCGCGGGCTGGCCCCGCGCCTGGAGCAGGTAGAGCGCGGTCAGGCCCAGCACGCCCAGCGGAAGCCATTTGGCCTGGAGCAGGAACGCCGTCATCGGCGAGCCCCAGCTGTTCGAAATATAGACGGTGCCCATCGTCGCGATCAGCATGACGAGAAGCGGCCTGGGAAGCCGCGGCGACCGCGGCGTTGGGTCGTCGAGTCCGAAGGCAACGGAGAGCAGCGAGCTCACGGCTTGCGGCACTCGATGCCGAGGCAATCGGTCCAGCGGCTCTCATCCTCGATCACGGCGAGCGCGGGATCGGGATTGTCGCCGAACCGGGCGCGGCGGATGTCGACAAAACCGGCGGCGCGAAGCTCGGCCGCGAGCGACTTATAGTCCCACATCCAGCGATGCTGCGCATTGCCGAGCATGTCGCGCAGCGACGCGCCGAGGCCGCGGGGGCGGGTTTCCTGGCCCATGATCGTATCGCGGACGAACTTCACCGCGGCGTCGTCGTCGTTGCTGGCCTTGTAGGCGTCGATGAGCTGCTCAAGATCGGGGACGACGAGTCTGAAGGTGCCGCCCGGGCGCAGGATGCGCAGTGTCTCGACCAGCGCCGCGCGCAGCCCGTCGAGCGGCAGATGCTCGAGCACGTGCGAGCAATAGACCATCTCGGTCGCGCCATCGGCGATCGGCAGGCGGCGCGTGACGTCGCCGAATTCGACATTGTCCGGGAAGGGCGCGCCCACGCGTCGGAGCAACATGCCGAGCACCGGGGCCCGTTTGGCGCGCAGCGTCGGCGAGGCGTCGAAATTGCGCCAGCCGGCGGGCGCCGAAAGCCCGCAGCCATATTGGACGAAACGGTCGGTTGTGCGGTCAGGCTGCATCAAGGCGTTCCTCGGTCCCATGCTTCGTCGCTGCCAATGCGCCCGAAATCAAGTTGTTCGCGGCGAATTCCTCGCCTTGCGCGATCGCGGTCGCGCGCGCGGCGGCGCCCATGCCGCGCGCGAGATCGGGATCGGTAAGGAGCCGCTGCATCGCGCGCGTATAGCCGGCAATCTCCCCGACGGGCACCAGGAAGCCGTTTTCGCCATCGTCGACCAGCTCGGTCGCCGCCCCGACCCGGTCCGACGAGATGACCGGCGTGCCCGCCGCCATCGCCTCGTTGACCACCGCGCCCCAGGGTTCGTGCGAGGAGGGGAGGAGCATCGCGGTCGAGATCGACATCAGCCCGGCGATGACCGCGGGGTCCTTGAGCCAGCCGGTGAAGACGATGCGCGGATCGCCCGCGGCCGCCTGGCGCAGCGCCTCCATCCGGTCGCCATCGCCGACGATCAGCAGCACGGCCTTCCGCGCGCCCTCCACCGCCTGGAAGGCGCGGATCGTATCGAGCGGGCGCTTGGCGTCGATCAACCGGCCCACGAAGAGGAAGATCGCGGCATCGGACGCAATGCCGAGCTCGGCGCGCAGGGGGCCCTCGCCGCCGGTCGCGGCGAGGCGGTCGGCCTCCGCCACGATCGGCGCGGTGTCGGGGGTGTTGGGGAAATAGTGCATCGGCGCCCGGCTGGGACCGAAGGCGCGGAGATAATCGGCGGCCTCGCGGCCCACGGGCAGGCCGAACGCCATGCCCCGCACCAGCCAGCCCGAAATCGCGCGCTTGACTGCCCAGCGCCAGCCGCTCGTGCTGGAGCTGCGCGCGCTGGTCTCGCAGCTGACGCCATAGGGAACGCGGTTGCGGAGGCACCAGCGCGCCGCCAGCCACATGGTCGGATGGACATAGCCCGACAGGACCACGACGTCCGGCTTCCACGCGTCGAGCGTGCGGCCGATGCCGGGGTTCCATTTGTACGAGAAGGGATTGACCTGGCCGCGCGGACGCCATTGCCGCCCGTCGAGGAACTCGGGCTTCAAGTCGCCATAATCGAGCGTCCATTCGCGGCCGGGTTCGGATTCGGCGCAGAAGGCGAGGCGGAAATCGCCCGGCCAATCGTCGGCGACTCGCTTCTGCACGCCGAGCCGATAGGGCGTGGGAATGTCGTCGAGATAGAAGAGGCGGGGGCCGCTCATGCGCGATCCTTCCCGATACGCGCGATGGCGTCGAGCGTCTGGCGGGCGATCACCGGCCAGGTGAAGCGCGATTCGACGCGATCCTTCGAGACGGCGCCCATCGCGGCGCGCTTCTCGGCGGGGAGCGCGAGGAAGGCGCGGACGGCGGTGGCGAGCGCTTCGCTCGATCCAGGCGCGACGACATAGCCATTGCCTGCGTCGACCATCGTCGTCACCGCGCCGATATCGGTGGCGATCACCGGCAGGCCGCAGGCCATCGCCTCGAGGATCACGGTCGGCATCCCCTCGTAGAGGCTGGCGAAGATGAAGCCGTCGCTGGCGTGATAGCGCGCGAACAGTTCGGCATCGTCGAGCCGGCCCGCGAATTCGATATTGGGGAGCGCGTATTTCGCGCGAAGCTCGTCGCCCAGCGGGCCCGAGCCGACGATGGTGAGATGCGCTTGCGGAAGCCCGGCGAACGCGGCGCACAGATAGCCGATGCCCTTGTTGTGCTCGAGCCGGCCGACGAACACGAAGCGCGCCGGGCCGCCGTCGGCCTTGGGTGCGCCGGGAAAGGCGCGGATATAATCGATATCGACCGCGTTCGGCAGGACCTCGATCCTGCTGTTGGGCACCCTCAGGAATTCGCGCACTTCACCGGTGAGCCCGCCGCCCAGCGAGACTGTGCGGTCGGCAAGCCGCGCCTGTTCGCGTCCGGCCCAGCGCATCGGGATCGCCTTCAGCCTGGCCTCGAGCCCGACCGACTTGAACATCTCCAGCCCGTGCGGATTGTAGATGGTGACGGCCTTGGGGCCCTTGCCCGCGAGATAGGCCCAGCCGCTGAACCCCTGGCAATAGACCGCATCGAACCCGCCCGTCGCCAGATAGGGGGCGGCCGCCTTGGAGAAGAGATAGTTGGCGCGCAGCCAGTGCCGCGACTGGCCCCACGGAAACTGGACGAGCCTGTAGGGATTGCCCGCCGCGTCGAATTCGGCCGTCTGCCCGGCGCTGAGCGCGGGCACGATCACCTCCATCGCCGCACCCGCCTCCGCCATATGGCTGGCGAGGAAGTGGGTGTGGCGCTCCATCCCGCCCATCAGGAACGGGAAAATGCCGTGGTTGATGATCGCGACCTTCATGCCGCTCGTCAGGCCACCAGTTCCGCGAGCGTGCGCTGCAGGTCGATTTCGGGCTTCCAGCCGGTCGCGCCGCTCAGCTTGCCGATCCCCGCGAGCAGGCTCGGCCGCTCGACCTTGCGGACGCGGGCGGGATCCTGGACCACCTCGATCTTCTCGCCCAGCGCCTGGCCGAACATCTCGACGACCTCGACGACGCTATATTGCTTGTTCGCGCCGATGTTGAACACGTCGGCGCCGCTCGCGACATGGTCGGTCGCGGCAAGGATCGCGCGGGCCATGTCGCGCGCGTCGATATAGTCCCTCCGGGGATCGAGATTGCCGAGGCTGATCGTGCGGACGCCGACATTGAGCTGGTCCATGATGTCGGGCAGCAGGTGCGGATTGGTCTCGCGGTGGCCGACGGCGTTGAACAGCCGGCCGACCGTCACGGCCTTGCCGCTCCCCGCGCCCCAGCCGCGCACCAGCGCCTCGCCAGCGGCCTTGGTCGCGCCATAGATGTCCATCGGATCGATCGGGTCGGTCTCGACATGCTCGCCTTCCTTGGGCGGATAGACCGCCGCAGTGGAGGCGAAGAACAGCCGCTCGACGCTGCCGGGCAGCGCGTCGAGCAGGTTCTGCGTGCCCTGGATGTTGATCATCACCGCGTCGGTCGGGTGATCGTTGCAATAGGGAATGAAGTGGATCGCCGCGAGGTGATAGACGCGCTGCGGCGCGATCTTCGTCAGCGTTTCGCGCATCCACGCATGATCGCGCAGGTCGCCTTCATGGACGCGGTCGGCGGGGAGGCTCAGATGCTCGCGGCGGCCGTTGAAGAAATTGTCGATGACATGGACGTCGTCGCCGCGCGCCACCAGTTCGTCCACCACATGCGATCCGATGAAGCCGGCACCGCCAGTGACAAGGACTCGCTGCATGTGTTCCCCCAAAAAGCTTGGCAAGGCGCGAAGAACGCGTTGCACTTCCATAAGTGCCGGATTCGCCGGGTCGAGGCGGCTATAGTCCGGATGCCGCGCTGCGGCGAAGAAAAAAGCGCCACGGCGGGCTCAGGCGTCAGCTCAGGAAGCCGGCGACCAGATCGGCGATCCTGCCCGCCGCGTTGCCATCGCCATAATCGGCGATCTCGGTGCGGGGTTGCTGGTAGCTTTCGACGGTCCAGAGCCGGTTCCAGCCCGCCTCGATCGTCTCGATCCATTCGGTCTCGTCGCGCAGCGTGACGCAGGGTACGCGGTGGAAATAGGCTTCCTTCTGGAGCCCGCCCGAATCGGTCAGGACGATCGCGGCATGGGCGAGCAGCGCGTGCATGTCGAAATATCCGAGCGGATCGGTGGTGACGATGCCATCGAGCGCGATCCCCTCGCGATCGATCACGCCGCGCGTGCGCGGGTGGATCGGCCAGATCACCGGCTGCCCGTTCGCGGCGGTGCGCAGATAGTCGATCATCGTGCGCAGCCGCGCGGGATCGTCGGTATTCTCGGCGCGGTGGAGCGTGCAGAGGGCGTAGCCGCCCGGCGCGACGCCGAGCCCGGCGAGCAGCTCGAGCCGCTCGCTGGCGCGCGCCTGGGCGAACAGAGTCGCATCCTGCATCACGTCGCCGACGAAATGGACGCCTTTGGCGATCCCTTCGCTGGCGAGATGAGTCACCGCCGCCTGGCTCGGGCAGAAGAGCAGCGCGCTCAGATGATCGGCGACGATGCGGTTGATCTCCTCGGGCATCGCCCGGTTGAACGAGCGCAGCCCGGCCTCGACATGGAGCACGGGGATGTGGAGCTTCGACGCGGCCAGCGCGCCGGCCAGCGTCGAATTGGTGTCGCCATAGATCAGCAGCGCATCGGGCTTCTCCGCCAGCAGCACTTCCTCGACCGCGGCGAGCATCCTGCCGGTCATCGCGCCATGCGTGCCGCCATGGATGTCGAGATTGTATCTGGGCTCGGGGATCTCGAGCTCCTGGAAGAACACCTCGGACATGTTGGCGTCGAAATGCTGGCCGGTATGGACCATCACTTCCTCGATTCCGGCGGCGGCGAAAGCGCGCGCGACCGGCGCGGCCTTCACGAATTGCGGACGGGCGCCGACGACGGTGAGAACGCGCTTGGCCATGTTCAGCGGGCTTTCCCTAAAAGCTGTTCGAAAAAGTCGATGCGTTGCTGCGCCTTGAAGCGGCTGGTGAGGAAGCTCAGATCCGCGCTCACGCGGCGATTGACCCAGCGTTCGGCGAAGGCACGGATCGCCTCGGCGCTGCGGGCCGCATTGCCCTCGTCATTGCCGATGTCGAGCACATAATCGACGCCGTGCAGCCCGGTTTCGGCTTCGCGATAGCCGACGATCACCGGCAGGCCGTGCATCAGATATTCGCGGGTCTTGAGCGGGCAGGCTTCCGCCATGCCCAGCCGGTGGAGCGCGAGCGTGCTGATCGCGACGTCGCTGCGGCGATAAGCGCCGGTGAGCGCCTGACCGTGAAGCGTGCCGTGGAAGACCAGGTTCGCGGGCGGATCGATGCCGAGGTCCGCGGCGCGCATGCCGACCACGTTGAAATCGAGATCGGGCAGCGCGCGGGCGAGGTCGACGATCTTGTCGACCCCGTGCCAGCCCCCCGAGCCGACGGTCGCCGATCCGACGAAGACGAAGCTGGGCTTCGCGTTGCCGGTGGGGGGCAGCGGATCGCCGGTCTCGTCGAGGCTGTTGGCGATCACGCAAGCGGGCTTGCCGAAATGGGCATAGGCCTTCGCGATCTCGTCGGTGACGCAGACCTGCGCGTCGGCGAGGCGGAAGGTGCGGGTGCCGGTCATCCGGTGCCAGGTCTCGAACAGCTTGCCCCAGCGCGGCGCCTCGGCCGCCTCGATCGTGTTCACCTCGAGCACCGAGGGCGCGATCTTCAGGATCGAGCCGAGGCCGGGATACCAGGCCCCCTGCGCGCGATAATAGATGATGTCCGGCCGATAGGCCCGCAGCCTTCGCGCGACGAGTGGGGTGCTGGCCAGCTTGTTGGCGAAGCCGAGCCGCGCCCATGGGTATTTTTCGAGGCTCGACTGGTGGATCGCGCCGATGGCCTCGCCGAACGCCGCGAATTCCCCGGCGGTCGGTGTGTCGCGACGGGGGGCGATAGTGAACAAGGTCGCCTCGTGCCCCAGTTCGCGCCAGGCGCGGATCTGGCCGATCAGCTTCTTAAGGACGCCCGACTCCTCATAGGGCGACCATTCGGTGAAATAGGCGATCCGCATGCGCGCGCGTCAGGCCCGGCCGGCTGCTTGGAGGACCTTCTTGCGGGCGGAGCGCACCACGCGGAAGGCCGGGCTGTTGATCAGCTTCAGATAGGAATCATAATCGTCGAACTGCGCGGGCGGGGCGGCCATGATCGCATCGAGCTCGGCGCGGGTGAAGCCGAGCTTCTTGGCGACATAATCGCAATCCTGCTCCTGCACTTCCTCGTCATAGGTGGGCTGCTGGAGCTTCGCGAGCGCCTGGTCGCGCGTGATCTCGCCGCTCGAGATCAGGCTGGAAAGGTGGCACTTGCGCTTGTCGTAATCGAACTTCCGCGGAAGATAGACGCCCTGGTACCAGCGGGTGAAGATGCTCTCATGGTGCTTGCCACCATAATCTTCCCAGCCGAGATCGGTGGTGATGCGGCGCACCGCCTCTTCGCGCGAATAATCGGCATAGTTGAGCAGCAGCACCGTATCGAAGCCGACGTTCAGGTTGCGCAGATACCGGGTGAATCCGATCTTGGGGAAGGTCGTCGCCTTGCCGTTGCCGAAGCGGTTGTGGATGCCCTTGATATAGCCATAGTCGAGATGGCCCTGCGACCAGGCGCGGGGCAGGTGGCTCTCGGTCGCATCGTTATGGCCGCTGACGATGGTGCGCACGCCGTGGCGATTGGCGACATTGTAGAGCGTCGCGATGATCGCATGATCGGTCGGGATCTCGACGTCGGGCACATTGGCCAGCAGGAAGGCGCGCTGGATGTCCTTATATTCCTCCCAGTCGATGACATGGGTGAACAGGTCGATGCCCAGCCTCTCGATCGTCTTCGCGATGTTCTTGACCGCGATGTCCGAGTTCCAGCCATTGTCGAGATGGACCGCGAGCGGGCGCAGACCGAGGTCCTTGACCAGCCAGGCGGTATAGGTGCTGTCCACGCCGCCGCTGACGCCGATCAGGCAGTCATAGGGCTTGCCCGCGCCCTGCCGCCTGATGTCGTCGGCGATGGCTTCCATCCGCGCGCGTCCGTCCGCGCCGTTATGGACGCGCTCGATCAGGGCGCGGCGATGGGTGTGGCAATGGTTGCACACGCCGTCCGCGTCGAATTCGATCTGCGGATCGGTGGTGTCCATCACGCAGCGGGTACAGACGCGGTAACTGAGAGCGTTCATGCTTTTCCTCGTTTCCCGTCTCAGCCCGCCGACGCGGGCGCGTCGAGCAAGTCGCGAAGCTGTTTCTGGGTGGGATAGTTGATCAGGACTGCCTTGTGGGGGCCCTTGTACACGAAAAGGCTGCCCGCGGCAGCCGCCGATGCGCCCGAATCGATCGCCTTGCGCAGATCGGGCAAGGCGCCGGCGCCGCCGCAGGCGATGACCGGGATCGGCACCGCGGCGCTGACTGCCCTGACCAGCTCCAGGTCGTAACCCTGATAGGTGCCGTCGCGGTCGATCGAGGTGAGCAGGATCTCGCCCGCGCCCAGTTCGGCGGCGCGGACCGCGAGCGCGACCGGATCGAAGCCGGCCTTGCTGCCGCCCGCCTTGATCATCGTGCGCGGCTTGCCGAGCCAGTCCTTCTTCACATCGATTCCGGCGACCACCGCCTGCTCGCCAAATGTGTCGGCGATCTCGCGGACAAGGCCGGGATTCTCGACCAGCGCGGTGGTGACCGCGACCTTCTCGACTCCCGACTTGAACAGGCGCCGGGCCTGCTCGAAGCTGGTGACGCCGCCGCCGTAGCAGATCGGCATGAAGGCCTCGCCGGCGATCTCGGCGATGCGCTCGAACGGGGGCTCGCGTCCTTTGGTGGTCGCCTCGATGTCGAGGAAGATCAGCTCGTCGACTTCCAGGTCGTTGAACAGGCGCACGGCGTTGATCGGATCGCCGACATATTTCGGGTCCTTGAACTTCACCGTCTTCACCAGCCCGTCGCCGCGCAGCAGCAGGCAGGGGATCACGCGGGCGCTGTTGCCGATCACAAAGCGGGTACCTTGTCGATGAAGTTGCGGATCACCTGCAGGCCGTAGCGGTGGCTCTTCTCCGGGTGGCACTGAAAGCCCCAGACATTGCCCGACTGGACCACCGAGACGAACGGGCCGCCATAGTCGGTGCGGCCGAGCACGGCGGATTCGTCATCGGCCGCGACATAATATTTGTGGACGAAATAGAAGCGCGCGCCGTCTTCCAGTCCGCCGGTCAGCACGTCGGGCCGGGTGAAGGTCACGTCGTTCCAGCCCATATGGGGCACCTTGAGCGCCGCCGGGAGATTGAACTCCACGGTACGCGCGTCGATCCAGCCGAGGCCGGCGGCATCCCCCTCCTCGCTATGCCTGGTCAGGAGCTGCATGCCGAGGCAGATGCCGAGGATCGGCGCGCCGCGATCCTTCGCGGCATCGAGCGCGGCATGGATGCCGCTGGCGCCCAGCCGCTCCATCGCGCGGCCGAAATGGCCCACGCCGGGGAGGATCAGCTTGCCGGCCGCGGCGATCTTCTCCGGGTCGGCGGAGACCTCCGCCTTGCCCCCGGCCTTTTTGCAGATGTTCGCGACCGAGCCGATATTGCCGGCGTCATAGTCGACGATGACGATCCCGCTCATTGTCCCTCATTCCTCGCCAGCCGAAGCGCCAGCCGATAGCCCAGCACCAGATAGAAGAGATAGACCAGCGATTGCAGCGTGGTGAAGGCGATCAGCATCACCGTGAAACTGCCGGCCCAGGCGCCGACAGCGACGGCAATCACCGAATTCGCGAGGAAGAGCAACTGAATCATGGTGTCGAGCCCCGCGCGGCCGGCGCGAAGCGCGATCGCGGTGAGCGGGGCGACGACGAAGCGCATGAACATGAAGGGGGCCAGGATCTGCACATAGAAGCCGGCGAGCGCCCATTGCGCGCCGAACGCCAGCCGGAACAGCTGCGGCCCCGCGACGATCAGCGGGATGGTGAAGGCCAGCCCGATCGCCGACAGGCGGATGAAGGTCGCGCGGTACAGCGCGGGAATTCCCGACGCGGGCAGGTGCTGCGGGCTGATGGCGGTGCGAAAGACGCTGCCCATCGCCTGGCCGACCATGTTGATCGGCATCGTCGCGAGGCGGAAACCAAGCGAATATTGGCCGAGCGCGGCGGCCCCGAACAGCGGCGCGCCGGTGAAGGCGATCATGTTTCCGCCGACATAGTTGATGAGCTCGCTGGCGAGCAGGAACTTCGGGAAGGCTGCATGGCGCCGCGCCCGCGCGCCCATCGTGCGCCGGGTGAGACGGCGCAGGTGCGGCACGACCTTCAGGCGCCGTGAAAGATAGGCGACGAAGACGAGCTGACCGGCGATGAAGCCGATGGCGAGGCCCGTCATGTCCCAATGGCGAAGGCCGAGCGCGATGCTCACCGCGGCCATCGAGAGCGCCTGGCCGAGGCGGGCCATGGTCACAGCGCGGAATTGATGCACCTGGGTCGCCCAGGCGATCAGCGCGAGGACCAGGCCGCCGCTCGACGTCGCGGCCGCGAGCAGGACGATGAACAGGACGGGGTCGCGCGTGACCCCGGTGAGGAACAGCGGGGCAAGGGGAACGCAGGCGAGAACCGCCAACCCGACGAGCACCGAAATGCCCGCGGACAGCAAGGCGGTGTCGGCCGCTTCGCGGGCGTTTCGCGCGACATAGACCGCGGCGTCATATTTCGCTGTCGCGACGAGCGTGAGCAGGCCCGCGACCGCGAAGAAGACGGCGTAGCTGCCGAATTCGTCCGGCGCATAGATGCGCGCCAGCACCAGCATCGAGAGGATGCCGACCAGTTGCGAGGCAAAGCTGCCGCCGGTGAGCGTCGCCACCGCGCGTAAGTAGAAACGGTCCTGGCTGCCCGCGCCGCCGGCAAGCGTGCCCATTCGCCGCCGCATGCCGGCGACGATCCCGGATGCAGGGCGAGTCATCGTGCCTCGGTCCGCTGGCCCGTCGCAGGAACGCCGAAGAGATAGCGGGCGCCGGTCAGCGTGAGATGCAGATCGTCAAAATAGAGCGTGCCCACGCCATCGCGCCAGGCGCCGCACCAGCGCGCGTCGCACATCCGCTGTTCGGGGACGATGCGCCGGGCGCCGATGGCGGGGGCAAGCCGGTCGAGCGTTTCGATGAAGAGCTGATTGGCGCGGCGGAAATCGGCCGTGGCGATGCCGAAGCGATTCGGCGCGGCGCCCCAGGCGGAGGACAGTCCCAGCGCGGCCGGCGCGGGGAAGGGCATTTGCGGGACCGGATAGACCAAGACGACCTGCTTGCCCGCCGCGTGGAGCTGGGTCGCCGCCTTGGCGTAGCCGGTCAGGATCGCGGGTTTTTCGGCCTCGGGATAATCGCCATAGGCGGCGACCAGATAGACGGTGCGGATTCGGGGATCGGCGGTCAGGCCGGCAAGCGTCTCGCGGTTGTGCGCGAGGCAGATCGGCGAGCCGCTAGAGTCAAAGCCGATCGCGGGCGGGCAGGAGGAAGAGGTGATCTGCATCACCGATCCGCCGCGCGCGGCCGTCGCCTCGCCCAGCACGGGCGCGACCTCGGCACCGAGGCTGTCGGCCCATATGGCGGTGTCGGGCGCGGCGCCCGGAGTGCCGAAGGTGCAATTGTCGGCATAGGCGATCCGCTTGCCGCTTTCATGGCAGGCGGCACGGCGCGGATTATGGTCCTGCGCGGCGGCGAAGCGAGCCAGCGCCGCCGCGTCGAAGCGCTGCGGGAGGCCATGGGTAACCGCCAGCAGCGCCGCCACCGCGAAGGTCGCTCCCATCGCTAGCCCGCCCGCGATGAAGGCGCGGCGCTGGTTCCGGACATGCAGGAAGGGTTGTTCGACGAAGCGCCACGACAGCCAGGCCGCGAGGACCGCGAAGGCGACCGCGGCGCTCACCAGTAGCGGACCGGGCTCGCCCAGCGCGGCGTAGCGGACATAGACGAGCACCGGCCAGTGCCAGAGATAGAGCGAATAGGAGATGCTGCCGATGAAGACGAGAATAGGCAGGCTGAGCAGCCGGCCGCCGAGCGTCGGCACCTCGCGGTCGGCGCCGAGATGGAGGAGCAGCGCGCTGCCGACACAGGGCAGCAGCGCGGCCGCGCCGGGGAAGTGCATGTCGGCGCGGAACGCCGCGATGCTGGCCACGATCATCGCGATCCCGATGATCGAGAGGGTGTCGGCGAGGCGCGCGTCGCGGATGCGGGGGAGCGGCGCCGCGGCGACGATCGCGCCGATCAGCAGCTCATAGGCGCGTCCCACCGGCAGGTAGAAGCCATCGAGCGGCCGCGCGCCGGCCTGCCAGACCGCGATTGCCAGCGACGCGATCGCGCAGACCCATAAGGCGATGCCGAGATGGCGGCGGAACGCACGATAGATCAGCCAGAGGAAGATCGGGAAGAGCAGGTAGAATTGCTCCTCGACCGCCAGCGACCAGGTGTGCAGCAGCGGCTTCAGCTCCGACGCGGCGTCGAAATAGCCCGAGCTTCGCCAGAAATAGAGGTTCGAGACGAAGCCGGCCGTCGCGCCGGTGGCCTTGCCGAGATCGCTGAAGGCGTCGGGCGGGAGCAGGAAGATGCCGCCCAGCACGACCGCGGCCAGCATCAGGTACAGGGCCGGGAACAGGCGGCGGACGCGGCGCTCGTAGAAGCGCGCGATCGAGAAATTGCCGGTCTCCAGCTCGCGCATCAGGATGCGGGTGATCAGGAAGCCCGAAATGACGAAGAACACGTCGACGCCGACGAACCCGCCCGGCGCCCAGGCCGGCGCCGCGTGATAGATCACGACCGGCACGATCGCGAGCGCGCGCAGTCCCTGGATGTCGGCGCGATAGCGCTGCCCGGGGCTCGATGGCTGCTCGGTCATCGGGTGCCGGTCAGGCCGCGGCACGGTCCGGGGCGTTGTCGCCGCGTCCCGTCTGTTGCGAGGCGACGTGATAGGCCCAGCGCCGCGCCCAGGGCGCCTTGGGGTTGGCGACGAGCCCGGGCGCCCGGGTTCCCGCGATCATGGCCTCGACCCAGCTGCCGACGGGCGTGCCGAAGCCGGTCTTGGAGCGGTTTGTGATCACGTCCGGCAGCGGCGTCTTCGGCGCGCGGGCCAGCGCGCCCTTGCCAGTGGCGGCATTGGGGCCGACCATCGCCGGGGCGACCTTGTCGAGCAGGAAGGCGTCGACCAGCGGCACGCGCACCTCGAGGCTGTGCGCCATGCTCGCCCAGTCGGTGTCGCGGAGCAGCTGATTGCGCATGTAGAGCGAGGATTCGAGTGTCGCGACCTTGCCGAACGCGGTTGCCGGCATCGGATCGAGCGCCCGCGCCGCGCCGAAGCTCTCGCCCAGCCGCTCGATCCCGGCGCGGAGCAGGTCGCGGTCGAGCAGTTCGCCCAGCTCCCACGGCATGAACAGGCCGCGGCGCAGCAGATAGGCGCCGGTCCAGCTGCCGCCATATTCGAACATCCCGGCCGCCTTGGGTCCGCCGGGAAGCCCGGTGCCGAAGTTGCTGAGTACCTGCCGGGCGAGCGTGCCGATCGGGCGCGCGCGCGCGAACCTGCCGGTCCAGTTCGGCAAGTCACGGAACGACGGATAGCCGCCGAACAGCTCGTCGCCGCCAAGCCCCGAGACCGCGACCTTGAGGCCCAATTCGTGCGCGGCCTTGCTGACGAACCAGCTATTGACCCCGTCGATGCTCGGCTGGTCCATCGCGTCGAGGATCTTCGGCAGATCCTCGCGGAACTCGCTCTCGGAGATCATGCGGACCTGGTGCGGCATGCCGTAATGGCGCGCGACCTGGGCGGCGAGGGTGACTTCGTCGTCGTGACGGCCCTGGAACTCCTCGAAGCCCAATGTGACGGTCTGAACCTCGTTCGCCCCGGCATCGCGCATCAGCCCGAGCAGGGCGCCCGAATCGACACCCGCCGAGAGAAAGCAGCCGACGGGTACGTCGGCGACGAGATGGTAGCGCGCGCTTTCGAGCAGCGCGGCGGCGATCTCTTCTTCGCTCGTCTCGCGCCCCTCGCGCTCGGCCGCCGCATAGGCACCGGCGATCGAGTGGAAGGATTGGGGGGTACCCGCGCCGTCGCGCGTGACGAGCATCGTCGTGCCGGCGGGGAGGGCGAACACGCCCTGCCGGATCGTCCAGGGTTCGGGAACGCTGCCCCAGAGGTAGAAGCCGGCGAGCGCCGCCGGCTCGATCCCGCCCTTGACCGCGCCGCCCGCCTCGATCGCCTTGACCTGGCTGGCGAAGCGGATGCTGCGGCCATCGTCGTGATAGTAGAGCGGCTTGATCCCCATCGGATCGCGGGCGAGGAAGAGTTCCTCCTTTTCGGAGTCCCAGATCGCGATCGAGAACATGCCGCGCAGCTTCGACACCATCGCGCCGCCTTCGCGGGCATAGAGCTGGAGGATGGTCTCGCTGTCGGACTCGCTGACGAATTCGACGCCCTGCGCCTCGAGGTCGCGGCGCAGTTCGCGGTAATTGTAGATCTCGCCGTTGAAGACCATCATCAGCCGCCCGTCGCGGCTGGGCATGGGCTGGAAGCCGGTGGGCGAGAGATCGATGATCGCGAGGCGGCGATGGCCGAAGCCGACGCGCCCGTTGTCCGAAACCCATTCGCCCGCGCCGTCAGGCCCGCGCGCGGCCATCCTGTCGCGGCTGCGGATCAGCTCGGCGCGGTCGATCGCGGCGTCGCGATAGGCGAAGATGCCGTTGATGCCGCACATGGTTCCGGATCCGCCCCTGCCAAACTCGGCACCGCCTTAGGGTGTGCACCCGTTATTCGCAACGGAATCGCTATCCGTTCATGTCGGCGGCGTCCGGATGCGCCAGCGTATAGGCGGCTTCCATCTTCGCGGTGATCGCGAGCGCATCCTTGGCGGCGCGCAGGCCGCCCGCGCGGACCGCGGCATCCAGCAGCCCGGCGAGCGCCCGGAATTCGGCCTCGTCGAGCTTCACGGTAATCTCTTCAGTCATCTGTCTCTCGATTTCATGCCGCGACGCACGGCACCTTATAGGCGGTGCCGCTGGCGTCGTAGAGCGTCAAGGTCGAATCGGGAGTGATCGTCTCGGTGACCGCGCCCTGATCGGTGGTGAGCTTGCCCTGGACGGTGCAGAAATCGCTGTCGTCCCCCAGGCGTCCCTGGATCGCCGTGCCGGTGCCCTTGATCGCCGGAACGCTCGCGGAAGGCGTCTCGGCGAACGCGAAGAGATTGGGTCCGGCGCGCGTGATGAACGAATCGAGCATGCTGCCGCCGGTACCCATGCCCAGGAACGGGACATCGGTGGGGCCGACTCCCAGAAACCCGCGCGCGGTCACATCGTTGGTGGCTCGGGCCGAAAGCCCGCGGAACGTGCCGGTGTCGCCGATGGCGGAGAGCCCGCGCGCATAGATGCCGCCCGATCCGTCGATATAGGTCGTGGCGGTGAAGGTCTGGCCGGTGAAAATGCCGGTCTGGAACGCGATCTCGGGACCGGTGTTGACGCCGACCTGGACGACCGAGGTCGCGAGGGCGCTTTGCCCGTGATTGTTGAACAGGAAGGGGATTCCGGCCGAACTGGAAGCTTTGTAGGCGATAAACTGAATCGGGACGCCGGCCTGCATCGATTCGAATTCGTAGCGTCCGTTCTTGGCGATATGGACCATCGACCCGTTGCTTTCGATCGAAAGCCGGTTGGTCCCCATGCCGCGCAGCACCGCGACGCTGCCGGGCGCGCTGCCGATGGCGGTCCCCTCCCAGTACCAGCGGAAGAGGTCCGCGCCCAGGCCCGTGTTCGGGTCGGTCTGCGAGGTGAAGGCCATTTCACCCGCATTGCCGCGCAGGGCGAAGCCGCCGCGCGAGGTGCCCGCGGCATTGCTGATGAAGGTCTCGCCCGTCTTCCAGATGGTGAAGCGGGGGGAACCGTTCAGGACCAGTTCGAGGAATTTCGAATTGTAGCGCGAGGCGGTGTCGGTGACCGACAGCTTGATCCCGCCATAGGTGGACGCCGATTCCGTCCATGGATCACCGATAATACTGAGAATATCGAAACCGGCCATCTTCTGCTCCCTGCTAAGGGAACATACGTAGGCGGAAGGTTTCCGGATGTCGATGACACGAATTGTAACAAATTGTTGCTGTTTTGTGTCCAAGTGTGTGGATCTGGTCCGATTTGACAATGGCGGCGCGGCGGGACAGGGTTTGCGCGCTATCGAGACGGAGCGAAAACGATGAACCGCAGACAGGTCCTGTTCGGCGCGAGCGCGACGGCGGCGGTGTTCGGCGGCTTCGTGCCGTCATGGGCGAACGCCCAGGGCTCGTCTTCGATGCCCGTCGCGATGAGCGTCACTTTCGCGCCCTTCACCGACGGTATTCGCGGGACCTATACGCTCAACGGCCAGGTGACGCTGGTGGGGACGATCCCGCCTGTCCCCGGCCGGTCGAGCGCGGCGGTGGCCGCGCCGGCGCTGCAGGGCGCCATCGTCCAGCAGGCTTCCGCCGCGCCCGAGCCCGCGCCCGCCGCCGCGCCGGTCCAGAACCAATATGCCGCGCCCGCGCGTCCGCCGATGATGTCGATCGTCTCGGTGCCGCGCGGATCGGCGGCGCGTCCCGCGCGAATCCCCCACTGACGATCGCGTTGTTGCGCCGCAACACGCCGGGCCCTATCAGCGCGGCCCAGCGAGGGAGTAGCGAATGACGATCAAGCCGTTGCGCAAGGCCGTGTTCCCGGTGGGGGGACTCGGCACGCGGTTCCTGCCGGCGACCAAGGCGATGCCCAAGGAAATGCTGCCGGTCGTCGATCGGCCGCTGATCCAGTATGCCGTGGACGAGGCGCTGGAGGCGGGGATCGAGCAGATGATCTTCGTCACCGGCCGCGGCAAATCGGCGATCGAGGACCATTTCGACATCGCTTATGAGCTCGAGACGACCATGTCGTCGCGCGGCAAGTCGCTCGAGGTGCTCGACGCGACCCGGCTCAAGCCCGGTGCGGTCGCCTATGTCCGCCAGCAGGAGCCGATGGGGCTGGGCCATGCGGTGTGGTGCGCGCGCGATATCGTGGGCGACGAGCCCTTCGCGGTGCTGCTTGCGGACGATTTCATGCTCGGCAAGCCCGGCTGCCTCAAGCAGATGGTCGACGCGTACAACAAGGTCGGCGGCAACCTGATCTGCGCGATGGAAGTCGCCAACGAGGCCACCGACAAATATGGCATCATCACGCCGGGCGCGCGCGACGGCGCGCTGACCGAAGTGAAGGGGCTGGTCGAGAAGCCCAGGCGCGGCACCTCGCCCTCGAACCTCGCGGTGATCGGCCGCTACATCCTCCAGCCCGAGGTGATGCGCGTGCTCGAAGGGCAGGAAAAGGGTGCGGGCGGCGAGATCCAGCTGACCGACGCGATGGCGCGGATGATCGGCGGGCAGGCGTTCAACGGGCTGACCTTCGATGGTGTCCGCTACGATTGCGGCGACAAGGCGGGCTTCATCCAGGCCAATCTGGCGGTGGCGCTGACGCGCGAGGATATCGCGCCGGCGGTGCGCGATTTCGCGGCGAAGATGCTGGGATAGCGCTTAGCTTCGCACTTTTCCCGCGATTCGTGATATTTCGTTGCGCGAAAGCGTAAGATTGTTACGCGGGAAGCAAGGCGGATCGACAATGCGAAAGAGCGGGAGGGCGGCACCCTCACCGCGAGTCAAGCAGGCGAAATCCTACATTGCAAGCGATGGTGGGGTGCGGTTCGCCGCGCCATTCCCAGCCCGTTACCCCGGAACAGTTCCGGGGTGACGACAATGGCTGGGCAAGTGCTTGTCAGACGGTGTCGAGCCGGTCGTCGCCGAGATCGGCGAGGAGGCCGACCAGGCCGCCGGTTTCGGTGCCCGCTGGGAGCTGATCGGCGCTCAGGCCCGTCGCCGCCAGCCCGGTCTGGCAGGCGATCAGTGTGGCGCCGGTTTCGATCGTGGTGGCGATCAGCGGGTCCCTGGTCGCGAGCAACGGGACCGCTTCCTCGTGGAAATAGACCCGCGTCCTGCCGCCCAGCGCGGCATTGGCCGAGGCCAGCGTGAGCGCGACGCGCAGGCGCGCGGGGTCGGCTGTGGCGATCAGCAGGGTCAGGCCGCGCATGACGGGCATCCCGGGTCCTTGGGCAGAGTCAGCGTGCGGAAGCGCAGCGACAGCGCATCGACCAGCAGCAGCTTGCCCGCGCTGTCCTCGCCGAAGGGAACGATCGCGCGGATCGCCTCGAGTGCGGCGAGGCTGCCCATCACGCCGGTGAGCGCGCCGAGCACGCCCTGTTCGGCGCAGCTCACGCCCTCGCGCTCGGGGTTGCTGCCGACGAAGCAGCGATAGCAGGGCTTGTCCGCCTCCCAGCCGCGGAACACGCCGAGCTGGCCCTCGAACTCGGCGACCGCGGCGGAGACGAGGGGGACGCGGTGGTGCTGGCAGGCGTCGGAGACGATCAGGCGAGTGGCGAAATTGTCGGTGCCGTCGAGGACGACGTCGGCACCTTCGAAAAGGATCATCGCCTCTTCGGTGCCAAGACGGCGATGGAGGCTGATGGCATCGACGTGCGGGTTGAGCGCGCGTGCCCGTTCGGCGGCAACATGTGCCTTGGAATGACCGAGGTCGCCGGTGTTGAAGAGGGTCTGGCGCTGAAGGTTCGAGAGATCGACTCCGTCATTGTCGATCATGGTAAGACGCCCGATCCCCGCCGCCGCGAGATACTGGATCGCGGGTGAGCCGATCCCGCCTGCGCCGATGACGAAGACATGCGCTTTCTGAAGCCGCATCTGCCCCGCGCCGCCGATCTCGCGCAGCACGATATGGCGGGCGTAGCGCTCCAGCTCTTCGTCGCTGAGGCTCATTTGCGCCAGCTGAAGGTGAGGCTGGTCTTGTACCATTGTTCGGTCCCGTTTCGCGGGAGCAGATTGCCCCGCGCGAAGCCCGCGGCGAGGCCGGCGGCATATTGCTCGACCGTGGCGCACTGGATCGCGCGGGGGACGACGGTGCGCACCTCGCCCTCGCCATCGACGAGGATGGCGAGCTCGACCGTCAGCCGCTGGTTCGGGCCGTTGACCGCGGGGAGGGGGCAGCGCCGCGCGCGCGCCTCGCGGGCGGCGAACCGGTGCATGCTGGCGGTGACGACCGGCGGCGCGCGATAGGGCAGGCCCGGAAGCGTGGCCCAATCGATGCTGCCCGTTTGCGGCCCTGCAAGGGCAAGGAGGAGCGTGGCGATCACCGTCCCGTCGATCCGAAGCCTCCGCTGCCGCGCGAGGTCTCGTCGAGGCTGTCGACAAGGTCCAGCGCCGCGCGCTGCACCGGGGCGGGAACGAGCTGGGCGATCCGGTCGCCGCGGTTCACCGCGAAGGGCGCGTCGCCGAGATTGGCGAGGATCACCTTCACTTCGCCGCGATAGTCGCTGTCGATCGTGCCCGGCGTGTTGAGGCAAGTGACGCCATGCTTGAGCGCGAGGCCCGAGCGCGGGCGGACCTGGACCTCATAGCCTTCGGGAATCGCCATCGCGAAGCCGGTGGCGACGGCGTGGCGGGCGCCCGGCGCGATCGTCACATCCTCGGCCGCGACCACATCCATGCCGGCCGCGCCGCCGGTCGCATAGGCCGGGGGCGGCAGGCCCTCGCCATGCGCGAGACGCTGGAGCGCGATACGGATCGGGACGAGGGTCATGGTTTCTCCGGCAGGGTGGAAGCAAGGCGGGTGAGCGCCGAAAGCGTTTCGGGATCGCCCAGCAGGTCGTGGCCCTTGCCGGGCACGATGCGGTAATCGGTGCCGATGCCGCGCAGGGTCAGCGCTTCGACATAGGCGCGCGAGAGCGCGATCGGGGTGACCGCATCCTCGGCGCCGACCAGCACCGCGACACGCAGGCTGACCGAGACGCCACCCGCGAATTTGAGCGGATCGAGGCTGGCGACCGCGACTTCCCATGCGGGATCGCCGGTGCGCTTGCCCATATGCTTGCGCCATTCGGGGAGCGCGCAGGGGCAGCCGACGAGGAGGATGCCCTGCGCGGTATCGGGATTGAGCCCGGCGAGATCGGCGACCAACGCCGCCCCGCCGCCATCGCCGACGAGGATGAGGTTCGCGCGCGGATGGCGGCGCTTGAGCGCCTCGATTTCCTTGCCGAGCGCGACGAGCCGGTCGAGCGTGAAATTGTCGCCTGTGCCCGCGCCCCGCGCGCCGGGCGAGGCGTCGCCCTTCGCATTGCGGTGGCCGGGGCGGAGCATCGTCACCGCGAGCGTATCGGGCAGGGTCGCGGCGGCGGCGCGGGCGAAGGCTGCCTCGTCGCTGCGGCCGCCGGGATCGCCATCGTCATGGATGACGACGATCAGCGTACGGACGCCGGGCTCGTCCTTGCCCCAGCTTTCGATGTGGAGCCCGGCTTCGTCCTGTGGGGTGACGGTGACGTGGGGTGTGGCGCAGGCGGCCAGCGCCAGCGCGAGGAGCAGGGGACTCAATATACCCAATCCTCCCCCGGAGGGGGAGGGGGACCGCGAAGCGGTGGAGGGGGCTTGCCGCGAGCGAATCGCTTGTGGCGCTCCCCCTCCGTCAGCCTGCGGCTGCCACCTCCCCCTCCGGGGGAGGATTGTTGAATATCGGTCTCGCTTACAGCGCATCGGCGATCCGTTCCGCGAGGCGGGCGGCGACTTCGGATTTGGGGAGGCGCTCCCAATGTTCGACGCCCTCGGCGGTGACGAGGTGGACGGTGTTGGCCGCGCCTCCCATCACGTCGCCGGAGACGTCGTTGGCGACGATCCAGTCGGCGCCCTTTCGCGCGCGCTTGGCGGTGGCGTGCTCGACCACCGTCTCGGTCTCGGCCGCGAAGCCCACGACGAGCCTGGGCCGGTTAGGCGCGGCGGCGAGGGTGGCGAGGATGTCGGGATTTTCGGCAAGCGCGAGCGCGGGGGCGCCGCTGCCCTTCTTGATCTTCTGCCCGGCGGGGGCCTCGGCGCGCCAGTCGGCGACCGCGGCGACCATGACGGCGGCATCGGCGGGGAGCGCGGCGGCGACGGCGTCGGCCATCTCGCGCGCGGTCTCGACATCGATGCGGATCACCCCGGCCGGGGTGGGGAGGCTGACGGGGCCGGCGACAAGGGTGACGCGGGCGCCGAGCGCGGCGAGCGCCTCGGCAATGGCGAAGCCCTGACGGCCCGAGGAGCGGTTGGCGATATAGCGCACCGGGTCGATCGGCTCATGGGTGGGGCCGGCGGTGACGAGGATATGCTTGCCGGTCAGTTTCTGATCCTCCCCGGAACGGGGAGGGGGACCGCCGCCGAAGGCGGTGGTGGAGGGGGCGGACCCCGAGCGTATCGCGTTTGGAGAACCCCCTCCGTCAGCGCTTCGCGCTGCCACCTCCCCGTGCCGAGGAGGATCGAAGAAGCGCTGAATGGCGGCAAGGATCGCTTCCGGCTCGGGCAGGCGGCCGGGGCCGTATTCGCCGCACGCCATCGGGCCTTCGTCGGGATCGAGGATCGTTACCCCGTCGGCGCGGAGCTGGGCGACGTTGCGGCGCGTCGCGGCGTGCTGCCACATGCGGACGTTCATCGCGGGCGCGGCGAGGACGGGCTTGTCGGTGGCGAGCAGGAGCGTGGTGGCGAGATCGCCGGCGATTCCCGCCGCCATCTTGGCGAGCAGGTCGGCGGTGGCGGGGGCGACGACGACGAGGTCGGCCTCGCGGCTGAGCTGGATATGCCCCATCTCGGCCTCGTCCTTGAGGTCCCAGAGGGTGGTGTAGACCTGATTTTCGGACAGTGCGGCGAGGGTCATCGGGGTGACGAACTGGGCACCGGCATCGGTGAGGACGCACTTCACCGCGATCCCGGCCTTGCGGGCGAGGCGGATCAGCTCGCACGCCTTGTACGCCGCGATCCCGCCGCCGACGATCAGGAGGATGCGCTTCATGCGGCCCTTCTCACCTTCTGAAAGGGTGAGGCGGCCAATGCGGCTAAGAAGCCGCAAGCCAGGATGACCAACGGCTGACTGATATTTTCCCAGTCCAAAGGACCCCCGGTTCTGTCAAAGGTCCTGCCGAGGGCCCAGGCAAGTGCTGCCATCGGTGCGTTCGCCATGACACCCACGGCAAGCCAGCGCGCGACGCCGAGCGGCTTGGATAAGTGCCGTTCCGTGAACCACAGCAGTGCCCCGAAGAACAGGGCACTCTGCAGCGCGAAGAACAGTCCAAACACTGCGAAGCCGAACAGATTGGCCTGAAGCGTATCGCGATACTCAGCGGGAGGCAGTCTCCATTCTTGGAAGATGGCGGCCGCAACGAGCACCGCAGCTAAAGCTTTCCCAAAGCAGATCATAGCTCTGACGATCGAAATGCCTTCTCGGGCCGTCGGCGAGTCCGCGCTCATCGCGCCACTCTTGTCACCGTTATCCGGCGCTTGTCGAGCGACTGGCGGACCAGGTCGCGCAGGCCATCGGGGACGAAGACCAGTCCGAGCAGGAAGACCGGGGCGACCATCAGGCCCCAGTAGAAGGTGTCGAGCCGCGCGAACAGGCTGATCGCGGCGGCATAGGCGGCGAGGATCGCGATCATCCGCGTCCCCATCGGATCGTCCCATGCGGCCCAGCCGAACAGGACGAGACCGGTGAGAAGGGCGCCGGCGGCCAGCGGGAAGAGCTGGAGCGCGGTGGAGAGCGTCAGCGATTTGACGAACAGGCCGAAACCCTGGAGTCCGGTCCAGCCCGGGGAGCTGGGGTCCAGCGGCCCGGTGACGCCCGCGACGGCCCAGGCATGGACGCCGAGCGCCGCGCCGAACAGCGTGAGCGCCACGCCCCAGCCGATGGCCTCGCGCCGCTCGCCCTCGATCCAGGCGCAGGCGGCCATGATCACGACATAGAGCGCGGCGGTCTCGCGGATCAGCATCGCGGCGAGCGCGATCGCGACTGCCTCGACCCAGCGCCCGGGCCTTCGCAATGCGAGCGACCAGGCGACGAGCGGCCCCGCCCAGACCTCGTGAAAGGCGATCAGGTCGCTCTGGACGAAGGCGAGCAGCGATCCGAGCAGGAGGATGCCCGCCGCGATGCGGGGGATCGTGCCGGGAAGCGCCTCGCGCAGCCTTTTGCCCCAGCTGAAGAGCATCCCGAACAGCAGCAGGCCGAGGAGGAACTGGGCAGGGCGCAGGTCGAGCAGCCCCGGCAGGATCGTCCAGTTCGGCAGCGCGGCGAGCGACACCGCGAGCGCCGGCATGCGGAAGGTAAGGAAGGGCCGCAGCGGATAGCCGCCCGCGCGCAGGGCATCGGCGGCGACCTCGTAATAATTGCCCCCGCCGCGCACCCCCGCGACGATATTCTCGTAGAGCATGAGGTCGGTCTGCGGCCGCCCTCCGGCGACCGCCGCCGCGGGCGCGGGCGGTTCCGGGACGAACAGCGCGGTCATGCAGACGGCGAGCAGCAGGACGAGCAGCCCCAGCACCAGCCGCGCGCGGCCCCGCCGAAGCCCGGCGAAGCGCGTCGGCGCGGCAGTCCAGAAGGTGGCGGGCCCGCTCATGGCTTCGGGGTATAGGGCTGGGGCGCGGGGTGTCGAGATAGCTTGGCTTGGGTCAGCCCAGCATCCACACCGTCGCCGCGGCGGCGACCGCAGCGCTCAGCACCGCCACCGCGACATAGCGCCAGCCGCCGATCACCCGGATCCGCTCGATCTCGCGCAGCGGCGGGGCGGGGGGCGCGCCGCCTGGCGTGGGGTAGCGCGCCTCGATGTTGCGGATCAGCTGGGGCAGGCGAGCGAGGGTGCGGAAGTCCTCGACAAGGCGGTCGGCGATGCGCGCCTCGGGGCCCAGCTCGGTGCGGATCCATTCGCTGACGAAGGGACCGGAGACGTCCCACAGGTTGATGTCGGGATCGAGCCCGCGCGCGACGCCTTCGACCATCACCATCGTCTTTTGCAGCAGCAGCAGGTGGGGCTGGGTCTGCATGTCGAAATCGCGCGTGATCGAGAACAGCCCGTCGAGCATCCCGCCCATCGACATGTCCTTGACCGGTAGCCCGCGCATCGGCTCGCCGACGGCGCGGAGCGCGGTCGCGAACTCGCCGACATTGTGGTGCGGGGGGACGTAGCCCGCCTCGAAATGGATCTCGGCGACGCGCTTATAATTGCCGGTGATCAGGCCGTAGAGGATCTCGGCGAGCCAGACCCGGGCGCGGCGGTCGATCCGGCCCATGATGCCGAAATCGATCGCGGCGACGCGGCCGTCGGGGAGCGCGAAGAGATTCCCCTGATGCATGTCGGCATGGAAGAAGCCGTCCGAGATCGCCTGGCGCAGGAAGGCGCGGATCATCGTCTCGGCGAGCTGGTGGGTGTCGTGGCCAGCGGCGATCAGCTTGTCGCGGTTCGACAGCTTGATGCCGTCGAGCCATTCGAGCGTGAGGACCTTGCCGGTGGTGCGCTGCCAGTCGATCGCGGGGACGAAATAATGCGGCTCCGCGGCCATGTTCTCGGCGAGTTCGGAGGCGGAGGCGGCTTCGCGGCGCAGGTCGAGCTCGCGCGCGGTCCAGCGCTTGAAGGTCTCGATGACGAGGCGGGGGCGCAGCCGCGCGGCTTCGCTGCCCATTGCCTCGACCTGCGCGGCCGCCCATTCATAGGTGTCGATCGCGCGGGCGAACTCGGCCTCGATGCCGGGACGCAGCACCTTGACCGCGACATGGCGGCCGTCGGTCGTCACCGCGCGATGGACCTGCGCGATCGAGGCGGCGCCGATGGGAACGGGGTCTATCGACGCGAACAGGGTGTCGAGCGGGCGGCCGAGGCTTGCCTGCATCCGCGCGCGGATCGTCTCGAAGGGGACGGGGGGGAGCGCGTCCTGAAGGCGGAGCAGGTCGTGCGCGGCCTCGTCGCCGACCAGGTCGGGGCGCGTGGCGAGCGTCTGGCCGAGCTTGATCGCGGCGGGGCCGATTTCCTGGAAGGCGTCGGCATAGGTCGGCGTCGCCGGCACGCGCGCGCCGAAGCGGGCGATGCGGGCGAGTCGGCGGACCGGCCTGGGCGTATTCGGATCGCGCTCGATCCCGCGCAGTGCGCCGTGACGCGCGAGGATGCGGCCCCATTTGAGCAGGCGGAAGAGATGGACGGCGGGGGCGGTCATGCGCAAACTCCTCCCCCGAAGGGTGAGGTGGCGCCCGCAGGGCGACGGAGGGGGCTGGCCCCGAGCGGTATCGCGTGTGGAAGACCCCCTCCACCGCTTCGCGGTCCCCCTCCCCCTCCGGGGGAGGATTGAGTCGGCTGCATCCTCAGACCTTCCAGCCCGAATGGATCGCGACCAGCCCGCCCAGCACCGGTTCGGCCCGGGTCCGCACGAAACCGGCCTCCGCGATCATCCGCTCGAAGGCCGGCATGTCCGGAAAGCGGCGGATCGATTCGATCAGGTAGCGATAGCTGTCCTCGTCGTTTGCGAGCAGCTTGCCGAGCTTGGGCACGATATGGTGCGAGTAGCTGTCGTACACCTGGCTGAAGCCCGGCCAGACATTGGTCGAGAATTCGAGGCAGAAGAAGCGCCCGCCGCGCTTGAGGACGCGGTGCGCCTCGCGCAGCGCCGCGGGGATGTCGGTCACGTTCCGGATCCCGAAGGCGATGGTATAGGCGTCGAAAAAGGCGTCGGGCCATTGCAGCTCTTCGGCATTGGCTTCGCTCCACACCAGCCCGTCGATGCCGCGCTCGGCGGCGCGCTCGACGCCGACGCCGAGCATTTCCGGATTGATGTCCGCGACGGTCACGCTCGCGCCCGAGGCGGCGAGGCGGAAGGCGATGTCGCCGGTGCCGCCGGCCATGTCGAGGATCTGTTCGCCCGCGCGCGGCTTCACGCGGCGGACGAAACGGTCCTTCCACAGGCGGTGCATGCCGCCCGACATGGCGTCGTTCATCAGGTCGTATCTGGCGGCGACGTTCGAGAAGACCGCGCCCACGCGGGCGGTCTTTTCCTCGGGGGCGATGTCTTCATAGCCGAAGGAGACGGTGTCGGGCATGGCGCCGCTCTAGCGGGCCAATCTCCCTGCGTCATCCCCGCGAAAGCGGGGATCTCAGGCGACCGTGTACCGCCATCTCACGCGATCCCAGCTTTCGCTGGGATGACGGTTGGGGCTAGGGGTGGGGGATGCCTGAATTGCCCGAAGTCGAAACCACCGTCCGCGGCCTGGCCCCTGTGCTGGACGGCCAGGTTATCGAACGGGTGACGCTGCGCCGCCCCGATCTGCGGCGGCCCTTTCCCGAGGGGCTGGGGCAGCGGCTGACGGGCGCGCGCGTGACGGGGCTGGGGCGGCGGGCCAAATATGGGCTGATCGATACCGATCGCGGCGATACGCTGATCTTCCATCTCGGCATGTCCGGGCGGTGGCGGATCGATCCGGCCGAATTGCAGACGCACGATCATTTCGTGCTGGAGACCGCGCGGCACCGGCTGGCGCTCAACGATGCGCGGCGATTCGGGTCGGTCGATCTGGTGCCGACCGAGGGGCTGGCGGCCTGGCCCGCCTTCGCGGCGCTGGGGCCCGAGCCGCTGGGGCCGGACCTAAACGCGGCTTATCTGGCGAAAGCGTTCGAGGACCGGATCGCGCCGGTAAAGGCGCTGCTGCTCGACCAGCGAATCGTGGCGGGGCTGGGCAATATCTATGTGTGCGAGGCGCTGTTCATGGCGGGGATCGCGCCGGCGCGGCCCGCGGGGCAGGTGGCGAAGGCGCGGCTGGTCAAGCTGGTCGATGCGATTCGCGAGGTGCTGGCGGCGGCGATCGAGGCGGGGGGATCGACGCTGCGCGACTATGCCCGGCCCGATGGCGAGCTCGGCTATTTCGCTAAGCAGTGGCGCGTCTATGGCCGCGAGGGCGAGGATTGCGCGTGCGGGGGCAAGGTCGAACGCCGCGTCGATGGCGGGCGCTCGACTTTCTGGTGCCCGAAATGCCAGAAATAGCGCGGGAATCGCGGAGGACCGGATGATTGCGAGCTTGATGGCGCTGGGCCTGGCGGCGGTGGATTGCCGCCATGTCGGCAGGCATGCCTATATCCGCTACGCGCCCATGGTCGCCCGGCCGGGGGACCGGCTGACGCTCAGCTTCGAATATCGCGACGGACCCGACGGCGCCAAGCCGGTGCCGCTCCGCTGCGTCGAGAAGCTGCGGGTTCGTGGGCGGGCGGCGCTCGAACGCAACTATGCGGTGCGGATCACCAACGATGCGGCCGCGGGATCGACGGTGCGGGTGGCCGTGCTGATCGGCGGAGTCGAGCGCGTGGCCGACATCGTCGTCACCGGGCGCGACGAGCAGGTGCTCACCGGCAGCTGGAGCCAGCGCTCGGCGGAGCATTGCTTCGGGCGCGAGCTTGCCGAACTGACCTTCTCGACCGATGGCGGGTACAGCTTCACCTTTCCCGAGCAGATGGTCGAGACGATGACCAGCAGCTCGGGGCGCTATCGCTGGGACCCGGCGACGGGGGCGCTGCAGATGGGCAATTACAGCGGAGTCGCGCGGCGCGACGGGAATATGCTGACGATCGAGGGCATCGATATGCTGGCGGTGCCGCCGCCGCCCGAGCCCGGCGTGGCGCCCAAAGCGCCGCCGCCCTGCCGCATCGTGCTCACAGGCGGTTGACCCGAATCGCCTCCGGCGCTAAGGGGCGCCTCTTTCCGGGCGTGGGCTCAGTGTCCTGCGCCCTTCTACATTTAGAGCATAGGAACGGTACGGCATGGCGAATACGCCGCAAGCGAAGAAGCGTATCCGGCGGAACGACCGCCGCGCGGAGATCAATGGCGCGCGCGTGAGCCGCATCCGCACCTATGTGAAGAAGGCCGAATCGGCGCTCGAGGCCGGCGACAAGGCGGCGGCCACCGCCGCGCTCGCGATCGTCCAGCCCGAGCTGGCGCGCGGCGTCGCCAAGGGCGTGCTGCACAAGAACACGGCCTCGCGGAAATATTCGCGGCTCAGCAAGCGTCTCGAAGCGCTCGCATAATCGTCATTTTCCCGTAACGATTGCCCCGCCGGACGCCGTCTGGCGGGGTTTTTCGCGTGTGCGAAGATGTCATGCGGCGGCGATGGAGAACGAATCGTGGAAGTCGTGGAAAACCAACGAGTCGCGGCGTTCGCACCAGCAGTAACTATAATAAATTCAGTGATATCAATCACATGAACAAGGGCGCCACGCATTTCCTTCGATTGCGGCGAGTCAACAAAACTATTTCAAATTTTTTACACCCGCCGCTCTTGCCCGACTCAGAATTGGGCACCTAGAACGCGACTCCCGGTATGCGGTCTCGCCGGGATCAATCGATGTGCAGCGGTACCCGCGGCGGAGCGATTCCGGCGTGCGATCCCCTGTCGCTGGCGAAAACGGACGCGCGGAAGGGGCATGGTTTCCGCGGGAAGAAGGAGGGGTGAATCGGCAAATGGCGGAAGCGCGTGTCTTGGAAGCGGGTGATATGACGGCGGTGGCGAAGGCATGGGCGCATGTGCGCGCGAACCTGCGCCGTTCGGCGGGCCAGCGGCTGTTCGATCAGTGGCTCAAGCCGGTGGTGCTGCTCGAATCGAGCACGACCGATTCGATTCGCCTGGGCCTCCCCTCGGCCTTCCTGACGCAGTGGGTCCGCAACCATTATGCCGAGCGGCTGCTGCTCGAATTCAAGGCGGTGCTGCCGTCTGTGGACAGCGTCTCCATCGATACGATGGACGACAAGCCGGTGCGCGTGATGACCGCCGATGCGCCCGCGATCCCGCTGACCCCGCCCGCCGAGCGCCCTGTTTTCGATCCGCGCTTCACCTTCGATCGCTTCGTCACCGATTCGTCGAACCGGGTGGCGTTCAACGCCGCGCTCGCACTCGCCGGTTCGGGCAGCCCGCTGTTCAGCCCGCTCTATCTCCATTCGGGCACCGGGCAGGGCAAGACTCACCTGATGCACGCGATCGGGCATGAGTTCCTCGCAGCGAATCCGATGGCGACCGCGATCTACATGCCGGCCGAGCGCTTCATGTTCGAGTTCGTCCAGGCGCTGCGCGCGAAGGACACGCATGCGTTCAAGACGCGGCTGCGCGGGGTCGACCTGCTGATGATCGACGACCTCCAGTTCATCGGCGGCAAGGATTCGACGCAGGAGGAATTCTTCCACACGGTCAACGAGTTCATGAACTCGGGCAAAAGGCTGGTGATCGCCGCCGATCGCGCGCCGCAGGCGCTCGAGGGTTTCGAGACGCGGCTCGCGGGCCGGCTCGGCTCGGGGCTGGTGGCGGACATCCAGCCGCCGCAGCTCGATCTGCGCCGCGCCATCGTCCTGCGCAAGCTGGAGGATATGCCGCGGGTGGCCATGCCCGAGGAGGTGGTGGAGCTGCTCGCGGCGCGGATCACTTCCAATGTCCGCGAGCTCGAGGGCGCGCTGAACCGCCTTGTGGCCTATGCCCAGCTCAACAGCGAGGCGATCACGCTCGATTTCGCGACGGTGACGCTCGGCGAGGTGCTGCGCAGCGTCCAGCGCCGCATCACGATCGACGAGATCCAGCGCGCGGTATCGGCGCATTTCGCGGTCAAGCAGATCGACCTGATTTCGGAACGGCGCGCCGTTGCGATCGCGCGTCCGCGCCAGATCGCGATGTATCTGGCCAAGCGGCTGACGACTCGCTCGCTCCCCGAGATCGGGCGCAAGTTCGGCAATCGCGACCATTCGACCGTGATTCACGCGGTCCGGCGGATCGAGGATCTGCGCGGCAAGGATGTCGAGATCGACAGCGCCGTGCGGACGCTGATGCGCCAGCTCGAAAGCGCCTGACGCGCATAGGGGCGCCCCACCCTCGGGTGGGCGTGCCGCGGCTCTTGGCCCCCCGACAGGGCTGCCGCGGCACGGGGTGGAGGAGACGAGAGCGGGGCAACGCTAGGGTCACGCCTCCACCCCGATCCCGGGCGACTGCTTCGGCCGTCAGGGAATGATCCGGAAGAAATAGGTGTAGGTGCGCGCGGCGCCGCCGACGTTCACATTGCCGATCGTGACATCGTAATAGGTGTTCGTCCGCAGCCCCGCGACCGCCCATTGCAGGTTGTTGGGCAGGCCGAATCCCTCATTGTCGAAGGCGATGCGCGATACGGTGAGGTTGGCGCCGCCGCGTTCGCGGACCTGGACTGTCGCGGCGGCATAGTTGACGGTGGCGTTGGGCGAGCCGAACGCGCTGCTCTTGTTCGCGATCACCCCGAAGGAGAAGAGCGCGCCATTGGCGAAGTAGCGCGCCGGGTAGTCCTCATAGGGGTAGGCGACGAAGTCGGGGAGGCTCGCGCCGGGGCTCGCCTGCGCCGTGTTGATCACCTTGAGCGCGGAGGCATCGGCCTTGTTCGAGAGCTGGTAGCGCCCGGCGACGCGGCCATAGGCGACGGTGCTCAGGAACGGATAGAGCAGCCAGCGGCGATGGCCGACGCTGTCGAGGACGAGATTGTCGACATCGGTCAGCCAGCCGATCACGATATCGTCGTTGCGCGTATAGGTGAGGCCGCTGCCAAGGCCGATATAGAGGTTGCTCTGCTGCGAGGCGGTGGCGCCCGCGGCGGAATAGCAGGCCCAGTTCGCCGGCGGAAAATGGCTGAGCGATCCGTTGGCGGCCTGGATCAGCGCGGATTGCATCACATTCGCCTCGTCGGCGGTGGCATAGGCCACCGGAGGCAGGCGGTGGAAGGCGCGGATATTGTTGAGTACCGACAGCACGCGCTGGCCGACTTCGGGCTTGAGGATGCCCGCGCGGCAGCTGCTGATATCGGGCTGAGTCGTATAGAGAGTCGCGATCGCGCCGAAGAACTCGGCGCCGTTGGCGGGCTCCGTCGAGGATGGCGCGGGGGTGGGGGTGGGTCCGGGCGTCGGCCCGCCGCTGGGCGTGGGCGTCGGGGTGACGACATCCCCCCCGCCGAGCGAACCTCCCCCGCCGCTGCAGGCGACGGTCAATGAGGCAAGCAGCAGCGGGATCAGTCTACGCATCGACACGCCTCAAAAGGGGGCGTGGTGGACAAAGCGCAAGCGTGGCTGGTTGTTCCCTTCGCCGGGGAACGGCTAGTCGCAGCCCGCGCCGGCCTTGCGCGCGGCCCAGGTCATGGCGCCATCGACCATGGTGAGGAGCGCGGGGTCCGACCAAGCTTCGGGATTGTGGCCCAGCGCCGAATAGAAGATCCGCGCCTTGCCCTCGCAGCGCCACCAGATCAGCGCGTGCTTGTCGCCCATCGTGTGCCTGGGCTCGAGCCGCATGCCGGTCTCGTCGAGGCGGGCAAGGACATGGACGTCGGCGTCGACGGGGCGGCCATAGGCGTAATATTCCTCGGTCCAGCGCCAGCGTGCGGGCAGATGGCCGGTGGCCGGATGCGCGCGGTCGAGCAGGATCAGGTCGCTGGTCTGGAACTGGTCGGCGCCGCCCGGGTGGCCCGTGTAGGAACCATAGCCGAGCAGCTTCTGATACCAGGGCGCGTGGCTGCCATCGCCTGCCGCGTGGAGCCCGACAAAGCCGCCGCCCTTGGCCAGCCAGCCCTCGAATGCGGCGCGCTGATCGGGCAGGAACATGTCGCCGGTCGCGCTGGCGAACACCACCAGGTCGAACGTCGCGAGCTGGGCGGGGTTGAATATCGCGGCATTCTCGGTCGCGTAGACGCTCCAGCCCCGCGCCTTGGCGAGTGCGGTAACCGCCGCGACCTGCTGCGGGATGCTGTCGTGCCGCCAGCCATTGGTCTTGCTGAACAGCAGCACAGCGGGGCGCGTGAGGCCCGGCAGTTCGGGCGCGACCGAATCGAAGGTGGGCGTCGGCAAATGCGGATTGGGCGCGGCGGTCTGCGCGGACGCCGGGAGCGCGATGAGCGTGAGGGCGGACAGCCCAACCAGCGTGAATCCCCGCATCGACCTCTCCCGGTTTGCGTCAGACCTGAAGCCCGACCGCTTGCTGTGCCGCCCTGAGCGTCGGCGCCGCCAGAGATTGTGCCTTGGCCGCGCCCTTGGCAAGCTCCGCGCCGACATGGGCACGGTCGTCGAGCAACGCGAGCAGGCGGTTGCGGATCGGGCCGAGCACCGCGATGGCGAGATCGGCCAGCGCGGGCTTGAGCGCGCCGAAGCCCTTGCCGGCGAATTCCTGCGTCACTGATTGCGGGTCGCGGTCCGACAGCGCGGCGTAGATCGTCACGAGATTCTTCGCCTCGGGACGGCCCTCGAGCGCCTCGAAGCTGTCGGGCAGCACATCGGGGTCCGACTTGGCCTTCTTGAACTTCGCCGCGATCGTGTCGTCATCGTCGCTCAGGTTGATCCGCGACAAATCCGAGGGATCGGACTTGCTCATCTTCGCGCTGCCATCGCGCAGGCTCATGATCCGCGGCGCGGCCCTCGAGATCAGCGGATCGGGCAGCGGGAAGAGCTCGACCCCGTAATCGAGGTTGAACTTGGTCGCGATGTCCCGCGCCAGCTCGAGATGCTGCTTCTGGTCCTCGCCGACGGGGACGTGGGTGGCCCGGTAGACGAGCACATCGGCGGCCTGGAGCACCGGATAGTCGAACAGCGCGATGCTCGCGCCTTCGCGATTCTTGCCCGCCTTGTCCTTCCACTGCGTCATGCGATTGAGCCAGCCCATTCGCGCGGTGCCGTTGAGGATCCAGCACAGCTCGGAATGCGCGGGGACGCGGGCCTGGTTGAACAGAATCGAGCGGTCGTCGATTCCCGCGGCGAGCAGCGTCGCGGTCATTTCGATCGTCGAGCTCGCGAGCTCCGCTGGGCTGACATTGCCGGTGAGCGCGTGGAGGTCCGCCAGGAAGAACAGGCACTCCCCGTCATCCTGCATCGCCACCCAGTTCTTGATCGCGCCCAGATAGTTGCCGAGGTGCAGATTGCCGGTGGTCTGGATGCCTGAAACGACGCGCATGTTCACTCCTGGATCGGATCGCTGGGGCGGCGCTTCCGCACCAGCGCCTTGATGTCGCCCAGCGTGAAGGCCCGGGTGACGAAGCAGGCCACGCCATAGATGGCGACGCCGCCCGATACCAGCGCGACCAGCGCGGCATAGCGTTCCCACATCGCGCCGATGAGCCACGGATCGAGCAGCCGGTCGAGGTAGAAGATCGCGCCCCCCATCAGCAGCGCGGCGAGCGCGAGGCGGGGTAGGCGCCGGCGGAGCTGGGCGTCCGCCTCGAAGTGTCCGCGCTGGACGAGGGTGCGATAGAGCATCCAGACGTTGATCGTGGAGGAGAGCGCGGTGGCGAGCGGCGGGCCGATATGGCCGATGGTCGGGATCAACGCCACGTTCGCCGCGATGTTCACCGCGACCGACCAGAGCGCGTAACGGACGGGGGTGCGCGTGTCGTGGCGGGCATAATAGCCCGGAGTCAGCACCTTCACCATAACGTAGGAGGGCAGGCCGATCGAGAAGCCCGCCAGCGCCATCGCGCAGTTGCGTGCGTCCTCGGCATCGAACTCGCCATATTGGAAGAGGCCGCGCACGATCGGCTCGGCGGCGACGATCAGTGCGACCATCGCGGGCAGGGTAAGGAACAGCGCCAGCTCGATCCCGCGATTCTGCGTCTCCATCGCCTCGGCTTCCTTGCCGGTGGTCAGCAGCCGCGAGACGGTGGGGAGGAGGATGGTGCCGAGACCGATGCCGATCATCCCCAGCGGGAGCTGATTGAGGCGGTCGGCATAGTAGATATAGCTGATCGAACCCGCGCCGAGCAGGCCCGCGGCGAGCGACGAGGAGATCAGCAGGTTGATCTGCGAGGCGCCGGCGCCGGTGGCGGCGGGCAGGATCAGCTTGAGCAGCTGCCTGACCTCGGGGCTCAGCCGCGGGCGGCGCGGCTTGAGCGAAACGCCCGCGCGCCGGCACGCAAAGGCGAGCCAGGCGAGCTGGAGAGCGCCGCCGATCGGGATCGCGATCGCCTGCGCCTCGGCGGTCTCGAACGGGTCGCCGTGGAAGAAGACGAGCGCGGTCACCATCGCGATGTTGAGCAGCACCGGCGCCGCGGCGTTGACCCAGAACTTGCCGAGCGAATTGAGGATCCCGCCCAGCAGCGAGGCGAGGCTGATCAGCGCCAGATAGGGGATGGTGATCCGCGAGAGATGGACTGCGTAGTTGAACTGGTCCGGGGTCGGGTGCTGCTCGGCGAAGCCCAGCGACATCAGCCAGGTCAGCGGCCATGCGGCGGCGAGCATCACCGCGGTCAATATCGCGAGGATCGCGAACAGCACCGCCAGCGCCTGCTCGGCGAAGACGAGCCCCGCGGGCAGCCCGCCATCCTCGCTCACCTTGCGGTTGAACATGGGGATGAAGGCGGCGCTGAACGCGCCCTCGGCGAAGAGCGCGCGGAACATGTTGGGCAGGCGGAACGCGATCGTGAACGCGTCCGACGCGAAGCCGGCGCCGACATAGCGCGCCTGGAGCGAATCGCGGACGAGGGCGAGGAGGCGGCTGGCGAGAGTGAGCCCGCCAACCGAACCAAGCGTGCGGACGAGTTTCATCCGCTTCCCCCCGTTTTCAGATCAAGCCGTGCCGGTGGCCCCGGCGGCTTCGGTCGCGGCGCGCTGTTCGAGCTGCGCCATGTAGATCGCGCCGAAATCCAGCGGCTCGAGGAGCAGCGGCGGGAAGCTGCCATCCTGCACCGCATCGGCGAGCACGCGGCGCGCGAAGGGGAAGAGGATGCGCGGCGCTTCGGCGAGCAGGAAGGGATCGATCGCCTCGTCGGGCACGTTGCGCAGGCCGAACAGCCCCGCATAGGAAAGGTCGATCAGGAATGCGACCTGGCCCTCATGCTCGGCCCTCACCTCGATCTTGAGGACGACCTCATAGACCTCGTCGCCGACCTTGGCCGAGCCGATGTTGAACTGGACATCGACCTTGGGGACGATCGGCGCCTGGTAGATGGCGGGCGCGTTCGGGTTCTCGAACGAGAGGTCCTTCACATATTGCGTGATGACGCCGACCGCAGCCGCGGTGTCTTCGCCGTTGGCGAGCGGTTCGCCGTTCGCGGTTGCGGTCTCGTCGGCCATCTCAAATCGTCCTTTTGTGCGGATAGTTTCGCGCGTGCCACGCGTTGTTGCGAGCGCCGCGCCTAGCAGGGGTGCGGCGGCAGTTCAACGGGGCCTAAAGGGTCCGGGGTCATGGCTATTTGAAACCGCGCGCGCTTGGTCTTATGTATGCGCTGAAGAGGCGTTGGAGGTACGGTGGTTTACATTATCTTGTTCGCGATGGTGGCCGGTTTCCTGGCGCTGCGTCTGTACGCGGTGTTGGGCAAGCGCACCGGGCACGAACAGCCCCTGCCCAAGCCCGCGGAGGAGCGGATCGGCCCCGCCGCGCAGCGGACGATCGACGTCGTGCCCGAGGTCCGCGAGAGCGGCGCGCGCACGATCGAGACCGGCGCCGAGACGGGCCTGCGCGCGGTTATCGCCGCCGATTCGAGCTTCGACGTCGCGCAGTTCATCGAGGGTTCGAAGGCGGCGTACCGCATGATCCTCGAAGCCTTTTGGAAGGGCGATGAGGAAACGCTCGCCTGGCTGGTCGAGGACGAGGTCCGCGCCGGCTTCAGCGAGGCGATCGCCGAGCGCAACGCGCAGGGCCATGTGCTCGAGAACCGGCTGATCGTGATCGAGCGCGCGATGATCTCCGAGGCGTCGGTCGAGGGCCGGGTGGCGCGGATCGCGGTGCGCTTCGACGCCGATATCGCCTCGGTCACGCGTGATCAGGACGGCAATATGATCGCGGGCTCGCTGACCGACGCGGTCGAGACGCACGACGTCTGGACCTTCGCGCGCGCGCTGAAGAGCGACGATCCCAACTGGAAGCTGGTCGAGACCGACGAGGCGTAAGCGTTCCCCAATACCGTCATCCCCGCGAAAGCGGGGACCCATCTCCCTGACGCGCCGCGCTGACCACGGCTGTTGGACGCGTTGCTTCTGCACGAGATGGGTCCCCGCTTTCGCGGGGATGACGATAGGGTATAGGCAAGGGCATGAGGTTCGGGAGGAAGGTTATGCGCGCTTGGGGCGTGATCGCGCTTGGGGTGCTTTTGAGCGCCTGTTCCGGGGGCGTGGTCCCGGCCTATGTCGAGCGCGGCGTCCCGCCGCCGCCGCGTGAGCGCCCCGTCGCGCGCCCGGGCAACACGCCCCCCGCCAACGATCTGCCCGCGCGCCAGCCGACCGCGGCCACACCGCTGGCGCCCGCCGACGCGCCGCCGGTCGCGGCCGGGACCGCCAGCGCCGCCAGGGCGGGGGTGATCGCCGGGCCGCCGGTGGACAGCCTGCCCATCACCCAGGCCGCCGCCGAGCGCGGGCTGGCCGCCTATCGGATGAGCTGCGGGTCGCTTCAGCGCCGGACCGACAGCTCGGGCCTGACGCGCGGGAGCGACTGGGCCGAATCGTGCGGCGCGGCGCAGAACTGGCCGGCGCGCGACGCCCCGGCATTCTTCGCGCGCTTTTTCGAGACGGTGCAGATCGGCGACGGCAAGGCATTCGCGACGGGCTATTACGAGCCCGAAATCCATGGCTCGCGCGAGCGCCGGCCGGGCTATGAAGTGCCGATCTACGGCAAGCCGAACGATCTGGTCGAAGTCGATCTGGGGCTCTTCTCCGACACGATGAAGGGCAAGCGGATTCGGGGGCGCGTGGAGGGGCAGAATTTCGTGCCCTATTACGATCGCACCGCGATCGAGGAAGGCGCGTTGGATGGACGTGCGCCCGTGATCGCCTGGGCGGCGGACCCGGTCGAGATGTTCTTCCTCCAGGTTCAGGGCTCGGGGCGGTTGCGGCTGCCCGATGGCGGGGTGATGCGGATCGGTTATGCCGGGCAGAATGGCCGCGATTACACCGGCATCGGCAAGCTGATGCGCGATCGCGGGCTGCTCGCGGCGGGCCAGGCCTCGATGCAGGGGATCATGGCGTATCTGCGCGAGCATCCCGAGGAAGGCCGCGCGATCATGCGCGAGAACAAGAGCTTCGTCTTCTTCACCGAGCTGAAGGGTGCGGGGCCGCTGGGCGCGATGGGGCATCCGGTGACGGGGTGGACCAGCGTGGCCGCCGATCCGGCCTTCGTGCCGCTGGGCGCGCCGGTGTTCCTTTCGATGGACCGCACCGACGCCACGGGCCTGTGGGTGGCGCAGGATACCGGCGGGGCGATCAAGGGCGCCAACCGCTTCGACACCTTCTGGGGCGCGGGCGACGATGCGCGCGCGATCGCGGGCGGCATGTCCGCGCGCGGCACGGCATGGCTGCTGCTGCCGGTGGGGACGGTCGCGCGGCTCAGCCCGCCGATCCAGTGACGAAGCGAAAGCTGGCGCCCGAGGAGGCGGCGCTATGGGAGCGCGTGATTGCGACGGTCAAGCCGATGGCGAAGCCGGTTGCGCGGGTCGAGGCTGCGATAGCTCCACCCAAGGAAGAAAAGCGCTTCCCCGGCGAAGGCCGGGGCCCAGTTACGAGCGGCCCGAAACTGGACCCCGGCCTTCGCCGGGGAAGCGCCCAGGAGGTGAAGGCGCGAACCCCGCCTCGCTCGAACACCCTCGACGGAAGCTGGGACAAGAACCTCTCGCGCGGCCTCGTTTCCCCCGAAAGCGCGGTCGACCTTCACGGCCTCAGCCTCGCCTCGGCCTATGACCGGCTCGACCGGGGGCTGGCGGAGGCGATCGCGCGGGGCGACCGCGTCCTCCTCCTCGTCACGGGCAAGCCGCCGCGGCCCAGCTCCGAACGGCCGCATGCGCGCGGGGCGATCCGCGCCGCGGTGGGCGATTGGCTCGCGGCATCGCGTCATTCGGGCAAGATCGCCGCCGTCCGCGCCGCGCATCCGCGCCATGGCGGGGCGGGCGCGCTTTATATCGTGCTGCGGCGCGCAAGAATGGGTGTTTCGACACCGAAATCTTAACCCTTGGGTGCAACATTGCGCAGCGGATCGGGGGCAGATTTGCTCTCGCAGTGCGGGGGATCGCGCAAGCCAGTGGAAGGATTCTCGCTCAAGAGCCGTGCCATCGCGTTCGCGATGTGCGCCGGGGCGGTAGCGTTCATCCTGGCGCTCGCCGCCACGTCGCATGGCAATGTCACCGTCGACGGTGCCGCCCGCGCGCTGATCGCCGCGATCATCTGCGGCGTGATGTGCTGGGCCTCGGCCGAGCGCACCATCGCCTCGACCGCGGGGGCGATCGACGCCGCCATCGCGCGCCTCAGCCGCGCCGCCAATGGCGACCTCGAAAGCGAGATTCCCGCCGAAGTCCATGAATGCGTGCCGCCGCTCGCCGATGCGATGGACGGGCTGTTCCGCCAGCTCCACGCCAATCTGGAGAGCGTCCAGCGGCTCGCCATGTTCGATCCGGTGACGGGCCTGCCCAATCGGACCAATTTCCGCCGGACCTGCGAGCGGATGCTCGCCGAACTGCCCCCGGGCGCGGAGGCGGTACTCTATTTCATCGATCTCGACCGGTTCAAGCATGTCAACGACACGATGGGCCACGCCACCGGCGACATGCTGCTGGGGATGGTGGCCAACCGGCTGCGCGCGGTCGCTGACCGGTTCGCGGCGGAGGGATCGGGGCGGCCGCTGATCGGGCGGCTCGCGGGCGACGAGTTCACCATGTTCTTCCCCGAGCTCAACACGGCCCGCGACGCCGAGCGGATCGGGCGCGGCATCCTCTATGCGCTGTCCGAGCCGTTCGACCTTTCCGACCAGGAAGTCTCGATCGGCGCCTCGATCGGTATCGCGCTGCGCCCCGATCACGGCACGACGTTGCACGAACTGATGCGCGCCGCCGACGCCGCCATGTACCACGCCAAGTCGCAGGGCCGCGGGCGGACCGAGCATTTCACCGACGCGCTCGCCGCCGAGATCGCCGAGCGCGCGCAGCTCGAAAGCGACCTGCGCGAGGCGATCGACAAGGACCAGTTCACGCTCGCCTTCCAGCCGCAGGTGCGCGCGCAGGACGGCGTGATCGTCGGGGCCGAGGCGCTGCTGCGCTGGCAGCATCCCGACGGCGTGCGCCTGCCCGCCAACTTCCTGCAGCGCGCCGAGGAGACCGGGCTGATCGTCGAGATCGGCGAATGGGTGGTCATCAATGTCGCCGAGACGATCTCGCGCTGGGGCCGGATGGGCATCCAGCAGCGGCTCGCGGTCAATATCAGCCCGCGCCAGCTCGACCATGCCAGCTTCTTCCGCCGGCTGCGCGAAGCGATGCTCGCAGCCAAGGCGCCTGCGCGGTTGCTGGAACTGGAGATTACCGAGACACTTGCGATGCATTGCTCGGAGGATGTGATCGAGGCGATCGCGGCGCTGCGCGCGGACGGCGCCACCATCGCGATCGACGATTTCGGCACGGGCTATTCGAACATCGCGCGGCTGCGGCATCTGCCGGTGGACCGGGTCAAGCTCGACCGCAGCCTGATCGAGCATGTCGCCGAGCAGGCCGAGGCGCGGATCATCGCGCAGGCGGTGATCGCGCTGGTGCACGGCATCGGGTGCGAGGCGGTGGCCGAAGGAATCGAGACCGAGGCGCAGGCCACCGTGCTGCGCGTGATCGGCTGCGATGTGCTGCAGGGTTATTCGGTTGCCCAGCCGATGGCCGAACAGGCGTTCCTTGACTGGGCGCGCGATGAAGGCCGGGAGCAGGCGGCGGGTTAGTATTGGTCATCCCAGCGAACGCTGGGATCTCGTGCCACAAACGACGCTCCGGCCTCTTGAGACCTCAGCTTTCGCTGGGGTGACGGTCAGCTGAAAACCCGCTTCAGCACTTCCTCGTAAACCCCCGTCAGCGCTTCGAGATCGGCGATCGCGACTGCCTCGTCGAGCTTGTGCATCGTCGCGTTGACCAGCCCGAATTCGACCACCGGGCACAGCTTCGACAGGAAGCGCGCGTCGGAGGTGCCGCCGGTGGTGGAAAGCGCCGGGCGGATGCCCAGCCGCGCCTCGGCCGCGTCCTGCACCAGCGTCGAGAGCGGGCCGGGCTCGGTCAGGAAGGCCTCGCCATAGACCACGCCCTTCACCGTCGCGGCGGGCGCATGGCGCAGCACGATCTCCTCGACGCGCGCGACCAAGTCGGCGCCCTTGTGCAAATCGTTGAAACGGATGCTCAGCCGCGCCGCGGCGTGGCCAGGGATGACGTTGCCCGCGGGATTGCCGACCGTGACGTCGGTCGGCTCGATGTTTGAGGGCTGGAACCAGCCGGTGCCCTGGTCGAGCACGATCGCGTCGATTTCGGCGAGCGCGTTCACGAGCCGGGGGATCGGATTATCGGCGAGATGGGGGTAGGCGACATGGCCCTGTTTGCCGGGGACGTCGATCCAGATCACCGTGGAGCCGCGCCGCCCGATCTTGATCGTGTCGCCCAGCCGGTTCGCGGAACTCGGCTCGCCGACGAGGCAGAGATCGGGGATCAAGTCACGCTCGCGCATCCGCTCGATCAGCCTTTGCGTGCCGTAAGTGGCGGGTCCTTCCTCATCGCCGGTGATGACGAGGCTGACGATGCCGTCGGTTCCGGTCCGGCCCACGGCTTCGACGAACGCCGCGATCGAACCCTTCATGTCGACAGCGCCGCGCCCGTAGAGCAGGCCGCCGCGAATCTCTGGCCCGAACGGGTCGCTCGCCCAGCCCTTGCCGGGGGGCACCACGTCGAGATGGCCGGCAAAGGCGAAATGCTTGCCGCCGCTGCCGCGCACCGCGAGGAGGTTCTCGACCGGGCCGTCCGGCGCTTCGCCCGCGACAAAACGCTCGACGTCGAAACCCAGTGGGCGCAGCGCGGCTTCGAGTACGTCGAACACGGTACCGGTGGCGGGCGTGATGCTTTCGGCGGCGATCAACGCCTTGGTAAGTTCGACGACGTCGGGCAAAAGAACCTCCGAAAACTGGTGGAGGTGGCATTGCCCAAGCTCGATCTCGATACAATCCCGCAGATCAACACCACAGGCTATCCCCCCGAATATGCCGGCAAGGTTCAGGGCCGCTGGTATCGCCGCATGGCGCCCGCGAGCGGGATCAGTGATTTCGGGTACAGCCATGTCACGCTGAAGCCCGGCGCATGGTCGTCGCAGCGGCATTGGCATGAGGGCGAGGACGAGTTCGTGGTGATGCTGTCGGGCGAGGCGGTGCTGATCGACGATGACGGTGAGCATGCGATGCGCCCGGGCGATATCGCCGCCTTCCCCAAGGGCGACGGCAACGGCCATGTGCTGGTGAACCGGAGTGACGCCGACTGCGTATTCGTCGCGGTGGGCAAGCCGGCGGCGACCGATTGTCACTACCCCGATATCGACATGCACCTGTTCGAGGGGAAGGGCTTCCGCCGCAAGGACGGCAGCGAATTCTAGGCCGGCGCGGTCTCGAACTGCTCGATCACCCAATCCTCTTCCTGCGCGCCCGCGATCCAGTCCTGCATGAAGGGGTGCTGCAGCACCGCCTGCATATAAGGCGGAGCGAAGCGGGCGACGGGGAGCGAGTAGGTGACGAAGCGCGTGACGACGGGCGCGAACATGATGTCCACCGCGCCGAAGTCGCCGAACAGGAAGTCGCCTTCGCCGCCATAGCGGGCGCGGGCCTGCATCCACAGCTCCATGATCCGCGTGATATCCTGCTGGACGTCCGGGTCGGGGGTCTTGGCGGGGTAGATCTGGCGGATGTTCATGCTGTGCTTGCGGCGGAGCGCCGCGAAGCTCGAATGCATCTCCGCCGCCATCGACCGCGCCATCGCGCGCGCGGCGGGATCCTCCGGCCAGAATTTTTCGTTGCCGGTCTTGTCGTTGAGATATTCGACGATGGCCAGACTGTCCCACACCACCGCGTCGCCGTCCCACAGGATCGGCACCTTGCCCGATGAGGGCGCGAACTCGTCGCCCTCGCGGCGCTTGTCCCATTCGGCGTCGTAGAGCGGGACCACGACTTCCTCGAAGGGGAGCCCGGACTGCTTGCAGGCGAGCCAGCCGCGGAGCGACCAGGACGAATAGGCCTTGTTGCCGATGATGAGCTTCATGGGTGCGCGGGATAGCGAGAGGCGAGGGAGGGGGCAACGGCGATCCCGAAGCAGCGTCACCCTGAACTTGTTTCAGGGTCCAACCCTCCGCAGGCGATGCCTTCGATTGTTGCACCATGGATGCTGAAACGAGTTCAGCATGACGGAAAATAGTGGAACGCCTTTGGCCCGGTCTTCAAGCGGCCTTGAGGTTGCCCAGGAACTGGAGTGTTTCCTTCATTAGCCCCTGCGTCCGCGCGACCAGTTCGGTAGTGCTGCTGCCCAGTTCCTCGGTCACGCGCGCGGCCGCGTTCGAGGCTTCGCCGGCATTGGCGACGCTGCCGTGGAGATCGGTTGTGAGCGAGGCGGCGACGCCCGCATAGCGCTGGATCGATCCGATCACATCGCCCTGGCTCGACACCGCCTGCTCGACCGCGCCCGCGACTTCGCCGATCCGGTCGAAGCTGGCGCGCATGTCGGCGACGATCGAGGCGGTTGAGACGACCGCCTTGGTGATCTCGCTCAATTGCTCGCGGATATTGCCGGTGGCGTGCGCGGTCTGGGCGGCGAGGCCCTTCACCTCGGAGGCGACGACCGAGAAGCCGCGTCCGGCCTCGCCCGCGCGCGCCGCCTCGATGCTGGCGTTGAGCGCGAGCAGCTTCGTGCGCGCGGCGACGTCGCCGATGGTCTCGGCGATGCTGTCGATGCCGGTGGCGTAGCCGACAAGGTTGGTGAAGCGCTCGTCGGCGAGGCGCGAGAGCTCGCGCATCCGGCGAGTGATGGCTTCCTGCTCGGCGATGCGCGATTCGACCAGCGCGAGGCTGCGGCCGAGCTGGGCCGATTCGTCGAGCAGGTTGCTCGCGCCCATATCGGCCTGGTTGGCGCTGGCGGCGACGCTGCCGATTTCGGCATGAGTCGTGAGGGTGGTCGAGACGAGCCGGTCGGCGGCGCCGCGGGTACGGTCGGCGGCCTCGGCAAGGCGCGAGATCGACTGGACGAAGGCGGCCTCGAAGTCGCGCGCGACGCGGTCGATCTCCTCGCGGCGGCCCTGGACGCCGGCCGCCTGCACGCGCGCGGCCTCCGCCGAGGCGGCGGCCTGGCGCTGCGCGTCCTCGCGCTGGGCGTTGGCGACGAGCAGGTCGCGCTCGCTCGCGGCCTTGGCCAGCGCCTTGCCCGACTTGAACTGGGCGGAGATCATCGCCGCCTGCCCGATCACCGCGCGGCCCAGCATCAGCATGAACACACCGAGGAAGAGGAAGACCCCCATCGGCAGCGGCGAGAAGACCGAGAGCGACAGCAGCACGATCAGCGCGGTGACCAGCCAGGCGATGCTCGCTTCGGGTATCGCGGCGAAGCGCATCGCGCCGACCGCGAGCACGCCGGTGATGATCGTGGAGACGACGACCTGCTGGCCCGCGTCCGCGCCGGCGACGCCGAGCGAGAGGAAGGAGAACCAGCCGAGCGAGATCGCGGTCGCCTCGCCGACGATGCCGAGCATCGCGGGGACGGACCGCTCGACCTCCCAATCGCGCTCGCGCAGACGGCGCCAGCGGATCAGCACGCTGAACGAAATCGCCATGTGGAGCGAATAGGCGCAGAGCGTCCAGTTATAGCCCTGGCTGCCGCGCAGCTCGAACAGCAAGGCGGTGCTCACGAAGACCACGACGACCAGAGTCTGCGGATAGTTTTGCGAGGCGGCCCTGATGCGCGCGCGCGCCAGCTCGGGCGACATTTTCGCCCAGCGGGCCCTCAGCATTGCAATCGGGTTTTCAAGGCGCATGATCGTCTCGAGCCGTTCGGAGAAACGGCCTAGGCAATCATGCCTAACAGGAGGTTAACTAGGGGATTGCCCCTAGGCCTTGACATAGACCCAGGCGCGCGTGCCCGATTCCAGCCCGACCTCGATGCGGCGATATTCGTCGCCCTCATAATCGTCGAGCGCGGGGAGATCGGCTTCGGTCACATGGAGCAGCTTGCCCGCGATCCGTGCGGCGGGATCGCCGGGGACGAGCCCGAGATGCGTCGCGCTGCCGCTGAACTCGATTACGTCGGGATGGTCGATCTCGACGGGGACGGCCTCGAAGCCGAGCAGCGCGTCGTCGTCCATCCGGACCAGCCGGCCGAACAGCTCCTGCTGGACGCGGGGCATCTGGAGCGTGCCGTAGGAGAAGATCAGCACCTCTCCCACGCGCGCTACTGGCTCACCGCCTCGATCGCCGCGGCGCGGAGCTCGGGGATGCCGCCGCCCTTCTCACTCGACGTCGCGAGGATGTCCGGATGCGCCGCGGGGCGCTTGCGGGCTTCGGCCTCGGTGCGCGCGAGCACATCCGCCAGTTCGGTCGCCTTGATCTTGTCGGTCTTGGTGAGGATGATCCGGTAGCTGACCGCGGCGGCATCGAGCATGTCGAGGATCTCGCGGTCGACATCCTTGATCCCGTGGCGGCTGTCGATCAGCACGAGCACCCGCTTGAGCACGTCGCGGCCGCGCAGATAGTCGTTCACCAGATAGCGCCACTTGCGCACCACATCCTTGGGCGCCTTGGCGAAGCCATAGCCGGGCATGTCGACCAGCCGGAAGCGGAGCGGCTCGCCGACATCGAAGAAGTTCAGCTCCTGCGTGCGCCCCGGGGTGACCGAGGTGCGCGCGAGGCTGTTCCGCCCGGTCAGCGCGTTGAGCAGCGACGATTTGCCGACGTTCGACCGGCCCGCGAACGCGACCTCGGGCACCTCGGGCTCCGGCAGATGCTGGAGCGCGGGGGCCGATTTGAGGAACGCCACCGGGCCGGCGAAGGTCTTTCGCGCCGCCTCGATCTGGTCCGGGTCGAAGGCGGGTTCGTCGCTCACCTGGCCTTCGCGCCCTTCGCCGGAGGATCGCTTTTCGGCGGATCCTTCTTGATCGGCTCCTTGAGCGCGGGATGCTTCGAATAGAGCCAGCTCTGCTGCGCGATGGTGATGATGTTCGAGACGATCCAGTAGAGCTGGAGGCCCACCGCGAACGGCGCCATCACAAACATCAGCATCCAGGGCATGATCGAGAAGATCTGCTTCTGCATCTCGTCCATCGGCGCCGGGTTGAGCCTGATCTGGAAATACATCGAGATGCCGAGCAGCACCGGGAACACGCCGATCGCCAGGAACGAGGGCGGGGTGAAGGGCAGGTAGCCGAACAGGTTCAGGATCGTCGCCGGATCGGGCGCGGAGAGATCATGGACCCACAGCGCGAAGGGCTGGTGCCGCATTTCGATCGTCAGCAGCAGCACTTTGTACAGCGCGAACATGATCGGGATCTGGAGCAGGAGCGGCAGGCAGCCCGCGAGCGGGTTCACCTTCTCGTCCTTGTAGAGCTTCATGATCTCCTGTTGCTGCTTCTGCTTGTCGTCCTTGTACCGTTCCTGCAGCGCCTTCATCTTGGGCTGGATCGCGCGCATGCTCGCCATCGAGGCGAACTGGCGCTGGGCGATCGGGAAGAGCAGCCCGCGGATCGTGAAGGTCAGCAGGATGATCGCGATGCCGAAATTGCCGACCATGCGGAACAGCCAGTCGAGATAGTAGAACATCGGCTGTTCGATGATGCCGAACCAGCCCCAGTCGATCGCGAAACCGAACTTCTGGATGCCCAGCTTGGCCTCGTAATCGTCGAGCACCTTCACTTCCTTCGCGCCCGCGAAGAAGTGGCTGGTATAGCTCATCTTCGTGCCGGCCTCGACGACGCGCGGCTGGAGCGAATAATCGGCCAGGAACGCCTTGTTGGCGTTCTGGAGCTGGGTGATCTTCACGTTGGAATTCTGCGCGGGGATCACCGCGGTCAGCCAGTAATGATCGCCGAACCCGGCCCAGCCGCCCTGCGTGCTGAACTCCTGAGGCGCGGTTTCGAGCTGGCTATAGTCGAGATAATTGGCTTTGCTCGCCGCGACGACGACCGGGCCGACATTGGCGGCCCATTGATCGAGATCGATCGACTTGTCGGCGCGGACGACCTGCGCATAGGGCGTCGCCTCGACCGGGCCGTTGCCCAAATTGGCCACGCTCTGCTTGACCGTGAACATATAGCTCGCGTCGATCGCCAGCTCGATCGTGTAGCGCTGGCCGCCATTGGTCGCGGTGAGCGTCACCGGGGTGGTGGGGGTCAGCTTCGCACCGCTCGCCTGCCAGACCAGCGTATCCGGAACCAGCAGGACGCGCTGGTTGCCCTGGACGCGCATCCAGTTGAACTGCGCGTAGTAGGCGCCCTTCGATCCCTCGGGCGACAGCAGCCGGACCTTGGGCGAATTGGGGGCGACGGTTTCCTCGTAATCGATCAGCTCGAGGTCATCGATCCGCGCGCCGCGCAGGTTGATCGAGCCCTTGAGCTTCGGCGTCTCGATCGCGACGCGCGGGCTTTCGGCCAGCACGATGGCGCGGTCGCGCATCGCCCGCGGCGTATTGGCGGGAAGGCCGGCATCGGGCGCGGGCAGCGCGACGCTCTTGCCCTTCTCCAGCTTGGTCGCGGGCGGATTCGCGGCGGGGAAGAAATAGCTCACGATCGGGTTCCACGCGAACAGCGCGAACGCAGCGATCAACGCGAAGAGGAGGATGTTCTTCTGGTCTTCTTTCACCGACTATTCCCCGGAAATCTCGTCTTGGCTCACGGCACCGGATCGTAGCCGTGGCCGCCCCATGGATGGCAACGCGCGATTCGGCGAACCGCGAGCCAGCTGCCCTTGGCCGCGCCATAGCGGCGAAGCGCCTCGATTGCATAGGCCGAACAGCTTGGCTGGTAACGACAGCTGGGCGGCAGCACCGCCGACGGCCCGATCTGCCACGCGCGGGCGATGAGGATGAGCAGCTTCGCGATCATCGCTTCAGCTTCGCGCAGGCCCTGGCCAGCTCGGCCTTGAGATCGGCATAGGTCCGCTCGATCCCGCCGTTCCGGCCGATCAGCACATGATCCGCGCCGGGCGCCCCCGATTCGGGGAGCACCGCGCGGGCAAGCGCGCGGAAGCGCCGCTTCATCCGGTTGCGGACGACGGCGTTGCCGACCTTCTTCGATACGGTGATGCCGATGCGCATTTCGGGCGATTCGTCGCCGCGATCGCGGACCAGCAGGACGAAGCCCGGCATCGGCGCGCGCTTTCCCCCGTTCGCCGCGAGATAATCGCGCCGTTCGGTCAGCCTGCCGAGCTGGGTCTGGGTTACGCCGACAGCTTGTTGCGGCCGCGGGCGCGGCGCGCGCGGATCACATTGCGGCCGCCGGGGGTCGCCATCCGGGCGCGGAAGCCGTGCCGGCGCGCACGCACCAGGTTGCTCGGCTGAAAGGTCCGCTTCATCGCTCATCCTCGAGTGTCTAGAACGTAAAAGGGCCGCCACGCGGACGGCCTTGTGTGGGGGAGCCCATAGAGACGGTCGCTGGCGAAGTCAACGTGGTCCGGGGCCAAAGCCCGCGGCTTTCGCCTCGGCGGCGGCCATCGCCATTTCGCGCTCGCGTTCCCGCCTGCGGCGAAAGCTCCTGCGGCGCAGCGCCATGTCGGCATAATGGCCGAAGCGCGGCCAGCGCCGCTTGGTCCGCGCGAAGATGCGTCGCGCGATGTCGGAATTCTGCAGCGTGAGCACCAGCCCCGCCGCGAACACGAAGACGCCGCCCGGGCCGGGGATGATCCCCACCAGCGGCGAGGCGGCCATCACCAACAGACCGGTGATGACCAGCACCATGCGCACCAGCGGGCTCTTGCGTCGGACAACCGGCATGGAGGCAGATGTGGGACGTGTGTGTTGCCTTGGCAATACAGATCGGCGCGCGGAACTTTCCATTCAGCGCGAACGCGCGGGTACCCGATCGGTGTCCCTTTGTTGACGCCGCCGCGCTTGCGGCGCATGTTCGCCCTTTGATCCAGCAGCATAGGGGTGCGGCATGATCCGGGAATTCAAGGCCTTCATCGCGCGGGGCAATGTCCTCGATCTCGCGATCGCGGTGATCATCGGCGCGGCCTTCGGGAAGATCGTCACCTCGCTGACCGACGACATCATCATGCCGGTGATCGGCAGACTGATGGGCGGGCTGGATTTCTCGAGCTATTTCCTGGTGCTGGGTGAGGTGCCGGAAAAGCTCAAGGGATCGACCGACTATGCCGCGCTCAAGGCGGCGGGGGTGCCCCTCCTTGGCTACGGTTCATTCGTCACCGTGGCGGTCAATTTCCTGATCATCGCCTTCATCATCTTTCTGCTGGTGCGCGCGGTGAACAAGATGATGCCCGCGGCCGACACCGCGCCCGAAGTGCCCGCCGCCGAACCCGCCGATATCGCGCTGCTCCGCGAGATCCGCGACGAATTGAAGAGGGCCGGGGCTCCGAAGGCTGCGCCCAAGGCGGCGGCACCGGCGGCACCCAAAACCGCGGCAAAGCCGGCGGCCAAAGCTGCCGCCAAGAGGGCCGCGCCGAAAAAAGCCTGATCGTTCCGGCGCCTGAGGGGAGGGCGAATGGTCGCGAGCGTATCGACGGTCGCCTATCTTGGGCTCGAAGCACGCGCGGTCGAGGTGCAGTGCAACCTCGTCGCGGGGCTGCCCGCCTTCGTGGTGGTCGGGCTGCCCGACAAGGCGGTGGCGGAGAGCCGCGAGCGCGTCCGCGCCGCGATCGCCTCGATCGGACTCGCGCTGCCCCCCAAGCGGATCATCCTCAACCTCTCGCCCGCCGACCTGCCCAAGGAAGGATCGCATTTCGACCTGCCGATCGCATTGGCGTTGCTCGGCGCGATGGGCGTGGCCGATGCCGAGACGCTCGCCGGCTATGTCTGTGTCGGCGAGCTGGGGCTGGACGGGCGGATCGCGCCGTCGCCCGGCGTGCTGCTCGCGGCGATCCATGCGAACGAGGTGGGGAAGGGGCTGGTCTGCCCGGTCGCGCAGGGCCCCGAGGCGGCCTGGGCGGGATCGGTCGAAGTCGTCGCCGCGCCGGACCTGATCGGGCTGCTCAATCACTTCAAGGGCAACCAGCTGCTGGCGGCCGCGCCGCCGGGCACCGCCGACGAACCCGATTTCGGGCCCGACCTCGCGCAAGTGAAGGGGCAGGAAACCGCCAAGCGCGCGCTCGAGATCGCGGCGGCGGGCGGCCATAACCTGCTGATGTGCGGGCCGCCTGGGGCGGGCAAGTCGCTGCTCGCTTCATGCCTTCCGGGAATTTTGCCGCCGCTCGATGCCGCCGAGGCGCTTGAGGTGTCGATGGTCGCTTCGGTGGCCGGCACGCTGCAGGGCGGGCGGCTGACGCGGACGCGGCCCTTCCGCTCGCCGCATCACAGCGCCTCGATGGCGGCGCTCACCGGGGGCGGGCTCAAGGTGAAGCCAGGCGAGGTCAGCCTCGCGCATCTGGGCGTGCTGTTCCTCGACGAGCTTCCCGAATTCCAGCGCGCGGTGCTCGATTCGCTGCGCCAGCCGCTCGAGGCGGGGGTGGTCAGCGTCGCGCGGGCGAACGCTCACGTTACCTTCCCCGCGCGCGTGCAACTGGTGGCCGCGATGAATCCGTGCAGATGCGGTCATCTGGGCGACCCGGCGCTCGCCTGTGCCCGCGCGCCGCGCTGCGCCGCCGACTATCAGGCCAAGGTCTCGGGGCCTTTGCTCGACCGGATCGACCTGCATGTCGAGGTCCAGCCGGTGACCGCCGCCGATCTCGTCCTGCCGCCGCCCGCCGAGGGATCCGCCGAGGTCGCGGCGCGGGTGGCGGAGGTTCGCGCGGTGCAGGCGGAGCGCTATCGCGATCATCCCGCGCGGACCAATGCCGAGGCGGATGGGGAATTGCTGGCCGCCGTCGCCACCCCCGACGAGCCCGGCCGCAAGCTGCTCGCTCAGGCGGCGGAAGCGATGCGGCTGTCGGCGCGCGGCTATACCCGCGTGCTGCGCGTCGCGCGGACCATCGCCGATCTGGCGGGCGCCGAAGGGGTGGGGCGCATCCATGTCGCCGAGGCGCTGAGCTACCGGCGTCAGGCGCCGCGCAACTAGCCCCGGTTTCCGCCGGGCACTTGCGGTGATACGCAAGTGCAAACGCCGACTCGATCACGAAGCGGCGAACCAGCGAGGGTGAGGGCATGGCCATCCGAAATCGCCTATTTCTCCTGCCACTTGGCTTCGCCGTGCTGGTCTTTGCCGCGCCCGCGCAGGCGCAGAGCGATCCGGAGGCGGAGATCGACCAGATCATCACGGCATCGCAGGGCGTGGGCGCGGCCATGGCCTATGCCCGGCAGCAGATCGCGGAGGACGACCTGATCGGCGCCACCGCCACGCTCGAACGGCTGCTGATGGATCATCCCGAGGCCGATGACGCGTTGCTGCTCCATGCCAGCCTGCTCTGCCGGCTCGACGATATCCCGGGCGCGCGGATGGAGATCGAGCAGTTGAAGGGTGTCCGGGGATCGGACGCCGCCTGGGCCGAGGTTCGCGCCGCATGCGGCCCGGTCCGCCGTCCTTCGGGGAGGAACTGAGCGATGAAGCCCGTCTATCTCGCCACCGCCGCCGCGATCGGTATCGCGCTCGCCGTCCCGCCCGCGCAGGCGCAGCAGGTGGTCGGCGTCACCTCGGCGGTGAAGAACGATGTCCGTGTGCGCAAGCCGAACACGCCGGTTCCCCGCCCGGTCCAGCTCAAGCAGCGGATCGCGATCGCCGATCTGGTGCAGACCGGCGCGCGGAGCCAGATGCAGGTGGTGCTGCTCGATCGCTCGATCTTCACCGTGGGCGCCAATGCGCGCGTGACGATCGACCGCTATGTCTATGACCCCCAGCGCAATAGCCGCACCATGGGCGCGACGGTGGGCAGGGGCGCGTTCCGCTTCATGTCGGGCAGGCGCACCACCGGCAGCACCACGATCAACACGCCCACCGCCGCGATCGGGGTGCGCGGGACGATCGTCGAGGGACTGGTGGGCGAGGATGCCGTGCTGATCGCCAACGGGGAACGCGGCGTCGGCCGCGGGGTGCGCGCCGATCCCGCGACCGCATCGCTGATCGTGCTGCGCGGCCCCGGGCGCGCGACGACCGCGAATGTGCTCCCCGGCGTGATCGACGTCAGCTCGGGCGGGCGGACGGTGACGGTCGATCGGCCGATGGAGGCGGTCTATATCCCCTATCCCGGCGCACAGCCGATCGGGCCCTTCGTGATCTCCGAGGCGGGGCTGCGCCAGCTCCAGGCCTTGCTCTATCCCTCGGTCGCGCAGCGCCTGGGATTGCAGGGGCCGTTCGATCCCAACCGCACCTTCGCGCCGGCCCCGCCGATCGAGGAAGCGGGCGGCGCCCCGCGGCGCGGCATACCGCGCCGTCTCGGTACGGGCACCGTCGAGCAGCGGGCGGGCGCGTTCGACGACGATCAGCCGCCCAGTGCAGGCGTTCCGCTGCCGCTCGACACGCTGCGAAACGTCCCGCCGCCACAGCCCCGCCGCGCGCGGCAGCCCCAGCCCGTGGCGACGCCCGCGCCGAGCCCGAATGCGGGTCCGGCGAACCGCGCCCCGGCGCCGAACGCCCAGGTCAATGACAAGCCGAATGCGGGCACGCCCAAGACTCCGACACCCGCACCCACCCCCACACCGACGCCCACGCCGTCGCTCAAGGCGCCGCCCAATCCGAACTTCGTCGCGCCCACGCCTTCGCCGACACCGTCGCCTACGCCGGGACCCAACACCAAGGCACCGGGCCAGCAGCCGCCCGGCCAGAAGCCGCCGGGCCAGCCGGTCGACGGCAAGCCCAACGATCCGCCGCCCAACCCCCCGCGCTGAAGCACGCCTTGCGGCGCGCCGGACGATCGGTTAGCCACGCGCCTCGCTGCCCCTGTGGCGAAATGGTAGACGCGACCGACTCAAAATCGGTTGCCGCAAGGCATGCTGGTTCGAGTCCGGCCAGGGGCACCATTTTTTGTACGCCGGCGTTCGCCCGCCGAGCGCCTTGCATAAGCTCGGGCGGCCGTTCGGCCTTGCGGACCCTCCGGGTCCGATGCGGCTATTGGCCGCGGATTTGCCGTCCGGCGCGCGCATGCCTAATGCGGGCTAAGCGATCGGAGGGGTAGTTTGGACCAACACACGCGAAAGGCGCTGCGGCCGCGGATCCATGGCACGACCGCGCGCGCGATCGGGATCGCGATCGTGTCGGGCGTCTATCCGCCTGGCCATGCCTTTCTGGGCGAGATCGAGCAGGCGGAGCAGCTCGGTATCTCGCGCACCGCCTATCGCGAGGCGATCCGGATCCTCGCCGCGAAGGGCCTGCTCGACAGCCGGCCCAAGGCGGGGACGCGAGTCAATCCCAGGCATATGTGGAATCTGCTCGACCCCGATGTGCTCGCCTGGATGTTCGAGGGCGAGCCGAGCGAGGAGTTCATCCGCGACCTGTTCGAGCTGCGCGGCGTGATCGAGCCCGCGGCGGTGGGTTTTGCGGCGCACCGGCGCGAGCAGCGCCATCTCGATGCGATGCGCGCCGCGCTCGACGAGATGGCGCGCCATACGCTGCGCACCGCGGAAGGGCAGGCGGCCGACCAGCGCTTTCACCGCGCGATCCTCGATGCGACGGGCAATGAGACAGTGAGCGCGCTCGCCACCACGGTGGGTGCGGCGGTGCACTGGACCACCGAGTTCAAGCGGCGCAAGGGCGCGTTCGGCGACCGGCAGCGCGATCCCGTGCCCGATCACGAGCGCGTCTATGCGGCGATCAAGCGCTCCGATGCGGGCGCGGCGCGCAATGCGATGAACGACCTGCTCGAACTGGCGCTGCTCGATATGGGCATCGAGGGAATCGGCTCCCCGGCACGCCGCAGGCGTATTGCGCGCGTCTCCTGATTCGCGGGCGGGTTGACCCGCCGTCGGGCCAAAAGTACTCGTACAACATAATCAGCTCGGGAGGGGACATGACGGACGGAATCGGATCGGCGCAGGCTCAGGCGCCGGGCGCGAAATATGGCGGCGCGCTGGTGCTGCTCGCCACGCTCTTCTTCATGTGGGGCTTCATCAGCGTCATCAACGGTACGCTGCTCCCGCACCTCCGCAGCGTGTTCGAGCTCAGCTATTTCCAGACCGGGCTGATCGAGTCGGTCTGGTTCATCGGCTATCTGCTCGCCTCGATTCCCGCCGCCAAGCTGATCGAGCGGATCGGCTACCAGCGCGCGCTGACAACCGGGCTGGTGGTGATGACTGTCGGATCGCTCGGCATGATCGCCGCGGCGAACCTTGTATCCTACGAGGTCACCGTCGCGTCGCTCTTCACCGTCTCGTGCGGAATCGCGCTGCTTCAGGTCGCTGCCAACCCCTATGTCGCGGTGATTGGCCCACCCGAAAGCTCGGAGTCCCGGCTGACCCTGGTGCAGGCGTTCAACACCACGGGTGACGTGCTCGCGATCGTCTTCGGCCAGCAGCTCATCCTAGCGCGCACCATCGGCGGCACCGCCGCGCCGGGCACCACGCTCACGCATGCCCAGCGTGTTTCCGACGCGCAGGCGACCGAACTACCCTATCTGATCGTCGCGATCGTCCTCGCGGTGCTCGCGGTAGCGATCGCCCGCGCCAAGCTGCCCGCACTCGGCGCCGCGACCGCGCGGGCTTCGGCCGAGGCGCGTCGCGGCCTCTCGCTGTGGCACCACCCGAACCTGATCCTCGGCTGCATCGGCATCGCGCTGTGCGTGCTCGCGGAGATCGGCGTCGGCAGCTATTTCATCAACTTCGTATCGCAGCCGAGCGTCGCCGGCATTCCGCAGGATCAGGCCGCCACCTACCTTACCTTCTTCTGGGGCGGGATGATGGTCGGACGCTTCCTCGGCGCGGGTCTGATGCGCACCATTCCGCCGGAGCGCGTGCTCGCACTGTTCGCGCTGATCGCGATCGGCGGGTCGCTCGTTGCGGTGTTCGCGACCGGCCCCGCGGCGATGTATGGGCTTATTTCGGTCGGGCTGGGCCTTTCGATCATGTTCCCGGCGATCTTCGCATTGGCGATCCGCGGACTTGGACCGCTCACCGAGGAAGGATCGGGTCTGCTGATCATGTCGATCGCGGGCGGCGCGCTTGCCTCCATGCAGGGCAAGATCGCCGATTTGTACGGCCTCAACTGGGGGTTCGGCATTACGGCGCTCTGCGCGCTCTACGTGCTGTTCTACGCGCTCGTCGGTGCGAGGATGCGCAAAGCCTAGCGAGGCCTGGCCGGCGCGGCGGCGCGCGACAGGCTTGGGACTGCCGGTATCAAACCGGTGGTCCCAGCCTCGCGAGAGCACATCGATGTGAAAACGAACTCGGCGCGGCCACCCGGTTTGGGCGACCGCGCCGAATACCGTCACAGACGAAAGGACTACATCTTCAACCGCACGCCGAACAGGATCGTGCGGCCGAAATGGTTGTTCTCGTAATTGCGCCGGGTGGCCTCATCGACCCAGCGGACGCGATAGGCGTCGGTCAGGTTGGTGCCCTCCACCGACACTTCGATCGAGTCGGTCACCTTGTAGCGAATTGAGGCATCGACGTTGGTGATCGCCTCATAGCCCTCGAAGATGTTGCCGGTTCCCGATCCGGCATCGACGAAGGGACCGCGGTAGCTGATCGACGCGCGGGCGCTGAACCGGCTGTCTTCGTAATAGATCGTTCCGTTGAACGCCTCCTTCGACAGGCCGAACAGCGTCGTCTCTCGCTGGATTGTCGGCAAGCCCCCACCCGGCGCGGTCGCCGGACCTTGCTGCGAATAGACGGCCGATGAATCGACCAGCGTGACGTTCACGATCCCGCCGAAATTCGAGAGAAAGCCGGGGAGGAACCGGAACGGTGCCTGCAGCGAGACCTCGATGCCCTTCAGCGATGCGCCTGTGCCGTTGATCGGCGCCGAGATCGTCCAGATCGCCTGCGACTGCAGCGCCGGATTAAGCGCTGCGGGCGAGGACGGTACCAGCACCGAAGGCGACAAGCCGGTTTCGGTGAACGTGCCCGTCCGAGCCTGTGAAACGGGGAAGCTCGCCACGTCCTTCTTGAACAAAGCGACCGAGAAGATCGATTGCGGGGCGAAATACCATTCGATGGCAAAATCATAGGCGGTCGCGCGGAAGGGATCGAGGAACGGGTTGCCACTCGTGACCCTGAAGTTGAACCCGTCAGCCGATCCGCCCGGAGTCAGGTTCCCCAGCGAAGGACGCGTGATCACCCTGGCGACGGCGCCGCGAATGATGAGGCTATCACTCGGGTACAGCGCGACATTCACCGCGGGCAGCCAGTCGTCATAGTCGCGTTCGACGGTCGCCACGACGCCGCTGTTGATGCCATAGGACGTCTGGTCGGTGCGGACGTAGCGGATGCCCGCGTTGAGCGCATAGTCCAGGCCGAGCAAATTCCCCTTGGCGTCAAATTGCAGATAGGCACCGCTGGTTTCTTCGCGAACCCCGCGATTGTTACCGGTGTCGATGCGCGCGGTGCGATTGTAGAGCCCGGTGAAAGCCGCGCCGGCCTCCAGATTCGGAATCAGCCAGCTGTTGGTGTTGCCCGAGGGCTGACCGGAATTACCGAGATTCACCAGCTCGGAGAGCGCCGGCGTCACCGGGAAGCCATAGACCGCCGCCGGCCCGAACGCCGAGCTGGGCGAACAGGTGACGGTTCCCAGAACCAGATCCTGACCGCCATTGCCGCAGACAGCCGTATCGCGGGTGAACGCCGTGATGTCATAATCATAGCGCCGCCAAACGCCGCCCGCCTTGACCTGGAAGCCTTCAGCCACGTCCCATTCGGTGCGGAGCTGCGCTGTCTTGAACTGGTTGATGACGCTGGACGGGCGATCGCGGATTTCCGCCAATTGGAAATTGGCGGGGTTGGTCACGCTGGTGCCGAAGGTCAGTCTCGGCGATTGCATGTCCGTATAATCATACTGGTAATTTTGCGCGTCCCGATCGTCGAACACGATGGTCGTTTCCACCGGCACGGCCGCGTTCGATTTGGAGAAGCCGCCGAGCAGCGTGAAGCGGAACGAATCGCCGATATCCTGATCCCAGCTGCCACCGATCTGATAGAATTCGGTTTCGGTCTGCTTGAGGAAATGTTCGGTGCGGACCCATGCGTCGTTCAGCGTGGCGCTGACCATATTATTGTCGCCGTCGATCGAATAGCTGACGACGTCGATCGAGCGTTCGTTCGAGCGAAGCAGCACCTCACCCCACTTCTCGCGCCGATCCGCCTTGAAATTGGAGTAGAGACCGTCGATCGAGATCTTGGTCGCATCGGTCGGCGACCATTGCACGCTTCCCGTGATGCCGAGTCGCTCGCGGTCATGACTCACTTCGCCATAGCGCGGAATGCGAGGGTGAAAGGCGAGGGAAACCGCATTGCAGGCCGCGCTCGGGATATAGGTGCCGCCGCTATTGGGCGTCGTCCAGCAGGCTACGCCACCCACCGAATCGAAGCGCGCCTGCGCCCAGCGGACGGTGTTGTTGCCCAGTTCGAGGGTTTCGCTCTTCTGGTAGGCTGCCGAAACCGAAACGCCGAAGGTTCCATTCGGCGATTTCCACGAAAGCAGCCCGGCCACGCGCGGCCCGACATTTTTCGACAGATCATTATACGAGCCCTGCGCGGAGGCGACAAAGGTGAAGCCGTCCTTGCCGGCCAGGGGATTGCCGGTGTTCAGATCGACCACGGCGCCGAGCGAACCTTCGTCCAGCGACGCCTCGGCGGTCTTGTGAACGACGATCGAGCTGAACAGCTCCGAGGCGAAGACGTTGAAATCGAACGAGCGGTCGCGATTGGACGAGGCCCCGTCATGCGAGGTGGTGATCGTTTCCAGCCCGTTGACGCGGACGCGCGTGAATTGCGAACCAAGACCGCGCACGGTGATCGCGCGCCCTTCGCCGCCGTCGCGCTGAATCGAGATGCCGGGAATCCGCTGAAGGGATTCGGCAAGATTCTGGTCCGGGAATTTGGCGATGTCCTCGGCAACGATCGCATCGACCGACGAGGTCGAATCGCGCTTGACCTCGAGCGCGGCTCCAAGCGAGGCGCGGAAGCCGGTAACGACGATTTCCTGCTCGTCCTCTTCCTGCGGCACGTCCTGTGCCTGCGCGGCGGTCGCCAGCGCCAGCGACGATGTCGCGAGCAGCAAGCCACCGAGCTTCATCGCGACTTTCTCGACTCTCAGCTTCATTCTCAACCTCCCCTAGGAGCCGTGCCAGGGATCTGACACCGGTCGCCAGTTCTGCCCCTGGTGCCGTCTTGTGGGACGGCGGGGGCGTTTGCGTTGTGAGGGGCTCGCGATTTTTGCGCCAAAATCCGCGCATCCCCTCGACTGTAATGCCGCGCTTTCACGGTCGCACAGATTTCTCTTGAGAAACCGGTGTCAAACGGACATTGTATCGGTCCGGGCCGGGTGTCAAGAAGCTGCCGGGGCGGAGAGGAAGTTCAAGATGAAACAACCCAAGGGGGGCGAGAGGAGCGTGCGCCCGGATCGGGCCGCCGGCCGATGAACTGGCATTCCGGGGCGCCATGCACCTTGCGGTCCTCCCGCAAACTATTTCCTGGCTTCGGCGCGGACGCCGCCGTGCCTCCGCGCCGGGCCCTCTCAAACTCGCCCGGCGCGAGCCACGCCGGGCGATTTTTTGCGGGAAGACGGGGAGCGCTATCGTGACCGTACGGCGATCGATCGAAAAGGAAGATGTGTTGAGTGAGGGAAGACAAGCCGCGGAAGCGATCGCCCGCGCATTCGTGGACGCCCGCCATGCCGGCAGCGCGCTCGCGGATTATCCGGGCGAGCTGCCCGAATCGCTCGAGGATGGCTACCGGATCCAGGAACGGGCGATCGGGCTGTTCGGCGGGCGCATCGCCGGATGGAAGGTTGGCCGCATTCCCGATCCGCTGGTCGCGCAATATGGCAACAACCGGCTGGCGGGGCCGATTTTCGCGGCGGGGGTGGTCCATGCCAGCGAGGGATCGTCGCCGGTGATGCCCGCCTTTGCCGACGGGTTCACCGCCGCCGAGGCGGAATTCCTGCTCAGGCTGGGCGATCTGCCCGGCGATTTCGACCGCGAATGGACCAATGAAGCGGCCGCCGCCTATGTCGACCAGATCCGCGTCGGCATCGAAGTCGCCGGATCGCCCTTTCCGGGGATCAACGAATATGGCCCCGCGGTCACCATCTCCGATTTCGGCAACAATAACGGCCTCGTGATCGGCGCGCTGGTCGAGCCCGATAGCGGTTTCATCGATTGGCCGGTGGCGCTAACCATCGACGGCGTCGAGGCCGGGACCGGAACCGCCGCGGCGATGCTCGACGGACCGTTCGGCGCGGTGCGCTTCCTGTTCGAGCTCGCCGCGGCCCGCCCCCTGCCGCTGGCCGCCGGTCAGTGGATCTCGACCGGCGCCGTCACCGGCGTCCACCAGGTGCTTCCCGGCGCCGAGGTGGAGGCCCGTTTCGGCGATAACATGCTGGTGCGATGCACGATCGGACGCTAGCCTGTGCTATTGTCTGACAAATGACAAAATCGGGAGAGGGTATGGCCAATAGTGTAGAGGTGGGGGGCGCCGCGCCGCCCCGTACGGGACGATACCGGTGGATGATCGTGGCGTTGCTCTTCGTGGCGACCACCGTGAACTATATCGACCGCACCATGCTGGGCCTGCTCAAGCCGCAGCTCGCCTCCGAGCTCCACTGGAGCGAGACGGATTACGGCAACATCGTCACCGCATTCCAGTTCGCCTATGCGTTCGGCTTCCTGATCATGGGGTGGTTGATCGATCGCTTCGGCCCCAAGGCTGGCTATGCGATCGCGATCAGCATCTGGACGATCGGTCACGTCGCGCATGGCTTCGCCACTTCGGTCGTCTCGTTCATGGTGGCGCGCATCGCGCTCGCGCTGGGCGAGGCCGGGCATTTCCCCTCGGTCGTGCGATCGAGCAGCGAGTGGTTTCCGCAAAAGGAGCGCAGCTACGCGATCGGCTGGGTCAACAGCGCCACGACCATCGGCGTGATCCTGACCGCGCCGACCATGTGGCTGTTCATGCAGTATTTCGGCCTCGGCTGGCGGGAGACCTTCATCTACACCGGGCTGTTCGGCGTCGTGCTGCTGATCCTGTGGCTCAGATATTTCAGCAGCCCGCGCGAGAGCGGGAAGGTGACGCCGGCCGAGCTCGCCTGGATCGAGCATGATCCGCCCGAAAAGGTCGAACGGATCGGCTGGGGCAAGATCGTTACCAAGCGCGAGGCCTGGGCCTTCGCGGTGGGCAAGTTCCTGACCGACCCGGTCTGGTTCCTGATGCTCTTCTGGCTGCCCAGCTATTTCAATTCCACCTATGGCGTCGATCTGAAGGTCGTGCTGCTGCCGATGATCATCATGTACCTGCTCTCCGACGTGGGGAGCATCGTCGGCGGCTGGGTGTCCTCCAAGCTGATCCATAGCGGGCGCAGCGTGAATTTCGCGCGCAAGATCACGATGCTGGGCGCGGGCTGCTGCGTGCTGCCGCTCTTGTTCGTCACGCAGCTGAAGGACCCCGATCAGATGTGGCTGGCGATCCTGCTGATCGGCATCGCGCTGGCCGGGCATCAGGGTTTTTCATCGACCATCCTCTCGATCCCGCCCGACATGTTTCCGAAGCGCGCGGTGGGTTCGGCGATCGGCCTGGGCGGGTTCGCCGGGGGTATTGGCGGGATGATCATGTCGACATCGGTCGGACGCGTGCTCGACGCGACGAACGGCAACTACACGCTCATTTTCGCGGCCTGCACGGTGGTGTATTTCCTCGCCGTCGGCGCCATCCATGTCCTGAGCCCCAAGCTGGCGCCGGTGACCGTGGAGGCACGCGCGTGACCAGACCCCTGAAGCTCGATCCCGACCGGCTGTTTCCGGCCGAAGAGCGCACGCGCGATATCGCGCGTGCGCTCTACGCGGAGGTGGCGAGGCTGCCGATCATCAGCCCGCACGGGCACACCGATCCGACCTGGTTCTCGACCAACGCCAACTGGTCGAACGCGTCGGAGCTGCTGCTCGCGCCCGACCATTATCTCTACCGCATGCTCTATTCGCAGGGCATCGCGCTGGCGGATCTGGGCGTGCCCGACAAGAACGGGGTACCGCCGCACGATCCACGCAAGGCGTGGCGGATCCTGGCGGAGAATTTCCACCTGTTCCGTGGCACGCCGTCGTCGATGTGGCTCAGCCATGTCTTCGGCGAGGTTTTCGGGTTCGACGTGGCGCTCGATGGCGCGACCGCCGATTTCTATTACGACCAGATCAACGAGGCGCTGGCGACCGACGCCTTCAAGCCGCGCGCGCTGTTCGACCGCTTCGGGATCGAGTTCCTCGCCACGACCGAGGGGCCGCAGGACGATCTGTCGCCGCATCACGCGATCCATGCCAGCGGCTGGCCGGGCCGGGTGGTCACCACCTACCGCCCCGACGCCGTCATCGACGTCGAGCATGAGCAGTTCGCCGGCGCGATGAAGGTCTTCGCCGAGAAGACCGGCGAGGACGTGTATAGCTGGGACGGCTATCTCGCCGCGCACCGCAAGCGCCGGGCGGACTTCCGCGCGGCGGGGGCGACCGCGACCGACCATGGCCATGTCACCGCGCAGACCGCGAACCTGACCTCCGACGAGGCCGAGCGGCTGTTCCGCACAATCCTGTCGGATAGCTGGACCCCCGCCGATGCCGAGCTGTTCCGCGCGCAGATGCTGACCGAAATGGCGCGCATGTCGACCGAGGACGGCATGGTGATGCAGATCCATCCCGGCAGCTTCCGCAACCATAATGGCGGCCTGTTCGCCAGCCATGGGCGCGACAAGGGCGCGGATATCCCGCTCCAGACCGATTATGTGTCGGCGCTCAAGCCGTTGCTCGATGCGTTCGGCACCAATACCGAACTGTCGATCATCCTCTTCACGCTCGACGAGACCGCCTACGCCCGCGAGCTCGCGCCGCTGGCCGGTCATTATCCGTGCCTGAAGCTGGGCCCGAGCTGGTGGTTCCATGACTCGCCCGAGGGCATGCGCCGCTTCCGCGAGCAAGTGACCGAGACCGCGGGCTTCTACAACACCGTCGGCTTCAACGACGATACCCGCGCCTTCCTGTCGATCCCCGCCCGCCACGACGTCGCGCGGCGGATCGATTGCGGCTTCCTTGCCCAGCTCGTCGCCGAAGGGCGGCTGCTCGACTGGGAGGCGGCCGAGCTGGCGCACGAACTCACCAACGGGCTGGTGCGCAAGGCGTACAAGCTCGACGAAAACGCCCCAACCCCGGTCGCCGCGGCGGCCTGAATACAACCGGAGATATCATGTTCGACCGTACCTATTACGCCACTCACCCGGACATGATGGAGTGCGTCTCCAACGACGAGCTGCGCGATCGCTACCTGATCGGCGACCTGTTCCGCGAGGGCGAGTGCGTGCTCAACTACACCCATGCCGATCGCTTCGTGATCGGCGGGGTGCAGCTGGGGTCGAGCCCGGTGGCGCTGCCCGTGCAGACCGAGCCCGCGTCTGCGGCCGGCCATCCGTTCCTCGAGCGGCGCGAGCTGGCGGTGGTCAATATCGGCAGCGTCGAAGGCACCGTCACGGTCGATGGCGAGACCTTCAGCCTCGGCAACAAGGACTGTCTCTATGTCACGATGGGCGCCAAGGACGTGTCCTTCGCGGGCAACGGCGCGCGCTTCTATCTGGCCTCGTGCCCGGCGCACAAGGGCTTCACGACGCGCAAGCTGAGCATCGCCGACGCCAATGCGCTGGAGCGCGGCACGCTGGAGGAATCGAACGAGCGGACCATCTTCCAGCTCGTCATCCCCGGCGTGTGCGACAGCGCGCAGCTCGTCATGGGCCTGACCGTGCTCAAACCGGGCAGCGTGTGGAACACCATGCCCCCGCATATCCATGAGCGCCGCAGCGAGATCTATTTCTACTTCGAGCTCGACAATCTCGAGAAGGATCGCGTGTTCCACTATATGGGCCAGGGCGACGGGCTGCGGCACATCGTGGTGCAGAATGAGGAGGCGGTCATTTCGCCGCCCTGGTCGGTCCATATGGGTTCGGGGACCAAGGCCTATGCGTTCATCTGGGCGATGGCGGGCGAGAACCAGGACTATACCGACATGAACGTCCTCGACATCTGCCAGCTGGCGTAACCACTGCTGCTCCCCTCCCTGGCAAGGGAGGGGCTGGGGGTGGGTTGCTCTCCGTAGAGCGAACGCCTGGCCCCATACCAACCCACCCCCGACCCCTCCCTTGCCAGGGAGGGGGGAGTAGAGAATGACCAGTCCGTTCGACCTCTCCGGCAAAGTCGCCGTCGTCACCGGGGCCAATACCGGCATCGGCCAGGGCATCGCGCTGGCGCTCGCGGCGGCGGGGGCGGATATCGCCGCGGTCGGCCGCAGCGCCGCGACCGAGACCGTCGAAAAGGCCCGCGCGCTGGGCCGCAAGGCGGAGATCATTTCCGCCGACCTGTCCTCCATCGAACCTGTGAACAGGGTTGTGGACGAAGCCGTGGAAAAGCTCGGCGGGCTCCACATTCTCGTCAACAATGCCGGGATCATCCGCCGGGGCGACAGCATCGATTTCACCGAGGAGGATTGGGACGCGGTGGTCGACACCAATCTCAAATCGGTCTTCTTCCTGTGCCAGGCGGTGGCGCGGCACATGATTCCGAATGGCGGCGGCAAGATCATCAACATCGCATCGATGCTGACCTTCCAGGGTGGCATCCGCGTGCCTTCCTATACCGCGTCGAAGAGCGGGATCGGCGGGCTGACCAAGCTGCTCGCGAACGAGTGGGCGGCGAAGGGGATCAACGTCAACGCGGTCGCCCCCGGCTATATCGCCACCAACAACACCGCCGCGCTTCAGGCCGACGAGACGCGCAACCGCCAGATCATGGAGCGCATCCCCGCGGGCCGCTGGGGCGATCCGGGCGATCTGGGCGGTGCTGCGGTCTTTCTTGCCTCCCGTGCTTCGGACTATGTGCAGGGGCATATCCTTGCCGTGGACGGGGGCTGGCTGGCGCGATGACGATTGCTTTCTTCGGTGAACTGATGCTGCGGCTCTCGCCGCCCGGGCGCGAGCTGTTGTTGCAGACGCCGAAGCTCGAAGTGAATGTCGGCGGGGCGGAGGCGAATGTCGCGACCGGGCTCGCGTGCCTGGGTCACACGGTGCGGATGGTGAGTGCGGTGGCGGATAATCCGCTGGGCGCTTCGGTGATCGGCGAGTTGCGGCGCAGGGGCGTGGATACGTCCACGGTCGCGGTCGAACCCGGACGGCTGGGCCTCTACTTCCTGACGCCCGGCGCAGGGCTGCGCGCATCCGAGGTCGTGTACGACCGCGCCCATTCGGTGTTCGCGGATCGGGCTGCGGACAGCTGGGATTGGGATGCGGCGCTGAACGGCGCCACGCGGCTGCATCTGTCGGGGATCACCCCCGCACTCGGCCCCAACACAGCCGCCGCCGCGATCGCGGCGGCGGAGGCGGCGACTGCCAGGGGCATCCCGGTCTCGTTCGACGGCAATTACCGCGCGAAATTGTGGGAGGCGTGGGAGAGCGATCCGCGCGCCGTGCTGACTCGCCTGATCGGCCATGCCGATATCCTGTTCGGCAACCATCGCGATATCTCGCTGCTGCTCGGCCGCACCTTCTCCGGCGAGGGATCGGACCGGCGGCGCGAGGCGGCACAGGCCGCGTTCGAGGCCTTCCCGAAGCTCCAGATCATCGCCTCTACCGCGCGGCATGTCGACGATGCCGACAGTCACCGGATCGCGGCGCGGATCGATATGCGTTCGAGCTGGCACCAGACGCCGGAGGCGCTGGTTGCCGGGATCGTCGACCGGATCGGGGCGGGCGATGCCTTTGCCGCGGGCGTGCTGCACGGGCTGGCCGAGGGAGGGGACGCGAAGGCGGCCGCCGAGGCGGGGCTTGCGCTGACCTGCCTCAAGCACTCGCTGCCCGGCGATGCCAGCCTGTTCACGCGCGCCGATCTGGCGGCGTTCGGCGAGGGGCTGGACGTCAGGCGATGACGACTCGCCGCGCTGTCCTTGGCGGTGCGCTGGCCGCGATGGCGGTGCCGGGCGGCGCGCGCGGACAGAGCTCGCAGAACATCCCCATCGTCTCGGTCGGGTCGCCCGCCGGCTTTTTCGGCGGCTACACGATCAACGGCGTCCACCGCTTCAAGGGCATCCGCTACGGCCGCGCCGAACGCTTCCGAGCGCCGGTGCGCGAGGCGCGGACCGAGCATTTCAGCGCCACTCAATTCGGGGCGATGGCGCCGCAGCGGGGGAGCGGCGAGCAGTCCGAGGATTGCCTCAAGCTCAATATCTGGGCTCCCGCGGGCGACTTCGAACGCAAGCGCCCGGTGATGGTCTATATCCATGGCGGCGCCTATTCGGGCGGGACCGTCACGGTGCCGCTCAACGACGGCGAGACGCTGGCGAAGACCGAGGATGTGGTGGTCGTCACGGTCAACCACCGGCTCAACGCTTTCGGCTATCTCTACCTCGCGCGGCTCGACCCGCGCTTTCCGGATAGCGGCAATCTGGGGCAGCTCGACCTGATCCTCGCGCTCGAGTGGATTCGCGACAATATTGCGAGCTTCGGGGGCGATCCCAGCCGCGTGTTCGTGTTCGGCCAGTCGGGCGGCGGCGCCAAGATCGCGACGCTGATGGGGATGCCCGCCGCCAAGGGGCTGTTCCATTCGGCGGCGACGATGAGCGGGCAGCAGGTGACCGCATCGGGCCCGCTCAACGCGCACAAGCGCACGCTCGCCTATCTTGACCGGCTGGGGGTGAATCCCGACCGGCTCGATCCGCTGCTCGACATGCCGATGGAGAAGCTGACCGACGCGCTCGACGCGACCGATCCGATCCTGGGCGGGAGCGTCTATTTCGGGCCGGTGCTCGACATGAAATGGCTGGTGCGCCACCCCTTCTGGCCCGACGCCAATCCGCAATCGAACCATATTCCCATGATCCTGGGCAACACCCGCGACGAGACCCGCGCGTTCGTCTCGCCCGATTCGCCAAAGGTGAAGGCGCTGAGCTGGGACAATCTGGCCGCGGCGATCGCGCCCGAGATCCGGATGGATGTGCTCCCCGAATGGGTGGTGAGCGAATATCGCGCGCATTTCCCGCGGGATACGCCCGAGCAGGTCTTCTACCGCGCGACCACCGCGGGGCGGAGCTGGCCGGGTCAGTGGATCGAGGCGGACGCCCGCGCGGCGGGGGGGGCGAAGGCGACCTGGGTCTATCAGGTCGATTTCCAGTCGCCGACGCAGCCCAATCGCGGTGCGCCGCACACGATGGATATCGCGCTCGCCTTCGGAACGCTGGGCGCGCAGGGCTCGTTCACCGGCACGGGACAAGAGGCGCAGCGGCTGAGCGCGCAGATGATGGCGGCCTTCGCCGCGCTGGCGCGGACGGGGAGGCCGGTGGCGAAGGGCGTGCCCGTGTGGCCGGCCTATACGCTGCCCAATCGCGCGACGATGGTGTTCGATGTCGCCAGCCGGGCGGTCAACGACCCCCGCAAATGGGAACGCGAGCTGTTCGCGCGGGTGCCCTATATCCAGCCGGGGAGCTGAGTTTCGCGCTTAGCTTCCCACTTTTCCCGCGAATCGTGAAAGAAGATTTCCGTCTTTTGTACGATTGTTTCGCCGCTGGGGTTTGGTGATTTGACGCGTTCAAAGAGCGGCGGGGATGCCCGGCGGAGCTAGTCGAGCACGCGAAATCCTACATTTCAACACGGGTCTATTGCCCGCCCTCGCGCATCGCCTTGTCGCGGCCGCTGAGATTCTCCTGGATCGGGCCGGTCTGGCCCGGGTAGCGGCCCGATTTGGGCTCCATCGTGTCGAGATCCCAATCGGCCTCGACGAAGGGCGCGCGGGTGGGCTTATAGTCGGGATAGGCACTCACCTCGCTCTCGTCGTCGATGATCTCGCCGCGGCCTTCGGCGACGAAGAAGAGGACGCGGATGTCCTCGGCGTCGCGGTCCCAGGGGCGGGCGCCGGCGGTCGAAAGCACGCTGGTCTCGACATCCTCGGAGGGGAGGATGGTCATGCCGCTCGTATCCATCATCGGCTTGTTGCGCTCGATCAGGCGGGCGCGGGTCTCGCCATAGCGGCCGAACATGGGGAGCTTGGCGCCGTGCAGGTCCACCGCGCGATTGTCCTTCCCATAATATGCCAGATCGCCGTCGCCGCCGAGCATCAGGAAGGGCAGGCCGGGATCGGTATCGTTGCCCCCGCGCATGACATTGCCGATCGCGGTGATCTCGCCGGTAACATAAGGATGGCCCACCCATTCGAGCGCCATGAGGTTGTAGTGCACAGCGCGGTGGCCGGGATTGTAGATCAGGTTATTGACCATCAGCACCTGCGCGCCGCCTTTCACCAGCGGGTGCCGCTCGACATTGTGCGCCCAGATGTTGCGGTAGAAGACGATGCCGGTGGTGTTGTCGTGGATCAGCGAGCCCTTGCTGTGCTCGCCCTTGGGATGGCTCGAATCGGCGAGGCCCTCGGCCGCCAGATTGTTCGAGAAGGTGATGTCGTGGCTGGTGCCCCTGCGCCATTCCTCGACCGTGTTGCCGGTGAAGCGGGGCCCCGATGCGGACATGTTCTCGTCGATCGCCCAGGTGAAAGTGTTGTGATCGATGATCACATTGTTCGCGGCGACGGTGGAGAAAGCGTCGGCTTCCCACCCGCTTCGCTTGGGCTGGCCGTCGGCGCCGGTGCGGACGCGGATATGGCGGATGATGACGTCGTGCGACTTGAGGTCGATCCCGCCGCGGATGATGGTGATGCCGGGGGAGGGGGCGGTCTGGCCGGCGATGGTGAGGAATGGCTCCCTGATCTCGAGGGTGGTGCGGTGAAGATCGATCACCCCCGCGACCTCGAAGACGATGATGCGCGGGCCCTTGGCGTCGATGGCTTCGCGCAGCGTGCCGGGGCCGGCGGCATCGAGGCTGGTGACACGAATGATCCGCCCGCCGCGCCCGCCGGGGGTGGTCGCCGCCGGGCCGACGGCGCCGGGGAAGGCGAGCTTCGGCGCGTCCGGGGCGGGCATAGTTTGGGCGGCTGCCGGGATGGCGGTGATGCTGGCGATCAGCAGGGTCAGCAGGAATCGCATTTGAAGCCTCTCCAAGTCTGCCCGAGGGTCTGCCACCGGTTACCGCGCCGGTCTAGGGCGGATCGGGTTTCCGGGATATGTCCAACCACCCTTCGTCACCCCGGCCTCGAGCCGGGGTCCAGCTTCTTTCTACTGATCCCGCGTTGTAAGTCTCTGGCGCGGAGAAAAAGCGGGATCCCGGCTCAAGGCCGGGATGACGGTTTGGGGTGATTTGAGGTCCCCCGGGATCATTGTCCACGGGACAGTATCGCTTTGTCCACAAAGGCACGCTAAGCCTGTCCCGATGCGGAGCGAAGGCAAATATACGATCAATGACGTCGCGCGGCTGGCGGGCGTTTCAAAGAAAACCGTGAGCCGCGTGATCAACCGATCGCCTTTGCTCAACGCCGACACCCGGGCCAAGGTCGAGAAGGTCATCGCCGATATCGGCTATGTCCCCAACGTCCAGGCGCGCGCGCTGGCGCTCCGCCGCAACTTCCTGATCGGGCTGATCCACGACAATCCGAACGCCCAGACGGTGATGCACGTCCAGGCCGGCATCCTCGAGGCGATCCGCGATACCGAGTTCGAGCTGATCGTCCGCCCGATCGACCGCGGTTCCTCGACCATGCTCGCCGACGTCAAGAATTTCCTCGAGCGCCAGCGGCTCTATGGCGTGCTGATCCTGCCGCCGGTCTCCGAGAACGAACTGCTCGCCGAGCTCTGCCGCGATGTCGGCTGCCGCTATGTGCGGATGGGCTCGGTCGCGCTCGACAAGCCCGAGCATATGGTCGCATCGAACGACCGCGAGGTCGTGATCGAAGCGGTCAACCATCTGATTTCATTGGGGCACAAGCGGATCGGCCTGGTCGCCGGCCCGCACGGATTCCGCTCCGCGCGCGAACGGCGCAAGGGGTTCGAGGACGCACTGGAGGCGGCCGGGATCCGCCTGCCGCGCAGCCTGATCGCCGAGGGCAATTATACCTTCGAGACGGGACTGGCCGCCGCCGACCGGCTGCTCGACCTGTCGCCGCGGCCGACCGCGATCTTCGCGTCGAACGACGAAATGGCGGCAGGCGTGCTCCACGCGGCGCGCAAGCGCGGGATCGAGGTGCCCGCCGATCTTTCGATCATCGGCTTCGACGACACCACCATCGCCAGCCATATCTGGCCGCCGATGACGACGGTGCACTGGCCGATCATCTCGATGGCGCGCTCGGCGGCGCTCAAGCTGCTCGCGGACTTTTTCGGCGACAATCTGGCGGCGGAAGAGCCCTCGCTTTTCCCCTCGACGCTGATCCACCGCGCCTCGGTGGCGCCGCCGCGCGAGGGCTGAAACCCGGCTTTTCCGGCGGATTCCGGCATTGGCGGCCCGTTATCGCTGTTGCCCATCTAGCCCGGCTTGGACCAAGTCGCGGTGGCCGGCTTGTGACACCGGGCACCGGGTGCAACGGCCCGCTGATCGACGACTTCGTCCACGGATCGGCGCGCGACCTCGGTTCCAGACCGTGCCGCTTTTTGCGCGCCAGTGACGCGCATGGCCATCGCGGGGCGCTAGGCAGGTGGCCCGCGCACGGCTAAGCCCCACGCCAATGGGGTCCATCCTTTCACGAACACGCGGTCTTTCGGCGTCGGCGTCCGACTTCTTCGGGGCATTTGCGGGCTATGCCGGATGGCGCGGGCTGCGTGCCGGCGGGCTGGTCGCCGCGGCGGCGGTTGTCGACGGCGCGGGCGTGCTGCTGCTCGTCCCGATCATCGACATGGTGGTCAAAGCGAGCGCGGGGGGACCGGAAGGGCGGGTCTCGCATCTGCTGCGCGGGCTTGGCGCGGAAACCCCGTTCGAACAGCTAGCCTGGCTGATCGCGGCCTTCGTGGCGGTGAACCTGATTCGCGGCGCCACCCTCTATTCGCGCGACATGACGCTGGCCAGGCTCCAGACCGGCTTCATCGAGGACGAGCGCAACCGCGCGATGCGGGCCCTCGCCGGCGCGCCGTGGAGCCGGGTCGTTGGGTTGCGCCACGCCCGGGTCATGAATCTGATCACCACCGAGATCCAGCGGCTGACCAGTGCTTCCCATTTCCTGATTCAGGGCGTGGTGCTCGTGGCGATGCTGCTCATCCAGACGGCGATCGCGTTCAGCCTCGCCCCGGGGCTGGCGGCGCTGGTGACGGGGCTCCTCGCGCTCGGCGTCGGCATGTTCATCGTGACGCAGGGCGTGACGCGCGAGCTGGGGATGAGTGTCGTCAAGACCAGCCAGGCGATGATGACGAATACGCAGGGATTCCTAGCGGGACTCAAGACAGCCGCCGCTCAGAACGCCCAGCCGAGCTTCGTCGCCGAGTTCGTGAGCATCCAGCAGCAGGCCCGCGCACACCAGTTGCACTTCCAGGAGCGGCAGGCGCGCGGGCGGCTGGCGTTCGCGGTCGTCTCGAGCCTGCTGGGCGCGGGGGTCGTGTTGCTCGGGTTCGGCGTGATGCAGGTGTCGCCCGCCAACCTGATCATCTTGGTGCTGGTGTTCGGACGGATGAGCGCGCCCGCCATGCAGCTCTACCAGTCGGGCCAGCAATTCGTGTTCGCGCTGCCCAGCTTCGAATCGGTGCGCGCGCTCGAGGCCGAACTGCGTGGCAAGGACCGAGGCGAGGCGCCGGTCCCGGTGCCGCCGCCGGCGGGGCCGATCGAGCTGATCGATGCCAGTTATGCCCATCCGGGTGGACGCGGCGTGGCCGGGGCGAGCTTCACCATCGCGCCGGGAGAGTTTGTCGGCATCGCCGGGCCTTCGGGCGCGGGCAAGACGACGCTTGTGGATATGATCGTCGGGCTGCTCGCACCCCACACCGGCGAGGTACGCGTCGGCGGCGTCGCGCTGACCGGGGGACTGCGGACCGGCTGGGCGGAGACGGTCGCCTATGTCTCGCAGGAAGGCTTTCTGTTCAACGACACCGTCCGCCGCAATCTCAGCTGGGCGAACCCCGAACCGAGCGACGCCGAGATCGCCATCGCGCTCGAATTCGCGGGAGCGACGGAGATTGTCGCGCGGCTCGATGCGGGGCTTGATTCGGTGGTGGGCGAGCGGGGCACCCTGCTGTCGGGCGGGGAGCGTCAGCGGATCGGGCTGGCGCGCGCGATCCTGCGCAAGCCCCGGCTGCTGGTGCTCGACGAGGCAGCCAATGCGATCGACGCGGGCGGCGAGGCCGCCCTGCTCGCGCGGCTCGCGGCGCTCGCGCCAGGCCCTACGATTCTGATGATCTCGCACCGTGAGGAGAGCCTCAAATGGTGCGAGCGGGTGATCCGGGTCGAGGATGGCCGCGTCTCGGCATGACTTTGCGTCGCCGCACGGCTCTGCTAGCAGCACGGCCATGACTTTCGATCCTTCCGCAACCATCGTCCGCACGTCCGAGGCTATCGCCACCGAGATCGATGGCGAGATCGTCCTGATCCATATCGAGGACGGCAAATATTTCGGGCTCGATCCGGTGGGCAGCGAGATCTGGCGGCGGCTGGAAACGCCCAAGCGCGTCGATGCGCTGTGCGACGAGCTCAAGGCGCATTTCGAGGGCGACCCGAATATGATCGAACGCGAGGCGCTGGCCTTTTTGGACCAGCTTTCCGAAAGCAGGCTGCTGCTGGCGGCCTGAGCCACGCAGCTAGAGATACCCGAATCGCTCCATCACGTCGCGATGGTCGTGTTCGACGCGCGCGGCCTGTTCGGGAGTGAGCGCCTCGCGCCAGGTGCCGGTTTTTCCGGTATGGAAGAAATTGACCGTTCGCGGCGCCTTTTCACGAAAGCCGCGACGCTTTTCCTTGTCGGCCAGCCGGGCGAACCTGGTCGCCTCCACCGCGCCCGCGACCGCTTCCGGGCTGGCGTCCCACCCGATATGGCGCGCCATCCGCGCGAGCGCGGCCGCGGGATCGGCGAGCATATCCTCATAGCGGATGACGAGCGGGTCGAGCCCCGATTCATCGATCCAGCTCAGAACATGATCGGACCAGCTTCCCAGCGGCTGAAACACCTGGACGCGGCTGGGTCCGGCGACGGCGCCAAGGCCCGCCTCCCGCCTGCCCAGGAACCGGATGCTGTCGTCGATCGACGTCGCATTGAAGCGAGCCCAGGAGGCCGCGACGTCGCGTGGGTCGCGCACGAGATACACGGCGGCATGGGTGTAGGACGCGTCGAACAGCGGGCGCCCATCGGGCGATCGGATCCACAGATCATGGACCTTGGCGACCACTGGCGGGTCCGCCTTTTCGAAGAGCAGCGCATGCAGATCGGGACGCAGCTCGAGTGTCTCGTTGGCGGTGAGCACGCCGGTATCGACCTCGAGCATCATGTCGACCAGGTTGCGGCTGGCGAACATCCCGCCGAAGTCGGAAATGTCGTCGAGTTCGATGTCGCTGCCGCCGCTCTGAAGCGATTTGAGCGCCAGCCGCGTCCAGGTGTTGCCCGATCGCGGATAGGAGGCCAGCCAGATCGCTCCGGTCACCGGCTCGACCGCACGGTGTCGACGATCGCGTCGATGGTCGAATCGAGCTGGGAATAGCCGAACTGACGGCGGAGCTCGAAATGCCGCGGGATCCCGGCGGCAGCCCGTACCACGCGCGACATCGCCTCCTCCTTTCCGACCGCCACGGCGAGCGCGCGTCTGCGGTAGACGTGGCGGGACAGCTGCTTGAGCGCCGTGGTTCCGTGCAGGCGATTGACCATGAAGCTGCCCTCGTCGCTCTGCGCCTGGCTGAGATGGAACAGGGCCTGCGGCGCGAGCGGGGCGGTGACGAAGCCATCGTCGAACGCCTGGCTGAACTTCTCCAGCCCCGCGCGGCATCGCTCGAGGCGCTCGGTCGGCCATTCGGCCGCGCGCGCCGAATCCGACCAGAGCCGGATGCGGCGAAGGCCAGGAAGAAAGCGCATCTCGTCCATCGCGATCGGCGTGACATCGTCGGCGAGCAGCCGGAAGCCACGGCGGCGGAACGCGGCGGCGAGCGTGGACTTGCCCGCGCCCGAGCTTCCGGCGAAGGCGACCGCCCGACCGTCGATCTCGACGGCGGCGGCATGAACGGGCAGCACGCCGCGCTGGTGGCACAGGAACCCGAACACGCTGCCGAGCAGGAACAGGCGGAGGTCTGGCGCCTCCCGCGGCAGTTCGGGCGAAATGGTGATGCTGCTGCCACGCTCGACCAGATAGGCCGCGACGCCCCTGATGCGATAGAGTACGGTGCCCGAGGCATCGAGTTGCAGCGACGGCGTGGTCAGGACCGGATCGTCTAGCCGCTCGGGGACTTCGCCAAAGGCGATCGTGATGTCAGCGCCGCCAGGCGCGCCGGCGGCGCGCGGCAATTCCGGGAGATTGACCGCGCTGGCGACGCGCCAGCCGCAAAGCAGATAATCTTGAGTTGGCTCAGCCATTGCTGCCTTCGTACCAGATGAGAAACGAGCCGAGCACCACGCCGTGATGAAGCGCGCGCTGATGCTCGGCTTCGGTCTTGCGCGCCTCTTCGGCATTTTTCGGCCAGGTCGTAACCAGCTTCTTCAGCCGGGGCACGTCCAATATTCGGCTGGCGAGCGGCGAACGGGCGAGCCGCTCAATGGTCTCGATCGTATGTTCGCGGCGCAGGCTGGCGAGATGGTACCATTCCTCACCTTGCCGGCCGCGCCGGGTTTGCGCGAGCAGCTCCGCCGGAAGGCGGTCGGCCAGAACGCGCCGGGCGAGCCAGCGCCGGTTTCCCTTTCGCGCGAACTGGCTTTCGGGGATGCCCTGCGTGAACTCGACGAGCCTGCGGTCGTGAAACGGATCGAGGACCTCGAACGGAAGCTGCCCGTGCAGATAGGCGCGGTGATCCCTTGTCACCTCGCTGCGAAGCTTCGCGCCGCGCAGCGCCTGTCCGCTGTACCCGATGCGAAAGAAATTGTCCGGCGCGACGCCGGACATCTCTGACCCATAATCGATTTCGGCAAGAAAATCGGGCGAAAGCGCGAGCCAGCCGTCCCAGGGCCAGCGACTTCGCTGGGTTCGCCTGAGGCCGCGCCACCGGCGCAGCGCCGCGGGTTCGATCGCCGTCCCCAGCCTGCTGCGCAATTCGCGCCTGATATTATGGCCTTCGCGCTTCGCGGTCCGGATGATGTCGCTGACCGCGGCGATCCAGCGGCCCTGCCGCACCTGCTCATAGGCGAGCCCTTCGCCGGACCAGGAAAGCGTGTCATTTCCTCCCTGTCCAACCAGCATCGTGCGCGCGCCTAGCGCCCCCGCGCGAAGCAGAATCGGCTCGAACCAAGTTCTGGCGAAGGCATTGGTGGGAAGGCCCATCCGCGCCGATTCCCGCTCGGGCTCGGTGTCGCGCGGGGACTGATGGAGCTCATCGATCACGACCCAGTCGATATTCGGATAGCGCGCCGCGACCTGTCCCGCGAAGCGCCGTTCATCGAGGCTCTTGTAGGGATGAGGGGCGCCGGGGACGCGGGTATAAGCGGTCAGCCGTCGGTCCCCCAAGTGCCGCGCCGCGGTCGCGGTGACCGCCGCGGAATCGAATCCGCCCGAAAGCATCGTGCAGACGAGCCCCGTCTCGGGCAGGCGGCTCTCGACCGCGCGGTCGAGCAGTTCACGCCCCGCCTCGACATAATCCTCGTCGCGCGCATAGCGGACGGGCGCGACAGTCTCGGGCGTCCAGTAGCGGCGCGTCCGGCATTCGCCCGGCCTGAAATGCGCCATGCCCCCAGCGGGAACGCGCAGGATATGCTTGTACATCGTCCGTTCGGGTTGGGCGGAAGTGCCGACCACCGTATCGACCAGCCAGCGCTCATCGAGATCGCGCGGGACTTGCGGCATCGCGAGCAGCAGGTGGAGCGCGGTCGCGAAGATCACCGAATCGCCGTCAAAGGCGTAGAAGAGCGAGCGCGTGCCCAGCGCGTCGCGGGCGAGCGTCAGACAGCGGCCTGCCTCGTCCCAATGGGCGAGCGCGAAGTCTCCATGGAGGCGTTCGCATGCCGAAAGGCCGCCACGATCGCACGCTTCCGCCACCAGCGCGGCGTCGCTGATCGCGCGGCCCGCGAAGCCGAAGTCAGACATCAGCGTCCGGCGCTCGTCGAGGCGTGCTTCGACGAACAGCCGCGCGCCGGCCTGCAATTCGAAGGGCTGGGGCTCAAGCGGGTCTGTGGCCAGATAGGCGCGGATCTGCTGGGCAAAGGCCCAGCTCCCCCCGGAACGCACGCGAGAGGGGCGGAAATCGATTCCGCCCCTGCGCCAGCGTTCGACAATCACTCTGTCTACGGACTCACCGTCGAGGCGAACGATTCCGACGAGCCCCGCCATTGCCGCAGACAAACACTTTCAGCGAAAGGGGTCAGGAGTTCTCGTGGAACTGCGTGTTGTTGTACGTGCCGACATGTCCGTCGAACGGCGCGCCGGGAGGGTTGTCGTTACCCGTCAGGACGCCGATGCTGTCGCTCGTCAGCCGCGGCGTGCGCCAGCGCGCGCGCGCAGGGCCCGCAGGTGCCGCGGACTCGTGATTTGCGTCGAAAGTCTTCATTCCAACCCCCAAAAAAACCGGCTTGCGCGCGGCGGACAGGCTTCGCCTCATATCACGCGTGCCGAATCTGGCAAACCTGTTCCTACACTTTATCCTGCAATTTCGTTACTACTGCATAACGCTGTTTTGCGGCGGGAAAATTTCTTGCCGCCCCCGGGAGGGGAAGATTCCGCTTGACGGACATGCGCTTGCTGAGCCTAGTATCGCCCAACGCTTCATCCGAGCGAGCGGGACGGTTGGGAGAGCGAGCGAGTCGTCGGGGTTGGTCTATTCAGGCCCCCTGAAGACCAACTTGCCTTCAACTTGATTCGATCAAGTGTTGCGGTGGCCCAGTAGGTCATGGCCGTAGTAAATTCTGTGTTGATGACTAGTCTGGGGGAGTCCCGATGACACAACCTTTTCTTGGTGAGATCCGCGCGTTTCCGTGGGACTGGCCCGTACGCGGCTGGGCGCTGTGCCAGGGGCAGCAGCTTTCGATCCAGCAGAACGCGGCGTTGTTCTCGCTGCTGGGCACCACCTATGGCGGCAATGGCGTGACGACATTCGCGCTTCCCGATTTCCGCAGCTGCGTTTCCGTAAGCTTCGGCCAGCTTGCGGGCGGCTCGCTCTATACCCTGGGCGAGCGGACGGGAACCGAGACGGTGACGCTCAACGTCACCCAGATCCCGCAGCATGTCCATTTGTGGAAGGCCTCGACCGCGCAGGGCAACCAGGCGGTCGCGATCAAGGATTCCTATCTGGCCACGCCGCAGGAGCCGGGAACCGGCAATCTCAACGGCTATGCCGCGCCGACCGGGAACCCGGTGGTGCTGGGTACCTCGATCGGGATCGGAGGCGGCAGCCAGCCGCACTCGAACATCCAGCCTTATCTGGCGCTCAATTACAGCATTGCGCTCCAGGGAATCTTCCCGTCGCGCAACTGATGCGAGCGGCACCCACTTCGTTCAGGGGGAACTAGAATGTCCAACCCTTTTCTTGGCGAAATCCGCGTCTTCGCCGGCAATTTCAATCCGCGAGGCTGGGCCTTTTGCCGCGGTCAGCTCTTGCCGATCTCGCAGAATGACGCGCTCTACGCGTTGCTCGGCACCACCTTCGGCGGCGATGGCATCACCACGTTCGGCCTGCCCAATACGCAGGGCCGCGCGGTGATCGGGCAGGGCACCGGACCGGGGCTCAGCAGCTATGTGGTCGGACAGATGTCGGGGACCGAAAGCGTCACGCTGACCTCGAACCAGCTGCCACAGCACACCCATTCGCTGCTCGCCTATGTCACCCCGGCAACCACGTCGAACCCGACGAACAACGTGCTGGCGCAGACCGGGATCACCTATCCGAACAATCAGACCCAGAACAGCCTGTTCTATCTGAGCGGCACCGCCAACACGGCTGCACTGCCCGCGGACACGATCCAGGCGGCGGGCGGCAATCAGCCCCATGACAACAACATGCCCGGGCTGGTGCTGAATTACATCATCGCCCTTGAGGGCATTTTCCCCAGCCGTAACTGATCCAGAAGGAGAGCAGACATGACGGCACCCTTCATCGGCGAAGTCAAAGCCTTCGGGTTCAATTTCGCGCCGCGCAACTATATGTTCGCCGCCGGGCAGCTTCTCCCGATCGCGCAATATACCGCCTTGTTCTCGATCCTGGGCACGACCTATGGCGGCAACGGAACGACCAATTTCGCGCTGCCCGATCTTCGCGGCCGCGTGCCGATCGGCAATGGTGACGGTGCTGGTCTCACGCCGCGCGTCCTCGGCGAGGTCTATGGCGAGGAGAATGTGACGCTGATCACCACCGAGATGGCGGCGCACACCCATCCGGTGACCACGCAGAACAATCCAAGTTCCGACGCCAACTATACCAATGTGCCGGCCAACGGACTTTTCGTCTCGCGCTATCTTTTCCACACGGGATCGAACGGGGAGGGCTGGGTCAAGCCGCTGTCCAACCCGACCTCGCTGCATCCGAATTCGGTCACGCCGACCGGTGGCAGCCTGCCGCACAACAACCTCCAGCCGCTGCTGGTGGTCAACTGGTGCATTGCCGTCCAGGGCATCTTCCCCGCGAGGAACTGATCCCTGGTTATCGTAAGGCTACGCAAGGAGACGGCGAAGGACGAAGCGTTCCTTCGCCGTCTTTTCATCTCCAATCGCTGGCAAACCTTCGCGGCGCTACCCGAGGCGCAGCGGCGGGCGCTGCTCGCCGGTCAGTTCGCGCTGCAGGACAAGCATTTCCGCGACTTCTTCCCCGAGACCGATCGCCGGATCGTGATGAGCACCGGCAAGCCCATCGGGCGGCTCTATGTGCTGCGGGGCGAAAAGGCGCACAATCTGATCGACATCTCGCTGCTGCCCGAATGGACCGGCAAGGGGATCGGCAGCAGGCTGCTCGACGGCGTGCTGGCCGAAGCCGACGCGGCAAGCCTGCCGGTGACGCTCCACGCCGCGGTCAACAGCCCCGCGCGCTCCCTCTACGCCCGCAAGGGCTTCGTCGATGTCCGGCTCGACGGCATGGACTGGCTGATGGAACGGCCGCCGGCCTGACACCGCATAGGCTTAGTTGAACACGGCCTCATAGTTGAACGTGCCGTCATCGTTGCGGGCGACCGGAGAAATCATGATCTCGAGCCGGCCCATTTCGGGATGCTCCAGCGGGACGATCTGCGAATGGATCAGGGTTTCAGTGCTGGATCCCCGGAAGAGCACCGAAAAGGACCGTCGATCCTCGGTCTGCTGCTTGCCCGCCGTCACCTCGACGAGCGAGAGCGTCTCCTTGTGTTGGGGCGTATCGATCGTGAAACCGCTGCCCTTGTGCGGTTCGAAGCTTCCCATCGTCAATTTATCAAGCATCGCTTCCCCCGAAATCCTGGTGCCGGTTGCAGGATTCGAACCCGCGACATCCAGTTTACAAAACTGGCGCTCTACCAACTGAGCTAAACCGGCCTTCCACGTTCCTTGCGTCAGGCGACGCCGAAGGTCCAGCCCTCGGTTCGGGCCAAGGCATCGGTAAGGCCGGGCGGGCTCCAGAGTTCGGGGCGGGGGGCGGCGGCGCGCAGCCAGGCCGAGGAAAGCATCGCGTCGGTGGCATGATCGTCATGACGCGTCAGCGCGGTATGCGGCGCGGCGCCGAATGCGGCGAGCATCGCATCGAGCGTGGCGCCGTCGCGGATCTTGGAGATGCCCTTGCGCATCCCGGCCTGGCGCGCGGCGAGGGCGGTGTAGATCTCGACCAGCACGGGGCCGGTGTCGGGCAGCGCGTCGAAGGGCCAGACCGGCACGCGGCCGGCGAGGCGATGGAAGACGCGCATGCCGGTGAGGCTCGACTTGCCGACCTGCGACGCGCCGACCAGGTTGAAGCAGCTGTAGGCCGAGAGCCGCATCGCCGCCTGTCCATGCTCGACCGCGCGGAAGCGGCCGCGCCCGGCGGGGTAGAGATCGCCGCAATCGAAGCGCTGGCGGAAATGGCGGCGCGCCTCGGGATGGGCGACGAAGCTGGTCGCGGCGAGATGCGGATCGCCGGCGGAGAGCCGGTCGACAAGCGCCCAGAGCGACCGCGCGTCGGGTGGGCTCTGGTCCCAGCCGGGGAAGAAGGCGCCCCGGTCGGCGAAGGGGAAGGAGGCGGAGAGATCGAGCCCGATCAGCGCGCGCGTGCCCCTGGCCGCGAGGTCGAGCAGCCAGTCGAGGATCGCCTGGCGCGACCAGCCGCCCGGGCGCCCGATCAGCCCGGGCGCGGCGGTGCCCGCGGTGCAGTGGGCGACCGCGAGTCCCCTTGGCCGGGCGACGGCCTGGCCGGACCAGTCGATCGCGATGAAATCGGTGAAGGGGGGCATTAAGCCTCCCCGTGCCGGGGAGGTTTAGTCAAGGCCGCTCCGCCATCCCCGCGGCGATGCGTTGGGGCTTCTTGGCGCGGTCCCACCAGGCGCGCTGGATGTAAAGCGCGATCCGTTCATGCGCCGGCGTGCCGTAGCGTACCAGCACCGCGGGATAGTTGCGGTAGTGCGCGGTCTCCCAGAAGGTGTCGGGATCGGTTTCGAGCAGGATTTCCTTTTCGGCCGTCGGCACCAGCAGGCAGAAGCTGCCCTTCTCGCGCCCCGGCGAGATGATCGCCTTGCCGTTCACCTTGGGACAGAGCGTCCCCCAATAGCTTTCCATCGCCACCTCGGGGAGCGAACACGCATAGGCGACCACCTCGTCCCAGTCCTTCATGGCACCGCCTTCAACACCTCGGCCGAGAATTTCGCGATATCGAACGGAGCACCCGCCGCATCCTCGCCGCGCCGGACGATGACCAGCCTGCGCGACGGGATCACCATCACGAACTGACCGCGATTGCCCTGCGCGGCATAGGAGCCGGCGGGCAGGCCCTGCGCCGGGCCGAACAGCCACAAGGTCGCGCCATAGCCGGGGCCGGTGGCGGGCTGGGGGCCGCTGGGAGTGGTCATATAGGTCATCCAGCCCTGGGGCAGGATGCGGTCGCCGTTCCAGACGCCGTCGTTCAGCCAGAGCATGCCGAGCCGGGCGAGATCGCGCGCGGTGGACCAGACCTGGCTCGACAGGACGAAATTGCCGCCCGAATCGCGCTCCGCGACCGTGCGGGTCATGCCGATGCGCTGGAACAGCTTGGCGCGGGGATAGGCCTCGTAGCGGTAATTGTCGGGCAGCGCGCGGCGCAGCGCGCGGACCGCGAGCAGGATATCGAGATTGGCGTAGCGGAAGCGCGTGCCCGGCATCGCCTCCAGCCCCGCGATGGCGGCTTCGTCGTCGACGGTGGCGCCGCCGAAATAGAGCGCGTCGGTGCGGTTGCCCGAGGTTTCGCCGTGCAGGCCGCTCGCCATGCGGAGCAGATCGTCGATGCTGATCCTATGGCGCAGATCGCCTTCCTCGCGCACCACGCCGGGCTTGCGCACATCGAGCAGGCCCTCGCGCGATGCGATCCCGATCAGCGTGCCGGAGATCGACTTGGCGACCGACCAGGTGCGCTGGCTGGTGTGCGGGCCGAAGCCCTCGGCATAGCCCTCTCCGATGATCTTGCCGTCCTGGACGATGACGATTCCCGTCGTGCGGCCCGAATAGCTGCCGGTGGATGCATGGTTCATCACCGCGGCGAGGGCCGGCGAGGTGTGGACCGCGATTCCCCGCTCGCCCATCGGCCAGTCGCGCGCGTCGAGATTGCCCGGGACGGGCGGGGCGACCATGCCCGAGCGGACGGTGACGACGATCTCGTCGATCGGCTGGAGCGGACGGATCGTGCAGCCGTCCCATGGCGACCAGGTGGCGATGCGCGGCGGCAGCGCGGCATCGAAGGGGACGCTGACATAGCCGTCCCACATCACCGGCACGCCGGGATTGTCCTCGCGCCGCGTGACGGTGGCGGTCAGCGTGGGGATGATCGCCTCATATTCGGGATAGATGCCGGTCAGTTCGAGCGCCTCGGCCTGCGCCTGGGTGCGGCCGCCGTTGAAGATCGCGCCGCACAAGGTGAGCGCCTTGTACCCGGCGGCAATGCCGCGCTGCCAGGTGGTCGGGGGCTTGGGCTGCGGCTGCTGCGCGGCGGCGGGCAGGGCAAGCGTCAGCGCGGCGGCGAGGGCGACCAGGCGAGTCGGGCGGGCAAGCGTCATGGCGCGGAAGAAAGCAGAGGGGGGGCGACTTTGGAAGAGGGGCGTCACGGTGCCTCGGGCCCCCTCGCCCATAACGCGTCCGTGACGTTCGTCGCGCGGGGGTGACGGTCGCCGCTCGCGCGTGGCGTGCCGTTGGGAGGCGCGCCTAGCCCGATTGCCGCAAGGCAAAGGGCACACTCATTTCTGCGATCCTCCCCAAGGCGCGCGAAGCAATCGACCTGGCGCGGCGCGGCGAGACCGCGCGCGCGATCCTCTTCGGCGAGGCGGCGGTTGCGGAAGCGCCGGACGATGGCGGGCTGCGGCTGTTCATCGGCATGCTCCATGCGCGCCAGCGCGATCTGGCCCGGGCGCTTCCCCATCTGCGCGCCGCAGTGTCGCTGATCCCTGCCAATCCATTGCCTCGGCTCGAACTCGCCCGCGCGCTGGCGGCGCTCGGGCAGACCGAAGCGGCCGAGGTGGCGCTGCAGGGCATCGATCCCGCCGGACCGGTTGCGGGCGAGCTGGTCCGCGTCCGCGCCGCGATCCGGCAGCGCGCCGGCGATCATCGCGCGGCGGCTTCGCTGTTCCGGGCCGCCACCGCGCGCGATCCGCGCGATTTCGAAAGCTGGGCGAGCCTCGGGATCAGCCTGCTCGCGCTTGGCGACGCTGCGGGCGCGGTCGATGCGCTGCAGCACTCGCTCGCGCTCCGGCCCGCGCAGCCGGGCGCGCGGATGCGGCTGGCCGAGGCGCAGGCGGCGGCCGGGCGCGGCGCCGAAGGGCTCGCCGACGCGCGCGCGATTGCCGCCGATCATCCCCGCGATCCGCTGGCGCATGTCGCCATCGCCCGGCTGGAGGACCTGCTCGGCCGGCCCGAGCGCGCCGAGGCGGCGCTGGCGGACGCGCTCGCCTGCGATCCGGGCTGCATCCCCGCCTTGCTCGCCCTGGCCGATCTGGCCGAGCGCGGCAATCGCGTGGCGGAGCTGCCCGCGCTGATCGGCCGGCTCAAGGCCGCCGGAGCGCCCCCGGAGGATCTGGCGCTGCTGCGCGCCCGGCTAGCCTGCCGCCAGGGGCATCATGCCGCCGCGCTGGTCGCCGCGCGCTCGGCGCCGGCGACGCTCGATGCCGGTCGCCGCGCGCAGATCATCGGCGAGTGCAGCGACCGGCTGGACGATCCGGCCGGCGCGTTCGAGGCGTTCGCCGAGATGAACCGGGCGGCCGCCGCCGAAGTCGCCGACGCGCCGCGCGCCGCCGCCGCGTATCGCGCGATGGTCGAGCGGCGCACCGCGACGGTGACGCCGGAATGGCGCGCGGGATGGACGCCCGCGGCGGTCGGGGACGCGCGCGACGATCCCGTGTTCCTGTTCGGCTTTCCGCGCTCGGGCACGACCCTGCTCGACACCTTCCTGATGGGCCATCCCCGGGCGCTGGTGCTCGAGGAGCGTCCGGCGCTGTTCGCCGCCTGCGAAGGACTCGATCTCGATGCGCTGCCCCAACTGGGCGCTGCGACGATCGCCGCCGCCCGCGCGCACTATTTCGCCGAGATCGACGCGTTCGCGCCCGATGCGGCGAGCCGGCTGGTGATCGACAAGCTTCCGCTCGGGCTGGTCGATACCGCGATCGTCCACCGGCTCTTCCCGCGCGCGCGCTTCATCTTCGTCGAGCGGCACCCGTGCGACGTCGTGCTGAGCTGCTTCATGACTCGCTTCGATCCGCGTGGTGGCATGGCGAATTTCCTCGATCTGGGCGACACCGCGCGGCTCTACGACGCGGCGCTGAGCCATTGGCGGCGGTGCCGCGAGGTTCTGCCGCTGCCGGTCCACACCGTCCGCTACGAACGCATGGTCGCGGATGCGCCGGGCGAGCTGGCGCCGCTCGCCGGTTTCCTCGGGCTGACGCTCAGCCCGGAAATGCTCGATCATCGGCGCACCGCGCGCGAACGGGCGCATATCGCGACGCCGAGCTACGCGCAGGTCGCCGAGCCGCTCTATACGCGCGCGCTCGCCCGGTGGGAGAGATATCGCCCGCAGATGGCGGAGGTGCTGCCCTTGCTCGCGCCCTGGGCAGAGCGGTTGGGATATTCGTGCGGCGAACGTCATCTGAGCACGATGAACATCCCCAAAATCGCGGCGGAACGCTGACGCGGATCGGGCCGCGGCCTGCTACTGCGCGACGATGGTCGCGTCGCCGCCGGGAGAGGGAGAAGCAAGCGTAGCCGCCGCACGGCGCCGCGCGACGCTGATCCTGATCGGCGCCTTCTGGGTGCTGACCTTCACCGTGCTGTCGCTGCGCGCCGCGGTGATCGACTATTTTCCGTTCAGCGTGATCGCGCCGCGGCGGCTGATCAGCTCCGCGTTCGGCGTCGGACTTTGCCTGTCGATGGTGTTCGCACTGGGCAGGCTGCGCAACCGCTCCTTTCCCGAACGGATCGCGTTCGGGCTGGTCGGCGCGCTGCTGATGTCGGTCGCGCATTCGCTGTTCGCGACGCTGGTGAACCGCATCCTGTTGCCGATCCCCAACAACACGCCGTTCGACTGGTCCGACAATGCGCAATGGATGATGGTGTGGTTCGGCTATTACCTCGCCTGGACCGGCACCCATCTGGCGATGACCTATCACTGGGAGGCCGAGGACCGGCTGAAGCAGGCCGCGATCCTGCGCGATCTCGCGCAGGAAGCCCGGATCGCCGCGCTGCGCTACCAGATCAATCCCCACTTCCTGTTCAACACGCTGAACTCGATTTCCGCGCTGGTGATCGAGGGGCGGGGCGGCGAGGCGGAGGCGATGCTGCTTCGCCTTTCGACCTTCCTGCGATCGACGCTGAGCGAGGAAGCGGACGGCGAGGTCGATCTGGAGCGCGAGATCGACCTGCAGCGGCTGTATCTCGCGATCGAGGAGGCACGCTTCACGGACCGGATGCGCGTCGAGATCGACGTGCCCGAGACGCTGTCGAGCGCAACGGTGCCCGCGCTGATCCTCCAGCCGCTGATCGAGAATGCGGTGCGCTATGGCGTCGGCGGATCGGACGGGACGACCACCATCCGCATCACCGGGGCGCTGCAGGCGGGCGAGGTGGTGCTGGTGGTGGAGAATGACGGGCCCGCCGATCCGGCCGTCAAGAGCGGCACCGGGCTGGGGCTCGCCAATGTCCGCGCGCGGCTGAACGCGCATTATGGCGCGCAAGGCGTGCTGACCGCGGGACGGCGCGACGGTGGCGGCTTTCGCGCGGTGATCGCGCTGCCATGGCGGCCGCACCGATGACGCTGCGCGCGCTGCTGGTCGACGACGAACCGCTCGCCTCGCGGCGGCTGAGCGCGGCGCTGCACCTGGTCGAAGGGGTCGAGGTGATCGGATCGACGACCAGCGCGCGGCGCGGCGTCGAGATGATCGCGCGGATGCGGCCCGATCTGGTGTTCCTCGATATCGCGATGCCGGGGCTCGACGGGTTCGAGGTGCTGAACCTGCTCGGCGCGGAACGGCCGGCGATCGTCTTCGTGACCGCGTACGACACGCATGCTGTGGCGGCGTTCGGAGTCGACGCGGTCGATTATTTGCTCAAGCCCGTCGCGCCCGATCGGCTGGAGGCGGCGATCGCACGGGTGCGATACTGGCTGCGCGCGCGCGACGCGGGGCTGGAGGCGATGCCGGCGGCGATCGGCGAGGACAGCCTGTGGGCGCATCGCCACCAGGAATTCGTGCGCGTGCCGATCGAGCAGATCGCATGGCTCGAGGCCGAGGGCGACTATGTCCGCATCCATGCCGCGAACGGCGGGGGCCTGCTGCGCACGACGCTGGGCGCGCTGGAGGCGAAGCTCGATCCCGAGACCTTCATGCGCGTTCACCGCTCGGCGATCTGCCGGCGATCCGCGGTCACCGGGCTGCGGCGCAAGGCCACGGGCGCGCTCGAAGTCTCGCTGGCCAGCGGCGACTGGGTTCCGGTCGGGCGGAGCTACAGCAATGGCTTGCGAGCCTTGCTCCGGCGGATGCGCGCGGGGGCGTCCGCGCTCCAGTCTTGACGAACCCATAACTCACGGGTTATGAATTGGCATGACCACGCCACAGGACATGCTGTTCAGGACGCTCGGCGACCCGACGCGGCGGGCGCTGTTCGAGCGGCTGTGCCGCGAGGGGGAGCAGACCGTCGCGGCGCTGACCGCGCGCGCCGGCGTGTCCCAGCCGATGGTGTCGAAGCATCTTGGGGTTTTGAAACAGGCGGGGCTGGTGCTTGGCCGGCAGGCGGGGCGCGAGACGCATTACAGCGCGCAGCCCAAGGCGCTGGCCCCGCTCAACGACTGGACCGGGGAAATGGCCGAGTTCTGGGAACGAAAGTTCGACGGGCTCGAGGACCTGCTGAAGAGGATGGATCAATGAGCGATTTGCGCAGCGTCACCATCGAGCGCGAATTCGCGCATCCGCCCGAGCGGCTGTGGCGCGCGCTCACCCAGCCGCATCTGATCGCCGAATGGCTGATGAAGAATGATTTCGTGGCCAAGATCGGCCACCGCTTCAAGCTGAGCGGGGAATGGGGCGGGGTGCTCGATTGCGAGGTGCTGACGCTCGAGGAGGGGCGGGAGCTCTCGTATCGCTGGGACTATGCGCATGAGGATCCGGCATTCGACCTGCGCAGCGTGGTGACCTTCACGCTGGAGCCGGTGGCGGGGGGCACGTTGCTCAGGATGGAGCAGGAAGGATTCCGGCCCGAGCAGAAACAGGCTTCGGGCGGGGCGAAATATGGCTGGCAGCAGAATTTCGGGAAGCTGGAAGCTGTGCTGGCGGGGATGGATTGAGGGAGAGGATGCGATGAAGTGGAATGCATTGATTCGCCAGCTGCACCGCTGGGTGTCGATCGTCTTCGCGGTACTGGTCGCCGCGATTTTCGCGATGCTGGGAATGGGGAGCGAGCCCGCGCAATGGGTGTATCTGTTGCCGCTGGCGCCGCTTTTCCTGCTGCTGGTGACGGGGCTGTACATGTTCGCCCTGCCCTATCTGCGAAAGGCGCCGGCATGAGCGAGGAACCGGTCCTTCTCTCGGGCGGCAATCCCCAGATCGCCAAGGGCGACGGAGATGCGCCGGTGCAGGCCTATATCGCGGCGATGCCGGGGTGGAAGCGCGGCGTGGGACAGCAGCTCGATGCGCTGATCGTGAAGACGGTACCGGGCGTGCGCAAGGCGGTGAAGTGGAACTCGCCTTTCTATGGCGGTGCGGAGGGCTGGTTCCTCGTCTTCCACTGCTTCAACCGGTATGTGAAAATCACCTTCTTCGACGGTGCCTTGCTGGATCCGGTACCGCCGGTCGCGTCGAAGAGCGGCAATACGCGCTATTTCCACATCCATGAGGGCGAGGGCGTCGACGAGGCGCTGCTTGGCAACTGGATCCGCCAGGCCGCGGCGCTGCCCGGCTGGGTGATGGCATGAGGAGGATGGCATGAGCGAGAAGACTCCGTCGCAGCTCATCGACGAACGGATCGCGACCCTCGGCGACTGGCGCGGCGAGATGCTGGCGCGGCTGCGCGCCCTGATAAAGGCTGCGGTGCCCGATGTCGTCGAGGAGTGGAAATGGCGCGGGGTGCCGACCTGGTATGCCGACGGGATGATCTGCACCGGCGAGACCTACAAGGCGGTGGTCAAGCTGACCTTCGCCAAGGGGGCGTCGCTGGCCGATCCCAAGGGGTTGTTCAACTCGAGCCTCGACGGCAATGTCCGCCGCGCGATCGATTTCCGAGAGGGGGACGCGGTCGATGAAGCGGCGTTGAAGGCGCTGTTTCAGGCGGCGGTGGCGCTGAACCGGAGTGGGAAGAAGGGCTAACCCTGCCGCTGCTTCCGCAGTTCGTCCCAATAGGCCATGCGCTCCGAAATCCGCTTCTCCAGCCCGCGTTCGGTGGGGGTGTAGAAGGTCTGCGGGCTCATCTCGTCGGGCCAGTAATTGTCGCCCGAAAAGCCCTCCGCCGTGTCCGGATCGTAAGTGTAGCCCTTGCCGTAGCCGATATCCTTCATCAGGCGGGTGGGGGCGTTGAGGATGTTCTGCGGGGGCATCAGCGATCCGGTTTCGCGCGCCGATTTCCACGCCGCGCCCATCGCCTTGTAGCTGGCGACCGATTTTGGCGCGGTGGCGAGATAGAGACAGGCTTGGACGATCGCGAGTTCGCCCTCGGGCGAGCCGAGGAATTCGTAGGTGTCCTTGGCCGCGATGCACTGGATCAGCGCATTGGGGTCTGCCAGGCCGATATCCTCGACTGCCATGCGGGTGAGGCGGCGGAGCACATAGAGCGGCTCCTCGCCCGCCGTCAGCATCCGCGCGAGATAGTAGAGCGCCGCCTGCGGATCGCTGCCGCGCACCGATTTATGGAGCGCCGAGATGATGTTGTAATGGCCTTCGCGGTCCTTGTCGTAGACCGCGACGCGGCGCTGGAGCAGCGCGGAGAGGCCGGCCGGATCGAGCGGCGCGGGGAGGTTCACCGAGAAGAGCGTCTCGGCCTGGTTGAGCAGGAAGCGGCCGTCGCCGTCGGCGCTGGCGACCAGCGCGTCGCGGGCCTCGGGCGTGAGGGGGAGGGGCTCGCTCTCGATCTCTTCGGCGCGGGCGAGGAGCGCCCCAAGCGCCGCGGCGTCGAGCCGGTGGAGGATCAGCACCTGCGCGCGGCTGAGCAGCGCGGCGTTGAGCTCGAACGACGGGTTTTCGGTGGTCGCGCCGACCAAAGTGACGGTGCCGTCCTCGACAAAGGGCAGGAAGCCGTCCTGCTGCGAGCGGTTGAAGCGGTGGATCTCATCAACGAAGAGCAGGGTCTTGCGGCCGATCCGGGCATGTTCCTTGGCCTCGGCGAAGACCTTTTTGAGGTCCGCCACGCCCGAGAAGACCGCGCTGATCGCGACGAAGCGCAGGCCGACCGCGTCAGCGAGCAGGCGGGCGATGGTGGTCTTGCCGGTGCCGGGCGGGCCCCAGAGGATGATCGACGAGAGGCGGCCAGCGGCGACCATCCGCCCGATCGCGCCCTCGGGGCCGGTGAGGTGTTCCTGTCCCACGACCTGATCGAGCGCGCGCGGGCGCAGACGATCCGCGAGGGGGCCGCCTTCGGTGGGCTCCTCGGTCTGGGCGGGCTGGTCCTGGATGCCGAAAAGGTCTGCCATCTCGGGAGAAGATAGGGGCTGGTGCCCCATCCGTCACCCCGGCCTTGAGCCGGGGTCCCGCTAAGCTTGGCCGAAGAAGCGGGCCCCCGGCTCAGGGCCGGGGTGACGGGGAATCTTGGTTCGGGGCTTGCCAAAATGCTTTCAAGATATATCGTAGATGCATCGAGAGTCGTTCATGGAGTAACGAAGCAATGTTTTTTCGTCATCATCATCACGCCGGGCGTGGACGCGGGCATGGCCATGGCAGCTGGTCGCGCGGGCCCTTCACCGTGCATTGGGACATGGGCGGGCATCACGAGGGCGGCCGGGGCGGGCGGCGGCGGATGTTCGACGGGAGCGAGCTGCGGCTCATCCTGCTCAAGCTGATCGAGGAGCAGCCGCGCCACGGATACGACCTGATCCGGGAGGTCGAGGAACGTTCGGGCGGCGCCTATGCGCCCAGCCCCGGCGTGATCTACCCGACGCTGACGATGCTCGACGATATGGGGCTGATCGAGGAGCAGAAGGCCGAAGGCGCCAAGAAGCAGTTCGCGATCACCGTCGCCGGCCAGGCGCACCTGACCGAGCGCGAGGAGGAAGTGGAGGCGCTGTTCGCGCGGCTCGCCGAACTCGGCTCGATGCGCGCGCGTCACAGCGGCGGGCCGATCCGGCGCGCGATGGGCAACCTCAAATCGGCGCTGCAGGACCGTTTGGGCGGCGAGGACGTTGACGCCGATACGCTTCACGAGGTCGCGGCGATCATCGATGAAGCGGTCCAGAAGATCGAGAGATTGAAATGACGCTGACCAATGTCACCGCGAGCGTGCTGGTGCCCACCGCGAGCGCGAGCAAATATCTCCAGCAGCTCTGCAAGCATTGGGAGCACAACCTGCAGGTGGAATTCACGCCCGAGAACGGGACAGTGATTTTCCCCCGCGACGCCCGCGGGGCGGATTTTCCGGGCGATGCGGTGGTGACCTTCAACGTGGCCGAGGCTGGGCTGGACGTCCGGATCGACGCGAGCTCGGACGCGCAGCTGGAGGCGCTGAAGGGCGCGGTGGCGCGGCACCTCGACCGGTTCGCGTTCCGGGAAGCGCCGCTCAGCTTCGAATGGCGGTGAAAATCCTCCCCCGGAGGGGGAGGGGGCAGCGAAGCTGACGGAGGGGACTGCCTCTGGCGACACCGCGCATGGCGAGCCCCCTCCACCGCTTCGCGGTCCCATCCTCGGGTCGATCATGCCCCCGGCATGATCTTGAACTGCCGGGGGCAGTTCAACCTGATGATCCCTCCGGGGGAGGAATTTTACTTCGCCCGCTGCCCCGCCACTTCCAGATAGGTCTCGATCACAATCTGGTTGATCCGTTCCCAGTCATAGCCCTTCGCCAGCTCGAACCCGGCGCGGCCGGCGGCGTGGCGGAAATCGTGATCCGTGGCGAAACGCTCCAGCGCGCCGGCATAGGCGTCCATGTCCTTCGGATCGCAGAGGATGCCGCTGACGCCCTCCTCGACCAGCCCGACCGGTCCGGTGGCGACCGCGGCGACCACGGCGACGCCCGAGGCCATCGCCTCCAGCGTGACATTGCCGAAGCTCTCGGTGATCGAAGGGTTGAAGAACACGTCCATCGAAGCGACCGCGCGGTTGAGCCCCTCACCCGACTGGAAGCCGGTGAACACCGCGGTAGGCACGCGTTCGGCGAACCAGTCGCGCGCGGGGCCTTCGCCGATCACCATGACGCGGTGCTTCACGCCGCGATCCTGGAGACGCCTGATCACCTCGGCGAACACATCGAGACCCTTTTCCAGCACGAGGCGGCCGAGAAAGCCGATCACCACCTCGTCATCGCCGATCCCCAGCGATCGGCGCCATTCGAGGCTGCGCTTCCCGGGATTGAACCGGTCGTGATAGACGCCGCGCGACCAGATCCGCATCGGCTTGTTCACGCCCCAGCTCTGCAGCAGTTCGACCATGCCGCGCCCGGTGGGCATCACCATGTCGAAGCGATTGTAGAAGCGGGTGAGCGCCTTGATCAGCAGCGGGGCGAGGAAGCCGATGCCATAATATTGGGGATAGGTTTCGAACCGCGTATGGACCGAGGCGACGCTGGCGATGCCTTGCTTGCGCGCCCAGCTCACTGCGCGGTGGCCGAGGATATCGGGCGCGGAGACATGGACGATGTTCGGATTGAACGCCTCCAGATCGGGCAGGACCGCCTTGATCCCCTTGGCGACCTTGTATTCGCCGCGCCCGCCCAGCATCGCGAAGGCCGGGACGCTGACCAGATCGCCGGTGGGCGGGAAGGCGGGGGTGTCGGTGGTCGGCGAATAGATGCGCACCTGCGCGCCCTGCGCGAGGGCATGGCCCATCAGCAGGTTCAGCGCCTGGTTCGCGCCGTCGCGCACGTAGTTGTAATTGCCGCTGAAGAGCGCGACGCGAAGATCGGATGCCTGCATGCGCGGCGCGCATAGCGGGCGGGGGGGCTTGCGTCCACCTCGGGTAAATCCTCCCCCAGAGGTGGAGGTGGCGGCCGCAGGCTGACGGAGGGGGATTATCCTCGAGCGATGTCGCCCGTGGACACCCCCCTCCACCACTTCGTGGTCCCCCTCCCCCTTCGGGGGAGGATTTATGGGCTTGTTCCCTTCTTGTTCCAACGCTAGCATCGCGCCATGGCAAAACCCCGTAAGCGCTATGTCTGTCAGGCCTGCGGGTCGGTGACCTCCCAGTGGCAGGGCCAGTGCGGGGATTGCGGGGACTGGAATACGCTGGTCGAGGATGCCGGTGGTTACAATGTGACGCCCTTTCAGGCCAAGCATAATCTGCAGAGCGGCGGGCGGGCGATCCAGCTCACCGGGCTGAATACCGATATCGAACTCCCCGAGCGCGCATCGACCGGGATCGCCGAGCTGGACCGGGCGCTGGGGGGCGGGTTCGTCGAGGGCTCCGCGACCTTGATCGGCGGGGATCCGGGGATCGGCAAATCGACATTGCTGCTCCAGGCGGCGGCGAAGATCGCGTCGCGCGGGCTCAAGGTCGTCTATGTCTCGGGCGAGGAAGCGGGCGACCAGGTAAGGCTGCGCGCGCGGCGGCTGGGGCTGGGCGGGGCGCCGGTGATGTTCGCGGCGGCGACATCGGTGCGCGACATCCTGACGACGATGGGGGAGGGCGAGCCGCCGGCGCTGCTGGTGATCGATTCGATCCAGACGATGCACAGCGATCTGATCGAGGGCGCGCCGGGGACGGTGAGCCAGGTGCGCGCGTCGGCCGGCGAGCTGATCCGCTTCGCCAAGGAGCGCGGGACGTCGGTGGTGCTGGTCGGCCATGTCACCAAGGACGGCGCGATCGCCGGGCCGCGCGTGCTCGAGCATATGGTCGATACCGTGCTGGCGTTCGAGGGTGAGCGCAGCCACCAGTATCGCATCCTGCGCGCGACCAAGAACCGCTTTGGCGGGACCGACGAGATCGGCGTGTTCGCGATGGCCAACGAGGGACTGAGTGAGGTCGCCAACCCTTCGTCGCTGTTCCTGACCCAGCGCGACGAGAGCGTGACGGGGACGATCGTGTTCCCGGCGCTGGAGGGGACGCGCCCGGTGCTGGTCGAGGTTCAGGCGCTGACGGTGCGGCTGGCGAGCGGCGCGACGCCGCGGCGGGCGGTGGTCGGCTGGGACTCCGGGCGGCTGGCGATGATCCTCGCGGTGCTGGAGGCGCGGTGCGGGCTCAGCTTCTCGTCGTGCGAGGTCTATCTGAACATCGCGGGCGGGTATCGAGTGCAGGACCCCGCGGCGGATCTGGCGGTGGCGGCGGCTTTGGTCTCGTCGCTGTCCGAACGGCCGCTGGCGAGCGATGCCGTGGCGTTCGGCGAGATCGCGCTTTCGGGGGAGATTCGACCGGTGGCGCATTCATCGCTCCGGTGCCGCGAGGCGGCGAAGCTGGGCTTCGGGCGGGCGCTGGCCCCGGCGGCGCAATCGCTCGAGGGCGGGCTGGCGCTATCGGGATTCCGGACGCTGGGGGCGTTCGTGGATCATTTGCTGGGGCGGTGAGGGGCGTTGCCGCGCTCCGGCGAAGGCCGGAGCGTTGGAGATCGGAGTGCGGCGCTTGCCGCCAAGGCTCCGGCCTGCGCCGGAGCACGGCATTGCTTCGTTCATCCCGGACCCGTTAGAAGTAGCCCCCATGAAGCAATCCACCGCTCTCAAGATCGCCGCGGGCGTCGCGGCTGCCGCGATTGGCGGCGCGTTTCTCTATTCGCGGTCGACCCGGCCGCCGGTGATCAATCCCAAGGTGCCCGAGCCCGCCAGGCCGGTCGATCTGGCGCGCTATCTGGGCAAATGGTTCGAATTGGCACGGCACGAGAACCGCTTCGAGAAGGGCCTCGACGCGGTGACGGCGGAATATTCGCTGGATGAGGACGGCACGGTCGAGATCGTCAATGGCGGCCGGCAGGGCGGGCCGAAGGGCGAGCGGAGCCTGGTGGAGGGGCATGCGATCGTCGCGGACAAGGCGACCAACGCCAAGCTAAAGGTCTCATTCCTCGGGCCATTCTACACCGGCGCCTATTGGATCCTCGATCATGGCGACGATTATGAATGGGCGATCGTGGGCGAGCCGAGCGGGCGCTATCTGTGGGTGCTGGCGCGCGATCCCAAGCCGGCACCCGCCGATGTCGAGGCGATCATGAGCCGGGTCGAAGCGCTCGGCTATGACCGCTGGGCGCTGAGGATCACGCGGCACATTTGAGCGCGATGCGGCTTCCACGGGCACGCGGTTCGCATTAACCTTCGCGCCGGAACGCGGGGGAGGGATTCGGCATGGCATTCAGCGCACTCGACATCATCGTGCTGCTCGCGATCGGGGCATCGGCGATCATGGGGCTGGTCCGCGGCTTCGTGACCGAGGCGTTGGCGCTGCTGGTCTACGTATTGATCGTTGTCGCGCTGAAGTTCCTTCACACCCCGCTGGCGCAGATTCTCGCGCCGCCGGTCGGCACCGATCTGGGCGCGGCGGTGCTCTCCTTCGCCATTATCACAGGCGTGACCTATTTCGGCGGGCGGCTGATCGCCAATCTGGTCGGTACGAGCACGCGGCAATCCTTCCTGGGGCCGGTTGATCGGGTGCTGGGCTTCGGGTTCGGGGCGCTCAAGGGGTTGGTGCTGGTAAGCCTGGCATTCGCGCTGCTTGTTCTGCTGATCGATACGGTGCGTGGCACTCCCGCCAAGCGGCCCGACTGGATGACGACCTCCACGACCTATCCCTTGCTCAACTGGACGAGCGCTGGGATCGCCGATTTCGTCGACCGGCGGCGCAAGGGCGAGCCGGTGTTCGGGAGCGGGACCACGCCGGTGGAGAACGCGGCGGGGAATGAGAGCGAGATCAGATAAAATCCTCCCCCGGTGGGGGAGGTGGCGCCCGCAGGGCGACGGAGGGGGTAAGCCGTGAGCGAGCCGCCCGTGGATATCCCCCTCCACCGCTGCGCGGTCCCCCTCCCCCTCCGGGGGAGGAATTAGGAAGAGACCCCTCGCCCTTCGCGCCCTCCTCCCCTAGATGGGGCGTGTGAACGCACCGCTCTACAACAAAGAGATTCTCCGCCTCGCCGCCTCGATCCCCTTTCATGCGCGGATCGAGCATCCGCAGGCGAGCGTCGAGAAGCGCTCGCCGGTGTGCGGGAGCCGGGTGACGGTCGATCTCGATCTGGATGCCGAGGGGCGCGTGGCGGCGGTGGGGATGCTGGTGCGGGCGTGCGCGCTGGGGCAGGCCTCGGCGGCGCTGATGTCCGCGAACGCCGAAGGGAAGAGCGCTGCCGAGCTGGCCGAGGCGCGCGATGAACTCACCGCGTGGCTGGCGGGCGAGACCGAGGCGCCGCCCGCATGGCCGGGGCTCGAGATCTTCGCGCCCGCGCTGCCGCACCGCGCGCGGCATCCCTCGATTCGGCTGGCGTTCGAGGCCGCGGCCGAGGCGGCGGCGCTCGCCGCGCGGAACGAGGCAGCCCCGGTTCAAGCCCGGGGCAGGCTCTGATGGAGGAACATGGCTCGTCGCTGCTGACCGACGCGGTGCCGATGCTGGGCTTCGCGCTGGCATCGGTGCTGGTGTTCCGGCGGCTGGGGCTCGGCGCCACCCTGGGCTTCCTCGTCGCGGGCGCGCTGGTGGGGCCGCATGTGCTGGGGCTGGTCCATGATGCCGAGGGCAAGCTTGGCATCGCCGAGTTGGGAATCGCGCTGCTGCTGTTCCTGGTCGGGCTGGAGCTGAGCCCGGCGCGGCTGTGGCGGATGCGGCGGGACATTTTCGCGCTGGGCACGCTGCAGGTCGTGGCGTGCGGCGCCGTGCTGACCGGCGTGGTCGCGATCGGCACCGATATCTCGACCCAGGCGGTAGTGGCGCTGGCGCTGCCGCTCGCGCTCTCCTCGACCGCGCAGGTCCTGCCGATGCTGCAATCGGCGGGGCGGCTGCGCACGCCGTTGGGCGAGAAGGCGTTCGCGATCCTGCTGTTCCAGGACCTGTCGCTGATCCCGTTGATCACGATCATCTCCGCGATGAGCCGCAATCCGGACAGCGCCAGGCCGGTGCAGCTGACCGAGTGGATCGCGCACCTGTTCGGGGCGCCCTCGTTGCTGGTGGCGACCCCGGGCTGGCTGCTGGGCATCTATACGCTGGTCGCGATCGTCGGGCTGGTGGCGGCCGGGCGCTATGGCCTGAGGCCGCTGTTCCACCTGATCGGCAATCTGGGCGAGCGCGAGATGTTCGTGTTCGCGGGGCTGTTCACGGTGATCGCGGCGTCGGCGCTGATGGTATGGCTGGGGCTGTCCGCGGCGCTGGGCGCGTTCGTCGCGGGTGTGATGCTGGCGGACTCGCCCTATCGGCACGAGCTGGAAGCGGACGTGGAGCCATTCCGTTCGATCCTGCTGGGGCTGTTCTTTCTCGCGATCGGGATGACGCTGAACCTCGATGCGATCGCGGCGCATCCGCTGTTCGTGATCGGCATGGCGCTGGCGGTGATCGTCGCCAAGACGGCGATCATCATGGGCCTCGCCATGCTGTTCGGGATGAAGCGCAGATCCGCGTTCGCGCTCGGCGTATTGCTCAGCCAAGGTGGCGAGTTCGGCTTCGTGCTGTTCGCGCAGGCGCAGGCGGCGTTGCTGGTCGAAAGCGAGGCTGCGAGCCTGTTCGGCGCGATCGTCACGCTGTCGATGGCGACCACGCCCTTCCTGATGATGCTCACCCAGAAGCTGCGCGCCGAACCCGAGCCGAGCGCGGAGGGGATGGAGGGGCCCAGCCATGACGGGAGCAACGCGATCGTGGTGGGCTATGGCCGTTTCGGCCAGACAGTCGCGCAGATGCTGATCGTCCAGAAAATCCCCGTCACGCTCGTCGATACCGATGTCGAGATGATCCAGGTCGCGGGCGATTTCGGGATGAAGGTCTATTATGGCGACGGCACGCGGATCGACATCCTGCGCCAGGCCGGCGCCGCCGATGCCGAGCTGCTGCTGTTCTGCCAGGATGGCGACACGCTCGAGACCGAGCTGCTCGAGGCGATCCACCACGCCTTCCCCAAGGCGACGATCTTCGTGCGCGCCTATGACCGGCGATCGGTGATGAAGATGCGCGGCGCGCCGGTGGGCGGGATCGTGCGCGAGCTGATGGAAAGCGCGGTGATGATGGCGCGGCTGGCGATGGACGCGGTGGGGGTCGACGGGCAGGAGATCGACCGGACCGAGGCCGAATATCGCAAGCGCGACCAGGCGCGGCTCCAGCTCCAGAAGGAGACCGGCGATATCCGCGCGGGCCGCGACGGCGCGATCACCCAGGCATCGATGGCCGAGGCGCAGACGCTCGATCTCGAGGCGACGGGGTGAAGAACCGCCCGTTTCGCGAACGGATCGGCTTCGCGCTGGCCGGGTGGCGCGAGGCGTTCGCGCGCGAGGCGAGCTTTCGGACGCAATTGGGGATGGCGGGGCTGGCGGTTGCCGCGCTGCTGGTGCTGCGCCCCGCGCCGGTCTGGTGGGGGCTGGTGGGGCTCACCTGCGGGACGGTGCTGGCGCTGGAGCTGGTGAATTCGGCGGTGGAGGCGGTGATCGACCTGCTGTATCCGGGCATTCATCCCTCGATCAAGATCGCCAAGGATATGCTGGCCGGAGCGGTGCTCGCGATGAGTTGCGCGGCGCTGGTAGTCGCGGCGGCGATGGTGGTGGCGAACGCGCCGGCGCGGCTGGCCGAGTGGGGAGTTTGGCGATGAGGCTGGTGACGGTGTTGGCAGCGCTCTCGGGCGCGCTCGCCGTGGCGGCGGGCGCGTTTGGCGCGCATGGGGCCGAGGGGCAGGCGGCGGAGTGGCTGCGGACGGGGGGCCAGTATCAGCTGATCCATGCGGTCGCGGCCCTGGTCGCGGTGCGGATGGAGGCGCGGGTGAGCGCGTGGCTGTTCGTCGGCGGCGCGGCGGTGTTCGCGGGGACGCTGTACCTGATGGCGCTGGGGCTGCCGCGCTGGCTGGGCGCGGTGACGCCGGTTGGCGGGGCGGCGCTGATTGCGGGGTGGGTTTGCCTGGCTTGGTCGGAGTTGCGGATCAAATAGATCCTCCCCCGGAGGGGGAGGTGGCAGGCGAAGCCTGACCGGCATTATGTAGCAAATGCACCAACAGCTAGATAGATGTAATCGCCTGCGATGCGTAATGTCCGCATATGAAGGGCACCTATCTAATCGGGCAATTGATCCGGAAGCGGCGCGAGCTGGTACGGGATATCCGTCAGCATGAAGCGGCGATAGACGAGCTACGGTTAGGCGTGGAAGCCATGGACAGGGTGCTACTGCTCTGGCGACCGCAGATGGACTTAGGAGCCATTCCACCGCTTGAACCGCACGACTCCGCAGGGGTGAAGCCGGGGGCGTTATCGCGGTGCATCCTGACGGCTCTACGCATGACCGCCGCGCCGCTCCCGCTGACGGACCTGACTATCCAAGTTATGGCCGCGCGGGGATGTTCTGGCGAGGAGGTGCGGGATCACAAGCGCCGCGTGCGCAAGTCGCTCGACAAGCTGCGGTCGCGGGGGCTGGTGTCGGGCATCGCGGAAGGGAAGCGGCTGCTTTGGGCGCTTGCAATGTAGGATTGCGGCTGCTGATGGTGACTCTTGAACGCGATTCTTGAACGTGCGATACGATGTTTCCGAAATGGAAACGCCTCGACCGACACAAATAACGCGGTTGGGGCGTTCTGATTCGAGGGCGCTTCATACGGGGGGAGTGTGAAGGTAACGCATGGCCAGTAGATATCCGTCTGGACCTTTCTTGCTCGACGTGATTTTTGAGGCCAGAGCCGATGGCGGCCTCATCGCTCGTTGCGAGAAGGTTCCAGAGTTCTATCTTTCACACAGCAACCCTGAGTTAGTGCGGGAAGATGTAGCGCCTGCGCTTGAGACAATCCTCTCAGCGATGTTCGGCTTGCCTATGACAGTTAAGCGCCTCCGCGACTTGGATGAGGCGCTCCATCAGCAACTATCCTTCCCGCCCCATCTCTGCGCGAAGACAAGTTATGTCGGGTTAACCGAGGCGAATTGATCGCCCTTCGCTCCCTACCCAGAGAAGAATGGGAGCGGGAGCTTCGGCACTACGGCTGCACTCCTTTGGAAGGCACGGGACCGCTCAACACAGCCGAATGGTGGCGAAAGCCTTGGCCGTCTAGCTGTCCCTTCACGGTGCCCGTTGAGAACGGGCGATTACTCCAAACCGATTTGGAACGGCTAATTGCCATGCTGGCGATGACGGCTCCGGCGGGCTGGGAGTTTCCGTCCTAGGCGGTCCGCTGCCAGTACCCCGCCCACGTCCGCGACACAGGCGAAGCCATCGCGCTTTCAGCCACCAGCATGGCTTGCGAGCCGTTGGCGATGCGGCGGTTATCCTCGCGCCACGACGCTTCGCCCGCATAGGCGGTGAGATATGGGCCCGCGATATGGTGGTGCGTGCCGACTTCCATGCGGCGCAGGCGCGAGAAGTAGCTTTCGGCCTGATTGGTGCAAACGCCCTTGTCCATGAACTGGACCGAGTGATTGACGCGCTTCGTATCCCAGCCCGCGTGCAGAGCATCCCAGCCGGTGCCTTCGTCGGCGTGGATGGTGGCGAGCGTGCCGACATGATCGCGGACATAGGAAACGGCGTCGCCTTCGTTGCGGACGATGAAGGTCAGCGACCGCCCGCCGCGCTCGCGCATCACAACGACGCACTGGCGCTTGCCGGTGCGGTTCTCAAGCAGGCGACGGTCTTTGCGGTCGGCCTTCTCATTGGCAGGCTTCACGTAGCCGCCGAAGTACGCGCCGTCGATTTCCACAACGCCACCCAGTGAGCGGTTGGCGGCTTCAAGCGCCATCGCCTCGCGCAGCTTGTGCGAGAGGACGAACGCGGTCTTGTACTGCACGTTGAGATCGCGGCTAACCTGGAGCGCGCTGACACCTTTCGCGCCGTTCACGAAGATGACGATCGCGGCGAGCAGATCCACGAAAGACAGCTTGCGGCTCGCGAAGATGGTGCCGCTGGTGACGCTGAACTGGTGATAGCAGGCAACGCACTTGAAGCGACGGCGCGACGTGATGTTGTACGTCTCGGTACAACCGCACTTGGGGCAAACCGCCTCGCCGTCCGTGTCGATCCAGCGAAGCTGGCAAAACGTCTCGTAAGCCTCGGTGTCCGACATGCGGAAGACCTGCTTGAGGCTGAGCGTGCGGGCGGCGGCTGAGAGAAGAAAGTGCTGCATGTCATCGTTTCCAGTGCTTATGCATCGGATATAGTGACATTCGCGCACTGTTGTCAATGGCAATCGTATCGCATATGATGACAAAACGCATCAACGGAGCGACGAAATGCCGGTTGCCGAGAAAGAGTGGGAAACCAAGGTCAAGCTGCTGCTGAAAGGCGAGCTGGCGCGGAAGGGGATCACCTACGCCCAGCTATGCGGAAAGCTGGCAGACATTGGCGTCCACGATACCGAGCCGAACGTCCGCAATAAGATCAGCCGGGGGAAGTTTACGGCTGTGTTTCTGGTGCAGTGCCTTGAGGCTATCGGCGCTACGTCGCTGCGCCTGTCGGATGGCTAGTCTCGGCCGCCTAGTTTCTTAAGCGCCTCACCTGCGGCCAATAGAATGCGAAATTTTTCTGCCTCTTCCGGGGTGTTGAATATCGTGGTGGTCTTATCGGTACGTATTGCCCAATCACCTGCGGTGAGCCGTACACTGTCGCTCAGCTTCAATCGCTTGCTCAGTCCCTCCGGCGATTGAACCCACACTTCGAAATCGCCAAACTCAAAATACGGGCGAGTGGGCCACGCAAAGAGATCAGGCATATATCGCGTAATGGTTGCTGGGAGTGGTTGGGCCATATCCACCATAAGGATAAAGCCGGGCTCAACCAACCGCTCCCAATCCTCTGGCCTACCTATTGCAGGTTGGAGAAGCGCAGTCTTTACTCGGACTCCGTTCGAGTTGCCGTGGCTCATCACGATATTGCCGCGCAGCTTTGAAAGCTTGAATGGCACCTCGCCCCAGTTCAGCACCTCTAGAAATATATGAGCCATCCCAGGCTCTTTTTCCTTGATGGTAACACTGATGGAGCCAACCCACGCCTTAATCTCTGGCGCTGCGATCTCCACCGTGCGCCGAAGGATGTGCCGGTTGAAGGTCGAGGCGATCAAATCCCAGTAAGCGAAGATCAGCGCCCCGGTGACGAAGCCGAGGCCGAACGAGCTAGGGACGTACCCGACAAACCAAGTCAGCCATTCCATCAGACCGCTCCCGTTGGCGAGAGTCGTGTCGAGCTTCTGCTTTTCGGCAAGTCTTTCGAGATTGAGGTTCCAGAGCGGCTGGATAACCACCGTCCAAAGCCCGTACGCCACAGCGAGGGCGATTGCCGCCGGTCTCCGTTTGATTTGCATGGTGTAATCATAACGCTGTCGACTTCCTTTGTGGAAGCGGCAGATGCAGCGTCACCCTTTCGCGAGTTAATGTCATCGGGAATGATGACACCCGTAATCGCCTTGGTGCATTTGCTACATAATGCCGAGCCTGACGGAGGGGTAGTCTCCACAGGTTATCGGCTCGCTTGTGGAGATTACCCCTCCACCACTTCGTGGTCCCCCTCCCCCTCCGGGGGAGGATTTCAGTTATTTCGGATTGACGATCCGCTCGACGCCGCTGGCGGTCGCCGGGTGGTAGCCCGTCCGCGCCTTTTCGAAGAGCTGCGCCGCGATCGGGCGGCCCCAGTCGCCTTGCTTCATCAGTCCGGTGTAGAGCGGACGGATCAGCAGGCCGCGGCCGACATGCGTCACGAACTGCTCCAGCGAGGGCAGCGCGGGCTCGTAGCGGTTGGCGATGGCGAGTTCGAGCCAGGCCGAGCGGACATAGGCATTGGTCGAGACCGACAGGCCGAGCGCCTCGTCGAGCTCCTTGAGCCGCGCCGCGCTCATCTGGCGGGGCAGCCCGACCAGGAAGCGCTGCCATTCCTGCGTGCTCCAGCCACTTGGCTGGACCGCGCTCGCCGGGCCGCCCGCGACGAACGCCTCGCGCTTGGCGTCGATGGCGGCGAGCGTCGTCGAGGTGACATGCACCGCATTGGCCGGCAGGCCCGCGCCATAGGCCCAGGCGTCGAGCTGGAGCAGCGCCTCGAGGTTGGCGTCGCCCTTGATCAGGTGCGTGCGGATATCGGCGAGGAAGCCCGCGGTGGTCTGCGGCTGGAAGGCGTGGCGGTCGAAATAGGAGCGGAGATAGGCGTCGAACAGGGGGCGACCCACGGTGCGCTCGATCGTGCGCAGGAAGGTCGATCCCTTGAAATAATCGAGCTGGCCGAAGGTCTCGCCGGGCTCGCCGTGGAGGCGTGTCGCGGCGGCGCCGGGGCCGCCCGCGCCCGCGATGTCGCGCTGCAGGCCTTCCCAGTCGGTGTCGGCATAGATGGCGGCGCGCTCGGGGCCATAGACCGCCTCCATGATGCGGTTCTCGAAATAGGTGGTGAAGCCCTCGTTGAGCCACGAATCCGACCAGGTCGCGTTGGTGACGAGGTTGCCCGACCAGCTATGCGCGAGCTCGTGCGCGACGACATCGGTGTTCGAGCGGTCGCCGGTGATGATCGTGGGGGTGAGGAAGGTCAGCGTCGGGTTCTCCATCCCGCCGAAGGGGAAGGAAGGCGGCAGCACAAGCATGTCGTAGCGGCCCCAGCGATAGGGGCCGTACAGCGCCTCGGCGGCGTCGATCATCTTCTCGACATCGCCGACTTCGTGCGCGGCGGCATCGAGCATGGAGGGCTCGGACCAGACGCCCGAGCGCGGGCCGGTGGCCTTGAACTGGAGATCGCCGACCGCGAGCGCGAGCAGGTAAATCGGGACGGGCTTGTCCATGCGGAAGCGGAACTGGCGCTGCTGGTGCGGGACCAGCTTGCCCTCCGCGCCGTCGAGGCGCTCGCCGCTCATCACCGCGACGAAGCCGTCGGGCACGGTGATCGTCGCGGACCAGGTCTGGCGGATGCCGGGGCTGTCCTGGGTGGGGATCCAGCTGCGGTTGTTGATCGCCTGGCCCTGGCTGAAGAGATAGGGCATCTTCTTGCCTGCGGTCAGCTCGGGAGCGAGCCATTGCAGCGCGCTCGCGCCGGGCTTCGAGGCGTATTTGATGACGATGCGGGTCGTGCCGTTGAGCTGGATGGTCAGCGGGGCGCCGAGCTCGGGCTTGGCCTCGCCGATGGCGAAGGGAAGCGGCTTGCCCTTGGCATCGGTGATCGAGGCGATGGCGAGATCGTCGGTATCGAGCACGATCTCCTTCGCGCCGGGCGCGGCGAGCACGTCGAGCGTCGCGGTGCCCGACATGGTCTTGGTCGCGAAGTCTGCGGTCAGCTTGACATCGGTATGCGTGACGCGGGCGATCTGGGGCTGGGCATAGGTCCAGACGTCCTTCGCCTCGGGCGTGGTGAGGATCGGGGCGATCTTGGCGACCTGAGCGGCGGCGGGGGCGGCGAGCGCGGTCAGGGCCAGCGCGGCGATGATGAAAATACGCATGGGGAGGCTGCTATGCCGATTGCGGCTGAACCGCAACTGACGGGGCGTTGCGGGCTTATCTTCGCACTTTTCACGCGATTCGTGAAACTTCGTTGCGCGATTGGGTAATATTGTTACGCGAGCGGCGCGGAGCTTAAGAGGGGAGGTGTGGAACATTAATGGAACATGGCATACTGAAGCGTTGTAGGACAGTCTTTTTGGGGACGCGCTGAATGGGCGTGGGAGGGAGAATAGCGGGACCCCGGGTCAAGCCCGGGGTGACGAGAAAGAGGGTGGCGTCGACAAGAGCTGCGATGCGGATCCACATGACCATCGTCACCCCGGGCTTGACCCGGGGTCCCGCTTCTCTTCACGCGAGCTGGTCGAATAAATCCTGCCAGTCAGGATTGCCGCGTTCGATGAGGTCGAACTTCCATTGCCGGCGCCAGCGTTTGAGCCGCTTTTCATGCTCGATGCAGGTGACGATATCGTCTCCGCGCTCCGCCCAGACGAGACGAACCAGCCCATAACGTGCGCAGAAGTCAGAGCCGTCGCCAGACCGGTGTTGGTGGATTCGCTCGGCAAGATGCGAGGTAACCCCGACATACATCGTGCCGCGATAGCGATCAGCCATGATGTAGACCCAGCCGCCCTGCCGTTCCCGTTCCATCCTGAAGGGATGGAAATAGCGGGACCCCGGGTCAAGCCCGGGGTGACGATGGTGGCTGGGGGATGATCAGCGCGGCTGAGCGTCGAGGAAAGCCGCGACTTCGCCAAGAACCACCTTCTTGTCCAGATAGGTCTGCCCAATCCCGCGCGCCAACAGGAACGGCAGCGTCCCAGCCTCCATCTTCTTGTCATGGAGCATATGCTCGACCAGCGCCGCGCCGCTGGCGGTGATGCCGGCGGCCTTGAGGCCATCGGGCAGGCCGACGGCGCGGAGGTGCGCGGCGACGCGTTCGGCGTCCTGGCGGGGGCACAGGCCCTGTTCGGCGGAGAAGGCGAAGGCGAGCGCCATGCCGGCGGCGACGCCTTCGCCGTGGAGGAGCTTGTCCGAGAAGCCGGTCTCGGCCTCCAACGCGTGGCCGAAGGTGTGGCCGAGGTTGAGCAGCGCGCGCTTGCCGGTGGTTTCGCGTTCGTCCTCCGCCACGATGCGCGCCTTGGCGGCGACGCTGTGGGCGATTGCGCAGGCGCGGGCGTCGGGGTTGCCGGCGAGGAGGGCCGCGCCGTTGACTTCGCACCATTCGAAGAAGGCGAAATCGTCGATCAGGCCGTATTTGACGACCTCGGCATAGCCCGCGCGGGCATCGCGGGCGGGGAGGGTGTCGAGCACTTGCGGGTCGATCAGGACGAGCGCGGGCTGGTGGAAGGCGCCGACGAGGTTCTTGCCGGCCCGCGAGTTGATCGCGGTCTTGCCGCCGACCGAGGAGTCGACCTGCGCGAGCAGAGTGGTGGGGATCTGGACGAAGTTGCAGCCGCGCTTGAGCACCGAGGCCGCGAAGCCGACCAGGTCGCCGATCACGCCGCCGCCGAGCGCGACGATATGGTCGCTGCGTTCCACGCCCAATTCGAGCAGCCGGTCGGTCAGCGATTCGAGCTGGGGCCAGCTCTTGGTGCCTTCGCCGGGGGGCAGGACGATCGCCTCGCTCGCCACGCCCGCCGCTTCGAGCGAGGCCTGGAGCGTGGCGAGATGCGGCACGACATTCTCATCGGTCACGATCGCCATGGTCCGCCCGCGCGCCAAGGGCTTGAGGATCTCGCCCGCGCGCGTGAGCAGCCCGGCCTCGATGCGAATCTCGTAGCTGCGGTCGCCCAGCGACACGGGGACGACGGTCATCTCACGTCATCCTGTTTCTTGGCCAGTTCCTTGAGGATCGCGTTGACCGTGGCATCGTGCGGGGCGGCGACGCTGAGCACATGGATCGGCGCCATCGCGTAGAAGGGATTGCGGACCGCCGCGAGCTCGGTGAGCACTTCCGCCGGATCGCGGCCGCGCAGCAGCGGGCGGGTGTCCCGCCTGCGGACCCGTTCGGCGAGCACATCGGGTTCGGCCTCGAGCCATACCGCCAGCGCCTGTTCGAGGATCAGCTTGCGCGTCGGCTCCTGGATGAAGGCGCCCCCGCCGGTGGCGATCACCTTGGGCTTGCCGTCGATCAGCCGCGCAATGACGCGGCGCTCACCGTCCCTGAAATGCGCCTCGCCGAAGCGATCGAAGATGTCGGTGATGGTCATCCCCGCGGCTTCCTCGATCTCGTGATCGGCATCGACGAAGGGCAGGCCGAGCTTTTGCGCGAGGCGGCGGCCCACGGTCGTCTTGCCCGCGCCCATCAGACCGACGAGCACGATTGGCTTGCCGCTCCAGTGGCCCGCTTCGTGATGCATTTGTAACATCTCCCGGGGGGCTATACAGCGAGGGTCCCGCTCGGGCAAAAGGCCGCGCGCAAAGGCTTCATTTGGTCAGGCGAGAGTTTTCTATGCCCCGTTCGGTTATCCTGTTGATCGTGGTCGCGGTCGTGCTCCTGGGCGGGATCGTCCTGCTTTCGATGCGCGACACCCACAAGGAGCCCACGCGAATCGACAAGGCGGTCTCGCTTGAAAATCTCGCCAACTAAGGCCGGTTTCGCAGCACTGCTGCTCGCGGGCGCCGCCATGCCGGTGCTGGCGCAGCAGGACAGCCCCGAATCGCTGCTGCCCCCCGGATTCGATAATCCGGCGCCCGCGCCTGCACCAGCGCCGCGCCCCGCGCCGGCGCCCGCGCCTTCGGCGGGCGCGACCTCGGCGCCGGCCGACGATGCGATGACCAACAGCGCGGCGATCGAGGATCAGCCGGCGGCGCCGGTCGATCTGACCAAGTTCGAGCTGCCCAAGCACGCCCAGCACACGCTCGCGCGGATCGGCGTGAATGTGCGTGGCAATCCGGCTTTCCCGGCCAATGCCTTCGGTGCCTCGAACGGCAAGTATCTCGCGACGCTGATGCGCCGGATCGACGCGCCGATCGCGTCGCGCTGGGTGTCGATCGCGCTTCGCCGCGCGCTCCAGTCGCCGATCAACACGCCCAAGGGCTATAACGGCGCCGATTTCGCCGCCGAGCGCGCCTGGCTGTTGCTGCGGATGGGCGAATCGATCGCGGCGCGCGCGGTGATCCAGGACGTCGATGTCGAGAATTACACGCCCTGGCTGCTGCGCGTCGGCATGCAGAGCGCGCTGGCGAACGCCGATCCCGCCGCGATGTGCGCGATCGCCGAGCCGGGGGCGAAGCAATTGCCCGAGCGCGGCTGGGCGTTCGCCAAGGCGATGTGCGCCGGGCTGGCCGGCGATCCGAGCCGCGCGGGCCAGATCTTCGATCAGGCGCAGGGCGGCAGGCAGAGCATCGATACCCTGGTCGCCGAAAAGGTGATGGGCACCGGCGCGCAGGGCCGCCGCGCGGTGACGATCGAATGGGACGGGGTGACGACGCTGACCGCGTGGCGCTGGGGGCTGGCGACCGCGACCGGAGTTGATGTGCCTGCCGAGCTCTATCGCAATGCGGGCCCGCAGGTGACTTCGTGGCTGGCGCTGGCGGCGGGGCCGAGCTCGAGCGCGCGCGCCAATGCCGCCGAGCTGGCGGCGACGCAGGGGGTGTTTTCGAGCCAGGGCCTGATCGAGCTTTATGGCGAGATTGAGAATGAGGAGAGTGCCGGGAGCGCCCAGGTGGCGGTCGCGCGCGACCTCCGCGCGGCGCATACCGCGGCGACGATGCCGGACCGGATGGCGGCGCTTGTCCGGCTGTGGGACGAGCCGACCTCGCAGCGGCTGCGCTACGCCCGGCTCGTGCTGACCGCGCGCGCCGCGGCGGCGATCCCGGCGACGGCGGAGAATCGCGGCGAATCCGACCGGCTGATCGCGTCGATGCTGAGCGCGGGGCTCGATGCGCCGGCGATGGCGTGGCGCCCGATCGTCGCGCGCGGCAGCGACGGCTGGGCGATGCTGGCACTCGCCGACCCGGCACCGAACGCGCGCGTGAGCGCGGCGGATTTCGACGGCTATCGCGGGGCCGCGGACAAGCGAAAGGCGCAGCTGGCGTTCGCCGGGCTCGCGGGCATGGGCCGGTTCGAGGCCGGCGACATGGCGCGGCTCGCCGCGGCGACGGGAGTCGATGTGACCGGCGCGAACGCCTGGACCCGCGCGATCGACGCGGCGGGGCGGCGCGGCGATTCGGGGACGGTGATGCTGCTGGCGGCGGCGGGGCTGCAGGCGCGCGGCTGGGCGCCGGTCTCGCCCGAGGCGCTGTTCCATATCATCGCGGCGATGCGCGCGTCGGGGCTGGGCAATTATGCGCGGATGGTCGCCGTCGAGGCGATCACGCGGGTTTGAGTTCGAGCGACGATCGCGCGCTGATCGAGCGCTTTCTCGAAATGATGGCGGCTGAGGCGGGCGCGGCGGGGAACACGCTGGCGGCCTATGGCACCGATTTGCGGCTGGCGTCGGAGGCGCTGGAGGGGCGGCTCGGTGCTGCCGGGCAGGCCGAACTGGAGACGCTGGGGACGGGGTGGCAGGGCCTTGCGCGGGCGACGGTGGCGCGCAAATCGGCGGCATTGCGGCGCTTCTACGCCTTTCTGGCGGATGAGGGGCTGCGCGCTGACGATCCGGGCGGGGCGCTGCCGCGTCCCGGGACCGGGCGGCCCTTGCCCAAGGTGCTGAGCACCGGCGATGTCGACCGGCTGTTCGAGGCGATCGCCGCCCGGATCGCGCGCGACCCGCCCGATCCGCTCGACCTTCGGCTCGCGGCGCTGGTGGAGCTGCTTTATGGATCGGGGCTGCGCGCGACCGAACTGGTGTCGCTGCCGAGGAACGCGATCCATCCCGACCGGCCCTATCTGATCCTCAAGGGCAAGGGCGGGCGCGAGCGGCTGGTGCCGATCTCGGACCGGGCGCGGGCTGCGGTGGGGCTGTGGCGCGAGCATGTGGCGACGGATCGGCTCTGGCTCTTTCCCAGCGGCAAGAAGCACCTCTCGCGCGTGCGGCTCTACCAGATGCTCCGCGCGCTGGCGGCGGAGGCGGGGATCCCGCCCGACCGGGTGAGCCCGCACGTGTTGCGCCACGCATTCGCGACGCACCTGCTTGAAGGGGGCGCCGATCTGCGCGCGCTGCAGGCGATGCTGGGCCATGCCGATATCGCGACGACCGAGATCTATACGCATGTCGACAGCCGGCGGCTGGTGGATCTGGTCAATCAGCGGCATCCGTTGGGTGAGGCGCTGGATAAATCCTCCCCCGGAGGGGGAGGGGGACCGCCGAAGGCGGTGGAGGGGTAATACCCCTCCGTCAGCTTCGCTGCCACCTCCCCCTCCGGGGGAGGATTGGGACCCATCCGCCCACGCGCTCGTTGACGTAGCGCAACGTGGAGCTTAACCGGCGCGCCTGATGGCAACATTCCTCGACTTCGAGAAGCCGCTCGCCGAGCTGCAAAACCGCATCGACGAGCTGCGCAAGACCGCCGATGGCGGCGACGTGGATATCGACGCGGAGATCGGCCCGCTCCAGGCCAAGTCCGACCGCTTCCTCAAGGACGTCTATTCCAAGCTGACGCCCTGGCAGAAGACCCAGGTCGCGCGGCATCCCGAGCGGCCGCATTTCAAGCATTATGTCTCGGCGCTGATCGAGGACTTCATGCCGCTGGGCGGCGACCGCGCCTTTGCCGACGATCAGGCGATCATCGGCGGGCTTGGCCGCTTCCGCGGGCGCCGCGTGATGGTGATCGGGCACGAGAAGGGCGACGATACCGCCAGCCGGCTCAAGCACAATTTCGGGATGGGCAAGCCGGAAGGATACCGCAAGGCGATCCGGCTGATGCAACTCGCCGACCGGTTCGACCTGCCGGTGATCACGCTGGTCGATACCTCGGGCGCATTCCCGGGCGTTCAGGCCGAGGAGCGCGGCCAGGCCGAGGCGATCGCGCGCTCGACCGAGCAGTGCCTCAATCTCGGCGTGCCGCTCGTCGCGGCGGTGCTGGGCGAGGGTGGTTCGGGCGGCGCGGTGGCGCTCGCGGCGGGCAATATCGTGCTGATGATGGAGCATGCGGTCTATTCGGTGATCTCGCCCGAGGGCTGCGCCTCGATCCTGTGGCGCACCGCCGACAAGGCCGCCGAGGCCGCCGAGGCGATGAAGGTCACCGCGCAGCATCTGAAGGAGCTGGGGGTCATCGACCGGATCGTGCCCGAGCCGCTGGGCGGCGCGCATCGCGATCCGGGCGCGGCGATCCAGGCGCTGGGCGATGCGATCGCCGAGTCGCTGAAGAGCATGGACGGAATGTCCGCCGAGAAGCTGCGCCAGACGCGGCGCGGCAAGTTCCTCGCGATGGGCCGGCTCTGAGTCGCTGGACTCTCGCTCTAATTCTTGTCAGTCTGCCAGTTATCGCGAAGTCGCGCTCACGCGGCCGCACGATCCTCGGTGTCGCCCCGCAGTAATGCGTTCCGGAATTTCCATCGGAATAGGGGGACAATATGGCCGATACCGCCAACTGGATGCGCGATCTAAGCGACGATACAAGACTCGATGCGATCATGATGCCCGGGAGTCACGATGCGGGCATGTCCGAACTTCACCATTGTGCGCCTCCGATCGGCGCGGGCGGCAAGACTCAGACTCAGTCGCTATCGGTTGGAAAGCAGCTCGAGGCGGGTGCGCGCTATTTCGATATCCGCGTCGATTACGATTACAAAAGGCTGGTCACCTATCACCGCACCGATGGCTGGGGCTGCAACGGGCAGGATCTGGCGCCGATCCTCGATCAGCTCCGTGATTTCCTGAAGGCGCATCCGCGCGAGACGGCGATCCTCAAATTCTCGCACATCCGCGATTATGGCAGCAGCCATAAGCCGGCCGAGACCAAGCGGCTGATCAACGATCTGCTCAATGCCTATCCGGGGCTGCTCTATACCAACGCGACCGGGAGCGTGAACCTCGCGACGGTGACGCTGGGTCAGGTGCGCGGCAAGGCGATCCTGGTGTTCGACTATGCCGAATATATCAACACCGCGACCGGGCGCTTCCGCTATCACGATGGCGCCGCGGCGGGGCAGAATATCGTTGTGTACGATGTCTATTCGGACACCTCGGACTATGAGGAGATGAAGACCAACCAGCTCGAAAAATGGGGCAAATATGGCGGAACCGGGAAGGGCTATCTCTTCCTGCTTTCCTGGACGCTGACCGCGAGCACGTTCAGCCCCTCGGTCGAGAAGATGGCGGAGGAGGCGAACGGCAAGCTGCCCGGTGTGCTCCAGACCCAGATCAAGACCAGGGGCTGGGCCAAGCCCAACATCGTCTATATCGACTATGTGAACGCCGTGACCTGTTCGGCGATCATCGGCTATAATTTCGCCTAGGACGATGGAGGAGGGGGCTCCGCCGCTCGCTGGCGCCCCGCCGTTGAGCGATGAAACCCCCTCCGCCAGCCAAGCGGGGGCTTAGCTGGCCTTCATATTCTCGGTGACGTTGCCGAAGGTCTTGGTGAGCTGGTTGCCCAGACCCTGCATCGCGGCGATCGCCGCCACGGCGATGAGCGCGGCAATCAATCCATATTCGATCGCAGTCGCTCCCTTGCGACTGCGGAAAAGCTTGCGAATCATCGAAAGTCCCTCCCGCTCGGCGCGCGCGAAATACCCGCCCCGGCCCAGCCAATATTGCGGATGGGGATGTAGAGATTGATATGAATCAAGAATAATACGGTGTTACGTATGATTTCATCACCGTAACAAAAGTGTCGTTATTGAGCGGGTGGCGCACGAAAAAGGGCGGCGGAACCAAAGTTCCGCCGCCCCGATTTTCGAACTCTCAGTCGATAAAGGCTTACGAAGCCTTCATGTTCGACGTGACGTTGCCGAAGGTCTTGTTGAGCTGGTTGCCCAGGCCCTGCATCGCGGCAATCGCGGCGACGGCGATCAGAGCGGCGATCAGGCCATACTCGATCGCGGTGGCGCCCTTGGAATTCTTCAGGAAGTTGCGAATCTTGGTCATACCGGTCTCCATCGTTCAAATAGTGCTTCATTCACCCGGCCGGCCCGGAGACTCCGGTACGGCAAGTGTGAATTTAGAGATGGGGGGTAAACAAACGCCTAAACCGGACCGTTACACTGCGGTAACTATCAATTCGTGGCTTGCACCTTGGTGCTGACGTTGGTCCACATGTCGGTGGAGGTAGTGCCGAGCTGGATGATCGCGGCCATGATCGCGAGGACGACGCAGCCGAGGATGAGGCCATATTCGACCGCGGTCGCGGCCTTGCGGTCGCGGCAAAGATCGGAAACGAGGCGCATCAGAGGTCGCATTGCCGTGAAAACCCTCACAAACTGGAATGAATCTATAGAAAGGTCGTTAACGAAGTGCTGCGCGATGTTTCCAAGGCCCCAAGTGTAGAAACATTGTTCGTCGTCGCCGCGGCGCTGATCGACGGCGACGGGCGGGTTTTGGTGCAGCAACGGCCCCCCGGAAAGCCGATGGCGGGGCTGTGGGAATTCCCCGGCGGCAAGGTGGAGCCGGGCGAGGCGCCCGAGGCGGCGCTGGTGCGCGAGCTGACTGAGGAGCTGGGAATCGCGGTCGAATCGGCCTGCCTCGCCCCCGCGACCTTCGCCAGCGAGCCGCTGGGCGGGCGGCATCTGATCCTGCTGCTCTATGCGCTGCGCAAATGGAGCGGGGTGCCGCAGGCGCATCATGCGAGCGCGCTCAAATGGGTGCGGCCGCTGGAACTGCACGGGCTGGAAATGCCGCCGGCTGACAAGCCGCTGATCGGGTTGCTGGAGGCGTTGGTCTAGATCCTCCCCGGTACGGGGAGGGGGACCGTTCGCGCAGCGAATGGTGGAGGGGGCCATCCTCGCACGAATCGCTTGCGGCTAGCCCCCTCCACCATCCTTCGGATGGTCCCCCTCCCCGTGCCGGGGAGGAGTTAGCGCGTCTGCCAGCGACGCCGTCGCCCTGCCGCGGCGCGCGGGCTTGGGTTGCGACTCGTCGGGGGCCCAGCCGGTCATGTAGACGATCTCGAATTTTTCGGCGGTCCGGCCGTCCGGGCCGGCGAGCGTGGCGAAATTCTCCGCGACTTGGGCGAGGGTGGCGCGGGTGAGGGGGCGGGCGCCGGGGAGGAGGCTGGTCGCCGCCATGCCGCGCAGGTCGCGCAGCAGATTGGCGATGCCGGTGTAGCGGACGGTGAGGGTTTCGACATCCGCCACGGGGAGCGCGAAGCCGGCGCGAGTGAGCAAATCGCCGGCCGCGCGAACGTCGATCTGGGGATGGAAGCGCGCGGCGGGCTCGGCGAGGAGGAAGCTCGATTTGAGCGCGGCGAGGCTGCCCGCGCCCGCGAAGGCGCCGAGGAACAGGCCGTCGGGGCGCAGCGCACGGCGAGCGAGCGCGAGCGCGCCGGGGACGTCGTTGACCTGATCGAGCACCCCCGCGGAGACGATCAGGTCGAACGAGGCGTCGGGGAAGCGCGGGAGGTCCTCGTCGGCGTGGATGCCGCCGGAGCGGCGCGCGAATTCGGCGCCCGCGTCGATGCGCGTGATCGTGGCGCCGGGGAGGGTGAAGCCGCCGTCGAAGCTGCCGAGATCGAGCACGTCGCGGAAGTCGCGCTTCACGGCGGAAAGGCGCTCGGCGATGCCTTCGAGCATGTGATCGCGCAAGAAGGCGAAATCCGCGTAGACCGCCGCCGCGCGGTCGCGGCGCTTGCGGCGCAGGGCGCGGTCGAAAATCTCGGGCGGGGCATCTGGCACGCGGCGCTTGTGCAGCGGCTTGGAGCAAGGGACAAGGCGGGATGCAGGTTACGGCACCCTTGCGCTATCTCGCCGATCTCGCGCTGCCGCCGCGTTGCCCGGGGTGCGGCGAGGTGGTCGGCGCGGATCATCGCTTCTGCGCCGGGTGCTGGGGAAGCCTGAGGTTCCTGGGGCCGCCCTGGTGCGCGAACTGCCAGCTGCCGTTCGATTACGATCGCGGCGAGGGGAGCGTCTGCGCCGAATGCATGGCCGATCCGCCGCCGCATGACGGGGTTCGCGCGGCGGTGGCCTATGGCCCGGTGGCGCGGCATGTGGCGCTGCGGCTCAAATATGGCGGCAAGACCGCGCATGCCGCGACGATGGCCGAGGCGATGGCGCGGCTGATGCCCGAGGGCGCGGAGCTGCTGGTGCCGGTGCCGCTGCATCGCTGGCGGATCTGGGGGCGGGGCTTCAACCAGGCGGCGCTGATCGCGGCGGCGCTGTCGCGCGCCAGCGGGGTGCCGGCGGACGTGGATCTGCTTCGGCGCGTCAGGGCGACGCCGGTGCTGCGCGGGCTGGGTCCCAGGGGCAGGGCGAAGGCGGTGGCGGGGGCTTTCGCGCTCGCCCCCGAGGCGAAGGCGCGGGTCGCGGGCAAGACGATCGTGCTGGTCGACGATGTCCATACCAGCGGGGCGACGGCGCGCGCCTGCGCCGGAATTTTGAAGCGGGGGGGAGCCTTACGCGTGATCCTTCTGTGCTGGGCGCGCGTTCTGGAGGAGGAGGCCAATTGACAAGCGGCCCCGCGAACCGCACCTCGGAAGGCGAAATGGCCAAGATCGAAGTCTATACCAAGGCGTTCTGCCCCTATTGCACCCGCGCGATGGCGCTGCTCGACGCCAAGGGCGCCGATTATGAGGAAATCGACCTGACGATGGGCGGACCCCGGCGGCAGGAGATGATCCAGCGCGCGGGCGGGCGCACCACCGTGCCGCAGATCTTCATCGACGGAAAGCATATCGGCGGATCGGACGATCTGGCCGCGCTCGACCGTCGCGGCGGGCTGGACGACTTGCTCGCGGCATGACGGAGAGGTCATGACTCGGGCGGCGGTCCTCCAGATGACCAGCGGGATCGATCCCGCCGCCAATGCGCGCACGCTGGTCGCGGGGATCGAGGAGGCCAGAGCGGGCGGGGCGGCGATGCTGTTCACGCCCGAGATGTCGGGGCTGGTCGACAGCGACCGGGATCGTGCGGCTGCCTCGCTCAAGCATGAGAACGAGGACGGCGTGCTGGCCGCGGTGCGCGAGGCGGCGGCGAAGCACGGAATCTGGGTGCATCTCGGCAGCCTCGCTGTGCTGCGCGAGGACGGCAAGCTCGCCAATCGCGGCTATGTGATCGACGATTCGGGCGCGATCCGCGCACGCTACGACAAGATGCATCTGTTCGACGTCGATCTGCCGACGGGCGAAAGCTGGCGCGAATCGAACAGCTATACCGCCGGCGAGCGCGCGGTGACGGTGCAGACGCCGCTGGGCGTGCTGGGCCCGGCGATCTGTTACGATCTGCGCTTCCCGGACCTGTTCCGCGCGCTGAGCGACGCAGGCGCGACGATCCTCGCCATGCCGGCCGCCTTCACCCGTCCGACGGGCGCGGCGCATTGGCATATCCTCCAGCGTGCGCGGGCGATCGAGTCCGCCGGCTTCGTGATCTCGGCGGCGCAGACCGGGGTGCATGAGGATGGCCGCGCGACCTATGGCCACAGCCTCGTGGTCGATCCCTGGGGCGAGGTGCTGCTCGACATGGGCGAGCCCGCGGGCCTCGGTTTCGCCGAGATCGACCAGGGCCGTGTGGAGGCCGCGCGGAGCCGGGTTCCGGTGCTACGGCACCGACGCGCCATTCCGGACGTTGAGCGGCTATGATCGTCTTCGACCTCAGATGCGGCGCGGGCCATGTGTTCGAGAGCTGGTTCGGATCGAGTGGCGCCTATGAGGAGCAGCGCGCGGCGGCGATGATCGCCTGCCCGATCTGCGGCGACACGGGCGTGACCAAGGCGGTGATGGCGCCCAATGTCGCGGCGAAGGGCAATCAGCGGTCCGCCGCGCCCGCCGATACGCCCGAGGTCCCGCTCCCGATGGCGGCGATGCCCGAGCCCCCGCCCGAGGTGGTCAAGGCGGCGATGGCGGAGCTGGCGAAGCTCCAGGCGCAGGCGCTCGAGAAATCCGAATGGGTCGGGATGAGCTTCGCCAGGCGCGCGCGGGCGATGCATGAGGGCGAGGAGGAACACGCCCCAATCCACGGCCAGGCGACCCCCGAACAGGCGCGCGAGCTGATCGAGGATGGGGTGACGGTGTCGCCGCTTCCCTTCCCCATCGTGCCGCCCGAGGCGTGCAACTAGCGCGGTTGCCGCCTTCGGCGCCGCGCTTTATGGGGAGGCCGCGTGGTTCCGTAGCTCAGCAGGATAGAGCGCCACTTTCCTAAAGTGGGCGTCGGGGGTTCGAGTCCCTCCGGGACCACCAATTTTCAAAGGGGGCTATTCATGCGGCCAGCATCGATCATCCGGTTCGAGCAATTGTTTCTCGGCGCGCTCGCGGCGGACCTGCTTGCGGCGATCCTCGCCCTCGAGACCAACCTCGCGGCGCTCAAGGCCAATCCGGCGACCGCGGGCATGGGGTCCGGCGCACTGATCGGCATGCTGATCCTCTATGTCGCGTTCGCACTGGTCCTGTGGTTCTTCGCGGCGCGGCGGCGGAGCGTGGTGGCGAAATGGCTCCTGTCGATCTGGTTCATCGTTTCGACCTGCGGGCTGGCGCTGTCGCTGTTCCAGGGACAGTTGTTCGGGCTTGCGACCTATCTTGGCTGGGTTGCTTACGGGTTGCGCGCCTGGTCGGTCAGCTATCTGTTCAAGCCCGATGCCGACACCTGGTTCGCCAAGGGCTCGCCCTCAGCCTGAGATGATCGCCAGCACGCGTTCGGCGAGCTCGGGGCGGCAGATCAGCAGATCGGGGATCGAGGTTTCCGGCCGGTTGTAGACGATCGGGCTGCCGTCGATCCGCGAGACATGGAGCCCGGCGGCGGCGGCGACCGCGGCGGGGGCGCAATTGTCCCATTGATGCTGGCCGCCATCGTGGAAATAGAGCTCGGCCTCGCCGCGCACCACCGCCATCGCCTTGGCGCCGGCCGAGCCCATCGGGATCATTTGCGCGTCCAAAGCTTCGGCGATGACCGCGGTCTGCGCGGGCGGGCGGGTGCGGCTGACGACCATGCGGGGCGGATGGCCCGCGGGCGCCAGCGCGGGGGGCGCATCCGTGGAAAGCGTCAGGCCCAGGCCGGGCAGGGCGACCGCGCCGGTTTGGGCGGTGCCATCGATGGCGAGCGCGACATGCACCGCCCAGTCGCTGCGGCCCTCGCCGAATTCGCGGGTGCCGTCGAGCGGATCGACGATCCAGACGCGGCTGGAGGTGAGGCGGTCGCTGTCGTCGGCGGACTCCTCTGAGAGGATCGGATCGCCCGGCCGCTCGGCGCGGAGGCGCGCGAGGATGAGGAGGTTCGCCTGGAAATCGCCCGCATTGCAGAGTTCCTTGCCCGAGAGGCCGGATTTCTGGAGCGCGAGGAGAAGCTTGCCTGCCTCCGTGGCGATGGCTGCGGCCAGCTCGGCGTCGGTCATTGCCGCGCCCGAGCACCGGTTGGGGATGCGGCTCACAGCACTGGGCTCCACACGCCCATGATCTGCTCGACGATCAGCTCCGCGGCCTGCTCGGCGGTCATCTTCGACGTGTCGATGCGGATCTCGGGGTTGAGCGGCGCCTCATAGGGGCTGGTGATGCCGGTGAAATTGGCGATCTGGCCCGCGCGCGCCTTTTTGTAGAGGCCCTTCACGTCGCGGCGCTCGGCTTCCTCGAGCGCGGTGTCGATGAAGATCTCGAAGAATTCGCCCTCGGGCATCATCTGGCGGACCATCTCGCGCTCGGCGCGGAAGGGCGAGATGAAGGCGGTGAGGACGATCAGCCCGGCATCGGTCATCAGCCGAGCGACCTCGCCGACGCGGCGGATATTCTCGATCCGGTCGGCATCGGTGAAGCCCAGATCCTTGTTGAGCCCGTGGCGGACATTGTCGCCGTCGAGCAGGAAGCTGTGCTTGCCGAGCGCGTGGAGGCGCTTCTCGACCAGGTTGGCGATGGTCGACTTGCCCGAGCCCGAGAGGCCGGTGAACCAGAGCAGGCGCGGATGCTGGTTCTTCTGGCGGGCATGCGCCTCGCGGTTGATCTCGGCGGCCTGCCAATGGACGTTCTGGGCGCGGCGTAGCGAGAAGTTGAGCATGCCCGCGGCGACGGTGGCGTTGCTGATCTTGTCGATCAGGATGAAGCCGCCAAGGTCATGGCTGTCCGCATAGGGCTCGAACGCGATGCCGCGGTCGGTATAGACCTCGGCGACGCCGATATCGTTGAGGCGCAGCGTCTTCACGCTGAGCTCCGCCATGGTGTTGACGCAGATCGCGTGGCGCGGCGGCTTGACGGTTGCGCTGACGGTGCGGGTGCCGAGCTTCATCCAGTATGCGCGGCCGGGGAGCATCTCCTCCTCGTCCATCCACACGATGGTGGCTTGGAACTGGTCGGCGACCTGTGGCGGGGCGTGGGCGGTGGCGATTACGTCGCCGCGCGAGCAATCGACCTCGTCGGTCAGGGTGAGGGTGACCGACTGGCCCGCGACGGCTTCGGCGAGGTCGCCGTCTGCGGTGACGACGCGCGCGATGCTGCTGGTCTTGCCCGAGGGCAGGATGCGCACCGGGTCGCCGGGCTTGACGGTGCCGGTGGCAATCAGGCCCGCAAAGCCGCGGAAATCGAGGTTGGGGCGGTTGACCCATTGCACCGCCATGCGGAACGGGCGTGCCCTGGCGGCGTCGCTATCGACCTCGACCGTTTCGAGATGGTCGATCAGCGTTGGGCCAGCGTACCAGTCCATCGTTGCGGAGCGGCTGGCGATATTGTCGCCCGCGAGGCCCGAGATCGGGATGGCGGTGAAATCGGCGATCCCGATCGAGCTGGCAAAAGCGCGGTAATCCTCGACGATCTCGTCGAACCGCCCCTGATCGTACCCCACAAGGTCCATCTTGTTCACCGCCAGCACGATATGGCGAATCCCGATCAGATGGGCGAGGTAGGAGTGCCGCCGCGTCTGGGTCAGCACGCCCTTGCGCGCGTCGATCAGGATCACAGCGAGGTCGGCGGTCGAGGCGCCGGTGACCATGTTGCGGGTGTACTGTTCGTGCCCCGGCGTGTCGGCGACGATGAACTTTCGCTTCTCGGTCGCGAAGAAGCGATAGGCGACGTCGATGGTGATTCCCTGCTCGCGCTCGGCGGCGAGGCCGTCGACGAGGAGAGCGAAGTCGATATTCGCGCCCTGCGTGCCCACCCGCGCGCTGTCGGATTCGAGCGCGGCGAGCTGATCCTCGAAGATCTGCTTCGAATCGTAGAGCAGGCGGCCGATCAGGGTGGACTTGCCGTCATCGACCGAGCCGCAGGTGATGAAGCGGAGCAGCGACTTGTTCTGATGCTGGGCGAGATAAGCGGAGATGTCGGAGGCGATGAGTGCGTCGGGGCGGTAGGAGGAGGTCATCAGAAATACCCCTCCTGCTTCTTCTTCTCCATGCTCGCGGCCTGATCGTGGTCGATCGCGCGGCCCTGGCGTTCGCTGGTGGTGGTGAGCAGCATCTCCTGGATTACTGCCTCCAGCGTATCCGCCTCGCTCTCCACCGCGCCGGTGAGCGGGTAGCAGCCGAGGGTGCGGAAGCGGATCGAGCGTTCGACCGGGACTTCGCCGGGGAGCAGGCGGAAGCGCTCGTCGTCGACCATCAGCGTGAGGCCGTCGCGAGTCACCGTGGGGCGCTTCGCGGCGAAATAGAGCGGGACGATCTCGATGCCCTCGGCGAGAATATACTGCCAGATGTCCAGCTCGGTCCAGTTGCTGATCGGGAAGACGCGGATGCTCTCGCCCTTGGCCTTGCGCGCATTGTAGAGGTTCCACAGCTCGGGCCGCTGGTTCTTGGGGTCCCAGCGGTGATTGGCCGAGCGGAAGCTGAACACGCGCTCCTTGGCGCGGCTCTTCTCCTCGTCGCGCCGCGCGCCGCCGAAGGCCGCGTCGAAGCCGAACTTGTCGAGCGCCTGCTTGAGCCCCTCGGTCTTCCACATGTCGGTGTGGAGCCCGCCATGATCGAATGGATTGATTCCGCGCGCCATCGCCTCCGGGTTGTGATGGACCAGCAACTCCATCCCCGCGGCCTTCGCGGCCTTGTCGCGCAGATCGTACATCGCGCGGAACTTCCAGGTCGTGTCGACATGGAGCAACGGGAAGGGCGGCGGGGCGGGGTAGAAGGCCTTTTTGGCGAGATGCAGCATCACCGCCGAATCCTTGCCCACCGAATAGAGCATCACCGGGCGCTCGGCCTCGGCCGCCACTTCGCGCAGGATGTGGATCGATTCAGCTTCGAGGCGTTGAAGGTGGGTCAGCGTCATGCGGGGTCAGTTAGTTACTCGAACCGCCGCGCAGCACAGCTTTTTTGTTGGGCCCGCCACAGCAAGCCTATGCGCCGTAATAGTCGCGGTACCAGCGCACGAACGCATGGACGCCCTCGCGGACGGGCGTTGCGGGCGTGTAGCCGGTGAGCGCGCGGAGCAGTGCCGGATCGGCGGTGGTCGCGGGGACGTCGCCCGGCTGCATGTCCATCATGTGGAGCACCGCCTTGCGGCCCAGCGCTTCCTCCATCGTCGAGATATAGTCGAGCAAAGGCGTCGACTTGCCCCCCGCGATATTGACGATGCGCGTCGGGGCGACCGGCGACAGGCTGTCGATGCGGGGCACGCGGTTCGCCTCCGAGGGAATCACATCGACGAGGCGCGCGATCGCCTCGACCAGATCGCCGACATAGGTGAAGTCGCGCGCCATCTTGCCGCGGCCATAGACGTCGATCGGCTCGCCCTTGAGCGTCGCCTCGACGAACTTGAACAGCGCCATGTCAGGCCGCCCGAACGGGCCGTAGACCGTGAAGAAGCGGAAGATGGTCGTCGGTACGCCGAACAGGTGCGCATAGCTGTGCGCCATGCTCTCCATCGCCTTCTTGGTCGAGGCGTAGAGGCTCATCTGAGTGTCGGTCTTTTGCCGCTCGTCAAACGGCATGTCCTCGTTCGCGCCATAGACCGAGGAGGTGGAGGCGAGCAGCAAATGCTTCGGCTGGATCTCGCGCGCCAGCTCCAGCACCGTCCACGAGCCGGTGAGGTTGCTGTCGATATAGGTGCGCGGGTGGTCGATCGAATAGCGGACGCCGGCCTGCGCGGCGAGGTGGACGATCACTTCGGGATCGGCGAGGTCGGCGGCGCGCTTGAGCGCGCTCTGGTCCTCGAGCTGGCCCTTCACGAAGCGGAAGCTCTGATTCTCCGCCAGCTTGGCCAGCCGGGCTTCCTTGAGCCGGACGTCGTAATAGTCGGTGACCGCGTCGAAGCCGGTCACCTGATGCCCATCGGCGAGCAGGCGCGCGGCGAGGTGATAGCCGACAAAGCCAGCCGTGCCCGTGATCAGGAACCGCATGTCGAAATCCCCAAATGCCCCGTTTCGCGATAGAGGCGGGGGGGCTTGGGGGTCAACCTTGGGCGATCAGGCCCGGTTGGCGAGGAACCAGTCATAGGTCCTGGTCAGCCCCTCGCGGAGCGAGGTCTTCGGCGCCCAACCCATGCCGCGCAGCTTGTCGGCGGCCATCAGCTTGCGCGGGGTGCCGTCGGGCTTGCTGGTATCGGCGACGATCTCGCCGGTGAAGCCGACGACGTCGCAGACCAGCTCGGTCAGCTCGCGGATCTCCAGATCCTCGCCGCTGCCGACATTGATATGCTGCGCGCCCGAGTAGTTCTTCATCAGGAAGACGAGCGCATCGGCGCAATCGTCGGCGTAGAGGAATTCGCGGCGCGGGGTGCCGGTGCCCCACATCACCAGTTCCTTCGCGCCCGCGAGCCTGGCCTCATGCGCCTTGCGCATCAGCGCGGGCACGACATGGCTGCTCTCCAGATCGAAATTGTCGCCGATGCCGTAGAGGTTGGTGGGCATGGCCGAGATGAAATCGCAGCCATATTCCTCGCGATAGCTTTCGCCCAGCATGATCCCGGCGATCTTGGCGATGGCATACCATTGGTTGGTCGGCTCGAGCGGGCCGGTGAGGAGCGAATCCTCCTGGATCGGCTGGGGCGCCAGCTTGGGATAGATGCAGGAGGAGCCGAGCAGCATCAGCTTTTCGGTGCCCGCCAGCCGCGCGGCCTCGGCGATGTTCGCCTGCATGACGAGGTTCTTGTAGAGGAACTGGCCCGGATAGGTCGAATTGGCGAGGATGCCGCCGACCTTGGCCGCGGCCATGAAGACCGCGTCGGGGCGGTTGGCGTCCATCCAGTCGAACACCTGGCGCTGGTCGATCAGGTCGAGTTGGTCGCGGCCCGCCGTCAGGATCTCGCAGCCCTCGGTCTCGAGCCGCCGCACCAGCGCGCCGCCGACCATGCCGCGATGCCCGGCGACGAACACGCGCTTGCCCGTCAGATCGTAGCTCATCGGTTCGTCACTCACCCGTTCGAACGCCCCACGGGCGCGTCCGCCATGACCTTCAGATCGGCCTGGACCATTTCCTTCGCCAATTCATGCGCGCTGGTAGTGTGGACCCAGCCGAGCTTTTCCTTCGCCTTGGTCGCGTCGCCGATGAGCAGATCGACCTCTGTCGGGCGGAAATAGCGCGGGTCGATCGCGACGCGGAGCTCGCCGGTCGCTGCGTCGAAGCCCTGTTCGGCCTCGCCTTCGCCCTTCCACTGGATCGCCACGCCCACCTCGGCGAAGCACCATTCGACGAACTGGCGCACCGAGATGGTCTCGCCGGTCGCGAGGACATAATCGTCGGCCTCGTCCTGCTGGAGCATCCGCCACATGCCCTCGACATATTCGCGGGCATGGCCCCAGTCGCGCTTGGCGTCGAGATTGCCGAGATAGAGCGTCTTCTGGCGGCCCAGCTTGATCGCCGCGACCGCACGGGTGATCTTCCGGGTCACGAAGGTCTCGCCACGCATCGGGCTTTCGTGGTTGAACAGGATGCCGTTCGAGGCGTGCATCCCATAGGCCTCGCGGTAATTGACCACGATCCAATAGGCATAGAGCTTCGCCACCGCATAGGGCGAGCGCGGGTAGAAGGGGGTCTTCTCGGTCTGGGGGATCTCCTGGACCTTGCCGTACAGCTCCGAGGTCGAGGCCTGATAAAAGCGGCAGGTCTTTTCCATCCCGAGGATGCGGATCGCCTCCAGCAGGCGCAGCGTGCCGATCGCGTCGGCATTGGCGGTATATTCGGGCGTCTCGAAGCTGACCGCGACATGGCTCTGCGCGGCGAGATTGTAGATCTCGTCGGGCTTGGTTTCCTGGATGATGCGGATCAGGTTGGTCGAATCGGTCAGGTCGCCATAATGGAGCGTCAGATGGGGATGCTCGATCTGCGGCTCCTCATAGATGTCCTCGATCCGCCCGGTGTTGAACGACGAGGACCGCCGCTTGATGCCGTGGACCACATAGCCCTTGGCCAGCAGCAGCCGCGCCAGATAGGCGCCGTCCTGGCCGGTGATCCCGGTAATGAGTGCCGTCTTCGTCATCGGTCTGAATAACCCCGCCATTTCCGCGGACAGCCCTACGTCAGCCCTGCCGCGATGGTCCAGCCGATATTGTGCGCCGCATCAGCTCAAGACGAGGAAGGGGTCCCCGGCCATCGCCGGGAACCCCTTGCCGCGCGCCGGCGAACCGGCGTGAGAATGGCCGTCTGCTTATTTGAGCAGCGAGAGGACCGTCTGCTGGCTCTGATTGGCCTGCGCCAGCATCGCGGTCGATGCCTGGCTCAGGATCTGCGCCTTGGCGAGCGCGGTCGTTTCGGCCGAGAAATCGGCATCCTCGATGCGGCTGCGCGCGTCGGTCATGTTGGTCACGTTCGAGGTCAGGTTGTTGACCACCGATTCGAGACGGGCCTGCGCGGCGCCGAGCGTGGCGCGAGCGGTGTTGACCGTGATGAGAGCGTCGTCGAGCGTCTCGAGCGCGTCCGAAGCGTCGTCGGCGTCCGAGATGTCGATGTCGACGGCGTCGTCGAGGTCGATTTCCGAAAGGGTGAGCGTCACGGTGTCCTCGGCATTCGAGCCGACCTGGATCGTCACGTCGCCGGAATCACCCGCCGAACCGTCGAACAGCACGTTGCCGTTGAACTTGGTGTTGGCGAGGATGTCGCTGATCTGGCCGGTCAGTTCGGTGACTTCCGCCTGAAGATTGGTGCGGTCGTCGTCGCTATAGGTGCCCGAAGCCGACTGGACGGCCAACTCGCGGATGCGGTGCAGCATGTTGGTGACTTCGCCCAGCGCGCCTTCGGCGGTCTGCGCCATCGAGATGCCGTCGTTGGCGTTGCGGATCGCCTGGTTCATGCCGCGGATCGACGAGGTCATCGTCGAAGCGATGGCGAGGCCGGCGGCGTCGTCCTTCGCGCTGTTGATGCGCTTGCCGGTCGACAGACGCTCCATCGCGGTGCCCAGCATCTTCGAGGCGGCGTTCGCGGCGTTACCGGCACGCAGCGAGGCAATATTGGTACCGATAACGGTCATGTCCAAATTCTCCTGTAAACTCGTCTTCAAGGCCCCCGTCCCCCCCATCGGGAACCCGAGCCACAGGGCTTAATGGGCGAGTAAGGTTAATATTACGTATCCAGAACGAGCGGCGGCGCGCACGGCAGGGAGCTTCGCGGGGGGGGGGGAAGCGCGATCCGAGTCGGAGAGGGAGAAGGGGCCGGCAGCGCGGCCCGGGGGCGAGACGCGAAGAAGGGCGGGCCGCTCCGGGCCCGCCCGTCTCGCCAGTGGCAAGGGCCGGCGCGTGGCCGGCCCGGCCCGTCAGGACATGTGCTTGGAGAGCAGCTTGTTCATCTCGAACATGGTGCACTTGTCGACGCCGAAGATCGGCTTCAGCGTGGCATCAGCGAGAATTTCCCGCTTGTTTGCAGGGTTTTGCAGGTTGTTCTTCTTGATATAGGCCCAGATCTTGCTGACCACTTCGCTGCGCGGCAGCGCGGCCGAGCCGGTGATCTTCGCGAGCTCGGGCGACGGGGTCACCGGCTTGGCGATGCCGCCGCGTGCTGCTTTCTTCTCCGCCATTCTTGTTCTCCTGTTCGTGCCCGTGGGCGGGCTATTCCTTGGTTGCGCAGCCGGCTCGTGCAGCGCCCTGACGCCGCTGTCGCTGAGGCTGTGTACTGCGCTTATTCCTCCGATGCACCACCCTGACGTGCGATTTTGCCTTCGTTTCGGCGGTTTGCCTGTGCATAACTTTGCCGGGCAGCCCCCAGAGGCGATTTCGGCCCCCTGAGAGGCGGTTGTCCAGCCGCGCGGACTCGCTTCGTCGCTTGCGATGTTCGGCTGGGCGTGGAACGCATGCCGGCAGGGCTGCGACAGGATGGGAGGACGGGATGCGGGTGCTGGTTCTGGGAGGATTGCTGGTTCTTGCCGGGTGCGGCGGGGGATCGACCACGGGCACCAACTATTCCGAGCCGCCGCCCATGGCGGAGATCGTCGCGACGCCCTCCGCGGCGCCTTCGCCGAGCGGGACGCCCTCGCCCCAGGCCCCCGCGCTCGAGGATACCAACACCGCGCAATAAAATTGCGTTTTTTCGCGACGGTGTGGACAAATCATCCGTGCTCCGCTTATGGGCGGAGCCGTGACGAAGCCGATCGCTCTCGAACTGCTCCTTACGCGCCCTTAGGGGCGTGGCGCTGACGCGCATCTCCCCTAAGGGACCTCTCAACACTGGATCGACCTGACCGGCACGCCAATAAGTTTTGGGCCGGGCAAGCCTGAGAGACGAATGATGCTGCGCGACCCGAGCCTGAAATACCGCCCCTTCCCGACGATCGACCTGCCCGACCGGCAATGGCCGAGCCGGACCATCACCGCGCCGCCGCGCTGGCTCTCCACCGACATGCGCGACGGCAACCAGGCGCTGATCGATCCGATGGACGGCGAGAAGAAGACGCGCTTCTTCGAATTGCTGTGCAAGGTCGGGGTCAAGGAGATCGAGGTCGGCTTTCCCAGCGCGGGCGCGACCGAATTCGACTTCATCTCCGGCCTGGTCCGTTCGGGCCGAATCCCCGACGATGTGATCCCCCAGGTGCTCACCCAGTCGCGGCAGGATTTGATCGAGACCAGCTTCCAGAGCCTGGTAGGCGCCAGGAAGGCGATCGTCCATCTCTACAACGCGGTCAGCCCGGCGTGGCGCGAGGTAGTGTTCAGGATGAGCCGCGACGAAATCCGCGAGATCGCGGTCGCGGGCGCCAAGGTGCTGCGCGACGAGGCGGCGAAGCAGCCGAACACCGAGTGGCATTTCGAATATTCGCCGGAGACCTTTTCCACCGCCGAGCTCGATTTCAGCCTGGAGGTCTGCGAGGCGGTGATGGAAATCCTGCGCCCCACGCCCGAGCGGCCGATCATCTTCAACCTGCCCGCGACGGTCGAATGCGCGACCCCCAATGTCTATGCCGACCAGATCGAATGGTTCGGCCGCAATATCCGGAATCGCGATTCCGTCGTCATCAGCCTGCACACGCATAACGACCGCGGGACGGGTGTGGCGGCGACCGAACTGGGGTTGCTCGCGGGCGCGGACCGGGTCGAGGGTTGCCTGTTCGGCAATGGCGAGCGGACGGGCAATGTCGATCTCGTGACGGTCGCGCTCAACATGTACACGCAGGGCGTCGATCCGGGGCTCGATTTCTCGGACATCGACGAGGTCATCAAGACCGTCGAATATTGCAACCAGCTCCCCGTCCATCCGCGCCACCCTTATGCGGGCGAGCTGGTGTTCACGGCGTTCAGTGGCAGCCATCAGGACGCGATCAAGAAGGGCTTCGCCGCGCAGGCCGAGCGCAACGACCAGCTCTGGAACGTGCCCTATCTGCCGATCGATCCCAAGGATCTGGGCCGCGATTACGAGGCGGTGATCCGGGTGAACTCGCAGTCGGGCAAGGGGGGCGTCGCCTGGGTGCTCGAACAGGATCGCGGGCTCAAGCTGCCGAAGCGGATGCAGGCGGATTTCTCGAAGCATGTCCAGCAGCTCGCCGACGAAACCAGCCGCGAGCTCAATGCGGCGGACATCAGCGCGCTGTTCGACAGCGTGTATCTGCCGGGTGCCAACGACCGCTTCGCCTTGGTCGACTATGAGGAAAGCGGCGCCGCGGGCAGCCGCGTGTTCGTCGGCCGGGTGGCGATCGACGGCGAGGTCCGCTCGATCTCGGGCCGCGGCAACGGCCTGATCTCGGGCGTGATCGCGGCGCTTTCGGGCAGCACCGGGCCGAACCTCGATGTGATCGACTATGTCGAGCACGCGATCGGCCATGGCGCGGACGCCCAGGCGGCGACCTATCTCGAATGCCGGACGGAGGATGGGCGGACGGTGTTCGGCGTGGGCATCGACGCGGACATCGCGACGGCTTCCGTGCGGGCGGTGTTGAGCGCGGCGAACCGGGCGTAGCGGGCGGGGACTGCCGTCATCCTGAGCTTGTGTCAGGATCCAACGCGCCACGGGTGATTAGGCCAAGATCATCTTTGGATGCTGAAACAAGTTCAGCATGAAGGGAGGGCTGGGAATCCCCCGCGCCCGACCCACATACGCCCCTCAACACCCAGCAGGGGACACCCCATGGCCGACCTTCCCGATCCCGCCCTCAACCAGCCCGCCGGCTATGTGCCGCCCAAGGTCTGGAGCTGGGACAAGGAAAACGGGGGCCAGTTCGCCAATATCAACCGGCCGATTTCGGGCGCGACGCATGAGAAATTGCTCCCCGTCGGCGAGCATCCGCTGCAGCTTTATTCGCTCGGCACGCCCAATGGCGTGAAGGTGACGATCATGCTCGAGGAGCTGCTCGCGCTGGGTCATTCGGGAGCGGAATATGACGCCTGGCTGATCAATATCGGCAAGGGCGACCAGTTCGGCAGCGGGTTCACCGAGATCAATCCCAATTCGAAGATTCCCGCGATGATGGACCGGTCGACCAATCCGCCGACGCGGCTGTTCGAGAGCGGGTCGATCCTCTTCTACCTCGCCGAAAAGTTCGGCGCCTTCTTCCCCACCGAGCATCATGCCCGCGCGGAGACGATGAACTGGCTGATGTGGCAGATGGGCTCCGCCCCCTTCCTCGGCGGCGGCTTCGGGCATTTCTTCAGCTATGCGCCGTTCAAGATCGAATACGCCATCGATCGCTATGCGATGGAGGTGAAGCGCCAGCTCCATGTGCTCGATACCCAGCTGGGCAAGACCCAATATGTCGCGGGCGACGATTACACGATCGCCGATATCGCGATCTGGCCCTGGTATGGCGCGGTGGCGCGCGGGCTCGCCTATCCGGGGGCGGCGGAATTCCTCGCCGCGCACGAATACCCCAACCTCAACCGCTGGGTCGATCTGGTCGGCGCGCGCGAGGCGGTGAAGCGCGGGCGGATGGTCAATCGCAGCTCGGGCGATCCGGAAACTCAGCTTCGCGAGCGCCACGCGGCGAGCGATTTCGAGAACAATACCGAGGACAAGGTGATCGCGCGGGGCGGCGAGCGGGTCTAGTTTCGATCCTCCCCCGCAAGGGGGAGGTGGCAGCCGTAGGCTGACGGAGGGGGAGGACTCCAGAAACTAGCGGCGTGATTCCGCCCCCTCCGACCCGCTTCGCGGGCCACCTCCCCCTGGCGGGGGAGGATGGAATATATCGAATATCGATAAATCATTTGACGATTATCGATACAGGACATATCGAAAGTCGTGATCAATCGCGACTCGAAGGGATATGTCATGTCTCGAACCGCTGCTCCCGCGCTGGCCGTGTCGCACGGCCTGTTGCGCTTCCTGCTCGTCTTCAACTGGCTGTTCGGCCTGTTCGTGCTGGGGCTGCTCGTCACCAGCATCGTCGCCCCCGGCTTCTTCGCGGAGGGGATGCGCGTCCGCAACGAAAGCGGCGTGACGATGCTCGGCATGCGGCTCATCATGCTGCTCGGGCTCGGATCGGTGCCGCTGGCGCATATCCTGTTCTCGCGGCTGCTGGCGATCGTCGGCACGGTGGGATCGGGCGATCCCTTCGTGACGCGCAACGCCGCGCGGCTGAGGCAATGCGCCTGGGCGGTGCTGGGGCTGGAGGCGCTGCACCTCGCGATCGGCGCGGTGGCCTGGCTCGCCTCGCGCCCCGAACAGAAGCTCGACATGGAGTGGAGCTTCTCGCCGACCGGGCTGCTCGCGGTACTGCTGCTGTTCGTGCTGGCGCAGGTCTTCACCCAAGGCGCCCGGATGCGCGAAGAGCTCGAGGGGACGGTGTGATGGCGATCCTCGTCAACCTCGACGCGCTGCTCCACGACCGGCGCATGACCCTGACCGAACTGGCCGAGCGAATCGATATCGCGCTCGCCAATCTCTCGATCCTCAAGACCGGCAAGGCCAAGGCGATCCGCTTCTCGACGCTGGAGGCGATCTGCGCGGCGCTGGAGTGCCAGCCGGGCGACCTTCTCGCGTTCGACGGCGCGATCGCGGGCGAAGGGGAGGAAGCGTGATGGGCGTGATCTCGACCGCATTGTTCGAAGTGGTGCGCGCGCTGTCGCTGGTCGCGGAAGTGCTCACGAGCCTGCCCGCGATCATCTTCAACGCCCTGGGAGGCTAGCGGGTGCGGACGATCTCGCAGCCGATGCGGGCGTCGGGGTAGATGTCGGGCTTCATCGAGCGGACAGTGACGCGGACCACGGCCGGATCGGCGAAGGCGAGCGCCGCGACCGCTTCGCACAGTGTTTCCTGAAGCTCGAAATGACGCGAGGCGGTGAGGCGGATGATGCCTTCGCGGAGGAAATCGTAATCGACCACTGCGCCGATCCGGTCCTCGGGAGGATGCGCGTAGCTGCAGTCCATCGCGACGTTGAGCACCACCCGCTGCGGCGCGGCGCGCTCCCTGGGGTGGATGCCGAGGCCCATCGCGACCTCGAGATTCTCGAGCAGGATCCGATAGTCAGCCATGCGGGCGTTCCCGCCCTTCGAACATCACATCGCCGTCGCGCGGCAGGAAGCGCTGGCCGCAATCGACGAAGACATTCTGGCCGGTGATGCTCCTCGCCGTCAGCAGATGCTCGACCGTCGCGGCCACATCGTCGAGCGCGACAGGGCGCTGGAGCAAATTCTGGCGCGAATGTTCGGCGAATTCGTCGGCGCTCTGGTCGAGGCTCGGCAGGGTGAGTCCGGGGGAGACGGCGTTGACGCGGACGCGGGGGGCGAGGGCGCGGGCCATCATTTCGGTCGCCGCGGCGAGAGCGGATTTGCTCAGCGTATAGGTGAAGAAATCCGGGTTGAGATTGGCGACCTTCTGGTCGAGCAGGTTGACCACCGCGCCTTCGTCGAGGTCCTCCTGGCTCGCCAACGCCGACGCCAGCGCGACCGGCGCGCCGAGATTCACGCGCATATGCTGGTCGAGCAGCGTGAAATCGCGGATCGGGAGGGCGTCGAAGGCGAATTGCGAGGCATTGTTGACGAGCCCGGTCAGCGGTCCGCCCAGCCCCTCGCGCGCGGCTTCGATCAGCGCGGGCGCGGTCGCCGGGTCGGCGAGTTCGCCCGAGACGATGCAGGCAGTGCCGCCCGCCGCGGCGATGGCCTGGCGAAGCGCCTCGGCATCGTCGGGCGCGTGGTGATGATGGATCGCCACCGCATGGCCGCGCAGCGCCAGCCGCCGGGCGATCCCCGCACCGATCCGCCGCGCGCCGCCGGTGACGAGGACGCGCATCAAAGCCCCATCAGCGCGAGCACTTCCTTGCGGCTGCGCTCGTCGTCGCGGAACACGCCCATCATCCGGCTGGTGGTCATGCCGACGCCCGGAGTGCGCACTCCGCGCGCGGTCATGCAGGCATGGGTCGCGCGGATCACCACCGCGACTCCCAGCGGCTTGAGATTGTCCCAGATGCAGTCCGCGACCTCGGCGGTCAGGCGCTCCTGGACCTGCAAGCGGCGCGCATAGGCATTGAGCACGCGCGCGAGCTTCGAGATACCGACGACATGGTCGCGCGGGAGATAGGCGATGCAGGCGGTGCCGATGATCGGCGCCATGTGGTGCTCGCAGTGCGACTGGAAAGGGATATCCTTGAGCAGCACGATCTCGTCATAGCCGCCCACTTCCTCGAAGGTGCGCGCGAGATGGTGCGCGGGGTCCTCGCCATAGCCCTGGCAATATTCCTTCCAGGCGCGCGCGACGCGGTGCGGCGTGTCGATCAGCCCCTCGCGCGTCGGATCGTCGCCGGACCAGCGGATCAGCGTGCGGATCGCGTCGGCAACCTCGTCGGGAACCGGAATTTTGGGGGAAGGGGCGATCAGGTCGCCATCGTCGGGGGTATCGTGCCGATCGGCCATTATTTAGTCTTTCCAAGTCCAATCGCGAATTGACGCTACGGCAAGCGCGATTCTTGCCAAAACCGTGTGTTGCATCCCTGTATCGCCTTGGGAAAAACCGCCGAAACCTGCGGTGTTCCGGCCCTCATTCCCGTTGACGCCCGCTTTTTGGCAGCGTTAGTGTTTGTCGTAACAAAAGCAACGCGTGACCAACGTAAGAATGGCACGCGTCCGTCAGGAGGGGTGCACCCAATGAAGAAATTCCATCTGCTCGCCGCATCGGCGCTTTCGCTGATTGCCGCAACGCCCGCGTTCGCGCAGGATACGCCGGCGGACGAGACCCAGACTCCGGCATATCAATCGGACAACGACATCGTCGTCACCGCCACCCGCCGCAACGAGACGGTGCAGGACGTGCCGCTCGCGGTGACCGCGGTGCCGAACACACTGCTCGAAAATGCCGGCGTCCAGGACATCAAGGGCCTCGAGCAGCTCGCCCCCTCGCTCCAGACCACCACCGGCCAGTCGGCGGCGACGGGCTCGTCGCTCTCGATCCGCGGCGTCGGCACCGCCGGCGACAATCCGGGCTTCGAGCCGGCGGTCGGCGTGTTCATCGACGGCGTCTTCCGCCCACGCGCGGGCGTGGCGCTGGCCGAGCTTCCCGAGCTGGAGCGCGTCGAAATCCTGCGCGGCCCTCAGGGCACCCTGTTCGGCCGCAACACGTCGGCCGGTGCCTTGTCCATTTTCACCGCGCAGCCGGCGTTCGAGCTGGGCGGCTATGTCGAGGGCAGCTACGGCAACTATAATGCCTGGGAGCTCGAAGGCGCGATCACCGGCCCGATCTCGGAACAGTTCGCGGTCCGCCTCGACGCCGGCTACCGCAAGCGCGACGGCTTTATCGACGACGCCAATTCGAGCCGCTTCATCAACAATATCGACCGCTGGAACGTCCGCGGCCAAGCGCTGCTCGACAGCGGCGACTTCACGCTGCGGCTGATCGCCGACTATTCGGAGACCGACGAAGCCTGTTGCGGCGCGGTCAGCGTGGCGCGCGGCCCGCTGCTGGGCGCGATCAATTCGGTCGCGAACGCCCAGGGCCTGGTCGGCGTCTATGCCGGCCCGCCCTCGGACCGCGTCCAGGCGGTCTCGCCCAACCGCTTCTATGGCGAGCAGGTGAAGGATTATGGTGGCTCGGCCGAGATCAACTGGGATCTGGGCAACGTCAACCTGACCTCGATCACCGCCTATCGCCAGTGGCGCGCCACCCGCGCGCAGGACATCGACTTTTCGGGCATCGATCGCGCCTATCGCGACGGGTACAAGACCGGGCTGAACGATTTCACGCAGGAAATCCGCTTCCAGGGCTCGGTCGGCGTCCTCGACTGGCTGATCGGCGGCTTCTACCTCAACGAGGACCTGACGCTCACCGACACGGTGCGCTTCGGCAATGACGGCAACCGCTATGTCGATACCGTGTTCGCCGGTGCGCTCGGCGCGCCGCCCCCCGCGGGCTTCGGCACGCCGCTGCAATTCTACGGCTCGCTCGGGCCGGGCGTGCCGCTGTTCGGCGCGGCGTTGCTCAACCCGGCGGTTCCGAACTCCATCCCGGCGCTGCAGGCGGCCTATGGCCAGCAGCTCGGTCTGCTGGTCGGCTGCTTCCGCGCCAATGTCGGCACCGCGCCGGCGGGCACCTGCGTCGTTCCGGGCATCCCCACCGCGCCGGTTCCGGGCCTCGCCGCGCTCGTCACTCAGCCGCTGCCCGGCGTGTCTCCGGGCCAGGGCAACAACAACGACGTGTTCGGTGTCAAGACCAACGCGTTCGCGCTGTTCACGCACAACATCATCAACGTGACCGATGCCTTCACGATCACGGTGGGTGCGCGCTGGAACTACGAAACCAAGGACATGACGGCGTCGATCAACAACAACACCGGCAGCTGCGCGTTCTTCAACCAGGTGCGCGCGGGCAATCCGGCGGCGGCGACCTATGCCTTCTACCTGCAGCAGGCCGGGCTGTTCAACAATCTGTTCCTGCTGAGCTGCAACCCGGCGGTGAACACCGAGTTCAACGGCAATTATGCGCACAGCCAGAGCGAAAGCCAGATCACCGGCACCGCGAAGCTCGCGTACAAATTCTCGCCGCGCGTGATGGGCTATGCCAGCTATGACCGCGGCTACAAGTCGGGCGGCTATAATCTCGACCAGGCGACCTTCGACTCGGTCCTGCTCGGCGGCAACGGCGCGCAGGGTTCGGATCTGGCGTTCGGCCGCGAGACGGTCGACTCGTTCGAGCTGGGCTTCAAGACCAGCTGGGGTCGCGCCTTCACCTTCAACGCCGCGGTGTTCTACGCCAAATATCACGACCTTCAGAACCTGGTGTTCAGCGGCAACAATTTCGTCGTCCAGAACATCGACTCCTCGACCTCGAAGGGCGTCGAGCTCGAATCGATCGTCCGGCCCGCTTCGGACCTGACCTTCCGCTTCGGCTACACCTATCTCGACGCGAAGTATGACGCCTCGAACAACTTCACCGGCACGCCGCTCGCGGGCCTTGAAGGGCGCCAGATCCAGAACCAGCCGCAAAATGTGGTGACGGTGACGGGCACCTGGACGCCGCATCTGGGCGGCAACATCAACGGCCTGATCCATGTCGACATGCGCTACAACAGCGATGTCGAGATTTCGGGCCGCAGCACGACCAACCCGAATCGCGGCATCGTCCGCAACCCGGGCTATCCGCTGATCTCGGCGCGCGTCGGGCTGCAGTCGGAGGACGGCAATATCCGCGGCGAGTTCTTCGTCGAGAACCTCACCAACGAATTCTACTACATCACCGGCTTCGCGGTGCCGGAGCAGACCGGCAACTATGCCGGCTATCCGGGCTATCCGCGCTTCTACGGCGCGCGGGTGCGGCTGGGCTTCTGAGGCCCGGTTTCATCGGACCTGAAAGGGGGCCGGGACCGCGAGGTTCCGGCCCTTTTTCGTTGGGCGCCCGCTACGTAGAAAACGCCGGATTCAGCAATCTTCTGTAAATCCACGGGGCTTATCATGGGGGCACATATCGGGAGGGTTACCCCATGCGACTGCTTCGCTACCTGCTTCCCAAGGCCCGCCGCTCGGCCTCGCCGAGCCCGCGCTATGCGATGACGCCCACCGCGCTCGCGCCGCTCGAACTCGATTACGATCCGATGGTGGCGCAGCTCGCGAACCAGTGCCGCTGAGGCGCTGAGTCCACGAAAAAGGCCGCGAGCGCCTTCGCGCCCGCGGCCTTCCTCTCCCAAGCCTCTCCGGGCTTAGTTCTTGTCCTTGTCCACCAGCTTGTTCGCGCCGATCCAGGGCATCATCGCGCGCAGCTCCGCGCCCACCTGTTCGATCTGGTGCGCCGCCTGCAGCTTGCGCGCGGCCTTCATCTGCGGGTTGCCGGCCTTGTTGTCCTGGATGAACTTCGCCACGAACTTGCCGCGCTGGATGTCGTCGAGGACGCGCTTCATCTCGGCCTTGGTCTCGGCGGTGATCATGCGCGGGCCGGTCTCGTAATCGCCGAACTCGGCGGTGTTCGAGATCGAATAGCGCATGTTCGCGATGCCGCCCTCATAGAGCAGGTCGACGATCAGCTTGGTCTCGTGAAGGCACTCGAAATAGGCCATTTCGGGCGCATAGCCCGCCTCGACCAACGTCTCGAAGCCGGCCTGGATCAGGTGCGTGATGCCGCCGCACAGCACGGCCTGTTCGCCGAACAGGTCGGTCTCGCATTCCTCGCGGAAATTGGTCTCGATGATCCCCG
>CBINJP010000007.1:0-161868 GCA_966251045.1 uncultured Sphingomonas sp.
GGATGTTGTTGGTGAAGCAGAGGACGTTCTCGTAATAGCTGTCGTTCCATTCGAGCGCGACATCGATCGTGACGTCGTCGCGCGTCCCCGCGATCGCCACGGGATCGGGCATCAGCGCCTGCTTGTTGCGGTCGAGCCACTTCACGAAGGCGGCGATCCCGCCCTCATAATAAAGCTCGACTTCCTTGATATCGGCATGGCGCGCGTCGCGCAGGAACAGGCGGACGCCCGAATTGAGGAAAGCCAGCTCGCGATAGCGATGCTCGAGCTTCTCGAAATCATACTCGGTCTGGTTCTTGAAGGTGCCCCCGTCGCCCGGGGTCTTCTCGGTGGAGGCGAGGAAGGTCACGCGCGTGCCCTTCTTCTCGGGCGGGGCGGTGCCGATCACCTTGAGCGGGGCGACCGCGTCGCCATAGGCGAAGCGCATGTAATGCTCCTCGCCGTCGCGCCAGATGTTGAGATCGAGCCATTCGGAAAGCGCGTTGACCACTGACACGCCGACGCCGTGAAGCCCGCCCGAGACCTTGTAGGCATTGTCGTCCGACGTGTTCTCGAACTTCCCGCCGGCATGGAGCTGGGTCATGATGACCTCGGCGGCGGAGACGCCTTCCTCGGCATGGATGCCGGTCGGGATACCGCGGCCGTTATCCTCGACCGAGACCGACCCGTCCGGATTCAACTGGATGATGATCCGGTCGCAATGCCCCGCCAGCGCCTCGTCGATCGCATTGTCGCTGACCTCGAACACCATATGGTGGAGGCCCGATCCATCGTCGGTGTCGCCGATATACATGCCCGGCCGTTTGCGGACCGCGTCGAGGCCCTTGAGGACCTTGATGCTGTCTGCGCCGTATGCGTTCGTGTTGGGGGTGTTTTCGGGGGTCGTGTCGTCAGATGCCATGCCCAGCATATAGGGAGCGGGCACGCAAAACGGAAGCAAAATGGGGCGTCTTTGGGTTCAGCAAGCTGAACCGCGCGGCACCGGCCCGCTCCCCCACCCGGCCTCCCATACGATAGTGAACTAGTGGGAGGCCGGGTGGGGGAGCGGGCCGGTGCCGCTCAGCGCAAGCTGACAAAAAGCCCTCAGAAATCGAGCTTGAATTTGATCATCGCGCGGGGCCCTTCGGAGAAGGGATTGCTGCTCTCTTCGGCGGAGACGCCGACCGTCTTGTTGGGCGAAAGCCGCCGGGTCGCGGGGCGGAAGACGGGCTCGCTCGGCCATTCGGGAAGCCGCCCGGCGCGCCGCGACTCCGCGCCGCTGCCGCACACGACGATATCGTTCCCGGTGCCTCGGCACTGGCGCTGCGGCGTCAGCCTCGTCCGCGCCGGCGCGGGTTCGTCGCCGGGCGGGCCGAGATCCTGGGCAAGCATCAGCAGGACGATCGACAGCATGGGCGCTCCCTCCCCGCCGGGCTAGCGCGCCATTATGGCGCGCGCGCGGCGGTTTCAGGCGAGCGCGAGATAGAGCAGCAGCGCCGATGCCCCCAGCATCGAGAGATAGGTCGCGATCATCCCGGCGGCGCGCAGCGGAGTCGATCCGCGAAACGTCCCGAGCGCGTGCAGCAGCCGCCCCAGCGCGAGCAGCCCGCCCAGCGCCCACAGGATCGGCGCGGTCACCCCGCAGGCTTCGGCCAGCCCGATCAGGATCAGGCCGATCGGCACATATTCGACATAATTGCCCTGCGCCCGGATACGCCGGAGCAGCCCCGGATCGCCGGCATCGCCATGCGCCGCGTCGAGCTTCATCCGTGAAAGGCTCACCATCATGCTCAGCACGATCAGCGCCAGCGCCGCCGCGCTCGCGAGAATCGAGGTGACCGGAAACACCATCATCATCCCCTCCATCGATGCCCGACCGCAGCATTCCCCAGCACCTGCCCCTCCGCAACGAGATTTAACTCTTGTAATGAGATTATAGTCTCATTAAAGCACGACTCACATCAGGGAATGGAGACGAATCATGGCGCTGACGCGCGAAATGATGGACGCCAAGATCGACGAGCATTTCGGCTTCGAGGCGGCGGATAATGTCGAGGGCGTGCTCGCCACGCTGAGCCATAATGTGGAGCACGACATTGTCGGCTGGCCATTCGGCCCCAGCCATGGGCCCGAAGGCGCGCGGCCATTCTACGAGGCGCTGTTCGCCGATCTCGCCGATGGCGAGGTGCGCTCGACGCGGCGGCTCTATGGCGAGAATTTCCTCGTCGACGATTCAGTCTGGCGCGGCCGGGCGCCGGGGCGGCCGTTCGGGATCGAGGGGCGCGGCCGCCCGCTCGAATTCCGCCTGCTCCATATCGTCGAGTTCGACGCGGCGGGCGATATCGCGCGCGAGAATGTCTGGGTCGATCTGGCCGCGATCCAGGCGCAGCTCGCCTGATGGCCGGCCGCGACCGCCAGCGCCAGCGCACCCGCAAGGACCTGCTCCAGGCCGCCGCCCGGCTGATGGCCGAGGGCAAGTCGCCGGCGCTCGAGGAGATCGCCGAGGCGGCGATGGTCAGCCGTGCGACCGCCTATCGCTATTTCCCGGGGCTCGATGCGCTGCTGGTCGAGGCGGCGCTCGACGTCGCGATGCCCGAGCCCTCCGTCCTCAGCGGCGGTTCGCGCGATCTTGGCGAGCGGCTCCGGCGAGTCGACGATGCCATCGATTCGGTGGTGAGCGCGAACGAGGCGCCGCTGCGCACGATGATGGTCCATGCGCTCCAGCGCAGGCTGCGCGGCGAGGACGCGCTGCCGGTCCGCCAGAACCGCCGCCTGCCGCTGATCGAGGCGGCGATCGCGGGAACCGATCAGGCCATGAGCCCAGAGGCGCGGACCCGGCTCGCCCAGGCGATGGCGCTGATCGTCGGCACCGAATCGATGATCGTCTGCAAGGACGTGCTCCAGATTTCCGACGGCGAGGCGCGTGAGGTTCGCCGCTGGGCGATCGACGCGCTCGCCGCCGCGGCGCTTTCGGCAAATACTGACAGGAGGACATGATGACCCGCCGCCACGACCTCTATGGTCCGATCCACAAGGGACTGCGGCTCGGCACCGCCCAGCTGCTGATCCGCCTCGGCAATCTCGACTGGCGCGATACCGAGGCGTCGAAGGCGCTGCTCGCGGCGCTCCGGCTCCATCTCGCGCTGGCGAAGGAACATCTCGAGCATGAGGATGCCGAATATCATCCGGCGCTGCGCGCCCGCGTGCCGGCGCTCGCGGCCGAACTCGATGGCGACCACGCGCATCATTATGACAGCTTCGCCGAACTGGAAGCGCTGATCGCCGCCGCCGAACGGGCCGATCCGTCGCAGCGCGCGGAGGCCGGACGGGCGCTGTACCTGCGCTTCACCACCTATTTCGCCGACGATCTCGCGCATATGGAGCGCGAGGAGCAGGTCGCGCTGCCGCTGTTCCATGCGCAGTTCGACGATGCCGAGCTGATGGCGATGGAGGGGCGGATCATCGCCGCGATCGCGCCCGATCGGCTGGTTCAATATTATCATCTGATGCTGCCGGGGATGAACCCCGCCGAGCGCGCGGCATTCCTGCGCTATGTGCGGGCCGGGGCGCCGGCCGAGGCCTATCGCTTCCTGTTCGAAGTGGTCGCGCGCGATGCGTTGCCTGCGCGCGACTATGCCCTTCTGGTGGACGATCTCGCCGAGGCTGCCTAGGCGATGTTGCCGTCGGTGACGGTGTAGCGGGTCGCATCGCCCGCGACCGCGTCGAACAATTCGGGCTCGGTCCCCGTCATCCAGACCTGCCCGCCTCCGGCCAGCCGCGCGAACAAGGCGGCGCGGCGGCCGGGGTCGAGATGCGCGGCGACTTCGTCGAGCAGCAGGATCGGTGCGCGGCCGGTGCGTTCGGCGACCAGCTCGGCATGGCCGAGGACGAGGCCGAGCAGCAGCGCCTTCTGCTCGCCGGTCGAGCAGAGATGCGCCGCCTGTCCCTTGCCCAGATGGGTGACGATCAGGTCGGCGCGGTGCGGCCCCGCAAGCGTGCGCCCCGCCGCCGCATCGCGCCGCCGGCCCTCCGCGAGTTCGCGGAGCAGAGAATCCCCGTCGCCTTCCCAGCCTTCGAGGCTCAACCCGGCGCGCGCGAACACCCCCTCCGCCTGCGCCGCCAGCCGCTCCCCCAGTGCCGCGACAGTCATCCGCCGCGCCGCCTCGATCGCGGCGCCATGCTCGGCCATCCGCGTTTCGAGCGCGGCCAGCCAGCCCGTATCGGGCACGCCTTCATCGGCGAGGATCCGGTTGCGCTGGCGCATCGCGGCCTCGTAGCGCGCCGAATGATGCGCATGGCCGGGGACGAGCGCGAGCGTCAGCCGGTCGAGAAAGCGCCGCCGCTCGCCCGGCCCCTCGACGAACAGCCGGTCCATCGCCGGGGTGAGCCACAGCACGGTCAGCCATTCCGCCAGCGCGGTCGCCGCCGCCGCCGCGCCGTTGATCCGCACCAGCCGCCGCTCGGGCGCGTCGCTTTGGGTGCCCGTGCCGATCTCGGCGGGCCCGAGCGCCGCCGCCACGCCGAACCCGCCGCTGCCCCCCTGCCGCGCCATCTCGCCCAGCGCCGCGCGCCGGAGCCCGCGTCCCGGGGCGAGCAGCGACACCGCCTCCAGCACATTGGTCTTCCCCGCGCCATTCTCGCCGGTCAGCACGACAAAGCCCGTGCCCGGGGTGAGCACGGCATCGCGATGGTTGCGGAAATCGGTCAGCACGAGGCGGGTCAGGGCCATTGCGATCCCCTAGCGCAGCCCCTTGCCCGCGGCCACTGCTTCGCCGATGATCGGGGCGGGGCTGGGAGAATCGCGATGCGTTTGAAGTTGTTGCTTGCCGGGCTGCTGATACTGCTGCCCGTCCCCGCCCTGGCGGACGTCACCGCGCAGTACAGCGCCGGGCCGAAGGACAGGCTTGTCATCGAGGCCGATGACGGCGGCAATGCCCGCGCCAGCATCGGCGAGAAGGTCGCGGTGATCCGCCGCGACGGAGTCGATTATGTGCTGGTCGCCGACGCCACCGGCGATTTCCGCGTCGCGCGGCTCGGCGATGTGCTGGCGCTGGTCGCCGGTCAGCTCAAAGGCAAGCAGGGCGGCGACGGCGCTGGGCTTCCGGCCCTGACCTTCGAGATGCGCGCGGGCGCCGAGGAGAATGTCGCCGGCTATGGCGGCACGATCTGGATCTTCGGCCCCAAGCCCGAGGCGCCCGGCAAGGAAGCCGGCCAGCAGCTCGAAGTCGTGATGAGCGGCGATCCGGCGCTGGCGCCGATCGGGCTGTTCTTCCGCCAACTGGTCGAGGCCGGGAACCCGCTGATCGACTCGATGTTCGGCGGCGGCAATTTCCCCACCGCCTCGGCGGAGCTCTTCGCCAAGGGAACCCCGCTGCGCATCGGGCCGATGCTCAAGCTCGAATCGGTCAGCACCGCGGAGATCGCCGCGTCGCGGTTCGACTTGCCCGGGCCGGTGCTCGAGCCGATCGAGTTCCTCGAGGCGATCACGCCTTCGCAGAGCGGCGGCGGCCTGCCGCCGCTGCCATGAGGCGCGCGCTCCACGCACTGCTGGCGCTGGCGGCGGCGTTGCTGCCAGCGCCGGCGCTCGCCGATGTCACCGCGCGCTACACGTTCCGCGACGCGAAGATCGTGATCGAGGCCGCCGATAACGGCAATTCGCGCGTCGATATCGACGGCAAGCACAGGCTGTGGATCGTCCGCCGCGACGGCATCGACTATGTCGTGCTCCGCGATAGCGATGGCGAGGAACATGCCGCGCTCGCGGAGGGTGCGTTCGCCCGGCTGCTGGGGCCGACGCCCCAGGCCGCGATGGCGGTCGATGCCGTCATGGGCGGCTCCGATACGGTCGCGGGCTATTCGGGGACGGTCTGGCAATTCGGGCCGCGCGGCGAGGCGCCGATCGAGCTGCTGATGAGCCCCGATCCGCGGCTCGCGCCGATCGGCGCGGTGTGCCTGCGGCTGGTGGAGCCGATCTTCGGCCGCTATTTCGACCGCGAGGCGCTCCGCAAGCTGTTCGCCGCCGGAACGCCGCTGCGAATCGGCCCGGCGGGCCTGCCCGCGGAGCAATTGATCCTGTTCGAATCGGCGAGCTTCGATCCGGTCGATCCGAAGCGTTTCGCGGTGCCCGGCCCGCTGATCCCGGCGGCGGACCTGGCCGATCTGCTGTCGCCGCCGCCCGTCGATGTCATCGTCGACTGAAGATCAGATGCCCTTGAGGCCCTGTTCCGCCAGCCGCGCCTGCGCGGCCTTGTAGAGCTTGGGCTCGACGATCCCCAGCCGCGCGCGCGCCGCGTCGAGCGGCTCGGCGAGCAGCGCCTCATAATCCTCGCCATGCAACCAGGCGGCGCGCTTGCCGTGGCGATAGCCCTCGATCACCGCGCGGAAGAACAAGGTCTCGCGGGTGACGCGCAGGCTCTTGAGCGCCGCGCCAAGCCCGATGAACGCCCAGCCGGCGCCGCCGGTCTGCGCATAGGAAAAGGCGACCAGGCAGGCCTCGCCCAGATGCTCGTCGGCCTTGTAGCCGGTCAGCACGTGCCAGATATCGTGGATGTCGCGCTCGCGCCGGCCCATCCAGGCATAGGGATGCTCGACATCGATGCCCTGGAACGCGCCCTCGGCCATGCTGATCTCGGCGAGCCCGTCAGCCGAATAGCCGGTCGAATCGAGGAAGTCGCGATAGGCGGCGCCCACGCTGCCCTCGGCGAAGCTGTCGACCCAGTCGCGGTTGGTCAGCCGCTGCGCCAGCTCGACATGCTCGTACGCGATCTTCCCCCCGCCCGGCATGGTCAGCAGCTTGCGATAGCTGCGCTGAGTCACGTCGCCATTGAGCGCGCGCATGATCTTGAAGACCTGGTGCGTGTCGTCGCCATTGGCCAGCAGCTTGCGCAGCGCCGCGAACGCCGTGCCCCATTCGCGCTTCATCGGAATGCCGGGATTGATCGGAGCGGGAGCAGGCTGGGTGGCCATCATTCGGGTCCGTATTATTGACATCGATGTAAGTAGCAGTGGAGGCGCCGGGGATCAAGCCCCAAGATGCTGCAAACTGTTGAACGACCGGTTGAGAGCCGGGTTCAGCGCGAAGCGATCCGCTCGTAGAGCAGCCGGTCGCGGTTGCCGGTGCGGACCTTCATCACCACGCGATAGTCGCGCGCCAGCACGCCGTTCATATAGGCCCAGCGCACCGGCTCGGCCTCGATCACGGGGGGCGGATCGACGGTGGCGACGAAGCGCGGATGCAGCGCCATCACGCGCTGCAGCTCGACCAGCGTATCCTGCCCCACCGATTCGGCATCGACACGCTCGCTGCCATGGCGCGCATCTCGCTGCCGTTTCCGCGCCGGGGGATGGTCTCGCTGACGATCTTGTACCCCGCCCAGCATCCGATCAGCGTCACCGCGATCGCCAGCGCCGGGACGGCGGGCAGGCGCCCGGGCAGCCGGATCAGCCAGGCATAGGCGGGGGCGCCGGCGATCGCGAAGGGCAGCAGCAGCGGCAGCGTATAATGTTCGTGGAAGGTGCCGAACGCGATCAGCCCGGCCAGCGCCGCGCCCGCCCAGCCGAGCAGGAAGCGGCGCACCCAGGCGTCCTCGCCCGCCACCGGCGCACGGACCTTGAGCCCGATCAGGATCGCGGCGGCCAACGGCACGGTGCGCCAGAAAAGCTTGGCGATCCGCCGGTCCATATCGCCCCAGGCATGCGGGCTGCGCATCAGGATCGACTGGAAATTGGCGAAGAAGAACGCCTGCCCGTGCCCGATCGCCGCATAATAAGCGAAGATCAGTCCCGTCGGCAGCAGCGCGAGGACGACCCAGACCGCGGCCGCGCCGAGCAGTGCCGGGATGCCAGTGCCGCGCCTCCAGGCGAGCAGCATCAGCGCCAGCCCGAAATAGACGCCCTCGAACAGCACCGAATATTTGACCTGCAGCGCGACGCCCATGATCGCCATCGCCGCGCAGCTATAGCCAAAGGCGGTGCGGTCGAAGGCGGGCCGCTCGATCGCGCGGACGATCGTCCAGGCGGCGATGGCGGTGAGGAGGTTGTAGAAGACCGGAGCCTGCCCGCCATCGCCGCCATGCACCATCAGGAAGATGAGGTAGATCACGCCGGCGAAGATCGCCCCGCGATCGGGTGCGACTCGCCGCGCCAGCCGCCAGATCATCCATGCGGTCGCCGCCGCGAAGAGGGTGGCCACCACCTGATACTGGATGATCCCCTCACCCCCCAACAGCCGGATCGCCGCATAGAGCGCGAACAGCCCCCAGGGCTTGCGGTCCCACACGTCGACGAACGGCAGCGCCCCGTGCCACATCCGGTCGCCCACCAGCAGGTAGAATTGCTCGTCGACCTGGATGACGGGATTGCCGAACTGCGGCGAGCGGATCAGCAGCGCGAGGAGGAGGAAGAAGGCTGCGGCGCTCAGGCGCGGATGGGCGGAGAGGCGTTTCAGCAACGGCATGGCTTGCGGCCCTGGATTCCGGCTTTCGCCGGAATGATGGAAGAGGGGCTAGGTCGTGCCGTCATTCGGTTCAGGCCGAGTCGAAAATGGTGGTTGACCGCGACCCGGAGCGGAGCGTGCTTCCGGCACGTGAGCACCGGAAGCGCGGACAATCGCCATTTGCAGGCCGGTATGGACCGAATGACGGTACGACCTACACCCGCATCGGCATCAGCACATAGAGCGCGGGCGACTTGTCATTCTCGCGGATCAGCGTCGGGGCGGCGGCGTCGGCGAGGTGGACCTCGCAGCTGTCGCCCTCGATCTGGCCCAGAATGTCCATGAGATAGCGGCTATTGAAGCCGATCTCGAAGGGCTGGGCGGCATAATCGCCCGGCACTTCCTCGGCCGCTGCGCCGTTCTCGGGGCTGGTGACCGACAGCGTCACCTTGTCGCGGTCGAGCGCCATCTTCACCGCGCGGGTCTTTTCGGTCGCGATGGTCGAGACGCGGTCGACGCCCTCCATGAAGCTCCTGGGGTCGATCTTGAGGATCTTGTCGTTCCCCGTCGGGATCACCCGCGAATAATCGGGGAAGGTGCCGTCGATCAGCTTCGAGGTCAGGATCGCCTGGCCCAGGTCGAAGCGGATCTTCGAATTGGAGAGCGAGACGCCCACCGACCCGTCGACCTCGTCGAGCAGCTTGCGCAGCTCCGCGACGCACTTGCGGGGCACGATCACGTCGGGCATTTTCTCCGCGCCGTCCGGGCGCGGCATGGTGACGCGGGCGAGGCGGTGGCCGTCGGTCGCCGCGGCCTTGAGCACCGGGGTCGCCTCGTCCGCCACGTGCAGGAAGATGCCGTTGAGATAATAGCGCGTCTCTTCGGTCGAGATCGCGAAGCGGGTCTTGTCGATGATCTGCTTGAGTGTCTCGGCGGGCAGCTCGAACACGGTCGGCAGCTCGCCTTCCGCGATCACCGGGAAATCGTCGCGCGGCAGCGTCGCCAGCGTGAAGCGCGCGCGCCCCGCCACGACCTGGATGCGGCCCTCGGCGGCGCTCAGCTCGACCTGCGAGCCCTCGGGCAGCTTGCGGACGATGTCGAACAGCGTGTGCGCCGAGATGGTGGTCGCGCCCGGCTGGTCCACCGCCGCCGCGATCGTCTCGTCGATCTGCAAATCGAGGTCGGTCGCCATCAGCCGCAGCGTGCCCGAGCCATTGGCCTCGAGCAGCACGTTCGAGAGGATCGGGATCGTATTGCGCCGCTCGACCACCGACTGGACGTGGCTGAGCCCCTTCAACAGTGTCGCGCGTTCGATCGTCGCTTTCATGTTCAACCCCCGAGGCCTTCCGCCCGGCTATCTGATGCTGGCAGAGGCAATTCTCCGTTCATCATTCTCTAGCGCGAAAAAGGGCCGGGACAAGCCGCCCCGGCCCTTCTTCACAGTATAATTGAGCGGATTCAGCTCAGAAACGGATTCCCACGCCGCCAACGACCTGGTGACGGTCCAGATCGATCTGCGTGTTGTTCGCCTGGGTGTAGTTCGAATAGCGATATTCGCCCTTCACATAGATGTTGCCGGTAAGGTTCACCTCGGCGCCCGCGCCGAGCCGCCAGCCGTCGAGCGTCTCCTTGTCGTCCACCGTGGTCGCGCCGTTGATGTAGCGGGTATCGACCTGGGCGTTGGTGTAGCCGCCCTTGGCATAGATCAGCGCGCGCTCGCCGACGACGAAGCCGACGCGGCCGCCGACATAGAGATCGCGCCCGGCCTTCACGCGGAAGCTGTCTCCGGGAACGATCACGCTGGTGGCGCGCTGGCGGGTGGTGGCGCCGGTCGCTTCGCCCTCGAAACCGAGGACCGCGCCGCCGAGCTGGAAATCATAGCCGACCGCGCCGCCATAGACGACGCCGTCCTCCGCATCCGTGCCGGGCGTGGACGCGTCATCGACGCGGTCCCAGCCGGTGATCACCTCGACGCGGGGGCCGGTGAAGCTCGAATCGGCATCCGCGTCCTGCGCGAAGGCAGGGGCGGCGAGCGCGGTCGATGCGGCCAGCGCGGCGGTGAAAAGTGCGATACGCATAACAAACTCCTTGGGTACACAGGCCCGATGAACTGGGCCGGATCTTAACTGGGGGCGCGTCCGCGGAGTTTCATGAACCTCAGATAAACAAGGAAAAGCGTTGCTTTCCAGCCACAGGGACTTGAAATGGACCCCATGGATTCCAAGCCGACCCACGCCGCCCCGGGCGCCCGCAAGGGCCGCGATTTCATCGCCCGCCACGGCGAGACCGTCTATAATGTCGCCGGCCGGATGCAGGGCGATCATCCGCATACGCCGCTCACTCGCGCCGGCTTCATGCAGGCCGAGCATATGGGTGCGGCCTTTCGCGCGCTGCTGGGGCACAAGCCCAGAGTCACGCTCTGGGCCTCGCCCACCGGCCGCGCGCTCCAGACGCTGGCGATCGTCGCCGAGCATCTCGATCTCGACTGGCACCGGACGCGAACCGATCCGCGCCTCGTCGAAATCGGCATGGGCGAATGGAGCGGCAAATATTATCGCGAGCTGGGCGAGGCGGTTCACGGCTTCCTCGATTCCGAGCATCGCCTCTATCGCCACCCCGCGCCCGGCGGCGAATGGTATGATGCGATCGCGGCGCGCGTCTCGTCATGGCTCGCCGATACCGACGAGGATGCCGGGGATCGCATCGTCATCATGCACGGCATGTCGAGCCGGATCCTGCGCGGGGTGATGACCGGGCTCGATCATCTGCCCCAGTTCGGCGCCCCCGCCGCGCCCGATCTGCCTCAGGGGTCGATCGCGAGGATCGAGAAGGGCGTCGAGACCGTGGTGCATTGGGGCACCGGCACCGGGGGCGAAGCGCCGGCATGATCTGGATGCTGGCCCTGTTGGCGCTGGCGCCGGTGCAGCAGGGCCGCGTCGCGCTCGGCACGTTCGACAGCTGGGGCGCGTTCCGCGACGCCTCGCCGCGCCGCTGCTATGCGATCGCGCGGCCGGTGGAGAAGCACGCGCAGGCGCAGCCCTTCGCCAGCATCGCCACTTGGCCCGGCCAGGGGCTGCGCAACCAGCTCCACATCCGTCTCAGCCGCGCGCGCAGCCCCAACGCCCGCGTCACCCTCTCGATCGGCGAGCGCCGCTTCGAGCTGGTCGCGGGCGAGGCCGATGCCTGGTCCCCCGACGCGCGCACCGACGCCGCGGTCGTCTCGGCGATCCGCGAGGGGCGCAGCATGAGCGTCGAGACCGTCTCGAGCGCGGGCTCGCCCTTCGCCGACACCTATGCGCTCAAGGGCGCGGCCACGGCGATCGACGCGGCGGCATTGGGGTGCGTGAAGCGCTGAAATCTTGACTTTTTCGCTGATCGGCTATAAGTAACAGCCATCCCGTCCCCGGCATGCCGTCTTGAGGCGCTCGCAAGAGCAGACATCAGCTCAAGGCCGCTCCCGGGGACAACTTTTTTGGTGAACGGCCATGGCCCTTGCCGTCGTTATCGACGGTGCATACTTCCTGCGCCGTTTTCCCCATAGTTTTCCCCATCTAGATTCAACGAATCCACGGCAGGTTGCGTGGGCAGTGAGATATCTCGCCGGCTGGCATTTGGCCGTTCGGCACCGGTCGGAGCCGGTCGCGGCAGGAGATTTGGAAAAGGGGTTCCGCCCCGTCGAGTCCCCCAGTCTTTATCGAATTTTCTTCTACGATTGTCCGCCTGTGACAAAACGTGTGCACCTGCCAATATCCAGGCGGTCCCTCGATCTGGGAAAGACGGAGACCGCGAAGCTTCGACTAGCGATCCATTCGTGTTTGATGGAAACGCGCAAAGTGGCGCTGCGATTGGGTAGATTGAACGACGACGTTCTATGGCGGCCCAAGCCAGAAGCGCTAACAAAATGGCTCTCTTCTCAGCCCTTTGTTCCTACGGACGACGACTTTGAGTTGGCCGTCGTGCAAAGGGGTGTGGATATGCGACTGGGGTTGGATGTGGCGGCAATGGCCTTTAAGCACCAGGTCGATCAGATCATTCTCGTCGCTGGCGATGGGGATTTTGTTCCTGCGGCGAAACTCGCCCGACGCGAAGGAATCGATGTTGTGCTCGACCCCATGGGTGGGCGAGCCGCGCGCGACCTGATCCACCATGTCGATGGTGTTCGCGAGTGCCGAATGGCTGATCCCGATACCCGCAAGGTATGGAACCTCTCATGACCCCGGCCATGCCCATCCCCGGGCACATCGATCCCGTGCCCGTGCCGCGCGCCTTCGTGCCGCGACCGGATGGACGCATCGATCTGCTCGGGCTCTCCAAGGCCGATCTTCGCCTCGCGCTCGAAACCTCGCAGCTCGAGCCGAAGCAGGCCAAGCTCCGCGCCAAGCAGCTCTGGCACTGGATCTATAATCGCGGCGTCACCGATTTTTCGCTGATGACCGATATCTCGAAGGCGATGCAGCCCTGGCTCGAAGCGCGCTTCGTCATCAGCCGCCCGCAGGTCGTCGAGCAGCAGGTGTCGACCGACGGCACCCGCAAATGGCTGCTGCGCTCGCCCGATGCGCAGGATTACGAGATGGTGTTCATCCCCGACGCGGACCGGGGCACGCTCTGCGTCTCATCGCAGGTCGGCTGCACCCTCAACTGCCGCTTCTGCCACACCGGCACGATGCGCCTCGTGCGCAACCTCACGCCGGCCGAGATCGTCGGGCAGGTGATGCTCGCGCGCGACAGCCTCGGCGAATGGCCGAGCCAGCCCGAGGGGCGGATGCTCACCAACATCGTGATGATGGGGATGGGCGAGCCGCTCTATAATTTCGACAATGTCCGCGACGCGCTCAGGCTCGTCATGGACGGCGATGGGCTCGCACTATCAAAGCGCCGCATCACCCTCTCCACCTCGGGCGTGGTTCCGATCATGGCGCGCGCGGGCGAGGAAATCGGGGTGAACCTCGCGGTCTCGCTGCACGCGGTCACCAAGGAAGTGCGCGACGAGATCGTGCCGCTCAACCGGAAGTACGGGATCGAGGAGCTCCTCCAGGCCTGCGCCGATTATCCCGGCGCGAACAATGCCCGGCGGATCACCTTCGAATATGTCATGCTCAAGGACAAGAATGACAGCGACGACGATGCCCGCGAGCTCGTCCGGCTGATCAAGCAGTATAAATTGCCCGCCAAGGTGAACCTGATCCCGTTCAATCCCTGGCCCGGCGCGCCGTACGAGTGTTCGACCCCCGAGCGGATCAAGCGCTTCAGCGACATCGTGTTCGAGGCCGGCATTTCGGCCCCGACACGAACCCCGCGCGGCCGCGACATCGATGCGGCGTGCGGCCAGCTCAAGACCGCGGCGGAAAGAAAGAGCCGTGCCGAACTGGACCGTCTCGCAGAAGAAAAGCAGGCCGCGCTCGGCTGAGCGACGCCGTTACGATGCGCTTTCGTGTATGGCACACCGCCGAGCGCGAGAGCCGTGCCGGCCTGGACCGATTGGCAGATGAAAAGCGGGCCGCACTTGGCTGATTTGACTGGCTGAACTCTTTGTGCCGGTTGTGCGTTCACAGCATCCAGTTATGCTGCGCAACATGTGGCTTCTCGACAAGATGCTCCGCCAGGTCGTCCGCAAGGGCGAACTCACCGTCATCGATCATGATGGGAAGGAGTATCGCTACGGGTCGCCGGACCCGATGCACGGCCCGGTCACGGTGACCTTCACCGATCGCCGCGCCGCCTTCGACATCGCCACCCATCCGCGCGTGGGCACCGGCGAGGCCTATATGGACGGCCGCATGGTGATCAGCCAGGGCGACATTCGCGACCTGATCCTGCTCTTCCAGTATAACGCCCCGTTCGAGACGCCCGATCCGATCCTGCCCAAGGGCTTCTTCCGCAAGGCGATCGACACGATCGGCGGCCGCATCGACCAGATCAACTGGAAGGCCCGCTCGCGCAGCAATGCCGAGCATACCTACAATCTGACCCGGCGGCTGTACGAGCTGTTCCTCGATACCGACCGCCAGTACACCATGGCCTATTACCGCGACACGGCGAACACGCTCGAAAAGGCCCAGCTCGACAAGAAGGCGCATCTCGCCGCCAAGCTCTATCTGAAGCCCGGGATGAAAGTGCTCGATGTCGGCTGCGGCTGGGGCGGGCTCGGCCTCTATCTCCACCGCCATTATGGCTGCGAGGTGCTCGGCATCGCGCTCGCGCCCGATCAGATCGCCTTCTGCAAGGAACGCGCGATCGCCGAGGGCGTGGCGGACAAGGTCAAGTTCGAGCTGATGGATTATCGCGACCTGACCGGCGAGTTCGACCGGATCGTCAATGTCGGGCTGATCGAACATCTTGGGGTCCCGCACTATCCCGGCTTTTTCGAGCATATGCACCGGCTGCTGACCTTCGACGGCATCATGGTCTCGCATTGCTGCGGCCGGATGGGGGTGCCCGGCACCACCGACAAATGGACGCGCAAATATATCTTCCCCGGCGGCTATATCCCCGCGCTGTCGGAGCTGGTCTCGGAGGCCGAGCGCCACAAGATGATCGTCACCGATGTCGAGGGGATGCGCTATCACTACGCGCACACGCTCCACGAATGGTACAACCGCACCAACGCCGCCGAGGACGAGATGGTCGCGATGTACGACCGGCGCTTCTTCCGCATGTGGCAATTCTATCTCGCGGGGGCCGAGGCCGCGTTCCGCTATGGCGGGCTGGTCAACTGGCAGGTCCAGTTCGTAAAGCACCGCAGCGCGATCCCGATGACGCGCGATTACATGTACGAGGAATCGCAGCGGCTGCGCGACAGCGAGGAAGCCCCCGAATGGCATCTGGCGGCGGCGGAGTAGGCCTGGGCCTCCGCGTGACGCACCTTTCGTTCCAATCCTCCCCCGCCAGGGGGAGGTGGCGCGCTCAGCGCGACGGAGGGGGCGGGCGGCGGCTCCTGTCTCGTGTCCTCCCCCTCCGTCACCTTTGGTGCCACCTCCCCCTGGCGGGGGAGGATTTCGGAAAACCTCGCTCATGCGTTAGTATTGCGTATGGAAGAGGCTGAACCGCCCCCGACGTCCTCGCGCATCGTCCATCGCCACCGGCTCGTCACGCGGGTCTGGCACTGGATCAACGCGGTCGCGGTGATCGTGCTGATCGGCAGCGGACTGACCATCTCGAACGCGCACCGGCGCCTCTATTGGGGCGACTATGGCGCGAATTTCGACCATGCCTGGCTGGTGCTGCCGCGCTTCCCCTGGTGGCTCACCATCCCCTCGACCTACAGCCTGTCGGGCGCGCGAGTCTGGCATCTCTTCTTCGCGCTGGTGCTGGCGTTCGCCCTGCTGGCCTATCTGGTCTGGAGCCTCGCCAACCGCCACATCCAGCGCGACCTGCGGGTGCGAAAGGCGGAACTGAAACCGGCGCATCTGATCGAGGACGCCAAGGCGCATCTCGATTTCCGCTTCCACGATCCTGCCAACCCGCGCGCCTACAATATCTTCCAGAAGCTCAGCTATGTGGGCGTGCTGTTCGTCCTGTTGCCCGTCATCATCTTCTCCGGCCTCGCTTTGTCGCCCGGGATGGACGCCGCCTGGCCCTGGCTGACCGACATTTTCGGCGGCCGGCAATCGGCGCGGTCGGTGCATTTCATCGCGATGGCGCTGATTGCCTTGTTCACGGTCGTGCACCTGGCATTGGTGATCCTGGCCGGGCCGATCAACGAGGTGCGTTCGATGATCACCGGCAAGTGGAAGGTGCCCGAGGAATGATCACCCGGCGCAATTTGCTCGTCACCGGGGCCGCGGGGCTGCTCGCTGGCTGCGACAGCGTGATCCGCAACCCCACTGGCAGGTCGATCCTCGAAAGCGGCGAGGATGCGCACCGGTTCCTGCAGCGCTCGATCATGGGGCCGAATGCGCTCGCGCGCGAGTTCCGCGCCGATCAGATGAGCCCGCGCTTCCGCGTCAACGGCAACAAGACCGCGAACACCCCCGAATATGCCGCGCTCGAAGCGAACAAGTTTGCCGACTGGCGGCTGAAGGTCGACGGTCTCGTCCAGCGTCCGCTCGCGCTGTCGCTCGCCCAGCTCCGGTCGATGCCCCAGCGCGCGCAGATCACGCGCCACGATTGCGTCGAGGGCTGGAGCGCGATCGGCAAATGGCAGGGGCCGCATCTCTCGCGTATCCTCGATCTCGCGGGGCTCAGGCCGGAGGCGAAGTTCATCGTCTTCCACTGCGCCGACCGCTTCGGCACGACGCCCTATTATGAATCGATCGACCTGATCGACGCCTATCACCCGCAGACCATCCTCGCCTGGGCGATGAACGACCGCCCGCTCGAGACCGGCCATGGTGCGCCGATCCGTCTCCGGGTCGAGCGCCAGCTCGGCTACAAGCACGCCAAATTCGTGATGCGAGTCGAGGCGGTCGCCAGCCTTGCCGGCATCCATGGCGGCAAGGGCGGCTATTGGGAGGATTCGAACGGCTACCAATGGTACGCCGGAATCTGATTCATCCATTTTGGAACTGGCGGGCCGCTGCGGCGTAGAAGCCGCATATGGCGTTGATCGACCAGTTCTTTCTGCGCGCAGTAAAGCGCGGGCCGCTCACCGTCGTTCATGCCGATGGCAGCACGCGCAGCTTCGGCGTCCCGGATCCGGCGTTCAAGCCGGTCACGCTCCGGCTCGGTCCGGGCGTGGCGGGGCGGATCCTGCGCGATCCCGCGCTCGGCGCGGCCGAGGCCTATATGGACGGCAGCCTCACCGTCGAGGGCGGCGACATCCGCGACCTGCTGATGCTGATGACCGCCAACAATCCGTGGGAGGAGAATGAGCGCCGGCTTCGTCCCGGCGCCTTCCGCCGCGCGCTCGACGGCGCGCTCCACCGCATCGGCCGGATCAACATGCGCCGCCGGGCGAAGCGCAACGTCGCGCATCATTACGATCTGTCGGCGGGGCTCTACGACCTCTTCCTCGATGCCGACCGCCAATATAGCTGCGCCTATTTCACAGATCCCGCGAACAGCCTCGAACAGGCGCAGGCCGACAAGAAGGCGCATATCGCCGCCAAGCTCGCGATCGAGCCGGGGATGCGCGTGCTCGATATCGGCTGCGGCTGGGGCGGGATGGCGCTCTACCTCCACGAAAAGACCGGTGCCGATGTGCTGGGCGTGACGCTATCGGAAGAGCAGCTCAGGATCGCGCGCCAGCGCGCCGAGATCGCGGGCGTGGCGCGCAAGGTCCGCTTCGAGCTGACCGACTATCGCGATGTCGAGGGCCAGTTCGACCGGATCGTCTCGGTCGGCATGTTCGAGCATGTCGGCCCGCCCCTCTACCGGACCTTCTTCGCCAAATGCCGCGAGCTGATGAGGCCCGAGGGCGTGATGCTGCTCCACACGATCGGCCGCGCGGGCGGGCCCGGCGTGACCGACCGCTTCACCTCCAAATATATCTTCCCCGGCGGCTATATCCCGGCGCTGTCGGAGATTGCGCGCGGCTATGAGGGGATGCGTTTCTACCTGACCGATGTCGAGGTGCTGCGCGAGCATTACGGGCATACGCTGCGCCACTGGTACGATCGCGCCACCGCCGCGCGCGAGCAGATCGTCGCGCTCTATGACGAGCGCTTCTTCCGCATGTGGCAATTCTATCTGGCGGGATCGATGGCGAGCTTCTTCCATGGCGGGCTGGTCAATTACCAGCTCCAGTTCGCCCGCACGCGCTCGGCCCTGCCCTATACGCGCGACTATATGGTGGAGGACGAGGCGGCGCTGCACGAGAACGCGGGCGCGCCCTTCATGCTTCAGTCCGGGTAGCGCCGGTTCATGTCGTCCCAGCTTTCGCGGACCATCGTTTCGAGCACGTCCAGGTCAACGTCCGCCAGCTTCTTGATGTAGAGGCATGACTTGCCGTTGCGATGCTTGCCCAGCTTCGCCAGCTGCTCATCCTGCCCCGGCCGGTTGCCGCTCAGCACATAGAGGACCAGCTCGGCCCTTCGCGGGCTGTAGCCGATCCGGCACATTGTCCCGCTGTGCCCGCTGTCGTACTTGTAGGTGTAGCTGCCATAGCCGACGATGCTCGGCCCCCACATTTTCGGCTCAAGGCCGGTGACGCGGCGCATGATCGCATCGACTGCCTTGCCGTCGGCGCGGCGGACGGGATCGGGAACCGCGTCGAGAAAGTCGTCCGGACTGACTTCGGTCGCCTTGGTCTTGATCTCGGCCATGCTTTCACGCTCCAAAGAGGCGAAAGCCTAAACCAAAGCGCCGTCATGCTGAACTTGTTTCAGCATCCATCTCTCCACAGGCGACGTCGTCGCCGGGTGCACGATGGACCCTGGAACAAGTTCAGGGTGACGGCGTGGAGGGGGCATTCTAAGGCGCCGGTCCATGGCCAGCCTGCCGCTCACCCGCCGATCGATCTTCGCGCAGGCATGGCCGATCATGCTCGGCCAGACCACGGTGCCGCTCGTCGGGATCGTCGATGTCGCGGTGATCGGGCGGACCGGCGACGCGGCGGCGTTGGCCGGGGTGGCGCTGGGCACCACGATCATCAACTTCCTGTTCTGGAGCTTCGGCTTCCTGCGCATGGGGATGACGGGCATGACCGCGCAGGCGGAAGGGGCGGGGGACCGCGCCGAGGTCGATGCGATGCTGGTGCGCGGGCTGCTCGTCGGGTTCGGCTTCGGCGCGGCGCTGCTCTTGCTCCAGTTGCTGCTGATCCCCGCGGCTTTCGCGATCCTCGCGGGCGGCCCCGATGTCGATGCATCCGCAAAAGCCTATGTCGCCGCGCGCTTCCTCGGCGCCCCGGCCAGCCTCGCGGTGTTCGCGGTCAATGGCTGGCTGCTGGGGCTGGGCCGCAGCCGTTCGGCGCTCGCGCTCCAGATCGTGATGAACCTCGTCAATGCCGGGCTCGACATCCTCTTCGTCTGGCATTTCCATATGGGTGCGCGCGGGGTGGGGCTCGGCACCGCCTCCGCCGAATGGACCGCGCTGGCGATGGGCCTGCTGCTCGTCGCCCCGCGCCTCCATGCCGTCCGCGACAAGGCGCGCCTGTTCCACCGCGCCGCGCTCGCCCGCCTGTTCGCGGTCAATGCCGACATCATGATCCGCACCGTCGCGTTGCTGACTCTGTTCACTTGGCTGGCGAACGCCGGCGCGCGTCTCGGCGCGGTGCCGCTCGCCGCGAACCAGGTGCTGCTCCAGGCGGTCGGGCTGGTCGCGTTCGTGCTCGACGGATTCGCCTTCACCGCCGAATCGCGCGTCGGCCTCGCCATCGGCGCCCGCAGCGCTACCGATCTCAAGCGCGCGATCCGCCTCACCGGCGAATTCTCCTTCGGCTTCGCGGCGCTCGCCTGTGTGCTGATCTGGCTGGGAGGCGAGGCGGCGATCCGCTTCGTCGCGACCGATCCCGGCGTGCGCGAGACCGCCATCGCGATGCTCCCGATGGTGGCCCTGCTGCCCCTGCTCGGCACCCCCGCCTGGCTGCTCGACGGCATCTTCATCGGCGCGACCGGGGGCAGGGCGCTGCGCAACGCCGCGATCCTCGCCACCGCGCTCTACATCGCCACTGACTGGGCGATGCGGCCCTGGGGGCTATGGGGCGTGTGGATCGCCTTCACGCTGAGCTATATCTACCGCGCGGCGACGCTGGGCGCCTATCTGCCCCGGCTGTTGCGGGATTTGGGCACGGACCCTAAAGCGCCCCGTCCCCAAGGAGTCTGAGTCCATGTCCGAGAAGATCAACCGTGTCGTCCTCGCCTATTCGGGCGGTCTGGATACGAGCGTGATCCTCAAATGGCTCCAGCAGACCTATCAGTGCGAAGTGGTGACCTTCACCGCCGATCTGGGGCAGGGCGAGGAGCTCGAGCCCGCGCGGCGCAAGGCGGAGATGGCCGGGGTGAAGCCCGAGCACATCTTCATCGACGACCTCAAGGAAGAGTTCGTCCGCGATTTCGTCTTCCCGATGATCCGCTCGAACGCGCTGTACGAGGGGCTGTACCTGCTCGGCACCTCGATCGCCCGCCCGCTCATCGCCAAGCGCCAGATCGAGATCGCCAAGCTGGTGGGTGCCGACGCGGTCAGCCATGGCGCGACCGGCAAGGGCAATGACCAGGTCCGCTTCGAGCTCGGCTATTACGGGCTGAACCCGGACATCAAGGTGATCGCCCCCTGGCGCGAATGGGATTTGACCAGCCGCGAGCGGCTGATCGAATTCGCCGAGAAGCACCAGATCCCCATCGCCAAGGACAAGCGCGGCGAAGCGCCCTTCTCGACCGACGCGAACCTTCTCCACACTTCGTCCGAGGGCAAGGTGCTCGAGGATCCGTGGCAGGAAGTCCCGGACTATGTCTATTCGCGCACGGTCAATCCCGAGGACGCGCCCGACACGCCCGAGGTCATCACCGTCGATTTCGAGCGCGGCGACGCGGTCGCGATCAATGGTGAGGCTTTGAGCCCCGCCAACCTGCTCGCCAAGCTCAACGATTATGGCCGCACCCACGGCATCGGCCGACTCGATCTGGTCGAGAACCGCTTCGTGGGCATGAAGTCGCGCGGCATGTACGAGACGCCGGGCGGCACCATCCTTCATCTCGCCCACCGGGGCATCGAGCAGATCACGCTCGACCGCGGCGCCGCGCATCTCAAGGACGAGCTCGCCCCGCGCTATGCCGAGCTGATCTATAACGGCTTCTGGTTCTCGCCCGAGCGCGAGATGCTCCAGGCCGCGATCGATCATTCGCAGGCGAAGGTCTCGGGCACCGTCCGGCTCAAGCTCTACAAGGGCAATGTGATCGTCACCGGCCGCAAATCGCCCAACTCGCTCTATTCGGAAAAGGTCGTCACCTTCGAGGACGATCAGGGCGCGTACGACCAGCGCGACGCCGCGGGCTTCATCAAGCTCAACGCGCTTCGCCTGCGGCTGTTGGGGCGGCGCGACCGCTAGGCGGTCACTTCGCGCGCGAACGCGGCGATATCGGCAAGCACCGGCGCCTGCCCGCGCAAAGGCAACGCGAGCGAGGTGACGATCGCGGTGTGGCTGAGCTTCGGATAGAGCGTCAGCCGCGCGTCGTTCCCCGCCGCCGCCAGCTCCTTCGCCAGCGCCTTGCTGTGACGCACCTTCACGCGCGTATCGGGCTCGCCGTGGAGCAATAGCGCGGGCGGCGAACCCGCGCGCGCATGGCCCACCGGCTGAGTCGCGGGCAGGTCGGGCCATTCGGAAAAGGCCGCGATCGAAGCGGGATCGTCGAGCGGCAGGAAGTCGTACGGCCCCGCCAGTCCGATCAGCCCGCGCACCGCCTCGCGATCCTCGCCCAGCCATGACGGGTCGAGCGCCAGCATCGCCGCGATATAGGCCCCGGCCGAATGGCCCGCGAGCAGGATGCGTTCGCCATCGCCCCCATACCCACCCGCATGCGCTTGCACCCAGCGCACTGCCTCGGCGCCGTCCTGCACGAAACCGGGATAGCGGACCTGCGGCACCAGCCGGTAATCGGGCACGACGACCACGAACCCCTGCGCCGCCAGCGCCCGCGCCGCGAAAGCATAGCCCTGCCGGTGCCCGCTGTCCCACGCGCCGCCATAGAAGAAAACGATGACCGGCCACGGTCCGCTTCCGCGCGGTGCGTACACATCCAGCGCCTGCCGGGGATCGTCACCATAGGCGACATCCTTCGCCACGCGCCGCGAGCCCCAATCCTTGGGCATCAGCGCGTTGAACAGGGTAAGCAGATCGATCATTCCGCAGCCATAACCCCAACCGCCTCCCCGGCGAAGGCCGGGGCCCAGTTTTGGTGAACGGGGGATGGCGCGAGAACCGTGGGGCGCTCCCAACTGGGCCCCGGCCTTCGCCGGGGAGGCGAAAATGGAGAGGCTTATCCCCAGCTATCCTCGTCGCCCCATCGCTTCGCGCTTGCCCCGCCCTGCGCCCCTCGCGCATGGCTGGGAGCGATGACGTTTCAGGTCGACATGGGGGTGGACGGCTCGGGCAAGCCGGTGTCGATCGATCTCGAGGAACTTCTCGCCACGCGCCTGCTCGTCCAGGGCAATTCGGGCTCGGGCAAGTCGCATCTGCTGCGCCGCCTGCTCGAAGGCAGCGCGGGCCAGGTCCAGCAGGTGGTGATCGATCCCGAGGGCGATTTCGTCACGCTTGCCGGTCCCTATGGCCATGTCGCGATCGAAGCGGTGGATTATTCGGTGGCCGAGATCGCCCGTTTCGCCGCGCGCTGCCGCGAGCATCGCACCTCGGTAGTGCTCAGCCTCGAAGGGCTCGAAATGGAAGGCCAGATGCGCTGCGCCGCCGCCTTTCTGATGGGGCTGTTCGATGCCCCGCGCGAGCATTGGTTTCCGGCGCTGGTCGTGGTCGACGAGGCCCAGATCTTCGCTCCCGCCGCCGGCGCCGAGATCAGCGAGGAGGTCCGCCGCGCGTCATTGGGCGCGATGACCAACCTCATGTCGCGCGGGCGCAAGCGCGGGCTCGCCGGGATCATCGCCACCCAGCGCCTCGCCAAGCTCTCCAAGAACGTCGCTGCCGAAGCGTCGAACTTCCTGATGGGCCGCACCTTCCTCGACATCGACATGGCCCGCGCCGCCGACCTGCTCGGCATGGAGCGCCGCCAGGCCGAGAGCATCCGCGATCTTGCGCGCGGCACCTTTCTCGGCCTCGGCCCCGCCATCGCCCGCCGCCCGGCGATGGTGCGCATCGGCGCGGTCGAGACCTCGGCGCGCAGCTCCAGCCCGACGCTCGTCCCGCTGCCCAGCGCCGCCGCGGGCGACATGCGCGAGCTGCTGTTCGCCGCGATGGACGAGCCCTTGCCGCTACCGCCGCCGCCCCCGCCGCGCCCCGCGCCGGCTCTGGTGATGGAGGAACTGGCCGGCACCGAGCCCGCCCCCGCGCCGAACGAGGACTGGCTGGAGACGATCGATGCCGACGCGGTGATGGCCGAAGCGCTGCGCGCCATCGTCGAGGATCCGGATGCCGCGATGCGCGCCGCCGCGGTGCTCTTCCAGGATTTCGGCGTGCGCTGCCGCATGGCCGGCCTGCGCAAGCCGCCACTCGATCTCGCCGGCTTCACGCGCCGCCTCGCCGCCGCGCGCGCGGGCATCTTCGAGGGGCTCGACGGCGAATGGGCGCCCGCGCTGGAAGCCGCGCACGGCCTTCCCGACGAAATGCTCGGCGCCTTCCTGCTGATCGCCCGGGCCGCGCGCGAAGGCGAGGCCTCGCCCAGCGACGAGGCACTCGCGCGCATCTACGGCACCAGCTCGCTCGGCCGCGCGCGCCGCGTGCTGAGCTATATGGAGGAGCGCAATTCGATCGTGCTGCGCGTGGACCTCTCCGGCCGCCGCTCGATCACCATCCCCAGCCTCGGCTGGACCACGGCGGCCGTCGAGGCTTAGCCCAGATCGGTCCAGCGATCGAAGGTGGCGGCCTGGCCGTGGATCATACCCTCGGCGTCGATCAGGTTCCACACGGTCGCCGCCTCGACGCGAAACCGGCGGCCATCCGCCGCGACCCGCACGCCGCTATAATCGTCGATAAAGCCGTGCCGCGTCACCCGGTCGAGCAGCGCCTGCCGCTCGTCCCGGTGCAGCGGGTCGGCGGAAAGCCGCGAGGGCATGCCCATAAACGCCTCCAGCGTCATCCCGAACCGCTCCAGCGCGGCGCGATTGCCGAAGAAGAAGACCGGATCTGCCTCGGTCCCATGCGCCACGATCACGCCGGGCGCGTCCCACAAGGCTTGCGCCGGATCGTCCGGCGCTGGCACCAGTTCGCGCCCGGTGAGCCGGTGATAGCTCTCCGCGATCAGCGCCAGCCGCGCGCGCATCTCCGGCGGCGTAAAGCGGTTCGGAAGCGTCAATCCTTCTTCGCTTCGTCCTCGGGCTCGTCGTCGCCCTCGACATCGACGACTTCGGCCACGATCGGCGCCGCCGCGCCGGCCAGCATCCCGTTGAGGTTGCCGCCGCTCATCCCCAGCTCGGCCATCAGCGCGTCGATCAGCGGCCCGCCGACGCGGTAACGCATCGCCGCCGCCACCGCCGAATCGGCGAGGTTGGTGCCGCCGCCCGTCACTCCGTCCGGCGCGCCCGCATCGCCGTGGAGCCCGCGCGCGTCGAGGATAGAGATCTTGTCGATCTGCTCGATCGGCTTGCTCGCCGCCGCGATGATCGCGGGCAGTGCCTCTAGCATCGCCTTGCGCACCAGCAACGCGGTCTGGGTGTCGTTGAGCACATTGGTCGCTTCGTTGAGCGCGGTCTGACCTGCCGCATCGACCTTGAACGCCGCGGCGCGGCCCTCGGCGCGCGACTTCTCCGCATCGGCCTCGGCGGTGGCTTCGGTGCGCAGCGCCACCGCGCGCGCCTCGGCGGCTTCCTTCTCGGCGGTGGCGGCGACGGTGATCTGTACTGCCTCCTCCTGCGCGCGCTGGGTCGCGGCGATGACCGCGACATTCTTCTCGCGATTGGCGATTTCGGTCGCGCGCGCGGTCGCGACGCTTTCCTCGGCGCGGATCGCCAGCGCGCGGGCCTCGTTGGCGGCGGCGGTCGCGGTCGATTCCTCCTCGGATTTCTGAGCGGTCTGGACCGCCGTGGTGATGCGCGCGATCTCGATGGTGCGGTCGCGCTCGATCGCCGCGGTCTGGACGGCGCCGTCGCGCGCGATGGTCGCGGTCTGGACGACCTTGTCGGCTTCGGTCTGCGCGACGGTCTGCGCCTGCGCCGCGGCGATGCGCGCGATCTCGGCGAGCCGGGTCTGCTCGGCCTCGGCGGTGGCGATCGCGGTCGCCTGTTCGGCGCGCCGCGCGGCGAGCGTCTGCTCCTGCGTCAGCCGCGCCTGCTCGGCCTCCTGCGCGATGGCGAGCGACTGGTTGTTGGCGTCGAGGTTGCGCTGCTCGATTTCGACGCGGTTGGTCGCGACGATGTCGTTGCGGATCTTCTTGCGCTCCTCGATCGTGCGGGTGAGCACGGTCAGGCCCTCGGCGTCGAACGCGTTATTCTCGTTGAAATGCTCGAACGCGGTCTGGTCGAAATGGGTGATCGAGACCGATTCGAGCTGGAAGCCGTTCATGTCCAGATCGGTCATCAGCGCTTCCTGCACCTTCTGGATGAAGTCGGCGCGGTTGGCGTGGAGATGCTCCATCGTCATCGTCGCGGCAACCGAGCGCAGCGCCGACACCAATTTGCCGTCGAGCAAGGCCATCACCGCATCGGGGCTGTTGACCGAATCGCCGAGCGTCTGCGCGGCGGCGGCGATCGACTGCGAATCGGGCTTCACCTTGATGTGGAACAGCCCGACGACATCGACGCGCAGCTTGTCGAGCGTGATCAGCGCGTCCTTGTTCAGGCGCGAGACTTCGAGCTTCACCGTGGTCAGCCGCACCTGCATCAGCTCGTGCAGCACCGGGAAGGACAGGACGCCGCCGTTGAGCACCACCTTCTCGCCGCCGAACCCGGTGCGGATCAGCGCGATGTCCTTGGTCGATCGGCGATAGAGCCGCGTCAGGATGAGCCCGATCACGATCAGCGTGATCAGCGCGATACCTGCGTAGATCAGGATGTTCAGCAGCGGCTCGACCAACGTTTCCTCCCCAAATTTCGATTCGATTTCAGATGGTTTGCAGCAATTTCTGCTCTTCGGGTACCGCGAAGAAGAGCTGCCCCTCCTTGCGGACCAGCAAGGCGGTCTCGCCCTGCGCGATCACGTCCTGGTCGTGATGCGGCTCGATCATGACGTAATGCGCCTGGCCGAAGCGGTCGGTCACCTTGGCGCGTGCCGGGCGCCCGCGCGCGGCGGCGCCCTCGAGCACCACGCCGCGATGGCGCAGCAGATCGTCCGCATGGATGACGCTCGACTCGAAGCTGGGAAAGACTCGCGCCAGCCCATAAGCGGCGAAGACATTGGCGAATCCGCCGATCGCGAGCGCGGCGATGCTGGCCACGCCCCAGTGAAGCGGCGCGCCGAACATGGCGGTCGCGACCTGCTGGACGGCGAAGCCCGCGACGGTGAAGCAGCCGAGCAGCGAAGTCAGCCACACCAGGATCGGCAGCCCGCGCCCGAGCCCCAGCCAGCCGAGCAGATCGGCGCCGGCATCGCCATGCGCGTCGATATCGGCGTCGATGTCGAGATGTCCCAGCCCCAGCCCGACCGCTTCGATCAGACCGATGCCGATCATCACCACGAACGCGACCGCGAAGGGGGCATAGTCGGGGGAAAGCAAAAGTTCGAACACGGCCCGATCATATCGGGATCGCGAAAGACTAGATAGCGAATCCGGACATGCCGGAGTCCGATTTCTAGCGGCGCGGTTGATCCAGCAATCCGATGAAGAACGCCGTCACCACCATCTGGAGCCCGATACAGCCGAGCAGCATCGAGGGGATGGTGAGCCGCATCAGCGCGGCGGGGTTGAGGTCGCCGAAGCCGCTCGATGCCCAGATCGCGGTGGCGGTGACCGCGCCGCCGATGCCCAGCGCGAGCATCAGCCCGCCCAGGATGCAGGCGCGCTCGACCGAGAACCAGTTGCGCACGCGGCGCATCATGCCGCTTTCGGGCCACATGCCGGCGATGGTGCCGTAGCGGCGCGCCATCACGGAGAGCCCGATCAGCTGCGACCCCATCAGCACCGCCATCGCGGCGAAGATCATCGTGTGGACGCCGAACTCGATCCCGCCCAGCCGCACGTCGCCGCCGATCAGCCCGAGCACGCCGGCGAGCCCCGCGAGTGCCAGCGCGACGCCGGGATAGAGGAACAGGAACTTCGGCGCGAAGATCAGCAGGAAGCGCAGATGCCGCCAGCCGTCGCGCCAGGTGCGCAGGTGCGGCGGGCGGCTGCGGCCGTCGGGCTGGAGCGTGGTGGGGACTTCGCGGATATCGAGCTTCTCGATCGCGGCCTTGACCACCATCTCGCTGGCGAATTCCATCCCGGGCGTGGTCAGCCCCAGCTCGCGGATCGAATCGCGGTTGAAGGCGCGCAGCCCGCAATGGAAGTCGCCGACCGGAATCCTGAAGAAGATGCGGCCAAGGAAGCTCAGCACCGGGTTGCCCAGCCAGCGGTGCAGCGGCGGCATCGCCCCCGGCGCGATCCCGCCCTGGAAGCGATTGCCCATGACCAGGTCCGCGCCTTCGCGGAGCTGCTCGACAAAAGGCATCAGGCCGCCGAAATCATAGCTGTCGTCGGCATCGCCCATCGCGACGAACTTGCCCTTCGCCGCCTCGATCCCGCCGATCAGCGCCGCGCCATAGCCGCGCGCGGGGACGTGGACGATCCGCGCGCCGAGCGCGTTGGCGATCTGCTGCGATCCGTCGGTCGAGCCATTGTCCGCGACGATCACTTCGCCGGTCAGGCCATGATCGGCGAGGAACGCCTTGGCCTTCTTCACGCACACCGCCAGCGTCTCGGCCTCGTTGAGGCACGGCATCACGATCGACAATTCGATCTCCGCCTCGGGCGCGGGCGGACGGACGAAGGGGCGGTCGGACTTGCGGACAGCGTAGGCGGGCATGGAGGCTCCTGAGGTTCGCCCAGCAATGCCCCCGCGCTCCCGAAATTTTGGTTAACGCTTTCAATCAATCTTAACGGGCCGCGGGCGAAAAGCGGCGCAATGACCGCCGCCACCCTGACCGCCCCGGACCAGCCCGCCGCGCGCGCAATGCCCGTGCCCCGGTTGCTGCTCGCGCTGGCGATCGCGGTGATCCTGACCACGGCCTGGGCGATCAAGGACTGGAGCAATCTCAGCCTGCTCCGCCTCCCCGACAATGACGATATGGCGCGCCTGGCGCAGGTCCGCGACTGGCTGGGCGGTCAGGGGTTCAACGATCTGATGCAATATCGCCTCGGCCCGCCGGAGGGCGCGTCGATGCACTGGTCGCGGATCGCCGATGCGGGACCCGCGCTGCTGATCCTGCTCTTCACCCCGTTGCTCGGCACCAGCGGGGCGGAGATCGCGATGGCGGTGGTCTATCCGGCGATCCTGTTCTTCCTCTATCTCCTGCTCGTCGCGCGGATCGCCGCGCGGCTCGGCGGCGACAAGGCGGGCATCCCCGCGCTGATCCTCGCCGCGCTGGCCTTCCCGACGATCAGCCTGTTCATCCCCGGCCGGATCGACCACCACGCGCTCCAGATCGTGCTGACGCTGGTGCTGGTCGACTCGATCATCGCCCCGCCCAACTTCAGGCGCGGGCTCATCGCGGGCCTCGCCGCCGCGCTCAGCCTCGCCATCGGGCTCGAGGCCGCGCCCGAGATCATCGCCGGCATGGCAGCGATCGGCATCGCCTGGCTCATTGGCGGCAAGGATGACGATTCGCGCGCACTCGGCTTCGGCGCCGCGCTCGGCGGCACCACGCTGGCCTTGCTCGTCTTCGCTCATCCGCAGGTCTGGCCCGAGCAATGGTGCGACGGCTTCACCCCGGCTTCGACCCGCGCCACCCTCGCGCTGTCGGGCGCATGGCTGCTGATGGGCCTCTCCGGCCGCGTCGCCACGCACTGGAAGCCCCGCCTCGCCGCCGCGGCGATCCTCGGCGGCGGCGCGGCGCTCCTCTCATACCAGACCAGCAGCGTCTGCCTCGCCGGCCCCTATGGCGCGCTCGATCCCTTCCTTCAGCATGTCTGGATGCGCAATGTCAGCGAGGCGCGCGACCTGTTCGTCGGGCAGGACACGATCGGCACCAGCCTCGCTTATGGCGGCCTCGTTCTGACCGGCACCGCGCTGGCGCTCACCCGCGTCCGCGACGCCAAGTGGCAGAGCTTCGCGATCTTCATGCTCATCAGCGCCATCGCCGCCATCGCCGCGGTCCGCGTCACCTATATCATGGCCGGAATCGCGGTGATCCCCTTCGCCGCTTTGCTCGCCCGCGAGTCGACGCTTGCCAAGCGGCTAGCGCTCTGGATTTTCGGCGCGGGGATCAGCTGGAACGTGATCGCGCTCCAGATGGACGCCGCCTTCGCCAAGCCGCTCGTCGCCGCCAAGGCCGAGCAGAAGCTCTGCACCGCCGCCGAGCCGCTGCGCGCCGTCGCCGCCCAGCCAAGGGGCACGATCATGGCCCCGCTCGATCTCGGCGCCTACCTTACCGGCATGACCCCGCACCACGTGGTCGCCGCGGTCTATCACCGCAACAATGCCGGCAACCTCGCCATGTACCGCTTCTTCTTCTCGCCGCCGGACAAGGCCCGCGAACAGGCGAAGGCCGAGGGCGTGACCTATGTCGCGATCTGCCCCGACAATCTCCACGAGGATGGGCTGCAAAGGCTCCGTCCCGGCAGCCTCGCCGAGCGGCTCCAGTCCAGCCTGCCGCCGCCCGAATGGCTCGAACCCGTGCCCACCGGCGGCGCAATTCGGCTCTACCGCGTCCGCTGATCCTCCACTAAAGACGGGGACGATGGACAGGGGCGAAAAGCTGCATTGGTGGCAGACACGGTGGTTCGTGCTTGGCGCGACCCTGCTCGCGATCGTGCCCCTGCTCTGGCCGGACATTCCGCCGTTGGTCGATTTGCCCGGGCATATGGGGCGCTACCGCGTCCAGCTCGATTACGCCAAATATCCCTGGCTCGACGACTGGTATAATTTCCAGTGGAGCCTGATCGGCAATCTCGGCGTCGACTTGCTGATCATCCCGCTTTCCAAGCTTTTCGGGCTCGAGCTCGCGGTCAAGCTGATCGTCATGACGATCCCGGCGATGACGGTCGCGGGGCTGCTGTGGATCGCGCGCGAGGTGCATGGCCGCATCCCCGCCACCGCCCTGTTCGCGCTGCCGCTGGCCTACAGCTTCCCCTTCCATTTCGGCTTCGTCAATTTCGCGCTGTCGATGGCGTTCGCGCTGCTGGCCTTCGGCCTGTGGCTGCGGCTCGCGCGGCTGGGCAAGCTGATGTGGCGCAACATCGTCTTCCTCCCGATCTCGATCCTGATCTGGGTGACGCACACCTTTGGCTGGGGCGTGCTCGGCGTGCTCGCCTTCTCGGCCGAGCTGATCCGCCAGCATGATATCAGGAAGCGGTCGGGCAGCGGTCGGCCCGCCGACCTGGTCGCCGACTGGCTGATCCCCTGGTTCCATGCCGGGCTCCAGTGCCTCGTGCTCGCGCCGCCCGTGCTGCTGATGCTGATGTGGCGCAGCGGCGGGCATGTCGGCGGCCAGACCGGGGACTGGTTCAACTGGCGCGCCAAGATTCTCTGGGTCACCCAGATGTTCCGCGACCGCTGGCAGCTGTTCGACATCGCCAGCGTCGGCGTGCTGTTCATGCTGCTGTTCAAGGCGATCCGCGATCCGAACATCCAATATTCGCGCAATCTTGGCCTGTCGGCGGTATTCCTGCTCGCGGTGTTCCTGCTGCTGCCGCGGATCGTGTTCGGATCGGCCTATGCCGATATGCGGCTGGTGCCCTTTCTCGTCGCGATCGCGATCATCGCGATCCGGCCCAAGCCCGGCCTGTCGATCCGTGGCGCGGCGACCGTCGCTGCGCTCGGGCTCGCCTTTTTCGGCGCGCGGATGGTGGCCACGACCTGGTCCTTCGCGCTCTACGACGCGGCATATGACCGCCAGCTCAAGGCGCTCGATCATCTTCCGGTCGGCGCGCGGCTGGTCAGCTTCGTCGGCGAGACCTGCTACAACGAATGGACGATGACGCGCCTCCAGCACGTCCCCGCGCTCGCGCTCGAACGCAAGCTCGCCTACACCAACGATCAATGGTCGATGGCGGGCGGACAGTTGCTCACGGTGCGCTATCTGGCGGACCGGCCGCGCGGCGATATCGCCAAGCGCTTCGTCCACGATCCGTCGCAAATGGTCACCGACGTCCAGTGCCCGCGCGAATATTGGCGGCCGATCGCCTGGATGCTCGTCAATTTCCCGCGCGACGCCTTCGATTATGTCTGGGTGATCCGTCCCCCAGCCTATGACCGCCGGCTCGAACAGGGGCTGATCCCGGTCTGGCGCGACGGCACCAGCGTGCTGTTCAAGGTCGACCGCAGCGTCGCGCCGGCGCTGCCCACCCCACAGGACCTTCCCGTCCCGCGCCGCCTCGCCACGATGCGCGACGATGGCAGCCAGATCACCAACTCGATGGCCCCGCAGGAATGACTTCTAAATCCTCCCCCGGAGGGGGAGGGGGACCGCGAAGCGGTGGAGGGGGATTATCCTCAAGCGGCACCGCCCGTGGATAATCCCTCTCCACCAGCCTCCGGCTGGTCCCCCTCCCCCCTCCGGAAGAGGATTTAGCCTGACCGCCTAAACGGCATCATCTCCCCCAGAAATTCCTGCTCATGCGCCACCGCCGCGCGCTCGCGCCGGAGAAACTCGTCCACCGCGCGGCGAAACCCCGGATCGGGGATATAGTGCGCCGACCAGGTCGTGACCGGCGCATAGCCGCGCGCCAGCTTGTGCTCGCCCTGCGCCCCGGCCTCGACCCGCGCAAGCCCGCGATCGATCGCCGCCTCGATCGCCTGATAATAGCAGAGCTCGAAATGGAGGAACGGCACCTCGTCCACCGCGCCCCAGTATCGCCCGTACAGCGCATCGGCGCCGACCAGGTTGAGCGCCCCCGCGATCGGTTCTCCGTCGCGCTCGGCAAGGATCAGCAAAACGCTGTCCCCCATGGCCTCGCCCAGCATCGAGAAGAAGGCGCGCGTCAGATAGGGGCGCCCCCATTTGCGGCTGCCCGTATCCTGATAGAATTCCCAGAACGCGTCCCAATGCGCCTCGGTGATCTCGGCCCCGGTCAAATGCCGGATCGTCAGCCCCTTCACCGCCTCCGCCCGCTCGCGCCGGATCGCCTTGCGCTTGCGGCTGGCCAGCGCGCCCAGGAAATCCTCGAACGACGCATAGCCGTCATTGAGCCAGTGAAACTGCGTCCCCGCGCGGAGCAGCCACCCCGCCGCCTCGAACAGCGGCAGCTGGCCCTCGTCGATAAAGGTGACATGCGCCGAGGACAGCCGGTTCCGGTCAGTCACCGCCTCGATCGCCCCGATCAGCGCGGGCGCGAGCGCCGGATCGCGCAGCAACAGCCGGGGACCCGGGACGGGGGTGAAGGGCACCGCGACCTGAAGCTTGGGATAATAGCGCCCGCCGGCATGCTCCCACGCATCGGCCCAGCCATGATCGAACACATATTCGCCCTGCGAATGCGACTTGGCATAGGCCGGCGCGATGGCGGCGGGCGCGCCGTCCGCGCCGTCGACGATGATCGGCAGCGGCTGCCAACCGGTCTCGCTGGTCGCCGAGCCCGAGGTTTCGAGGACCGAGAGAAAGGCGTGGGAGACGAAGGGATTGTCCCCGCCCGCGCACGCGTCCCACTCCGCGGCGGGAATGGCGGCGACACGATCGGCGATGCGGGCGGTGACGGAAACGGAGGGCACGCGCACGACTATAGTGCGCCGCGCCGCCCGGCGGGAGGGGAGGGCTTGAAATGTAGGATTTCGCCTGCTTGGCTACCCTGTTCCCCGGCGAAGGCCGGGGTCCAGCCGGGCATGCATCGAGAAGGCGCGATGCCATCGAGACTGCGCCGAAACTGGGCCCCGGCCTTCGCCGGGAACCGCGCTCTTTGAAATCGTCAGCTACGCTCGGTCTCTGCCTTCGCGGGGAGTGGAGTTTTTTCCCGATCCCGGCGCCAACCCTGTCAACCGGAACAGGGCCGCGCGAAACCGCGTCTTGGCCTCCATTTAATTCTACGTAAGCGCGCCCGGCCCCTCCGGCGGCTTCCCCTCCAGGATTCGCACGTCGCGGCGCGGGAAGGGGATTTCGATTCCCTTCTCCTTGAACAGCAGCCACAACCGGTTGAGCACGTCGCTGCGGACATTGCCGACGCCGTCCTCGGGGTCGCTGATCCAGACCAGGATCTCATGCTCCACCCCGCTGTCCCCGAACGCAAGCAGCCGCACATTGGTCTTGGGCGCATCGAGTACGCGCGGGCTTTCCCTGGCGGCCTGGAACATCAACTCCTGCGCCAGCTTGAGATCGCAATCATAGGCGACCTTCACCGGAATCCGGACGCGGACGTTGCGGTCGGTATACGACCAGTTCTCCACCTCCTGGGTCATCAGATTCTCGTTCGGAATCAGATGCTCCTTGCCGTCGCGGGTGATCACGCTGACCGCGCGCACGCCGATCTTGTTGACCCAGCCGAAGCTCTCGCCGACCACGATCACGTCGCCCGGCTTGATCGATCGGTCCATCAGCAGGATGATTCCGGCGATCAGGTTGCCGATCGTCTTCTGCATGCCGAAGCCGACCGCGAGGCCGAAGGCGCCGCTGAACAAGGCGAAGGCGGTCAGATCGATCCCCAGCACGTCGATCCCGATGAAGAAGGCGAGGATCACCACCCCGATCGCCACCAGCTTCTGGGTGAGCAGTTTCTGGGTGGGGTCGAAGCCCTGCGAGCGCTGGATCACCTGGCCGCTGACCCGGTTGATCAACCGGACCGCGGCGAACAGGAGCACCACGGTGATCAGCACGGTGAGCACCGAGAGCAGGCTGACCCGCATCGTGCCGAGGGTGAGGCCGTAATAGTCGAGATTGGTGCGGATCTTGGCGAAGCCGCCGACCGCGCGGCTGAGCACCGCGGTGAAGGCGATGCCCGCCATCGTCCACGCCGCCCAGCGCGGCAAGTTGAGGCCCCGCAGGATCGCGACCGTCAGCATCGCCACCGCGGCGCCGGTCGCGAAGCCGAGCCCGACCGTGGCGAGCGGATGCCAGGGCCAGGCGGCGGTGATGATCGCGAGCAGCAGGGCCGCGCTGCCATGCCGGCTGATCGCCGACATGCGCGGCGCCAGCCCCTCGAGATTGTCGGCGACGACGTGCTCGGCCCAAAGCCCGGTCAGCCTTTCGCCGATCGAGCGGCCGACCTGCCAGCCGACCGCGAGCGCCGCGACCGCGAGCCCGAACGCAATGCTCGCTTCGAGCAGATCGCCGTCGCTGGGAAGCGCCATGCCCTGCGCGGCGAGCCATTGCCCGAGCTGGTCCATCAGCCCCTCGCGTTCCGGAAGCGGGCAAGCCCGGCGTCGAGATCTGCGATCAGGTCGTCGGGATCCTCGAGCCCGATCTGGAGCCGGACCACCGGCCCCTCGGCCTGCCATGTCGTTGCGGTGCGATAGCGTTGCGGATCGACGGGGATGGCGAGGCTCTCATAGCCGCCCCAGCTATAGCCGATGCCGAAATGCGCCAGCCCGTCGATCAGCGCGGCGCGGGCGGCTTCATCGCCGCCGTTCAGGACGAAGGAGAAGAGCCCGGCGGGGCCCTTGAAGTCGCGGACAAAGGACTCGTGGCCGGGGCATTCGGGAAAGGCGGGGTGGAGCACGCGCGCGATTTCGGGCCGGCTCCTGAGCCATTCGGCGATCCTGAGGCCGGCCTCGCCATGCTGCTTCAGCCGGATCGCCATCGTCCTGAGTCCGCGGCTCCCGAGCCAGGCGTCGTCGGGCGAAGCGCATTGGCCGAGCTGGTAGGTCGCGGTACGCAGCCGCTCATACTGGCCCTTCGCCGCGGTGACCGATCCCAGCATCACGTCCGAATGGCCGCCGATATATTTGGTGCAGGCGAGGATCGAATAATCGATGCCCATCTGGATCGCCGGGAGCAGCAAAGGCGTCGCCCAAGTATTGTCGAGCAAGGTCGCGATGCCCCGCGTCTTCGCCACCGCGACGATCGCGGGGAGGTCCTGCACCTCGAAGGTCAGGCTGCCCGGGCTCTCCATGAAGATCGCCCGGGTGGCATCGGTGCAGAGATCGGCGATCCCCGCCCCGACCAGCGGATCGTAGAAGGTTGTGGCGATGCCCATCCGCTTGAGCAGGCCATTCGCCAGGCTGCGCGTCGGGTCATAGGCGCTGTCGGGGACAAGCAAATGGTCGCCGGGCGAAAGCACCGCGAGCAGGGCGGTCGCGACGGCGGCCACCCCGGACGGAAAGAGCAGGGTCGCCTCGGCCCCGGGCTCGAGCTCGGTCAACGCATCGGCGAGCGACCATTGGGTCGGGGTCCCGCGCCGGCCGTAGAAGAGGGTGTGGTGCGTATCCCTGGCGCCGGTCGCGCGGAGATGGGCGATGCTGTCATAGAGGATCGTCGAGGCGCGCCACACCGGGGGATTGACGATTCCCTGCGTCCATTCCTTGCGCCGACCCGCCTCGACGATCTTCGTGCCGTCCTTTTTGTCGCTCATGCGGTCGCCTTCGGAGTCGTCGGGTCGCCGCCCCATTCGGCCCAGCTCCCGTCATAGAGCGCGGCCTTGTGCCCCAGCAGGTGCGCCGCGAACACCACCACGGCGGCGGTGATCCCCGATCCGCAGGTGGCGGTGAGCGGATGCTCGACTTCGATCCCCTCGCTCTCGAACACCGCGCGGAGCGTCACGTCGCGCTTCCAAGTGCCGTCGGAGTGGAAGAAGTCGGCATAGGGCAGGTTGCGTGAGCCCGGAATATGCCCGGGCACCACACCGGGGCGCGGTTCGGGCTCGAGCCCGGCGAAGCGTGCCGGGCCGCGGGCATCGACAATCTGGTCCGTGGTCACCCGCATCTCGGTAAGGCTGCGGACGCCTTGCGGTGCATGGCGCGGAGTGAAGTGGCGCGGGCGGATATCGGGGATATGATAATCGACCGGGCGCTTCTCGGCCTTCCACTTGGCGAGCCCGCCATCGAGGATCGCGACATCGGGGGTGCCGTAGGCGGTCAGCATCCACCAGGCGCGCGCGGACGTATGAAGCGGGCTGTCGTCGTAGATCACGATGCGCAGCCCGTCGCCCAGCCCCAGCATCTGCATCCGGCTGGCGAGCTGCTCGGGCGGGGGGAGCATTGACGGCAAGGGGCTGCGCGTATCGGCAAAGGCGTTCAGGTCCATGAACACCGCGCCGGGGATATGGCCGGCGGCATATTCGCCCGCCGCGTCGCGGCCATGTTCGGGCAGGAACCAGCTCGCATCGACCACGCGCAGATCGGCGGCGCCCAGTTCGCCCGCCAGCCATTCGGTGCTCACCAGAGAGTCCATGGCTCTCTCCTAGTGCATCGCGCCGAAAAGTGGGAACCGGTTTTCGGGCAACGCGATGCACCAACAAAGACTCATGCATTGCGCTGAGCAAACGCCTACATGCCCCTCATGGAACCCAAGCATCTCGGCCAGCAATCCGCGCTCCCCGCCTCTCCGGAAGAAGCCACGCTCGATTACGTCCCCAATCCCCGGCCCGGATCGCGCTACCTGATCCGCTTCGCCGCGCCCGAATTCACCTCGCTCTGCCCGATCACCGGCCAGCCCGATTTCGCGCATCTGGTGATCGACTATGTGCCCGGCGAGACGATCGTCGAGTCCAAGTCGCTCAAGCTGTTCCTGGGCAGCTTCCGCAACCACGGCGCCTTCCACGAGGATTGCACCGTCGGGATCGGCGAGCGGCTGTTTGCCGAGATGAAGCCCCTGTGGCTGCGGATCGGCGGTTACTGGTATCCGCGGGGCGGTATTCCGATCGACGTCTTCTGGCAATCGGGCGCGCCGCCGGCGGAGGTCTGGGTCCCCGCGCAGGACGTTCCCGGTTACCGGGGACGCGGCTGAACGGCAGATTTACAGCGTTTCGGCGTTCTGATAGATTGTGCGCCGCAACATTGACGCAACCATATTGAAAACAGGGAGTTTGGAGGGGGTCTGAAGGCCGTTCGGCCTGTATCGAATCGCAAATGCGAAAGGATCGGAATGACCCCGTTCAACGGCCCCGCGCTCCGTCATCTGGCCCTGATCGGCAACTTCCTTCCGCGCAAGTGCGGCATCGCGACCTACACCACCGACACTTATTCGGCGCTCAAGGCGCGCTTTCCCGCGCTTCAGGTCGATGTCTATGCGATGGACGACCATCCGGGCCTTTATGCCTATCCCCCCGAAGTCACCCGCGCGATCGCGCAGCATGACCGCTCCGCCTATCTCGACGCCGCGCGCGCGATCGAGGCGAGCGGCGCGCAGGCTTTGTGGGTCCAGCACGAATATGGCATCTATGGCGGATCGGCGGGCGAGCTGCTGATCGCGCTGCTCGACCGCATCTCCATCCCTGTCATCGCGACGCTCCACACCGTGCTCGAAAATCCCAATCCCGACGAACGGCGGGTGATGGAGGCGCTGTTGCGCCGCGCGACCAGGGTGATCGTGATGGCCGAGAAGGGCCGCGACATCCTGAAGCGCGTCCACGGCGTCGATGACCGCAAGATCGCGACGATCCCGCACGGCGTGCCCGATCGCCCGCTCACCGATCCCGCCGAGCACAAGCCGCGCTTCGGCTGGGCGGGGCGCGAGGTGATCCTCACCTTCGGGCTGCTCGCGCCCAACAAGGGGATCGAGACGATGATCGCGGCGATGCCGGAGATCGTCGCGAAGCATCCCCGCGCGCTCTATGTCGTGCTCGGCGCCACGCATCCCAATCTCATCGCGCATGAGGGCGAGGCGTATCGCGACCGGCTGAAGGCGCTCGCGAACGAGAAGGGGGTCGGCGCGCAGGTCCAGTTCATCGATGCGTTCGTCGAACATGACGAACTGATCGACTATCTGCAGGCGGCGGACATCTATGCGACGCCTTATACCAACCCCGCGCAGATCACGTCGGGCACGCTCTCCTACGCGGTCGGCGTCGGCAAGGCGGTGGTTTCAACGCCCTATGTCCACGCGACCGAGATCCTGGCGGACGGGCATGGTGTGCTGGTCGATTTCGGCGATGCCGGCGGTTTCGCGCGCGAGATCGCCCGGTTGCTGACCGATGGCAGCGCGCGCGCCGAACTCTCCGCGCGCGCCTATGCCCGCGGCCGGACGATGCTGTGGTCGCGCCTGGCCGAGACCTCGATCGCGGAGATTTCCGGCACGCTGATCCGCAAGCCGCGCCTGCTGCCCAAGCCTACCGCCGAGCTTGCGATGCTCCGGCCCGATATCGCCGCGGTCGAGCGCATGAGCGACGCGACCGGCATGCTCCAGCATTCGGTCTTTTCGATCCCCGATCGCCGTCACGGCTATTGCATCGACGACAATGCCCGCGCGCTGATCCTGATGAGCCAGATCGAGCCGCTCGATCCGGCCGTGCGCGACAAATGGACGACGATCTATTCGAGCTTCGTCCAGCATGCCTGGAACCCCGAGGCGCGGCGCTTCCGCAACTTCATGAATTTCGACCGCAGCTGGTGCGAGGAGGCAGGTTCGGAGGATTCGAACGGCCGGACGATCTGGGCGCTCGGGGTCACCGCGCGCGACGCCCGGGCGCAGAAGCATCGCGACTGGGCGGTTGCGATGTTCGATGCCACCGCCTCGATCATGCTCGAGCTGGGATCGCCGCGCGCGCATGCCTTCGCGATGCTGGGCGCGGCGGCGATGCTCGGATCGCGTCCGGGCCATGCGCTGTCGCGGACGATCCTGACTCGCTTCGGCGACGAGCTGATCGCGTTGCTCGATGCGGCGCGGCGGCCCGAATGGACCTGGTTCGAGATCGTGCTGGCATACGACAATGCCCGCCTGCCCGAGGCGCTGATCCGCGCCGGAATCGCGCTGGGCCGCAAGGACTTTGTGAGCGTCGGGCTTGATACGCTCGACTGGATCGTGTCGCGCCAGACCTCGCCCGACGGCCGCTTCCGCGCGGTGGGCACCGAGAGCTTCGGGCGCGAATACGCCGAGCCGCTCCCATTCGACCAGCAGCCGCTGGAAGCGCAGGCGACGATCGACGCCTGCGTCGCCGCGCACGAGGCGACCGGCGACAAGCGCTGGACCGAGGAGGCGATGCGCGCCTATCGCTGGTACCTCGGCGCCAACGACCTCGAACTCCCGCTCGCGACCGCGCAGGATGGCGGCTGTTTCGACGGGCTGATGCCGACCGGGCTCAACCGCAATCAGGGCGCCGAATCGATATTGGCGCTGCAACTGGCCAATTGCGCGATTTCCACCCTTTCAAAGGCCGCGGCAAACGTGGCAGGACCGGCGCTCGCCGTCGCTTGAGGCGCCGCAGGTCGCGGGGCCGGTTCAGGGGGTGTGAATGCTCGATCTGTTCACTCACGCGCTGAGGCTCAAGGCAGACCCGTCGCGCGTGGTGGTGCGCCCGTTCCATATCGGCTGGCAGTCGAACGGCAAGGCCGGAAGCCGCACCGAGCGGCTGGTGCGCGAAGTGCTCGACATGTCGCCCGGCGAGGCGCGCAACCAGCTCGAGATCGTGCTCAAGGATTTCGAGGCGCGGCACTGGCAGACGCGGCGTGTGTTCATGACGCGCTATGACGAGATCGAGGCGCAGCTGGGGCTCGACGGCAGCCAGATCGGCGACGAGAAGCGCCAGTTGATCGGCGCCTATTTCTGCCACGAATATAGCTATGCCGCCGCCGCGCTGATGAACCCCAGCGCGGTGCCGCATTACGACCAGAGCGGCATGCCCAAGGGCAGCATGCGCATCCTGATGAGCCTGCGCGCGGTGGGGGAGGGGCATATCTCGTCGGTGGCGTTCCGCGAAGGGATCATCACCGAGAAGAACCAGATGAAGCTCGCGCCCGAGCCGCCCTTCGCGACGTCGGCCGATGCGCATGAGGATGAGGAGCATGTGCCCGAGGGGCCGGTGACGGTCTATCGCCACCGCGACTCCACCCTCTCCGGCACGGTCATCTTCCCGATCACCAAGGCGCAGTCGAACGGGCTGGAAGACCTGCGCATCTGCCATTTCCGCCATGACGACGGGACCGAGGAGTGGATCGGAACCTACACCGCCTATAACGGCTCGCAGATCCAGTCCGAGCTGCTGCGCACCCGCGACTGGCGCAGCTTCGACCTGGTGCCGATGACCGGGGCGGCGGCGCGGAACAAGGGCATGGCGCTGTTTCCGCGCAAGATCGGCGGGAAATATATGATGCTCGGGCGGCAGGATGGGGAGAATATCTTCCTCCATTCGTCCGACACGATCACCCATTGGGAGGGCGGCGAGACGCTGCTGACCCCGCTCTACCCCTGGGAGCTGGTCCAGATGGGCAATTGCGGGCCGCCGATCGAGACCGACAAGGGCTGGCTGGTGCTCACGCATGGCGTCGGCGCGATGCGCAAATACTCGATCGGCGCGGCGCTGCTCGACCTCGACGATCCCTCGAAGGTGATCGGGCGGACCCGGGAGCCGATCCTCGCGGCGGCGGACCAGGACCGCGAGGGCTATGTTCCCAACGTCGTCTATACCTGCGGCGCGATCCGGCATGGCGACAAGCTGTTCATCCCCTATGGGGTCGCGGACAGCTCGGTCGCCTTCGCCTTCGTGCCGATCAGCTCGCTGCTGGCACAGATGTGACCAGCTTGCGCGTGTTGCGGTAGAGCAGCGCGATCGTCCCGAAGAACAGGATCGGCGCGGCGATACCCGCGATCGTCTCGAAATGTTCGCCCACCACCGCGAGCGGCGCGTCGTTGCCGGTCGCGCCGACGATGCCCGCGAAAGCGACCCCGAACAGGCTCTCGCCGACGATCAGTCCGGTCGCCGCGAGCACGCCCATCCGCTCGGCGAATTCGGGGTTGGCGGTGCGCTCGGCCCAGCGATTGTAGAAATGGCCGATCAGCGCGCCGACCGGAATCAGCAGCGTCAGCGCCATGGGAAGGTAGATGCCCATGCCGACCCCGAGCGGCGGCAGGCGCATCTTGCCCATCTTCCCCAGTGTCTCGTCGAGCGCGATGATCACCACGCCGAGGCCCGCGCCGAGCCCGATCAGGTTCCAGTCGATATCGCCGCCGAGCACGCCCTTGGCGAGGCTGGAGATCAAAGCCGCCTGCGGCGCGGCGAGCGCGGTTTCCTTGGCGCCCGGCGCGCCCTGGAAGGTGAAGGCGGTGTTGAGCAGGTCGAGGATCGGCGGGATGACGAGGCTGCCGAAGACCACGCCGAGCACGAGCGCGAACTGCTGCTTCCACGGCGTCGCGCCGACCAGCTGCCCGGTCTTGAGGTCCTGCAGATTGTCGTTCGAGATGGTCGCGACCGAGAAGACGATCGCGGTGGCGAACAGCGCATAGGCGACCAGGGCGCGCGTATCCTCGGGCGCGTTGGTGTTGCCGAAGATCATCACGAGCAGCAGCGAGGCGGCGATTACCGCGAGGATGCCGACTCCCGAGACCGGGCTGTTCGATGCACCGATCAGGCCCGCCATGTAACCGCAGACTGCGGCGATGATGACGCCGATCACGACGACATAGACCAGGGTGCCCGCGATCACTTCGAGCGGATGGTCATGGACCGGGCCGCCCGCCGAGAAGGTCCAGAGCAGCCAGGCGATCGGGATCAGCGTGAGCAGGCTCGTCCCCAGCACGATGCCGATCGGCAGGTCGCGCTCGCTCAGCGCGAGCAGCTCTCCGCCCTGCCGCGCGCGTTGCGCGGCAAAGGCCGAGCGCATCCCGCCGACGATCGGGCCGAGGATCTTGATCAGGCTCCAGATCGCGGCGACGCCGATCGTGCCCGCGCCGATGAAGCGGACCTGGCTGCGGAACACCGTGTTGACCACGGTATCGAGCTCGCCGGGAACGCCTGAGGTGAGCCAGGGCATCAGCCCCGCCCATGAAATCATCATGCCGAGGAACATCGCCGCGCCCACCGACAGGCCGACCAGATGCCCCACGCCGATCAGCGCCATCGACCAGCTGGTGGACATGCCCGTGGCGCCGGCGCCGATCTTGAAATTCTTCGCGGCCTCGGCGGCGGCGAGCTTCATCGCGGCGACGATCTGGAAGGCGGCAGAGACGATCGAGCCGATGACGATGACCTTGAGCCCGCGTGCATTCTCGACATCGCCTTCCTTGGCGGCGCCGACCTTGAGCACTTCGGCGGCGGCGACGCCTTCGGGATAGGGCAGGTCCGATCCGGTCACGAGTGCGCGCCTGAGCGGCACCGAGAACATCACGCCGAGGATCCCACCGACCATGCAGACGAGCGCGGTGGTCCAGTAGGGGAAGCCGCTCCACCAGCCGACCAGCACCAGGCCCGGCAGCACGAAGATGATCGCGGCGAGCGTGCCCGCGGCGCTGGCGATCGTCTGGACGATGTTGTTCTCGAGGATGTTCGCGGTCTTGAAGAAGCGCAGGATCGCCATCGAGATTACCGCGGCGGGGATCGAGGTGGCGAAGGTGATGCCGACCTTGAGCCCCAGATAGACATTCGCGGCGGTGAAGACGACGGTGATGACGGCGCCGAGAATGATCCCGCGAAGGGTGAGTTCTGCGAGCGGGCGGGCGGCTGTGGCCATTTGGCAGGTACTCCGGTGCGCTTACGTAGAATTAAATGGAGGCCAAACCGCGGTTTGCGGCAATGCACTTACCCGGAAAAGGAAAATACAGTGTCGGTCGCGCACGGGCTGGCGAGGATCGCATCGCCGCATGGTGGCACAGGCCGGCCGTTGTAGGACAGCGGTTTTTGCTCAGGCGCGGCGGGTGCGCAGCCAGCCGCCGAGCCAGCAGGTAGGGAGGGCGCTGACCGTCAGCGCGACCGGGTACCAGATCGGGCCGTAGGTGCCGCCCATCTCGATCAGCCCGGCGAGCGCGGCGGCGGTGCCGATGAAGCCGAGGATGACCGCATGGCGGACGGGGTTGCGCGGGGCGAGCCGCGCCGTCACCCAACCGCCCAGCACCTGGATCGCGCAGCGATAGAGGAGCGCGAGCGCATTGTGCCACGGGTTCCACATCGGTCCGTCGGGGATGATGCCGGTCCGGTGCATGAGCAGGTCGGTGGCGACCGAGAGCAGGACGACGACGGCCAGTCCGGCGAGGACCGAGGCGAAGCTGCGCAGGACGAGCATGTGATTCTCCCCCGAGTTGGCACATCATAGCTGCTCCCCTCCCTGAAAGGGAGGGGCTGGGGGTGGGTTGCTCTCCGCTTGGCGGAGCGGCAGTTTGAAGCGATGCCGAGAATTCCGCTTTTCATGACTGAACGCGCTCGCGAACTGCGCAATAACGGGACCGAGGCGGAGCGGTTGATCTGGCTGAGAGTGTCGCGTTTCCGGCCGCGGTTCACGCGGCAACTCACCATTGGACGCTATATCGTCGACCTTGCCTGCCGGGAGGCGAAGCTGGCGGTGGAATTTGATGGCAGCCAGCATATCGATTCCGCTGGCGATGCGGGACGGACGGCCTTTCTTGAAGGGCTGGGATGGCGGGTGATTCGGTTCTGGAATTCGGATGTGATCGCAAATCCGGATGGAGTGGCGGAAGCGATATTGGCGGCTGTTGGGGATATTCTCGGGCCCACCCACCCCCGACCCCTCCCTTCCAGGGAGGGGAGAATAAGGCGTCCGCGCAACCCGAGGCCTACCGCCCCTTGAACAATCCCCCGAGCACCCCGCGCACGAGCCCGCCGATCATGCTCGCGCCGACTCCGCTCTTCTTGCCGAAGATCGCCTTCGAGACTTCGCCCGCGACCGCGCGGCCTGCGGCGGAGGTGGCGCTGCGGGTGGCGCCGGTGATGGCGCGGTTCCAGGGGTTGTTGGCGGCCTCGCGCTCCGCGGCGCGCTGGGCCTGGGCTTCGAGGCGGGCCTGGCGGTCGGACTCGCGCTGGGCGGCGAGGCGCTGGCGTTCGGCCTCCTTGGCGAGACGGGCCTCTTCCTTCTGCTGCGCGGCGGCTGCCTTTTCGGCGGCGTCGGTCGCGGCCGCCTCGGCGGCGGCAGCGCTGGCTTCGGCGGATTTGGCGGCGAGGATTTCCTCGGCGGATTCGCGGTCGAACAGGGTGTCGTATTTGGCACCGACCGCGTCGGTCTGGATGAGGATGCCGCGCTCCTGCGGCGTGACCGGGCCGACGCGCGAGGCGGGCGGCTTGATCAGCGTGCGTTCGACCGGCGCGGGGGCGCCGTCGGGCTGGAGCATGGAGACGAGCGCCTCGCCGACCTTCAATTCGGTGATGACGGTCGCGACATCGACGCCGGGGTTGGCGCGGAAGGTGGTGGCGGCCGCCTTGACCGCGGCCTGGTCGCGCGGGGTGAAGGCACGCAGCGCATGCTGGACGCGGTTGCCGAGCTGGCCCGCGACGGTGTCGGGAATGTCGATCGGGTTCTGGGTGATGAAATAGACGCCGACGCCCTTCGAGCGGATCAGGCGGACGACCTGTTCGATCTTTTCAAGCAGCGCCTTGGGGGCGTCGTCGAACAGCAGGTGCGCTTCGTCGAAGAAGAAGCAGAGCACGGGCTTGTCGGGATCGCCGACCTCGGGAAGCGATTCGAACAGGGCCGAGAGCAGCCAGAGCAGGAAGGTCGCGTAGAGCTTGGGGCTCTGCATCAGCTTGTCGGCGGCGAGGATGTTGACCACGCCGCGGCCCTTGTCGTCGGTCGCGAGAAAGTCCTGCATCGAGAGCGCGGGCTCGCCGAAGAAATGCTCGCCGCCCTGGCTGCGGAGCTGGAGCAGCGCGCGCATGATCGTGCCGACGCTGGCCTTGGAGACATTGCCGTAGCTGGTGGCGAGCTCGTCGGCGCGCTCGGCGCAGTGGGCGAGCATCGACTGGAGGTCGTCGAGGTCGAGCAGCAGCAGGGGTTTTGGTTGGCCGACTTCGTCGGTGGCCTTGTCGGCGACGGTGAAGGCGATGGTGAGCACGCCTTCCTGGACTTCGTTGAGGTCCATCAGCCGGGCGAGCAGGAGCGGGCCCATTTCGCTGACGGTGGTGCGGATGGGGTGGCCCTGCGCGCCGAACAGGTCCCAGAACTGCACCGGGGTGTCGGCATAGGCCCAGCCGGTATAGCCGATCTCGGTGGCGCGGGCGGCGAAGATCTCGTGCGTCTTGCTCATGGGCGAGCCGGCCATGGCGAGGCCCGACAGATCGCCCTTCACGTCCGAGACGAAGCAGGGGACGCCGGCGGCGGAGAGGCTTTCGATCATGCCCTGGATGGTGACGGTCTTGCCGGTGCCGGTGGCGCCCGCGATCAGCCCGTGGCGGTTGGCGCGCTTGAGGACGAGCTCGAGCGGGTGGCCGCCGCCGGTGCCGATGAAGATGCCCGTTTCGCCTGCCATGATACGCTCCTGTGTGGAGCGCCAGCGATAGCTGTCTGACTCCCCTCCCTGCAAGGGAGGGGCAGGGGGTGGGTGGCGAGCGGAGCGAGCGATCCGCTAGGTCGAGGCTAAAGAAAAGGCCGGGCATCGAGCCCGGCCTTTTCTCACCCACCCCTAGCCCCTCCCTTGCAGGGAGGGGAATCTGGGCGGCGTTACCCGCCGATCTCGACCGGGATGTAGCGGCCCTGATTGCCGCGCTGGACGAAGAGCAGGACGCGCTTGCGGCCGGCCTGTTTCGAGCTGGCGACGATCCCCGCGACATCCTTGCCAGTGGCGACGGCGGTGCCGTTGACCGAGGCGATCAGGTCGCCGGGCTGGAGGCCCTTGCCCGCGGCGTCGCTCGACGGATCGATATTGGCGATCACCACGCCCTTGACCCCGCCGGGCAGGCGGAGCTGCTGGGCGATGTCCGGGGTGAGCGGGACGACGCGCAGGCCCAGCGACGCGGCAGACTGGGTCTCCGGCGACGCGTCCGATTCATCCTCGCCGGGGGCGCTGAAGCCATTGCCCTGCGCGGCGGCGAGCTGATCCTCGGAGGGGCGGGTGCCGACGGTCACGGTGAGCTTCACCGGCTTGCCGTCGCGGACGATATCGAGCGGAACCTTGGTGCCCGGCTTGAGGCCGCCGATCAGATAGGAGAGCGTCTGGTCGGGAGTGACGTCCTTGCCGCCGACCTTGACGATCACGTCGCCCTGCTGGACTCCCGCCTTGGCCGCGGCCTGGCCCGGCTCGACGCGCGAGATCAGCGTGCCGCGATCCTTGGGGATGCCGAGCGCGTCGGCGATGCCCGCGTCGACATCCTGCATCGCGACGCCCAGATAGCCGCGCTGGACGGTGCCGCCCTTCATCAGCGTCTCGATGATCGGCTGGGCTTCCTCGGCGGGAATCGCGAAGCCGATGCCGATATTGCCGCCGGTGGGCGACAGGATCTGCGAGTTGATGCCGATGACGTTGCCGGCCAGATCGAACATCGGGCCGCCCGAATTGCCGCGATTGATCGAGGCGTCGGTCTGGATGTAGCGGTCATTGGCGAGACCGCTGCCGGTGACGCGGTGGACGGCTGAGATGATGCCCGCCGTCACCGATCCGCCGAGGCCGAACGGATTGCCGATCGCGACCACCCAGTCGCCGACCCGCGCCTTGGACGAATCGCCGAAGCGGACGAAGGGCAAATTGGCGCCCTCGATCTTGAGCAAAGCGAGGTCCGAGGTCGGATCGCGGCCGACGAGCTTCGCCGTGTATTCGCGACGGTCCGAGAGGGTCACGGTGATGCTCTCGACGACTGCGCCTCTGGCGCCTGCCGAGATCACATGATTGTTGGTGACGACATAGCCGTCCGCCGAGATGATGAAGCCCGAGCCGAGCGATTCCGCGGTGCGGGTGACCGGGCCGCCGCCGCCGAAGCGGCCCTCGAGCGGGGTGCCGGCCATCGGATCGGTGTTGATCGTCACCTTTTGCGTGGTCGAGATGTTGACCACCGCGGGCTGGAGCCGCGCGACCATGTCGGCGAAGCTCATCGGCGCGCCGGGCTGGGGTGCGCTGTTCACCTGGATCGCGCCCGGCTCGTTCTGCGCGGTCTGCGCGCCGGCGGGCTGGTGGAGGGTCATGGTGACCGCGGTGCCGCTGAGCAGCAGGGCGGTGGCTAGGGCGTAAGCATAACGCACAGGATGGGTCCTCTATGCAAAGGGATCGCGTTCGTCGCGAGTTTTCGCGTCCGAAAGCTGAACGCCGATTGAATATGAACGGTTAGCAAGCATCATCGTTGCCCCTCGTCACCTTCTTCATCGGGGCCGCATGAACTGTTCGAGATAGCTGTTGTTGGGCGACAGGATGATCGAGGTGTCGCCCTTGTCGTCCCCCGCGTAGAGGAAGGTGTTGCGGTACGACTTCATCCCGCGGAAGAAATTGTAGAATTCCGGGTCCTTGCCGAAGCTGGCGGCCTGGATCTTCGCGGCCTCGGCCGAGGCGTTGGCGCGGATGATCGTGGCTTCCTTCTGCCCCTGGGCGCGGATCGTCGCGGCTTCCTGCTGCCGCGCGGTACGCATGCGCTGGAAGGCCGAATCGAGCGGCGATCCGGTGGGCAGATCGGCATGCTTGATCCGCACATCGACGATCTGGACGCCATATTGCGACGCCAGCTTCTGAAGCGCGGCCTGGATATTCTCCATCACCTGCCCACGCTCGGGGCTGAGCAGCGATGCGAAGGAGCGCTTGCCCAGCTCGTTGCGCAGCGCCGAGGCGAAGAGCGGGGTGAGCTGTTCGGCGACGCGCTGCTCGGACACCGCGGTCTGCACCATGCGCAGCGGATCGACGACCCGGAAGCGGGCATAGGCATCGACCTCGAGCCGGAGCTGGTCGGTCGACAGCACCGGCTGGTTCTGCAGCTCGATATCGAGCACGCGCTTGTCGATCTTCATCACCTGATCGACGAAGGGGATGCGGAAGATCACGCCCGCACCGGTGCGCCCGAACTGCTCGCCCGGCTGATACGCGTTGATCGTCGCGATCGGCTGACGCAGCCGCAGGATCACCGCCTGCTGCGTTTCGGGCACGACCACGAAGAAGCTGAGCGCGACCACCAGCAGCAGAGCGGCGGAAACGAGCCAGGCGACGGGCCCCCGGAACCAGCTCATGCTCATCGGTTGCCTCCCGGGCGCTTGCCCTGAACCTGGATATCGGGCGCGGCCTCGCGCCGTCTGAGATCGGGCAGCGGCAGATAGGGCGTCACCCCCGGCGACTCGACGATCACCTTGTTGGTCTTCGCCAGCACCTGTTCCATCGTCTCGTAATAGATGCGGCGCCGCGTGACGTCCGGGGCGAGCTTGTACTGTTCGTAGATCTTGTCGAACTCGGCGGCGTCGCCCTGCGCGGCGGCCAGCACCTGCTGGGCATAGGCGTTGGCGGTATTGCGCGCGGCCTGGGCGTCCTGCTGCGCGGCGGTGACGTCCTTGAACGCCTCGTCCACCGCCTGCGGCGCGCTGGCATTCTTGATCGCGACGCCGAGGATGCGGATGCCCGCATTATACTCGTCGAGGATCTGCTGCATCGCCTGCTGGACCTCGACCTCGATCCGGGTACGGCCCTGGCCGATCGTGTCGTTGAGGCTGGCGCGCGCGACTGCTGCGCGCATCGAGCTTTCGGCGACCGCGCGGACGGTCTCCTTGGGATCCTTGATCTGATAGGCGAAATCGGCCGCGTTGTTGATGTCCCAGCGGACCTGGAAAGCAAGATCGACGATGTTCTGATCGCCGGTGATCATCAGATTTTCGGCGTTTCCGCTTTCCGGAAAGCTCTCGGTACGGACATTCTGGACATTGATCACATCGACCAGGCTGATCGGCCAGGGCGCGGTGAAGCTGATGCCAGGCTCGATCGTGCCGGTGTAGCGGCCGAGCGTGGTGACCACGCCGCGCTCCTGCGGGCTGATCGCGTGGAACGCGGTGAAGCCGGCCCAGAGCAGCAGCACGCCGAGGCCGATCAGCAGCCAGGTACGCGGGCTGAACGACGCGCCGGGAAGACCGCCGCCGCCGAAGCCGCCGCCACCGCCGCCGCGCCGGGTGCGCCGGAACAGATCCTCGATCGTGCCGCCGGGGCCGCGCGCGCCGCCGCGCGAGCCGCCTGGCGGAATGGACCAGGGGTTGCGCGGGCCGCCGCCCTTGCCGTCGCCCGAGCCGCCCTTCCCGTCGCCGGACGAGTCATCGCCGCCGCCATTGCCGCCGCCTCCGCTCCAGGGGCTTTTGGGGGGCTCGTTCTTCGAGCTGCTTACCCAGACGGGCCAGCGAAAATGAATTGCCATCCCGCCTTTATAGGTCGGCGCACGCGGATTTACAGTAGCGCCGCGCAAATGTGTCCCTATGTCGCTCGCCATGACCGATCGCGCCGAACTCGAAGCCATCCTCGCCCCCATCGCCGCCGGCCGCGCCACCGCGCGGATCGACGGCGCGCGCGCGAGCATCGTGCTCGACGTGACCGGGCTGGCGGAAGCGGCACGGGCCGAGCTGGAAGGCGATGTCCGAGCGGCGGCGCTGTCGCTCACCGGGATCGAGGAGGTCCGCGTGCTCCAGACCAGCGAGCGGCGCACGCGGCGGCTGATCGCGGTGGCGAGCGGCAAGGGCGGGGTGGGCAAATCGACCGTCTCGGCCAATCTCGCCATCGCGCTGGCCAGGACGGGGCGGAAGGTCGGACTGGTCGACGCCGATATTTATGGGCCGTCCCAGACCAGGCTGATGGGCGTCGACGGGATTCGGCCCAAGCATCGCGAGGAGAAGCTGATCCCGGTCGAGACCGCGTTCGGCGTCCCTTTGCTGTCGATGGGCGGGCTGGTCGAGCCGGGGCAGGCAATCGCGTGGCGCGGGCCGATGGCGGGAAGCGCGCTGGGGCAATTGGTCGATGCCGAATGGGATGCCGATCTGCTGGTGCTCGATCTCCCGCCGGGGACGGGCGACGTCCAGCTCACCATGGTGCAGAAGCACAAGCCCGCGGGGGCGGTGATCGTCTCGACTCCGCAGGACCTCGCGTTGATCGATGCGCGCCGGGCGATCGACCTGTTCCGGCGGATGGACGTGCCGATCCTGGGGCTGGTCGAGAATATGAGCGGTTATGCCTGCCCGCATTGCGGCGAGGTCTCGGACCCGTTCGGCAAGGGCGGGGCGGAGGCAGCGGCGGAGGCGCTGGGGATTCCGTTCCTCGGCCGCATCCCGCTCGAGCTGGCGATCCGCGAGGCTTCGGACGCGGGCCAGCCGCCGGCGTTCGGGAACGGCCCTGAGGCCGAAGTGTTTGCGAAACTGGCTGCCGAAGTGAGCAGCCGTCTGGGAGGCTGATATGCCGCTGGAACGCGACGAGGACATCAAGGCGCTGCTCGAAGGCGTGAAGACCATCGCGATGATCGGCGCGTCGGACCGGCCCGACCGGCCCAGCTATGGCGTGATGGCCTATCTCCAGTCGCGCGGCTACCGCGTGATCCCGGTCAATCCGCAGATCACCGGCGAGCATATCCACGGCGAATATGTGTTTCGCGAGCTTTCGCAGATCGGCGAGAAGATCGACCTGGTCGATATCTTCCGGCGGCCCCAGGCGGCGGGCGAGGCGGTGGACGAGGCGATCGCGGCGGGGGTGCCCGCGGTGTGGCTGCAGATCGGCGTCATCAACCATGAGGCCGCCGCACGCGCCGAGGCGGCAGGGCTCAAGGTGGTGATGGACCGCTGTCCCAAGATCGAGATTCCCCGGCTGGGGGTCGCGCGGGCCGCCTGAGCGCCCGGTCCCCGCGAATATCGGCAATCGATCGGCACTTCATCGGCCAATCATCAGCTCCTCATCCTCCCCGGCGGCGCGGCTCCGGTGCGATCCTCCCGAGGGTCGAACACCACGGAGTTGCCCCGATGAAGACCCTGTTGATCCCGCTCGCCGCGCTGACCTTCGCCGCTCCGGCCGGCGCGTCCGATCCCGTGCAGAAGCAGGCGAGCATCCGCATCGACGATCTCGACCTGTCGAGCCCGCGCGACCTGCGCGTGCTGAACCGGCGCGTCGCCACCGCCAAGGAAGCGGTCTGCGGCTCCTATGCCGGCGCGCGCGACGGCGAGGAAGACCGAATCGCCGAATGCCGGGCTGGCGTGGACCGTCAGCTCGAACCGCGCCTCGCGGCGCTGGGTGCGCGGGGCAAGCTGGCCTTGCGCTGAGGTGGTGCCTGGGCCGGGCGGCCGCGCATGGCGCCCGGCCCCTTTTTGCCCTGTTCGGTTACCGGGGCAGGCGGACGAGCTCGCCGAGCAGCGCCGCGACGTCGCGGGCATCCTGATAGAGGCCGAACCCGATGCGCAGCACATCGCCGCGGACATCGGTGACGATATCGTCGGCCAGCAGCGCGGCCTGCCATTGGGCGGCGCGCGGGTGGCGGAAGGCGAGGAAGCGGGCGTTGAGTCCGGGACCGGGCGGGTTGAGCAATTCGGCTTCGGCGAGCGGCGTGGCGGCGAGGCCCGCGAGCAACTGATTGCGCAGCGCCGCCGCGTGCGCGGTGATCGCGGCGGTGGTCAGCCCTTCGCCGGCGAGCATGTCGCGCACCGCGACGAAGCGGTAGATGCCCGAGGGATCGAAGGTCGCGCCGAGGAAGCGGCGCGCGTCGGGGGCGTAGCCGATGCTGCCGGGGGCGCGGGCGAGGTCGTCGAACTCGCCATACCAGCCGGTGATTTCGGGACGCGGGCCGAAGCCCGGGGGCGCATGGAGGAAGGCGCAGCCTTCGCCGGCCATCGCGTATTTATAGCCGCCGGCAAGGTAGAAGATCCGGTCGGCGACCGCCGAAAGATCGGTCTCGGCCGCCATGAAGCCGTGATAGCCGTCGATCACCACCCAGGGGCCCTCGGGCCGGGCGAGCGCGGCGAGGGCTTCGATGTTCTCGAGGATCGCGCCGGTGCCGAACTGGACATGGCTGGCGAAGATCAGGTTGTGCGTGCCGGCGCGGGCGGCATCGGGGACGCGGCTTAGCGGGACGCGCTCGACGGTGGCGGCCCCCGCTTCCTCCCAGCGCGCGGCCTGCCTGCGGAAGCTGTGGAATTCGCCGTCGCTGGTGAGGATGCGCAGCGGGCGCCTGGGCAGGGCCGAAACGATGCGGAGGAGCAGATCGTGCGTGTTGGGCGCGAACACCAGAGTCGCGGGATCGGGCAGGCCAAGCTCGCGCGCGACATGATGCTGCGCGGCGGGCCAGATCTCGCCCATCACGCGATCCCATTTGGTGTCGGCGAGACGGACACCGTCCTCCCAGGCGGCGAGCTGGCCCACATAGCTCGCGTCGGGCCAGAGATGGTGGCTGTGCGCGGCGAAGTGCAGCCGCTCGGGCGCGGCGGCGATCGCGCGCTGGAAGAGGCGCTTGTAGCTTTGGGTCAAAGCTGGGTCCTGAGCGACCAGAGTTCAGGGAAGGCGCGTTTCGACAGAGTCGATTCGAGATAGGGCACGCCCGCAGTGCCGCCGGTGCCCATCTTCATCCCGATCACGCGGCTGACGGTGAGGACATGCTTGTGGCGCCAGGTCGCGAAGCTGTCGTCGATATCGACCAGTTTCTCGGCGAGCTGGTAGAGTTCCCAATGATGGTGCGGGTCGCGGTAGATCTGCGCCCAGGCATCCTCGACCGCCTTGTGCGGAACATAGGGCTCGCGCCAATCGCGGCGCAGCACCTCCGCGGGAACCGCGAAGCCGGCGCGGGCGAGCGCGGCATTGGCTTCGTCCCAGAGACTCGGTTCGGCGGCGGCTTCGATGGTGAGCGGGCCGGGCACGCCGCCCCCGCGCACCCCGAGCAAGGTCTCGACCGCGCGGAACTGATCCGACTGAAAGCCCGAACTGGTGCCGAGCACGCCGCGGAACCGGGTGTAATCGGACGGAGTCATGGTCGCGAGCACATCCCAGCTCAGCGTCATCACGGCCTGGATGCGGCTGACGCGGGCGAGGTTCTTGTACGCTTCGACCAGCTTGTCCTCGCGGACGAGCTGGATCGCGTCGCGCAGCTCGACCAGCATCTGCTTGAGCCACAATTCCTTGGTCTGATGGATGATGATGAAGAGCAGCTCGTCGTCGCGGTCCGACAGCGGATGCTGCGCGGTCAGGAGCTGATCGAGCGCCAGATAGCGGCCATAGGTCATGGGTTGATCGGTCATGCCCGCGCTATACGCCGCGCCGCGCGCCGCGTCAGTCCCCCGGCACGGAGACGATCCGCTTGCATATTGCCGGGCGGGCGGGGAACAAGGCGCATCCCGGAAATTCAAGGAATCGTCATGCTCGACCGTCGCCAGATCCTCAAATCCTCCGCCGCGCTTGCCGCCATCGCCGCCCTGCCCGCCTTTGCCCGCGCCGGCGGCGCCAGCGAAGGCGGCAAGAAGCTGACTGCCCTGCTCAACCGGATGATGCAGGAATTCCTCGCCGCCTCGCCCGAATTCATGACCGCCCTCGGCATGGATAGCGGGCCGAACGCCGGGGTTCGCTCGAAGCTCGACGACCGGTCGCAGGCCTTCACCGACAAGGTGTTCGCCGATTTCCGCGGCTATGGCGCCGAGCTGGCCACGATCGACCGCGCGCAGCTGACCGGCATGGATGCGGTCAATTACGACACGACCAAATTCTTCATCGACGGCGCCGCGCTGTCGGACAAGTTCGACTATGGCGCGCAATCGCCGATCGGCGGCGCCGCGCCCTATGTCGTCAGCCAGCTGACCGGCAGCTATAGCGGCATCCCGCAATTCCTCGACACCAATCACCAGGTGAAGACCGAGGCCGATGCCGGCACCTATCTCGACCGGCTCTCGGCCTTCGCCAAGGTGCTCGACGTCGAGACCGAGCGCACTCGCGCCGATTATGCCAAGGGCGCGACGCCTCCCGATTTCGTCCTGCGCCGCACCGCCGAGCAGTTCGACGCGATCCTGAAGGTGAGCCCGGGCGAATCGAGCATGACGACGTCGCTCGCGCGCCGCACCGCCGCCGCCAATATCCCCGGCGACTGGAAGGCGCGCGCCGAGGCGGTGGTGCGCGACCAGGTCTATCCGGCGCTCAAGCGCCAGGCCGCGGTGCTCGCGGCGGCGCTGCCGGGTGCGTCGAAGGATGCCGGCTGCTGGCGTCTGCCCGACGGCGAGGCCTATTACCGCTATGGCGTGCTCGCCTACACCACCACCGGCATGTCGGGTGAGGAGATTCATCGCACCGGCCTCGCGCAGGTCGCCGAGCTGACCGCCCGCGCGGACGCGATCCTGCGCAAGCAGGGCATGACCAAGGGGACGGTGGGCGAGCGCATCGCGGCGGTCGGCAAACGGCCCGACCAGCTCTATCCGAACACCGATGCCGGCAAGGCGCAGCTGATCGCCGATCTCAACGCCCAGATGGCGGCGGTGGGCAAAAGGCTGCCCGAAGTGTTCGGGCGGATTCCCAAGGCCAAGGTCGAGATCAAGCGCGTGCCCGTCGAGATCGAGGCCGGCGCGCCCGGCGGCAGCTACCAGCTGCCCGCGCTCGATGGCTCACGCGCGGGCGCCTATTACATCAACCTGCGCGACACCGCCGAATGGCCCAAATTCACGTTGCCGACGCTCACCTATCACGAGGCGAGCCCGGGCCATCACCATCAGATCGCGCTGGCGCTGGAGGCCGAGGGCATTCCGCTGCTCCGGAAAATGCCGCTCTTCTCAGGCTATACCGAGGGCTGGGGGCTCTATGCCGAGCAGCTCGCCGACGAGATGGGCATGTATGAGGGCGATCCCTGGGGCCAGCTCGGCTATCTCCAGTCGCTGATGTTCCGCGCGGCGCGGCTGGTCGCGGATTCGGGGCTCCATCACAAGCGCTGGACCCGCGAGCAGACGGTCAAATACATGGTCGATGCGCTGGGCGACCAGGAATCGTCGCTCACCACCGAAGTCGAGCGTTACTGCGTGTGGCCGGGCCAGGCGTGCAGCTACAAGCTCGGCCATATCGTGTGGGAACGCTCGCGCGACAGCGCCAAGGCGACGCTGGGGGCGACGTTCGACATCAAGGGGTTCCACGACACCGCGCTCGCCGCGGGCGCGGTGCCGCTCAGCGTGCTCGAGCAGCTGATGGCCGACTGGGCGAAGGGGGTGAAGGGGTAATCCATCGCTCTCCGTGACCCCGGCCTTGAGCCGGGGTCCCGCTTTCTCGAGGCGGAAGAAGAAGCGGGATCCCGGCTCAAGGCCGGGATGACGAAAAGAAGGTCAGTCCCGCAGCAATTCGTTGATTCCGGTCTTGCTGCGGGTCTGGGCGTCCACGGTCTTCACGATCACCGCGCAGTACAGCCCCGGCTTGCCGTCGCCGCCGCCGGTCGAGCCGGGGACGACCACCGCATAGGGCGGCACGACGCCGCGATTGACCTCGCCGGTGGCGCGGTCGATGATCTTGGTCGAGGCACCGAGATAGACGCCCATCGAGAGTACCGCGCCCTCGCCGACGCGCACGCCTTCGGCAACCTCGGCGCGCGCGCCGATGAACGCGCCGTCGCCGATGATCACCGGATCGGCCTGGAGCGGCTCGAGCACCCCGCCGATGCCGGCGCCGCCGGACAGATGGACGTTCCTGCCGATCTGCGCGCAGCTGCCGACCGTCGCCCAGGTATCGACCATCGTGCCCTCGCCGACATGCGCGCCGATATTGACGAAGCTCGGCATCAGCACCGCATTGCGCCCGATGAACGCGCCGTGGCGCACCACCGCGCCCGGAACCGCGCGGAAGCCGGCTTCGCGGAAGCGGTTCTCGCCCCAATCGGCGAATTTGAGCGGGACCTTGTCGAACCAGCCGCCCTCCATGACCTTGTTGTCGTTGAGGCGGAAGGAAAGGAGGACGGCTTTCTTGAGCCACTGGTTGACCTTCCAGCCCGCCCCATCGGGCTCGGCCACGCGGGCCTTGCCGCCGTCGAGCAGGTTGAGCGCCTCGTTCACCGCGTCGCGGATTTCGCCCTGCGTCGCGGTCGAGAGATCGGCGCGGGCTTCCCAGGCGGCATCGATGGTGGATTCGAGAGTCACGCTTGGTCCTCCAGGGTCTGGTGCAGCCATTGGCCGAGATCGGTGATGATATAGTCGATGAAGCTGGTATCGGCATCCGTACCCGGCGCCTGTTCGGAACCGTTGTCGATCCAGACCGTGGTCATGCCGATCGCCTTGGCTGGCTTCAGGTTGCGCGCCATGTCCTCGACGAACAGGCTCTCTTGCGGATCGAGATCGTATGCGTCGCACAGGCCCCGATAGGCCAGCGGATCGGGCTTGGGCCGGTAATCGGTCGAGTGGATGTCATGGATCGCCTCGAAACTTTCGCCGAGGCCAAGCCGGTCGAGCACCTTCACGGCATAGGGCGCGTCGCCATTGGTGAAGACCAATTTGCGGCCGGGCAGGCGGGCGAGCGCCTCGATCAGCGCGTCGTTGCGCTCGAGCACCGACATGTCGATGTCGTGGACATCGTCGAGATAGTGGCGCGGATCGACGTCATGCTCGGCGATCAGCCCGGCGAGGGTGGTGCCATGGGCATGGAAATAATGTTTCTGGATGCGGTGCGCTTCTTGCGGATCGACCCCCAGCGTGCGCGCGACATAGGCGCCGATCCGCGCGTCGATCAGCGGGAACAGGTTCGCGCTGGCCGGATAGAGCGTGTTGTCGAGATCGAAGATCCAGTTGCGGACATGGGAGAGCTCGGCGCGCATGGCCGGAGCCACTAGGCGGTGGCGGAGCGGGCGGCAAGGCGGCGCGGGCCGATCGCGTCAAGCCATGCTGAAGGCCCGAAAAATCATATGCGTATTCGCGCGGTCTTTGGGGTATCGTTCGGCATGGCATCGGGGCGTCGTTCGCGGCTGAATCATTCCGTGGCCTTTGGGGCGTTCCTGTTGCTCGCCGCGTGCAGCGGCTCGGGCGGGGGCAGCCCGCAACCCGCGCCTCCCCCAGCCCCAGCCCCCACGCCGACCCCGGCTCCGGTGCCGACTCCCACGCCGTCCCCCACCCCGACGCCCTCGTCGTTCGACACCACCGAATATCGCTCGACCACCGGCGCGGTCTCGATGAACGCCCTGGCCGCCTACACTCAGGGATCGACCGGCGCGGGGATCAAGGTCGGCATCATCGACAGCGGCATCGACTTGCAGAGCGAGGAATTCGGCGATTGCTCGGGCGGCGCGGGCACCGGAAGCTGCCGCATCCTCGCCGCCTCGCGCTCGACCGCGGGCAATCCGACGATCGACGACGAGGGCGGGCACGGCACCGCGGTCGCCTTCACCATCGCCGGGCGGCGCAACGGCGCGGGGACGCACGGCGCGGCGTTCGACGCGCAACTGGTCATCTATCGCGCCGACGAGCCGGGAAGCTGCGCGAGCGAGGTCCCGGGCGACCCCGACAGCGGCTGCAACTTCAACGACAATGCGATCGCCGCCGCGATCAACGATGCGCGGACCAACGGCGTGCGCGTCATCAACATCTCGCTGGGCGGGGGCTCGCCCAACGGCGCGGTCGACAATGCGATGACACAGGCGACCGCGGCGGGGATCATCATCGTCCAGTCGGCGGGGAATGACGGCACCGCCAATCCCGACAGCTTCACCGAGAACGCCGTCAATCTCGCCATCTCGCACGGGCTGATCATCATCGCGGGCTCGGTCGACGCCAACGACCAGATTTCGAGCTTCTCGAACCGCGCCGGGACGAGCAAGAATTTCTTCCTCGCGGCGGTCGGCCAGCAGGTGCGCGCGCCCGATGCGAACAACACGCCCTTCTTCTGGTCGGGCACCAGCTTTTCCGCGCCTCAGATCACCGCGGCGGTCGCCTTGCTCGCCCAGGCCTTTCCGAACCTCACCGGCGAGGACATCGTCGCCTTGCTCTTCGCCAGCGCGCGCGATGCCGGGGCGCCGGGGATCGACGATATCTATGGCCGCGGCATTCTCGACCTGACCCGCGCCTTCCAGCCGATCGGATCGATGACGATCGCGGGAACGCGCTCGGTCTCCTCGACGAGCAATGTGAACCTGACGCTCTCGGCGCCGATGGGCGATGCGCGGCAGGGATCGCTGAGCGCGGTGGTGCTCGACGGATTCCAGCGCGCCTTTACCCTGGATCTGGCGCAGACGATCGACCGCGATGGGCCGCAGCGGCGGCTGCCCGGGCTGATGGCGTCGCGCCAACGGAGCTTCGCGGTGGGCGTGAGGGGGGTGCGGGTCGATGTGACCCTGTTGCCGGCGCGCGACGGCGACGCCGCGCTGCTCGACCGGATGGGCGTGCGCGGCGAGGATGCGCGGCGCGCGCGGATCCTCGCGGCGACCATGATCGGCAAGCTGACCGGCGATGCCCAGTTCGCGATCGGCGCTTCTGAAAGCGGCAATGCGCTGACCGCGCGGCTGGCGGGGCGCGACGATCCGGATTTCCTGATCGCGCGCGATCCGGTCAATTCGACCGGGTTCGACGTCGATGTCGGCGGGTCCTTCGCGGTGCGGCAGACGCTGGGCGGCTGGGGCGTGACGCTCGCCGGCGAGACCGGCGATGTGCTCGCGCGGCGCGACACGACACTGCACGGACTGATGTGGCGGCCCGAGCGGTTGGGCTATGGCCGCGCGACGCTGGGTGTGGACCGCCGGCTCGGGCCGGTGCGAATCGGCGCTTCGGCGACGCGGATGCGCGAGGCGGAGACCTTGCTCGGCGCGCGTTTCCTTGGCGGATTCGGCTCGGCGCGGGCGGACAGCCTGTTCGTCGATCTGGGGATGCGCGCCGATCTGGGCGGCGGATGGACGCTGGGCGCATCCTCGCGGCAGGGCTGGACCTGGGCCGAACTTCGCGGCGGAGTCCGTGGCGGCGGACTGATCCGGACCGACGGCTTCGCGGCGGACATCGGCAAGCGCGGGGTGTTCGGCGGCGGAGACCGGGCCGGCATCCGGGTGGCGCAGCCGCTGCGCGTGTCGCGGGGCGGGATCGATTATCTGCTGCCGGCCGAATGGGATTATGGGACGCTGAGCGTGACCGCGTGGAATTCGGCGCGGCTCAATCTCGCTCCGCGCGGGCGCGAGGTCGATTTCGAGCTGAGCTATGTGCGGCCGTTCCTGGGCGGCGATATCAGCGGCAATCTGTTCGTGCGGCGCGACCCGGGGAATTTCGCGGCGATTCCGGATGATATGGGCGGGGCGGTGAGGGTCAGCTTCGGGTTCTAGCCTTTTTCGTCACCCCGAACCTGTTCCGGGGTGACGGTTGGTATTTGGGGATGGCGAACCCATCTCCCGCCGCATGACAGCCTATTCGCTTCTCGATCTCGTCCCCGTCGTCCAGGGCGGTACCATCTCCCGGAGCCTCGCCAATGCCGCCGATCTCGCGCGGCATGCCGAACGCCTCGGCTTCACCCGCTACTGGGTCGCCGAGCATCACGGGATGGCGGGGATCGCGAGCGCCGCGACTTCGGTGGTGATCGCGCATGTGGGAGCCGCGACCTCGACCATCCGGATCGGCGCGGGCGGAATCATGCTGCCCAACCATGCGCCGCTGGTGATCGCCGAGCAGTTCGGGACGCTCGACGCGCTGTTTCCGGGCCGGGTCGATCTGGGGCTCGGGCGTGCGCCGGGATCGGACATGAAGGTGGCGCGGGCGATCCGGCGGACGCTCGACAGCGACGCCAATGAATTCCCGCGCGATGTGATGGAGCTGCAGAGCTATTTCGCCGATGACGGGCAGACCGGAATCCGCGCGGTGCCCGGAGCGGGGGCGAAGGTCGATCTGTGGATCCTCGGATCGAGCCTGTTCGGGGCGCAGCTCGCCGCGGCGCTCGGACTGCCCTATGCCTTCGCCTCGCATTTCGCGCCCGGGCTGATGGACGAGGCGATTGACATGTATCGCCGCAATTTCCGGCCCTCGGCGGTGCTCGACAAGCCGCACCTGATGCTGGGGTTCAACGTCTTCGCGGCGGAGACCGACGCGGAGGCGGAGCTGCTCGCCAGCTCGCAGCAGCAGGCGTTCGTGGCGCTGCGCACCAACCGGCCGATCCAGCTGCCCCCGCCGGTGCCGGGCTATCGCGCGAGCCTGGGGCCGCATGCCGCGATGCTCGATCAGGTGTTGTCGGCGAGCGCGGTGGGGTCGCCCGAGACGGTCGAGCGGCAGATCGCGGCGTTTCTGGAGCGGACCGGGGCCGACGAACTGATGATCGCGAGCGCGATGTACGATCATGACGCGCGCAAGCGGAGCCTCGAGATCACCGCGCAAGCGATGCGCAACCTCAAATGAGGGAGGCCGGGCGATGGGGGGAATCGCCCGGCCTCATGGTCCCGAGGTGCGGGGCTCGGGACGTGCGCCATGTATGAACTCATTTCGCATGCGATACAGTTGGTAATGACCCGGACTGGGAAATTACCTATTGGGGTCAGCGCCGGCCGGTCGTGCGGATGCCCAACAGCGAATAGAGCGGGCACCAGCCGATCAGGCCGGTGACCAGCGGGATCGCGCCGAGATATCCCCAAGCGGTCTGCGGCCCGAAAAAGGCGAGCGACAGGATGGCGAGGCCGGCGAGAATGCGCACCACGCGATCAAAGGGTCCTTCGTTGGTCACGGGCTTTCTCCCAGTTCGGATCGGTGCCGTAACCGTGCGCCCGGGCCGCGGGCGCGGACATTGGTAAAGTCCCTTAGTCTAGGAAGCCGCCGGGAGCCTCAGCCGCACCAATAGCCCGCCCAGATCCTCCGATTCCTCCAGGCTGACGGTGCCATCGTAAATCTCGGCGACGTCGCGCACGATGGCGAGGCCGAGGCCGGTGCCCGGCTTGCCGCTGTCGAGCCGGACGCCGCGGTCGAAGATGCGGATGCGGTCGACCTCGGGGATGCCGCGCCCGTCATCCTCTACCATGATCTCGACGAATCCGGCCTGCACCGACACGGTGATGAACACGCTGCCGCCGCCATATTTGGCGGCGTTCTCGACCAGATTGCCGAGAATCTCGTCGAGGTCCTGGCGCTCGATATGCGCGACCAGATCATGGGGGCCATCGATATCGATCCGGACGTTCGGGTAGAGGCGGGCGACCGCGCGCTCGACCGCCTCGACCGAAGGCCAGACCGCCGCGCGGCTGTGCGCGCTGCCCCGCCTGCCGACCGCGCGGGCGCGGGCGAGGTGGTGGTCGATCTGGCGGCGCATCGTCCGCGCCTCGCGGATCACGCTGGGGCCGAGATCGGGCTGGCCCGCGGCGGCGGCGTTCATCATCACGCTCAAGGGGGTCTTGAGCGCATGGGCGAGATTGCCCGCGTGGCGCCGCGCTTCCTCGGCCTGGCGGTCGTTATGCTCGATCAGTGCGTTGAGCTCCTCGACCATCGGCGCGACTTCGGCGGGCATCGCGCCTTCGATCCGCTTCGACTGGCCCGCGCGCAGGCGCGAGATTTCGGAGCGGACCTTGCGCAGCGGTCTCAGGCCATACCAGGTCTGGAGCGCGACCATCGCGAACAGGCCGAAGCCGAGCAGGAGGAAGCTGCGGACGAGCGTGCGCCGGAGATAGGCGATCTGCTCGTCGAGCGCGTCGCGGCTCTGCGCGACCTGGAAACGCCAGCGCACGTTCGATCCGGGCAGCCTGAAATCGCGCTCGGCGATTCGCAGCCGGTGCTCGGGAAATTCGTCGCTGTCGTAATAATGGATTTCGAGGTCTTGATGTTCGGGATGGACCTTGAGCCGCCGGTCCCACAGCGAGCGCGACGGGAAGGGCTCGAATCCCTGCCCGCTGATCTGCCAATAGGCCCCCGAATTGGGCTCGATGAAGCGCTGGTCGGCGAGTTCCTGGCTGAGGATCACTTCGCCGCGCGAATCGAGCTCGGCCGAGACGACCATCGAGGTGACGAGCAATTTGAGCTGATCGTCGAAGTTGCGCATGACCACGCTGACGATCACGCGGTCGAGCACATAGCCGCCGCCGACCAGCAGCAGCATGATCCACGCCGCCGCGATGAAGATCATGCGCCGGCTGACCGAGCCAGTGACGCGGACATAGTTGCGCGGCTGGATGCCGCCGTCGTCCTCGCCCTCGGCCTGAACCGGTTCGGCGCGCGGCTTCCGCTTCCAGAAGCTGGACAGATACGACCCGACCCCCGCGAGCCTCAGCCCGAGGGAAGAGGCTTCAGGCAACGCCGGCGGGCTCTTCGAGGCTGTAGCCAAGGCCGCGGATCGTGGTGATCACGTCGGGGCCCAGCTTCTTGCGGATGCGCGTGACGAAGACTTCGATCGTGTTCGAATCGCGGTCGAAATCCTGATCGTAGATATGCTCGATCAGCTCGGTGCGGCTGACCACCTTGCCCTTGTGGTGGAGCAGGTAGCTGAGCAGCTTGTATTCCTGCGCGGTGAGCTTCACCGGCTCGCCGTCCTTGGTGACCTTGCCCGAGCGCGTGTCGAGGCGGATATCGCCCGCGGTCAGCTCGGCGGAAGCATTGCCCGAGGCGCGGCGGATCAGCGCGCGCAGCCGGGCGATCAGCTCCTCGGTCTGGAAGGGCTTGGCGACATAATCGTCGGCGCCCGCGTCGAGCCCCGCGACCTTGTCCGACCAGCTGTCGCGCGCGGTGAGCACCAGCACGGGCGTGGCCTTGCCCTCGCGGCGCCAGCGGTCGAGCACGGTCAGTCCGTCGACTTCGGGCAGGCCGAGATCGAGGATCACAGCGTCATAGGTTTCGGTGGAACCGAGGAAATGCCCCTCCTCGCCATCGGTGGCGAGATCGACCGCATAGCCCGCGCCCTCGAGTGCGTTACGGAGCTGGTTGCCGAGAGTGGGTTCGTCTTCGACGATCAGGAGTCGCATGGTGTTTCCCCGCGCTTAACCGGTACGGCGGAGTATGCGGCCGGTGCGGCCGTCGACGTCCACCCAGATGACCGTTCCATTGCGCAGGAATTTGAGCGTGTAAATGTTCGTCTGCGGATCGAACAGGAATCCGAGATATTGTGCCCCCTGCATACGGGGGATCACCGCGCGCTCGATATCGCGTACGGGAAGCAGCCCGCCGCGCTGGCTGCGCTGGCTCGCGGCGTTCTGGCCGCCATCCTGGGTCCAGTCCCTGCCGAGGTCGCGCGCACCCGCCGCCGTCAGTGCGAGCACTGACAGACACGCGAACAGAACGGGCTTCACGACCATCTTCATCGGTCTGACATAGGGGTCGGGGATTGAATAGCCCCTGAACATGCTTGTCAGTGTTCAGCAAAGCTGAACGCGCGGCACCGGCCCGCTCCCCCACCCGGCCTCCCATACGATAGTGAACTAGTGGGAGACCGGGTGGGGGAGCGGGCTGGTACCGCGCATCGCCGTGAGGCGATCAAAGGACGTAACTTGCCCGCAACAGGTGCAGCCTCTAGGGGGCCGCGCATGGCAGCACCGGTATTGAGTTATGAGGGCCTTGGGCTCGTCCAGGGTTCGGGCTGGCTGTTCCGCGGGCTCGACATCTATGTCGGCGCGCGCGACCGGCTGGCGCTGATCGGGCGCAACGGCGCGGGCAAGACCACGCTTCTCAAACTGATCGCCGGGACGATCGAAGGCGACGAGGGGCGGCGGACGATCCAGCCCGGGACCAGGGTGGTGCTGCTCGAGCAGGACCCGCGGGTCGAAGGCTTCGCGACGCTGCGCGAATTCGCGCTTGCGGGCGGCGATGCCCCTGCGGCGCACGAAGTGGAGGCGATCGCGGATCAGTTGGGCGTCGATCTGTCGACCGATGCGCAGACCGCGTCGGGCGGCGAGCGGCGCCGCGCGGCGATCGCGCGGGCGCTGGCGATGGATCCCGACGTGCTGCTGATGGACGAGCCCACCAATCACCTCGACATCGCCGCGATCGACTGGCTGGAGAGCTGGCTGGGCAAATATACCGGCGCCTTCGTCGCGATCAGCCATGACCGCACATTTCTGACGCGGCTGACCAGGCAGACCCTGTGGCTCGACCGCGGGACGATCCGGCGCGCCGAGATCGGCTTCGGCGGGTTCGAGGCCTGGACCGAGCAGGTCTATGCCGAGGAGGCGCGCAATGCCGAGCGCCTCGACGCCAAGCTCAAGATCGAGGAGCATTGGCTGCAGCGCGGGGTGACCGGTCGGCGCCGGCGCAACCAGGGGCGGCTGGCGAAGTTGCACGAGATGCGCGTCCAGCGCGCGGCGATGATGGGACCGCAGGGCGCGGCGGCGCTGGCGATCGGCAGCGACAATGCCCAGACCAAGGTAGTGATAGACGCCAAGCATGTGACCAAGCGGTTCGGGGACCGCACCATCATCAAGGACCTCAATCTGCGCGTGACGCGGGGCGACCGGATCGGAATTGTCGGCGCGAACGGGGCAGGCAAATCCACCCTGCTCAAGCTGCTGACCGGCGAGCTGGTGCCCGATGAGGGCGAGGTGAAGCTGGCCAGGACGCTCGACGGGGTGGTGATCGACCAGCAGCGCAGCCTGATGGACCCGGCCAAGAGCGTGCGCGATATCCTGACCCAGGGCGGCGAGTGGATCGAGGTGCTGGGGGTCAAGAAGCATGTCCATGGCTATCTGAAGGAGTTCCTGTTCGAGCCCAATCTGGTCGATGCGAAGATCGGGACGCTCTCGGGCGGCGAGCGCTCGCGGCTGCTGCTCGCGCGCGAATTCGCGCGGCCGTCGAACCTGCTGGTGCTCGACGAGCCGACCAACGATCTCGATCTCGAAACGCTCGACCTGCTGCAGGAAGTGATCGCGGACTATGAAGGCACGGTGCTGATCGTCAGCCATGACCGCGACTTTCTCGACCGCACGGTGACGGTGACTTTGGGGCTCGACGGCAGCGGTACGGTCGACATGGTCGCGGGGGGCTATGCCGACTGGCAGGCCAAGCGGAAGGCGCGGCCCGAGGCGAAGAAGGCGGCGGCCAAGCCCGCGCCGATTGCGGTCGAGGCGCCGAAAAAGGCGACCAAGCTCAGCTACAAGGACCAGCGCGACTACGACCTGCTGCCGGGCCGCATCGAGGAACTCGACAAGGCGATCGCGCGTGACGAGGGGCTGCTGGCGGACGGATCGCTCTATACGAAGGACCGGGCGAAGTTCGATGCCCTGATGAAGGCGGTCGCGGTGGCGCGCGAGGAGAAGGACGCGGCGGAGATGCGCTGGCTGGAGCTGGCGGAGTTGATCGAGGCGCTCGCCTAATAGAGCAGCACGCGCTCGTCGATTTCGCGGAACAGCGGCAGATCGAGCGTCGCCATGTCGGACCAGCCGACATGGAAATGTTCCTCCCAATACCAGCGCTCATGATCGCCATCGGCCTTGTGATTGGTCATGAAGGTCAGCCGCTGGCCGAAGGGCAGGCGGGCGATCCACCCGACCATGTGCGGGCGATAGGGATCGCGGTGCGCGACGTTGAAGCGGATGCCCAGCCGGTCATCCTCGATCCGCGTATGAACGGGCACGCGCCAGTTTTCGATCTTGCCCAGCTCGTGCATCGCCTCGACCGGGGCATAGGAATCGCCATGGTCGTGGGTGATGTGGTGATACCAGCCCGGATCGCTGTCGAAGGGCGCATGGAAGGGGCGTTCGCGCGGCACCGCGTTGCGGACGGTCCCCCATTTGGCGCCCCGCCCCGATTTGCCCCAATGGATGCGGATATGCTGGATCGCGAGCCGCCGCTTCAAAGCGTCTTCCCGTTCCGCCCCGCCAGATCGACGACATATTGCCACGCGACCCGGCCCGAACGGCTGCCGCGCCGCGTCGCCCAGTTGATTGCCTCCTGCGGATCGAAGGGCAGGCCGTGCGCCTCGGCATAACCGCGCACGATGGCGACATAGGCGTCCTGATCGATGACATGGAAGCCGAGGCTGAGCCCGAACCGGTCGGCCAAGGCGAGGCTGTCGTCGACCGAATCGCGCGGATTGATCGCGCTGTTCTGCTCGGCGATGTCGCGCGGGATCAGGTGGCGGCGGTTCGAGGTGACGAGCAGCCGGGCATTGGCGGGCCGCGCCTCGGCGCCGCCTTCGAGCATCGAGCGGAGCGCGCGGGCGTCGCCCGCTGCATCGAAGCCGAGATCGTCGATGAAGATCGCGAAGGCGCGAGGGACGGGGGCGATCGCCGCGAAGAGTTGCGGGAGCGTGTCGAGCTGGGGCGTCACCGCCTCGATCAGCGCGAGATCGCCGTCCCGGCCTTGCACGTCGGCGACGGCGCTCTTGACCAGCGCCGACTTGCCCGTGCCGCGTGCGCCCCAGAGCAGCACGTCCTGCGCTGCATGGCCGGCGGCGAGGCGGGTGAGGTTGGCGGTGAGCGCGTCACGCTGGGCGTCGATACCGTGGAGCAAGGCGAGCGGGAGCGGATGGAAGGCGCGCGCGGCGGTGAGGCTGTGGTCGCGCCAGACGTAAGCGGGGTGCGCGAGCGGGTCCGCCGGGGCGGCCGGCGGGGGGGAGAGGCGCTCCAGGGCTGCGGCGATGCGGTCGAGGGGGTCCATGGGTGGGGGCCTACCAAATCCTCCCCCGGAGGGGGAGGTGGCATGCGCAGCATGACGGAGGGGGATCGCCACGGGCGGTATCGCCTGAGGAAAGCCCCCTCCACCAGCTTCGCTGGTCCCCCTCGCCCTCCGGGGGAGGATCAAGAAGTCAGCCCAGCTTCCCCATCAGCACTTGCGCCGCGCCGCGCTCCGTGAAGCCGGGGTCGGCCAGCGCGGCCTGAAGGTGGATCTTCGCCTCGACGGGCCGCTTCAGCTCGGCATAGACCTGCGCCAGATGCCAGCGCAGGCCCGAATGGCGCGGCGCGAGAGTCACTGCTTTCTGGAGCAGTTCGAGCGCGCCCTTGTCGTCGCCGGCCTGATAGAGCGCCCAGCCATAGGCGTCGGCAGTGGCGGGGTTGCCGGGGGCGAGGGCATAGGCGGCCTCGCCATAGTCACGCGCCCTGTCGGTATCGCCCGCGCCGGCATAGGCGATGGCGAGATCGGCGTTGAGCGCGGCGTCGCCGTCGCCGATCCGGGCGTGGAGCCCCTCGAGCGTGTAGATTGCTGCATCGTAATCGCCGCTCGCGAGTTGCCAGTGCGCCGAGAGGCGGAGCGCGGCGATGCTCATCGGGTTTTGCGACAGGAAGAGCGCGAGCGCGTTCGAGGCTTCGTTCCGGCGGCCCGAGGCCTCAAGTGATTCGATCAGGCGGAGCATGGTCGGCTCGTCGAAGCGGAGGTCGGCGGCCTGCTTGTAGGCCGCGGCGGCATCGGCGCTGCGGCCCTGGACCATGAGGATGTCGCCGACAAGGATGTAGGCGCCCGGGACGCCGGGATTGTCGCGGACCATCTGCTGCGCCCGCGCGAGCGCGCCCGAAAGGTTGCCGCTTTCCACCAGCGCGCGGATCAGCGGGACCACGGCGGTGGGATCGTTGGGGCGTTCCTGCGCGGGCGCGCCGAGAATGACGAGGCTTTCGTCGGCCGAGAAGGGCTGCGACGGATCGCGCACCGGGAAGGCGGCACGATCGAGGAAGCGCGCGGCGGTGGCGCGGTCGCCGATCCGCTCGAAGCCGCGCGCGACAAGCGTAAGCGAATAGCTGTCGGCATCGCCGCGCAGCGCGACGGGGCGGAGGATGTCGAGCGCGTTGCGCGCGGCGTCCGAGCGCAGGAGCGCGACCGCGAGCAGCTTGCGCGCGGTGATGTTCATCGGCTGCATCGCCACGAGCTGGCGCAGCTTGCCCAGCGCCTGCTCGGTATCGCCCGCCTGAAGATCGAGCGTGCCGCCGAGGAGGAGCATGCCGGGAAGCCCGTCGATCGCGCCGCCGGTCTTCTGGATCAGCGTGCGGGCGAGATCGGTGTTGCCCGCGCGCGCGGCGAGCACGGCCTGGAGATAGAAGGCCTGCGGGCTGCCCGGGCGCGCCTCGAGCGCCTTGCGCGTCGCGGCGAGCATCTCGACCGTGCGGCCCGCATCGCCGAGTGTCGCGGCATATTCGATCAGCGCGTCATGATGGTAAGGATCGCGGGCCAGCGCGCGCTCGAACCAGGGGAGCGCGGCGACGAGGCCGTATTGGGTGCGGACCAGCTCGCCGCGCAGCACCAGCGCATCGATATTGCCGCCATCGAGCTCCACCGCGCGCTGCGAGGCGGCGATCGCGCCCGAAAGGTCCCCGGCGGTGAAGCGGAAGCGGCCGACATCGGTCCAGACGTCGACGTCGCGCGGCGCGATGCGGACCGCCTCTTCGAGCGATTCCTTGGCCGCGGCGAGGTTGCCGAGTTGAGTCATCGCACGGGCGCGGATGCGCAGGCCATAGTTTCGGAACTTGGGATCGGTCTTCTCGGCCTCGGCGATGGCCTTCTCGTTCTCGCCCTGGAGCAGCAGCGCATGGGCGCGCAGATGATGCGTGAGCTTGGGATCGATCCCCGCGTCGTTGGCGCGCTTGATCTCTGCCTCGGCGGCGATGCCGTCGCCGAGCTGGAGCTGGGCGCGGGCGAGGAGAAGATGCGCGTCGGCCGAATTGGGATCACTGCGCACGGCATCGAGCGCGGACTGGCGCGCGGCGCTCGCGTTGCTCGCGCGGAGCTGCGCGGCGGCCTTCTCGACCGAGGCGCGCGAGGCGGCGGGGTCGAGCCGGACCGGCGAGAGGACGAAAAAGGCGTAGAGCGCAACGCCGAACGCGGCGAGCGCGCCCATGCCGACGAGCGTCCGCCGGACGATGGGGCCCCAGGGCTTGCTGCGCCGCGAGCGCGATTTACGGCTGGAGGTCATAGGCCTTCATCAGATCGTAGAGGGTGGGGCGGCTGATCCCGAGCAGGCGCGCGGTGCCGGAGATATTGCCTTCGGCGCGGGCGAGCGCCTGGCGAATCGCCTTGCGGTCGGCGCTTTCGCGCACGGCCTTGAGGTTGATCGGCAGCGCGTCGTCCTCGGCGTCCTCGAGGTCGAGATCGGCGGCGCTGACATGCTTGCCGTCGGCCATGATCACCGCGCGCTTCACGCGGTTTTCGAGTTCGCGGACATTGCCCGGCCAGCTCCAGGCGTCGATCGCGGCGAGCGCGTCGGGGGCGAAGCTGCGCGCGCCGGTATTCATCTGCGCGGCGTATTTCTTGAGGAAATGGCGCGCGAGCAGCCCGGCATCGCCCGGACGCTCCGCGAGAGAGGGGATGCGGACGACGATCTCCGCCAAGCGATAGTAGAGGTCCTCGCGGAAGCTGCCCGCGGCGACCATCGCGTCGATATCCTGATGCGTGGCGCAGACGATGCGCGTGTCGACCTCGATGGGCTTGCGCCCGCCGATGCGCTCGATCACCCGCTCCTGAAGGAAGCGGAGGAGCTTCACCTGGAGCGGGAGCGGCACGTCGCCGATTTCGTCGAGGAAGAGCGTGCCGCCATGCGCCTGCTCGATCTTGCCCTCGGTGGTCTTGACCGCGCCGGTGAAGGCGCCCTTTTCGTGCCCGAAGAGCTCGGATTCGAGCAAAGTCTCGGGGATCGCCGCGCAGTTGATCGCGACGAACGCGCCCTTCCTGCGCGGGCTGGATTCATGGAGCCCGCGTGCAAGCAATTCCTTGCCGGTGCCGCTGGCGCCCAGCAGCATCACCGAGACGTCCGCCGCGGCGACGCGCTCGATGGTGCGGGTGACCTTGAGCATTTCAGGGGACCCGGTGATCATCCCGCCCAGCACCGCGCCGGCCTCGACCCGTTCGGCGAGGCGGCGATTCTCGGCTTCGAGCCGGTGGACATGGAAGGCGCGCGCGACGATCAGGCCGAGCGCGTCGATGTCGATCGGCTTCTGATAGAAATCCCACGCCCCCAGCGCGATCGCGCGCAGCATCGATTCATGCGCACCGTGCCCCGAGGCGACGATCACCTTGGTGTCGGGGCGCAGCGACAGGATCGTCTCGAGCGTGGCGAAGCCTTCGGTCGTGCCGTCGGGATCGGGGGGGAGCCCCAGATCGAGCGTGATCACCGGCGGTTCCTCGGCGCGGAGCGCGGCGATGGCTTCCTCGCGAGTCGAGGCGGTGAGGATCTCATAGCCGTCATAGGCCCAGCGCAATTGCCGCTGGAGGCCGGCATCGTCCTCGACGATGAGCAGCTTGGGGAGCGCGCGGGGCGGGGCTTCCATCTTGCTCATGCGGCGCGCTCCGTAAGGTCGGCGGCGTGCGCGGCCTTGAGGATCAGGCTGAAACGGCTGCCCCGCCCTTCCTGCGACGCGACTTCGATCCGGCCCTGCATCGCGGCGGCGAGCGCGCGCGATTCATAGGCGCCGATCCCGAAGCCGCCGGGCTTGGACGAGACGAAGGGCTTGAACAGCCGGTCGCGGATGAAGCCGGGCGACATGCCGCAGCCCTGGTCGATCACCTCGATCGTGACACTCAGACCATCGGCGGAGACCGCGAGCGTGACCGGTTCGTTGGGCGGGCTGGCGTCGATCGCGTTCTGGACGAGGTGGCTGAGCAACTGCTCGAGCGCGGCCGGATCGGCGAGCGCGATCGCGGCGCGAGCGCCCGCGGTAACCACCGGATGCTGCGCTCGGCGCGCAGCCGCGAGGCGCTCGACCAGCGGCACGATCTCGACCGCGCGCAGGCCCTCGGGGCGGCGCGGGCCGGTCTGCGAGAGGCGGGCGAGCAGCGCGTTCATCTTGTCGGCCGAATCCTTGAGCGTCTCGACCATGTCGGCGCGGAATTCGGGCTTGTCGGCATGGCGCTCGGCATTGCGCGCGGTCAGGGTCAGCTGGCTCACCAGATTCTTGATGTCGTGGAGGATGAAGGCGAAGCGGCGGTTGAACTCGTCGAAACGCTGGGCATCGGCGAGCGCTTCCTGCGCGCGGGTTTCGGCGAGGTAGGACGCGGCCTGGCGGCCCGCGACCTTGAGCAGGTCGAAATCCTCCCAGTCGAGCGGGCGGCGGACGGGCGGGCGCGCGAGGAGGATCGCGCCGGCGAGCGCGTCGAGATGCGGCAGCGGAACGAGCACCCATGCCTCGGGATGATCGACCATCCATTGCGGCAGCAGGGCGGCTTCGAGGCTGTCCTCGTTGCGCAGCATGTCGATATCGAGGATGCGTCCCGTGGCCGCCAGATGCAGCGCGAGCGGCGCATCGGCCGGGCCCGCGGCATCGCGCTCCCAATTCCAGGTTGCGCCCATGCCCAGCCCCTTGCCTTCGGGCACCAGCAGCACGCCGCCGGGCGAATCGGTGAGGTCCGCGATCGCCTTGACGATGCGTTCGTCGAGCGCCGCCGTCCCGCCGGGCGCGCCCAGCGTCTCGGTGAAGCGCATCCATTCGGCGCGGTAGTCATAGCGGTGGCGGAAGAAGTGCTTGGCGAGCTTCACCTTGACCCAGGCGCGCAGCCACGGGCTTGAGACGAGCGTCAGGATCGCCGCGGTCGATCCGAAGACGAAGGCGGTTTGGAGCACCCGGGCATTGTCGCCGCCGACGGTCGCGATCGCGCTGGAGACGAGCGCGAGCACCGCGAAATAGGCGCCGATCGCGACCAGCGACATCGACTGATAGGCGACGGTGCGCGAGACTTGGACGTTCCAGTCGTCCTTGCGGTGGAGCGCGCCGGCCATCGCGGCCGCGAGGACGATCACCCCGAAGCCGCGCAGCGCGATCAGCCCCTGCGGCCAGCTCTCGGTCAGATAGGCGGCGGTGAGGACGTTGAAATCGAGGAACCACAGCCCGCCGAGCGCCAGCACGATCCAGCGCAGGCCCACGCCCGAGCCCTCGATCGCCGAATAGAGCGCGCGGATCAGGACGAGCGCGGCGACCGCGACGAGCATCCGCAGCAGCAGGGCGGCGGTGAGGATCTCCTCGGCCGCCTCTGTGGGGGTGGTGCCGACGATGTGGAGCACGGTCGATGCGACCGAGACAAGCGCGACCACGCCATAGACGGTGCCGAGCGCGACCGGCGGGCGGACATTGCCGTCGCGCCGGTGGAGCAGGATCATGAAGCCGAGCCAGCTGAGGTTGCGCAGCGTCTCGGCGATGCGTGTGCCGGTCTCCGCGCCGCCGATGCCCGCGACCGAGAGCGCCCAGAGCGCGGTCATACCCAAAGCGAATGCGAGCGGACGCCGCGGGACGCCGCCTTCCTTGCGCTGCCAGGCCCAGAGCGCGAGCGCGCCGAACAGCAAGGCGGCGAGCGCATGGGTCCAGAGTGTCAGTGTCGCGATCACCGCGCGCCCTCCGGGAAGATCACCACGCGCAGCGTCTGGAGCAGGATCAGCAGGTCGAGAAAGGGCGAGTAGTTCTTCGCGTAGTAGAGGTCGTATTCGAGCTTCTGCCGGGCATCCTCGATCGACGCGCCATAGGGATAATTGATCTGCGCCCAGCCGGTGATGCCGGGCTTCACCATATGGCGCTCGGCATAATAGTTGAGCTTCTGCTCGAGATCCTCGACGAACTGGGGGCGCTCGGGGCGGGGGCCGACAAAGCTCATCTCGCCCTTGAGCACGCTCCAGCACTGGGGCAGCTCGTCGATGCGGGTCTTGCGGAGGAAGCGGCCGACGCGGGTGATGCGCGGATCGTCCTTCTCGGCCCACACGGCCTGTCCGGCGACCTCGGCGTCGATCCGCATCGAGCGCAATTTGATGATGTCGAAGCCGGTGCCGTACAGGCCGACGCGGCGCTGGCGGTAGAAGGCGGGCCCCTTCGAATCGAGCTTCACCGCGAGCGCGCCGAGCAGGATCAGCGGGAGCGCGAGGATCAGCAGGAGGAGGCTGGCCGAAATGTCGAACAGCCGCTTGAACATGCTCGACAGCATCCGTCCCGACGAGAAGCCGTCGGAGAAGATCAGCCAGGAAGGGCTGACGCTGTCGAGATCGACGCGGCCAGTCTCACGCTCGAGGAAGGTCGAGATCTCGTTGACATGAACCCCGGTGGTCTTGATCCGCAGCAGGTCCTTGAGCGGCAGCGCGTTGCGGCGCTCCTCCAGCGCGAGCACGACTTCGCTGGCGTTGAGCAGCACCACATGATCGGCGAGATTGTAGATCGCGTCGCGCGCGATCGCCTCGGGGATGACGCGGTTGGCCTCGCTCATCGAGATATAGCCGACCACCGCGAAGGCCGCCCCGGGCGCCTTGGAGAGCTGCTTGAGCCGCTCCGCCCGCGCGCCCGCGCCGAGCACGACGATGCGGCGCTTGAACGCCTGGCTGCCCAAAGTCTTGCCGAGCAGGATGCGCAGGAAGATCAGCGAGACGATCGAGATGCCCATCGCGTAGAGCAGGTTCGACCGCCAATAATCGACCTGGGCGAGGAAGAAGATCGCGCTCAGGAAGATGATGCCGAGCGAGATCGACACGATCAGCCGCGCGGTGGCGTGGCGCATCGACTGGAGCGCGTCGGCGCCATAGACGCCGACCGAGACCATCGCGATCTCCATCGTCACCGCGAAGGTCACCAGCTGTGGCGCGCGCGACAGGATCGGATCGGGAGTCAGCCCCAATTGCTGCTGCCGCCAGATCCAGCCGAGCTCGCCCGCGACGAGCAGCAGGACGACATCCAGCATGCCGAGCAGCAGCACGGCGTTGGGGACATAATGCTTGAACAGCCGGATCATGACGCCCCCGGCATAGCGGCCATGTGTAAACAAACCCGACATAGCGGACGGTGTCGGCGAGGCTGACGGAAAATTCCCGCCGCCACGGAAACCGGGGCGGTTCGAGCCGTTTGACGCGCCGGGCAATCCCCACCATCAGGACGCTCAACGAGGAGCTTTTCGCATGCCCGATTTCAAGCCGATCATTCCCGTCATCCTGTCGGGAGGCTCCGGCACGCGGCTCTGGCCCGAATCGCGGCCCGAACGGCCCAAGCAATTGCTGGCGCTGACCGCGGAAGAGACGATGCTCCAGCTTACCGCGCGGCGGACCGGCGGGAGCGAGCGCTTCGGCCGCGCGATCGTCGTCGCCAATGCGGCGCATGCCGATATGGTCGAGGAACAGCTTGGATCGGTCGGCGAGAGCGCGCAGGCGCTGATCCTCGAGCCCATGGGACGCAACACCGCGCCGGCGATCGCGCTGGCGGCGCTGGCGGCGGGCGGCGGCGCCGAACCCTTGCTGGTGATGCCGTCCGACCATGTCATCGCCGATGTGCCGGCCTTCCATGCGGCGATCCAGGCCGCGCTGCCGCTGGTCGAGCAGGGCTGGCTGGTGACTTTCGGCATCGCGCCCGACGCGCCCGAGACCGGCTATGGCTGGATCAAGGTGGGCGAAAAGCTGGCCGAAGGCGTGCACCGCGTCGATCGCTTCGTCGAGAAGCCCGTGCGCGACAAGGCCGAGGCGATGCTGGCATCGGGTGATCATGCCTGGAACGGCGGCATCTTCCTGTTCCGCGCGGACAAATATCTGGAGGCGCTGGCCCGCTTCGCGCCGGACATGCTCGCGGCGTCGAAAGCGTCGATGGACGCGGGCCGCCGCGAGGGCGCGCGCGTCTATCCCGATGCCGATCTGTTCGCGGCCTCGCCCGCCGATTCGATCGACTATGCGGTGATGGAAAAGGCCGAGAAGGTCGCGGTGGTGCCGGTGAGCATGGGCTGGAGCGATGTCGGCAGCTGGGACGCGCTGCATGGGGTCAGCGCATGCGATGGTGACGGCAATGCCTGCGCGGGCGACGTGGTGATCCTTGAATCGCGCAATTGCCTGGTGCGCGCGGGCGCGGGCAAGCGCGTGGCGCTGGTGGGCGTCGAAGACCTGATCGTCGTCGCCGACGGCGACGATGTGCTGATCCTGCCGCGCGGCCGAAGCCAGGAAGTAAAGAAGCTCATCGAGGCGATGAAGCATTGAGCGCCTGAAGCCGGGCGTGGATTTCGGCCATGTGCCGGTCGGCGGCGGTGCGGGTTTCGGGGCGGGCCGCTTCGCGCTTCTTCGCGCTGTCGTCCTTGAACGCCTCCCGCGGCGCCTTCGCGTCGCGGCCCGAGGCGGCTTCCAGCAAGGCGCGTTCCTCCCCGGTCGGATCGACCCCGAAATGCGGGAGGATGCGCGTGTACATCGCGTCCGGAAGCTCGCGGTAATCGACGACCAGTCCGCCGCCCAGGTGCCAGTGATCCTCGACCGCCGCGCAGGTCCGCGCGAGGACCCGGGCGATATAATCGACGTCGGGAAGGCTCATCTCCGCCTCGGTGAAGCCGAAAATCTGGGGCGGCAGCACGCCAGGTGCGGTCTGGGCGCCGCGCATCCGCTCCTGCGAGACGAGTACCTCGATCGGCTCACGATAGAGGAAGATCCAGGGCGTGTCGGGAAAGGCCATGCGGAACAGCGGCAGCGCGAGTGTGTGCCAGCTGTCGAGCTTGATGAAATATCGTTTCGAGGTTCCGCTGCGATCGCGGCCGAGCGCGGCCACCACCGCACGAAGTGCTTCGACATGCAGCTCGGGAGTGACGCCCTGCGCGACCAGTGGGAGCTGGACGATCGTGTCGAGCGGTTCGGCTTCGGAGATCATGATCGTATCGGGCAAGGCGGCGAGCATCTGCGACACGAGCGTCGAGCCGCAGCGTGACATGTGGAAGATGAAACCATCGGGAGCGATGGCCCCTTCGCGCGGCGCGGCGATGAAATCGTTGAACTGGGTCCGGTAGCGGAAGAGCTGGTTGAAGGGGCGCGCGGCGGCGCGGTTGCGGGTTTCGGCGAAGAAGGGGTCGGTGATCGGCCCGGCGCCATAATGATACCAATCGATGGCGAACCCCGCTTCCATCGCGCAGCGCGCCGGCAGCCATCCCTGCGGCGGCCAGGCGGCCCCCGATTGCGGCGGCGGCGCGAAGCCGTGGATGCCGAGCGGATCGGGTTTGCTCGCCGCGGTCAGATCCGCGGCGGTCAGCGGAATGCCGCGGGCATTGGCCCATTCGACCGCCAGCGCCTCGAACGCTTCGGGATCGCGGATTCCGGCTAGCGATTGCTGGATCGCGGAGTCGGTCATCGCGGCGGCGCGGAAGCGGTCGAGCGGGGAAGCGTCGGTCATCGCCAACCCATTGCCGGGGCGCGGCCGCTTTGCAATCGCCGGTGTGGCCGATAGGGTCGCGGGCGATGGCGACCCGTCTGGCCTTTCCCGATCGCGTGCGCCTGCCGATGGCGTTCGATCCCGCGCGGCTGGCGGCCGATCTCGCCGCGTTCGACGGCGACGAATGGGTCGCGCATTTCGTCCGCCAGAATTACGAGGGCGACTGGAGCGCGCTGCCGTTGCGCGCGCAGGTCGGAGCGACGCATCCGATCCAGATGATCTATTCGCCGCCGGGCGTGACCGACTTCGCCGATACGCCCTTCCTGTCTCGCGCGCCCTATTTCGCCGAAGTGATCGCGGCGTTCGCATGCCCGGTGACGTGCGTGCGGCTGATGCGGCTGACGCCCGGATCGGTGATCAAGGAGCATCACGACAATGATCTCGCCGCCGAGGAAGGCGTCGCGCGGATTCATGTGCCGGTGGCGACCAATGATCGCGTCGAGTTCCTGCTAAACCGCACGCCGGTGACGATGAAGCCGGGCGAGGCGTGGTATCTCCGCCTCGCCGATCCGCACGCCGTGGCGAACCGCGGCGACGCCGATCGGGTGCATCTGGTGATCGATGTGCTCGTCGATTCGTGGATGCGGGGGATGCTGGCGGCCTGAATCCTCCCCGGAACGGGGAGGGGGACCATCCGAAGGATGGTGGAGGGGGCGTGCCGCGAACGAATCGCTTGCGGAACGCCCCTCCGTCAGCGCTTCGCGCTGCGACCTCCCCGTGCCGGGGAGGATTGAGTTAACCCAGCAGCGCCTCGGCCTGGTCGAGGATGTCCTTGAAGTTGGCGATCAGCGCCTGGTACGGCGCCGGAGTCGTCATATCGAGGCCCGCGCGCTTGAGGATCTCGACCGGATAGTCCGATCCGCCCGCCTTCAGCACCGACAGATAATTGTCGCGCTCCTTGGGCCCACCCTTGAGGATCGCGCGCGAGAAATAGCCCGCTGCCGAGATGCAGGTGGCGTACTGATAGACGTAGAAGCTGTTGTAGAAGTGCGGAATGTACGCCCACTCATTGCCATAGGCGTCCTCCATCTTCACGTTCGGGCCGTGGTAGCGCTTGAGCAGGTCGAAATAGACTTCGGTGAACTTCTTGCCAGATAGCCCCTCGCCCGCCTCGGCCATGTCGTGCGCCTTGAGCTCGAACTCGGCGAACATGGTCTGGCGGTAGAAGGTGCCGCGGATATTCTCCATCTGCATGCCGAGGTAGAAGAGCTTCTCCTCCTTGGTCTTGGCGTTCTTGAGCATGTAGGCCGCGAGCAGATCCTCGTTCAGCGTCGAGGCGATTTCCGCCAGGAAGATCGGGTAATCCGCCTTCTCATAGACCTGCGTGCTGTTCGACAGCAGCGAGTGGAGCGCATGGCCCCATTCGTGCGCATAGGTGCTGAGGCCGTCATATTTCTCCGACAGGTTGAGCAGCAGATAGGGGTGAACCTCATAGGCGCCGGGCTGCATATAGGCGCCCGGCCGCTTGCCCTGGCGCGGCCAGGGATCCATCCATTTGGCCGCCGAGGCCTTGGCGAACCGGTCGACATAGTCCTTGCCCAGCGGCTGGACCGCGGCGAGCGTGGTGGTGCGCATCTGCTCCAGCGTGAAGGGCTTATCGAGCGCGACCAGCGGCGGATAAATGTCCCAATAGCCGATGTCCGGCAGCTTCAGGATGCGGCGGCGCAGCTCGAAATAGCGATGGAGCTGGGGCAGGCCCTTGTTCGTCTCGGCGACGAGGGTGCGGTAGACGCTCTCGGGGATGTTGTTGCCCGACAGCGCGTTGGCCAGCGACGAGGGATATTTGCGCGCCTTGGCGTAGAAGATGTCGCCCTGGACCTTGGCGTTGTAGGTCGCGCCGAACGAGTTCTGAAACTTGCCATGCGCGTTCCAGAAACTGTCGAAGACGAGCTTGCGGTCCTCGCGGTTGGGAGCGTCGCGGTTGAGGCCATAGCCCTGGCTGTCGAGACGCACTTCCTTGCCGGTCGAGAGCTTGACCGTCGGCCAGGGGATGTCCGACGAGCGGAGTTGGCCGCTGACATCGCCCGGCGCCTGCAGCGGATTGCCCGCGAGCGCGAGAACCCGCTCGGCGTCGGCACCCAGCGTATGCTCGGCCTGGCGGACGATATTGGCGAGCAGGAAGTCGAAACGCTTCCTGAGCGTCTCGTTCGCCGCGACGAAGCCGTTGATCTTGTCCGCGCCGAGCGTCAGCAGCTCGGGGCTGAACCAGGCGGTCGCCTCGCCGAACTGAGTGTAGAGATCGCCGGCTTGGGCCTGCTTCTCCTGATAGGCGGCGACGCGGACATCCTCGTCGCTCTTGAGGCTGACATAGACATAGACGCGCGCGATCGTCTTCGAGAGATCGGACTGGAGGACGAGCGCCTCGGCGAGCACATCGGCGCTCTCGCCCAGCCGGCCCTTGTACTTGGCGATGCCGGGGAGCGCCGCCAGCGCGCCCTTGCGCGCCTCGTCCCAGGCGGCGTCGCTGGGATAGATTTCGGTCAGGTCCCACAAGGCGGAATCCTTCGCGGCTTCCTGCGCCCAGGCGGGCGCGGCGGCGACGAGCGAGACGAGCGCGGCGGCGGTGAGCGCTTCGCGGCGAGTGAGTTCGGTCATGGAGTCTGCCCCGGTCAATGTTGGATGCGGCAATCTGTCGGGAGTCGGGGCGCGAGGGAAGTGACATATTGATGTAACTCGCCCGCTTTGTGGGACGAGTTGGTGCGCGCGGCACACCTGATGATCTGCCGACAAAAAACTGATCGCGCCGCGATACATCCGCCGTTCAGCATCCGGACCAACAGTGGCGGGCTTCACGAGCAGGGAAGCAGGGATTGGGTGACGCGGGACGGATCGATCTGGGGGACACGCGCGAGCTGAGGCTCGGCGGCGTCCTCGTGCTGCCGCCGCTGCGCACGTTGCGCTGTGCCGACGGGTCCGAGCAGGTGATCGAGCCGCGGGTGATGCAGGTGCTGGTCGCGCTGGCCGAGGCCGATGGCGCGATCGTCACGCGCGACATGCTCACCCGGCGCTGCTGGGAGGGCAGAGTCGTCGGCGAGGATGCGATCAACCGGGTGATCTCGCGGCTGCGGCGCTCGGCGGAGGAATTTTGCGGCGGGGCCTTCCGGATCGAGACGGTCAACAAGGTCGGGTACCGGCTGGTGCCAGGGGACGGGGCCGCAAGCCGCAAGCCGATGCGGATCGGGCGGCGCGGGCTGGTCCTCGGCGCGGGCGCGGCGGGGCTGGCGGCGGCGGGCGGCGCGGGAGCCTGGTGGCTGGGCCGGCCGCGGCGCACGGTGCCCGCCGAGGTCGCGCCCTTTGTCGAGCAGGCGATGGCGGCGATGCGACGCCAGAACAACGGCGCCTATACCGAGGCGCTCAACCTGCTGCGCCATGTCGTCGATGTGCGGCCCGATTATGCCGATGGCTGGGGGCTGCTCGCCTGCGCCTATGTGATCGCGGGCAAGTGGCGCGGCCCGCCCTCGTTCCAGGCATTGGCCGGGCTCGCGCGCGCGGCGGCGGCGCGGGCGGAGCGGCTCGATCCCGGCAACCTGATGGCGCGCGCGGGGCTGGCGCTGCTCAAGACGCGGCAGGGCAACCAGATCGAGATGGAGGCGGCGCTGCGCGCGGCGGTCGAGGCGCATCCCGGGCAGGACCTGCTGCTCGGCGCGCTCGCCGGGCTGATGATGAGCGTCGGCCGGTGCCGCGAGGCGGCGCGGCTCTACGACCAGGCGCTGCTGAGCGCGCCGCCATCGGTGGGGACACTCTACGAGCGGGTGCAGGCGCTCTGGGCGGCGGACCGGCTGGCCGAGGCCGACCGCGCGATCGAGCAGGTCTATGCGCTCTATCCGGCCGATCTCGCCGTCTGGTTCACGCGCTTCTACCTCCTGCTCCACACCGGGCGCGCCGAGCAGGCGCTGGCGCAGGGACGCAATTTGGAGGGGCGCCCGCGCGACGTGCCGCGCGACAATATCGAGATGGTGATGCTCGTGGCGCAGGCGGCGGCATCGCGGCGCACCGCCGATATCGACGAGGCGATGCGCGTCAATATCGCGGCGGCGCACCGCGGCGCCGGGTTCGCCGAGAATGCGATGCAGTTCGCGGTGACGCTGGGGCGGATCGACGCGGCGTTCGAGCTGGCCCAGGCCTATTATTTCGCGCGCGGGTTCCGGACCGGGGATCAGCGCTTTCCACCGCTGGCCGGAGGATACACGCCGCAAAACGCCCGGCGGACGCATTTGCTGTTCATGCCCTCGACCAAGGCAATGCGGACCGACGGACGGTTCGAGCCGGTCGTCGCCGAGCTGGGGCTCAAGCGATATTGGGCGGAGTCGGGCACCCGGCCCGACTATCTGGCGTAGCGGCGCGCACTGAGGCATGTTCGGCGCATCTGGCGGGGGAGATGCGGAGATGGGCAGGTTCTGGCTGTTCGCGGTGGCGATGCTGTTCGCGGCGGCGGGCGCGATCGCGGTGCTGATCCTGCGCCCGGGGCCCGCGCCTGCGCCGGCCAATACCGCCATCGGCGCGACGATCGCGGTCGATCCCGCAGCGACGATCGCGGCGAAAGCGGGCGGGACGGTGGTCGCGCAGCTCACCTCGCCGGTGCATGTCGACGATCTGCTCGCGACCGGGCCCGACGGGGCGATCCGGGTGCAGTTCACCGACGCGACCTTTTTCAGCCTGGGCGCGAACGCCAGCGCGCGGGTCGATTCCTATGTATTCGATCCGGAGCATGATTCGAGCGGGGTTTCGATGGACGTGCGGCGCGGCGCGTTCCGCTTCGTTTCGGGCAAGTCGCTCCATCCCGCGCCCGGCAAGCCGGTGGTGACGACCCCCGTCGCCGCGATCGGGGTGCGCGGGACCGGCTTCGACGTGGTGATCGGACCCGAGGCGGAGGCCTTGTTCCGGCGGATCGATCCGCGCTTCGTTCCCGATGGCGGCGATACGAGCACCGCGACGCTGATCCTGCTGACCGAGGGCGCGATCGATGTCGATGGGTCGGGGCAGAAGATCGCGCTCGAGATACCGGGACAGGTGCTGTTCTTCCGGCGGCGCGGCGAACCGCCGATCGGGCCGCTGATGGCGTGGAGCGCGGTGCGCGGCGACATCGGGGCGCTGGCTTCGCCCGCGAGCCTGGGGGGCGAGCCCGGGCGGGGCGACCCGGGTGCGCCGCCGCCTCCGCCGGTCGCGAGCCCGAGTGCGGCGCCGAGCCCGAAACCGAGCGTGAGCCCATCGCCGGGCCCGACCGCCGCGCCGCCAAGGCCGAGCCCGTCGCCAACCGCGCGGCCGACACCATCGCTGTCGCCGAGAGTCACGCCGAAGCCGACACCCACGCCTTCGCCGCGATTCACGCCGCGTCCGACGCCGAGCCCGCGGATCACACCGAGGCCGACCCCGACGCCCAGATTCACGCCGCGTCCTACACCAACCCCCCGGTTCACACCGCGGCCGACCCCGACCCCGAGGCTTACGCCCCGGCCCACGCCGACGCCCCGCATCACGCCGCGACCGACACCGACTGCGCGGTTCACGCCCCGGCCAACACCCACGCCCAAGCCGACCGCGACGCCCCGGCCCAGGCCGACCCGCGCGCCGCTGACCAATGTGCCGCGAACCGCCACGCCACGCCCGAGCCCGACGCCGGTCAAGCGGTAGGGCCCTCTGCACAATCGCGGTTCCCCGGCGAAGGCCGGGGCCCAGTTGGGGTGTCGTCGAGAGGGTGGGACGCCGCCTGGGCCGGTTCGGTACTGGGCCCCGGCCTTCGCCGGGGAACCGTCTTGTCTCGATCAACGCGCCGACGAGAAAGGGCCGGCGGTGCTGGAGGTCGATGATGCTCCCAGCATCATCTGCAAGATGCGGGGCATCTTGCTCCTCCAGCACTCCGCCGGCCCTTCTGTTTCGCCTGAGTGGCGAGGGGTTCTGGATCCGGTCCCGGCAAAGCCGGGACTCGTCGGTCGGGTTTGGCAAATTTGCCAACCCGCCGTCCGGACCTGAGGAGTCCCGAATTAGCGCGCGCTAATTCAGGCACCTCTAGGTCAGAAATCCATCCCGCCCATGCCGCCCATGCCGCCGCCGCCCATCGGCATCGCGGGCTTGTCTTCCGGCAGCTCGCTCACGGCCGCTTCGGTCGTGATGAGCAGGCCGGCGACCGAGGCCGCGTTCTGGAGCGCGGTGCGGACGACCTTGGTCGGGTCGATCACGCCGGCGGTGACGAGGTTCTCGTACACGTCGGTCGAGGCGTTGAAGCCGAACGAGGTGTCGGTCTGGTCGAGCAGCTTGCCCGAGACCACCGCGCCGTCATGACCAGCATTCGCGGCGATCTGGCGGACCAGCGCGCTCAGCGACTTGCGGACGATATCCACGCCGCGGGTCTGGTCCTCGTTCGCGCCGGTCAGGCCATCGATCGCCTTGGTCGCGTAGAGGAGCGCGGTGCCGCCGCCGGGGACGATGCCTTCCTCGACCGCCGCGCGGGTCGCATGGAGCGCGTCGTCGACGCGGTCCTTGCGCTCCTTCACCTCGACTTCCGAAGCACCGCCGACCTTGATCACCGCGACGCCGCCGGCGAGCTTGGCGAGGCGCTCCTGGAGCTTCTCGCGGTCGTAATCGCTGGTGGTGACTTCGATCTGCTGGCGGATCGCCTCGGTGCGGGCCTTGATCGCATCGGCTTCACCCGCGCCATCGACGATGGTGGTGTTGTCCTTGTCGATCGAGACGCGCTTGGCGGTGCCGAGCATGCCGAGCGTGACGTTCTCGAGCTTGATGCCGAGATCTTCCGAGACGACTTCGCCCTTGGTCAGGATCGCGATGTCCTCGAGCATCGCCTTGCGGCGATCGCCGAAGCCGGGCGCCTTGACGGCCGCGACCTTGAGGCCGCCGCGCAGCTTGTTCACGACGAGCGTGGCCAGCGCCTCGCCCTCGATGTCCTCGGCGATGATCAGCAGCGGACGGCCCGACTGGACGACGGCTTCCAGGATCGGGAGCATCGCCTGCAGGTTCGACAGCTTCTTCTCATGGATCAGGATGAAGGGATCGGCGAGCTCGACCGTCATCTTGTCCGGGTTGGTGATGAAGTAGGGGCTCAGATAGCCGCGGTCGAACTGCATGCCCTCGACGACGTCGAGCTCGAATTCGAGGCCCTTCGCCTCTTCGACGGTGATCACGCCTTCCTTGCCGACCTTCTCCATCGCCTCGGCGATCTTCTCGCCGACCACGGTGTCGCCATTGGCCGAGATGATGCCGACCTGGGCGATCTCGTTCGAGCCCGAAACGGGCTTCGAGCGCGACTTGATGTCCTCGACGACCTTGGCGACCGCGAGATCGATGCCGCGCTTCAGGTCCATCGGGTTCATGCCCGCCGCGACCGACTTCATGCCCTCGCGGACGATCGCCTGCGCCAGCACGGTGGCGGTGGTGGTGCCGTCGCCGGCGACGTCGTTGGTCTTCGAAGCGACTTCGCGGACCATCTGGGCGCCCATATTCTCGAACTTGTCCTTGAGCTCGATTTCCTTGGCGACGGTGACGCCGTCCTTGGTGATGCGGGGCGCACCGAACGACTTGTCGATCACGACGTTGCGGCCCTTCGGCCCCAGCGTGACCTTCACCGCATCGGCGAGGATGTCGACGCCGCGCAGGATGCGCTCACGCGCGTCGCGGCTGAATTTTACGTCCTTGGCTGCCATGTTGGCTGACCTTTCTCTTAAATCGTCATCCCAGCGAAAGCTGGGATCGTATGCCTCATGAGACCCCAGCTTTCGCTGGGGTGACGGAATTGCTGGCTCAGCCGACGATCCCGAGGATATCGCTTTCCTTCATGATCAGCAGGTCTTCGCCGCCGACCTTGACCTCGGTGCCCGACCATTTGCCGAACAGGACCCGGTCGCCCGCCTTCACGTCGAGCGGCGTGATCGTGCCGTTCTCGCTGCGGGTGCCGGTGCCGACGGAGACGACTTCGCCTTCCTGCGGCTTTTCCTGCGCGGTGTCGGGGATGATGATGCCGCCGGCGGTCTTCTGTTCGGCCTCGACGCGGCGAACCAGAACGCGGTCGTGCAACGGACGAAAGCTCATTGCCAATCCTTCCTTTTGAATATCGCGTTAGCACTCACCTGTAGCGAGTGCTAACGGCGCTCATATGCGGTCGCACCCCTGCTTCGTCAACGGGCTGGAACAAGCATTTTTCGCCGCGGCGGGGCGATTGCGGGACAGAGGGCGATCCTGTCGCGGGACCGACCTGTCATGCCGAAATAACACACCCCGTTTACTCCGGGGTCATGGTCCCTTACCTAGGGACGGTTATTGTCGCCGCAAGGAGCGAGCCGTGAATCTGGTCAAGGGCGCCTGGAAGATACTCGTCGGGATCAAGGACGCGCTCGTCCTGGTCTTCATGCTGCTGTTCTTCAGCCTGCTCTTCATGGCGCTTTCGGCCAAGCCGAACACGGTGATCCGCGACGGCGCGCTGGTGGTGGCGCTGGACGGGCAAGTGGTCGAGCAGCCCGAGGAGCCCGATCCCTTCGCGGGGCTGAGCGGCGGCGGCGACGTGATGCGCCAGCATCGCGCCCGCGACGTGGTCCGCGCGCTCGACGCCTCGATCAAGGACGACCGGGTCAAGGTCGTGGTGCTCGATCTCGACCGGTTCATGGGCGGCTATCCCGCCACCATCTCGCAGGTCGCGGCCGCGGTGGGCCGGGTGCGCGCGAGCGGCAAGAAGGTGCTCGCCTATGCCACCGCCTATACCGACAGCGCGTACCTGATCGCCGCCAATGCGACCGAGGTCTGGGTGCATCCGCTGGGCGGGACCCTGTTCGCGGGGCCGGGGGGCAACCGGCTCTATTATGCCGGGCTGATGGACAAGCTCGGAGTCAATGTCCACGTCTACAAGGTCGGCAAGTTCAAGTCGGCGGTCGAGCCCTATACCCGCGCCGACATGTCGCCCGAGGCGCGCGAGGCCAATGAGGCGCTCTACGGCAATATCTTCGGCCAGTGGCGCGAGGCCGTCGCCAAGGCGCGGCCCAAGGCGAAGATCGCCGATTATCTGACCAAGCCCGACGAGGTCATCGCGGCATCGAAGGGTGACATCGCCGACGCCAACCTCGCCATGGGGCTGGTCGACCGCAAGGGCGACCGCGTCGCCTTCGGCAACCGCGTCGCCGAGATCGCGGGCAAGCGCAACGAGAAGCGCGCCGGCAGCTTCAAGGCGATCCGGCTCTCGGACTATATCGAGGCCAATCCGCCCAAGCGCGGCGGCGATGCGATCGGGGTGATCACGGTCGCGGGCGAGATTATCGATGGCAAGGCCGGCCCCGGCCATGCGGCGGGCGACACGGTGAGCAAGCTGCTGCTCGACGGGCTGGCGAACCACAAGCTCAAGGCGCTGGTGGTGCGAGTCGATTCGCCGGGCGGATCGGTGCTCGCTTCCGAGCAGATCCGCCAGGCGATCCTGCAGGCCAAGGAACAGGGCTTGCCCGTCGTGGTCTCGATGGGCGGGCTCGCGGCGAGCGGCGGTTACTGGGTCTCGACGCCGGGCGACGTGATCTTCGCCGAGCCCAACACCATCACCGGTTCGATCGGCATTTTCGGGATCATCCCGACCTTCGAGAACACGCTCGCCAAGATCGGCGTGACGACCGACGGAGTGAAGACCACCCCGCTGAGCGGCCAGCCCGATATCCAGGGCGGCACCAACGAAGTGACCGACCGGGTGCTGCAATCGGCGATCGAGCAGGGCTATTCGCGCTTCATCAACCTCGTCGCGACCGCGCGCAAGATGACCCCGGCGCGAGTCGACGAGATCGGCCAGGGCCGCGTCTGGGTGGGCGGCGTCGCGCACCAGCTCGGGCTGGTCGACCGGTTCGGCGGGCTCGACGACGCCATCGCCGAGGCGGCGAAGCGGGCCAAGCTCGACCCCGAAAAGGTCCATCCGGTCTTCTTCGAAAAGGCGCCCGATGGCTGGCGGAATTTCTTCGCGAGCTTCACTCAGCCCGACGAGGATGACGACTGGGTCGATTCGCCCGCGGGCCCCGACGCCTATGCGCGGATTGCCGAAGCCCAGCGCGCGACCTTCTTCCAGGCGATCGGCGATGCGCGCCGGATCGCGATGGGCGGATCGGTGCAGGTGCGTTGCCTCGAATGCGCGGGCTGGACGGTGACTCCGCCGAGCGCCGAGGACCGCACCCTGTTCGAGTGGCTGACCGCGCGGATCTTCGGATGATCGGCATCCGCGCGGCGGTGCCGGAGGACGCGGCGGCGATCGCGGCGATCTATGGCCCGCACGTGCTGGCCGGTACCGCGACCTTCGAGATCGAGCCGCCCGACGCGCGCCAGATGCGCACGCGGATGGCGGCGAGCGAGGGGCTCTATCCGTGGATCGTCGCGACCACGGGCGAGGGCAATGACGGTGGGGTGATCGGCTATGCCTATGCCACACGCTTCCGCGAGCGCGCGGCGTACCGCTATGTCGTCGAGACCTCGATCTATGTCGCGGACACCGCGCAGCGCCAGGGCGCGGGGCGGCTGCTCTACGAGGCACTGATCGATACGCTGCGCGCGCAGGGCTTCATCCACGCGATCGGATCGCTGGCGCTGCCCAACGATGCCTCGATCTCGCTGCACGAGGCGGTCGGGTTCCGCCGCACCGGCGTGTACCGCGAGGTCGGGTACAAGCATGGCCGCTGGATCGATGTCGGCCTGTGGCAGTGCGAGCTCAACGAACCGGGCGTGCCGCCGGTCGAGCCGAGGCCGTTCAGCGAAGTGGGTGTGGTAAGATCCTGAGGCGCCCGGAAATAATTTGGTCAATTATTTGGCCGAAAAGGGGGCGTGCCCAATTCCATCGCCCATAATGTCACCGTCGATCCGGCGAAGAAGCTGATCATCCTGACGATGAGCGGCGTGATCTCGCCCGAGGACGGCGCGTGGATGGGCGAGGAAGTGCGCGCCGCGGTGCGCTCGCTGGGCGATGCCGCGGGGCAGCATGTCACGCTCTACGATTTCTCCGACGTGCCGGTGGTGCCGCAGGCGACGCTCGAGCAGTTGCGCGAGACGTTTCGCAACGAGGCGATCAGGCATCTCTGGGCGCGCAAGCTGGCGATCGTGACGGGCACCGCGCTGGGGCGGATGCAGGCGCAGCGCGTGAAGGAAGTGCGGCCGGATATCGAGCTGTTCGAGGACCGCAAGGCCGCGCTGGACTGGCTGCTGAGCTGACCGAGTGCTCCTGCGAAAGCAGGAGCCCAGGGTCACGAAGGGAATCGCTTGTGGCTCTGGGTTCCTGCGTTCGCAGGAACACGGAAGGTCAATTCACGCGCGTATAGCGCACCGTATGGCTGAACCGGGCGTCGGCGGAGACGTCGCGCGCCTCATAGGCGTTGGGCGCGACGCGGACCCAGCGCGTGGCGACCGTGACCGTGCCGCTGCCGCTGGCATAGTCGGTGCTGCCGAAATCGAGATCCTCGCCGTCGCGGCGGACGGTGCCCTTGCCGCCGCTGCCGCCCATGCCGGTATAGGTGAAGCGGATCGTGCGCGCCTCGCCGTCCCAGGCGTAGATCGTCTCGCCGCCATAGACTTTCTTGCCGTCCTTGAGGACCTCGTGCCGGTCGCGCACCTTGCCGTCGGCGCGGTCGAAGCAGTGGATATTGGCCTCGCCGGTGGGGAGCATTCCCTTCCAGCAATGGCCCGCGAGGAAATCGAGCGGGGCGAGGCCGAAGCGCGCGGCGAGCATGTCGAGCGTGACGCGGTTGCCCTGCTGGAAGAAGCCGAGCAGTTCGGTGCCCGCGGCGCCGGCGGGATAGTTCCTGCCGGTCAGGCGGACGCGCGTGCCGGTGCCTTCGGGAAGGAGCTCGAGCGACTGGCTGACGCCCATGAAGGCCTGGGCATGCGGGAAGCCGGGCGGGGTGCGGACGGTCTGGAAGCCGACCAGGCTGCCAGGGATCAGCGTGGTGAAGCGGTGCTGGATATTGGCGGAGTCGCCCTGCTTCGCGCCGGGCGAGTAGCTGGTCTCCATCAGGTTGCCGGTCATCCAGGCATTGGGGACTGCCCAGCTTTTCCATCCCTCGGCGGTGGTCACGGCCTGCCACACGGCTTCGCCGGTGGCGGGGACCCAGACCTCGACGATCAGCGTGCGCGTCCCGTCGGCCTCGGTGATGGTGCGGTCCTGCGCATGGGCTGGCGCGGTGGCGGCCAGCGCGGCGAGAAGCAGCAGGATGATGCGCATGGATCGACTCCCTTGTTCACCGCCACTCTTGATTGAACGATCAATCAAGTCAAGAGGAGACGGTCAGGAGGGCGGGCGATAGGCGGGCAGGGCAATGCGCCAGTGGATGGCGGCGCCGCGCAGCGCGAAGCCGGCGGCGGCCGCGATCAGTCCGGCGGCGAAGGGCTGGAGGCCCGCGAGCGTCAGCCCGACCTGGAGCAGGGCGGCGAGCGCGGCGGCGGTGACATAGAGTTCGGGGCGCATCAGGATCGAGGGCTCGCCCGCGAGCATGTCGCGGATGATGCCGCCCGAACAGGCCGTCACCACGCCCATCACCAGCGCCGGGACCGGGGGCACGCCATAGCTGAGCGCCTTGGCCGCGCCGAACGCGGCATAGGCGGCGAGGCCGGCGGCATCGAGCCAGTCGAACACGGTGCTGGTCCACCAGCGATGCGGGGTGAACCAGACCGCGATCGCCACCGAGAGGCAGAGCCCGGCGACGGCGCCGCCATGCACCCAGAAGACCGGCGCGCCGATCAGCAGGTCGCGGATCGTGCCCCCGCCGACTCCGGTGATCAGCGCGAAAAAGGCAAGCGTGACGAAGGTCAGGCCGCGCCGCGCCGCCGCCAGCGCGCCGGTCGCGGCGAAGACGGCGATGCCGAACAGATCGAGCCAGGGCAGGATCGGGCCCAGGCGGGCAGCGGCTTCGAGCGGGTCCATGGGGCCGGTGTTTCAGGTCGGGGGGCTGGCGTCAAACCAGGGGGTGCACGACCTTTTCTCCCTCTCCCTGAGGGAGAGGGGAAGGAGAGGCCTATTTCCGCACCGCAACCGTCTCACGTCCATTCTGGCGCAGGATCGCCGCGTCGATCCGGCCGGAGGCATCGCGGCGGAAGATGAGCTGGGCGTCGACCTCCTTCAGGAAGAAATGATCGGGCTTCTCGGCATGGAGCACCAGCGGGTCCTGCCGCGTCGCCTGGACGATCAGCTTGCCGCCTTCGACCCGGACGGCGAAGCCGAATTCGGGGCTGACATCATATTGGCCCACATAGGCCGCGAGGCTTTCCGGCGGGAGTGTGACTTCGACGCGCTCGCCCGGCAGCGTCACCTTGCCGCCTTGCGCCAGCGCCATCAGCCCCGCGCCGAGCCGGGTAGGCGCGCCGCTATTGAGGTTGCCGAGCACCACCACCGTGATGCGGCGTTCGGGGTCGTAGCCGAGCCAGGTGTTGAACCCTTCGATCCCGCCGGGATGCCAGAAGCTCCGTCCGTCCTCCTTGTTCGAGACAAAGATCCCGAAGGCATAGTCGCTCTTGAACGGGGTGGTGAGCATCGCGAGCGACTCGGGCTTGAGCAGCTTGCCGCCATAAAGCCCGGTCTGCCATTTCAGCAGATCGTGCGTCGTCGAATAGAGCGCGCCGGCGCCCTGCGGGATCGTCATGTCGAGATAGCCTGCGTTGACCACGCCGCTGGCGCCCGGAGCATATCCGGATGCACGATGCGGAATCACCGCGTCATGGCTGTCATAGCCGCTGTCGGCCATGCCGAGCGGCTTGAAGATATTGTCGGTGAGGAAGGCTGCATAGCTTTGGCCGCTCGCCTTTTCGACGATCGCGGTAAGCAGGATATAGCCCGAGTTGGAGTATTTCCATTTCTCGCCCGGCTGGAACTCGAGCGGCTTGTCGCGGAACCGGGCGATCATGCCATCGACGGTTGTGGGCAGCGTCTTGAGCTTGTGAAAATCCTCGAAGTCGGTGAGGTTTGGAATACCCGCGCTGTGCGTAAGCAGGTGGCGAATCGTGATCTTGTCCCAAGCGGCGGGAGCATCGGGGAACCAGGCGCGGATCGGCGCGTCGAGATCGAGCTTACCGCGCTCGCGGAGCATCATGATCGAGACCGCGGTGAATTGCTTGGTGACCGAACCCAGGCGGTATTTTGTGTCGCCGTCGTTCGGAATCTTCCATTCGAGATTGGCCGAGCCATAGCCGCGGTCGAGCAGGATCACCCCGTCCTTGGCGACGAGCACCGCGCCCATGAATTCGCCCTTGTCGGCGGCGGCGCGGACGACCGTGTCCATCCGTGTGGGGTCCTGCGCGGCGGCGGGCGCCACCGCCAGCGTGAGCGCGAGCAGGCTGAAAATGACAATACGCATGAAGTGCCCCTCCATAAGTGTGTTAGTATAGTGACACACGTTGGGGTACGGCGTCAAACTCCACACTGGCGGTGCCGCGCCGGAAGCCTAAATAGGGGGCCATGCACCGCACCGAACCGCCGCTCGCCGCCGCCGCCATCTGTCTCGCCGCGCTTGCCGGCTTTGTCGACGCGCTGGCGTTCACCAGCCTGGGCGGCTTCTTCGCCTCGTTCATGAGCGGCAACTCGACCCGGCTGGGCGTGAGCCTGGGCACCGCGGGCTGGGGCAATGCATTGGTCGCGGGCGGGCTGATCCTCAGCTTCGTCAGCGGCGTGATCGTGGCGAGCGTGATCGTTCGCGCGCAGCCGGGGCGCCGGTCGGCGGTGGTGGCGTTGACGACGCTGCTGCTTGCCGCCGCCGCGCTGCTGGCGAACCAGGGGCTTTCCACCAGCGCCGGGCTGGCGATGGCGGCGGCGATGGGCGGCGTGCACCTCATGCTGCTTCGCGAAGCCGCCAGCCTGGCAGGGCTGACCGCGCTGCTGACCCAGGCAGCCGCGCGGCTCGCCGACGCGCTGATGGGCGGCGAGGACCGCACCGGCTGGCTTGGTCCGCTGCTGCTGTGGGGCGGCTTCGTGGCGGGCGCCGCGCTCGGCGCCGCGGCCGGGCTCCGGTTTGGGGCGCCGGCGATCGGAATCGCCGCAGCCGCGGGCGCCGCGTTGACGCTATGGCTCGAAACCGCAGCGCGTCGGATGGTCGCCGCCGAATAGTCCCTTATGCTTGATGCTGCATCACTATTGATGTTCTAGACATCACCTTTAATGCCTGATACACGGGTTGCGATGATTACGGCGGCCCAGATGCGCGCGGCGCGCGCCTTGCTCGGAATCGACCAGAAGCAGCTGGCCGAGATGTCCGGCGTATCGCTGCCCACGATCCAGCGGATGGAGGCGAGCGAGGGCAATGTCCGTGGTGTCGTCGATACGCTCACCAAGGTGATCGAGGCGTTCGAGCGCGGCGGGGTGACGCTGATCGGCGACGGGGCGGTGAGCGCGGACGGCGGGCGGGGGGTGCGTTTCCGGGAGCCGAGGCCGCGATGACCGCGCAGTCGGCACGGCCCGGCTTCGGCGAGCTGTTCACGCCCAAGCTCGTCACTATCCTGCGCGAACATTATGCGCTGAGCGATTTCAAGGCCGACGCGCTCGCCGGGCTGACGGTGGCGATCGTCGCGCTGCCCCTGTCGATGGCGATCGCGATCGCATCGGGGGTTGGCCCCGAGCGCGGGCTCTATGCCGCGATCGTCGGTGGGTTCGTGGTGTCGGCGCTTGGCGGCAGTCGCTTCCAGATCGGCGGGCCGGCGGGCGCGTTCATCGTGCTGGTGGCGGCGACGGTGGCCCAGCACGGAGTCGAGGGGCTGCTGCTCGCGACGCTGCTCTCGGGACTGATCCTGATCGCGATCGGCTTCCTCAGGCTGGGCACCTTCATCAAATATATCCCCTATCCTGTGACGGTCGGCTTCACCTCCGGGATCGCGGTGATCATCCTGGCGAGCCAGCTCAAGGACCTGTTAGGGCTGACGCTGGCGAGACCCGAGCCGGGGCCGATCCTTCCCAAGCTGGCCGCGCTGGCGGGCGCGCTACCGAGCGCGAACGGCGCGGCGATGCTGGTGGCGGGGGGTGTGGTCGCGGTAATAGTGGGGCTGCGGCGGCTGCGCCCTGGCTGGCCGGGGATGCTCGTCGCGGTGGCGCTCGCGGCGGCGGCGACCGCGCTGCTTCAGCTGCCCGTCGAGACGATCGGGTCGCGCTTCGGGGGCATCCCGAGCGCGTTGCCCGCGCCGCATCTTCCCGCGATCTCGCTCGACCGCATCGGCGCGATCCTGCCCTCGGCGCTGTCGTTCGCGCTGCTCGGCGGGATCGAGAGCCTGTTGTCGGCAGTGGTCGCGGACAGCATGACCGGGCGGCGGCACCGATCGAACTGCGAGCTGGTCGCGCAAGGCGCGGCCAACATCGCCTCGGCGCTGTTCGGCGGCATCTGCGTGACCGGCACGATCGCCCGGACCGCGACCAATGTCCGATCGGGCGCGCACGGGCCGGTGGCGGGGATGCTCCACTCGCTGTTCCTGCTCGGCTTCATGGCGCTGGCGGCGCCGCTGGCGCGCTTCATTCCGCTCTCCGCGCTGGCCGCGGTGCTGGTCGTCGTCGCGTGGAACATGGCGGAGAAGCACGAGTTCGGGGTGCTGCTGCGTGCGTCGCGCGGCGATGCTGTGGTGCTGCTCGCGACCTTCCTGCTCGTTGTCTTCCGCGACCTGACCGAGGGCATATTGATCGGTTTCGGCCTTGGCGCGCTCCTGTTCCTCCACCGCATGGCGCAATCCGTCGAGGTCAACGGATCGGGACTGCTGGTCGGCGAAGACCAGGCCGACGACGCGGAGCGCACCCCGTACGACGCGGCACTCGCGGCCGATCGCGGAGTGATCGTCTATCGCATCTCGGGCGCCTTCTTCTTCGGTGCGGCGGGCGCGGTGGGGGCGGCGCTCGATCGGCTCGGCGTGCACGCGCGCGCCTATGTGATCGACGTGTCCGAGGTGCCCTTGCTCGATTCGAGCGCGGCGGCGAGCCTGGCGGGGTTCGCCCGGCGGGCCAAGCGGACCGGGGCGGCGGTGTTCTTCGCGGGCGCCCGGCGGCCGATCCGGCGGCTGCTGCTCGCGCACGGCGTGCGCCCCCCGCTCGCGCGATTCCGTAGCACGGTGGCAGTAGCGGTGGCCGAGGCCGGCCGCGTCTGACCTACCACTTATAGGCTTTGCGGATCGCGTCGGCTTCGGCGGGATCGAGCGCGGGAAGCAGGGCGCGGGTGGTGTACTGGCCCTGCATCACCCCGTCCTTCCAATAGCCCCAATCGATGATGTCGGCATCGCGGACACTGACCTTCTCGCCGAGCTTGAAGCGCGGATCGCCGGGGGTGTTGACGAGGCGCGCGGTGGTGACGCCGGGCGAATGCGCGATCACCTCGGCCCAGATGAACTCGGCTTTGCCGGGCTCGGGCAGCAGGTCGTACTTGATCAGGAAGCCGCTTTCGCCGGGCGCGGGCTTTTCGAAATGCGCGAAGAAATCGGGGAGCGTCTGGCGGCCCTTCGCGATCGCGGCGTTCATCGCCTCGTCGCGGCTGGAGACATTGACAATGGTGTCGCCAAGCCGTTGCGCCCGCGCCGCCGCGGGGAGCATGATCGCGCCGAGCGCGGCGAGCGTGAGGGTCAGAGCGCGCATTCCGGTCTTCCTCAGATGTGGATGGGCTTGCCGGTCACCGCCATGGCGGCTTCCTTGATCGCCTCGCTATGCGTCGGATGGGCATGGCAGGTATAGGCGATGTCCTCGCTCGTCGCGCCGAATTCCATGGCCTGTGCCGCTTGCGCGATCATCGTCCCCGCGACGCTGGCGACGATCCAGACGCCGAGCACGCGGTCGCTGTTCGCGTCGGCGATCACCTTCACCCAGCCATCGGGCTCGTGATTGGTCTTGGCGCGGCTGTTGCCCGCCATGGGGAACTTGCCGATCTTGACCTCACCCTTCGCCTTGGCCTGCTCCTCGGTCAGGCCGACGCCGGCGATCTCGGGCATGGTGTAGACGACCGACGGGATCACATCGTGGTTCACGATGCCGGTGAGCCCCGCGATATTCTCGGCGACCGCGATGCCCTCATCCTCGGCCTTGTGCGCGAGCATCGGGCCGGGAACGACGTCGCCGATCGCCCAGATGCCGGGGACGCCGGTCTTGAAGTCGTGGTCGATCTCGATCTGGCCACGCTGGTTGGTCGCGAGTCCGGCCTTGTCGAGCGACAGGCCGTCGGTGTTGGGCCGGCGGCCGATCGAGACGAGCACGGCATCGGCTTCGAGCGTTTCGGCCGTACCGCCGGCGGCGGGTTCGATCGTCAGCGTCGCCTTCTTGCCCTTGACCGTGGCGGCGGTGACCTTGGTCGAGAGCCTGAGCTCCATGCCCTGCTTCTTGAACAGCCGGCCCGCTTCCTTGCGGATATCGCCGTCCATGCCGGGGAGCAGCTGGTCGAGATATTCGACCACGGTGACCTTGGCGCCCAGGCGGCGCCACACGCTGCCCAGCTCGAGCCCGATCACGCCGCCGCCGATCACGACGAGATGGCCAGGCACCTTGGCGAGCTCGAGCGCGCCGGTGGAATCGACGATGACCTGCTTGTCGTTATCGACCTCGACGCCCGGAAGCGGGGTGACCGAGGAGCCGGTGGCGATGACGATATTCTTGGCGCGATAGGATTTGCCGCCGATCTCGACCGTATCGGCGGAAGTGAACGCGGCGCGGCCCTTGAGCCATTCGACCTTGTTCTTCTTGAACAGGAATTCGATGCCCCCGGTCAGGCCCTTGACCGCGTCCTTGCGTTGGCCGTGCATCGTGTCGAGGTCGAGCTCAGGGGTGACCTTGATGCCCAGCTTGGCGAAGGCGCCATTGGCGGCCGCGTCGAAATATTCGGACGCGTGGAGCATCGCCTTGGAGGGGATGCAGCCGACATTGAGGCAGGTCCCGCCGAGCGTCTCGCGGCTCTCGGCGCAGGCGGTCCTGAGCCCCAGCTGCGCGGCGCGGATCGCGGCGACATAGCCGCCGGGGCCGGAACCGATCACGAGGACGTCGAAGTCGTAGTCAGCCATTTTCAAACCCTATCCGTGCTCCGGCGAAGGCCGGAGCGTTGGCCTCAAGCGCAAACCTCGGCGTAAAGATCACGCCACTCCGGATTACGCTCTTCGATCAGCCGTATTTTCCAAGCGCGATGCCATTTCTTCATCCGATATTCGCAGGCTCGCGCATCCTGCAGATCGTCGAAATATTCGTACCAGACGAGCAGAGTGCAACCCTTGGCCTTCGAATGCCCCTCAACAACGCCGGTGCGGTGTTGCCAGGCCCGGTGCGGCAGGTTGCTCGTGACACCCAGATAGGTCTGCCCTCGGCGATGGTTTGCCATCAGATAGACGCATCCAGATTTCATTGCGCTTCACCTTCCGTGCTCCGGCGAAGGCCGGAGCGTTGGCAGCGGTTTGAAACCGTCGTCATTGTGCCGTCTCCAACGCTCCGGCCTTTGCCGGAGCACGCTAGTGCTTTGGCTCAAAGATCGATCAGCAGCCGCGTCGGATCCTCGATCGCGTTCTTGAGCGCGACGAGGAAGGTGACCGCCTCGCGGCCGTCGATCAGGCGGTGGTCGTAGGACAGAGCGAGATACATCATCGGGCGGATGACGATCTGGCCGTCACGGACGACCGGGCGCTCCTCGATGCGGTGGAGGCCGAGCACCGCCGACTGGGGCGGGTTGATGATCGGGGTCGACATCAGCGAGCCGAACACGCCGCCGTTGGAGATGGTGAAGGTGCCGCCCTTCATCTCCTCCATCTTGAGCGTGCCGTCCTTGGCGCGCTTGCCGAAGTCGCCGATGGTCTTTTCGATGCCCGCGACGGTCAGGTCCTGCGCGTCGCGGATGACGGGGACGACTAGGCCGTTGGGGGCGCTGACCGCGACCGAGATGTCGGCATAGTCGCGATAGACGATCTCGTCGCCTTCGATGCTGGCGTTGACGCTGGGGATGTCCTTGAGCGCCATCACCGCGGCCTTCACGAAGAAGCCCATGAAGCCGAGCCGGACGCCGTGCTTCTTCTCGAACAGGTCCTTGTACTTGGTCCGCGCCTCCATGACGGCGGTCATGTCGACATCGTTGAAGGTGGTGAGGAGCGCGGCGGTGTTCTGCGCTTCCTTGAGGCGGCTGGCGATGGTCTGGCGCAGGCGCGTCATGCGGACGCGCTCTTCCTTGCGGCCGCCCGACGAGGCCGGGGCGGGCGCAGGCGAGGGTGCGGGGGCCGGCGCGGGCACGGGGGCCGGGGCCGGCTTGGCGCTCGCGGCGGCGACCACATCCTCCTTGGTGATGCGGCCGTCCTTGCCGGTGCCCTGCACGGTGGCGGGGTCGACATGATGTTCGAGGATCGCGCGGCGGACCGAGGGCGAGAGCGCGGCGGCTTCGCCCGAGGCGGCGGGGGCCGGCGCGGCTTCGGCGGCGGGCGCGGGCGCGGCGGCGGCGCCACCAGCCTCGATGCTGGCGATCACCGCGCCGACATTGACCGTGTCGCCGACCGCGACGAGCTGCGCGCCCATCACGCCCGCGACGGGGCTGGGGACCTCGACCGAGACCTTGTCGGTCTCGAGCGACGCGATGGGCTCGTCGGCGGCGACGGCCTCGCCGGGCTTCTTGAGCCATTCGCCGAGCGTGGCTTCGGTGATCGATTCGCCCAGAACGGGGACTTTGACGTCGGTCATTCTTCTCACCCTTGTTCCCCGGCGAAGGCCGGGGTCCAGTTACGCAACGCTCGCGGATCGAGCGCTGCGCTTCGTTTCATCTCTTCTCCCAACCGGGCCCCGGCCTTTACCGGAGAACAGAAGGGTCAACCCTTGCGCGTCCGGCGGATTTCGGTGCGGACGCTGTGGCCGAGCGCGTCGGCGACGAGCGCGGCCTGTTCGGTCTGGTGGCGCTTCATCAGCCCGGTGGCGGGCGAAGCAGCGGCGGCGCGGCCGGCATAGCGGGCGCGGGCCGGCTTCGATTTCGCCTCGGCCAGGCATTCCTCGATAAAGGGCTCGACGAAGAACCAATAGCCGTTGTTCTTCGGCTCTTCCTGCGCCCAGACCACCGCTTCGAGGTTGGTCATGCGTGCGAGGCGCTTGACCAAAGGTTCGCTCGGGAAGGGATAGAGCTGCTCGATCCGGACGATCGCGGTATTCTTGTCGCCCGCGGCGTCGCGCGCCTCGATCAGGTCGTACGCCACTTTCCCGCTGCAGAGCACGAGCCGCTTCACATCCTTGTCGGCCGGGGCCGAGGGATCGGAGAGGATGCGCATGAAGTGCGTGTCGCCGGTGAAGTCCTTCGCCGTGCTGACCGCGAGCTTGTGGCGGAGCAGCGACTTGGGAGTCATCAACACCAGGGGCTTGCGGAAATTCCGGTGCATCTGGCGGCGCAGCAGGTGGAAATAGTTCGCCGGGGTGGTGCAGTTGGCGACCTGCATATTGTCCTGCGCGCAGAGCTGGAGGAAGCGCTCGGGACGCGCCGAGCTGTGCTCGGGGCCCTGGCCTTCATAGCCGTGCGGGAGTAGCATCACGAGGCCGTTGGCGCGCAGCCACTTGGCCTCGCCCGCGGCGATGAACTGGTCGATCATGATCTGCGCGCCATTGGCGAAATCGCCGAACTGGGCTTCCCACAGCACGAGCGTCTTGGGGTCTGCGCCCGCGTAACCATACTCGAAGCCGAGCACGCCATATTCGGAGAGCGGCGAATCGAGCACTTCGAAGCGGCCATGGCGGATCTCGCCGAGCGGCACATATTTATGCTCGTCCTTTTGGTCGACCCAGACCGCGTGGCGCTGGCTGAAGGTGCCGCGCCCCGAATCCTGGCCCGACAGGCGGACGCCATAGCCTTCCGACAGCAGCGACCCGAAGGCGAGCGCCTCGCCGGTCGCCCAGTCGAAATTCTCGCCCGTCTTGAACATCTCGCGCTTGGCGTCGATCACGCGGGCGAGCGTCTTGTGGATCTCGAGGCCCGAGGGCAGCTCGGTCAAGGTGCGGCCGAGGCTGTCGAACAGCTTGGGCTCGATCCCGGTCTCGGTGTTGCGCCGCGCGCCCTCGGCATCGACCGGGGCGTGGAGCCCCGACCAGCGGCCCGCGAACCAGTCCGCCTTATTGGGCAGGTACGAGGCGCCGGCCTGGAACTCGCCTTCGAGCAGGTCGGTGAAGTCCTTGATCTTGCCCGCGATGAAATTGCCGTCGATCGTGCCCTGCTCGACCAGCCGCTTGCCATAGACTTCGCTGACCGGCGGATGCTGCTTGATGCGGGCATACATGAGCGGCTGGGTGAAGCTCGGCTCGTCGCCTTCGTTATGGCCGAAGCGGCGATAGCACCACATGTCGATCACGACGTCGCGGTGGAATTTCTGGCGGAATTCGATCGCCATCTTGCACGCGAAGGTCACCGCCTCCGGATCGTCGCCATTGACGTGGAAGATCGGCGCCTGGACGCCCTTCGCCACGTCGCTCGGATAGGGCGAGGAGCGCGCGAATTGCGGGCTCGTCGTGAAACCGATCTGGTTGTTGATGATGAAGTGAATACACCCGCCGGTATTGTAGCCGCGGATGCCCGAGAAGCCGAGGCACTCCCATACGATGCCCTGCCCCGCGAACGCCGCGTCGCCATGGAGGAGCACGGGCAGGACCTGCTCATGCTCGGCATCGGCGCGGAAATCCTGCTGCGCGCGGACCTTGCCGAGCACGACCGGATCGACGGCTTCGAGATGCGAGGGATTGGCGACCAGCGACATATGGACGTTGATCCCGTCGAACTCGCGATCGGTGCTGGTGCCGAGATGATATTTGACGTCGCCTGAGCCGCCGACATCCTCGGGATTGGCCGAGCCGCCCGAGAATTCGTGGAAGATCACGCGGAAGGGCTTGGCGAGGACGTTCGCCAGCACGTTGAGCCGGCCGCGATGCGCCATGCCGTAGACGATCTCGCGCACGCCCAATTGGCCGCCATATTTGATCACGGCTTCGAGCGCGGGGATCATCGCCTCGCCGCCATCCAGGCCGAAGCGCTTGGTGCCGACATATTTGCGGCCGAGGAATTTCTCCCACTGCTCGGCTTCGATCACCTTGGAGAGGATCGCCTTCTTGCCCATCGGCGTGAATTCGATCGCCTTGTCCTTGCCCTCCATCCGCTCCTGGAGGAAGCGGCGCTCCTCGACATCGGCGATGTGCATATATTCCAGGCCGACATTGCCGCAGTAGTTGCGGCGCAGGATCTCGACGATCTCGCGGACGCTGCCCTGCTGGAGCCCCAGCGCGCCGGCCAGATAGATGGGGCGATCGAGATCGGCGCCGGTGAAGCCGTGATATTCGGGAGTCAGGTCAGCGGGCAGGTCCTGCTTCGAGAGGCCCAGCGGATCGAGGTTCGCCGCGAGATGGCCGCGCACGCGATAGGTGCGGATCAGCAGCATCGCGCGGATCGAATCGCCCGCGGCGCGCGCGATCTCGTCGGCCGAAACCGGAGCGGCGGCGGCGGGCGCAGGGGCGGCGCTCGGCTTGCCGGGCCTGGGCGCGGGCTCCATCTGAGTGGGATCGAGCGCGGCGGTGAGCGCGTCGGTTTCGCGGGGCGGCCAGTTGGGCTGCGCCCAGCTGGGGCCCGAAACGGTCGATTCGAGCCCGTCGAACCAGCTGCGCCAACCCTCCTCGACCGAGGCGGGATCGGCCTTGTACTTGCGGTACAGCGTCTCGACGAAGCCGGGGCTTACGCCGCCCGCGATCTGCTCGAAGTCCAGGCCTTCATAGCCCATGATGTCTTCCATCCGATGTTAGCGCTCACATTTTCCCCGATATAGGAGCGCAATCGTTATTAATTAGCCCTTCAGCACCTCGAGCAGCGTTTCGCCGAGCAGGCTGGGCGAAGAGCTGACGCGGATGCCCGCGGCCTCCATCGCCGCGATCTTGCTCTCGGCATCGCCCTTGCCGCCGGAAACGATCGCGCCGGCATGGCCCATGCGGCGGCCCGGAGGCGCGGTGCGGCCGGCGATAAAGCCCGCCATCGGCTTCTTGCGGCCGCGCTTCGCCTCGTCGATCAGGAACTGCGCGGCCTGCTCTTCGGCGTCGCCGCCGATCTCGCCGATCATGATGATCGACTTGGTGGCGTCGTCGGCCAGGAACAGCTCGAGCACGTCGATGAAGTTGGTTCCGTTGACCGGATCGCCGCCGATGCCGACCGCGGTGGTCTGGCCGAGGCCCGCATTGGTGGTCTGGAATACCGCCTCATAGGTGAGCGTGCCCGAGCGCGAGACGACGCCGACGCTGCCCTTGGAGAAGATGCTACCCGGCATGATGCCGATCTTGCACTCGCCCGGGGTCAGCACGCCGGGGCAGTTCGGGCCGATCAGCCGCGACTTGGAGCCCGAGAGCGCGCGCTTGACCTTGACCATGTCGAGCACCGGAATGCCCTCGGTGATCGTCACGATCAGCGGCACTTCGGCGTCGATCGCCTCGAGGATCGAATCGGCCGCGAAGGGGGGCGGGACATAGATCACGCTGGCGGTCGCACCGGTCTTGCTCACGGCTTCGGCGACGGTGTCGAACACCGGCAGCCCGATATGCTCGGTGCCGCCCTTGCCCGGCGTCACGCCACCGACCATCTGGGTGCCATAGGCGAGCGCCTGCTGGGTATGGAAGGTGCCGGTCTCGCCGGTCATGCCCTGGGTGATGACCTTGGTGTTCTTGTCGACGAGGATGGACAAGCTTGATCTCCTTAGTGAATGCCAAGGCCGACGAGGCGGCCGGTGACGAAGCCGGCGATGGGTAGAAGGCCCCAATAGCCGTCAATCTGCTTCGTCCCCGCAAAGCTGCGCATGCCTTCCGAGAAAAATGCAAAGGCGGCGAGCGGGAGTGCCAGCAACGCGAATAGAATCCACCCGGTCATGCCGGGTGCCCATGCCGTCGCAACCCCGGCCGCGAACGGGGCGAGGGTCATCGTAGCGAGGCAGCCGTGCATGACGGTCAGCCCAGCGAGCCGTCAATGCCCTTGCAGGCGACCAGCAGCTCCTTGACCGCGTCGACGCTGACCTGGAGGTTGGCCTTGGCCTCGTCGTTCAGTTCGATCTCGACGATCTGCTCGACGCCGTCCTTGCCGATGATCACGGGCACGCCGACGTAAAGGTCATCGACGCCGTACTGGCCGGTCAGATGCGCGGCGCAGGGCAGCAGGCGCTTCTGGTCGTAGAGATAGGCTTCGGCCATCGCGATGCCGCTGGTGGCGGGGGCATAGAAGGCCGAGCCGGTCTTGAGCAGGCCGACGATCTCGCCGCCGCCCGAGCGGGTGCGCTGGACGATCGCGTCGATGCGCTCCTGGGTCGAGCGGCCCATCTTGATCAGGTCGGGGACGGGGATGCCCGCGACGGTCGAATATTCGACCACCGGCACCATCGTGTCGCCATGGCCGCCCAGCACGAAGCTGTTCACTTCCTTGACCGAGACCTGGAATTCCTCGGCGAGGAAGTGGCTGAACCGCGCGCTGTCGAGAACGCCCGCCATGCCGATCACCTTCTGGTGCGGCAGGCCGGAGAATTCGCGCAGCGCCCAGACCATCGCGTCGAGCGGGTTGGTGATGCAGATCACGAAGGCGTCGGGGGCGTTGGCGGCGATGCCCTCGCCCACGGCCTTCATCACCTTCAGATTGATCCCGAGCAGATCGTCGCGGCTCATGCCCGGCTTGCGGGCGACGCCGGCGGTGACGATGATCACGTCGGCGCCGGCGATATCGGCATAGTCGTTGCTGCCGGTGATCTTCGCGTCGAAGCCCTCGACCGGGCCGCACTGCGACAGATCGAGCGCCTTGCCCTGCGGCACGCCCTCGACCACGTCGAACAGCACGATATCGCCAAGGCCCTTGAGCGCAGCGAGATGGGCGAGCGTGCCGCCGATATTGCCTGCGCCGATAAGGGCGATCTTCTTGCGGGCCATGGGAACTCCTTCGGGTCTGTATTCAGGCGCAGCTATGGCGCGGAACCGCGGAAAAACGAGCGTCGCTTAGGCGCATTGGCGCGACGCCGCAACCCAAAGGAGATGCAGATTCAGGATTATCTTTGCGACTAATTCGCAACTGCAATAAGGGCGGTTATTCGTGCCCGCGACGCGGCGTAGCGTCCGGCCTCAGCCCGCGCCCGACAGGTCCTGATAGAACATCAGCGCATTGCCGTCGGGATCGTAGAAGGTGAGCAGTTTCACCATCGCCGGAATCTCCTGGATCGGGCCGTCCTGCCGCACGCCCGCGGCATCGAGCGCCGCCTTGGCCGCGTCGATATCGGTGACGCCGAAGGTCAGCGTCGCGCCGCCGGGACCGCCCGGATTCTCGCGCGCGGAGAGGCCGACATTGACCTTGTCGACTCCGGTCGAGAGCTCGCACCAGGCGATATCGTCGCGGCGATAGAGCAGGGTCATGCCCAGCACCTCGCTGTACCAGGGGATCGCCGCGTCGAGACTGGCGACGCCGAGCGCGCAGGTGAGGCCGCCATCATAGGCGATGCCCGCGATCCTGGTTTGGGACTGGACTTCAATGGTTGCCATGACGGCCTCCCGACTCTATGGTTCCGTTTATATAGTCGATATCAATTTGGTTCGGATGTCAACGCCGCTCGATCAAACCGCGCTGAGGGTGCTGACCGCCAATCGCTGGGCGATGCCGGTGATGGCGCTGCTGAGCGAGGCGCGGGGATCGCGCTTCGCGGTGATCGCGGCGCGGTTCGGGCTTTCGAGCCACAGCCTGACGCGCTGCCTCCAGCATCTGCGCGACAGCGGCTGGGTGATCCCCAATCCCGGCCATGGTCACCCGCTGCGCCCCGAATATGTGCTGACCGCCGGGGGCGAGGCCGTCGGCGCGGCGTGCGAACGGATCATGGCGGCGCGGCGCAAGCTGGGGCTCGAAGCGGCCGATCTGCCGCGCTGGGGGCTGCCGGTGGTCGCGGGCATGGAGGCGGACTGGTCGCGCTTCGGGATGCTCCAGTCGCGGCTCGCTCCGGTGACGCCCCGCGCGCTGTCGATGACGCTGCAGGCGATGATCGGGCAGGACCTGGTCAAGCGGCGGCTGGAGGACGCTTTCCCGCCGGTGCCGCTTTATGGGCTCACCGGGCGGGGACAGGATCTGGCGGGGGCGATCCTCGGCTAGCGTGCCTCGCTCTCCCGCCTCCGGTAATCCTCCGCCAGCACGAAGAAGGCCTGCTTGCGCTGCCCGGTGTTCGACAGCAAGCCCTTGCGGTTCCAGCCCTGCTGGTGGACCGGATGCTGGCGGCGCGGCGAGCGGAAGTCCTTGAGGATCCAGGGGGCAAGCCCGCGCAGGAAGGGCACCTTGCGCGCCATGGCCAGCGTCTGGCGGTAATATTCGGCCTGGAATTCCTCGCTGAACTTGTGCGGGTTCGCGCCCGCATCGTGGTAGCCGAACTGTGCGTCCGCCCCGAATTCGGAGAAGATCAGCGGCTTCCTGACCGGCGACTTCCATTCGATCGACGCGACATTGGCGAGCGCGTCGGGCGTGTACCAGCCATTATAGGTGTTGACCGCCATCACATCGAGATCGGCAGCGAGCGGATCGTCGATCGTCTGGACATTGTCCTTGCGTCCCGCGAGCAAGGCCGCGGTGACGAGGCGGCTGGGATCGAGCGCGCGGACATCGGCGATCAGCGCGCGCAGGAAGGCGGTGCGCGCATCGTTGATCGGGGTCTCGTTGGCGACACTCCACAGGATCACCGAGGCGCGGTTGCGGTCGCGCTCGATATTCTCGCGCAGCATGCCCCGGGCATTGGCGAGCGTGTCCTTGTTGTTCCAGTCGACGCGCCAATAGACCGGGATTTCGCTCCATACGAGCAGCCCCATCTTGTCGGCCATGCGCGTCATCACTTCCGAATGCGGATAATGGGCGAGGCGGACGAAATTGCCGTTCAGGCCGTTCTTGACCTCGCCGAGCAGCGCGCCGGCCGCGGCGGGAGTGATCGCGCGGACGGGGTTGTCGCCGAACTCCTCCTCGTGCAGGCAGATACCGCGCAGGAAGATCGACTTGCCGTTGAGCAGGATATCCTCGCCCTTCACTTCGATGGTGCGGAAGCCGACGCGGTCGGTGAGGCTGTCTTCGCCGCCCTCGAAGGTCACGTCGTAGAGGCGCGGGCTTTCGGGCGACCAGCGTTCGAGCTTGCGCGGCGCGGCGATGCTGCCGGTCCACATGCCGCTCGCATCGGTCTTGCCCTCGATGGTGACGCCGAGTTCGGCGATGCGGACCTTGACCCCGGTCTCGCCCTTCGCGCCGTTGAGACGGATGCCCGCGGTGATGCGTCCGTCGGTGCCGAGCCGGATCCAGCCATCGTCGACGAACGTTTCGGGCACGGTGACGAGCAGCACCGATCGGGTGATGCCGCCATAATTCTCCCAGTCGGTGACCGGGGGGGGCACGTCGATGGTGGTGCGCTCGGAGTCGACCCCGACAGTGATCTGGTTGCTGCCCGCGCGGAGCAGCCCGGTGACCTCGAGCGCGAAGGGGGTGAAGCCGCCGGTATGCTTGCCCGCCAGCTTGCCGTTCACATAGACCTGGGCGGCGTAATCGACCGCGCCGAAGCGCAGGATCGCGCGCTTGCCGGGCGCGAGCGCGGGGACATCGAAGGTCCGCTGATACCAGACCAGCCCGTTATAATAGCGCATCTCGGCGGCGTGGCCGATCCAGGCGCCGGGAAGATAGGTGACCGGCGAGCGCTGCATGTCGAATTCGAACAGCGCACCCGGATTGTCGCGCGCTACATCGGCCTGGACGATATCGGCATAGCGGTTGCTGCTCGATCCCACGCCGCCGCCATGGAAGCCCGAAATGCCGTCGCGATAGGGATCGACCGACCAGTGCCACGCGCCGTCGAGGCTCTGCGAGGGGCGCATGTCCGCGGCGGTGAGCGCGATCGGCCGCACCGTCTGGGCGTGCGCGGGGGCGATCAGGAGGAGCGACGCCAGCAGGATCCGCAGCAGCTTCAGCATCGTGTCTCTCCCTGTCGCGCGATGTTCAGACACCGCTGTCGGGCCCCGCTATACCGCATCTTAAGCGCGAGGGGAGCAAAGAGTGGGGGTGAACGGACCCCATCACCCTCGCGCCTGGGCGGCGATCGATCTGCTGCGCTTCGCCTGCGCGATGCTGGTAGTCGCGCATCATTATCTCGCTGTGCTGCCGCTCAAGCCCAATCCGGCGGCGGAAGCGGTGCTGAGCGGCGTGACGCTCGATGCGCGCTGGGCCGGCTGGACGAGCTTCGGCTGGGTGGGGGTGGAATTGTTCTTCGTGATCTCGGGCTATGTTATCGCCTGTTCGGCGGTGGGCGCGGCCCCGCGCGATTTCATGCGACGGCGGGCGCAGCGGCTCCTGCCGGCGGCATGGGTCTGCGCGACGCTGACGTTTGCGGTGCTGCTCGCGATGGGCGCGGGGTCGTGGACAGCATGGCTGCGCTCGCTGGCCTTCTGGCCACTCGGCGACGCGATCGACCCCAGCTATTGGACGCTCGGGATCGAGGTGGCCTTCTATCTGCTGGTGGCGTGGCGGCTGCGCGGTGGTGGCGAGGCGGAGCGGATCGAACGAATCGCGTGGTGGATCGGCGGTGCGAGCCTTGCCTTCTGGATCGCGCAGGTGGCGCTCGGGACGGTTGATGGAACGTGGATGAAGGAGCGGCTGGCGCAATTGCTGCTGCTCCCGCACGGCACCTTTTTCGCGACCGGAATCCTGCTCCACGCTTGGCACCGCGCGGGGGCAAGCCCGGCACGGGCATTGGGGCTGGCGCTGTTCCTCGGCGCGGGCGCGATCGAGATTGTCGCGCATGCGGCGGATCAGGCGAACGATCTGGGCGTGTCCGCGAGCCCGGTGTTACCGCTCATCATGTTCGCGGCCGGTGCCCTGCTGGTGGCGGGATGCCGCCGTGTTCAGCCGCGGTTGGGCTGGACATGCCGCTGGTCGGCGACGCTCGGGCTGATGACCTATCCATTATACCTGCTGCATCAACAGATCGGCGCGGCGATGGCCGGGGCGTTCGGGCCCGGTGTCTTGCCCGCAGCACTCGCGCTGGTGATCGCGCTGTCGTGGATCGTGGTGCTTTATGCCGAGCCGCCGCTCAGGCGCATCATTGGCGGCGCGCTCAGCGCTCGCCGTGGCCCTCGGCCAGATAATCGTCCGAGCGCATCTCCATCAGCCGGCTGACGGTGCGCTGGAATTCGAAGGCGCCGTCGCCTGCCTGGTAGAGCTGCTCGGGCTCCGCATCGGCGGCGGCGAGGAGTTTCACCTTATGCTCGTACAGCGCGTCGATCAGCGTGACGAAGCGCGCCGCCTCGTTGCGGTTCTCGGGCCCCAGCTTCGGGATGCCGACGATCATGACGGTGTGGAAGCGCCGCGCGATGGCGAGATAATCGGCCGCGCCGCGCGCCTGCCCGCATAGCCGCTTGAACGAGAAGACCGCGACGCCCTTGAGGCATTTGGGGACGTGGAGCGTGCGGCCGCCCTGCACCGGGATATCGCCCGACGGCACGTGCGCGGCATCCTCGGGCGGGTAATCGGTCAGGCGGAAGAATGCGGCGGAGAGCCGGGCATTGGCTTGCGCGCCGTTGGGGACGAGCCAGGTATCCATCCGGCCGAGCCGGTCGAGCCGGTAATCGACCGGCCCGTTGAGCGCGAGCACGTCCATCCGTTCGCCGATCAGGGCGATGAAGGGCATGAACAGGTCGCGGTTGAGCCCGTCCTTGTAGAGGTCGCCGGGCGGGCGGTTCGAGGTGGCGACCACGGTCAGGCCGTGGCCCATCATCTCGGTGAAGAGCCGCGACAGGATCATCGCGTCGGCGGGATTGTTGATCACCATCTCGTCGAACGCGATCAGCCGCGCATCGTCGACCAATGCCTCGGCGACGCGGGCGAGCGGGTCGGGCGTGTCCTTCTTGCGCTCGACATTGAGCCGCTCATGCACTTCGAGCATGAATTCGTGGAAATGGACCCGGCGCTTGCGGCGGATGTCGACCGTTTCGAAGAACAGGTCCATCAGCATCGATTTGCCGCGGCCTACCCCGCCCCAGAGATAGACGCCGCGCGGGGGTTCGGGTGCGCGGCCGAGCGCGCGCCACAGGATGCTGCCCTTTTTCGGCACCGCTTCGAGCTGGTCGGTCAGCGCCTGGAGCCGCGTGGCGGCTTCGGCCTGTTCGGGGTCCGCGCGCAACTCGCCCGCCGCGACCAGCGCCTCATAGCGTTCGAGGAGATGGCTCATTAAGCGGCCCGTTCGGGCTGAGCCCGTCGAAGCCCGGCTATCCGCGAGTCCAGCGCTTGTGGCGAGGCGCCCTTCGACAGGCTCAGGGCGAACGGAAAGGTCATTTGGTTGGCGACGGCTTCCGGATGGTGCCGGTGAAGCTGACGATGAGCGGCGCGTCGGCGGTCTCCCCCTGGACGATCAGCCCGCGCATGAAGAGCAGCCGCCCGGTTTCGCGCAGCAGCTCGACTCGCGCCTCGACCGGGCCTTCCTCAAGCGGCGCGCCGGCGATGAACTGGGTGGTCAGGTCGAGCGTGGCGGCGGTGCCCGCGCTGAGCACGCCGAAGCTGCGCCCCGCCGCGAACAGCGCCATGTCGATGAAGCCGAGCAATGCCCCGCCATGAACATGGCCGCGAAGATTGGTGTGGATATGCCCGGGTACGAACCGGACGCGGGCGATGCCGTCCTCCAGCTTGACCGCGAGCGGGCCGAACAGGCTGTTGAACCGGGTCGGGTCGCTGATCGTCCAGCGGTCCCAGCCGGGCAGGTCGGGATCGGGGCCGAAGGTGAAGCTGGGTGCCGGCGCGCCGCTCATGCAGGGCAATTCTTGCTCAGTTTGCCGCTGCGGAGCAGCTCGCCATAATAGAAGGCGAAACTGGCGAAATCGGCGGCTTCCTTATCGGTCAGCCAGCGCCGCGCGGTGGCCATCCACCCGCCCGCGCAGGTCTCCATCGGCCGTTCGCTTCCGGTGCAGTCGAGGAAATTTTCGAAGCCCATCTTCCAGATACGGAAATCCTCATGGCTCATCACGGGGCCATGACCCGGAACCAGCGTGTCGAAATCCTGCCTGTCGATCACGTCGAGCGCATCGTCCCACCCCTCTGGGCAGGCGGTGTCGAGGAAGGGGGCGGGCAGAGTGACGAGGTCGCCGGCCAGCACGCGCTTCGCTTCCGGATCGTAGAGCCACAGGTCGGCGGCCGTGGCGGCGTGCGGCGCGACGTGGATCAGGAAGGTGCGGCCCCCGAAGCTGAGCGCGGTCCGCTCCGCAACGACAAGGTCCGGCCGAAGGCCCGCGCCCGCCTCGATCGTCGTGAGATCGCCGCGCACATCCTCGGCGATGCCGGACGAGAGCTTGCCGCCGGCCAGCGCCGCGCGGCCCTGCTCGGCGCCGGTCTTGAGGAAGCCCGAAAGCGCGCCGTCGATCGCGCCGGTGCCATAGACCTTGAGCCCCGGGAAGAGCGGCTTGAGCCGCAGATTGCCGCTGACATGATCGAGGTGCCAGTGGCTGTTGACGATCGCGCGGATCGGCCGGCCCGCGCTGGCGGCGAGGATCGCGTCGCTATGCGATTTGTGGCGGCCCGTATCGAACACGACCAGCCCGTCGCGCGTTTCCAGGACCACGCTGTTGCCGTCGGGCTGCCTTCCCGGCGTGACTCCGCCGGGGATGAGGATCGTATGGTCGTCGAGCCGCTGCGCCCCGGCGGGCGTGGCGAATGCCAGCGCCGCGAGCAGCAGGGCTCTCGCGTGCATCAGAGCGCCTGCTCGGCCTCGAGCTTCTTGGTTTCGGCGATCGCCTTGGCGGGGTTGAGCCCCTTGGGGCAGACGTTCGCGCAGTTCATGATCGTGTGGCAGCGATAGAGCGCGAACGGATCGTCGAGCGCCTCGAGCCGGTCTTCGGTCGCGGTATCGCGGCTGTCGGCGAGCCAGCGATAGGCCTGGAGCAGGATCGCGGGGCCGAGGAACTTGTCCGAATTCCACCAGTAGCTGGGGCAGCCGGTCGAGCAGCAGGCGCACAGGATGCATTCGTAGAGCCCGTCGAGATTCTCGCGGTCCTTCGGCGACTGCAGCCGCTCCTTGCCGTCGGCGGGGATGTCGCCCGCCTCCAGCCACGGCTTGATCGAGGCATATTGCTTGTAGAAATGAGTGAAGTCCGGAACGAGATCCTTGATCACGTCCATGTGCGGCAGCGGGGTGATGCGGATATCGCCCTTGATGTCGTCGATCGCGGTGGTGCAGGCGAGGCCGTTGCGCCCGTCCATGTTCATCGAGCAGGAGCCGCAAATGCCCTCGCGGCACGAGCGGCGGAAGGTCAGCGAGGGGTCCTGCTCGGACTTGATCTTGATGAGCGCGTCGAGGACCATCGGCCCGCAATCGTCGAGGTCCACCTCGAAATTGTCGTAGCGCGGATTGGCGCCGCTATCGGGATCGTAGCGGTAGATCTTGAACTTTTTCGCGCGCTTGCCCGTGGAGGCGGCGAAGGTCTTGCCCGGCTTGACGACACTGTTCTTGGGCAGGCGGAATTCGGCCATTTTGCTTCCCGTTTGTGGCGGCGCGTTAGTTGCCTGCGCGGGCTATGCCTTTCGCACTTGCGGCGCAAGTCCGTAGGTGGCCGAAGTGACGGCCCGGTGCTTCAGATCACGTCGGCGATCAGCCCGAGCTCGCGTGCCTGCTCGGCGTCGATATACCAGTCGCCCGGCGCGCGCTGGCGCAACTCCTCGAATGTGACGCTCGACCCCGCGACCAGATCGCGGAAGCTTTCGTCCTCGATCTTCAGCGCATGCTCGATCTCGCCCAGATGCGAGCGCATCGTTTCGGTCAGCGAGCGGAGCGACCCACTGAGGCCGAAGGCCATGATCCGCTCGTGGATCAGCAGGCGCGAGCCGCGCGTCAGGTAGCGGCGATCGGCGGGAAAGGCGGCCATCAGCACCGTGCCCGCCGAATAGACGGAGACCTTGCCCAGGAACACCATGTCGCGCCGGTGATAGTCGCGCAGCAGCCTTATCTCGTCGCCCATCAGCCGCGCGACCTCGGGATCGCCGCCCAGGGTGGAGATCGCCACGACCAGCGGGCCTTCGGCCGGCGCGAGCGCGAGTTGCTGGCTGAAGCTGGCATACATCGCCTGATCGACCTGCCCCGACAGGCTGATATGCGGGCGGCCGAGCATCGGATAGGCGAGGCCGGTGTTCGCGGGGATTGGCGCGGCCGCGGCGGCGGCATGGGGCGCGCGGGCCATGGACTCGCGATGCGGCGGCGCGATCGGGCGCGGGGCGGGGGGCGGCGCCAGCGCGCGCCGCTTCGCCTCGCGCTTCTCCAGCATCCGCCGCACCACGAACGACAGGCCGAAGGCGACGAGCACGCCGAGGCCCCACTGGACGAGCCGGTTGCGGAAGCCGCCGGGCAGCGCCTTCTGGATCACGGGCATCGCCGCCGGAATCGCCGCGGGCAGCACCGCGCCCGCCACCTTGGACAAGTCGCCCGGCACCAGCTTCGCCAGCGGGTTTTCGGGCGCGGTCACATCACGATCCTCAGCGCGCCGGCTTGAGCGCGTCGGTGGCGGGGCGGCCGACCGGCTGAGTCGCGGCCTTGGGGCTGCGCGCCTCGAGCGGCGCCAGCCAGGTGGCGACATTGGCGCCGATGCTCACCTGCGGGTTCGACGCGTTGACGCGGCCCGCGGTCTCCCACTCGGTGATCAGCCCCTTCGCCTCGTCCGATGCCGCCTGCAGCGTCTGCGGCTTGCGGAAGGCGTGGTTGATCATCGCGTCGCCGAAAAAGGTCCAGTCATTGTCCGCCGCGCAGCCGAACGAGGGCCGGCTGTCCGACGCGGCGGTGAACAGCGCCGTGGTCGGGCTCTTGAGCGCGGGAACGAACACCCCCGAATAGCAGGCCGAGATGATCAGCAGCCGGTTCTTGATGCCGAGATCGTCGAGAATCGCAGCGAAGCGCTTGGGGCTGAGAACCCCGAACCCGTCATCGGCGTCGTGATAGACGATCCCCAGCGGCGCGCCGTGGGTGGTCACGTAGAAGACCAGCACGTCCTCCTTGAGGTCCATCACTTCGGCAATGCGGGCCAGCGCGAGGGTCAGGTTCGTGATGCTGCCATTGGGCAGGTCGCTCGGCGCGCCGCCGTTGGTGCCGGCCAGCACCAGCGTGCGCCCCGCGGCGCCATAGCGGTGCGAAAGGACGCGCCCGGCTTCGCGCGTTTCGCGGCCGAACACCGGATCGCTGTCGAGCCCGACCGAGAGGACATAGGCGTCGACCACGCCCTTGCGCTGGGGCAGCAGGCTGCCGAGCGCCTTGTTCATCCGGCGCTGCTCGGCGAGCATCCAGCGCGGCGAACGGTTGCGCTCGAGCTCCGGCCCCAGATCGAGGCTGGCGGCGACTTGCGCCTGAGTCTCGCCCGTGCCCATGCCCGGAAAACCGGAAGTGTGCTCGGGCGCCTTGTAGGTCACCACCTGCGCGGCGGCCGGGAGCGCCAGCACGGTGGCAGCCAGGGCAATCAGTGCGCGCGGAACCGTGAAACGCATGTCGGGCAATTTCCCCAAAAGCTACCGGATTAACCATCGCCAGTCTCGCCGCGAAGGGCGGCAAGTCAAGCGGCTAGCGGGAGCGGGGGTCCGATTGCGGGACCGTCGATGCGATCAGTACACCCGCTTCTTCGGCTGGATATACTCGACCTCGTCGGTCAGCGTGTACTCATGCACCGGACGGTAATCGATCGCGGTGGCGCCGCCCTTGCCGCCCCAGCCGTCGAAGGTGGCGATGGTGTGCTTCATCCACTCGTCGTCGTGGCGGTCGGGGAAGTCCTCGTGCATGTGCGCGCCGCGGCTTTCCTTGCGATTGACCGCCGAGCGGATCGTGACGAGCGCCTGGCCGAGCAGATTGTCGAGCTCGAGCGTCTCGACCAGATCGGTGTTCCAGATCAGCGAGCGATCGGTGACGTTGACATCGGTGAAGCCGGCATAGACCTGCTCCATGTGCGTGACGCCCTCGCGCATCAGTTCGTCGGTGCGGAACACCGCGCAGTGGCGCTGCATCGTCTTCTGCATGTCGGCGCGGATCTTCGCGGTCGGCGTCGAACCCGCAGCGTTGCGGAAATGATCGAGGCGGCCGAGCGCCAGTTCCTCCGAACCCGCGGGAAGCGGATTGTGCGGAGTGTTCGGCTTGATCGTCTCGGCGATGCGGATGCCGGTGGCGCGGCCGAACACGACGAGGTCGATCAGCGAGTTGGAACCGAGCCGGTTGGCGCCATGGACCGAGACGCACGCCGCTTCGCCGACCGCGTAGAGGCCGGGGACGACCGCGTCCGGATCGTCCTTCGCGCGGCCCTTGCCCTTCTTCAGATGGACGACTTCGCCGTGATAATTGGTCGGGATGCCGCCCATATTGTAATGGACCGTCGGCGCGACGGGCAGCGGCTGGCGGGTCAGATCGACGCCCGCGAACACCTTGCCGGTTTCGGTGATGCCGGGGAGGCGCTCGTGCAGGATCTTCGGGTCGATATGGTTCAAGTGGAGATAGATATGATCCTTCTCCGCGCCGACGCCGCGCCCCTCGCGGATCTCCATCGCCATCGAGCGTGACACGACGTCGCGCGAGGCGAGATCCTTGGCCGAGGGGGCGTAGCGCTCCATGAAGCGCTCGCCTTCGGAGTTGGTCAGGTAACCGCCCTCGCCGCGCGCACCCTCGGTGATCAGCACGCCGGGACCGTAGATGCCGGTCGGGTGGAACTGGACGAATTCCATGTCCTGCAGCGGCAGGCCCGCACGGAGCACCATCGCATTGCCGTCGCCCGTGCAGGTATGCGCCGAAGTCGCCACCTGATAGACGCGGCCATAACCGCCGGTCGCCAGCACGGTCGCGTGGCTGCGGAAGCGGTGGATGCTCCCGTCTTCCATGCACAGCGCGATCACGCCACGGCACGCCGGGCCGCCGGGCGTATCCTCCATGATCAGGTCGAGCGCGAAATATTCGATGAAGAAGTCCGCGTCATATTTCAGGCTCTGCTGGTAGAGCGTGTGAAGCATGGCGTGGCCGGTGCGGTCGGCGGCGGCGCAGGTGCGCTGCGCGGGCGGACCGGCGCCCATATTCTGCATCATGCCGCCGAAGGGGCGCTGATAGATGCGCCCGTCCTCGCGCCGGCTGAACGGCATGCCGGCATGTTCGAGCTCGTACACGGCCGCGGGTGCTTCCCGCACCAAATATTCGATCGCGTCCTGGTCGCCGAGCCAGTCCGACCCCTTGACGGTGTCGTACATGTGCCAGGTCCAGTGATCCGCGCCCATGTTGCCGAGGCTGGCGGCGATGCCGCCCTGCGCCGCGACGGTATGGCTGCGGGTCGGGAAGACCTTGGTGATGCACGCGGTCTTGAGCCCCGCACCGGCGACCCCCATCGTCGCGCGCAGGCCTGCTCCGCCCGCGCCGACGATGACGGCATCATAGGTGTGATCGATAATCTTGTACGCGGCGGGCATCGGCCCTTCTCCCCTCAGGCCTTAGGCGGCAGCGGCGAACGCCACCTTGAGGATCGAGAAGACCGCCCAGGTCGCGACCGCGAAGGCGAAGAAGTTGATCGCCACGAGCGCCGCGGCGCGGCTGGCGCCCTTGGTGTAGTCCTCGGCGAAGACCGTCAGGCCCAGGCGGAAGTGATAGACGGTGCTGCCGATCAGCAGCAGCAGCGGGATCACCACCATCGGCTGCGCGACCCAGCCGGTGAGGGTCTTCATCGCCAGGTCGGCCTGCGCGCCCAGCAGGGCGAGCGAGATGACGAACCAGAGCAGCAGGACGAGGTTGGCGCCCCCGGTCAGGCGCTGGTGCCACCAATGCTCGGTGGCTTCGGGCGTGGCGTCGGCGGGAAGTGCTTTAAGCATGGTCATTCTCCAAGGAGCAGGACCGCCCAGAAGGCCGCGGTCGCGAGGATCGCGAAACCGAAGGTCATCAAGGCGGTGGTCTTGTTGGGACCGAGCTCGAAATTGTCGCCCGCGTCCATGAAAAGGTGGCGCACGCCGCTCGCCATATGCTGGAACAGCGTGAGGGTGAGTCCCACGCCGATCACCCAGCCCACGGCGTTCAGCCTGCCCGATTGATAGGTGAAGAGATCGACGAAGACAGCATAGTCGCCGGGGCCCGAGGCCAGCGCGCTCAGCCACCAGCAGAACAGGATCATGCCGCCAATGGCGAGCGCGCTCCCGGTCGCGCGGTGCACGATCGACACCGTCATCGCCGGACCCCATTTCCAGATGCCGAGGTGCGGCGAGAGCGGGCGCGCTTTGTTCGGGGTCTCGGCCAAGGGGTAAACGATCCTGAAAAGATGGTGGCGCCTAATGACGCGGGCGCGCGGGGGATGCAAGCCGCGCTTTTGTTGTTTCCGCTGCGCGGAAACGAGCGGCACCGGCCCGCTCCCCCACCCGGCCTCCCAATCAAAATATGCTATGGGAGGCCGGGTGGGGGAGCGGGCCGGCGCCGCCTATCGCCGTGAGGCGATCAAACAATGCCTTTGGATAACCGGGAATTAACTCCTTGAGGAATAGGTCTGGGAACCGGCTGAGCGCAGTGTCGCGTGAGGCTGTACCCAGGGGATCCCATGTCTGCATCGACCGCGCCAACGGCAAAGAACCTTCCCGAAGCGGGTGCAATGGCACGCCAGATCGACGTGCGCGCACGGCTGCGCGTCTTCGACTTCGACGGATCGCTGATCAGCTCCAGCCGTGAGGTCTGGGCTGCGCTTGAACCCGAAATTCGCTCGATTTCCGAGGCTTACTGGCAGCAATGGCTGCGCTGCTTCGCCGATGAGCGCAACTGGGCGCTGCACGAATCGGAGAAGATCATCGAGGTCGGCATCATCTTCCTGCGCAACCGCTTCCTCGACACCGCCGGCACGGCATGGATCGAGTCGATCGAGCGCTCGGTCGCCGCCGCCTATGAAGCCGATGTGCCGCCGATGGCATTGCTGTCGATGATCAGCGCGAGCGACCGCGCTGCGCTGGAAGTGCTGATTCGCCGCAGCGGGGCGGACAATGCCAAGCTGCCGGTGCTGATCGACACGCTGATGCGGCTCTCGGCGCTCGAAGGCGACATCACCGTCGAGCTCTACAATCTCTACCGCGAATATGCGGCGCAGACCGACCGCGACAAGCTCGCGGTCGAATTCCGCGACTCGATCGGCGCGACCGTCGAGCGGGCGTCGCGCGAGGGCGACGCGCTGCGCATCCAGGCGGTGCACACCTCTTCCTCGGCGCGCGGGATGCTGGGCAAGGCTTCGGAAGTCGCCGCCGCGGCCGAACAGTCGGCGGTGGCGATGCGCGAGGCGGCGCAGACCGCGGCGGGGCTGATCCGCGCGATCGAGGATGCCCGCAACGAAGTCGAATCGGCCGCCGATATCGCCACCCGGGCCTCTGGCCAGGCGGGTGCGGCGGTCGGCATGTCCGAAACGCTTTCCGAACATGCCAAGTCGATCGAATCGATCCTGGGCCTGATCCGCGACATTGCCGGACAGACCAACCTTCTCGCGCTCAACGCGACCATCGAGGCGGCGCGTGCGGGTGACGCGGGCCGCGGCTTCGCGGTGGTGGCGCAGGAAGTGAAGAGCCTCGCCAACCAGACCGCGCGCGCGACCGACGATATCGCCTCCAAGATCGCCTCGATCCAGTCGGCGACGCGCTCGACCGTCGAGACCAACGCCTCGATCCGCGACACCGTCGCCGAGGTGCAGGAAAGCGCCAACCGCATCCGCGCGGCGATGGAAGTGCAGGCGCAGACCGTGACCGCGATCACCGCGGCGGTCGACGAGACCGCGCTCGCCGCCGATTCGATGTCGGCGACGATCGGCGCGATCCGCGAGGATACCGAAACCGTAGCATCCGAAATCGACCGGGTAGGCCAGGGCTTCGCCGCCCTCGACGGCCAGCTCGGCAGTTTGAAGGGCAGCGCGAGCGACTTCGTTGCGAAAGTCGCCGCGTAGGAGAGCATGTGATGAGCAAGAAACGCGATCTGGGACGTTGGAGCGGGGGAAACCGTTCGGTCGCCGAGCATCTGCGCGACTATGACTGGGACGGCCAGTTCGCGCCCGGCTGCGCGGAGATCCATGCGCTGATCTCCGATCATTATCTCGAGATCGGCAAGTCCTTCTGGGACCATTATCTGGCGCTGCCCGCCACGCAGCGGCTGAGCGGCTGGGCGGCCGATACCGAGCGGTTCGAGGCGCAGCTCCAGCAGAGCGCGCGCTACACCGAGATGAAATATTCCAACCCGTTCGACGAGGAATGGGTGGAGATCGCGTTCCAGCACGCCGCCAATGTCGACGCCTCGGGCATTCCGCTCACCGCGACCTTCGCGGGACTGGCCTATGCCCATACCGTGACGATGCGGATCATCGGCGAGAAGGTCGGCGACGACGCGGCGCGCGTCCGCCGGCTGTGCGACATCGTCCAGCGGCTCTCGATGGTCGAGGCCGATCTGATGGCGACGCATCTCGGCGCGCGCGACGCGCAGGATGCCGGCGAGGAGCGCCGCGAGCGCTCGCAGCAGTTCCGCGCGAGCATCGCCGAATCGATCGACGGCGCGACCTCGCTCGGCAACCGCATCCGGATGCAGGCGGCGGGGGCTTCGACCTCGGCGCGCGGGATGCTGGGCAAGGCTTCCGAAGTCGCCGCTGCGGCCGAACAGTCGGCGGTGGCGATGCGCGAGGCGGCGCAGACCGCCGCGGGGCTGATCCGCGCGATCGAGGATGCGCGGACCGAAGTCGAATCCGCCGCGGATATCGCCACCCGCGCTTCCGGCCAGGCGGGCCTTGCGGTCGGCATGTCGGAGACGCTTTCCGAGCATGCCAAGTCGATCGAATCGATCCTCGGCCTGATCCGCGACATTGCCGGACAGACCAATTTGCTCGCGCTCAACGCGACCATCGAGGCGGCGCGTGCGGGTGACGCGGGCCGCGGCTTCGCGGTGGTGGCGCAGGAAGTGAAGTCGCTCGCCAACCAGACCGCGCGCGCGACCGACGATATCGCGTCCAAGATCGCGGCGATCCAGTCGGCGACCAAGGGCACGGTCGAGACCAACGCCTCGATCCGCGCGACGGTGGCCGAAGTGCAGGAATCGGCGCAGCGCATCCGCGCGGCGATGGAGGTCCAGGCGCAGACCGTCACCGCGATCACCGCGGCGGTCGACGAGACCGCGCTCGCCGCCGACTCGATGTCGGCGACGATCGGCGCGATCCGCGAGGATACCAAGACCGTGACCTCGGATATCGACACGCTCCAGCGCGATGTCGCCGAAGTCGATGACCGGCTCCACCAGTTGCGCGACGCGGCCGAGAATTTCTCCTCCTCGGTGGCGGCCTGAACGATCACCCGCTAGGGGAGGCCGATGGCCTCCCCTCACATCCTGCTCACCGGAAGCAGCCGCGGCATCGGCGCCGCGATCCTCGAATCGCTGAACGAAGCCGGCGCGCGCGTGATCGGACACGGAACGCATAGCGGCATACCCGCCGATTTCTCGGACCCCGCCGCGCCACGGATGTTGTGGGAGAGGGCATTGGAAGCGCTCGACGGGCAAGTCGATGTGCTGATCAACAATGCCGGCATCTTCGACGCCGCGCCGCTCGAACTCGACCATGACGACTGGGTTGCGTCGTGGGAGCGGACGATGCGCATCAATCTGACCGCCAGCGCCGAACTCTCGCGCCTCGCCGTCCGCCATTGGCAGGCCGAGGGCCGCCCCGGCCGCATCGTCAACATCGCCAGCCGCGCGGCGCATCGCGGCGACAGCCCGGCGCACTGGCACTATGCCGCCTCCAAGGCGGGCATGGTCGCGATGACCAAGTCGATCGCCAGAGGCTATGCGCGCGAGGGCATCTTCGCCTTCGCGATCTGCCCCGGCTTCACGATGACCGGCATGGCCGAGGATTATCTGGCGAGCCGCGGCGGCGACAAATTGCTCGCCGACATCCCGCTCGGCCGCGTCGCCGAGACCAGCGAGGTCGCGACGCTCGCGAAATTCTGCGCGCTCGAGGCGCCGCCCTCGATGACCGGCGCGGTGCTCGACGTGAACGGCGCGAGCTACGTAAGATAATGGCGAGCTGGAAGGTCACCCTCCCCTGCACCCGCGACGAGGCCGAGCGGCTCGATGTCGATGCGACGGGGCTCGATCCCGCGCCGGTGCTGCTGACCAGCGAGCTGGTCGAGGACGATCCGATGCAGTGGCAGCTCGAAGCCTATTTCGCCTCCAAGCCCAACAGCGCGGCGGTCGCGGCGGTGGCGGCGTTGGTGCCGAGCGCGGCGGGGGGGCGCGCTCGGGTCGAGAAGATCCGCGATGCCGATTGGGTGACGCTGAGCCAGGCGGGGATCGAACCGGTCCATGCCGGGCGCTTCTATGTCCACACCGCGACCAACAAGGGCGCGGTGCCGCCGGGCGCGGTGCCGTTCCGGATCGACGCGGGGCTCGCCTTCGGGACGGGCACGCACGAGACGACCAGCGGCTGCCTCCGCATGCTCGACGGGCTGAAGCGCAACGGGCTGGTGGTGCGCAACCTGCTCGATCTGGGGACGGGCACCGGGCTGCTCGCCTTCGCCGCGATGCATCTCTGGCCGCGCGCCTATGCGACGGCGTCGGACATCGATCCGCGCTCGGTCGAGGTGACCGCGGAGAATGCCGCGATCAACGGCGTGCCGCTGGGCGGTGGCGCGGGCGAGCTGGCGCTGACCGTCGCGGCGGGGATGCAATCGCCGCTGCTGATCGGCGGCGCGCCCTATGACCTGATCATCGCGAATATCCTCGCCGGGCCGCTGGTCGAGCTGGCGCCCGATGTGAGCATGGCGCTGGCCGAGGGCGGCACCTTGATCCTCGCGGGGCTGCTCGAAGGCCAGGCCGACACGGTCGCCCGCGCCTATCGCCGCGAAGGGCTCAGGCTCGCGGGACGGATCGACACCGGCCACTGGCCGGCGCTGCGGCTGGTCAAGCGCACGCGCTACGGCGCGGACCGCGTGACGCGGGCGAAAGGCGGGCCGGGCGAGGCGCCGGGGTTTGGGAGCTGGTGAAGACTAAATCGATCTCAATCCGTCATCCCCGCGAACGCGGGGACCCAGCTTCTACTTTCTTTACCAGTTCAGCCGATCAAACAGGTCCTCCCAATTCGGGTTGTCCCGCTCGATCAGGTCGTGCGGTTCGGCGTAGACGAGTCGTTCGACACCGTATTTGGCGGCGAACCTGGAGCCCGTGCCCTCGCGGTGCTGGATCATCCGCGCGGCGATGTCTGACGTGACACCTGTATAGATCGTCCCGCGATAGCGGTTTGCGAGCATGTAGACGTAACCACCAACCATCAGACAGCTGGGTCCCCGCGTTCGCGGGGATGACGATTGGGGTAAGGGGCCATCTTACCCCTTCGACCTCGCATAGTCCTGCGTGCCCTCGGTGATCACCTCATCCTCCGGCAGGATCGCCGCGATCGGGATATCCGGTTGCGCCAGGATCTCCTCGTAGAGCGGCGCGAAATCGGTCTCGACCGTCACACGGAGCAGTTCGTCGAAGCTCGGGATCACGAAATAATTCTGCTGGAAATCGTCGATCCGGTAATCGGTGCGCATCACCCGCTTCAGGTCGAAGCGGATGCGGTTGGGGCTGTCGCTTTCAAGCGCGAAGCGGCTCTCGGCGAAGCTCGAGACGATGCCCGAGCCATAGATGCGCAAGTCGCCCGCTTCCGCGATCAGCCCGAATTCGACCGTGTACCAATAGAGCCGGCCCAGATTCTTGAGCGCGCCCAATTCCATCGCGCGCAGCCCGCCGCGGCCATAGGCAACCAGATAGTCGGCGAAGACCGGGTCGGCGAGCATCGGCACATGGCCGAACACGTCGTGGAAGACGTCGGGCTCCTGGATATAGTCGAGCTGATCCGGCCGCCGGATGAAATTGCCCGCGACGAAGCGGCGATTGGCCATGTGATCGAAAAACACGTCGTCGGGGACGAGCCCCGGCACCGCGACCACCTGCCATCCGGTCAGCTTCATCAGCCGCGACGACAGCTCCTCGAAATTGGGGATGCCGCCGTCGGAGAGGCGGAGCGCGTCGAGGCCCTTCAGATACGCCTGCGATGCGCGGCCGGGGAGCAATTTCGCCTGGCGGGCGAACAATGTGTCCCAGGTGCGGTGTTCTTCGGGCGTATATTCCTGCCAGTTCTGCGGTATCGTCCAGTCGGCCGAGGCGCCCTCGGGGGGGCGCTCCAGCACATGCGTGTCCTTGTTCATGGGCGCAGCATAGCATGGGGCGGCGCGAAACGGAGTCGGTTATGCTGAGATCGCTCGCGAAGATCCTCTGGCGGCTGGTGCTCGCCCTGTTCGCGATCGTCGCCAGCTACGCGCTCGCCGCGGTGGCGGGCGGGGCGATTCCCGTCAATTCGGGGTGGAAGCAGGCCGCGCAAGGTGTGCGCATCTATGTGATCGACAATGGCGTCCACACCGATCTGGTGCTGCCCATCGCCGCCGAGGGCGCGGACTGGCGCGATCTGGTCAAGCCCGAGCATCTTTCGAACCCGGCTCAGGCCGCGCAGCCCTATATCGCCTTTGGCTGGGGCGACCGCGATTTCTACCTCAACACGCCGAGCTGGTCGCAAGTCAGCCCGGTGCGCGTCGCCAAGGCGATGGTGGGGATGGGGAGCACCGTGCTTCATGTGGCACATATCCCCGCGCCGGGGGTTGGACCCCGGATGCGGACCCTCGTGCTGAGCCCCGACGAATATCGCCGCCTGGCCGCCTTCATCCGCGGCACCTTCGCCGAGGGTCCGAGCGTGCACGGCTATTCGGGGCATGACGCCTTCTATCCGGCGAAGGGCGGCTACAGCGCGTTGCGGACCTGCAACCAATGGACCGGCGACGGCCTGCGCGCGGCGGGAGTGACGATGGGCTGGTGGACGCCCTTCACCTTCTCCGTGATGGCATGGTTGTAGAACCCCCGAGCAAGTTCGCCGCGGCGGTCGAGCTGCCGCGCGCGGCGTGGAGCGTGGTGTCGCATGCCTGGCACCGCGACCGGTTGCGCGATGCGCCGCGCGGGGACGGGCGGCCGATCATGGTGCTGCCCGGGCTGGTCAATGGCGACCTGTCGAACTTCGTGATGCGCGGCTTCCTCAACCGGCTGGGCTATCGTGCGGTCGGCTGGGGGCTGGGGCGCAATTTCGGGGTGCGCGCGGTGGGGCCCGCCGCCGAGCGGCTAATCACGAAGGTCGAGGCGCTTCATGCCGAAGCGGGCGAGAAGGTCACGCTGATCGGGGTGTCGCTGGGCGGGATCATGGCGCGGATCGTCGCGCATCGCCGGCCCGATCTGGTGCGCGAGGTGATCACGGTCAGCGCGCCCTATGCCGGCCCGCCGACCGCGACCAATGTATGGCTGGCGTTCGAGTTGCTCACCGGCGAGAAGATCGGTGACGCGACGGTGAAGGCGCGTGGGGCGGAGGCCGCAGCGCCATTGCCCGTCCCCACCACCGCAATCTGGAGCCGCAGCGACGGGCTGGTCAACGGCATGATCTGTCACGACGAGCATTGCCGCGCGATCGAGATCCAGAGCAGCCATATGGGCGTGCAGTTGAAGCCCGCGACCTTGCTGGCGATCGCGGACGTGCTTGCGGGACGCTAGGCCTCAATAGTCTGAACGGTTGTTGCCGCCCGGATGCGCGACAAAGCCTTCATAAGGGCCGCAATCCTTCGGATCGCGGCGGCACCGCTTGTCATGCGCCTTGCGCTCGCGGCCTTCGCGCACCTCGGCCTCACGCATGCGCTTGCCGTAATTGCGGTCCGATTCGGACTGGCTCGTCGTCGACCAGTCGACCACCTGCGATCCCGCCTTGACCGGCAGGGTCACGACGTCGAGCGCCGTCTTGGCGATGCAGCCCCCGGTCAGCAGCGGCAGAGCGGCCACCGCCGCGATCAGAAACTTGTTCATCATAACCCCTCAACGCGCGGGCGAGCCCCAGGTCTCCCGCGCCTCAGCTCCGATATAAGGGTAATCCGTGAAGAAACCGTCCACACCCAATTGAAGAAAATACGTAATTTCGGCTTTCAGGTCGCCATGATCGGCGGGATTGGTGCCCTTGCGCAGCCCGGTCGGCAGGAAGGCGTTCTCGGCGCGGAAGGTCCAGGGATGGACCCTGAGCCCCGCGGCATGCGCATCGGCGACGCGGCAGACCGGATCGCCCGAGGGCGGCATCAGCATCGCCTTTTCGGGGCCGATCCCATACGCATAGGCAGCGATCTCGCCAAGGCTCGCCGGGCTGCACATCGCCGCGAAATCGGGATCGATCGGCGTGCGCAGCAGCCGCATCAACTGGATCAGCCGGACGGGCGTCTGGGTGTGGAGTGCCTTGAGATTGGCGGGCTCGAACGACTGGATGAAGACCGGCGCATCGGCGCGGTTCCAGCCGGCCTTTTTGAGCGCGGCGAGCAAAGGCGGTTCGAGCGGCAGGCCGATCGAGGCGAAATAGCCGGGATGCTTGGTCTCGGGATAGATGCCGATGGTGCGCCCGGTCGCCTTCGATGCCGCCTTGGCGAGCGCGATGATCTCGTCGAAGGTCGGGATCGCTTCCTGCCCGTCGAACGCCTTGTTGCCGGGGCGCATCAGCGGAATCCGCTCCCTGGCGCGCAGCGTGCGCAGTTCGGCCAGCGTGAAATCCTCGGTGAACCAGCCGGTGACCTGGATTCCGTCGATCGTCTTGGTCGTGCGCCGCATCGCGAATTCGGGATGTTTCGCGATGTCGGTGGTCTCGCTGATGTCATTCTCGTGCCGCGCGACCAGCACCCCGTCCCTGGTCGAGACGAGGTCGGGCTCGATGAAATCGGCGCCCTGCTCGATCGCGCGCTTGTAGGCGAGCAATGTATGCTCGGGCCGCTCGCCGCTGGCGCCGCGATGCGCGATGATGATGACGTCCCGCCCGGTCACGGGCCTGTCTTGCATGCCCGCGCAGCCATTCGCCAGCAGCAACAGCATCAGCAGCAACGATCTCGCCATGCGCCTCTCCTCGCGGTAGCAGCTACCGCATGGATGTGACGGAGGCGAGGCGTGGCGGATAACGATAGCGTGCTCGCCGCCGCGCGTGAGTGGGCCGGATCGCGGATGGCGCTTGCGACCGTGGTCTCGACCTGGGGCTCCGCGCCGCGCCCGCGCGGGTCGCACATGCTGGTGCACGAGGACGGGCGGTTCGAGGGATCGGTCTCGGGCGGATGTGTCGAGAACGATATCCTCGCCATCGCCGCTGAAGTGATCGCCGGAGCACCGGCGGTGCTCAAAAGTTATGGCGTGGGCGACAGCGCGGCGTGGGAAGCCGGGTTGCCGTGCGGCGGAACGATCGAGGTGCTGGTGCAGCCCGTTTCCGAAGCCGGATTTCCGCCCGCGCTGTTCCACGCGATCGCCGCCGCGCGCGCCCAGGGCAAGCCGTTCGAGGTCGCGACCGATCTGGCGACCGGACGCAGCGGCGGCGGCGATTTCGTCAACCGCTACGATCCGCCGCGCCGCCTGCTGATCGTCGGCGCGGTGCAGATCGCGCAGGCGCTCGCGGGCCTGGCACGCGAATTGGGAATTTCGTGCACGGTGATCGATCCCAGGGCACGATTCCTCACCGCCGAACGTTTCCCCGGGGTGATGCTGGATGACCGCTGGCCCGACGACGCCGTGACCGCGCTGCGCCCCGATCCCGCCACCGCGGTGGTGACGCTGAGCCATGACCCCAAGATCGACGATCCCGCGCTGATCGCCGCGCTGGCCGCGCCGACCGGCTATGTCGCCGCGCTCGGCTCGCGAAAGAGTCAGGCGGCGCGGCTCGAACGGCTGACGGCGGCGGGCATCGGCCCGGACGACCTCGCGCGGATCGAGGGGCCCGCCGGGCTTGATCTCGGCGCGATCGGCCCGGCCGAGATCGCGCTGTCGATCGCCGCCGCCATGGTGAAGACCTTCCATGCTCGCGCCTGAATCGGTCGCATTGGTGTTGCTCGCCGCCGGGCGCTCGCGGCGGTTCAACGATGGCGACAAGCTTGCCGAGCGCTTCCTCGACAAGCCGCTTGCCTTTCATGTCGTCACTGCCTTCGCGAAGATTCCGTTCCTCACGCGGATCGCGGTGGTTTCGGACACCGCGCTCGATTTCGCGTCGCTCGGTTACGAGGTGGTCGAAAATCCCGATCCCTCGCTCGGCCAGGCCCGCTCGCTCTGCCATGGGGTGATGGCCGCGCAGGCGGCGGGGGCCGAGGCGGTGCTCGTCGCGCTCGCCGATATGCCGCGCGTCACCGCGGCGCATGTCTACCGGTTGCTCGATCGCTGCGATGGGCCGTCGGCGGTCGTCGCGTCGAGCGACGGCGTCCAGCCGATGCCGCCGGTGCTGTTCGGCAAGGGCCGTTTCCCGGACCTGCTCGCGCTCGAAGGCGATCAGGGCGCGCGCGACCTGATCAAGGGCGGGCATCATGTCGTCGCCGGGCCGGGAGAGCTGGTCGACATCGACACGCAGGAGGATTTGCGCGATCTTCGCGAGCTCTACGGGCTGCCGACCGACGGCGAGCCTATTCGTGGCGCAGCGCGTCGATCGGGTTGAGGCTCGCCGCGCGCTGGGCGGGGAAATAGCCGAATACGATCCCGATCAGCGCCGAGATGGCGAAGGCGATGAGGTTGATCTGCGGATCGAACAGATAATCGACCTGCATCAGCGGCGCGAGGCCGATCACCACCCCTTGCGCCACCAGCAGCCCGATCAGCCCGCCCAGCATCGACAGCACCACGGCTTCGACGAGGAATTGCATCAGCACTTCGCGCGCCACCGCGCCGATGGCGAGGCGGATACCGATCTCGCGCGTCCGCTCGGTGACCGAGACCAGCATGATGTTCATGATGCCGATCCCCCCGACGACGAGGCTGATCGCCGCGACGGCGGTGACGATCTGGGTCAGCAATGTGGTGACGCCGGTCACCGCCGCGCTGATCTGGGCGGTGTCGAAGATGTTGAAGTCATCGTCCTTGCCGCCTTCGATATGCCGTCGCTCGCGCAGCACCTGGCTGATCGATTCCTGGACCTGCTTGGTATCATAGGCGGGATCGGTGCCGACCAGCATCAGGCGGATGTCGCGATTGCCGGTGAAGCGGCGCTGGACCTGCTTGATCGGCATGATCACGACATCGTCCTGGTCGCCGAACCCGCCCTGCCCGCGCGTCGACAGTACCCCGATCACGTCGCACGAAATGCCGTTGATGCGCATCCGTTCGCCCACCGCATTGCCGCCGCGGAACAGGTTGGTCCGCACGGTATTGCCGATGATGCACACCGCCTTGCCAGCCGCCTCCTCGGCGGCGCTGAAGCCGCGCCCCTGCACCAGCGGCCAGGGCTGGACCTGGAAGAAGCTGCGCGTGGTGCCGTTGATCGAGGTCGACCAGTTCGCGCCCTGATAGATGGCGGTCGCGGAGGATTGCGCCTGCGGGGCGACCGCGGTGACGCCCTCGACCTGATCGCGGATCGCGTCGACATCGGCCTGCTCGAAATCGGGCGGGCGCGGGCCGCCGCCGCCGCGGCCGAAGCCCTGGCCCGGACGGACCTGAAGGATGTTGGTGCCCAGGCTCGCGATCTGCGCCTGCGCGGCCTTGGTGGTCGCCTTGCCCAGCGTCACCATCGCGACCACCGCCGCGACGCCGATGATGATGCCGAGCGTGGTGAGGAACGAGCGCAGCTTGTGCCGCGAGATCGAGCGCACCGCGAGGATGAAGGTAGTGCCGAACATCACCCCCCCTCCCGCTTGCGGGAGGGGGACTTGGCGTGCCGAGCTCTCATGCCGGCACCCCGTTTTTATCTTCGATCCGTTCGACCAGCCCGTCCTTGAAATGGACGATGGTGCGCGCGAACGCCGCCATGTCGGGCTCGTGCGTGACCATCAGCACGGTGATGTTGCTGGTCCGGTTGAGGTCGGTCAGCAATTCCATGATCTCGCGCGAGCGCTCCGAATCGAGATTGCCGGTGGGCTCGTCGGCGAGGAGCACGTCGGGATTGGTGACGATCGCGCGGGCGATCGCGACGCGCTGCTGCTGGCCGCCCGAAAGCTCGGCGGGGGTATGGTCCCACCAGTCCTTGAGCCCGACCTTGTCGAGCGCGGCCATCGCGGCCTCGCGGCGCGCGCCCTTGGCGTCGCCGCGATAGAGCAGGGGCAATTCGACATTTTCGAGCGCCGAGGTTCGCGCGAGCAGGTTGAAGCCCTGAAACACGAAGCCGAGATATTTGCGGCGGAGCAAGGCGCGCTGGTCGCGGTCGAGCCGTTCGACATGCACGCCCTTGAACAGGAACTCGCCGCCCGAGGGCACGTCGAGGCAGCCGAGGATGTTCATCGTCGTCGACTTGCCCGAGCCCGAGGGCCCCATCACCGCGACGAAATCGCCCCCCATGATGTCGAGGTCGATGCCCTTGAGCGCCTGGAACGCGGTCGGGCCCTCGCCATAGGTCTTGGTGACGCCGCGAAGGCGGATGAGGGGATCGGCCGGCGCCTTAGCCTCCTGGGGCACGCTGGCCTCCGCCTTGCCCGCCGCCCTGGCCGCCACCGCGCTGGCGCCGCTGGCCGCCGCCCTTCTCGGACGATCCGCTCGCCAGCTGGCCGGTGATGACGCGCATGCCCGGCTTCAGCTCGCCGCCCGTGATTTCGGTCATCGATCCGTTGGTCTCGCCGACGCTCACCTTCACGGCCTGGGGCTTGTTGTCGGCGCCCAGCACATAGACGGTCTGCTGGCCGGTGCGCGCGCCGCCGGCTTCCTTCTCGGCCCGGTCGCCGCGCCGCGGCCTGCGCGGGACGAGCGCGCCCGCGATTCCCCCGCTGCTGCTAGCAGCCGCCTCCGGCGTGGCCGGCGCGAAGCGCAAGGCCGCGTTGGGGACGAGCAGGACGTTCGGCTTCGACATGGTGGTGATCTCGGCGGTGGCGGTCATGCCGGGGCGCAGCTTGAGATCGGGGTTCGCCACGCTCAGCGTCGCGGCATAGGAGACGACGGTATTCGCGGTCGCGGTCGAGGTGCCGGTCTGTGCCGACAGGTTCGAGCCCAGATCGACGCGCGTGACGTTCGCGGGGAAGGTCCGGCCCGGAAAGGCGTCGACGGTGAAGGTCGCCGCCTGGCCCTCGCTGACCGATCCGACATCGGCCTCGTCGATCGCGACCTGCAGCTCCATCGTCGAGAGATCCTCGGCGATCACGAACAGCACGGGCGCGTTGAGCGAGGCGGCGACGGTCTGGCCCGGCTCGATCTGGCGCGCGAGCACCACGCCGTTGACCGGCGAACGGATGACGGCCTTGGCGCGCTGGGTCTGGTTCGACGAGAGCGCGGCGCGCGCCGATACGACGTTCGCCTGGGCGGCGCGCAGATTGGCGACGGCGCGGGCGCGCGCGGCGACCGCCGCTTCCATCTCGACCTTGGCGGGCACCCGCCCGCCCGAGAGGCGGCTGACCTCCTGGAGCCGTTCGAGCTGCGCCTGGGCTTCGGCGACGGTCGCCTGATTCTGCGCGACGGTGGCTTGCGATGCGTTGAGCGCGGCGGCGCTCTGTGCGATCGCATCGTCGAGCCGCGAGGTATCGAGCACCGCGAGCACCTGGCCGCGCGTCACCCGGGCATTGACGTCGACGGTGACCGTCTCGACCAGCCCCGAAAGCTCCGAACCGACCTGCACCTGATTGGTCGGCGCGAGCTTGCCCGTCGCGGAGACAGTAACGGTCAGATTGCCGCGCTGCACTTCCTGCGTCGCGTACTGCGTCTCGCCGCTGCCGCCGAACACGCATTTCGAAAGCAGGAACAGCGCGAGCAGCAGCACGCCGCCGCCGATGATATATTTGAGATAGCGCCGCCAGGCGGGGGCGGGCTTCTCGCCGAGGAATTCGGTCAGCTTGGGGTCAGTTGCCATCGATTGCCTCGGGTGTCGTGTTGCTGTCCCAGCCGCCGCCCAGCGCCAGATAGAGCGCGATCAGCGCGGTCGCCCGATCGGCCTGGGCCTGGGCGAGGCCGTTGCGGGCGGAGAGCAGCGAAGCCTCCGCCTGGTTGAGCGTGGTGAAATCGGTGAGGCCCGAGCGGTACTGCATCCGGGCGAGGATCGCGGTGTTGTTCGCGGCGTCGAAGGCGATCGCGAACTGGCGCGCCCGCTCCTGCGCGGCGCCGAGCGCGACGATGGCGTTCTCGACATCCTCGAGCCCAGTCAGCACGGTCTGCTTGTAGGAGAGGAAGGCGCCTTCCGCCGCGGCCTCGTTGGCGCGGACCTGGCTGCGGATGCGGCCGCCATCGAAGATGGTCTGGGCGATATTGGCGAACAGCCGCCCCGAGATGGTGTCGAACAGCGCGCCGATCACGCCCCCGCCCGAATCGAGGCTGCCGCCGATCGAAAGCGCCGGATAGAGCTGCGCCTCGGCGACCCCGATCCGCGCGGTGGCGGCGGCGAGGTTGCGCTCGGCCGAGCGGACATCGGGGCGCTGGCGCAGCGTCTCGGCGGGGATGCCGGTCGCGACGCTGGCGGGCCCCACGGGAATCGGCTTGGGCGCCTCCATTGCCGCCTTGAGCGCGCCCGGCGCCTGGCCGGTCAGTACGCCAAGGCGCGAGACGAAGCTGTTGTAATTGGCCTCGATCGACGGGATCGAGGCGGCGGTCTGCGCGCGGGCGGCGCGCGCCTGCTCGGCATCGAGCGACGAGACCAGCCCCGCCTGCACCCGCCATCCGGCGATCTGGAGATTATCGTCCTGGATCGCGAGCGATTCGCGGGCATTGGCAAGCTGCTGCTGGGCGAGGCGCGCCAGGACATAGTTGCGCGCGATCTCGGCCTGAATCGAGATCAGCACCAGCGCATAATCGAACCCGGCGGCCTCATAGGCCGAGCCCGACGCCTCGACGCCGCGCCGGTTCCCGCCGAACAGATCGACCTGATAGCTGGCATCGGCGCCGATCGAGAAGCTGTTGCCCGAGCCGCCGGGCCCGATGACCGCCTGGTTGCGCGACGCGCCGCCCGAAACGCCGACCGTGGGGAAGAGCGACGCCCGCGACTGGACCAGCGACTCGCGCGCCTGGCGCAGCCGCGTCACGGCAATCGCGACGTCGAGGTTCGCGGTGCGGCCCTGCTCGACCAGCTGGCCCAGCATCGGATCGTTGAAATTGGCCCACCACCGCGTGATGTCCTCAGTGTTCGCCTGGTCGGCGGGCACCGAATAGCCTGCGGGCACGCCCAATTCGGTCGCGCTGCGCGGGCGATAGTCCGGGCCGACGCTGCAGCCGGCTAGCGGCAGCGTGGCGGCGAGCAGAAAGGCGATCGGGCGTTGGACCATGGGCCTCTAGATGGTTTCGGGGCCGGTTAGGTTCCACCGAAACATTGTCGCAGTTTGTCGCAGACGTTGCTGGGCCGCGGATCGGAGCGGCGACGTAATGGAAATCAGCGGCTTGCGCGGGTCTGCCCCGCCTGCGTAGGAGAAACAGAAAATCTCCCGTGAAAGAGGATTCCGATGAGCGAGAGCGTCTATCCCGTCCCCGAGGAATGGGCGAAGCGCGCGCGTGTCGATGCCGCGGGTTACGAGAAGCTTTATGGCCGCAGCGTCGCCGATCCGGGCAGCTTCTGGCTCGAACAGGCGCGGCGGCTCGACTGGATCAAGCGGCCCGAGCTGGCGGGGGACTGGTCGTTTGACGAAGCGGATTTCCATATCCGCTGGTTCGCCGACGGACGGCTCAACGTCGCGGCCAATTGCGTCGACCGGCACCTCGCCAAACAGGGCGACAAGATCGCGATCATCTGGGAACCCGACGAGCCTTCCGAGGCGCCGCGAAAGTTCACCTATCGCGAACTTCATGCCGAGGTCTGCCGCTTCGCCAATGTGCTGAAAAGCGAGGGCGTCAGGAAGGGTGACCGCGTCACCGTCTATATGCCGATGATCCCCGAGGCGGCGTTCGCCTTGCTCGCCTGCGCGCGGATCGGGGCCATCCATTCGGTGGTGTTCGGCGGCTTCTCGCCCGAGGCGCTGGCGGGGCGGATCGTTGATTGCGACAGCGCCTTCTGCATCACCGCCGACGAAGGCCGCCGTGGGGGCAAGAAGGTGCCGCTCAAGACCAATGTCGATGCCGCCGCGGCGCATGCCCCGGTGCTCCAGAAGGTCATCGTCGTGAAGGCGACCGGCGGCGATGTCGCCATGCAGCCGGGCCGCGACGTCTGGTATCACGAGGCCGCGGCGAACGTCCCCGTGGAATGCCCGCCCGAGCCGATGGGGGCGGAGGACCCGCTGTTCATCCTCTACACCTCGGGTTCGACGGGCAAACCCAAGGGCGTGCTCCACACCTCGGGCGGCTATCTGCTCTGGGCGAGCCTCACCCACGAGCTCGTCTTCGATTACCGCCCGGGCCAGATCTACTGGTGCGCGGCGGATATCGGCTGGGTCACCGGGCACAGCTATATCGTCTATGGCCCGCTCGCGAACGGCGCGACGACGCTGATGTATGAGGGCGTGCCCAACTGGCCCGACGCCAGCCGCATCTGGCAGGTCGCGGACCGGCATAAGGTCGAGATCCTCTATACCGCCCCCACCGCGCTGCGCGCGCTGATGCGCGAGGGCGACGATTTCGTGAAGGCGACCAGCCGCAAGAGCCTCAAGCTGCTCGGCACGGTGGGCGAGCCGATCAACCCCGAGGCGTGGCGCTGGTATCATGACGTGGTCGGCGAGGGGCGCTGCCCGATCGTCGATACCTGGTGGCAGACCGAGACCGGGGGCGCGATGATCGCCCCGCTGCCCGGCGCGACCGACCTCAAGCCGGGGAGCGCGACCAGGCCGATGCCGGGGGTCGATCCGCAGATCGTCGATGCCGAAGGCCAGGTGCTGCACGGCCCTACCGAGGGGAATCTCTGCATCGCCCGAAGCTGGCCGGGGCAGATGCGTACCGTCTGGGGCGATCATGCGCGCTTCTTCCAGACCTATTTCACTACCTATCCGGGCAAATATTTCACCGGCGACGGCTGCCGCCGCGACGAAGACGGCTATTACTGGATCACCGGCCGCGTGGACGATGTCATCAACGTCAGCGGCCACCGCATGGGCACCGCCGAGGTCGAGTCCGCGCTGGTGCTCCACGCCAAGGTCGCCGAGGCCGCGGTGGTCGGCATGCCGCACGACATCAAGGGGCAGGGCATTTATGCCTATGTGACGCTCAATTCGGGCGAGGCGCCCGGCGAGGCGCTCCGCAAGGAACTGCGCGACTGGGTCCGCAAGGAAATCGGCCCGATCGCGACGCCGGACGCGCTCCAGTTCGCCCCGGGCCTGCCCAAGACACGCTCGGGCAAGATCATGCGCCGCATCCTGCGCAAGATCGCGGAAGGCGATGTGTCGTCGCTGGGCGATACTTCGACACTCGCGGACCCGAGCGTGGTCGACGATCTGGTCGCGAACCGGGTTCGGGGTTGAGCCTCGCCCCACCCCAATCTGTCACGCCGGACTTGTTCCGGCGTGACGATGGGTTTTGTGGAGCCCCTGTCATCTAACTGACGCTCCAATCCGTCCCACAAATCGAGCCCGAACTTGCTGACTCGCGCGTGGAGCGATATATCCGGCTAATACAGACTAGCCTGGGGTGTTCATCATGAAAATCAACAAGTTGGCCCGCTTCGCGGTGGGCGCCGCGCTTCTCGCCATTGCGGCGCCCGCGCTGACCCAATCGGCGCCGAACGCCGCGCGCTATGGCAGCTTCGGCGTCGACCTGACCTCGATCGACAAGAGCGTGAAGCCGGGCGACGATTTCTGGACCTATGTCAATGGCGGCTGGGACAAGCGCACCGAGATCGCCGCCGACCGCGCCAGCGCCGGCTACGGCGTCAAGCTGACCGAGGAAGCCGAGGTCAACGTTCGCAAGATCCTCGACGACATGGCGGCCAATCCGGCTCAGTTCGGGGCCAAGGGCAAGCAGATCGGCGATTTCTACCATAGCTGGATGGACGAGGCCGGGATCGAGGCGCGCGGCACCGCGCCGCTCAAGCCCTATCTCGACCGCATCAATGCCGCCAACGACAAGCAGGCGATCCAGGTGCTGTTCGCCAGCACCGGCTACGCCTCGCCGGTCGGTTTCGGCCAGATCCCCAACCTCGCCGATCCCACGCGCTATATGGCGGCGGTCGGCCAGGGCGGTCTCGGCATGCCGAGCGACTATTATCTTCTCGAAGGCGCGAAGTATGACGGCTTCCGCACCGCCTACCGCGCCTATATCCAGAAGATGCTCGAGCTGACCGGCATCGCCGACGCCTCGGCCAAGGCCGATACGATCTTCGCGCTCGAGACTGCGCTGGCCAAGGTCCACTGGACCCCGGTCCAGAGCCGCGACATCGCCAAGCTCAACGATCCGCAGACCCCGGCGGGCCTCAAGGCCAAGGCGCCCGACTGGGACTGGGATCTGATGCTCAAGACCTCGGGCTATGCCTCGGCGCCGACGGTGCTGATGACCAACAACACCGCGCTGATCGAGGAAGGCAAGATCTTCACCGCGACCCCGGTGCAGGTCTGGAAGGACTATCTCACCTTCCACTTCGTCAGCGACAATGCGCTGTTCCTGCCCAAGGTGTTCGACGATACGCGCTTCGATTTCTATTCGAAGACACTGGCGGGCACGCAGACCAAGCGCGAGCGCTGGAAGCGCGGCATCCAGATCGTCAACGGCGCGCTGGGCGAGTCGATCGGCGAAATCTATGTCGCGCGGCACTTCCCGCCCGCGGCGAAGGCGAAGATGACCGAACTGATCGAGAATCTGCGCGGCGCCTATCAGGAACGGATCGAGAAGTCGTCCTGGATGGACGAGCCGACCCGCAAGGCCGCGCTCGCCAAGCTGGCGGCGTTCGAGCCGCGCATCGGCTATCCGGACAAATATATCGACTATTCGTCGATGGTGATCGACCGCAACGACGTGCTGGGCAACGCGATGCGTTCGGCGGAATTCGAGCATCAGCTCGAGCTGTCGCGCTTCCCCAATCCGGTCGACCGCAGCCTGTGGGGCATGACCCCGCAGACGGTGAACGCATATTACAATCCGCTGGCCAACCAGATCACCTTCCCGGCCGCGATCCTCCAGCCGCCCTATTTCGACGCGAACGCCGACGCGGCGGTGAACTATGGCGCGATCGGCGCGATCATCGGCCATGAAATGGGCCATGGCTTCGACGATCAGGGCAGCGGCTTCGGGCCCACCGGCAAGTTCGAGAATTGGTGGACCCCGGGCGCCAAGGAAGCGTTCGAGAAGCGCACCGGTGCGCTGACCGCGCAGTTCAACACCTATGACGCGATCCCGAAGGTGGGCGATGCGCCCGCAGTCTTCGTCAAGGGCGAGCTGACGCTGGGCGAGAATATCGGCGATCTGGGCGGCCTGGAGGCGGCCTATGGCGCTTACCAGCGCTATCAGGCCAAGCATGGCAAGGCGAAGGTGATCGGCGGTCTGACCGGCGACCAGCGCTTCTTCCTCGCCTATGCCCAGGCCTGGCAGGCCAAGCTGCGCGAGCCCGCGCTGCGCAACCAGCTACTCACCGATCCGCACTCGCCCGCCAAGTACCGCGTCAACGGCATCGTCCGGAACGTCGATGCCTGGTACGTCGCGTTCAACGTCAAGCCCGGCGACAAGCTCTACCTGCCGCCCGAGCAGCGCGTGCGCATCTGGTAAGCTGGCTCACCGGCGATTTTGGAGGGGCGTCGCACGCAGGTGCGGCGCCCCTTCTTTTCTCTCCCCCTATAAGGGAGGGGGTGGGTGGCGGGCTCGCGGCAAAAAGAAAAGGCCGAGGCATCGCGCCCCGGCCTTTCCTAACCCGCCCTCCCCATGAGGGATGGGGGAAGACAGGGAGAGGCGAACCTCTCCCCGTTCGCGTCACTTCACCCCGTGCATCCAGTGCTTGAGCAGGAAGGACAACAGGAACAGCACGAAGCCCGCGGCGATCGAGACATAGCCGATGGTGGTGAACACCCCGACATAGGTCTGGAGCGCGACTGCCGGGTTGGTCACCTGGCCGCCCACCGTCTCGACGCTGGCGAACTGCGCGACCACGCCCGCGACGTACTGCGCGCAGCTGATCGACAGGAACCACACGCCCATCATCATGCCGACGATGCGCGCGATCGACAGCTTGGTGATCATCGAGAGGCCCACCGGCGAGATGCACAGCTCGGCGACCGAGTGGATCAGATAGAGGCCCGCGAGCCACCAGATCCCGACCTTGAAGCTGGCATCGGCATATTGCGAGCCCCAGACCAGAAACAGGAAGCCCAGGCCGACGCCCGCAAGCGCGATCGAGAACTTGACCGGGATGGTCGGCTCGATTCCCTTGTTCGCCATCGTCGTCCACAGCCAGCTCATCACCGGCGCGAGCGCGACGATGAAGAAGGCGTTGAAGAACTGGGTCTGGCCCGCGGTGATCGTGAACAGGCCGAACACCGAGAGATCGGTATTGCGGTCCGCGAACAGCGTCAGCGACGAGCCCGCCTGTTCGAACAGCGTCCAGAAGACGACGTTGAACACGATCAGCACCATCGCCGCGAGCATCATCTGCAGCTCGACCTTGGTGCCCACCATCGCCGACCAGATCAGGATCGCGGGGATGCCGATCAGGAAGGTGCCGAACAGCAATTTGCCCATCAGCGGCAGCGCCAGCAGATAGCCGACGAAACCGGCGCCTTCGACCGGTGCGGGCGAGTTCATCAGATTGGTGAAGAGGAACAGGATCACCGGCACCGCGACCAGCGCGCCGATATAGATGATCATCGAACGGTCGGGCGTATCCGCGGGCGGCTCGCCATAGCCGTCGAGCCGGCCACCATCGAACTGGATCAGCGCCCAGGAGAAGAGCATGCCCAGCGCCGCGAGACCGAAGCCCGCCCACCAGCCGACCGCTTCCTGAAGGAAGGGACAGAGCAGCTGCGAGAAGAGCGAGCCGAGATTGATGCCCATATAGAAGATGGTGAAGCCCGCGTCGCGCCGCCGGTCGCCCGGTTCGTACAGCGATCCGACCATCGTCGAGATGTTGGGCTTGAAGAAGCCATTGCCCATGGTGACGAGGCTGAGACCCGCGAGCAGGATCATCGTGAACAGGAAGCTGCGCTCGCCGTCGAATTCGAGTCCGCCCTTGGCGACCGTCTTGGCGACGCTGCCATCGGCGGCGATGAGATTGACGCTGCCATCCTCCTGGCCCTTGATCGCGAGCTTGTTGCCGCCGTCGATCAGATATTGCTGCTTCTCGGCGCTCGCCTTGTCGACGACCACTTCATAGCGCTGGCCGTCCATCGTCGCGAAGGGCTTGGCCTCCTGGCCGAGACCCGCGCCGATGCTGAGCGTCATATAGCCCAGCGACATGATGATCGCGCCGAACTTCACCGACCGCTTCGAGCCGAGATAGCGGTCCGCGAGCAGGCCGCCGACCAGCGGGGTGAGGTACACCAGCGCGGTAAAGCCGCCATAGAGGCCGTTGGTCGTCTGATCGGAGAAGAGGAAGTAATTGGCGAGATAGAGCGTCAGCAGCGCCCGCATCCCGTAATAGCCGAAGCGTTCCCACATCTCGGTGGTGAACAGCCGCGCGAGCTGGCGGGGATGACCGAACCAGGTCTTCTCGGCGGCGGGATTGATGTGGCTGATGTCCGGCTCTGCGGGGGAGTCGGCGGTTGGGGTGTCCACCATGCGGATTTTGTCCCTTTGTGGTCGGCCCGGATTTTTCCGGTGCGACGAACTGTTTAGCGGGGCGGCGCCCGCGGATGGGCCGGGAGACTAGCCGGAATGAAGCGGGTGTAAAGCATGGCGGTTGGCGCGCGCGCGGGGCCGCCCTAGATGGCCTTCATGTTCAACGACACCGCCACCCCGCTATCGCTCCTCCGCACGCGCCGTTCGGGCAAGCCGCGCGACCTGATCGCGCCCGGGCCCGACGATGCGCAGATTATGGAAATGATCGCGATCGCGAGCCGCACGCCCGATCACGGCAAGCTCTTCCCGTGGCGCTTCGTCGCGATCCGGCCCGAGGATCGCGCGGCGCTGGCGGTCGCGATGCAGCGGATCCAGGCGGCGGAGAAGGACGATTGCGGCCCGCGCGACCTGGAGGCGACCGAGCAGTTCGTCCTGCAGGCGCCGGCGCTTGTGGTGGTCCTCTCGGCTCCGGTCGTCCCGCACAAGATTCCGGTGTGGGAACAGGAACTTTCGGCGGGCGCCGCGTGCATGAACCTGCTCCACGCCGCGCACGCCATGGGTTTCGCGGGAGGATGGCTCACTGGTTGGGCGGCCTATTCGGACGCGGTGCGCGACCTGTTCGGCGGCGAGGGCGAGAAGATCGCGGGATTCGTCTTCATCGGAACGCCCGGGCGCGAGCTCGAGGAACGGCCGCGGCCCCAACTGTCCGAAATCGCACGATTCTGGTCGCCAGGGGCTGGACGCGCGGGTTGATTGGTGTATTATAGCACCATGACAGCACTCGAGCACGACGACTCACCCGTTTATCTCAAGCTTCGCGCCAGCATCGCCGCGGCGATCCTGCGCGGCCAGTATCGCGCGGGGGATCAGCTTCCGTCGGTGCGCGCGCTCGCCGCCGAGCATGGCGCGAACCCGCTGACCGTCGCCAAGGCCTATCAGAGCTTCCAGGACGATGGCTATGTCGAGGTCCGCCGCGGCGTCGGCATGTTCGTGCTCGCCGGTGCGGTCGAGCGGCTGCGCGTCGCCGAGCGCGAGCGTTTCCTGACCGGTTACTGGCCCCGCGTGCGCGAACATATCGCACTGCTCGGGCTCGATGCGCAGGATCTGTTGGCCCAGGACCGTGAGCTCGCCTGAAGCCGAAGGCGAGGGCGGGGCGGACGACACCCCTCGGCCCCCGCGTGAAAGCTGGACGCGCACGCTGATCACCTTCGGCATATTGATGCTGGGTGCCTTCACCTTCCAGACCGCGGCGGCCAAGCGCTTCTACATCCCCTCGGGATCGATGATGCCCACGCTGATGAAGGGCGACGAGCTGATCGTCACCAAATATCCCTATGGCTGGTCCTATGCCTCGCTGCCCTTCCGCGGCGCGGATGTCTCCGGCGGCCGGCTGTTCGGCCGCCTGCCCGAGCGCGGCGATATCGTCACGGTGGTGCGGCGCGAGGACGGCGAAGACCTGATCAAGCGCGTGATCGGCCTGCCCGGCGACACCGTCGAAGTGCGCGGCGGCGTGGTGATCCTCAACGGCGTGGCGGTGAAGCGCGTGGCGAACGGCACCGCGAACATCCCCGTCGACGAGAATATGCCCTGCGACGAGGAAGTGCAGCGCCGCTATCGCCAGGCCGGCGAGGACGGGCGGCTCTATTGCCGGATGCCGCTCTATCGCGAGACGCTGCCGAACGGCGTCAGCTATGACACGATCGACCTGGGCGTCGACGATATCGGCGGCGGCTATATCAGCCCTGGCGACGAGTTCGGGCCGATCACCGTGCCCGAGGGGCATCTGTTCCTGATGGGCGACAATCGCGACCAGTCCGCCGACAGCCGCTTCGCGCTCGACCGCAAGGGATTGGGCGGGCCGGTGCCGTTCGACACGATCAGCGGGCGGGCCGAGATCATCACCCATTCGCTTGACGGGACCAGCTCGTGGATCAATCCCGTCAGCTGGTTCACCGCGCTGCGCGGCGAGCGCGCGGGCACCAGCCTGCGTCCGGAGCACGAGACAAAATAATGATCCTCATCGTGGGTACATTCCGGGTCGATCCGGCCCAGCTGGACCGTGCGCGTCCCGCCATGACCCAAATGGTCACCGAGTCGCGCGCGGAGCCCGGCTGCATCCAGTACAGCTATGCCGAGGACCTGTTCGATCCCGGCCTGATCCACGTCACCGAACGCTGGCGCGACCGCGAGGCGCTGGCCGGGCATTTCAGCGCGCCGCACCTGCTCGAATGGCGCGCCAAATGGCCGGGGCTCGGCCTGTGCGGGCGCGATCTGGCGATCTACCACATCGCGGAGATCGAGAGCTTCTAGATCTCGAACAGCACGACCCAGGCGAGGATCACCGCAATCACGGCGTAACGCATTCTCGGCGTCAGTGGCCGCCGCGTTCGTGCCGCGCGCACCAGCTGGAAACTGCTCCACCCGAACAATGCGAGAAGCACCAGCGCATGAACCAACTCGGTGGCCTTGGAGGTCACGCTCCAGCGCGGCAGCCCGATCCAGATGATATCGGCATCACCGCACCAGTCGGCCCATTGCTCGGCGCAGGGCGGTGAACTCATAACATAAGCGAGGTGGATCAGCAGGACAGTGGCGATCGGCCCCAAGAGGAGCAGGCAGATGATCCAGAGGCCCCCGCTCGATGTCCTCACGCGGCGAACGCACTTGCATCGACGGCATAGAGAGCCTTCGCCTTGGCCATCGCTGATGCCTTGAGCCCCTGTGCTTCGGGAACGATCTGCTCCACATAGAAACGCGCGGCGGCGTGCTTCATGTCGAGGAAGGGCGATTCGCCGCCCGTGCGTTCGGCGATGCGGCCCTGCATCTCCATCAGCCAGCCGCACACCGCGACCGAGAGCATCGTCAGGAAGGGATAGCTTGCCGCGAGCCGGTCGTCGGTCTCGGCGGTGAGCAGATAGCGCGTTACGTCGTCGCACGCCTCGATCAGCCGGGTCAGTTCGCGGTCCTCGGCATCGCCGCGCATCTCGTCGAGCAGGCCCAGCAAAGTCCCGCCATTGTCCATGCTCAGCTTGCGCCCGACCAGATCGGCGGCCTGGATGCCGTTGGTGCCTTCGTAGATCGGGAAGATGCGGGCATCGCGGAAATGCTGGGCGGCGCCGGTCTCCTCGATATAGCCCATGCCGCCATGGACCTGGATGCCGAGGCTGGCGACCTCGTTGCCCAGATCGGTGCCATGCGCCTTGGCGAGCGGCGTGAGCAGCTCGAGCCTCGCCTTGGCGGCCTTGTCGCCGGCATGCGCTCGGTCGAGCTGGCCGAAGGCGTAATAGACGAGCGCGCGCGCCGCCTGGGTCTGCGCCTTCATCCGGATCAGCATGCGGCGGACATCGGGATGCTCGATGATCGCGACCGATTCCCGGGATGCCGCGCCGGCGCGGGGCGACTGGATGCGCTCGCGGGCATAGGCGACCGCGCGCTGGGTCGCGCGTTCGGCGACTTCGACGCCCTGCAGCCCGACATTGAGCCGCGCATTGTTCATCATCGTGAACATCGCGACGATCCCGCCCATCTCGTTCCCGATCAGTTCGCCGATGCAATCGTCATGGTCGCCGAAGCTCAGCACGCAGGTCGGCGAGGCGTGGATACCCATCTTGTGCTCGATCGAGACCACGCGGACGTCGTTGAAGTCGCCCGGATTGCCGTGCGGATCGAGCCGGTATTTGGGCACGAGGAACAGCGAGATGCCCTTGGTGCCAGCGGGCGCGCCGGGCGTGCGGGCGAGGACGAGGTGGACGATATTGTCCGCCATGTCGTGATCGCCGAAACTGATGAAGATCTTGGTGCCCTTGATCAGGAAGGTGCCGTCGCCGCGCGGGGTGGCGGTGGTGCGCAGCGCGCCGACATCCGACCCCGCCTGCGGCTCGGTGAGGTTCATGGTGCCGGTCCATTCGCCGGTCGCGAGATGGGGAAGATACAGGTCCTGCTGCCGTTCGGTGCCGTGATGAACCAGCGATTCGATCGCGCCGACCGTCAGCATCGGCGCGAGCGCGAAGCCGATGTTCGAGGTGCCCAACGTCTCCATCACCGCGGTGGCGAGGCTGACCGGCAGGCCCTGGCCGCCATGCGAAACCGGCGAGCCGATCGTGCCCCAGCCGCCATCGACATAGGCCTTGTAGGCGGCCGCGAACCCTGCGGGCATCACCACGCCGGATTCGGTCCATTTGGCGCCGATCTCGTCGCCGGCACGCTCGAGCGGCGCCCATTCGCCCGCCGCGAAGGCGCCCGCCCCCTCCAGCACCGCCTCGACCAGGTCGGGCGTCGCCTCTTCGGAGAGTTCGGAAAGGCGGACGATATGGTCGAGCACGAACTTCTGTTCGGTGGTCGCGGGCGTGAAGGTCATGTCTGTCTCTTGTCGCTATGTGCCCGGCGCTATAGCGCCGCTTTGATGAGCCCGACAAATCCCCGGACCTTACCCTACGGCGAGGCCGCGATCGCCGAGGCCGCGCGCGTGATCGCGGGCGGCGGATGCGTCGCGGTGCCCACCGAGACGGTCTATGGCCTCGCCGCCGACGCCACCGAGTCGCGCGCGGTCGCGGGGATTTACGCAGCCAAGGGGCGGCCTACCTTCAATCCGCTGATCGTGCATGTGCTCGATCTGGCGGCGGCCGAGCAGATCGCGCTGTTCGACGATGGTGCGCGCGATCTTGCCGCGCGCTTCTGGCCGGGACCGCTGACTCTGGTGCTGCCGCTCCGCGCCGATGCGGGGATCGCCTCGCTGGTGACCGCCGGCCTATCGACCATCGCCATCCGCGTCCCCGCGCACCGCGCGATGCGGGCGTTGCTGGCGGCGACGGGCAAGCCGCTGGCAGCGCCCTCCGCCAATGCCAGCGGCGGAATCAGCGCCACCCGCGCCCAGCATGTCGTGGCGAGCCTCGGCGACCGCGTGCCGCTGGTGATCGACGATGGCGCGACGCCGGGGGGGATCGAGTCGACGATCGTGCGGGGGCGAGAGATTTTGCGGCCCGGGCCGTTAACGATCGAGGAGCTGTTCCCGAGCGGAGGCCGGGGCCCAGTTTCGGGGGACGCCGTAACTGGGCCCCGGCCTCCGCCGGGGACCATCAGTGCGCCGGGCCAGCTCGCGAGCCACTACGCACCCTCCAAGCCCGTCCGTTTGAACGCGAGTCATGCCGAGGATGGCGAATGGCTGATCGGCTTTGGCGAGGTGGCAGGCGACGACAGTCTTTCGCCCTCCGGCGACCTCACCGAAGCTGCTTCGCGACTCTTCGACGCGCTCCATCGCGCCGACGCCGCGCCCGCCGCCGCCATCGCGGTGGCGCCGCTCCCGAACACCGGCATCGGCGTCGCGATCAACGACCGCCTCCGCCGCGCCGCGCATCCTCGTTAAGCCGTCGCCGCGCCCTTGGCCTTGCTCGCGAAGCTCTTGCGCAGCTTCCTGATCTTGGGCGGGATCACCGCGAGGCAATAGGGGTTCCGCTGGCCTTCGCCGTCCCAATAGGCCTGGTGATAATCCTCGGCGGGCCACCACGTCGCCATCGGCTCGATCGTGGTGACGATCGGTGCGGGCCAGTCCGGCTGGGCGCGCGCGATCGCGGCCTTTGCCGCTTCCTCCTGCTCGGGCGAGTGGGGGAAGATCGCCGACCGGTATTGCGTGCCGATATCATTGCCCTGGCGGTTGAGCTGGGTCGGGTCGTGCGTGGCGAGGAATACGTCGAGCAGCTCGTCATAGCTGATCTGGTCGCTGTCGAAGCTGATGCGGATCGCCTCGGCGTGCCCCGTATCGCCCCCGCAGACCTGCTTGTAGGTCGGGTTCTCGGTGTGCCCGCCGATATAGCCGCTCTCGACCTTCGCCACGCCGATCACATCGTTGAACACCGCCTCGGTGCACCAGAAACATCCGCCAGCCAGCGTCGCGGTCTCGGTCGTCATGCGCTACTCCTTGCTTATGCCGCCAAGATAGGATTGAGGCGCGGAAGGACAATGCGGGAAGCGGTTTGATGCGCGAAGGTTCGGTGCTGGTCACGGGGGGCGCGGGCTATATCGGCAGCCATGCGGTGCTGGCGTTGCTCGATGCCGGGTGGCGCGTGGTGGTCGTCGACAATCTCTCGACCGGTTTTCCCTTCCTCGTCGATTCACGCGCGACGCTCGTCCAGGGCGAGATCGAGGACGAGGCGCTCGTCCGCGCGACGATGCGCGAGCATGGCGTGATCGCGGTGATGCATTTCGCCGGATCGATCGTCGTGCCGGAGAGCGTCACCGATCCGCTCAAATATTACCGCAACAACACCGTCGCGAGCCGCTCGCTGATCGAAAGCGCGGTCGCCTCGGGGGTGAAGCATTTCATTTTCTCCTCGACCGCCGCGACTTACGGAATGCCCGAGGTGGTGCCGGTCTCGGAGGATATGCCGAAGCTGCCGATCAACCCCTACGGCACCTCGAAGCTGATGACCGAACTGATGCTGCGCGATGTCGCGGCGGCGCATCCTTTCAACTATTGCGCGCTGCGCTATTTCAACGTCGCGGGTGCCGATCCGCAGGGACGGACGGGGCAATCCACGGCGGGCGCTACGCACCTGATCAAGATCGCGGTCGAGGCGGCGATCGGCAAGCGCGACTCGGTCACGGTCTTCGGCACCGATTACGACACCGACGATGGCACCGGCGTGCGCGACTATATCCATGTCAGCGACCTGGCGGCGGCGCATGTCGACGCGCTTGGGCTGTTGATCGAGCAGCCTGAACGCAGCCACACGCTCAACGCCGGATACGGCAAGGGCTATTCGGTCAACGAAGTGCTCGACGCGGTCGACCGCGTGACCAACCTCAAGATCGAACGCCGCTATGCCGAGCGGAGGCTGGGCGATGCGGGCGAGCTGGTCGCGGACAATCGCCGGATTTTGGAAACGCTGCCGTGGCGCCCAAAGCGCGACGATCTGGACGGGATCGTCCGCGATGCGCTGGCCTGGGAGCGCAAGCTGACGGAGATCCGGGGGGAATAAGGCAGCCCCGGACCCGCAGGGTCCGCAGGCGCGAACGCGCGCCGGCCGTAGGCCGCCCCATCGGAGGCGTTCGCGAAGCGAATAAGCCGCGAGATCAAAGGGAGCCTGGTGGGCTCGCCGGGATTCGAACCCGGGACCTACAGATTAAAAGTCCGTTGCTCTACCGACTGAGCTACGAGCCCTCACCAAGGCGGCTCCCCTAGGCGGGGGCCGCGTCGGGGTCAACGGGCGTAGAGCCTTGCGCGCAATTGGCGGATGCTGAGCCCGGTCAATGGATCGCGCCAATCGGGGGCGATACGGACCAGCGGATCGAGGACGAAGCCGCGCAGGCGGAATTGCGGATGGGGGATGGTGAGGCCGGCGCCGCTCCATGCGCCCTGCGACCAGAGCAGGATATCGAGATCGAGCACGCGTGCGCCCCAGCGGCGGCCGGGGCGGCGTCCGAAGGCACGCTCGATCGCCTTGAGGCGGCGGAGCAAGGCGGGGGGTTCCTCAGCGGTTTCGACGATCGCGACGGCATTGGCAAAACGCCGGTTCGAGGGGCCCAGCGGCGGCGTGCGCAGGATCGGCGAGGCGATGGCGGGGGCGAGCTTGGCCAGCGCCGCCGCGACTTCGCGTTCGGGGGCGCCGTGGCGGCCGCGGCGGTTCGATCCCAGCGCGATGGCATAGCTTGTCGTTCCCACGCTCCAGCGCCTATCGCGGCGCCATGCCGACGCCAAGCCTCGAACCGGATCGCGATTGCCCGCTCTGCCCCCGGCTGGTGGCGACGCGCGCGGCGATGCGCGCCGAGCAGCCCGGCTGGTGGAACGCGCCCGTCCCCGCGCTGGGCGATCCCGAGGCATGGCTCGTCATCATCGGGCTCGCGCCGGGCCGCGCGGGCGCGAACCGCACCGGGCGCGCCTTTACCGGCGACGCCTCGGGTGACTTGCTGTTCGCGACGCTGGAGAAGTTCGGCCTTGCCGAAGGCGGCGAGCCCAGCGGCACGCTGATCCTCAACGCGGTCAAATGCCTGCCGCCGGGCAACAGGCCGGTGCCCGCCGAGATCCATGCCTGCCGGCCATTCCTGACCGGTCAGATCGCGGCGCTTCCCAACGCTCGCGTCTTCGTCGCACTCGGTCAGATCGCGCACCAGTCGGCGGTCAAGGCGCTGGGCGGCAAATTGCCGAAATGCCAGTTCGGGCATCTCGCGGAGCACCGCATGCCTTCCGGCGCGGTGCTGATCGATAGCTATCACTGCTCGCGCTACAACCAGAATACCGGGCGGCTGACCGGCGAAATGTTCGAGGCGGTGTTCGAACGGGCGCTGGCGCTACGGCCTCAGCTATAGCGTTGCTCGGCCCACGGGTCGCCGCGCATGTGATAGCCGTTGACCTCCCAGAAGCCCGGCCGGTCCGCGCCGAGCAGTTCGATCCGGCTGATCCATTTGGCGCTCTTCCAGAAATAGAGATGCGGCACGACCAGCCGGGCGGGCCCGCCATGTTCGCGCGCCAGCGGCTTGCCCGCCCAGCGATGGACGATCAGCGCATCCTCCGCCGCGAAATCGGCGAGCGGCAGATTGGTGGTGTAGCCGTCATAGCCATGCAGCATCACCGCCGCCGCCTCGTCGCGCGGCATCACTTCGTCCAGCAGGTCGCGCGTGCGCACGCCCTGCCATTCATTGTCGTAGCGCGACCAGGTGGTGACGCAGTGGATGTCGCTGGTGGCGCGCGTCTGCGGCAGCGCGAGGAAGCCGGCCCAGTCGAGCGTGAGCGGCTGCTCGACAAGTCCGTCGATCGCCAGCCGCCAGCGGTCGGTGGCGATGTCGGGCTGCTTGCCCAGATCGAGCACCGGCCAGTCGCGCACCAGGTGCTGGCCCGGGGGCAGGCGCTGGTCCTCGGGGCGGACGATGCGGCCGGTGAGGAACTTGCCTTCGCTCGCCCAGCGCTGCTTCGAGCGAGTGAGCTTGCTGGGTTCGGGAACCTCGTCGTCCATGCGCGCCTCCATTGGCTGACCGCGTTCCTAGCGCGCCGCCGCGCGGGCGGAAACCAGACGATGGTATACAGGCCGGCGCGGGGCCACCCTCGGCCACCTGGATGCCGCCACCACGCTCCACACGCTGGCGGCGTTGGATTCGCGCTCCCCTAGATATCCGCCACCAGCCGCCCGTACAGCTCGGGCCGGCGGTCGCGGAAGAAGCCCATGCCCGCGCGGTGCTTGCGGGCGCGGTCGAGGTTGAGCGTCGCGGTGAGCACGCCGGTCTCCGCCGCGCCGAACTCGGCGAGCATGTCGCCCCATTCGTCGCAGATGAAGCTGTGGCCATAGAAACGCTGGCCGCCCTCGGTGCCGATCCGGTTCGCGGCGACCAGCGGCACGACGTTCGACACGGCATGGCCGATCATCGCGCGGCGCCACATGCGGCTGGTGTCGAGATCGGCGTCATACGGTTCGGAGCCGATCGCGGTGGGATAGAAGAGGATCTCCGCCCCCATCAGCATCATCGCGCGCGCGGTTTCGGGATACCATTGATCCCAGCAGATGCCGACGCCCAATGTCGCGTCCGGCGCGGGCCCCTCCCACACCTTGAAGCCGCTATTGCCCGGGCGGAAATAGAATTTCTCCTCATAGCCCGGACCGTCGGGAATGTGGCTCTTGCGATAGACGCCGGCGACCTTGCCCGAAGGGCCGATCATCGCGAGGCTGTTGTAATGATGCGGCCCGTCGCGCTCGAAGAAGCTGGTCGGGATATGGATGGCGAGCTCGGCCGCCAGCTTCTGCATCGCCAGCACCGCCTTGTGCTCGGCGGTGGGCCTGGCGTTGGCGAACAGCGCCTCGTCCTCGACCCGGCAAAAATATTCGCCCTCGAACAATTCGGGCGGCAGCACCACCTGCGCGCCCTTGCCCGCGGCCTCGCGCACCAGTTCGCTCACCGCCGCGATGTTCGCGTCGATATCGTTCGAAAAAGCGAGCTGGAGCGCGGCGACTTTGATCTCGGTCATGGCCGCCATGTAATGCGCATTGCCTTATTGCGCACCCCTTGGCTTACTCGCGCGCATGACCAGCTTCGAATTCGCCTTCTCGCTGTTCGGCCTGCTGCTGGGCCTGTCGGTCGCAGAGGTCATGGGCGGCTTCGCCCGCGTGCTCAGGATGCGCACCGCGATCCGGCTCGGCTGGTTGACGCCTTTGCTCGGGCTGCTGCTGATGATCGACCTCGTCACCTTCTGGTCGAATGCCTGGGACATGCGCAACATCATCCCACCCAGCTTCGGCGCCTTGCTGTTCGGGACGGTGATCGCCTCGGTCTATTATCTCTCGGCGTCTTTGGTCTTCCCGGTCGCGGTGCATGAATGGCCCGATCTCGACACCTATTTCCTGCGGCACAAGGCGCAGGTGATGGCCGGCGTGATGGCGGCGAACCTGCTGGTGATGACCGCGCGGATCATCCTTCAGGGCAATATCTTCACCAGCTGGCAATCGGTGACGATCCCGGTGCTGTTCACGTCGCTCGGGCTGGTCGTCATCTTCAGCAAGGACAAGCGCGTCTGTGGCGCCGTGCTTTGCCTGCTGATCGCGCTCTACGGCGCGTTCCGTTTCCTGTTCTAGATTTGCCGCGCCCTTCGACAAGCTCAGGGCGGACGGAAGGGGGAAATCAGGCGGCCGGAATCTGCTGGCTGATGCAGTGGAAGCTGCCCCCGCCGGTCAGGATCGCGTCGGCGCGGATGCCCACCGTCTCGCGGCCGGGAAAGAGCGCGCCGATCGCCGCGACCGCAGCGTCGTCATTGGCCTGTCCGTAGAGCGGGACGACCACCGCGGCATTGCCGATATAGAAGTTCATATAGCTCGCCGGCACGATCTCCTCGTCGCGGTCGAGTACGCGGCCGGGGGAGGGGATGCGGACGACCTCGATGCGGTGCGCCTTCGCCGCGGTGACGGCCTCGACATAGACCAGCCAGTTGGGGTCGTTCTCGGCGGGCTCGGGAATGGCGAGCACCCCCGGCGCGACGAAGCGCGCGAGATTGTCGACATGGCCGTCGGTGTGATCGTTGAGCAGTCCGTTGGCGAGCCAGACGACCTGGGTATAGCCCAGATCCTCGTAGAGCCGCTGCTGCACCTCGAACTTGGTCAGCCCGGGATTGCGGTTGCGGTTGAGCAGGCATTGCTCGGTGGTGACGACCAGCCCCGTGCCGTCGCCATCGAGCGCGCCGCCTTCGAGCACCCAGTCGTGATGCTCGGCATGGAAATGGTGGCGCTGGGCGAGGCGGCGGCCGATCTCGTCGTCGCCCTCATAATCGTATTTGCCGCCCCAGCCGTTGAAGGCGAACAGGCTGGCGGTGCGCCGCCCCCCGGCGTCGCGCCCGATGATCGGGCCGGTGTCGCGCAGCCAGATATCGCCGAACGGCTCGACGATGATTCGCGCCTCGTCGCTATGGACCAGCTTCTTCGCGGCTGCGGCGGCCTCGTCGTCGGCGCAGACCAGGATCACCCGCTCGCCGCGCCCACCGGCATGGACCGCGCGCACGAAGGCGGCGACCTCCGCGCGCGCGTCGGCCAGATCCTCCCACAGCTCGGGATGGCTCGGAAAGCCGATCCACACCGCTTCGTGCGGTTCCCATTCGGCGCGGGGCGGGGGCGGGATGACCTTGTCCATTCGCGTCTCCCTAGACCCTCTCCCCGGTGAAGGGGAGAGGGGAGCGGGAGTTACTTGCCAGCGCGGCTCTTGTCGCGGATCGCCCGGAATTCGGCGTCCTTGTTCCAGTTGGGCCAGACGTCGCTGTTCGCGAGCTGGCGGCCCAGATCGTAGAAGAGCTGGAGATCCTCCAGCGCGCCTTCCCAGTTCCAGCTGGCGTCATACTGGTCCTGCGGCTTGTGATAGCGGTTATTGACATAGTCCTCGGACGCCTTCTTGCCCGCTTCCTTGCCGCCGACCACCAGGTCCTCGCCGCTATCGCCATAGAACATCGGCACGCCCAGCCGCGCGAAGCTGAAATGGTCGGAGCGGTAATAATAGCCCTTTTCCGGAGTCGGCTCGGGGACGACCGTGCGGCCCTGCGCTTCGACCAGCTTGGTCATCATGGGCTCGAGCTCGGACTTGCCTACCCCGACGAAGACGAAGTCCTTGGCGCGTCCGACCAGGTTGACCCCGTCCATGTTCACGCCGCCCACGGTCTGGGCGAGCGGATAGACCGGGTTCTCGGCATAATATTTGGAGCCGAGCAGCCCCGATTCCTCGGCGGTCACCGCGAGGAACACCATCGAGCGCTTGGCGGGGCCTGCCTTGGCCTGCGCCTCGGCGATCGCGACCAGCCCCGCGGTGCCCGAGGCATTGTCGAGCGCGCCGTTGCAGATATCGTCGCCATTGACCGCGTCGCAGCGGCCGAGATGATCCCAATGCGCCGAATAGAGGACATATTCGTCCTTCCGCTCGGTGCCGGGCAGGATGCCGATGACGTTCTTCGAGGCCTGGCGGCGGATATCGTTGTTCCAGTCCACGCTCGCCTTCACGCCGAACGGCACTGCCTTGAAGCCCTTCTTCTTCGCGGCATCGACCAGCTGGATATAATCCTGCCCCGCGGCGGCGAAGATCGACTGGGCGGCGGATTTCTGCACCCATCCGATCGCCTTGGACTGGTCCATATGGTTGCCCGGCGTATCCTGCTCGAGCTGCGGCCCGGTCCAGCTCGACTGGACCACGCCCCAGCCATAGGCGGCCGGCTCCTCGTTATGGATGATGATCGCCGCCGCCGCGCCATGCCGCGCGGCTTCCTCGTACTTGTAGGTCCAGCGGCCATAATAGGTCATCGCCCGGCCGCCGAAATCGCCGGTCAGCTCCTTGGTCTCCCAATCGGGATCATTGATCAGGATGAGGACGGTCTTCCCCTTCACATCGACCCCGGCATAATCGTCCCAGCCGCGCTCGGGCGCGGTGATGCCGTAGCCGACGAAGACGACTTCGCTGTCCTTCAGCTCGACCTTCGGGACCACCTGATAGGTGCCGATCACCATGTCGGTGCGATAGTTGAGGCTGACATTGTCGCGGCCGCCGGTGATGTTGAGCGGCGTGACGTCCTTCGCGGTCAGCTCGACCAGCGGCACGTCCTGCGTCCAGCTGCCGTTATTGCCCGGCTGGAGCCCGGCAGCCTTGAAGCGCTCGATCAGATAGGCGACGGTCTTCTCCTCGCCCGGAGTCGCGGGCGCGCGGCCCTCGAATTCGTCGGACGAGAGCTTTTCGGTCACTTGCTTGAGGGTATCGAGCGACAGGCTGGATTTCACCGGGGCCGGGCCCTTGCTGCACGCGGCGAGCGGCAGGATCAGGGCGGCAAGCATCAGAACGCGCATGGAAACTCCTTGGTTCTCTAGGCGGAATGGCGCGGACATTGGCAGCGCCCACACGGAACAGCAAGCGCGGGCGGGGTTCGCCCGCCTGCGCGTCGGCGCGCAGGGCGAGCCCGGTGCTGGACGGTAACGCGCCCGCGCGGTTTCGATTGCGCATGGCCCCGCGCTCGCGCACAATCGTGTGCGAGGTTAGTGATTTCAGGGGGATAGCGTGCGGGTAAGAGCGATTTTCGGGTGGGTGGCGCTTGCGCTCGCCCTGCTGGGCACGGCGCCGGCCATGGGGCAGACCGCCGATGCCAAGCGCTTCGGCGCGCGTGAGGCGGTCGCGCAGATCAGCCTGTCGCCCGACGGAACCCGGGTCGTGTTCGTCGCCCCCGGCGCCGGCCGCGATTCGACCGCCTTCGTCGCGGCGATCGGCGGCGGCGCGCCAATGCGGCTCTTCACCACCGATGGCGAGCCCGAACGGCTGACTCAATGCCATTGGGCCTCGAACACGCGAATCCTCTGCCAGATCTACGCGCTGAGGGCCGAGGGCGCCCAGATGTTCGGCTTTACACGCTGGCTCGCGATCGATGCCGATGGCACCAAGGCCCAGATCCTCTCCGCGCCGACCACTACCCGCTCGCTCGGCGTGTCGCAAAGCGGCGGCGCGCTGATCGACTGGAAGACCGACAAGGAAGGATCGGTGCTGATGACGCGCGCGTTCGTGCCGGAGGAAAGCATCGGCACGCGCCTCGCCAGCAGCCTGACCGGCTATGGCGTCGAGCGCGTCGATACGCGCACGCTCAACCGCGCGGTGGTCGAACAGCCCAAGGAACTCGCCGTCGACTATATCAGCGACGGCAATGGCGAGGTCCGCGTGATGGGCATGGCGGGCAAGCCCGGCCCGCTCTACGATTCGGGCCTCTACCAATATTTCTACCGCAAACCGGGCCAGCGCGAATGGCTCCCGCTCTCTTCCTATAATGTGTCGACCGACGCCGGCTTCCTGCCGCTCGCGGTCGATTCGAAGCTCAACATCGTCTACGGGCTCGAGCGCAACCAGGGGCGTCTCGCGCTCTATCGCATCTCGCTCGACGAGGCACTCGGGCGCGAACTCGTGTTCGAGCGGCCCGATGTCGATGTCGACGGCCTGATCACCGTGGGCCGGCAACGCCGCGTCGTCGGGGTGAGCTACGCCACGGACCGGCGCGAGGCGGTGTTCTTCGATCCGCAACTTCAGAAGCTCGCCGGGTCGCTGTCGCGCGCGCTGCCGGGGCTGCCGCTGATCCGCTTCGTCGATGCGAGCGAGGATGAGACCAAATTGCTGCTCTGGGCGGGCAGCGATGTCGATCCCGGCCGCTATTATGTATTCGACCGCACCGCGAAGAAGCTGTCCGAGATCATGCTGACGCGGCCGCCGCTCGAAAATGCGACGCTCGCGCCGGTCAAGTCGATCACCTTCAAGGCGGCCGACGGGACCGAGATTCCCGCCTATCTCACGCTTCCGCCCGGGAGCGACGGCAAGAACCTGCCCGCGATCGTGATGCCGCATGGCGGGCCGGAGGCGCGCGACGAATGGGGCTTCGACTGGCTCGCCCAGTTTTTCGCGGCGCGCGGCTATGCGGTGCTCCAGCCCAATTTCCGCGGCTCGGCGGGCTATGGCCAGGCCTGGTTCGTCGAGAATGGCTTCAAATCGTGGCGGACCGCGATCGGCGACGTCAACGATGGCGGGCGCTGGCTGGTTTCGCAAGGCATCGCCGATCCCTCGAAGCTGGCGATCGTCGGTTGGTCCTATGGCGGCTATGCGGCGCTGCAGTCTGCGGTGCTCGAACCCGATCTGTTCAAGGCGATCGTCGCGATCGCGCCGGTCACCGATCTCGGCAGGCTCAAGGAAGAATCGCGCTGGTTCACCAATCACCGGATCGTGAGCGATTTCGTCGGTTCGGGGCCGCATATCGAGGAGGGCTCGCCCGCGCGCAACGCCGTCCGCTTCAAGGCACCGGTGCTGATGTTCCATGGCGACATGGATGCCAATGTCGGCGTCGCCCAGTCGCGGCTGATGGAATCGCGGCTGAAGGAGGCGGGGCGGCCGGTCGAGCTGGTGGTCTATCCCAGGCTCGACCATGGCCTGCCCGACAGCGGCGCGCGGATCGGCATGCTCGACCGCAGCGACGCCTTCCTGCGAACCGCGCTCAAGCTCGATCCCAGGCCGTAGCGTTGCGCAACTCCCAGGTCGCTGCCATGATGGTAGCGATAACATCGGGAGGTGAGGATGCGGGTCGCGGGCTGGGTGTGCGCAGCATTTCTGGCGCTTGGCGGCGTTCCCGCATTGGCGCAGCAGCCGGACTATACCGAGGCCAATGCCGACCGGCAGATCATGCTCGATCGGCTGGGCATCCCCGTATCGAGCCTGCGCCCCGGCGCCGACGGCTTCAACCGCCAGGCGCCCAATGCCGCCAATTACGATGAAGACAAGGCGGGGACCCCGGCGCTCCCCGGGGTGCTCACCATGGCCAATGGCGACCGGGTGGACAGTCCGCGCATGTGGTGGCGTGAGCGGCGGCCCGAGATCGTCGGGCTGTTCAACCGCGAAATCTACGGCCGCGTCCCCGCAACCGCGCCGGTCGTCAATTGGAAGCTCGTCAGGGAGGAGCGCGCGACCGAGGCGGGCATGCCCGTCATCAAGCGCTGGATGGAAGGGACTGCCGACAATCGCGCCTTCCCCGGCGCCTCGGCGGTAATCCAGTTGCGCTACACCGTCCCCGCGGACGCGAAGGGCAGTGTGCCGCTGATCCTCTCTTTCGGCTTTCCCGAGGGCTTCCGCTTTCCCGGCCCCCCGCGTCCGCCCGAGCCGGGGCCGAGCGCGCCCGAGCAATTGCTGGCGAACGGCTTCGGCTATGGCGTGGTGGTCGCCAATTCGATTCAGGCCGATAATGGCGGCGGGCTCGACGACGGCGTCATTGGCATCTCGCTGCGCGGAAAGCGGCGGGGTCCCGAGGATTGGGGCGTGCTGCGCGCCTGGGCCTGGGGCGCGGGCCGAGCGTTCGATGCGCTGGCGAAGGACCCGCGTATCGACGCGAAGCGGATCGGGATCGAAGGCTTGTCGCGTTACGGCAAGGCGGCGCTCGTCACGATGGCCTATGACCGGCGCTTCGCGATCGGTTTCGTCGGATCGTCGGGCGCGGGTGGCGCCGCGCTCTATCGACGCAATTTCGGCGAGCGGATGGGCAATCTCTGCGCGGGCGGCGAATATCACTGGTTCGCCGGCAATTTCCTCAAATATTGCGGCAAGCTCACCGAGTTCGACCTGCCGATCGATTCGCATTTGCTGATCGCGTTGGCCGCGCCGCGCCCGGTGTTCATCGGCGCGGGCACGGTCGAGACCGGCGATGGCTGGGTCGATCCCAAAGGCAGCTTCCTCGCTGCCCAGGCCGCTGCGCCGGCATGGGAGTTGCTCGGCAAGCCGGGGCTCAGCACCTCGCAATTCCCGCCCGTCCTCGTCCCCGCGATCGAGGGGACGATCGGCTATCGCCAGCATCAGGGCGGCCACAACAACCGCGACAATTGGCCCACCTTCATCCGCTTCGCCCGGGCGAAGCTGGCGGTGAAATAGCGGCTATTTGCGGAGGATCTTCTCCATCGGCCGGCCCTTGGCGAGCTCGTCGATCATCTTGTCGAGGTAGCGGGCCTCGCGCATGACCGGGTCTTCGATCTCCTCGACGCGGACCCCGCAGATCATGCCGGTGACGAGCGTCCGCGCGGGGTTCAGCCGCGGCGCGTGGGTGTAGAAATCCTCGAAATTGGTGCCCTTTTCGAGCACCTCCGCAAAGCTTTGCGGATTGTGCCCGGTCAGCCAGAAGATGATCTCGTCGACCTCGGCCCTGGTCCGCCCCTTCTTTTCCGCCTTCGCGATATAAAGAGGATAAACGCTGGCGAAGCTGATGGCGTAGATGCGGTGCTTTTTCATGCGGCCTCCGTCACCCGCATAGCAAAAAGGCGGCCCCGAAGGACCGCCTTTTCACATTCCATCGCTGGAAGCCGGATACCCGCTTTCGCGGGTACAGGTCAGCGCGAGTAAAACTCGACGACCAGGTTCGGCTCCATCTTCACCGGATAGGGCACCTCGTCGAGCGTCGGCACGCGCGTGAAGGTGATCTTGCTGGCGCCGTCCGGAGCGACATATTCGGGGATGTCGCGCTCGGCGAGGCTCTGCGCCTCCATCACCAGCGCCATTTCCTGCGCCTTGGGGCTCAGCGACACTTCCTCGCCCGGCTTGATGCGGCGCGAACCGATGTTGCACTTCTCGCCGTTGACGCGGACATGGCCGTGATTGACCAGCTGGCGCGCGGCGAAGATCGTCGGCGCGAACTTGGCGCGATAGACGATCATGTCGAGGCGCATTTCGAGCAGGCCGATCAGGTTCTGGCCGGTATCGCCCTTCATCCGCGACGCATCCTCATAGGCGCGCTTGAACTGCTTCTCGGTGATGTCGCCGTAATAGCCCTTGAGCTTCTGCTTGGCGCGCAGCTGGATGCCGAAGTCCGACATCTTGCCCTTGCGGCGCTGGCCATGCTGGCCGGGACCATATTCACGCTTGTTGACCGGGCTCTTCGGGCGACCCCAGATATTCTCGCCCATGCGGCGGTCGAGCTTGTGCTTGGCGCTGGAACGCTTCGACATTTGTAATCCTTGCAATTGACTAACAACGGTATTCCCGGTCCTCGCCTGTCGTGCGTGCACGTCAGGGCCACCGCTTCACCGGGGTGCGGGGCCATTGCGAAGGCGCGCGCCTAGCGGGACGCGCCGCCGAAGTCAATCGCGGACGAGGCTGGCTTCAGATGCCGCCGCGGCCGGCGTTCTGCAGATCATTGTCCTGAACCGCGGTGCCGCGATTGGTCTGGATCTGCTCGACATGGCGCCGGGCCTCCTGGCGGTACGCGGTCCATTCCGCCCGCGTCTTGCACACGCGCTCGCTGTGCACGCGCGAGCCCGTCACGCCGATCGTGCGGCAAACGACCTTCAGATCGGGATTCTCCGGCGCCGCGCTGGGATCCTGGGCGGGTGCCATCAGCATGGCGGCAACGAGCATCAACATCGTACGACCTCTTCCATCGTAACCGTATCCGGTTCAACCGGCGCGAACATGCCTTTCGGGCACGCGATGCGCAACCGGGCTCTGGACAGGGCCGGTGCGCGCGGCCAATGCCCGGCCATGGAAGATACGATCGACCCCATAGACTGCGAGACCATGGCCGAAGTGCGCGCCGGGGTGGATGCGGTGGACCGCGCGCTGGTCGCGCTGCTCGCCCGGCGCTTCGGCTATATGGATGCCGCGGCGCGCATCAAACCCGAACGCGCCCAGGTCCGCGACGAGGTGCGCAAGGCGGCGGTCATCGCCAATGCCCGCGCGCATGCGCGCGCGGCGGGCATTCCCGATGCGGCTATCGGTGAAATCTGGGACCGGCTGGTCGAAGCCTCGATCGCCTATGAGCTCGAGGCCTTCGACCGGCGCTGAGTCGGCCGGGCCGGGAAAGGCCGTGGCGCGTCAGTCGCGGCGATCCATCGCCTTGCTGGTGCGGTCGGCCTCGCCGCGCCATTCGGCCTCGGTGCGGCAGACGCGCTTGGCGCGAATGCGGCTGCCCGAAAAACCCTCGGTCTTGCAGATCTTCGGCTCTTCCTTAGCGGGCGTTGCGGCGGGGGCGGGCGTTTCCTGAGGGGCCGAGAAACCGGCGAGCGCCAACGCTGCGAAAACGAGGGACATTGTGTAACTCCATTAGACTGCGGCGGAAAATAGCCGAGGATTGCCGCGCTGCAAGCGCGTTTTAGTCCTTGGGCTTCTTCCGTCCGGCCAGCGCCGAAAGTACCCCGCGCATCGTCCGCACCTCCGACGACGACCAGGCGGGCTTGGTCAGCATCGTGCGCAGCGTGCGGCGCGACAGCGGCACGCGATCGGGCGGATAATAATAGCCGGTGCCCTGGAGCATCGCTTCGAGCTGGCCGATCATACCGTCCAGTTCCTCCTGCGGCGCCGGCGGATCGAGCTCGGTCGTGGGCGGGCTGGCCAGCGCCACGCCCTTCGACCATTCATAGGCGACCAGGATCACCGCCTGGGCGAGGTTGAGCGACCCGAATTCGGGATTGATCGGTACGGTGACGATCGTGCGGGCGAGCGCCACATCGTCCGATTCGAGCCCCGAACGCTCGGGGCCGAACAGGATCGCGGAGCGGCCTGGCGCGGCATGGATCTCGCGCGCCGCGCCCTCGGGCGTGACCACCGGCTTGGTGACCCCGCGCTTGCGCACCGTGGTCGCATAGACATGTGGGCAATCGGCGACGGCCTCCGCGACCGTGTCGAACATCCGCGCCCGTTCGAGCACCACATCCGCCCCGCTCGCGGCGGGGCCCGCCGAGGGATTGGGCCAGCCGTCGCGCGGGGCGACGAGGCGCAATTCGGTCAGCCCGAAATTGAGCATGGCGCGCGCGGCCTTGCCGATATTCTCGCCGAGTTGCGGGCGGACCAGAACGATGACCGGGTGTTCCTTGGCGGTGTTCACTCCCGCGCCGCCTCGCTCACATTGCCCGCGAATTCCTCGAAATCCTTGGCTTCGGTGAAGTCCTTATAGACGCTGGCGAAGCGGATATAGGCCACCGGGTCGAGCCCCTTCAGCCCGTCCATCACCATCTCGCCAATCCGTTGCGAGGGGATTTCGGTCTCGCCCATCGTCTCCAGCTGGCGCTGGATGCCCGAGACGAGCTTTTCGATCTGGACGGCGGTGACCGGCCGTTTGCGCGCCGCGATCGAGACCGAGCGGACCAGCTTGTCGCGCTCGAACGGCTCGCGCCGGTCTTCGCTCTTGAGCACGGTCAGGTCGCGCAGCTGAATCCGTTCGAACGTCGTGAAACGCGCCGCGCACGCCTCGCACTGGCGCCGCCGCCGGATCGCCGCCCCGTCCTCGGTGGGGCGGCTATCCTTTACCTGGGAATCTTCATTGCCGCAGAAGGGACAGCGCACTCACAGCTCCGGATAGATCGGGAAGCGCTCGCACAAAGTACGAACGCGCTCGCGGACATTGGCTTCGACCTGCCCGTCGCCCTGCTCGCCATTCTTGCGCAGACCATCGAGTACGTCCGCGACCATATGGCCGATCTCGCGGAATTCGGCGGGGCCGAAGCCGCGCGTGGTGCCGGCGGGCGAGCCGACCCGGATGCCGCTGGTCTTGACCGGGGGCAGCGGATCGTTGGGGATGCCGTTCTTGTTGCAGGTGATCGCCGCGCGCTCGAGCGCCTCGTCGGCGTCCTTGCCGGTCACGCCCAGCGGGGTGAGGTCGATCAGCGCGAGATGCGTGTCGGTCCCGCCCGAGACCACCGCCGCGCCGCGCTCCTTGAGCGTGGCCGCCAGCACCTTGGCATTCTCGACGATCGCGGCGGCATAGGTCCGGAAATCGGGCTGGAGCGCCTCGCCGAACGCGACTGCCTTGGCGGCGATGACGTGCATCAGCGGACCGCCCTGAAGCCCCGGGAACACCGCCGAGTTGATCTTCTTGGCGATCGACTCGTCATTGGTGAACACCGCGCCGCCGCGCGGACCGCGCAGCGTCTTGTGCGTGGTGGTGGTGACGACATGGGCATGGCCGAACGGCGTCGGGTGGACCCCTCCCGCGACCAGCCCCGCGAAATGCGCCATGTCGACCATGAACACCGCACCGACTTCGTCAGCGATCGCGCGGAACCTCGCGAAGTCGATATGGCGCGGATAGGCCGATCCGCCGGTGATGATGAGCTTCGGCTGATGCTCCTTCGCCAGCCGCTCGACTTCGTCATAGTCGATCAGATGGGTGTCCGGTGTGACGCCGTACTGGACCGCGTTGAACCATTTCCCGCTCATCGCCGCCTTGGCGCCGTGCGTCAGGTGGCCGCCCGAATCGAGGCTGAGCCCCATGATCGTGTCGCCCGGCCGGGTCAGCGCGAGCATCACCGCGCCGTTCGCCTGCGCGCCCGAATGCGGCTGGACGTTGGCGAAGTCGCAGCCGAAGAGCTGCTTCGCGCGGTCGATCGCGAGCTGCTCGACTTCGTCCGAGGGGTGGCAGCCCTGATAATAGCGCTTGCCGGGATAGCCCTCGGCATATTTGTTGGTGAAGACCGAGCCCTGCGCCTCGAGCACCGCCTTGGAGACGATATTCTCGCTGGCGATCAGCTCGATCTGGTGCTGCTCGCGATTCAGCTCATGCCGGACGCCGGCGAACACCGCCGGGTCCGCATCGGCGAGCGAGCGGGTGAAGAAACCATCGGGCTGGACCCCGGCAAGCATCGCGGGACGGGTACTCATGGCTTGCTCTTCTCCGGATGGCTGAGCTTGTCGACGCGATTGGCGTGGCGCCCGCCGTCGAAGCCCGAATTGATGAAGGTCATCACGCACGCCTTCGCCATCTCGATCCCGACCAGCCGTGCGCCGAGCGCGATGACGTTCGCGTCGTTATGATTGCGCGCGAGCCGGGCGGAGAAGGGCTCCGACACCAGGGCGCAGCGCGCGCCGGGAACGCGATTGACCGCGATCGAGATGCCGATCCCCGATCCGCACAGGGCGACGCCGAACTCGGCCTTGCCCTCGGCGATGGCATGGCCGACGCGATAGCCATAGTCGGGATAGTCGACGCTTTCGGGTCCGTTGGTGCCCAAATCGAAGACTTCATTTCCCTGTTCACGCAACCAATCGGCGAGTTCGGCCTTCATGCCGAAGGCGGCGTGGTCCGAGGCGATGGCGATACGGTACGGCATGGCCGCGCTGTTAGCTCCGGACGGGCCCGCTGGCTAGCCAATTGGAGACCCATATGCGCAAAGTTACGCTTCTTCTCGCCCTGCCGATGGCGCTCGCCGTTGCGGGCTGCTCGCAGCAGGCCGCGAACGATCTCGAAAACACCGCCGAGGCCACCACCGACTCGCTCGGCAATCTCGCCGACGATGCCGGCGACACCATCGGCAACGCTGCGGACAGTGCGGGCGACACGATCGGCAATGCGGCGGACGATGTCGGCAACCGCGCCGAAAAGGTCGGCGACGCGATCGAGAACGCGGTGGATTAAACGCGCAGGGTCAGCCATCCGCGGCGTCGCGCTTCGGCGACGTGGCGGGGGCTGACCGCGATCTCCGTCCCATCCGACAGCAGCAACAGCCAGCGCCGGCCGTCGCGCGTGGCGCCATTCACTGCGTCCGCGGCAACCCATGAGCCGCGATGCACCTGCGCGCCATCGAGCTCCGCCACCTCCGCCAGCGCATCGCCGAAGCGGTAATGGATCAGCGCGTCGCTGCCGTCGCGGCGGCGGACGCGGCAATAATGGTCCTCGGCCTCGATTGCGGCGAGCGTTTCGGCGGAGACGCGGGCCCGGGCGAGCAGGCCCTCGGCGGGGCGCGCCACGGGCTTGCGCCGCGCGAGGGGGAGGTGCCCGGTCGCAGCCAGGATCAGCACGATCGCGACGAAGATCACCCCGCCTATCGCCGCCGCCCGCGCCCAGGTCCCGACCGGATCGGCGAAGGCCCCCTCGATCCCCACCGCCTGCGCGCTCAGCCTGATCTCGATGGGCAGCGGCAGGCTGAGCAGCAACGCGCCGAGCGCGGCCGCCCAGATCCAGTCGGTCTGACGGCGCACTGTCGCCATGAACCAGAGCTGCCATTTGAGCGAGCTCCACCCCATCAGCACCGCCCAGAAGCCGATGCGCTGGCCCAGCGGCATCGCGCCGGTGCCGAATCCGCCGGTGACGATCATGATTCCCGCCGCGGTGGCGCCGCCGATCCACAGCATCGGAAAGCCCGGCGCGCGTTTCACGAAGCCATAGGCGCGCTTCACGAAACGCAGCTTGTCCGAACGGGCGCCGCTGGGGCGAAGCGAGGTGGTCCGGGCGGTGGGCATCGCGGCACAGGCTGCCATCACCTGCCCGGCAGGGCAATCACCGGGGAATCCCCCGGGAAGGGCAATCGATGGGAGATTCGAGAATGAGATGGTTTCTGTTCCTTGCCGCGCTGGCGCTGAGCGTTCCCGCCGCCCCTGCCATGGCACAGGAGACCGACCATGCGGCGATCGCGGCGCAACAGGCGGCGATGAAGAAGATCGGCTGGATGTTCGGGGTGTGGCGCGGTCCGGGTTCGGGCGTCACGCGCGCCGGCCCCTATCAGGTGACGCAGACCGAGCGGATCGGGCCGATGCTCGACGGCACGGTGATCGTGCTGGAGGGCAAGGGCTACAACCCCGATGGCAGCGTCGGCTTCAATGCCTTCGCGGTGATCTCCTATGACGTGCCGACCCGGCGCTACCTGATGCGCTCCTACGCGCTCGGCCATCAGGGCGATTTCGAGCTCAAGCTCACCGGCACCGGCTATATCTGGGAGATTCCCGCCGGCCCGGGGGCGATCATCCGCTACACGATGACGCTCAAGGACGGGGTCTGGAACGAAGTCGGCGACTATATCGCCCCCGGCCAGCCGCCGCGCCGCGTGATCGAGATGAACCTCAACCGCGTCGGCGATACCGATTGGCCGCTCGCCGGAAGCGTCCCGCCGAAGTGAGCGGGGAGGGCGACCCACAAACGACTCCAATTTGTCACATGAAGTGACTAGGGCACGCCCGCGCGGCACGATATGTCGCGCGGGTCTTTCCTGCGGGAGTCAGCGATGGGTTCGACAGCCAAGAAGCCCAGGAACGTCATCGTGCGCGACGCGGTGCACCGCCACGAGCATCTGACCAGGCAGGGCCTGCTCGAACGCGCTTTCTCCTTCGCCTTTCGCGGGCTGGTCTATGCCCAGATCTGGGAAGACCCCGATGTCGACATGGAAGCGCTGGCGATCACGCCGGACAGCCATATCGTCACCATCGCCTCGGGGGGCTGCAACGTCCTGTCCTATCTCACTGCCGATCCGAAAAAGATCACCGCGGTCGACCTCAACACCGCGCATATCGCGCTCAACACGTTGAAGCGGCAGGCGGCGATCCATCTGCCCGATCACGCGACCTTCCACCGCTTCTTCGCGCGCGCCGACCGGCCGGAGAATGTCCAGGCCTACAAGGACTTCGTCCGCCCCTATCTGGACGATGTGACGCGCAGCTATTGGGAGGGCCGCGACCTGCTCGGCCGCCGCCGCATCTCGGGCTTCAAGACCGGCTTCTACAAGCAGGGGCTGCTCGGCAACCTGATCGGCTTCGTCCATTTCGTCGCGCGCCTCTATGGCGACGATCCCAAGCGGATCCTGCAGGCGAAGACGATCGAGGAGCAGCGCGCGATCTTCGACGAGACCTATGCGAAATTCTTCGACCGCAAGTTCGTCCGCTGGGCGGTCGAGCAGCCCGCGATGCTTTTCGGCCTCGGCGTCCCGCCCGCGCAATACGACCTGCTCGCCGCCGACGACCAGCGCGGCATCACCGGCGCGCTCAGGAGCCGCCTTGAAAAGCTCGCCTGCGATTTCGAGCTCAAGGACAATTATTTCGCGTGGCAGGCCTTTGGCCGCGGCTATGGCGATGCGCCGAACGCGCCATTGCCGCCCTATCTCAAGCCCGAGAATTACGAGGCGGTACGCGGCCGCGCTTCACGCGTGGAGATCCGCCACGAGAATATGACGGTCTATCTGGCATCGATGCCCGATGCCTCGCTCGACCGCTATATCCTGCTCGACGCGCAGGATTGGATGACCGACGAGCAGCTGACCGCCTTGTGGACCGAGATCACCCGCACCGCGAAGCCCGGCGCGCGCGTCCTCTATCGCACCGCCGCCGTCCCCGATGTCGTCGCCGGGCATATCCCCGACGACCTGATGGGCCGCTGGGAATACGCCTCGCAGGAACAGCGCGACGACTGGACGAAGCGCGACCGCTCGGCCGTCTATGGCGCGACGCATCTCTGGACGCTGAAGCAGCCGCGATGAATTCGGGCAATGCGGGGGAGATGGACGCCACCTATGCGTTCCACCGCCACATCTACGACTTCACCCGCAAATTCTATCTGTTCGGTCGCGACCGGCTGATCCGCGAGCTCGATCCGCCGCCGGGCGGGACCGTGCTCGAGGTCGGCTGCGGCACTGCGCGCAACCTGATCGTCGCGGCGAAGCGCTATCCGCAGGCGCGCTTCTTCGGCTTCGATATCAGCGAGGCGATGCTCGAGACCGCGCGCAAATCGGTCGCCCGCCACGGTCTTGCGGACCGGATCGCGCTCGCGCAGGGCGATGCCGGGACATTCGAAACCGGCACGCTGTTCGGCCTCGACAAGGCCGACCGCGTCTTCATGAGCTACACGCTGTCGATGATCCCGCCCTGGCAGGACGCCATCGAACGCGGCGCCGCCTGCCTCGCGCCCGGCGGCCAGCTCCATATCGTCGATTTCGGCCAATATGAGCGGCTTCCCGCGCTGGCGAAGCGCATCCACTTCAAGTCGCTCAACGACTTCCATGTCTTTCCCCGGCGCGAGCTTCCCGCGGTGCTGAAGCGCGTGGCGGAGGAACAGGGGCTGAGTCTTGAATTCACTCCGCTCTATCGCGGCTATGCCTGGAGCGCGGCGCTCACCCGCGCCTAGCGCCGCCACCAGCTTTTCTTGGGCGCCGCGTTCTGTACATAGTCGAACCCGGTGTCGAAACGGATCGCGCCGCCCTCGACCCACCAGCGGATCCGCGCCGCGGTCCAGGCATCGCCTTCGCGGCGCATCTTCACGTAAAGTTCCTCGATCAGCTTGCGCAGATCGTCGGTCAGCGTCGCGCGGTCGGGATGGCCCTCGTTGCGCAGGCCATAGGTCAGTTGCGTCCCGTTCGACTGGATCGAGAGCTCGCCGCGCTCCCATAGGGGCGGCGAGCAGGCTTCCATCTCGCAGACGAGCCGCTGGAGTACATCGGAATAGGCGTCGAGCTTGCCCGTCATGCGACCCTGTTAGCGCCGCGGAGTAAATAGTTTCACGCTTGGCCGCGCGGCACCATCGACGACGCGATCTCGTCATAGGCGCGCCAGTCGGGGTCGTCGAAGACCTCGAAGTCGAGCGGATAGCGCGGCTGGCCCTCCAGCGCGTCGTTCAACCCTTGCTGGAAACGCTCGAGGTCCTGGGTGTAGACGCGCCACTCGCGCACGCCGCCCGCAGTGACCACCGCTGCGATCATCCCCCAGCCCTGCGCGGTCATCGCGGCGTGCAGCGTCCCTTCGAGCGCCGCCATCGCCTCCAGCTCTTCCTCCTCGGGCAAGGCGTCGTCGTCGTCCTCCGGCTCGAACGTCCAGCGGATCATCACCAGTTGCGGATATTGCGCGCGTTCCTCGTCCGATGGCGGCCGCGTTCGCAGCCGGCAGACCATCGGCGCATCGCAGTGCGTGCCGGTAGCGAGCAGCCAGGGTTCCTCGGCGGACGCGCTCACGCCGCCAGCCGCAGCTCCAGCCGTCCCCAGATTTCGACCAGTGCCTCGGTCAGTTCGCGCATCATCGCTTCGG
>CBINJP010000008.1:0-138030 GCA_966251045.1 uncultured Sphingomonas sp.
TCGCCGAACAGGTCGGTCTCGCATTCCTCGCGGAAATTGGTCTCGATGATCCCCGAACGGCCGCCGCCGACGCCCGAGGCATAGGCGAGCGCGATGTCGTGGGCGTTGCCCGACGAATCCTGATGCACCGCGATCAGGCAGGGGACGCCGCCGCCGCGGACATATTCGCTGCGCACGGTGTGGCCGGGGCCCTTGGGGGCGATCATGATGATGTCGAGATCGGCGCGCGGCTCGATCAGCCCGAAATGGACATTGAGCCCGTGCGCAAAGGCGAGCGTGGCACCTTGCTTGAGATGATCGCGCAGCTCGGTCGCGTAGATCTCGGCCTGGTGCTCGTCGGGGGCGACCATCATCAGGATGTCGGCCCAGCCCGCCGCCTCGGTCGCGGTCATCGTCTTGAAGCCGGCATTCTCGGCCTTGGCGCGTGTCGGCGAACCCTCACGGAGCGCGATCGCGACCTCCTTCACGCCCGAATCGCGCAGATTCTGGGCATGGGCATGGCCTTGCGAGCCATAGCCGATGATGGCGATCTTCTTGCCCGTGATCAGGTTCAGATCGGCGTCGCGATCGTAATAGACACGCATGCTTATTTCCCTTTCGTCACCCCGGCCTTGAGCCGGGGTCCCGCTTCTTTTCTGCCCGCCGCGAGAAGGAGCGGGACCCCGGCTCAAGGCCGGGGTGACGGTGAAATTTTGTCGCGCTTAGGCTTGGGCTGGCGCGATCGCACGAAACATATTCTTCAGGCCGCCTCTTTCCCTCTCGAAATGGCGACGACACCCGTCCGCGCGACCTCTACCAGACCGACTTCGGACATGAGCTCGACGAACTTGTCGATCTTGTCGCGCCCGCCGGTCACTTCGAACACGAAGCTGCTGATCGTCGCATCGAGCACATGCGCGCGATAGACTTCGGCCAGCCGCAACGCCTCGATCCGGTGATCGCCGGTGCCCGCGACCTTCACCAGCGCCAGCTCGCGCTCGACATGGGGTCCGAGCACGGTCAGGTCAGTGACCTTGTGCACCGGCACCAGCCGTTCGAGCTGGGCGATGATCTGCTCCATCACATGCTCGGACGCCGAGGTGACGATGGTGATGCGGCTGACCGAACGGTCGTCGGTGATCTCGCTCACCGTAAGGCTCTCGATATTGTACCCGCGCGCGGTGAACAGGCCGGCGATCCGCGCGAGGATGCCCGGCTCGTTGTCGACGATCACGGCGAGCGTGTGGCGCTCGCTGGCTTCCTGCTTGATATGCATCAGACCAGCGCCTTCGCTTCGTCGTCCATTTCGCCCGAGACTTCGTTGCCCTCGAGGATCATCTCGGTATGCGCCGCGCCCGACGGGATCATCGGGAAGCAGTTCGCCAGCTTCGCCACGCGGCAATCGACGATCACCGGGCCGTCATAGGCGAGCATTTCGGCGATGCCGGGCTCGAGCTCGGCGCGGCTATCGATGCGCAGGCCCTTCCAGCCATAGGCTTCGCCCAGCTTCACGAAATCGGGGAGCGCGTCGCTATAGCTTTCCGAATAGCGCGACTGATAGGTCAGCTCCTGCCACTGGCGGACCATCCCCATATATTCGTTGTTGAGGATGAAGATCTTGACCGGCAACCGGTATTGCGTCGCGGTCGCCAGCTCCTGGATGTTCATCTGGATCGAGGCCTCGCCGGCGATGTCGATCACCAGCGCGCCCGGATTGCCGAGCTGCGCGCCGATCGCCGCGGGCAGGCCATAGCCCATCGTGCCGAGGCCACCGCTGGTCAGCCACTTGTTCGGATCCTCGAACCCGAAATGCTGCGCGGCCCACATCTGGTGCTGGCCAACTTCGGTGGTGATGATCGGGCTCAGATGCTTCGTCGCCTCATAGAGCGAGCGGATCGCCTGTTGGGGCATGATCACGTCCTGCCGTTCGGCGAAATCGAGGCAGCGCCGCGCGCGCCAGCCGTTGATCCGGTTCCACCATTCGGCGAGATCGGGCTTCGGATGCTTGCGCGCCTTCCACGCCGCGACCATGTCCGCCAGCGCATTGCCGACATCGGCGATGATCGGCAGGTCGACGCGGACATTCTTGTTGATCGACGAGCGATCGATATCGACATGGACCTTGCGGCTGTTCGGGCTGAACGCGTCGAGCCGGCCCGTCACGCGATCGTCGAAGCGCGAGCCGAGCGCGACGATCAGATCGGCGCGGTTCATCGCCATATTGGCTTCGTAGGTGCCGTGCATGCCGAGCATCCCCAGCCATTGCGGCGAGGAGGCGGGCAGGGCGCCAAGGCCCATCAGCGTCGAAGTGACGGGCGCCCCGGTCAGCTCGGCCAACTCGCGCAGCAGCCGCGTCGCCTCGGGGCCCGAATTGATGATGCCGCCGCCGGTATAGAAGATCGGACGTTCGGCCGCGGCGAGCATGTCGACCGCTTCCTGGATGCCCGCGGGATCGGCATGGACCTGCGGTGCGTACGCATTGCCACGCGGCGGCTCGATATTGCCCGCGCGCGCGGTGGCGACCTGCACGTCCTTGGGGATGTCGACGACCACGGGGCCGGGACGCCCGCCGGTGGCGATGCGGAACGCCTCGTGGAGCACCCCGGCCAGCTTGGCGGGGTCCTTCACGAGATAATTATGCTTGGAGCAATGCCGGGTGATGCCGACCGTATCGGCCTCCTGAAAGGCGTCGGTGCCGATCAGCCCGGTCGGGACCTGACCGGTGATGACGACCATCGGGATCGAATCCATCAGCGCGTCGGTGATGCCGGTGACGGCATTGGTCGCGCCGGGGCCCGAGGTGACCAGCACGACGCCGGGCTTGCCGGTCGAGCGGGCATAGCCCTCGGCGGCATGGGTCGCGGCCTGCTCGTGCCGGACGAGGATGTGCTTGATGCGCTCCTGCTTGAACAGCGCGTCATAGATGGGGAGCACCGCGCCGCCGGGATAGCCGAACACGACCTCCACACCGAGATCGCACAGCGTCTCGATCAGGATGTCTGCTCCGCTCTTCTCGGTCACGTTATTCCCTCCGCCCTTGATATCGGCACAATACCGTCACGACTTGTGCTGCGGCGCACATAACAGCACTGGAAGGGCGCTGCTAGTCGCACGAAAATGTTGCGTCAAGCGCTATTGAAATAATTTTCTTTCAAATTCGTCAAGTAATGTGTATGTTTCTGTCTCCGCCGTGCGCGCCCACGCCCCTGGGGGCTGCCGGCGGAACCAGGTGTACTGCCGTTTGGCGTATTGGCGGGTCGCGGCCTGCGCGCGGGCCGCGGCTTCCTCGCGGGAGATGCGGCCCGCCTGCCACTCGGCGATCTCCCGCACGCCGATGGCGCGGCGGACAGGGGCGTTGACCGCCAGATCGGTGCGCGCCTCCAGCTCGCGAACCTCGTCGACCGCTCCACCATCGAGCATCGCCTCGAAGCGCCTGTCGGTGCGCGCATGGAGCCAGGCGCGGTCGGGAAGGAGGATGGTCGCGCCCAGCGAAACCTCCCCGCCGATCCCGCCGGTGCGCTCGGTGTGCCAATAGGCGAGGGGGAAGCCGGTCGAGCGGATTACTTCGAGCGCGCGGCCGACGCGGGTGGTGTCGGAGGGATGGAGCCGGGCGGCGGCCTCGGGATCGAGCCGGGTCAGCTCGGCATGCGCGTCGGCCACCGCCATCGCGCGGATCTCCTCGCGGATCTCGGGCTCGATATCGGGGATGGGCGCGATCCCGTCGAGCAATGTCAGCAGATAGAGGCCGGTGCCGCCCACCAGGATCGGCAGCAGCCCGTCCTCATGCGCCTCATGGATCGCCGCGCGCGCCTCCGCCGCCCAGCGCGCCGCCGAATAGGCGTCCGCGCCATCGATATGGCCGAACAGACGGTGCGGCACGCGCGCCTCGTCCTCCTCGCTCGGCCGGGCCGTCAGGATGCGGAGATCGGCATAGACCTGCGCGGAATCGGCGTTGATCACCATTCCGCCGCGTTTTTCGGCGAGCGCGATGGCGAGCGCGGACTTGCCGCTGGCGGTCGGCCCTGCGATGAGCGCGACCTTCGGGAGGGTTTTGCCGGTCATGTTCGTTACCACGCTTGTAGCAGAAGCTTTGAGTGCCGGGGAAATCTCGTCTGCGGCCGATCGGCTGGCGAGCGCCGGCTGCGCGCCGGGCGGCTGGCGCTGGCTCGACGAGGGTAGGGCGGCGGACCTCGACTTCGCGCATGATCCAGGCGCGGCGCGCGCGGCGCTTGAAGGCGCGTTCGCCGCCACCGATGCGATCGTACAGCCGCTGGCGGGCCGCGAGAAGAAGCTGCTGGTGGCGGACATGGATTCCACCATGATCACCGTCGAATGCATCGACGAGCTGGCCGACTATGCCGGGATCAAGCCGCAGATCGCCGAAGTGACCGAGCGGGCGATGCGCGGCGAGCTGGATTTCGCGGCGGCGCTCGATGCGCGGGTGGCGCTGCTCAAGGGGCTGGAGGAAGGTGCAATCGATCGCTGCCTCGCCGAGCGGGTGCGCAACATGGGCGGCGCCGAAGCGCTGGTGAAGACGATGCGCGCGCGTGGGAGCATGACGGTGCTGGTCTCGGGCGGCTTCACGCGGTTCGCGGGGCCGGTGGGCGCGCGGTTGGGGTTCGAGCGGGTAATCGCGAATGTGCTCGAGATCGCCGATGGTGCGCTGACGGGGACGGTCACCAAGCCGATCGTCGACAGCACGACCAAGGAGAAGGCGCTGCGCGACGCAATGGCCGAGCGCGGGCTGGCTGCGAGCGAGACGCTGGCGGTCGGCGACGGGGCCAACGACCTCGCGATGATCCGCGTCGCCGGGCTGGGCGCCGCCTATCACGCCAAGCCCATCGTCGCCGCCGCGGCGGGAGCGCGGATCGACCATGGAGACCTGACGGCCTTGCTCTACGCGCAGGGGATTCCGAAAGGCGAGTGGGTCGTCTGAGTCTTCGGCATCATGTTCCTGCGGTTGCCCGATAACCCTGGCTCCCGCGTTCGCGGGGGCGCAAAGGGTCAGCGCTTGCCGAAGGTGTAGGTCAGGCCGATCCCGCCCGAGAATTGGTCGCGTGATCCATAGGCCTTGATGAAGGGCGAGTCCGCCGCGTCGCCCGCCAGCCGGTCGTAGCGGACATAGCTGACCGTTCCCCAGCGTCCGCCCAGCGAATAGAGCGCCCCGGCGATCGCGCCGACCGAGTGGACGCCGCCCCTTGGCCGATAGACCGGCAGGCCGGTTCGGGCCGCCTCGCCCGGGTTCACGCCGAAATAGCTGCGCTGGTAGCGGTCGTCGGACAGGTTCACGCGCGGGCCGATCGAGAAGACATAGGCGTCGCCGTCGCGGATCACATAATCGGCGCCGAGCGAGCCCACCCAGCCGCGATGCCCGGTCACGCCGTAGCGCGCCTCGGCGCGGACGCGGATCGAGGGTGTCACGTAGACGTGCGCGAAGCCGCCCGTTTCCAGCGAGAAGCCGACCTCGTCCATCGGCACGGGCATGTCGGCGCGGCGGCGCTTGCCCTGGAAGGTGATGGCGGGCCCGAATTCGACGCCGCCCGCGCGCACCACCGTGAAGCCGAACGCCTCGTCGGGCGATTCGAACACGAACGGCTCCGATCCCCGCGCGATGGCGAAATCGGGATAGGGGCTCGGCCCCACTTCGTTCGATCCCGGAAAGCGCGGCACGATCTGCGCCCCCGCGCCGACGCGGAAGCGGATCGGCTCCTTCGCGGGTTTTTCGGCTTGCTGGGCATGGGCGGCGAGGGGCGCGAACAGCGCCAGGAGCGGCAGGATGCGGATCATCGCCTCCGAACGAAGGAGTCTGGTATTCGTTGCGGAGGCGTACTCGGGCCTAGTTAGTTACCGGCACGCAGGGGTTCACGCCCCGGCACGCGCCCGCCGCTTCGCCCCGCGAGGCGAAGGGACCGACCAGCACCTTGGTGAGGCTGCCCGACTTCACATAATAGACTTGGCGCCCCGGGAATCGGCCCGCGACCTGGCCCCAGAGCTTGCGCGCATTGTTCGGATCGCCGAACGCGCCGAGCTGGACCCGCCAGCCGCCGTCGCGGACGGGCGCGGTGGCGACGGGCGGACGGGCGACCGGCGGCTTGGTGACCGCGGCGACCGTTGTCGGCGCGGGCGTCGGCGTCGGGCGCGGACGCGGCTGCGTGACCGGCGGGTTCGGCTGGCGCACCGGCTGGGTCGCCGGGCGCGGCGTATTCGCGGCATAATCGACCGTCGGGCGCGGGCGGTTCGCCATTTCCTCATATTGGCGCGCGAGGGCGAGGCCCTGCTGGCGCTCGCCGAGCGAAATATATTTGTCCATCTGCCCGAGCGCCGCTGAGGCCTGGGGCAGGCCCGACTGGGACGAGCGGACGATCAGCGCGTAGGCGCGGACCCAGTCGCGCTCGACGCCGTCGCCGTTGAAATACATGGTGCCGAGCACGAACTGCGCGCGCGGCTCGCCGCGATTGGACGACTTCTCGAGCCACGCGACCGCCTGGGTGCGCTTGCCGTTCTGGAAAAGGGCGAGGCCATAATTGTCCTCGGCCTGGGGATGCCCCTGGACCGCGGCCTTGCGGTACCATTCCTCGGCCTGGATCAGATCGGCGGGAACCCCGCGGCCGAGTTTATAGGCCTGGCCCAGATTGAATTGCGCATCGGGATTGCCGGCGATGGCGGGCCCGCGCCATTTGTCGACGGCCGCCCTGTAGTCGCCGCGTTCCCACGCATCGACGCCTTGCTTGACGGGATCCTGCTCCGCGACCTGCGCCATGGCCGGTGCGGCCGCGAGCAAGGTGGTGCCGGCCAATCCGGCCAACCAGACAGACTTCATCGCAACAAACTCCCGCGCCCCCGCAACAATGGATAAGTGACAGTTAACCATCGAGTGTGAAAGAAATCCTTACACGCCTTCGCGTCCCGGTGCGGCACGCGTGGCTTTGGCGTTAACCTATCCTTAGCGCCCTGCATGGCACTTCCCGTCCAAGGATTACCGGGAGTTGAGGGGTACATGCGCGTCCTGGCGATGGCATCGCAGAAAGGTGGGTCGGGTAAGACCACGCTGAGCGGGCACCTTGCGGTGCAGGCACAGCGGGCTGGTTGCGGCCCCGTGGTCTTGATCGACATCGATCCGCAAGGATCGCTGTCCGACTGGTGGAACGAGCGCGACACGGAGTTTCCCGCGTTCGCCCAGACCACGGTCGCGCGGCTCGCCGCCGATCTGGAGGTGCTGCGCCAGCAGGGTTTCCGCACCGCGGTGATCGATACGCCCCCCGCCATCACCATGGCGATCCAGAGCGTCATCCAGGTCGCCGAGCTGATCGTCATTCCGACCCGGCCTTCGCCGCACGACCTTCGCGCCGTGGGCGCCACGGTCGATTTGTGCGACCGCGCGGGCAAGCCGCTGATCTTCGTCGTCAATGGCGCGACCCCCAAGGCGCGGATCACCTCCGAGGCCGCGGTCGCGCTGTCGCAGCACGGCACGGTCGCGCCGATCACGATCCATCACCGCACCGATTTCGCCTCGTCGATGATCGACGGCCGCACCGTGATGGAGATCGAGCCGAACAGCCGCTCGGCGCAGGAAATCGTCGAGCTGTGGAGCTACATCAACGATCGCCTCGAGAAGAATTTCCGCCGCACCGTGTTCACGGCGCCGGCGGCGCATCAGGTCAATCACTATGGCGCGGCGCGCCCGGCAGGCGGCTTTGGCCGCCGGGTGGTGAGCTGATGAGCTTCGGAACCTCCAAGCCGATGGCCTCGCTGTCGTCGAGCCTGCTCGCGCGCAAGGGCCATGCCCGCCCCGCGATGCGGCCGCAGGGCTATGTCTCGCTCACGCCCAGCCAGGACGATCTCGGCTGGAACGACATGGGCGACGAGTTCGCGCCTGCGCCGCCGATGCATGTCGCGCCGGTCGCGGTTCCGCCGTCCGCGCCGATCGAGGCGCCCGCGCCCGAAGTGCTTCGCCAGCGCGCCGCGCTCGACGAGAGCTTCACGCCGCCGCAGGTCGAGCCGGTGTTCGAGCCGGAAGCGGAGGCCGAGGCCGAAACCGAATATCTCCCCGAACCCGAACCAGCCCCGGTAGCGTCCGCGCCGCGCGCGGTGGTGACCAAGGGCACGCTTGCCCGTGTGGCGAAGCAGGTCGGGACTGCCAAATCCAAGGCCGCGTTCACGCTGCGGCTCGACAATGACCGCCATTTGCGCCTGCGCCTCGCATCGGCCGTCACCAATCGTTCGGCGCAGGTTCTGGTGACCGAGGCGCTCGACGCCTTTCTCGAATCGCTGACCGATGTGGATACGCTGGCGAGCCAGCTTTCCGCGCGGGGGGGAAGGACTGCATCATGAAGACCCGTACCATGCTCTCGCTCGGGCTTTCCGCCCTGGTGCTGACCGGCACCGTGGGCGGCGTTGCGTTTCCCGGGTTCGTCGCCTCCGCGGCGTCGGCCGAGAACCCCAAGCGCGCGGCCTCCGAAGCCGCCGCGGCGCGCAAATATCTGGCGAAGCGCAAGGCCGACAAGGCCGTGCAGCACGCCGAGCTCGCGGTCTCCTATGCGCCCAACGTCGCCGAATATCGCGCGCTGCTGGGCCAGGCCTATCTGCTCGCGGGGCGCTTTGCCTCGGCGCGGCAGGCGCTGACCGACGCGCTGACGCTCGATCCGGGCAATGCCGGGGTCGCGCTGAACCTCACGCTGGCGCAGATCGCGCAGGGCGACTGGTCGGGCGCGCGCCGCACGCTGGACGCGCATGACAATATCAACGCGAGCGATCGCGGCCTCGCCTATGCGCTTGCCGGCGATCCGGTGCGCGCGGTCGAGATCCTCGAGCCCGCCGCGCGCGCGGCCGATGCGACTCCCAAGACCCGGCAGAACCTCGCGCTGAGCCTCGCGCTCGCCGGGCGCTGGCCCGAGGCCAAGAGCGTCGCCGCGATCGACCTGTCGCCCGCCGATGTCGACGCACGGATCATGCAATGGGCGAGCTTCGCGCGCCCGACCAACGCCTATGACCAGGTCGCCTCGCTGCTCGGCGTTCGCGCCGTGGCGGATGCGGGCCAGCCGACCGCGCTCGCGCTGGTGATTCCGTCGCAGCAGAATGTCGGCGTCGCCGCCGTCGAAGCCCCGGCCGCGCCGGTGGCCGATCCGGTCGACACCTACATGCCGGGCACGCCCAGCAACGCCGTCGAGGTCGCCACCCAGGTGAGCGCCGAGACCGGCGTCGAGGTCGCCGCGGTCGAGCCCGTCGTCGTCGAGCAGCCGGTGGTTGAACCGGTCGCCCCCGTCGCCTTTGCCAGCGCCAGCCCGACGATCGTGTTCGGTCCGCGCGTTGAGATCGTCCAGAATATCGTCGCGCCGGTGGTTCGTCCGCTACCCGCGCCGGGCGCGCGTCCGGCGACGCGGGTTGCGCAGGTCAAGGCCCCGGCTCCGGCCGCCGCCGCTCCGCAGCGCGTGGCCTATGCCAAGGGCAATTTCTACGTGCAGCTCGGCGCCTATGACAGCCCGGGGGTCGCGCGCGACGCATGGAACCGCACCAAGAGCCGCGTTCCCGCGCTCGCGCGCCAGACGCCGCAGGGGATGAATGTCTCGACCAAGGCGGGCAATTTCTACCGCCTGTCGGTCGGCGGTTTCGCGCGCGGCGATGCCGATGCGCTGTGCCGCAATGTCCGCGCGAGCGGCGCGACCTGCTTCGTGCGGGCCGGCGCCGGCGACCGCGTGGCGAGCTGGATCCGTCCCGGCGAGACGCGGCTGGCGTCGCGCTGATCGCATTGGCTACGATTTAAGAGGCGGCCGGGGTTCGAAAGAATCCCGGCCGTTTCGATTCAGGCGATCTCCCGCCCGCCCTTCCACAGCTTCGCCACCTTGCCCTGCACCGGCAGCCCCTCGAACGGCGTGTTGCCCGCGCGCGCCAGCATCGCCGCGCCCGCGATCTGCCACGGCGCATCCGGATCGATCAGGATGAGGTCGGCGGCCTTGCCCGGGGCGATCTCGCCCGCATCGATACCGAGGATCCGCGCGGGATTGCGCGCGAGCAGCTCGAACAGCTTGTACAGGTCGATGGTGCGGTTGTGGACGAGCGTCATGCCGAGCGCGAACAACGTCTCGGCGCCCGACATGCCCGGCTCCGAATCGGCGAAGGGCAGGCGCTTCTCCTCCGGCCCGCGCGGATCGTGGCCCGAGGACAGGACGTCGATCGTCCCGTCGGACAGCGCGAGCAGCGCCGCCTGGCGGTCGGCCTCGCTGCGCAGCGGCGGCGAGAGATGGGCGAAGGTGCGGAAATCCGAAATATCAATGTCGGAGAGCAGCAGATGCGCCGGGGTGATGCCGCAGGTGACCGGCAGCCCGCGATCCTTGGCCGCGCGGATCAGGGTGAAGCCCTGCGACGTCGTGACCTGGCGGAAATGGAGCCGCGCGCCGGTTTCCTCGGCGAGCGCGATGTCGCGGGCGATGGCGAGCGCCTCGGCGATGCCCGGCGCGGCGGGGAGGCCGAGACGCATCGCGGTCTCGCCTTCGGTCGCGACGGCGTTCGCGGTCAGGCCGCCATCCTCGGCATGGGCGATGACGGTGAGGCCGCAGTCGCGGGCATAGGCCAGCACCTTGCGCATCACGCCCGAGTCCGAAATCCAGCGCCGCCCGGTGGCGACGGCGCGGGCGCCGGCGGCGGCGTTGATCGCCATTTCGGCGAGGTCCTTGCCCGCCAGCCCCTGCGTCGCGGCGGCGAGCGGGTGGACCCACAAATCGGGCTTGCCCATCAGCGCCGCACGGCGGACGATGCCGGGATCGCCGAGCACTGGCGACTGATCGGGCATCAGCCCGACGCGGGTGATCCCGCCCGCGCGGCATGCCTTGCGGTCAACCGCGAACACCCCGAGATCGATGATGCCCGGCGCCAGCACCCCGCCGCCGCGCACGAAACTGTCGCAGCCGATGGGCACGCCGTCTTCCGGAACATCGAGCGTGATATCGAGGATCGTGTCGCCATCGGTGACGACACAGCCATCATAGCCCCTGTCGTCCGCGATCAGCGGGCTGGTGTTGGCGAAGATGAGTTTGGGAGCGGCGGTCATGCCCAGCCCTCCACACCGCGCGCGCGCCGCGTGAGCACGTCGAGGCAGGCCATGCGCACCGCGACGCCCATTTCGACCTGCTCGGTGATCGCCGAGCGCTCGGGGTGATCGGCGACCGAGGAGGTGATCTCGACGCCGCGATTCATCGGCCCCGGATGCATGACGAGGGCATCGGGCGCGGCGCGCGCCAGCCGCTCGTCGGTGAGGCCGTAGCGCATGTGATATTCGCGCGTGGAGGGAATGAAGGCGCCGCTCATCCGCTCATTCTGGAGGCGGAGCATCATCACCACGTCCGCGCCCTCCAGCGCCGCGTCGAAATCGGCATAGGGGGTGACGCCCATCCGCTCGATCGCGGCGGGCATCAGCGTGGCGGGGCCGCAGACGCGAACCTCGGCGGCCAATGCCGTGAGGGCGAGCATGTTCGACCGCGCGACCCTGCTGTGGAGGATATCGCCGCAGATCACCACGCGCTGCCCCGCGATCCGGCCCCGGCGGCGGCGGATAGTGAGCGCGTCGAGCAAAGCTTGGGTGGGGTGCTCGTGCCAGCCATCGCCCGCGTTGAGGACGGGGCAATCGACCTTGGACGAGATCAGCTGGACCGCGCCCGAGCTGCCGTGGCGGATCACGATCACATCGGCGCGCATCGCGTTGAGCGTGACCGCGGTGTCGATCAGCGTCTCGCCCTTCTTCACCGAGCTTTGGGCGGCGTGCATGTTGACTACGTCGGCGCCAAGGCGCTTGCCCGCGATCTCGAACGAGAGGAGCGTGCGGGTGCTGTTCTCGAAGAACGCGTTGATCTGGGTGAGGCCGGCGAGGCGCTTGTCGGGCCGGGCATGTTCGCGGTTGGCATCGACCCATTGTTCGGCCTCGTCGAGCAGGAACAGGATCTGATGCGGCTCCAGCCCCGCGATGCCGGTCAGGTGCCGGTGCGGGAAGACGGCGCCGCCCGGGATCTGGGCGGCGGGGCTGTGATCGGAAGCTGGCATTAAAGGGGCCGGTTAGCGGGGCGGGGCGGGAAGGGCAAGGGTGCGAGAAGGTTCTTACCCCGCCGCCTTCGTCCTTTTCGCCGCCTTGCCGCTTGTCTCTTCGATCGAGGACAATTCGTAGCTGGACCAGTTGCAGCCTGACCGGTCTGCAACGATCACCGAATAACAGGTTGCCCATATCTCGGGCGGCAGTTCTCTCAGAATTCGGAAGGTCGCCGTTTCGCCAACATCGACTACCGAAATGCCAGGAACCCGCAGAAATTCTTCTGCATCGAACGGCCCAGGCAATGGAACGTGCCGTTCCGTGCCATCGTTCAAGTAGTCGTTCGCTGTAACTATTAGCGCTGGATCATAGATAGGAAGGTTCCCGCTGTTAAGTACAGTGACGATTACGCAGCACAAACGCCGCCCATTCGGTCCTGCCACCAACTTACTACTTAGTTCAATCTTTGCCCTTCGTACAAAAGTACGACCCATGAAAAATCTTAGATAAGAAAAAAACGAAGCTAATATCGCAATTGATATTCCCGTAATCGCCGATATGACATCTATATAATCCTTTTGAGAACTATTTACAGATGTTGGAACAATTCCGTGCCTGACTAAGCCGATTATCAGAAAGACAATGGCTATTGCGCTGCCCATCGCGAGCAGTGCGCCCGATGATCGCGCCATCCAAGATTTGATATCTATAAACAATGGCTGCTAACTTATCGCCCAAATTATCACCGCGGCAATGATCATAATAATGATTGCCACGGGGAGACAGGAAAAAGGGGATGTTTTTAGAGCATAGACCATGTCCTGCCTTTCATTGAATTCGATCCCTACATGGCTGGAGCATCCAATTGAGCAGTCTCACTGAATCGGCCGCACCTCGATGACCTTCAGATACTGCATCCGCTCGTTCCACGGCGGCAGCATGTTGAATTGCGACCAGCGGCCGGGGAAATATTCGCAGCTCTGGGTATCGACCTGGGGGCCGACCGGGCCGATCAGCACGGGGAGCAGGCGCGTGACCTCATAGGTGACGACGCGGTCGATACTGGGCTTGAAGCTGTGCGTCACCGCGAGGAATTCGCGCACGTCCTGAACGTTGGCGATATAGTCGAACGTGCCCCAGCCGCCCGGGGCCTTTTCGCTTTGCCCCGGTGCGAGCGCCATCTGGAAGCGCGTGCCGACGGGCAGGGTCGTGATGGGCGGCGCGGCGAGCGTGCCGGGCGCGGCAGGCGGCGTCGGCAGATACCAGGTGGGCCAGGGCGAGCCGCCCTGGCCGTTGTTGACGAGCACCTGATATGCCTTGATCGCATCGGCATCGCTGGCGAAGCGCCAGCGCTCCTGCGCCCAGAAGGCCTTGCCGGGGGGCGAATCGATCGCGGTCGCGTCGCACGGGGCGGGGACGATCGCCGGGCCGCCCCGCGCGGGCGGCTGGGCCGCCGGGCGCGGCGTTTGCGCGGCGGCGGGAAGCGGTGCCAACAAGATCAGCGCAAGGCTTGCCCGCAATAACCATGTCATCGTGCCGCGCATGATTTCCCCCCATCGCAGTATTTCGCTTGAAATAGTCGCCGCCAGCGGGAGATTTGTCCAGCGCGATAGTTCAGGCGATGCTGAGCGCGTCTATCGCGGCCTGGAGGATGTGCGCGGCGGCCATGTTGTCGATCATGACGGCACGGCGCGCGCGGCTGAAATCCTGCTCGATCAGGACGCGCTCAGCCGCGACGGTGGACCAGCGTTCGTCCCACATGAGGATGGGGAGCGCCAGGTCATCGAGGTTGCGGGCGAAGGCGCGGGTGGATTGGGTGCGCGGGGAATCGGTGCCGTCGAGGTTGAGGGGCAGGCCGATGACGAGCCCCTTGACCTGCTGCGCCGCGATCAGATCGGCGAGCGCGGCCTTGTCTTTGGTGAACTTGGTGCGGCGGATGAGCGTGGCGGGGGAGGCGAAACTCCACTGCGCGTCGCACAGCGCTGTGCCGATGGTCTTGGTGCCGACGTCGAGGCCGAGCAAGCGGCCGCCTGTGGGGAGGGCGGCGCGATAGTCGGCGGCGGCGGTGGTGATCATTCGCCCCTCTAACGCCATCCGTCATCCCAGCGAAAGCTGGGATCTCGTGAGATGGCGCGGGACAGGAGCCGCAAGAGATCCCAGCTTTCGCTGGGATGAGGGCTACTTGGCGAAGGCCGCCAGCCGCCGTTCGGCATCCTTGCGGATGTTCGCCCAGAACAGGCTGTAGTCGAAGACGTGGTAGTTGTTGCCGGGCAGGACGTACGGGCCGAGATCGGGCGGGTTGGCGCCGATCATTAGGAAACCGCGGCCGGCGCAGCGGGCCGGGACGCGGCCGGGCGCGAGCGTGGCGTTGCTGAAGTCCTTGGTGGGGAGGAGCGCGCCGAGATTGGCGTCGGCCCTGGCGCTGTCGTTCGCCTTGCCCGTGATCGGGTTGGTGCAGACGAAGTGCGTGCCCGCGCGCGGCTGGCCGGTGAAGCCGGTGCTGGCGTCGAAGGCGTCGGTGATCAGCGACGAATCGGCGGGCTCGCCAAAGCTCTGCCAGGAGAGGATGCAGCCGGCCTGATCGGCCTCGGCGCAGGCGGGCAAGCCCATTTTCGGCAGATCGGCGGTGATCGAGACCGGCCAGCCTACGACATAGGCCGCGACGATGCGCCGGGTCAGCGGCGTCCCCGCGATACGATTGGCGAGGAGGCGCGAGAGGTGAAGCGCGCCCTGGCTGTGACCGGCGAGGATAATCGGGCGGTCGCCCGCCTCGATCAGGAACTGTTCGAAGGCGGCGAGGACGTCGCGGTACGCGAAGTCGATCGCCTTTTCGGCCTCGGCCTTGCTGGTGAGGAAGGCGCCGAACGTCGCCTGGCGGTAACGCGGCGCCCAGATCGCGCCGACGCCGTTGAATGCGCTCGCCTGGCCGCGGAGGAACAGTTCGGCACGACCATTGGCTTCGGCATTGTCGAGCGGGGCGTTCCAGCGGTTGCGGTCGAGGAACGAGGTCGGGTGGATGAAGAAGACCGCGGCGGGCGGATTCGCGGCGGGGGTGTGGCCAGCGGGGGTCCAGAGCGCGGGGTTGCCCGGCTTGTCGGGGCGGGCGATCCACATCTCGGCGCGGGCATAGCTGCCCGGCGGGGGCAGGGCGACGACCTCGGCGGTGGGGACGAGCGCCTGCCTGAGCAGCTGCGCCCCCCAGAAACGATATGCGAAGGCGGCGGCTATCGTCAGCACGATCAGGACCAGAATCACATAGATGAACTTGCGAGCCAATCGACTCTCCATTGTGCGATGCAGCATAACCGGCGGCGCGGCAACCGCGTTCCCCGTTAGCCATGGATGTCCGGGATGCAACCGGCAGCATGGCGCCTGCACAGGAAATCCACTTTACCCCGGCGCCGCGATGACGGACCCTCCCGCCACGATCGGATGGAGGGGATTGCGATGAGCGAGTCGGAGACAGCCGAGCCCTGGCTCGTGGAAGACGACCGACCGGGCGAGGACGAGGGCTGGGCGCTCAGGCCACTGATGCTCGCGCTGATCGGGCTGGCGACGGGCCTCGGCACGCACCTGATCATCGGCACCGACTATTCGCATGCGCCCAGCACGATGCAGATGACGCTGCTGGCCGCGCTGGTCGTCGGGACGGGGCTGTTCGGGCTGACGGTCGAGCGGCGGCATGTTCCGGCGGCGCTGATCTTCGCGTTGGTCTGCGCCGCGGTAGCGGCAGGAATCGTGTGGTGGAACGGCAATCCGGATCATTGGGGCGGGGGCGATGGCTGGCGACTGTTCAGCCTCGCGCTGTCGCTCGCGATCGCCGCGCCGCTGTTCCAGTCGGCGCGCGACGCCGGGGGGATGCGCTTCCGCTACGAGGCGGTGCACGACCATGCCTGGACGAATATCGTACTGGGCGTCGCCTGCTGCGTGTTCGTCGGGATCGTCTGGGCGCTGGCCTGGCTGCTCGCTTCGCTGTTCAGGCTGATCGAACTGAATTTCCTCGAAAAGCTGCTGATGGAGGAATGGTTCGCGCGGTGCCTGATCGGGCTGGCGTTCGGCGCGGGGCTGGGGCTGCTGCGCGAGCATGGCTTCGTGGTGCGGCTGCTCCAGCGGGTGGTGACGACGGTCTTGTCGGTGCTGGCGCCGGTGCTTGCGGCGGGGCTGGTTCTGTTCCTGCTGGCCTTGCCCTACACCGGACTGGCGCCGCTGTGGAAGGCGAGCAGCGCGACGGTGGTCCTGCTGACTTGCGCGGCGGGCGCGCTGATCCTCGCCAACGCAGTGATCGGGACCAAGCCTGAGACGGCGCGGCGCTTCCCGCTGCTGCGTTATGGCGCGATGGCGCTGGGGGTGGTGGTGACGCCGCTTTCCATCCTCGCCGCGATCGCGATCGGGCTCAGGATCGACCAATATGGGTTCACGCCCGAGCGGCTCTGGGCGCTGACCTTCGTGGTGATCGCGGCGACGTTCGGGGTGGCGTATCTGGTCGCGCTGGCGCGGGGACGGATGGCATGGGCGGACCATGTCCGGCCGAGCAATCTGCACCTCGCCTTCCTGCTCTGCGGCGTGGCGCTGCTGCTGGCGACGCCGCTGGTGAGCTTCAACGCCATCTCGACCCGCGACCAGGTCGCGCGGCTCGAATCGGGGCGGCTGAAGGCGGACAAGTTCGACTGGCAGGCGCTGGCGTTCGATTTCGGCGAGCCGGGTAGGCAGGCGCTCGCGCGGCTGGCCAAGTCCCCCAATGCCGGAATCCGGGCCAAGGCAGTGGAGACGGCGAAGGCCGAGAACCGCTGGGACGTGCCTGAGGAACCGACTCCCGCCTTTACCGGCAAGATCGACATCAAGCCGGCTGGTGCAGTGCTCCCTGAGGCTTTGCGCATGCAGATCATCTCGCCGCGCAGCGGCTCATGTGGCGAAAGTGACCTGTGCCGCGTGTTCCTCCAGCCCGATGGCCACTCGGCTGTGGTCTTGCGGGACGGATGCGCCACCCTCAAGACGGAGCAGAACATCGATCCCGGGAGCGCTTGCAAGATCGGCGTCACCACCTGGGTGTTTGATGCGGGCAAATGGCGCGAGATCAACGAGTACGACAAGTTCGCTGCACTGTCCCTGACCCCCGAGCAGGAACGGGCGTCTCTGAAGCGCGAGCAGGAGGCGATCGGGCGTGGCGACGTCACCATCCGGCCGGTCACGCGGCGGCAGGTGTTCATCGGCGACAAGCCGTATGGCGAACCGTTCGAATAAGCGTTGATGGACGGGGGCGCGCCCTGCTAGGCGCGCCCTCATGTCCGTAGACAAAGCAACCGTTCAGAAGGTCGCGAGCCTTGCCCGCATCGCGATCAGCGATGCCGATGCCGAGAGGCTGGTGCCCGAGCTCAACAATATCCTCGGCTGGATCGAGCAGCTGGGCGAGGTCGATACGTCGTCGGTCGAGCCGATGACCGCGGTGATCGCGAACACGCTCCGCCTGCGCGAGGACGTCGTGACCGAGGGCGGCCAGCGCGACGCGGTGCTGGCGAACGCGCCGCAGGGCGAGCATGGCTTCTTCACCGTGCCCAAGGTGGTGGAATAATGAGCGACATCACCGATCTGGGTATCGCCGCGCTGCGCGACGGCGTCCGCGCCGGGAAATTCTCGGGCCGCGAGGTCGCCGATGCGTTCGTCGTCAAGGTCAGCAAGGCCAAGGCGCTCAACGCCTTCATCGTCGAGACCCCTGAGCATGCCATCGCCGCGGGCAAGGCCGCCGATGAGGCGCTGGCTTCGGGCAAGCCGCTCGGGCCGCTCGCGGGCGTCCCCATTGGCATGAAGGATCTGTTCTGCACCAAGGGCGTGCAGACCACCGCGGCGAGCCACATCCTCGAAGGCTTCAAGCCGGTCTATGAATCGACCGTCTCGCAGAAGCTGTGGGACGCGGGCGCGGGGATGCTGGGCAAGCTCAACCTCGATCAGTTCGCGATGGGGTCGTCGAACGAGACCTCGTATTTCGGCAATGTGATCTCGCCTTGGCGCAAGGCCGGCAGCAACGCCGCGATGGCGCCGGGCGGGTCTTCGGGCGGCAGCTCGTCGGCGGTCGCGGCGCGGCTCTGCCCTGGGGCGACCGGCACCGATACCGGCGGCTCGATCCGCCAGCCCGCCGCGTTCGTGGGGATTTCGGGGATCAAGCCGACCTATGGCCGCTGCTCGCGCTGGGGCGTGGTCAGCTTCGCCTCGTCGCTCGACCAGGCGGGCGCGATGGCGCGCGACGTGCGCGACTGCGCGATCATGCTCGAGGCGATGAGCGGCTTCGATCCCAAGGATTCGACTTCGCTCAACCTGCCGGTGCCGAAATGGGAGGAAGGCCTCTCGTCGGATCTGCGCGGGCTCAAGGTCGGCGTGCCGGCGGAATATCTGGTCGACGGCATGCCGCCCGAGATCGCGGCGCTGTGGCAGCAGGGCATTGATTTCGTGAAGGACGCCGGGGCCGAAGTGGTCGAGGTGAGCCTTCCGCACACCAAATACGCGCTGCCCGCCTATTACATCATCGCCCCCGCCGAGGCCTCGTCGAACCTCGCCCGCTATGACGGGGTGCGCTACGGGCTGCGCGATTTGCCCGAGGGCGCGAATTTGCAGGAAATGTACGCCGCGACCCGCGCGGCCGGCTTTGGCGACGAAGTGAAGCGCCGGATCATGATCGGCACCTATGTGCTCTCGGCCGGTTTCTACGACGCGTACTTCACTCAGGCGTCGAAGGTCCGCACGCTGATCGCGCGCGATTTCGACCAGGCCTTTTCGGTCTGCGACCTGCTGCTGACCCCCACCGCGCCGAGCGCCGCCTTCGCGCTGGGCGAGAAGCTGGCCGATCCGCTGGCGATGTACCTCAACGATGTGTTCACGGTGCCGTCGAGCCTCGCGGGGCTCCCGGCGATGAGCGTGCCGGGCGGGCTCGACAAGGATGGGCTGCCGCTGGGCTTGCAGATCATCGGCCGCCCGCTCGACGAGCAGCGCGTGCTGAATGCGGGATTGGCGATCGAGGAACGGGCCGGGTTCGTGGCTCGGCCGGAGGCTTGGTGGTGAGCGAAACCCATTATCACCGGCGGGAGCGTGAGCGCGCCGAGCGGCTCGAACGCGCGAGCCCGGTGACCGACTATTTGACGCGCGATCAGAATCCGCCCGAGCAGCACGCGCCCTTCGGCTACCGACAGGCGCGTCGCGAAGGTAATTCGCTGCTGCGGCGCCTTTTCGCGCGTTTTCGGAGCCAAGGTTACCTGAATGACTGAGTCGACCTATCGCATCCATGGCGAAACCGGCGAGTGGGAGGTCGTGATCGGCCTTGAGGTCCATGCCCAGGTGACGTCCAACGCCAAGCTCTTCTCGGGCGCCGCGACCGCGTTCGGGGCGGAGCCGAACAGCCAGGTGTCGCTGATCGACGCGGCGATGCCGGGGATGCTGCCCACCCCCAACAAGGAGTGCATCCGCCAGGCGGTGCGCACCGGCATGGCGATCGGCGCGGTGATCAACAAATGGTCGCGCTTCGACCGGAAGAATTACTTCTATGCCGATCTGCCGCAGGGCTATCAGATCAGCCAGCTCTATCACCCGCTGGTGGGCGAGGGGCAGATCGAGATCAGCCTCGACGAGAAGGACCCCGAGGCCGAGGTGAAGACCATCGGCATCGAGCGCATCCATGTCGAGCAGGATGCCGGCAAGCTGATGCACGACCAGCATCCGACGCGCTCTTATGTCGATCTCAACCGCGCGGGCGTCGCGCTGATGGAGATCGTGTCCAAGCCCGACATGCGCTCTCCCGCAGAAGCAGGCGCCTATGTCGCCAAGCTGCGTTCGATCCTGCGGTATGTCGGGTCGTGCGACGGCAATATGGATCAGGGATCGATGCGCGCGGACGTCAACGTCAGCGTGCGCAGGCCCGGCGAGCCGTTCGGCACGCGGACCGAGACCAAGAACGTCAATTCGGTCCGCTTCGTGATGCAGGTCGTCGAGATCGAGGCCAAGCGCCAGGTCGAGCTGATCGAGAGCGGCGGCCGCGTGGTGCAGGAAACCCGGCTGTTCGATCCCGATCGCAGCGAGACGCGCTCGATGCGATCGAAGGAAGACGCGCATGACTATCGCTATTTCCCCGATCCCGACCTGCTGCCGCTCGAGCTGGACGACGCGTTCCTCGACGAATGTGCGGCGAGCCTGCCCGAACTGCCCGACGCCAAGCGCCGCCGCTATGAGAGCGAACTGGGGCTGACGGCCTACAACGCCGCGGTGCTGACCGCCGACGCTGATACGGCCCGCTGGTTCGAGGCGCTGCTGGCCGAAGGCGCGCGCATCCAGGGCAAGGGCGAGCAGGAAGTCGCGCGCGCGAGCGCCAACTGGCTGATCACCGACCTGTTCGGCGCGCTCAACAAGCTGGGCAAGGATCTGGACGAGAGCCCGGTCAGCCCGGTTCAGGGCGCCGAACTGCTCGCGCTGGTCGCGGACGGCACCATCTCGGGCTCGCTCGCCAAGCAGGTGTTCGAGATCATGCTCGAAACCGGCGAGGGCGCGGAAAAGATCGTCGAGGAGCGCGGGCTCAAGCAGACCAGCGACACCGGCGCGATCGAGGCGGTGATCGCCCAGGTGCTTGCGAGCAATCCGAACCAGCTCGAACAGTATCGCGGTGGCAAGGAGACGCTGTTCGGCTTCTTCGTGGGCCAGACGATGAAGGCGATGCAGGGCAAAGCGAACCCGGCGGTGGTCAACGAACTGCTGAAGAAGGCGCTGGGTTAGCGCGCGCGGGGGCAGCGCGGGGTGCCGATATCCGCTTCAAGCTCCGCGATACGCGACCGGAGCCTTGCCACCATTTCCGCCGGCGCGTCCCAGCCGAGCCGCAGTGCGGTGCGATACCTGTCGAGTGCTTCCTGGCACCGATTTTCGAACCAATACACGTCGCCGTCGGCGGAATAGCCCACAACCCATTGCGGGAAATAATAGAGCGCTTTTTCATATTGCGCGTGGAGGTCGCGAAGGGCGGCCGCGTTCGGCCGCGTCGTGCGCAGTGCCGCGGACCGCGCCTGCGCCTGCATGCCCAGAATCGCGCCATAATCTTCCGAAATGAAGAGATGGCGATTCGCTTCGAGCCGAATCTCGCGGACCAACCACGCCGTCTCCGCCTCGCTGCGCATGAACGGGAAACGGCGGCTAAAGCCCGTGATGGCTTTGAACTTCAGACGGTGGCCAAGCATCGTTTTCGGTTGAACACGCATCATCGCGGTGATCGCGCGCCGCCCGGCGATGACGTCATTCTCATCGAAGGGATAGGGAAGCGCCGCTTCGGCGACGGCGAGCTGGCGGATATCAGCCTCGATGGCGGCGACGTCGGCCGCGGGCGGCGGAGTGCAGTCGGGCGGAAATGGCAATTCGGCACCCTGCGGGCGTTCACCTTTCGCAAGCGCGCCGACGCGAGCGTGAAGCTGAGGGTCGATCGAGGTGGGGACATTCGGGACAGTGACAATGTCCTGCGCGGGATAGCCGATATGAAACGAAAGATATGCGGCCATGTAATAGCGGCAGGAGAAGCTTCGATGCGGCGAATCGTTTTTCGGGAACAAATGCTCGATTCTGCCGAGAAATTCGAAATTACGCGCATAGTTCATGCCGCCGTAAGCGGTCGATCCCACCATGATCGCATAGATATCGGCATCGAATTCGAACTGTTGGAGCGTGGCCGCGTCGTCGCGGCGAGAGCGGAGATGGCCCAGCGCATAATGGGCAAATTCATGGAAGATCAGGCCGTTGAACGCCGTTTCGGCGAGGAAGTTGGAAAAGCCACCGGTCTCCTTCTTTCCCAGCAAGGCCAGCACTTCGGGCCATTTCAATGCGGCGGTCATCTCGAGACAGGCGATTTCCTCCACCCGCGCTTCCCAGCATTGAGAGAATGCAGCACGCAGTGCCTCGTTTTCGATGGCATCGGGCGCATACGCCAGGCTGATCATCGCCAGGCGGCAATTCCGCCTGCGAAAACCTTCGGGGATCACGATGAGCGCGTTGCGCCCTTCCGGCTGTACTGCCGGGCCCGGTTCGTCCGAGGGCTCGATCACGAACCTGATGTTCCTGGCGGCAGCAACATCGTTGACCGGGACCGCCTTGGAAAGCGCGTCACGGGCATCCTGCATCTCTGCTGGCCCGAAGCGGCCGAAGCTATCGCAAACATCATCCGCGGCGGCGGGCGTCGCCGTCGCAAGGAGGAGCGCGGCGACAGCTGCGGCAAAAACTGCGATCCGCCCGAAGTCGCTCACGGGCAATTGCCTTCGGCCTGCTTTTTCTGGGCTTCGCGCAGGACGGCGATGCGGGTGCGGTTGCCCCATGAGGCTAGCGGGTCCCAGCCCAGCTCGATCACCGTCGCGGGCGGGGGCGATACCAGCGCGATCGCCTCGCTGCATTTGCCCTCGTTCATGTAGAGTTCGCCTTCGGCGGAGCGGTTCAGCGTGAAACCCGGATCGTAATAGCGCGACAGCGCAAAGAGCCGGTGAAGCTCGGGCCTGTTCTGGCTCTCCGGCGGCAGGGAAATCGTCGCGATGGCGCGCATCCCGATCAGCCTGCCATAGTCCTGGGCCAGAAAACCGGCCTTGTTCCGCTCCAGATCGAGAGTCGCGTGGAGCCAGTCCATATCGGCAGGCTTGCCCCACCAGTCCGCCCTGACGGCGTAGATGGTGACGATCCGCGAACGGATCACCTTGCCGAGCGTCGTGGTCAGCGGAAGGCCCATTAGCCGGCTGATCAGGGGCCTCAATCCCATCAGATCCTTCATTGGCCCAAATTCGGCCTGAACCGCGGCGATGCTGCGAAGATCGGTTGCGGTGGCGTCAAGGCCCAGTGCCGAGGGTGCCTGGCATGACGAAGGAATCGGAGTTGTGCCGAAGACGATTTCCCCCCGGCTCGCGCCTTCGACCGACGCTCGAAAACCGGGGTCTTCGAATTGTGCGAGCTGGGTGATGACTCGCGCAGGCCAGGCAATTGTGCCGCTGATCTTGATCGACATCAGCATCCGGCAGGAAAAGCTATCGTGCGGTGAAACGATCTTCGGAAGCGCATCCGACGTGCCCAGGAAGGCGAAGTTATATGCCGAGGAGAGGCCGACATATTCCACTGCTGATCCCGTCATGACCGCATAGATATCGGCATCGATCTCCTGCTTGGCCAAAGTGTCGAAATCGTCGGTGCCGGCGGAATGTCCCAGCCGGTAATGCCCGAATTCGTGCATCATCAGGCTCAGGAATGCACTGTCGATCACCCTGTCCAGCGCCGTCCGCTGCAGGCTCTCGAGGTTCTCCATGACGAGAAGCGCAGCCGGCCATAGCCGGTCCACCGCCGCCTCGACGCAGGGAACGAATGTGTCGTCGTCCTCGATGCACCGCCGAATGGGGGCGATCGCCGCCTTGAATTCCGAACGCGGCAGCAGATCCAGCGACCAGAAATAGCCCGCGACGACAATGCGGCAATTCAGGCGGCGCATTTGCGGAGACACGATGATGTGAGCGACGCCATCCCTCACTTCGATCTCCGGGCCCATGGCCTCGATCGGCTCGATGTCGATAACGACCTTCCTAGCCGCCTCGACGTCGGGCACTGGTACCGACACCGCGATCCAGCGCTGGATTTGCTCGATCTCGTCGGACGAAAATTGCGCGCGGGCTTCGCAGAGATCTCCTGGCTTGAGATCGGCCGCCCTGGCGGCCGGTGAATGCATGATCGCCAGGTTTAGCGCGATCAGTTTCGGTATCAGCGAATGCCGCATCATGCCTGCCCCCGTTTCCCGCAGGTGGAGCTTACAGCAGCTACTGCCTTTCTCAAGCGGAGTAGTCTTGCGACGGCACCGGGGTTAGAGCCAACCGCACCGAAATCACCCCGGAGAAATCCATGACGCGCCGATTATTCATGCTGCTCGCTTACCTGCTCTTCGCCGCCCCCGCCTTCGCCCAGGCGCCCGCCGCCGCTCCCACCCCTCCCGCGCCCATCCGCGTGGCGGTCGTCACCAGCGAGGGGCGGTTCGTGATCGAGCTGGAGAATGCCCGCGCGCCCGGCACCGCGCGGAATTTCCTGCGCTATGTCGATCAGCGCAAGCTCGACGGGATGAAGTTCTACCGCGTCGTGAAGGTCGCCGATCAGTTCGGCTTCATCCAGTTCGGCGCGGACGGGGTTCGGGCCAAGATCCTGCCGCCGATCCCGCACGAGCCGACGAGCAAGACCGGGGTGACCCATGTCGACGGCACGATCTCGCTCGCGCGGCTGGCGCCGGGGACGGGAGGCAGCGAGTTCACGATCATGGTGGGCGATCAGCCCTCGTTCGACGCCGACTTGACCCAGCCCGGCGACAATCTTGGCTATGCCGCGTTCGGCCGCGTGATCGAGGGGCGCGAGGTGATCCTCAAGATCTTCGACGCGCCGGTCTCGCCCACCGCGAGCAACCGTGGGTCGTTCAAGGGCGAGATACCGATCAAGCCGGTGACGATCATCTCGGCGCGGCGGGTGGTGCCTTAGGGAGCTGGTATCGATATTCCTCGGATGGCTTGACGACATAGCCCGAGGGCGTTCGCAGCATATCCTCGGGCAGCGGGATCGCACCAGTTGGCATGATCGGGAGCGCCAGCGTCTCGGGCCAGAGGCGGATGATCTCTTGCATCAGCCTTTGCCTGAAGGCCGCGGACCGGTCCGGATTCTCGCCCTTTGAAAAGGTGATCCAGATTCTGCCTTGTTCCCTGTAGGCGCTCAATGCCGAGGCGATGATCTCCTCGTCATTGTCGCCGCGCCAGATCGTCGCGTTCATCGTGAGCGGTACGACTTGCGAGAGGGTGTCCAATTCCTCGTCGGTCGCGGAATCGACATGAAAGCCGGCGGCCCCGGCCTCCCGGCGCAGCACGTCGAGGAACCGGTGACGTTCGGCCAGGCTCGGCAAGGGTATGTCGAAGGCGGCGACGGTCTTGTTGCTTTCCCGCTGCGGCACCGTGCCGCATCCGACGCAGAGCAGTGCGGCGAGCATGGGCAGCAAGAGCTTCATCCCGCCCTCAGTCGAGCCAGGGCGCGACGACCGGCACCAACCCCGCCGATATCGCGGTGATGGCGATCAGCAGCGCGATATTGCGCGTACGATTTCGCGAAGCGGTCGCCGCGAGGAAGAAGGCGGTGCCGCCGATCAGGCCGGTCGCCGCATAGGCCGCCGTCTCCAGCCAGGCGCGCCGCGACCCTTCCCCCAGTGCGGTCGTCAGCGGCACCGCCGCGCCGGTCGCCGCGCCGCAAATCATGGCGGTCCACAGATTTTCCCAGCCGAAGCGCCGCGCGACCAGATAGAGCGGAAAGCCGATCGCGCCGAAGACGATCGCCGTCGCGGGAAAGACGAAGATATAGAGTGCGAAGCTACCGAACGACTGGATCATGCCCAGCGTCAGGATCAGCGAGACCAATGCCCCCGCGACGAAGGCGCCCAGGCAGCCGGAATCGGAGGAGATCTGCGGTTCCTCGCTCATGGCCGCACCGGGCTGAGCTTGTCGAAACGCGCGGCCATCGTCTCGGGGGTGCGGATGTCCCATGCGAGTCCAATGGCCTGCAGCATGCGGATGAAAGCGAATCCGAGGTCGCTCTGGCCGGGATAGAGGCCGATGCGCGCGGAGCCGGGGAAGGCGTGATGGTTGTTGTGCCACGCCTCGCCCATGGTGACGAAGCCCGCCCAGGGCACGTCATGCGCCTGCACGCCCGATTCATCGACGATCCAGTGCTGTGGCCCGCGGTTATGCGCGAGATAGCCGACCAGCCAATGGCCATGGACGCAGGCGAAGACGCGGACGGCGACGCCCCAGACGACGAAGCTCCATCCGCCCGCCCAGAAGAGCAGGGCGGCGATCGGGAGTTGCTGCGCCATCCAGGTGGCTTCGAGGAAGCGGTAAAAGGGGTCACGGCCGGCGCGGCCGAGGTCGAAGGCCGGCGGGTTGGCGAGGTCGAGGCGGCAATGGAGCTGCCACCAGGCGTCCTTCGCCATTCCGGAGCCGTGGCTGAGATAGGGGTGGCAGGCGGGGTTGCGCTGGGCCCAGTCGCGCAGATCGTGGGTGCGGATGATCCAGTGCGGGCCGCTCATCCCCACAGCGGTGCCGAACCAGACGAGGATGCGCTCGAGCCAGAGCGGGGTTTCGAAGCTGCGGTGGATCAGGCGGCGGTGAAAGCCGACCGAATGGCCGAACAACAGCGCCGAGCCGGTGGTGAGCACGAATACGGCCAGCGCGGGAAGCGAGAAGGTGAGGGCCCCGAGCACCAGCGCGGCCGCCGCCATCCCGCCGTTCCACAGCGAATGCGCAGGGTCCCAGCGCACCCGTCCCGCAACCGGATCGGCGCCGGGGGTTTCGATTAGGCTGTTCACCGCATTGGCGTCGTCATCGGGCATCGCGCGACTCGCAGGTAATTAAGCAATTACCTAATTACTGACTTCTGGGCTGGAAAGCAATGAAGCAATTGCTTAAGTGACACCCATGCAGCGCGTGTTCGAAGCCCTTTCCTCCACCACCCGCCGGAAGATCCTGGCCTATCTCGCCCATGCCGAGCTGACCGCGGGGGAGATCGCGGCGCGGTTCGAGATTTCGAAGCCCGCGGTGTCGCAGCATCTGGGCATCCTCGAGAATGCCGGGCTGGTGACCAGCGAGAAGCGCGGGCAATATGTCCATTACCGGCTGGTCGAGGATCACCTCGCCAATACGCTCAACGGCTATCTGCAGGAAGTCTGCCCTGTTTCGGGCCCGCTCAAGGCCGAGAGCGCCGAGATCAAGCGGCGCAAATGGATCGGCGAGGAATAAGTCTCGCAGCCCGCTTGATTAATTCGTTTCGCTGACGGATGATCTGCCCCAGCATAGGGGAGGGGTTTCCATGCGATCGAAACACTGGGCCGTCGCGCTTGCGGCCACGGCGGCGTTTGCCGCGCCAGGCGCATTGGCACAGGAGGCGGCATCCGCATCCGGGGCCCAGGTGGCGACTCCCGCCGGGGCGGGCACCTCGGATGCCGATGCGCCCGATACGCCGCCGGTGCCGACGATCGAGGATCGCGGCGAGCTGCGCGTCGATCCCTCGACCATCTCGGTGCCCGACATCAATTTCACCGAGACACCCGAGCTCGCCAAGAATTTCGACAAATATTTCTTCTTCCATCGCGAAGGCACCAGCTTCGAGGAAGCGCTGGCCGATATCCGCGAGTGCGACGATTATGCGCGCGGGGTGAGCTTCCACCTCAATTACGACAATCCCTATATGTACGGCCAATACGGCATGGCGGGCGCGCTGGGCGGCGCGATCGGCGCGGCGATCGCCGACGCGATCTTCGGGTCGGCCGCGCGGCGGCGGATGCGCTGGCAGAATCTGCGCATCTGCATGGGGTACAAGGAATATCAGCGCTACGGCCTGCCCAAGCAGGCCTGGGAGGCGTTCAACTTCTCGGAGGGCAATTCGCGCATCTCCGAGCGCAAGCGGCAGGTTTTTCTTCAGCAGCAGGCGCGCGTCGCTTCGGGGCCGCGTCCGACCGGAAAGGTGCTCGAGCCATGATGAAGCGCCTCTCTCTCGCGATCGCCGCGGCGGCGGCATTGCTGGTGCCCGTGGCCGCGCCGGCACAGGTAGTGCGGCAATTCACCCGCAAGGACCTTATGATCCAGGTCGAGCCTAATCTCGCCTATATCTTCTACCGCACCCAGGCGCAGGTCCCGATGATCTTCATCCGCGAGCCCAACGCGTCCGACTGGGCGGTGTGGCGCGGCGCGCGGTCCGCGGCGCTGGATAAGGCGCTGAAGAAATATCAGAAGGAATATCGCAGCTGGCAATCGGCCGCCAAGCAATGGGACAATACCGCCGAAAACATGCGCGGGGGCGTCTCGAGGCCGGTCAAGCCGGTGATGCCGACCGAGGATAATTTCGCCTTCCCCACGATCGAGATGTCGACGATGACCGAGGGGCGGATCAGCCCCGCCTTCTTCAAGGAGAAGCCGGTCTTCGGCTTCCTGATCGCGGTCCCCCCCGGCACCTATATGATCTACGGGTCGGTGATGGCGTTCGGCGGCAACATGGTTGGCGTCTGCATGTGCATGGGCACGGTGAAGTTCGAGGCGCGCGCGGGCGAGATCGTCGATCTCGGCATCTTCGCGGTCCCGGGCGTGCCGGTCGGCACTCGCCCGGCGCCGGTCCCGGCCTATTCGAAGCCGCTACAGACCGAGATCCGGCCGTTCGACGGGCCGCCGCCCGCGCGCTTCGCGGGGCTGACCGTGCGCCCCGCCGAATATTACGCCGCGGGCAAGCTGCCCAATTATTTTGGCGTGACGATCGACCGGCTGGCGCCGATGCAGGGCGTTCTGGGCTATCGCCGCGACAGGATCATCGACCAGCGGACCGGCCAGCCGATCGCCAACCAGAGCGGGACCGCCGAGGGGCGTTAGGCGCGATCAGACTAGATTGATGCGCCTCCCCGGCGAAGGCCGGGGCCCAGTCGCGAAGGTCGATGTAGCGGAGTGCGGTCCTCTCCAGCGCCGACTTCCCAACTGGGCCCCGGCCTTCGCCGGGGAGGCGTAGAGGGTTGGGCCTAGTTATGGCGCGGTCGCGTCCTTCCTCCCGGTCTCAGCCGATCGGCTGGCCGGGCGCGATGCCGGGCCCGCCGGGCTGGGGAGCGGGAACGTCGATGTCCGGGCCGGGGGGCGTGATCTCGGGCGGCGGCGCTTCGGGCGCGCCGGGCTGGGCCGGCTGGGGCGCCGGGCCGGGCGTGCCGGGCGGGGGCGGGGCTTCGGGCGGCGGCGCGGTCGGTTCGGCGGGCGCGGGAATCGGGGGCTCGACGGGCAAGAGGGGTCTCCTTCCTCCGCTCAACGCCTGTCCCGCGCGCGCGGTTGCTTCGCGCTTGCCCCGGACCGTCCGACTGCTATAGAGCCCGCCGACCGGCGGTGCCCCTGCGGGCGTGGCGGAACTGGTAGACGCGCCAGATTTAGGTTCTGGTATCGAAAGGTGTGGGGGTTCGAGTCCCTTCGCCCGCACCAGCACCGCCGTCTCCAGCAGCGTCCGGACGCCGCGATTCCGATTCTATTTGAAAGCCTTGAAATGCAGACTGTCGAGACGTTGAACGAGGGCCTCAAGCGCGCCTACACGCTGAAGATCACCGCGAAGGATATCGACGCAAAGGTCGATGCCGAAGTGAAGCGCGTTGCCCCGCAGATCAAGATGCCCGGCTTCCGCCCCGGCAAGGTGCCCCCCAATCTGGTGCGCAAGATGCACGGCGAGGCGATCGCCGCCGACGCGCTCAACACCGCGATCCAGGACGGCGTCCAGCAGCTGATGGCCAAGCACAAGCTGCGCCCGGCGATGTCGCCCTCGGTCAGCCTCGGCAAGGATTATGAGAACGGCAAGGATGCCGAAGTCACGGTCGAACTCGAAGTGCTCCCCGAGGTGCCGATGCCCTCGATCGAGGGCATCAAGCTCGAGCGGCTGGTGGTTCCGGTTTCGGACGCCGACGTCGACGCGCAGCTCAAGCAGCTCGCCGGCCAGCAGCGCGGCTGGACCGATGCGCCGAAGAAGCACAAGGCGGAGACCGGCGACCAAGTCGTGATGGATTTCGTCGGCAAGGTCGATGGCGTCGCCTTCGAGGGCGGCACCGGCGAGGGCATGGCGATCGAGATCGGCTCGGGCCGCCTGATCCCGGGCTTCGAGGACCAGCTGGCGGGCGTGAAGGCCGGCGACGAGAAGCAGATCAATGTCACCTTCCCGGGCGACTATCAGGCCAAGGATCTGGCCGGCAAGGACGCGACCTTCGATCTCAAGATCACCGCGGTGCAGATCGCGGGCGAGACCGTGATCGACGACAAGTTCGCCGCCTCGCTGGGTCTGCAGAGCCTCGAGCAGCTTACCGGGCTGCTCAAGGGCCAGATCGAGCAGCAGCATAACGGGCTGACCCGCACCCATATGAAGCGCAAGCTTCTCGACCATCTCGCCGCGGGTCATGACTTCCCGGTGCCGCCGTCGATGGTCGATGCCGAGTTCCAGCAGATCTGGGGCCAGCTCCAGCACGAGGCCGAGCAGGAGGAAGATCCCGCCGCCGCCAAGGCCGAGCTGGATGCCGAGCGCGGCGACTATGTCGCCATCGCCGAGCGCCGCGTGCGGCTGGGTCTGCTCCTGTCGGAGATCGGCACCGCCAATGGCGTCGAGGTTTCGCAGAACGAGATGAACCAGCTCGTCGCGCAGGCCGCGCAGCAGTACAGCCCGGCCGACCGCGAACGCTTCATCGAATATGTCCGTCAGGAGCCGATGGCCGCCGCGCAGCTCCGCGCCCCCCTGTTCGAGGACAAGGTCGTCGATTTCCTCTTCGCCAAGGCCGAGGTGAGCGAGCGCGAAGTCTCGATGGACGAGCTCGAATCGGCGATCGAGTCCGAGGACGGTGCGATCCCGCACGTCCATGGCCCGGGCTGCGGGCATGACCATCACGACCATGCGCCGAAGAAGGCCAAGGCCAAGAAGGCCGCCGAATCGGCTGCGGAAGCGGCCAAGCCCGCGAAGAAGGCTGCCGCGAAGAAGGTCGAAGCCGCCGATATCGAGCCGGCCGCTCCCGGTGACGATCTCGTCGCCGCCGAGCCGGTGAAGAAGGCCGCGACCAAGAAGGCCCCGGCCGCCAAGGCCGAGCCCGCGGCCGAGGCCAAGCCGGCCAAGAAGGCGAAGGCCGAGCCGGAAGCGGCTGAGAAGCCCGCCAAGAAGGCGCCGGCGAAGAAGAAATAAGGGCCCTTGCCGGGCAAGCGATCAGCCCCCGTCCGGAACTGTCCGGGCGGGGGTTTTCGATTCAGGCAAAGATAGCGGCGACGTCCTCGCTGTTCAGTCGAGTCTGAGCATTGGCAATGCGATTGATCATCACGATGGCAACTACACCCTGCACGACCCATTGAATCATCAGCAGCGTCAGCGCCATAAAGCCTACAGCGTTGTCCGTATACAAGACGACCATCGTCAGGACGCCGCCGATAATCCAGAGCGTCCACCAGCAGGTGACGAGTGGCGGGGTGTAATGGAGGTTCGGCTCGCCATGGCTGGCGTTCCACAGTTCTCGTATTCCCATAAACGGCATGAAGAAACACGCGATTGGTACAAAGAAGGAGGTGATGCGCTTGGCCGGGCTGAAGCGGAGATGTTCGAAGCCCGCGAGCACCAGATTATGCCCGGCGACATACAGCCAGCGGCAGAAAACGATCGCTGCTACCAGCTTGAGCAAAATGGCGGCTGCACCGACATATCCCATCAGCGGCATCAAGTCGCGCAGATAGCTCGCGTGGAAGAAGATCGACCAGATCAATACCGCAGGCAGCATTAGCCCATCGGCAGCGATCAGTAGCGTTAGCGTTGCCGTCAATATGCCGAGATCGCGGTTTTGCATCATTCCCCCGAATGGTCTCGGCACGATCATCGCCAATCCCGCGCACAGGTCAAAGGATAATGGGGTCGAAACGGTAAGACTTCGGCTCTATGGCAGGCGCATGAGCCGTTCCGTCGCCGTCATCCTGCCCTGCTACAATGAAGAAGCCGCCATCGCGCAGACCGTCGCGGGGTTCCGCGCGGCGCTGCCTGGCGCGCAGATCTATGTGTACGATAATAACAGCCGCGACGGGACGATTGCCGCCGCCAAAGCTGCCGGAGCGATCGTTCGCAGCGAGCGGATGCAGGGCAAGGGCAATGTCGTCCGCCGCATGTTCGCGGACGTCGATGCCGACATCTATGTGATGGCCGATGGCGACGCGACCTATGACGCCGCCGCCGCGCCCGCGATGGTCGCGCGGCTGGTGGACGAGGGGCTTGACATGGTCGTCGGCACCCGCGTCCATGAGCATGCCGAGGCGTACCGGCGCGGGCATGTGCTCGGCAACAGGGTGATGACCGGGTTCCTCGCCGGGCTGTTCGGGCGGACCTTCACCGATATCTTCTCGGGCTATCGCGTCTTTTCGCGGCGTTTCGTGAAGAGCTTCCCGGTGCTGTCCTCGGGCTTCGAGATCGAGACCGAGATCAGCGTCCATGCGCTCGAGCTCAAGATGCCGGTCGGCGAGATCGAGACGACCTATTTCGCGCGGCCCGAGGGATCGGTGTCCAAGCTGTCCACCTATCGCGATGGCCTCCGCATCCTGCGCACGATCGTGACGCTCTACCGCATCGAGCGGCCGGTGCTGTTCTTCGGCTGGATCGCCGCCTTCTTCGCGGTGGCCGCGCTGGGCCTCGGCGTTCCGCTGATCTGGGAGTTCGTGGAAACCGGTAAGGTGCCGCGCCTGCCCACCGGCGTGCTCGCTACTGGGCTGATGATCCTGGCGTTCCTCAACGTTTTTGCCGGGCTGATCCTTGATACGGTCGTCCATGGCCGCCGCGAGGTCAGGCGGCTGGCCTATCTCGCTTTTCCGGGAGCCGCCTGACGAAGCGGCGGCGGAGCGCGGCGCGGACCGGCTCGTCGTAGAAGCGCCAGGCGATCAGGCTGACGGCCAACACGATCGCGCAAAACAGCAGCCCCGCCGTAACCGTGTTCGGCATCGCCGAGATCAGGCGCGGCTTGAGCAGGACGAGCAGGGGCCCGTGGAGGATATAGAGCGGGTAGGATAGCCCGCCGAGCAGGGCGCAGGCCGCGGGGAAGCGCACCTCGCGCGCGGCGCTGGCCAGCAGGATCGGCGGGAACAGCAGGAACACCACGACGGGATCGTAATAGCCCGCCCATCCGCGAAAGCCCGGGACCGCGACAAGCAACACCAGCAGCAACGGCGCGGCGGCGACGCCCAGCCAGTCCGCGCGGAACCTGCCCGTGCGGTGCACGCGCAGCAGCATCACCCCGATCGCGAAGCCGGCCACCGCGCGGAAACCGGCGGTCATGTCCGCGAACGCCATCGTCCCGTTGACCAGGCTCACCCAGACCGCGCCGGTCACCGCCACCGCGATGACCGCGCCCAGCATGCGATTGCCCAGCCGGGGCGCGACCAAAGCGAAGGCCAGGTTGATCGCCAGCTCCCAGAACAGCGACCAGGAGGGGATGTTGAGCCTGAAGCCGGGCGACAGGCCGATCCACTGCCCGGGAAACGGGACGACCGCCGCGATGAAGCTGCTCAGCGGGTAGGGGAAGTCCGTCCCCCTGACGATCGAGAGCGCCAGCACCGCGACCCACGGCGTCAGGCTGAGCAGCAGCAGCGGGTGGAGCCGGATGATGCGATCGCGCAGGAAGGGCCCGAGGCTGCCGCGTTCGCGCAGCCGCTCCTCATAGGCATAGGCGATGACGAAGCCGCTGAGCATGAAGAAGAAATCGACGGCGAGATAGCCGTGGGTGAACAGCCCGGGCACGCGGAACATGCTGCGCACATGATAGAGCAAGACGGCGATCGCGGCGATGCCACGCAGCCCGTCGAGCGCCAGGAACCGCTCGCGTGTCGCCCGTTCCGCCAAGTTAGTCCAGCAGGCCCAGCCGCGTCAGGCTCTCGGCCGTCGCGACGATCGCCTGCTTGTTCGAGCGCGGTTCCCAGCCGAGCGCTTTCGCTTTCGCATTGCTCGCGCGGCCGCGGATGCCGAGGCGGGGGACCGATTCGCGCGCCATCGGATTGACCAGCGCAAGCGTGCGCACCAGCCAGCTCGGCAGGCGGCGCGGGATCTTCGTGCCCAGCGCATCGTGGAGGATCACCGCCATCTGGTGCATCGAGGCGGGTTCGCCGGCCACCGCGATCAGGCGCTGGTTGCGGGCGCCGGGATGCGTCATCGCGAGGATCTGGAGCGAGGCGACGTCGCGCACGTCGATCACGCCGAACCAGAGATCCGGGGTGCCGGGGATCTTGCCGGTCATCATCTGGCGGACCAGCTCGATCGAGGTCGAAAGGTCATTGTTGAGCGCGGGGCCGAAGATTCCGACGGGGTTGACCACCGCCAGCTCCACGGGCGAGCCCTCGATGAAATCCCAGGCGGCGCGTTCGGCCAGCGTCTTGGACTTCATATAGGGCTGGACGCCCTTGCCGTTCACATCGGTCCAGTCGGCCTCGGTATAGGGCTTGTTGCGCTTGCCATGGCCATAGCCGACCGCGGCGAAGGAGGAGGTGAGGACGACGCGCTTCACCCCCGCCGCCTTCGCCGCGCGCAGCACCCGGAGCGTGCCTTCGACCGCGGGGCGGATCAGCTCCTGCTCGTCCTTCGGCTGGTTGATCGGGAAGGGCGAGGCGACATGCTGAACGTGAGTGCAGCCCGCCACCGCCTCGGCCCAGCCATCGTCTCTTTCGAGATCGGCGGCGAAGAAGCTGAGCCTGCCCGTATCCGCGCCGTTGGCCTCCAGCGCGGCGCGCACCTTGGGCTCGCGCTTGAGGTCGCGCACCGTGGCGCGCACCTCATGCCCCGCCGCGAGCAGCTGGAGGATGACATGGCTGCCGACAAAGCCGGACCCGCCGGTGACCAGGACTATGGATGCCGTCATCGTAACGATGTGCGCCTGCTTGGGCGCGGCGGCAAGCCCTGGACGTTAAGCGCCCCCGTTCACCGCGTTCCCCCCTTGCGCCCGTCCAATCGAGCGCCGATGTAGCGGGCGGGCAAAACGACAAACGAGAAATTTCCCATGCATCCGCTTCACAGCGAAGTTACCGACGGCCTCGTCCCCATCGTCATCGAGCAATCGAGCCGCGGCGAGCGGAGCTTCGACATTTATTCGCGCCTGCTGCGCGAGCGCATCGTGTTCGTCACCGGCGGGGTCGAGGACCATATGGCCTCGCTGATCACCGCCCAGCTGCTCTTCCTCGAGTCCGAGAACCCGAAGAAGGACATCTGGATGTACATCAATTCGCCCGGCGGCGTCGTGACCGCCGGCATGGCGATCCACGATACCATGCAATATATCCGGCCCAAGGTCGGCACGGTCTGCATCGGCCAGGCGGCGTCGATGGGCAGCTTCCTGCTCGCCTCGGGCGAGCCGGGGATGCGCGTGGCGCTCACCAATGCCCGCATCATGCTCCACCAGCCCTCGGGCGGCGCGCAGGGCATGGCCTCGGACATCGAGATCCAGGCTAAGGAGATTCTCCGTATTCGCGCCCGGATGAATGCGCTCTATGCGAAATATACGGGTCAGCCGATCGATCGCATCGAGCAGGTGATGGACCGCGACAGCTTCTTCGAGGCCGAAGAGGCCAAGGCGTTCGGCGTTGTCGACGAGGTGTTCGACAAGCGGCCGACGCCTGCTGACGAGGCGTCAGCACCTGCTTAAGGAAGCTCGGCTATAACCGTCACTTAAGGCGATGTGTTGCAGCCGTGCCCCGGTGGGGCGGAACTTGTTCGGAACGGCCCGATTTTGGATTGCCGGATAAGGACCCGCGTGTAGGATGGCGGGTGGCGGTACGCGTCCGGCGCGTAAAGGATGGATTTGAATGACCAAACTCAGCGGCGGTGACTCGAAGAGCACGCTTTACTGTTCGTTCTGCGGGAAATCGCAGCACGAAGTGCGCAAGCTCATCGCCGGGCCGACGGTCTTCATCTGTGACGAGTGCGTTGAGCTCTGCAACGACATCATCCGCGAGGAGACCAAGTCATCGCTCGTGTCGAAGAAGGATGGCGGGGTGCCCACCCCGCAGGAAATCTGCGACGTGCTCGACGATTATGTCATCGGCCAGAAGCGCGCCAAGCGCGTCCTCTCGGTCGCGGTGCATAACCATTACAAGCGGCTCAATCATGGCGCCAAGGGTGCCGATGTCGAGCTGAGCAAGTCGAACATCCTGCTCGTCGGCCCCACCGGCTGCGGCAAGACTTTGCTCGCGCAGACGCTGGCGCGCATCCTCGACGTGCCCTTCACCATGGCCGATGCGACGACGCTGACCGAGGCGGGCTATGTCGGCGAGGATGTCGAGAACATCATCCTCAAGCTGCTCCAGGCGTCGGATTACAATGTCGAGCGGGCGCAGCGCGGGATCGTCTATATCGACGAGATCGACAAGATTTCGCGCAAGGCCGAGAATCCCTCGATCACCCGCGACGTTTCGGGCGAGGGCGTCCAGCAGGCTTTGCTCAAGCTGATGGAAGGCACCACCGCGTCGGTTCCGCCGCAGGGCGGGCGCAAGCATCCGCAGCAGGAATTTCTGCAGGTCGACACGACCAACATCCTGTTCATCTGCGGCGGCGCGTTCAGCGGGCTGGAGAAGATCATCGGCGACCGGCTCCAGGGCAAGTCGATCGGCTTCGGCGCTCATGTGGCGGCGCCGGACGAGCGCCGCACCGGCGAGACGCTCAAGCAGGTCGAGCCCGAGGATCTGCTCAAGTTCGGCCTGATCCCCGAATTCGTCGGCCGTTTGCCGGTGATCGCGACGCTTGAGGATCTCGACGTCGAGGCGCTGATGAAGATCCTCACCGAGCCGAAGAATGCGCTGGTGAAACAGTATCAGAAGCTGTTCGACATGGAGCAGGTGAAGCTCGGCTTCAACGACGACGCCCTCGTGGCGATCTCGAAAAAGGCGATCGAGCGCAAGACCGGCGCGCGCGGCCTGCGCTCGATCCTCGAAGGCATATTGCTCGACACGATGTTCGACCTGCCCAGCATGGATGGGGTGGACGAAGTGATGGTCGACAAGGATGTGGTCGGCGGCACCAAGGAGCCGGTGCGCGTCTATACCAAGGAAAAGAAGGCGGGCTGAGGCCCGCCTGACCCTCGCTTAGTCCCGCCGGACATCGATGTATTTTTCCGGCTGGTATGGCGGAGCGATCCATTCTTTTGTGAAGTCGTAGCTGCCCATGGTCGGCCGGCCCCTTGCGTCCAATGCGGGTTCGAAACGGGCGCGGCGGCGATAGATCGAGCAGGTCGTTATATCGAGCGCCCTGTTTCCCGAGGAAGCGGTCACCGCGCAAGCGCTGGCAAAGCCGTACGCGTCGACGGTCAGCCGGACCGTGACCGTGCCGCTCGCGCGGGGGTCCTTCGCGGTATGCGTCAGCGTGCAGTTTCGGGGGCTCCGGTGGATCTGCCAGCTGCCGCTTCGGCCGAAGCGTCTGCGCCGCCGCGGGCGTGGCCGAACTCAGCAGCAGCGCGGCGGCTACCAGCCTGATCCCGATCATCGCGCTCCCTATCTCGCTTCCGCCGCGCCGCGGATCCCCCGATCCCATTCGAACAGTCGCCCGTCGAGCGGGACATCGTCCTCGAGTTCGGTGACGTTCTGATTGACGGTCTGCGAGCCCATCTCGATCACATAGTCCTGCGTCACCATGCCCGCGCCCGGGCCGCGCGCGATCCAGCATTGGCTGCCGCCGGCGTCGGGCGGGCTCGAATAATAGAAGCAATGCGTGCTCACCTTGCCGATCTTGCCGCCCCGGTCGCTGTCGCTCAGCCGCCGCTTGCGCACCGCGAAGCGTTCGATCGCGGGCCAGCTATTGCCGATGTTGATGTCGTTCTTGTCGGGGCGGCGAAACTCGACGAACAGCCGGGTCTCGGCGCGCCAGCCGTCGCCGCTCTGCGCGAAGGCCGTGAATCCGTCGCGGCCGATCAGCACGCGATGGACGGTGAAGTCGGTCTGGATGACCGGCTTGCAGTCCGCGTCATAGCCTTGGAGCTCGTTGGTCCTGAGCAGCAGCAGCCCCTCGCCGGCGCTTTCGAAATACCAATATTCCGCGGCCACGCCCATGACGGGGGGGAAGTTGCCGTTGCGGCGATAGCATTGCATCGCCTGTTCATGCGCCTCGGGTGCTTGCGGCAGCTCGCCGCTGGCGCCGTGCGCATAGATGCCGCGGCGCGCGCGTGGCGGCTGATAGCGCCAGCGCGTGTCGGCCGGAGCATAGCGGGCGTCATCGATCATGGTCCAGCCTTGGGGAAGCCCCCGCACCGGAGCGGGCGAGGTCTGGAGCGGCGCGGCGGAGGCGAGCAGCAGTGCCGCGATGGCGAGCCCCGGCGCTTTCATGACGCGATCTCCCCTTCGCCTCGATTCGGCCAAGAGCTTGGCCTATCCTGATACTGGGTCGGCAAAGATGGATCGCGAGTGAACGAGCGCGCGGCTGAAGCAGAGGGAGTTCCGCAGGCGCGCGAGGGGCATTTCCTGCCCTATCGCGGCATCCGCTTCTGGCTGAGCTTCAAATGGCTGATCGCGGGGGCCTTGCTCTACGCATTGCTGCTGCTGGTGATGATCAAGGCCGCGCCCGACGATATCATCACGCCCTTTATCGGGCCGAGCTTCTACCTGACGCCCCTGTTCGGGCTCCCCTATGTACTGCGCACGGTGCACCGGCCCGGGCGGCTGCGGCGTCTGATCTTCTTCATGCTGCTGCTGCCCGTGGCGCACATGGCCGCGATCTACATCGCCTTTTTCCACCTCATGACCCGCTATGACCCGATCGACGCCACGCGGATCTTCGCCAGCGCACTGGCGAGCGGGGCATGGGGCGGCGTGACCGGCGCGGTGTTCGCCTTCACCGCGCTGCATCTCGTGCGCCTCGCGCCGCGCCGGCGGGCGGAGCTGGTGGCGATGGGATTCTTCACGGTCCTGCTCGGCGCGGTGGGCGCGGCGGGGATGGGGCAGGCGGTGCTGTTCGCCGGGCCCGATTACGCTTCGGCCGCGCGCGATACCGAACGGCTGATCATCGGGTTCGAGAGCGTGCATTTGTCATGGCAGGCGGTGTTCGCCTTCGCGCTGGCCTGGCTGACGCGCCCGCCGCATGCGCCCAGGCGCGCCGCCAGTCAGCCGTCGGCGGCCAGCTGATCGCGCGTCATTCCGCGATCGCCTTGGGCCAGTCGATGGCGTGGAGCAGGCGCTCGACATCGGGGCCGAAATCGACTTCGGGCGTCCAGGTGGCGCGATAGGAGACGAGCCATTCGCCGCCCTGCGCGCAGAACAGATAGGCCTCGGTGCGCAGCTCGCCGAAATCGGAGTTGATCGCGCCGGCGGGGTAGCTGAAGCGCGCGAGCAAGGCGGCATTGGCGGCGCGGCCCGAAGGCGATGCGGCACGGCCTTCGGAGACGAATTGGGCGGAGGCGGCGGCGCCCGTGATGTCGCGCTTGATCCCGGCGAATGTCCGCTCGCAGCGCGGGCTCGGGGCGGGATAGACATAGAGCGTCACCAGCGCCCAGCCATTGTCGCGCCGCAGCCGGTAGCTCGCGCTCGCGTCCCGCCCGTCGCGGTATATTCGGTGATGCTGACGCGGTCGAAGCCCGCGACGCGCTCGGCGAATTCGGTGCCCGTCGCCGCGTGCGTCCAGCGTCCGGATTGCTCGACCTCGCGCACCTGCGCCAGCGCGGGCGCGGCAGTCAGCGCCAGCAGCGCGGCGGCGAATGCCGCGATCATGTGTTTCGGCCTAGGCATCCCCCGCCTCCCTGTGTCCACGCATCAACGCCGTGTAGACGATCAGCGCGATCGCCAGCCCGATGAACCAGGCCCAAGTGTAGATGCCGGTCCATGGCTCGCCGATGAACGCGAAGGCCTGGGGGGCGGCGGCGTGGAGGAAGCCGGGCAGGTTGGGCAGCGCGCCGGCGGCGAAGGCGATCAGCGCCGCCGGGTTCCAGCCGCCGCGATAGGCATAGCGCCCACCGGCCAGGTAGAGTGCGTCGACGTCGATTCGGGTGCGGCGGATCAGCCAGTAGTCGGCGATGAGGATGCCCGCGATCGGCCCGAGCAGCGCGCCGTATCCGCCGAGCCAGACGAAGATATAGCCACCCGAGGACTCCAGTAGCTTCCACGGCATGATCAGGATGCAGATCACCGCGGTGATCATCCCGCCCGTCCGGTAGCTGATCCGCTTGGGCGACAGCGAGGAGAAGTCATAGGCCGAGGAGACGAGGTTGGCGGCGATGTTGCACGAGATGGTGTCGACGCTGATCACGACCAGCCCGAGCAGCACGAAGGGGCCCGCGAGCGTGCCCGAGAGCTTGACCGGATCCCAGATCGCCTCGCCATAGATGACCACGGTGGCGCTGGTGGTGATCACGCTCGCCAGCGCGATCAGCCCCATCATCGGCGGCAGCCCGATTGACTGGCCGATAATCTGGTCCTTCTGGCTTTTGGCGAAGCGGGTGAAATCGGGGATGTTGAGCGCCAGCGTTGCCCAATAGCCGACCATCGCGGTGAGCGCGGGCCAGAACACGGCCCAGAACTGCCCTTCCTTCGCCGCTCCGGGCACGAAGGCCGAGGGCGCCGAGAAGATCGGCCCGATCCCGCCCGCGGCATCGACCGCCCACCAGACCAAGGCGGCGCAGACCAGCAATTTGAATGGGGCTGTCCAGGTCTCGAGCCGGCGGATCGTGGTGAGTCCCTTGCGGACGAAGAAGAGCTGGAGGCTCCAGAAGACGAGGAAGGCGGCGAGCTGGCCGATGCCGATCCCGAGGACGGGGAGGGGGCTCCCGCGCAGATCGGCGCCGACGAAGATGCCGAGCAGGGTCAGCAGCGCCTCGCCGCCGATCCAGGTCTGGATGCCATACCAGCCGCACGCGACCAAGGCGCGGGCGAGCGCGGGCAGCCGCGCGCCGATGGTGCCGAACGAGGAGCGGACGAGCACGGCATAGGGAATGCCGTGCCGCGCGCCGGCATGGCCGATCAGCAGCATCGGAATGAGGACGATGACGTTGCCGAGCAGCACCGTCAGCGCCGCCTGTGCGGCCGACATGCCCTCGCCGATCAGCCCCGCCGCGAGCATCCAGGCCGGCACCGCGACCACCATGCCCACCCACAGCGCGGCATAATGATACCAGAGCCAGGTCCGCTGCTCGGGCCCGGTCGGCGCGAGGTCGGGATTCCACAGGGTTTCGTCCGCCATTTCGCTCCCCCAGACACGGCGTTTGGGTGACTTTCCTCCCTCCCGCGCCCGACCGCAAGCCCGGGGGCTCTCCTTCGCCCGTTTCCTCGCCGGATTGCCGCGCGGCTAAGGCGCATTTCACCGCGTTTCGGTTTGATCTTCCGCCCCGAGAGGCGCACAATGCGCGAACCAATCGAGTACGGGAGAGGACATATGTCTGACGACGTTTCGATCTATGGCGAGAATGACCGGGAGTTCCACTCGCCCTTCGACCTCGGTTTCGATCCGGCAGCGCTCGAAACCGTCAAATGGCTTGTGCTGGGCCATCTTTTCTACCTTGTCGGCCTTGCCCTCGCGGTGCTGGTTTCGCTCGGCATGGGCAATGTCTGGATGACACCCCTGTTCGGCGTGCCGCTGCTATGGGCGGGGCGGAAGCACCGCGAGCTTCAGAAGATATTGGTGTTCGTCCTGGTGTTCACCGCGGCGCATTATGCGGCGACCTGGGTGGCTGCGCAGGTCTATGGCAACGGCGTCGACGGCCTTGCGCTGTTTCTGAACGGCGCGCCGGAGATGAACGCGATCGAGGCCGGCGCGGCCGGCGGCGCGCTGGGCGCGGTGATCGCCTTTGCGGGGTGTGCGGCGTTCAAGCTGTTCCGCGAGGGTAGTGCCACTCTGGTCTTCGCGGGCTTCGGCGTGGTGCTGCTCGCCGCGGTGGGCAGCTTCGGGCTCTATATGTATTCGACCGCGGCTGTCGTGCAGGGCTCGGTCGCCAGCGAGTTCGGGCGGCTGCTGTGGATCTATGTCCCCTGGCAGCTCACCCTGGCCTATATCCTGTCGAAGACGTTGAAGCCGGTCGGAGAATGACCGCGGCCGGGATGCCGCACGGCACCCCGGCATTCCGAAACCCGTTCAGCGGCGGCCCATCCGCCGCTGATAGGCCTCGATCGCTTGGCTGCGCTTGAGGATGCGCGAGGCCGGATCGACCACGACATGCGTGCCCGCGGGCACATCGAGCTTCGCGGTGCCGCCGGTCATCGGAACGAGCTGGACGCGGTCGCCGACCAGCACCTCGACGGGGAGCGGGAAGGGTTTGCCCTTGGGCGCCTTCCAGGTGAGCGTCAGCGTGCCGCCCTCGCGCTTCTCGATCAGCTCGGGCAGCGCTGCCTCGCGGAGATAGACGTCGAAGAACCAGGTATAATCCTTGCCTGTCACCTGGTTGACGATCTGGATATATTCGAGCGACGAGCTGAAGCGCGGCTGGAAATTGCCAGGCTTCGGATCGGGGCGGCCATAGACGAGGCGCGTCGTGACTTCCCAGAAGGCCTTGTCGCCGATCAGGTTGCGCAGCGTGTGGAGCATCCACGCGCCCTTGACATAGATGTCGCTGCCCGGGCCGCCATTGGCTTCCTCATAGACCTGCTCCTCGGTGCGGATCTGGCCGGAGATGAGCGGCGCCTTGTTGGCGATGCTGACGCGGAATTCATGCATCATGATCGCATAGCGCGCCTCGCCCTCGCGCCAGCGGCCGTACATGGGCTGCATATACTGGGCATAGCCCTCATGGATCCACATATCGTCCCAGTTGGCGGCCGTGACCTGGTTGCCGAACCATTCGTGGCTCAGCTCGTGCTGGAACAGCCAGTCGAACCCGGTCGTGTCCTTCTCGTAATTGTTGCCATAGGCGTTGATCGTCTGGTGCTCCATGCCGAGGTGCGGCGTCTCGACCACGCCGAGCTTCTCGTCATACCAGGGGAAGGGGCCGACATTGGCCTCGAAGAAATCGACCGTGGGCGCGAATTCCTCGAACAGCCCCTTGGCCAGCGCGTCGCGGCCGCCGGTGTACCAGTAATACATCGGGAAGCTGTTGCCGAAGCGGCTGTGATAGACTTCGGTCAGTTCCTTGTACGGCGCGACATTGAGCACGACGCTGTACGGATTGGGGCTGCGCTGGCGCCAGTTCCAGGTGGTGCGGCCATCGGCCAGCTTGTCGATCCCGACCAGCACGCCGCCCGCGGGCGCGGAGAGGCCGGCGGGAACGGTGATGTGCATATCGACCTTGGCGGGCTCGCCCGCGGGGAAATCGAGGCACGGCCAGAACAGGTCACAGCCATATCCCTGCTGGGTCGAGGCGATCCACGGCTTGCGGTCGCGCGTCCTCGACCAGACCATGCCGTCGTCCCAGGGTGCGCGGATCGCGACATGCGGCGTGCCGCCATAGGTGATCTTCACCACCACGCTCGCCCCGGCCTTGAGCGGCCTCGCGAGGGTGATGGCAAGGCGGCCTTCGGGATTGGCCCAGCTGCCGGCCTTGAGCGGCTTGCCGTCGATGCTGACCGCGCTGACCGGCAGGTTCTTGTCGAGATCGATATAGAGGATCTTCTGCGCCATCGACGTGCTGAGAGTCAGCGTGGCGACGCCCCACAGGCTGGTATCCTCGGGCTTCACTTCGATCGCGAGATCCAGTCCGGTCATCCGCAGTGCCGCGCGCTCGGGGGCGATCATGCCGCCCGACTCCATCGTCACCGGCGTGATCGCGGGCTTGCCGGGCGTCTGGGCCAGCGCGGGCGCGGAAAGCGCGAGCGCGCTGACGGCGAGGAACAGAGTGGTGCGGATATTGGCCTCCGTTAGCTGAAGTCTGTGGAGAAAGGTCCGGTCCGCCCGATTAGGACTCGCCCGTGATTGATGCTGGTGCCACACTCACCATATAGTGACGATAAGCATGTTAAGCGGCTCGCATCGGGCTGTTCCGGAGTACCCATGAAGCAATCCTATCCCGTTCTTCCGCTTCGCGATATCGTCGTGTTTCCGCATATGATCGTGCCGCTGTTCGTCGGCCGCGACAAGTCGGTCGCGGCGCTCGAGGCGGCGATGGCCGACGACAAGGAGATCTTCCTCGTCGCCCAGCTCGATCCGTCGGAGGACGATCCCGGCCGCGAGGATCTGTACGACACCGGCGTCTCGGCCGAAGTGCTTCAGCTGCTGAAGCTGCCCGACGGCACCGTGCGCGTGCTCGTGGCGGGCAAGGAGCGCGGGACGCTCGACGTGCTGACCGAGGGTGGCGCCTATCTCACCGCGACCGTGCTTCCGGTCGAGGATGGCGATTCGAGCCTTGAGGCCGCCAGCGCCGAGCTGGGCGAGACGATCGAGGGCCTGACTCCCGACGATCTGAGCGCCGAACTCAAGGCGTTGATGCGCTCGGTGATCGACCAGTTCGAGAATTACGCCAAGCTCAACCGCAAGCTGCCCGCCGAGACCGCGGTGCAGCTGGCCGAGCTCGAAAGCCCGTCGCGGCTTGCCGATGCGGTTGCCGCGAATATTGCGGTCAAGGTGTCCGACAAGCAGGCGCTGCTGGTGGAGAAGGATCCCCAGAAGCGGCTGGAGATGGTGTTCGCCTTCATGGAGGGCGAGCTGGGCGTGCTGCAGGTCGAGAAGAAGATCCGCAGCCGCGTGAAGCGGCAGATGGAGAAGACCCAGCGCGAATATTATCTCAACGAGCAGCTCAAGGCGATCCAGCGCGAGCTGGGCAATGAGGGCGAGGAAGGCGACGGCGACGAGATCGCCGAGCTGACCCAGAAGATCGCGACGCTCAAGCTCAGCAAGGAAGCGCGGACCAAGGCGCAGACCGAGCTCAAGAAGCTCAAGACCATGGCGCCGATGAGCGCCGAGGCGACCGTGGTGCGCAACTATCTCGACGTGCTGCTGGGCCTCCCCTGGGGCAAGAAATCGAAGCTGAAAAAGGATCTGGTCGAGGCGCAGGCCGTGCTCGACGGCGACCATTATGCGCTGGAGAAGGTCAAGGACCGGATCGTCGAATATCTCGCGGTCCAGGCACGGACCAACAAGCTCAAGGGGCCGATCCTGTGCCTCGTGGGCCCGCCCGGCGTGGGCAAGACCTCACTGGGCAAGAGCATCGCCAAGGCGACGGGCCGCGAGTTCATCCGCCAGTCGCTGGGTGGCGTGCGCGACGAGGCCGAGATCCGCGGCCACCGCCGGACGTATATCGGCTCGCTGCCGGGCAAGATCGTGACGAACCTGCGCAAGGCCGGCACGAGCAACCCGCTGTTCCTGCTCGATGAGATCGACAAGCTCGGCCAGGACTTCCGCGGCGATCCCGCCTCGGCTTTGCTCGAGGTGCTCGACCCCGAGCAGAACAGCAAGTTCAACGATCATTATCTGGAGATCGATGTCGATCTTTCGGACGTGATGTTCGTGACCACCGCGAACACGCTCAACCTTCCGCAGGCGCTGCTCGACCGCATGGAGATCATCCGGCTCGAAGGGTACACCGAGGACGAGAAGGTCGAGATCGCCGAGCGGCACCTGATCGGCAAGCAAGTCGAGGCGCACGGGCTCAAGGAAGGTGAGTTTACCCTCACCCCCGAGGGCCTGCGCGCGCTGATCCAATATTATACCCGTGAGGCCGGGGTCCGGACGCTCGAGCGCGAGATCGCCAAGCTCGCGCGCAAGGCGCTGCGCCGCATCCTCGAGAAAAAGGTGAAATCGGTCACGATCACGCCCGACAATCTCGCCGAGTTCGCGGGCGTTCGGAAATACCGCCACGGCCTGAGCGAGGAGGAGCATCAGATCGGCGCGGTCACCGGGCTCGCCTGGACCGAGGTCGGCGGCGAATTGCTGACGATCGAGAGCGTCACCGTGCAGGGCAAGGGAGCGATCAAGACCACCGGCAAGCTCGGTGACGTGATGAAGGAATCGGTCGAGACCGCGTTCAGCTTCGTCCGCGCGCGCGCGCCGACCTATGGCATCAAGCCGAGCCTGTTCGCGCGCAAGGACGTCCATGTCCATCTGCCCGAGGGCGCGGTGCCCAAGGACGGTCCCTCGGCAGGCGTGGGCCTCGTCACTGCGATCGTCTCGACCATGACGGGAGTGCCGGTGCGCCGCGACATCGCGATGACCGGCGAGGTCACGCTGCGGGGCCGCGTGCTGCCGATCGGCGGGCTCAAGGAGAAATTGCTCGCGGCGCTGCGCGGCGGCATCAAGACCGTGCTGATCCCCGAGGAGAATGAGAAGGACCTCGAGGAGATTCCGGCGAACATCCGCGAGGGGCTGGAGATCGTGCCGGTCAAGCATGTCGACGAGGTGCTCAGGCTGGCGCTCACCGAGCCGCTGACCTCGATCGACTGGACCGACGCGGACGAGCTCGCCGCGCAGCCCCCGGCCGGGGTTCCGGGCATCGGCGACCCCGTCCATAAACACTAATGTTACCGTCGCATTTCCGTCATTTTTGGCGGAAATGCGACGGAAACCCTTTGACAGGTGTGGGGAGCCCGTGCTGACTGCCCCGCCACGGCCGCGGCCGCGACTCAAAATAAGAACGCTCAAAAAGGGGATCTCAGCACAATGAACAAACAGGAGCTGATCGCACAGGTCGCCGATACGTCGGGCCTCGGCAAGGGCGATGCGAGCAAGGCGGTGGAAGCCGTTTTCGACGCCATTTCGACCGCGCTCAAGAAGGGCGACGAAGTTCGCCTGGTCGGCTTCGGCACCTTCTCGGTCAGCAAGCGCAAGGCTTCGACCGGCCGCAACCCGCGCACCGGCGCGCCGATGACGATCAAGGCCTCGTCGCAGCCCAAGTTCAAGGCGGGCAAGGGCCTGAAGGACGCGGTCAACTAATTCGGGACTGGCGGGGGCTGGACAGGCTGTCCGGCCCCGCCTAAAGGCCCGCTTCCGATTTCGCCCAAGCGGCGTTCGGGCGCGTAGCTCAGCGGTAGAGCACACCCTTCACACGGGTGGGGTCACAGGTTCAATCCCTGTCGCGCCCACCATTTCAAGCCCGTTGGTCGAAAGACTGGCGGGCTTTTTGGTTTGGCGCCGGGCCGGTCTTCCCTACTTGTGGATTCGTTCCTCCCAAGACATCATCGCCCGATGAACCGGACTGGCTTCCTTGCCTATGGGATCAGCATGGTGGCGGTCGCGCTGCTGGTGGCGCAGGGCACGGCCAACTCACTCCTGTTTCTGTACGAATATCGTGGAGGACTTGGCCCGTTTGCTGTCGCTAGCTGGCTTGTCGCCACAGTTGGCCCGATCATCTTGTCCGTGCTCGCCTGGGTGATATCCGGGCGGATAGGGATAAGGCTGCGCTGGCTCCCGCACCTCCTGTTCATTCCGGCGGCGTACTTCACCGTCAGGGCCGGCGCTTCGATGTTCTTCGATTCAATGGACGTATTGGGCGACAGCATGGCGGACGGCATGTCGATGCTCGTCGCGGCGATATGCTCGATGCTCGCGATGCTGGTGCATTTCGTCGCGGCCCTTGTCTTCGGCGCGATCAGCATCAGGAATCTGGTGAAGCTCGCCTGACGGTCAATCGACCGCCACAAACCGCCCCAATTCCCGATCCTTCACCACCTTATCCCCGCGGAACACCGATCCATTCATCGTGATCCAGACCCCCGGCGGCGCGACCTGCGCGGTGGCGAAGGCCATGCCGAGGTTGAAGGTCGCGTCGCTTTCCGCGAAGCGCGCCGGGGCGAGCGCGCCGACCAGCACCATCGTCCTGCCCGGGATGCGCGCCAGCCGGGCGGCGGTTTCGGTCATCGTGTCGGTGCCGTGAGTGATGACGATGCGCGTGTTCGCGCATGCCTCGATCCGCTCCGCGAGCGCTTCGCGGTCGCCTTCGTCGATGTCGAGGCTGTCCTTGCGCATCACTTCCTCGATCCGGAACGGGTGCGCGACGCGGCCGGTCTCCAGCAGCTTGGCGATCACCGTGTCGGTGATGGCATATTGGCTGAGCGCGTCGAAATATTGCTTGTCGATCGTGCCGCCGGTGGTGAGCACCAGGATTTCGTCCATCGTCCACTCGCGCAATTTTGGGCCGGTGAGGGCATTGGCCCGCGCGGCGGCGGCACGCAAGCGGCGGAATTTTTTCGGTCGTGGGGCGACTTTTTGAACGGACCACGGTCGATCGGCAGTTGTGCGCGCGCACCACCGCGATATTCCTTGCCAGTCCGGGGAACAGGGGTGGGGGCGGCGCATGGCCGACGATTTTCAGATCAGCACGCTCGACATGCTGGCGGCCAATCCCTCGTTGGCCATCACCGAGGGCATCGCCTACGAAGCGCCCTACCTCTACGTGACTCCGCACAATGATTTTGTCATCGCCAAGATCGACACGCGCACCTTCGCGATCGTCGATACGCTTGATCTGAGCAAATTCGATGCCGGACTCACTGGCATGCTGGGCAGCTTCACCGCCGACGGCTTCCTCTATGTCCTGCCCCATCTGTCCGCCACCGGGCCGGTCTACCAGAACGATGTCGTGCGGGTCGATCTCGCCAATTTCACCCCGGCGGGATGCTCGACTCTCGCGGTGCTCAAAGCCAGCCAGGCGCTTTCCGGATCGAACGGGTGGACCGACGGAACCAACGGCTATCTGAACGTCCAGGCCAAGGCCGGGATCGTGGTGGCGCGGTTCGGCCTGGGGAAGAATTTCACGCCCGCCAGTGTCCAGACTCTCGCGATCCCGACCGTCAACGGCTCGCCGGCGATACGAAGCAACCTAGTCGCGGTGGACGAAACCAACGCCTATGTCATCACCACGGTCGCCAGCTCGCTCGGCATCGGGGGTGGCAGCAAGCAGATGGACCTGTGGCTGGCCACGATCCCGACCGCGAATTTCACGGCAAAGGCCGCGACGTTTCAGCGGCTGACCAATCTCGACATGGGAGGGGCGCTGCCGCAAGTCTATACGGTCGTCGATGATGGCGAGAATCTTTGGATCCCGCCGCTGCCGATCGTCAACGGGCCGAAAGCGGGCACCTTCATCGGGGTGATGAAAATTCCCAAGGCCAATCCCGCCGCCTTCACCACTTCTCAGGGGCCGAGTTCACAGCCCTTTCCGCCGCTCGCCTCGGCCAGCGGCAACGCGGTTTATGACGGGTGGCGCTATGGCTACATTGCCGCGCAGTCCACCGCGCAGATCCTTCAGCTCGACACGCACAATCCAGGCACGGTCAACCTCATCGATATCTCCGCCTATTCTGGCGGCTATGCCATGTACGGCCTGGGGTATGACGGGACATGGGCCTATGCCGTCTCCTTCAACGGCGGCGGGGGCCTGTGCCTGAAGTTCCTCCCGACGCCGGATCCGTCCGGCGTCTGCCCCTGCTGCCTGCCGTCCTAGGACGCGCGCCCTCCAAAGCGTCACCCATACGCAACGTCACCGAAACGTCATTTCAGAGTCTCTGACGAGTCTCTGAAACTGACCGGCGCTGTCACGCGCGCGCCCTAGCGACTCGTTTCGAGGACGACAGGGGGAACCGAGTCGATCCTTCCGCACGCCCACCAGCAATCCGGCAGCCCCGCCCGGAACGGAGATTTTATGGCCAGCTTCAAACGCCTCACCCTGATCCTCATGTCGGGCGCCGCCAGCGTCGCGCTCGGCGGCTGCGACGGTGCGCTCAGCATCGCGTCGCCCGGCGAAGGCGTGATCGTCGTGCCCGCGCCGAGCGCGCCCGCGCCGACCCCCACCCCGACGCCGACGCCCACGCCGGGAACCCCGGCCGCGTCGTGCCCCGCCGGCACCACCGATCGCGGCGTGATCGGGTCGTTCCGCGGCTGCCGCCTGCCGTCGCTGATGATCGGCACCACCACGCTCGCGAAGATCCCGGGCGTCGCCTATGAGATCAACGGCCGCGTCGATGTCGGCATCGATATCGGCGGCGCCGGCACCGCGCCGGGCGGCCAGACCGCGATCCTGAGCGTCGCGCCAGGCGTGGTCTTCTATGCCAACACCTCGAACGCCGATAACGACTTCCTCGTCGTCAACCGCGGCTCGCGCATCCTGGCGGAAGGCACCGAGACCCAGCCGATCATCTTCACCTCGCAACAGAACCTTGCCGGTACCACCACCGACGAGTCGCAGGGCCAATGGGGCGGCGTCATCCTCGCCGGCCGCGCGCCCGTGTCGAACTGCAACCTGGTCGGCGTCGTCCAGGACGCGGCGGGCAGCAACGCTGCCTGCGAGAACGTCGTCGAAGGCACCGGCACCGCGCTCTACGGCGGCAACAACGCCTCGGACAGCTCGGGGACGATGCGCTATGTCCAGATTCGCTACTCGGGCACGACGCTCGCGCCCGACGTGGAGCTTCAGGGCCTGACGCTGGGCGGTGTCGGCTACGGCACCACGATCGATCACGTCCAGATCCACAACAGCTCGGACGACGGCATCGAGATCTTCGGTGGCCGCGTCAATCTGAAGCACATCATCGCCACCGGCGCGGACGACGACTCGCTGGACTATGATGTGGGTTGGCGCGGTCAGGTCCAGTTCCTGCTCGCGATCCAGAAGCCGACCAATACCCAGACCGACAACTACATGCTGGAAGTCGACTCGAACAACGGCGAAGATGCGCTGCCGCGCACCTGGGGCCAGCTCGCGAACTTCACGCTGGTGCAGACCACCACCGCGACCAATGCCGCGATGCGTATCCGTGGCGGCGCCGATACGCGGCTCGTCAATGGCATCGTTGTGACGCCGAATGCCTGCACCAACATCGTGGCCGGTGCGGATGCGGGCGGCAAGACGACGATCCGCGCTTCGGACTCGACGCCTTCGACCACCATTCCAGTCGTCGTCGGCACCACCGGCCCGCTGCAGGACTATGGTGCCCCGCTGTTCCACTCGATCTACTTCGCATGCGGCGCGACCAAATACGCCACCAGCACGGTCAACGGCATCACCGTGACGTCGGCCGAGCAGCAGGCGGTGGTTGAGGTTCCCGGCCGCAACGTCGAGATCAACGGCACCTCGGGTGCCGCGCTGACCGGCGGCTTCCTGATCGGTACGGGCGCCGCCGGCGTGACCGCGACCAACCCGGTTTCGTTCAATCCCGCCCCGGCGACGGGTCTCGCGTCCTTCTTCGTGAACACCAACTATCTGGGCGCGGTTTCGCCCACGGTCGGTGATGCGAACAACAACTGGTTCGCGGGCTGGACCTGCAACTCGAACCGCGGGACGTTCACGACGGGCGGCGCGAGCTGCACCGGGGTGCCGAACTGATCGACCGGATCGGCGGGGCGGCGAGAGCCGCTCCGCCATCATCCTCCCGGTCAGGCCGATCTTCCTCCGAACGGAAAGCCCCATGAAAAAGCAGCTCGCATTCGGCAGCCTCCTTCTCGCATCGGCCGCCTTCATCGCGCCTGCCGCCTATGCGCAGGACACCAGCGTCGCCACGCCCGCCACCCAGGACGAGCAGGATACGCCTGCGCAGGAAGAGGAGGTCGAGGTTTCCACGCCCGGCGTGGAGATCGAGAATAATCCGGACATCGTGGTCGAGGGGCGCAACATCCCCAACATCGTCAAGGCGACCCCGCAGGTCGTGACGGTGCTGTCCTCGCAGGACATCGAGCGGACGGGCGAAGGCGACATCGCCGGCGCTCTGACCCGCGTCACCGGGCTTTCGGTGGTCGGCGACGGCTTCGTCTATGTCCGCGGCCTTGGCGACCGCTACAGCTCGTCGCTGCTCAACGGCTCGCCGCTGCCCAGCCCCGAGCCGCTGCGCCGCGTGGTTCCGCTGGACATTTTCCCGACCAACGTGATCGCCTCGTCGCTCGTCCAAAAGAGCTATTCGGCGAACTATCCGGGCGAATTCGGCGGTGGCGTGATCAACCTGACCACGCGCGCGGTGCCGACCGAGACCTTCCTCCAGGTCGGCGCCTCGATCGGCGCAGATACCTTCACCACCAGCAACAGCGGCTATGTCTATGACGGCGGCCGCGCCGACTTCTTTGGCTATGACAGCGGCGAGCGCGATGTGCCGCAGTTCATCCTCGATGCGGGCCGCAATGGCACCGCGGTTCTGCCATCGAACATCATCACCGGATTGACCAACGCGCAGACCACGCTGGTGATGCAGAACTATCATATCCCGCCCAACCTCAACTGGGAGGCTAGCCTGGGCGGCTCGGTCGATGTCGGCGGGGTCCGCCTCGGCCTGATCGCCTCGGGCGGGTTCAGCAATTCGTGGCGCACGCGCGACGCGATCCAGCAATTCTCGCTCGACAATGACGGCGGCCTCGCCAAGGACTTCCGCACCGTCACCACCGACAACCGCGTGATCGTCAACGGGCTGGTGGGCATCGGCGCCGAATTCGGCGAGCACAAGATCCGCTTCACCAATCTCTACATCCACGACACGATCAAGCAGACCAGCATCGGTACGGGCGGCCAGGGCAATAATTTCGACGTCGTCAACGGCAAGCAGCCATTTCTCGACCAGAATACCAACTGGTTCGAGCGGCAGCTGATCAATTCGCAGCTGACGGGCGAATTCCGCTTCGACGATTTCAGCATCGACCTGCGCGGCAGCCGCGCCGAGACCAGCCGCAAATCGCCCTATGAGCGAAATTTCCGGTACGAGTATGTCGGAACGCGGGGCACCGTGCCGATCAACGACTATATCAATAGCCTGGGCTCGAACTCGGGCGCGTCGATCGCGTTCAGCGATCTGAACGAGGGGCTGTGGTCGGGGCAGGCGGATCTCGCCTATCGCTTCAACCTGTCCTTCCCGCTGACGCTCTCGGCCGGCTATGCCTATAGCGACACCGACCGCACCTCGAGCCGCTACTCCTTCCAGTTCTTCGGACCCAGCGGGTCGGCTCTGCCCGATATCCTCGCGCAGCTTCGCCCCGATTACCTGCTTTCGGACGATACGATCCTGAACGGTTGCCGCCGCTGGATCCCGGGCTTCCCGGCGAACAGCCAGGATTGCATCGAGCTGCGCAACACCTCGGCCGGCCTGGGTTCAGCGGAATATGAGGGCGAGCTGACCATCCATGCTGGCTATGCCCAGGCCGATATCGAGCCGTTCGACGGGCTTCGCGCCAATCTGGGCGTCCGCTACGAAAAGGCCGATCTGCGCGTCTCGACGGTGGGCACGGTGGGCACCCAGCTCAACAACGCCTATTGGCTCCCCGCGGCGACGGTGACCTGGAACTTCGCGCCCGACATGCAGATCCGCTTCCACGGATCGAAGACCGTCGCGCGCCCGCAGTTCCGCGAGCTCGCGCCGCAGCTCTACCAGGATTTCGAGAGCAACCGTTCGTTCTTCGGCAACCCGCTGCTCAACGACTCGACCCTGCTCAACGGCGAAGTCCGCGCGGAGTGGTTCTTCGCGCGCGACCAACGAGTCACCGGCGCGGTCTTCGTCAAGAAGATCGACCGACCGATCGAGACCGTCGCCTTCTTCCCGGGCGGCTCGTCCACCCCGCAGGTCGGCTTCTCCTATGCCCCGAGCGCGATCCTCTATGGCGCCGAGGCCGAGGTGGTGAAATATTTCCCGCTCAGCTTCATCTCGCCCGGCCGGCGGCTGGTGGTGATCGCCAACTATACCTACACCAAGTCCGAGCTTCGCGTCGGGACCGAGGCGGTGCCGAGCCCGCTCCAGGGCCTCACCCCGGTCTATGTCCAGGCGAACCAGCTGTTCGTCGATGGCGATCCGCTGGTCGGCCAGTCTGACCATATCGCCAATTTCCAGATCGGCATGGAGGACAAGGACTCGCTCTCGCAGATCACCTTCATGGCGAATTACGCGAGCGACCGCGTCACCAATCGCGGCCCCGTGCCGCCGAGCGGCACCGGCGTGCCCGAGCCGAACATCACCGAGCGGCCGGGCTGGACCTTCGACATCGTCGCGCGCCAGGGCTTCACGCTGATGGGCGTCGAGCTGGAGTTCAAGTTCACCGCGCGCAACCTGACCAACAAGGGATATGAGGAGTTCCAGCTCTTCCCGAACGGCGTCCGCCGCGATCTGAACACCTATGATGTGGGCCGCAGCTTCTCGCTGGGGGTCAGCGCGACGTTCTGAACCGGTAAATCCTCCCCCTGGCGGGGGAGGATCGCAGGAGGATCACCCCCAGGGCCGCTCCCGGAACCATTTGGTGATGACGTATTTCGTCCCCGTGCGGACCTTCATCGCGTGGTGCAGGGTGGACGGGTTCACCGTGCCGTTGGGGCGCATATTGTTCCAGGTGATCAGCTTGCCGGTCTCGGGCTGGACGATCTTGTCGATCGCCTTGAAGCGCGTCGCGCCGCCGGCATCGACTTCGTTCAGATAGACCATCGCCGTCCAGGTCCGCTGGCCCGCGACGGTGCAGTAGCGCGCATAGTCGCGGCCGGTGGGCTCGAAATAATCGGTATGCGCCTTGAACTCCTGCCCGACTTCGTAGCGCTGTCCCTGAAGCGGCTCGCCATGTTTCGGATCGATGCCGAGCAGGTCGGCGATCGCCATCTCGACGCGGTGGACGATCGCGTCGGCCGATTTGAGATCGCAGGTCTCGCTGGTGCGGAAATAATTGTCGCCATTGGGATCGGCGATGGTGGAGGGGCGGCGATCCAGGTCGATCAGCCGCATCAATTCGGCGCAGGTATCGGCATCGAGGAAATTCTTCCGGATGAACATCGCGACCTTGGGGCTGGGCACCTGCTGGACGCCGGGCGTGTCCTTCATCCGGGCGACAAGGCCCTCGGACGGATGGCCGCAGCCAAAGGGGTGCGTGAGCGAAGCGATCTGCATGGCGGCTATTTGCCAAAACGAAGCCCCTGATTCCAGCCGTGATTCCAGCTTTCGCGGGCGTGCAATGGAACCGTCACAAAAGCGCAAGCGTCGAGTCACATCCAATGCCTAGGCCGTGCGAATGGACCTGGCCCCGGAAGCGACCTTGCGCGACGCCGATGACCGGCCCGCTCTGTTCGGCGACGGACGCGCCCGCGATCCCCTCTCCGACATCCTCGATCAGGCGAGCGCGCGGGGTGCGACGCACATCCATCTCGATCCGGTTTGCGATGCGGGCGGCGAGGCGATGCGCGTCCGCCTGCGAATCCGGGGGCGGCTGACCGAACTGCCGCGGCTGCCGCGCGATGCCGCGTTGCATGTCGAGGGGCAGGGCGTTTCGGTCGCCAGCCATGGCGAGCGGATCGTGCTGCATCTGGCGCCGCAGGAGACGCGCTGCCCGGCACTCGAGGCGCTGGGAATGCCCGCTGCGATGGCGCGCATCCTGGGCGGGCACATGAGCGGGCTGGTGCTCGTCGCGGGTCCGCCGCGATCGGGGCGAAACACGACGCTGGCGACCCTGCTGGGCCGGTTCGACGATGGCAGCCGCTCGCTGCTGGGCGCGGCGAACGCCACCGAGTTGCGCGCAGTGCTCCGGCAGGATCCCGACGGCATATTGATCGAATCGATCGACGACCGCGAGACCGCGGCGCTGGCGCTGCAGGCGGCGGAGGCGGGGCATCTGGTGCTCGGCGGCATCGATGCGGGCGACGCGGTGGGCGCGATCCTCAGGATGCGCGCGCTCCGGGCCGATCCGTTCCAGCTCGCCTCCACGCTCAAGACGGTGTTGGCGCAGCGGCTGGTGAAGCGGCTGTGCGGCGCGTGCCGGCGCCCGGTGCAGGCGCAGGGATCCACCTCGGCGCTGCTCGGCTTCGACGCGGGAACGGTGGTCTATGCGCCCGAGGGCTGCGCGACGTGCGGCGACGGCTTCACCGGCCGGACCGCGGTGTTCGAGGCGATTCACGCCGACGCGGCGCTGCGCCGCCTGATCAACGATGGCGGCGACGGCGCGATCATCGCGCGCCATGCCTTCGTCAACGCACCCAACCTGGGATCGGCCGCGCGGGCGCTGGTGCGCGAAGGAGTCACCACCGCCGAAGAGGCGGTGCGGGTCTCGCGATCCTGAAGCTGCGACACTATCTTGCGCTGAGCGGACACCCCCGCTAAGCGCCCATCCTTCACGGCGACCGTAGTTCAATTGGTTAGAGCACCGGCTTGTGATGCCGGGGGTTGCGGGTTCAAGTCCCGTCGGTCGCCCCATATCTTCGTGACTGCCCGCGCAACCGTAGACGGGCGGCACGCCGCAGGAAACAACATGCTCACCGACTGGGGCTTCCCCGATTTCGACGACCATGAGGGCGTCCACCTGTTCACCGACCGCGATTCGGGGCTGAGCGCGGTCATCGCGATTCACTCGACCAAGCTGGGGCCCGCGGCGGGCGGGGTGCGCTTCTGGCATTATGCCGGCAGCGACGCGGCGATCACCGACGCGCTGCGGCTGTCGCGCGGGATGAGCTACAAGAACGCGATGGCCGGGCTGCCGCTGGGCGGCGGCAAGGGCGTGGTGCTCGCGCCGCGGCAGGGCGCGCAAATCACCCCGGCCCAGCTCGAAGCCTTTGGCCGCGCGGTCGAATCGCTGGGCGGGCGCTATGTGACGGCCGAGGATGTCGGCATGTCCGAGAACAGCATGAAGACCGTCGCGACTCAGACGCGGCACGTCTCGGGCCTGCCGGTGGCGGCGGGCGGCGCGGGCGGCGATCCGGGTCCGGTGACCGCGATGGGCGTCTATCTGGGCGTCAAGGCGGCGGCGAAGCGCGGCCTCGGCGCCGATTCGATGAAGGGGGTGCGCGTCGCGATCCAGGGCGTCGGCAGCGTCGGCGGCGGGCTCGCCCGGCTGCTGGCGAAGGACGGTGCGATCCTGACGCTGGCCGATATCCATGGCGAGCATGCCAAGGCGCTCGCCGCCGAAATCGGCGCCGCCGTGGTGCCGACTGCGGAGATCCTCGGCCTCGAGGTCGATATCGTCAGCCCCAACGCGCTCGGCGCGATCCTGACCGAGGCGAGCATCGCCGCGCTGAAGTGCAAGGTCGTCGCGGGCGGCGCCAACAACCAACTCGCCAAGCGCGCGGATGGCCACACGCTCCACGATCGCGGCATTCTCTATGCCCCCGATTACGTCATCAACGCGGGCGGGATCATCAATGTCGGGCTCGAATATTTGGGGCAGGGCGACCGGGAGGAAGTCGATGCGCGGGTGGCGAAGATCCCCGAGCGGCTGACCGAAGTGTGGGACGAAAGCGACCGCACCGGCGATCCCGAGAGCGAAGTCGCGGACCGAATCGCGCAAAGGCTGATCGGGCGCGGTTGAACCCGCCCGATTGGCCGTCATTGGCTTAGCTTCGCACTTTTCCCGCGAATCGTGAATTTTCGTGGCGTTATTATACTTGACGTACCCAACGTGAAAGCGTAGGTATCTCTCATACAGGAGATACCCAATGGCTTCCGCGCTTTCGGCCCCTCATTTCCACAACGAAGAAGCGGCCTACGCTTACGTTGAGGCGCGCATCTGGCCGAACGGCCCCGTCTGCCCGCACTGCGGTGGCGTGGAGCGCATCAGCAAGATGCAGGGCAAGTCCACCCGCATTGGTACCTACAAGTGCTACCAGTGCCGCAAGCCCTTCACCGTGAAGATCGGCACCATCTTTGAAGCGTCGCACGTTCCGATGAATGTGTGGCTTCAGGCGATGTATCTGATCGCGGGGAGCAAGAAGGGCATTTCGAGCAACCAGCTTCACCGGACCCTCGGCGTCACCCTGAAAACCGCTTGGTTCATGTCGCACCGCATCCGCGAGGCGATGCGTTCCGGTGACCTTACCCCGTTCGGTTCGGACGGCGGCGCGGTTGAAGTCGATGAAACCTACATCGGCAGGAAGAAGGGCGTGGAATACAAGGGCGGCGGCGGAAGCCACAAGATGAAGGTTCTCGCCCTCGTTGACCGCAACACTGGCCGCTCGCGCGCCATGGTGATCGACAGCACCACCCGCGCCGTGATTGAGCCGATTGTCATGGCGAACCTTTCGCGTGAAGCCCGCCTGATGACCGATGAAGCGCTGCTCTATCGCAAGATCGGCGTGAACTTCGCGGACCATCAGGTCGTCCGTCACTACGGCAACGAGTATGTCCGTGGCGAAGCCCACACCAACACCGTCGAGGGCTATTTCAGCATCTTCAAGCGGGGGATGCGCGGCGTGTACCAGTTCTGCGGCGAGAAGCACCTTCACCGCTATGTTGCGGAGTTCAACTTCCGCTATGACAACCGCGTGGCGCTCGGCTGCGGCGATGCTGAGCGCGCTGACCGTTTGCTGGCGGGTATCGTTGGCAAGCGGCTCACCTATCAAACGACTCGTGGGGAAGCCTGATGCCCAAAAAGCAGAGCCCGGAAACCCCGGAGGATCAGAGCGAGAGGTTCAAGCGCGAGGCTCAAAGGCTAATCGACGCTGGCGAACTAAGCCCCACCGACGCCGACGCGGCGATGGATAGGCTCGTTCGCCATCAATCGCGCAAGGCTAGTTCTTGAACCCTGAGTTGCAGAATGGGTGCGCGGGGTTGAGATTGCCACTCTGATTGTCGCCACCGTCCTCGCGCCGTTTGTCATGGTCAAAGGTCATGGAGTTGCTGTGAACCGCGGCGTCACAAATCCGGCATCGGACGGGGTTTGCCATCGCTTCGCGGATAAATGCGCTAGACCTTGAGGCACTGGACGCGCCGCGCTTGCTTGGCGGTAAGTCAGCGCTTGGCGGTGGCACATCGACCACTTTCAGGAAGACATAATCCTCCTGCGAGATGAGCGCCTTAAGGATATCCGCTTCGGCAGTTCCTTTGTGTAGCGCCTGAAAAATTTCCCAAAGAAGATTGGCGACCCTGTCGAGGCTGCGTGCGCCACTTCCGAGGCGAGTTATCGCCAAGGAGATGAAAATCTTGTTCTGGAAAAGATAGTCCTCGAACCGTCGCCGAACAGCGGTGAAGTGCTTCTTTCTGCCCTCTCGATCCAGTCGCTGCGAAAACTCCAATGACGCTAGGAATGCGCCAGGCAGGAAGTTTCCGGAGCGCGCGTAGAAGTAGATAAGAGGGTGAAGGCCAAGCGACCCGCTATCGTTTGTGCTGATCAAATCGATCCGTTTGCGGACTTTCTCCAGCATCTCGATTGTCTGCGACCCATCCGGATCGGCCGCCATAGCGTCGGGTATGTGCTTGGCGGTTGCGCTGCTCGCCATAGGGAGGCCATTGCATAGGCTGACCAGATCATAGACGAACGGAAGGGCGTTGTAGCCCTGTCCCGCTATTGGCACGTCTGCCGATGTGGTCGGGTTACGATGCGGAGGTTTGTACAGGTCATCATATAGGGCGTCGCCTAAGGCTTCGATGCGCTCCCTGCGGACATGATCGAACGCCCCCCAGTATTTGTGGCCCTGCGCGCCGCGCGCAATGCATCGCGCCGCGATGGCGTTCGGAGCCGTACGACTTTTGAGGATGGTGCGCTCAACCGGATCAATGGGCTGTGCCGCTTGGTTGATCTTAAAGAACGAGTCCTCAGCCGCCTTTGGAGTAGTGGCCGTTACCCACTGGATAAGTATCGACTCGCGGCCAATCGCCGCTAATCGCCGCGCCTTCACGGGATCGGAAATCTCCTGCCCGACTAGGCCCGAAAATTCTGCATAGGTTCCGATTTTGGTCCTGATCGTGTCGCGCGTGCGTTTTGCAATTCGTCGCTGTTCGTCAGTGATGCCAGCGCCAAAGAGCCTGTTTGAATCAGCTTGGTCGCCATAATCGTCGCGGACCCACGCAATAAGCGCGCTAAGGCGGTGCGCGCCATCGATTACGAATATCTCGTCGCCGCGCTCCCAGAGAATGACGGCGGGGATCAGATCTCGATCCAAGAAGGATCGAATCAGATCATAGACTTTGGTCGGCGTCCAATTGGCCGTCTCCCGCTGAAAATCGGGCTTGCGCAGGCTGTTTTGGAAGAAGCCGTCCTTTTTCAGATCAGTCAGGCTGATCGTTTGGCGGGGGCTGCCGCCGCCCTTTACGTCATCCTTCGCCGCGAAATCTCCGCGTGGGATTAGAGCGTCAAGGTTCACAAGCCCGGCCATCTGCACCTCCCCGTCGGAAGACTCAGACATAGCTCAGGCCTTCCCCGGCGGGAAGGCGGGTACGCGATGTATAATAACGCCATTTTCGTTGCGCGGCGGCGCACGATTGTTGCGCGCGTCCGCGGGATGAGCAGGATCGATTTTCCGAACATATCGGGAACATGCCAGAATCGGGCCTTGTAGGACAGAGCCTCTGGAAATCTCCGGATCGCGATCTTCCGGAAGCCTCCGTTCCAGCCTCGTTCAGAGTGGTTGACGCAAAGCGTCGCCATGACGACGCGTATCAGCCGCAGCAACGAAAAGCGTGAGAGCGTGATGATGCGCGCCCAGGTGTGGATGCCGGGCGCGCGCACGCCGACCGATCATCGCATCCGCAATCTCTCGCTGTCGGGCGCGTGCATGATGCAGCCAGGCTGGCTGAAGCGCGGCGATTCGATCCGGATCACCATCGGCCATGTCCATGATGTCGACGCGACGGTGATGTGGGTTCGGGGCGATCAGGCGGGCATCAGCTTCGACCGCCCCATCGATCTCGCCGCCGCCCGCCGCCCCAGCGGCGCGGGCGTGGCGCGGGCGGGCTGGGTCGGTGGCATGGACGATTTCTACCGGCGCTGAGCCCTGGGGACCGGCACGAAGAGGACCTTCTCCTGATACTCCTGGCCGGGCTCTGACGACCATGCGAGCGTCTCCACGCCAAGTCGACCATCCCTGACGATCAGGTTCAGGCTGCAACCGCTATGCACGCCGCGGATGACAAGTGTCTCGCCGGTATGCAGCCGCAGCGCGCGCGGCCCGATCCGCGCCTTGCGGCGATCGCCTGAGGGCTTCAGGATCGAGGCCGGATAGCGATAGGTGAAGCTGATCGTCGCGCCGCCCTTCACCGCCGCCAGCCGGTCGATCCCGCACGGATATTGAACGAGCAGCGCGAGCGCGGTGAGCATCATGGCCCCAGTCTGCATCCGGTGCAGGTTCGCGACAAGGCGCGATGGATTCCCCCGATAAACCCCGCTATCCCGCCCCGGTGTCCACGCTCCACGCCTTCGCCAATCCCACGCGCTTCCTCAAGCTCGCGCGTCCGCTGACGCCGGCGCTGTTCTGGAGCGGGCTGGCGCTCACGCTGTTCGGTGCCCTGGCGGGGCTGACGCTGACGCCGGCGGACTATCTCCAGAAGGAGACGGTGCGGATCCTCTATATCCATGTCCCCTCGGCCTGGCTGGGGATGGGCGGATGGACCGGGATCGCGATCGCGAGCTTCTGTTACCTCATCTGGCGGCATCCGCTCGCGAACCTCGCCGCGCGCGCGATGGCGCCCGCCGGGGCGGTATTCGCCGCGCTCTGTCTGGTGACCGGTTCGATCTGGGGGCGGCCCGCCTGGGGAACCTGGTGGGAATGGGACGGGCGGCTGACCTCGATGCTGATCCTGTTCTTCGTCTATATCGCCTATATCGCGCTCGCCCGCGCCGATCATGAGCGGGGCGGGGATGCGCGCGTACCGGCGCTGTTCGGCGTGGCGGGAAGCGTGCTGCTGCCGATCATCCATTATTCGGTGATCTGGTGGAACACGCTGCATCAGGGCGAGAGCGTGATTCGCGGCAAGATCGCGCCGTCGATGGCGTGGCCGCTTTACCTGACCGGGCTGGGCGTCCTGCTGTTCTTCGGTGGAGTCGTACTGATGCGGATGCGCGCGCTGCTGGCCGAGCAGAAGGTCGAGGCGCGGCTGCGGCGGATGGCGGCCCAATGAGCGAGGCGGGATCGTGAACCATTGGGCATTCGTGACCGCGGCCTACGTGATTTTCGCAATTGGCATGTTGGGCCTCGCGCTCCAGAGCTGGCGCGCGATGGCGCGTGCCGAAGCGGCTGCCGAAGGATTGAAGCGTAAATGATGGTGAAGCCCAAGCATCAGCGGCTCGCGCTGGGATTGGCCGCGCTCGCGGCGATCCTGGGGGCGAGCGGGCTCGCGCTTTCGGCGCTCAAGGATCAGGCGGCCTTTTTCTACTCGCCCGAAGATGTCGCCGGTAAACCCTTGCCGCTGGACCAGAATGTCCGGCTCGGCGGGATGGTCGAAAAGGGTTCGCTGGTGCGCGAGGCGGACGGCGTGTCGATCCGCTTCACCGTCACCGACGGCAAGGCCAAGGTGCCGGTGGCGTTTCGCGGAGTGACGCCGGACCTGTTCCAGGAAGGATCGGGCGTGGTCGCCGAGGGGCGCTTCAAGCCCGACGGCAGCTTCGCCGCGGACAATATCCTCGCCAAGCATGACGAGCGCTACATGCCGCCCGAAGTCGCGGGCAAGATGCACAAGACCGAGACGCTTCAGAAATGATCGCCGAAGGGGGGCTTGCCGCGCTGTGGATCGCCGCCGCGCTGGCGCTCGTCCAGTTCGTGCTGGGCGCGGGCGCGGCGAAATCGGGCGCCGACGAGCTGATGCGCGCGACGCGGCGGATCGCGATCGTGCAGGGGCTGCTCGCGCTGGGCGCCTTCCTGCTGCTGATCCTGCTGTTCGTCCGCTCCGACATGTCGGTGCTGCTGGTCGCGACCAACAGCCATTCGGACAAGCCGCTGATCTACAAGATCGCGGGCGCATGGGGGAACCATGAGGGCTCGATGCTGCTCTGGGTCGCCGTGCTGGCGGTTGCGGGGGCGGGGGTCGCGGTCTTCGAGAAGCGCCTCGACGGCAAGACGCTGGCGGCGACGCTGAGCGCGCAGGCGGTGCTCGCGCTCGGCTTCTACGCCTTTCTGCTGCTCGCCTCCAACCCGTTCCTGCGAGTCGACCCGCCCGCGCCGGACGGGCAGGGGCTCAACCCGCTGCTGCAGGACCCCGGCCTCGCCTTCCATCCGCCGACGCTTTACCTCGGCTATGTCGGCCTCTCGGTCGCGTTCAGCTTCGCGGTCGGCGCGCTGCTGACGCGCGATGTGGGACCGGCCTTTGCCCGCGCGATGCGGCCCTGGGTGCTGGCGGCGTGGATCTTCCTCACCATCGGCATCACCGCGGGCAGCTATTGGGCCTATTACGAACTGGGCTGGGGCGGCTGGTGGTTCTGGGACCCGGTCGAGAACGCCTCGCTGATGCCATGGCTCGCGGCGACGGCGCTGCTCCATTCGGTGACCGTGCTGGCGACGCGCGACGGGCTTCGCGCCTGGACGCTGATGCTCGCGGTGGTCGCCTTCTCGATGTCGATGATCGGCACCTTCCTCGTCCGCTCGGGCATCCTCGTTTCGGTCCACGCCTTCGCGGTCGATCCGACGCGCGGCACGTTCATCCTGATGCTGCTCGCGCTCTATATCGGCGGCGCGCTGGCGCTGTTCGGCGCGCGGGTGGGGACGGTGAAGCAGGGTTCGACCTTCCAGCTCGTCAGCCGCGAAGGCGCGCTGGTGCTCAACAATCTGCTGCTGAGCGTGATCCTGGGGATCGTCTTCATCGGCACCCTCTATCCGCTGATCGCGCAGGCGATGGGGCAGCAGCTCTCGATCGGCGCGCCCTTCTTCAACAAGGCGAGCGTGCCGGTGGCGCTGGCGCTCGTCGTGGCGACGATGGCCGGGCCGATGCTCAAATGGCGCAAGGACCAATGGGGGGCGCTGGGCGCCAAGATGCTGCTGCCCGCCGCGGCGGCGGTGACCGCGGTGGTGATGCTGATGATCGCCGCGCCTGGGACGCATATCGTGCCGTTGCTGGGGCTGGCGGCGGCGGCGGGGCTGGCGGTGGCGAGTTTCCTGCCGCTGGTGGGGCGCAACCTGCGCCGCACGCCGATCCATATCTATGGCATGGTGATCGCGCATCTGGGCGTCGCGGTGGCGATCGCGGGCATGGCCTCGGACACCGCGTTCAAGCAGGAGCGGTTGGCGGCGATCCGCGTCGGCGAGACGGTCAGCGTCGGCCCGTTCAAGGCCAAGCTGACCGAGGTGCGGCCGGTCATCGGCGACAATTGGTCCGCGCTCGAGGCGACGCTGAGCATCCGCCGCAATGACGGCGATCCGTTCCGGCTCCAGCCGCAGCAACGCTATTTCAGCCAGCCGGTGACCACCACCAGCGAGGCGGCGATCTCGACCAGGCTCGACGGCCAGCTCTACGCCGTGCTCGGCGCGGGGACCGACGACAAATACCAGCTGCGGCTGTGGTGGAAGCCCTGGGTCACGTTCATCTGGCTGGGCGGTTTCCTGATCGCGCTGGGCGGAGCGATGGCGCTCCTCGGACGCGTCCGGCGCGAGCGGCGCGACGAGGAAGCGGCGTGAGGCGCGTGCTGATCTGGGCGCCGCTGGGCCTGTTCCTGCTGGTGTTCGCGCTGGTCGCGACCGGGCTGTTCGCGCCCGCCGACCGCGCGGTGAAGTCGGCGATGGTGGGCAAGCCGATGCCCGCCTTCAGCCTGCCGAGCCTGGTGCCGGGCAAGCCCGCGGTGGCGAGCAGCGGCTTCGCCGACGGCAAGGTGCGGCTGGTCAATGTCTTCGCCAGCTGGTGCGTCCCCTGCATCGCCGAGGCGCCGCAGCTGATGGCGCTCAAGCGGCAGGGGGTCGAGATCGTCGGGATCGCCACGGCGGACACGCCCGAGGACATGGCGAACTTCCTCAAGACCGCGGGCGACCCCTTCACGGCGATCGGCGACGACCGCGTGCGCAAGGTGCAGTTCGCGCTTGGGTCGGCGGGCGTGCCCGAAAGCTTCGTGATCGACGGCAGGGGCCGGATCGTGATGCAGCATATCGGCTATATCGGCCCGCAGGACATGCCCAAGATCCAGGCGGCGTTGGTGGCGGCGCGATGACTGCCTCCTTCCCCCGCCGTCATGCCGGACTTGATCCGGCATCCATGCGCCGCGCCACCGGCAGGCATGCGGCACGGGTTGCACATGGACCCCGGATCAAGTCCGGGGTGACGATGCTGTATTTGGCGGCGTTGGCGTTCCTTTCCGCCCCGGCCTTCGCCGATTCCCGCCTGCCCGCGCAGGAGCTGGCCTATACGCAGCTGCCCGACCCCAAGCAGGAAGCGAAGGCCAAGGAGCTGATGGAATCGCTCCGCTGCCTTGTCTGCCAGGGCCAGTCGATCGCCGATTCGGATGCCGAGATGGCGGGCAACATGCGCGCCGAGGTGCGCGAGCAGGTGCGCGACGGCAAGTCGCCCGATCAGATCCGCGGCTGGCTGGTCGAGCGCTATGGCGATTACGTCACCTATGATCCGCCGTTCAGCTGGCTCACCGCGCCGCTCTGGCTCACGCCGATCCTGCTGATCGCGATCGGGCTGTTCATCGCGCGACGCTCCTTTGGGAAAGAGGAGACCGAATGATGGGCTGGGCGATGCTCCTGATCGTCGGCGTGCTCACCGCGCTGGTGCTGGTCGCGATCCGCTTCCCGATGCGGCTCTGGACGATCGCCGCGACCGCGCTGACGCTCGGCGCGACCGGCTATGCCTGGCAGGGCAGCCCGGGGCTCGCAGGGCATCCGGTCGCGCAGGCGGACAAGAAGGGCGAGGTCGATCCCGACGAAGTGCTGCTGCGCGAGGCGATGTTCGGGCGGTTCAACTTGAACTGGGGCTATTTCAACATGGCCGACGCGATGACGCGCGACGGATCGCCCGACCTGGCGGTGGTGGCGATGCAGGGGGGAACGCTCAAGGCGCCCGGTGACGCGGCGATCTGGACCGGGCTGGGGAGCAAGCTGGCCGAGCATGACCGCGGCGTCTCGCCCGCGTCGCTGTTCGCGTTCAACCGGGCGATCGAGCTGTCGCCCCGGCATCCGGGCCCGCCCTTCTTCCTCGGCCTCGCCTATGTCCGCGCGGGGCAACTCGCCGAGGCACGACCCTATTGGGCGCGCGCGGTTTCGCTCGCGCCGCAGGAGGCGGGGTACCGCGAAGTGCTGGTGGCGCAACTCGACTGGCTCAACCGGCGGCTGGCCGAAAGCGTCGCGCGGCAACGGGAAGCGCTGGGGGTGGCGCCGGCGCAATAGGCGATTATCGATCCGGGCTGCGAGACGAATTCCGGAAAAACCGGCCAATGCCTAAAGTGGCGAGCGCCGTGCTGACCGCGCCGAACAATATCTTGAAGCTCGCATCGAGCTGGTCCGCATTCTGCGTCTGAAGCAGTACCCAGGCACCCATCATCCAGATCGCCGACAATGCGGCCGCGAGGATGAGCAGCGCACCAACCCCCCAGAAAAAGGGACGTACCCATAGCGGCGGCACGAGCAGTGACGCCCAGAAGGAGTCGTTCGGATTCGGGTCAGGCTTGTTCCTTCGGCTGCTCGGCATGGCGTCCCCTCTTCGCCAAGCGAACGGCGCAAGAGTTTTCGCCGCCGATTTTACACCGCGTTTACCGAGTTTCCAAGAGCAATCTTCACGCCGTTAAAGGCAAATATCTCATCTGGCTCGCCCCCATTGTAATAACAAGTAAGAATAAGGGATGCAACGGGTGAAATGGGGATTTAGCCCCACTTGACTCCATTTCTTTCCACTTTTCGAGAAATGTTCTACTTTAGTTCGTATGGCGTTCGCATAACTAAGAGATATGAGTGATTGTACTAAGGTTTACATAGAAGAACGCGCGAGTAACCACGAAAATCCACGCTCGCAGATAGTCCTTATCGCCGGGGCGCAGCCTTGAAGTTGAGATGATGCAAAAATGCGCCCGAATTCGATTCAACGAATTCGAGCGCAAATTGGATGCGTGAGGGCGGTGCTGTTGCCGAGGCCCGCTCTATTCGGCGATGTTGGTCACTCCCCCCAGGCCTCGAACGGCAGGTCGAGCGCCTCGGCCACCGCGGCGTGGCGGATCAGGCCGTCCGAGACGTTGAGACCCGCGGCGAGGTGCCGGTCGCCCATCATCGCGGCCTCGGCGCCCTTGTTCGCCAGCTTGAGGACGAAGGGCAAGGTCGCGTTGTTGAGCGCGAAGGCCGAGGTGCGCGCGACCGCGCCGGGCATGTTCGCCACGCAATAATGGATGATGCCGTCGATCTCGTAGACCGGGTCGTCATGCGTGGTGGCGTGGCTGGTCTCGAAGCAGCCGCCCTGATCGATCGCGATATCGACCAGCACCGAGCCGCGCATCATTGTCTTGAGCATGTCACGCGTGACGAGCTTGGGCGCCGCCGCGCCGGGGACGAGCACCGCGCCGATCACCACCTGCGAGCGCGCGACGGCTTCGGCGATCGCGGCCTTCGAGGCATAGGCGGTCTTGATCTGGCTGCCGAAATGCATGTCGAGCTCGGCGAGCCGCTCATTGTTGATGTCGTAGATCGTCACGTCGGCGCGCTGGCCGACCGCCATCTGCGCGGCGTTGATCCCCGAGACGCCGCCGCCCAGGATCGCGACCTTGCACGGCGCGACGCCGGGGACGCCGCCGAGCAGCTCGCCGCGGCCGCCCTGTTCCTTCTCAAGATAGTGCGAGGCCACCTGGATCGACATGCGGCCCGCGACTTCGCTCATCGGCTTGAGCAGCGGGAGCGCGCCCGAATTGGAAGTGACGGTCTCGTAGGCGATGCAGGTCGCGCCCGACTTCATCAGCCCCTCGGCCTGCGGCTTGTCGGCGGCGAGGTGGAGATAGGTGAAGAGCAGGTGGCGCGGCTCGAGCATCGCGATCTCGCCCTGCTGGGGCTCCTTGACCTTCACGATCATGTCGCTGCCCGCGAACACCGCCCTGGCGTCGGCGGCGATCTTCGCGCCGACGCGGGTATAGGCCTCGTCGCCGAAATCGATGCCCATGCCCGCCTGAGTCTCGACCAGCACGTCATGGCCCGCATGGACCAGTTCCGCCACCGACGCGGGGGTCAGGCCGACACGATATTCGTGGTTCTTGATTTCCTTGGGAACGCCGACGCGCATGGCATCTCTCCTATGTTCGTATGACGCGCCTCATACGCCAAAGTTCCGGTGCGAATCCCTGCAAAGTTGTGCGCCGGAGATGGCGTTCATGCATGAATATGCTATCATGGGCGACAATATTGGAAATTCATGCATGATCGACAGAATTGACGCCGCAATCCTCAAGCTGCTCGCCGCCGATGCGCGCTTGGCCGTCAGCGCCATCGCGGGCGAAGTGGGGCTTTCGCAATCGGCGTGTACGCGGCGGATCCAGGCGCTTGAGGCGTCGGGGCATCTGCTCGGCTATGCGGCGCGGCTCGGGCACCGGCGGATGGGGTTCCGCGTCACCGCGCTGGTCGACATTTCCCTCGGCACCCAGGTCGAGGAGGATCTCGACCGGTTCGAGCGCGCGGTCGCGGCGATCGACGGGGTGGTCGAGTGCGCGCTGGTGTCGGGCGGGCAGGACTATCGCCTGAAGATCCTCGCCCGCGATCTCGACGATTACGAACGCCTCCACCGCGAACATCTCGGGCGGCTGCCGGGCGTGGTGACGATCAATTCGAGCTTCGTCCTGCGTTCCGTCCCCACCCGCAACGAGGCCGACGCCCTGTTTGGAGGAGCGTGAGCCGTGCTGAAAATCCTCCCCCGGAGGGGGAGGTGGCAGCCGAAGGCTGACGGAGGGGTATTATCCGCAGTCGACACCGCTCGTGGAGGCTACCCCTCCACCAGCTTCGCTGGTCCCCCTCCCCCTCCGGGGGAGGATTTGAGCTAGGCGCTTGATCCACACCCCGGCGAACACCATCTTCCAATGTTCGTTGCGGAGGCATGTTGCACATGCTAACGGCCCGCCACCCTGAAGAGAACCAAGGTCGTATGACCCTATCCGTTCCCCGCCCCCAGGCCGATCGTTGAGCCTGTGAGCGCCACCCCGACAGAAGCAGCGACGACGCAGACGCCGCATGATGAACTGCACGCCGGCCACGGCCACGCGCAGGACGGCATGCTCAAGCTCGCGGTCGGCGCGATCGGCATCGTCTTCGGCGATATCGGTACCAGCCCGCTCTACGCCTTCCGCGAAACCTTTGCGGGTCATCATCCGCTCGCGCTCGACCAACTGCACATCATGGGCGTGATCAGCCTGATGTTCTGGTCGATGATGGTCGTGGTGACGCTCAAATATGTCACCATCATCATGCGCGCCGACAACAAGGGGGAGGGCGGATCGCTCGCGCTGCTCGCGCTGATCAATTCGAAGAGCGGGCAGAAGCGCTGGACCGCGGGCATCGTGCTGCTCGGCGTGTTCGCGACCGCGCTCTTCTATGGCGATTCGATGATCACGCCGGCGGTGTCGGTGCTGTCGGCGGTCGAGGGGCTTGCGATCGCCGCGCCCGGCTTCGGCGGACTGATCGTGCCGATCGCGGTGGCGATCCTCGTGCTGCTCTTCTCGATCCAGAGCACCGGCACGGGGCGGGTGGGCCTGTTCTTCGGCCCGATCATGCTGCTCTATTTCCTCGCCATCGCGACGCTGGGGACGATGAGTTTCCTCCAGACGCCCGAAATCCTCTGGGCGCTGAACCCGTGGCACGCGCTGCAATTCTTCCTCGATGACCCTCTGAAGGCGTTCCTCGCGCTCGGCTCGGTCGTGCTCGCGGTGACGGGCGCGGAGGCGCTCTACGCGGACATGGGCCATTTCGGCCGCAAGCCGATCCGCGTGTCGTGGCTGTTCTTCGTGCTGCCCGCGCTGATGTGCAATTACATGGGGCAGGGCGCGCTGCTGATGCGCGAGCCCGGCGCGATCAACAGCCCCTTTTACAATCTCGCGCCCGAAGCGCTCCAGCTGCCGATGGTCGGCCTCGCCACGCTGGCGGCGATCATCGCGTCGCAGGCGGTGATCTCGGGCGCCTTCTCGGTCACGCAACAGGCGATCCAGCTGGGCTTCGTTCCCCGGCTGCGCATCGCGCATACCAGCGCCTCGACCGCGGGGCAGATCTACATCCCGCTCGTCAACTGGGCGCTGATGGTGATGGTGATCCTGCTGGTCCTCAGCTTCCAGACCTCATCGAACCTGACCGCGGCCTATGGCATCGCGGTGACCGGCGCGATGTTCATCGACAATTGCCTGCTCGCGGTCGTCCTCTCGACGCTCTGGGGCTGGCGCCGCCGCTATAGCTGGCCGCTGCTCGCGGTCTTCTTCGCGGTCGATCTCGCCTATCTCTCGGCGAACCTGACCAAGGTGCCCGATGGCGGCTGGTTCCCGCTGCTGATCGGCTTCGTCATCTTCACGCTGCTGACCACCTGGTCGCGCGGCCGCCAGCTGATGATCGAGCGGCTTCGCGAGAGCGCGATGCCGATCAAGATCTTCATCGATTCGGCCGCGAACAGCGCCAGCCGCGTCCCCGGCACCGCGGTGTTCATGACCTCGACCCCCGAGGGCGTGCCTCATGCGCTGCTCCACAATCTCAAGCACAACAAGGTGCTGCATGAGCGCGTCATCCTGCTGACCGTGAAGATCAAGGATTCGCCCTATGTGGCGGACGAGAACCGCTTCCTGCTCGAGGATCTGGGCAAGGGCTTCCACCGCATGGTGATCGCCTATGGCTTCATGCAGGAGGCGGATGTGCCCGCCGCGCTCAAGCAGGTCAGTCAGTGCGGCGCCGAGTTCAAGATGATGGACACCAGCTTCTTCCTCGCGCGCCAGACCCTGCTGCCGTCGAGCCGGCCGGGGATGATGATCTGGCGCGAAAAGCTGTTCGCCTGGATGCTGCGAAACGCTGAAAGCGCGATGGAATTCTTCCGCCTGCCGACCAATCGCGTGGTCGAGCTGGGGAGCCAGGTCGAGATTTGACCCCTGCCCTTAACGCCTCCCCGGCGAAGGCCGGGGCCCAGTATCGGCGAGGATGCGAAGGCGCGGTACCGTCGATGGGACATCGCAACTGGACCCCGGCCTTCGCCGGGGAGGCGCAGTGGCGATGAATGCTCCGCTGATTGTCACAGCTTTGTTCGAGAAGCCGGACCAAGCGTGGTTCAATCACCTCCGCCGGGAGCATTTCCCGCCCGAGAAGAACGTCGTCGAGGCGCATTTGACGCTGTTCCACCATTTGCCGCCCTCGGTCGCGGAGGAGCTCAGGCACCGCCTCTCACAAGCCACCCGCGGTATCCGCGCCCCGCGCGCGAAGGTCAGCGGGCTGATGCCGCTCGGCCGCGGCGTCGCCTACCGGATCGAGGCGCCCGCGCTCGACGCGATTCGCGAGGAGCTGGTCGCGGCCTTCGCGGGGATGCTGACGCCCGCCGACGCCGGCCGCTGGCGCCCGCACGTCACGATCCAGAACAAGGTGACCCCGGTGCTGGCGAAGACCCTCATCAAGGCGCTGGAACGCGATTTCGCCCCGCGCGACGTCGAGATCGCGGGCCTGGCAAGCTGGTGGTACCGCGGCGGCTCGTGGGAGCCCCACTCGCGCCATATGTTCGCTTGACCCGTCGCGGCACGCGACTTATGGCGCGCCCTCGCTTCGGCGAACGCCTTGGTAGGGCGGAGTAGCTCAGTTGGTTAGAGCACGGGAATCATAATCCTGGGGTCGGGGGTTCAAGTCCCTCCTCCGCTACCATTCTCCTCATCCCCTGCCATGATGCCCGCGCGCCGACTCGGCGCAGGGGGAACAGCATGGATCGGCGCGCGATACTCGGGGCATTGGCGGCGTTTGGGGCGGGGACGGCGATCGGGCCCGCCGCCGGCTTCATGGCACCGCCGATGGTGAGGATGCGCGAGCCCTGGGATGTGTTCGCGAAGGGGCCGCTCTATCCCGCCTTTCTCGAAGCGGTGACGAAGCTCAAGGCCGATACCGATCCCGAGAGCCCGGACAGCCTGCGCTTCTGGGCGAATATCCACCAGAACCACTGCCCCCACGGCAAAGGCCATTTCCTCGCCTGGCACCGCGGCTATCTTTTCCTGTTCGAGGCGAAGCTGCGCGCGCTGTCGGGGGAGGATGCGCTGCGGCTGCCCTATTGGGACTATTTCGCGTCGGCGGCGATTCCGGAGGCGTTCACGAAGGGCGATGGCCGGCGCAATCCACTGTTCGAGATCCGCAAAGGCAGCAGCGTGGGGCCGGCGCTGGCCTTCGGGGCATTCGCGCCCGATGTGACGGCGTTCGAGCGCGGGCTGCCGGGCGCGTTCGAGGCGAGGATCGAGGGTTCGCCGCACAACAATGTCCACAATCTGGTCGGCGGCAAGATGGCGACGATGCAGTCCCCGCTCGACCTGCTCTTCTGGCTTCACCACGCCAATATCGACCGGCTATGGTCCGCATGGATCGCGGCGGGGCAGGGGCGGACGATGCCCGCCGCCGATGCCGATTACTGGAAGGGCCAGTTCGACTATTCGGGCGGCGTGACCTTCGAGCGCGCCCGCGCCGTCGCCTGCGATGCGCTCGGCTATGGCTATGCCGATCTGAGCCTGCCCGCGCCGCCCCCGCCGATCGTGCGCGCCGCGCCGCCGGGGGCGGATGGCGCGGGGCCGCCAAAGGCCGATGCGGCACCGCCCGCGCTCCCAAATGCGGGGCCCGGGGGCCTGTCGCTGGGCGACGAATCGGTGACGGTCAGCGCACCGCTCGTTCCGCCGCCCGTCATCGTGCGCAGCGCCCCGCCCGGCGCCGATGGCGCGCCGCCGGTCCCGCGCGTGGGGGCCGCGCCGGGCGGCGCCAAAGCCAATGCCGCGCCGCCCGACGTGGCGCCCGGGCAGCTCGCGCTCGTGCTCGAGGACGTCACTCTCACCGAAATCGGCGCCGAGGGCGGCTTTTTCTACAAAATCTACGCGAACCGCCCGGGCGAAAGCGCCACCGACGAGAGCCGGCTGCTCGGCTCGATCGGGCCATTCCAGATCGCGGCGGCCCAAAGTCATTCCGGGCACCGTGGCGGGCATGGCAATCATGGCAGCGGCGCCCGGATCGAGATTCCCGCGACCGATGTCGTCCGACGGCTGGTCGGCGAGCAGGACGCGCTCAAATCGGGATCGATCAACCTCAGCTTCGTGCGGATCAACGCCGATGGCGCGCCCGCGGGCAAGGTGATCGGGATCGGCAGCTATGCGATCGGGGCGGTGCCGGGCGGCTGACGGGCGTCCCCGTAATAACCCCCATTCGGATTTTTCCCGGAACGACTTCGATTCAGCAACGGTTCTATAACCAAGGAGTAGGTAATTTTTCCCCGCGGAGGTGGGGCGAGATGAAATCGTTGCAGAAAATACCCGCGTCTATGATCGAGCAGGATGGCGATCGCATGATGCCGCCGGGGGGCGGCCTGTTGATCGCGATCGGTGGGTCGCTCGCCTTTTGGGGCGTCCTGGTCTGGCTGGTGCTCTGACGTAGGTTGAGACCGGGGAAGGTGAACCCTTTCCCCAGTAGAAGTATCCCGCGCGAAACCTTTGTTTCGCGCCTTCCCCATTGTCCTGTGGATAGCCGGGTCCAATCTGTTGCGCATCGCCCCGCGCAGCCCCTAGATGGACTCCATGACCGCTACCCATTCCACTCGTATGCTCATCCTCGGTTCGGGCCCCGCCGGCCTTTCCGCCGCCATTTACGGCGCGCGCGCCGGGCTTTCGCCGATCGTCGTCCAGGGCATCCAGCCCGGCGGCCAGCTGACCACCACCACCGATGTCGAGAATTATCCCGGCTTCCGCGACGTCATCCAGGGCCCCTGGCTGATGGAGGAGATGCAGGCGCAGGCCGAGCATGTCGGCGCGCAGATGATGTGGGACACGATCGTCGAGATCGACCTGACCCAGCGCCCCTTCCGCCTCGTCGGCGATGGCGGCACCGTCTATGTCGGCGATGTGCTCGTGATCGCGACCGGCGCGCAGGCCAAGTGGCTGGGGATGGAGAGCGAGGAATTGCTCAAGGGCAAGGGCGTCAGCGCCTGCGCGACCTGCGACGGCTTCTTCTATCGCGGCAAGAAGGTCGCGGTGATCGGCGGTGGCAACACCGCGGTCGAGGAGGCGCTCTACCTCACCAACCACAGCCATGACGTGACGATCATCCATCGCCGCGACCATTTCCGGGCCGAGAAGATCCTCCAGGCGCGCCTCTTCGCCAATGAGAAGATCAAGGTACTGTGGAACAAGGAAGTGTCGCGCTTCATCGACGGGGGCGGGGTGCTCGGCCTTGTCGGCATCGAGCTGCGCGACACGGTGACGGGCGAGCTGTCGACGATCGAGGTCGATGGCGGCTTCGTCGCGATCGGCCATCATCCGGCGACCGAGCTGTTCCGCGGGCATCTGGAACTGGACGAGGACAGCTACATCAAGGTCGAGACCGGCAGCACGCGGACCTCGGTTCCCGGCGTGTTCGCGTGCGGCGATGTGATGGACAAGATCTACCGCCAGGCGGTGACCGCGGCGGGGACGGGATGCATGGCGGCGCTCGATGCGGAGCGGTTCCTCGCGGAAGCGGACTTCGAGGCCGTGGCGCACGCGGTGGTGGAGTGATTCACCGCTTGGGCCAATAGCGCTACAGGCCTCCGAACAGTCCAGCGGGCGCCGCCATTCCCGCGCAAATCGCCACGATCCACAGCAACACCGACAGCCAGATTTTCGCAGCGCTGGCGGCCTCCACTTCGGTGTCGTCGGCCTCACGCGCGCTGCGATATAGCTGAATCCCTGCCCAGCCGCAGAAAAAGGCAATAGCGCCGAGGAAAATGCCAAGCATAGGCGCGTGCTCCCCACCGATCTTCATGCGCCGGCGATCCTATTTCCTCCCTTCGCCGGGCTCGGTACTTTATCATCGGCGGTCCCGCCTCGCAATTATATGGACGCGTATTCGCGCCGACGCGATTCCCGCGTCCCATGCTCAGATCTGCGCGAGAGCTTGCGTGACCTGCTCGAACAACCATGCCTTGTCTTTGGCATGCGCGAAGCTGTGGCTCGCCGTGTCGCATTCGACGATCTTGGCCGAGCCTTTCCACGCGCCGCGAAAAGCGATCGCGGTGTTGTCGCCTCGGGCGAGCAAAATGGTCACCGGCGTTCCGCTTGCCGCCAGCGCATCGGCCATGCGCCCGGCGAGGCTCGCATCTTCCTCAGATTTGCTATGCGAAAGCTTAGACAAGCCACTGATTAATTTCCTGAAATCTACGTCACCGCGAACCAATCGCACCCACGCCTTAGGATCGCGTAGCCGCTCGGCATAGCGCGCGCGGATCGCGGCAGCGGGAGGCAGGTCGTCTCCCGCCTCGATCACCCACGGATTGGCGAGCAGCAGCTTGTCGACATGCGCGACGCTGTGGAACAGCGCCAGCGCGGTGGCGGCATCGCAATTGCCGAAAGCGACGAGGCGGCGCACCTGCGGCGCCTCGGCGGTGAAGGTCGCGGCGGCGGCGGCGATATCCTGCACGCTCGATTCGAACCCGCCATTCACGCCCGACGAATCGCCGATCCCGCGCCGGTCGAAGCGGAACACCGGCGCGCCCAGCTCGCCCGCGACCCGTGCCGCCAGCATCGCCATGCCGCGATGCGCCCCGGCGCGGATCTCATTGCCGCCCGAGACGATCAGCAGCCCGGTCGAGCCCGGCGCTTCGTCGAGCGTGCCCACCAGCGTCTCGCCGGCGCAGGGGAATTCGATCAGCCTTCGCATGTGCGCACCCATGCGGCGATATCGTCGGCGAGCAAGGCGGCGAGCGGGGGATCATTGTCCGGCTCGGCGCGGCGCCATTGCGGCGCGCCGGGGAATCTGGCGTCGGCGGGCTTGGGGTCGCTTTCGAGACGCACGACGCGGGCGGCGGCGGCCTCGGCGCCCTCCAGCTCCTCCAGCAAGGCGGCCGAGATGATGTTGCCGCCGAAATCCTCCGATCCGCCCGCCTGCTTCACGCGCTCCAGCTCGCGGACCAGCTCCGCGCCGGATTGGGGCGCGAGGTGCCAACGGCCCTTTCGTTCACCCGCGTCGAGCAGCGCCCCGCTGCGGATCGCCAGCGTGTAGCCGCCCGGGACCGCCGCGAACGCCTGGCGCAGGCTGGCCAGCGTTGCATCGCCCGTGGGCACCATGCTCTCGCCCTGGCCCGGCAGATCGGGCAGCGCGCTGGCGATGCCCCGCGCGGCCAGCGCCCGCAGGATCGACACCATGAACGCCCGCGTGCGGTTGGCTTCCTCGAACAGCGGCAGCGCCGCCACCACGACCGGACCATCGGCCGGCCCGAAGCGCATCATCGCCTCGCGCCCGCCGGGCCAGTCGTAATGGTCGATCACCTGAGCGCCTTGGCCGCGGCGAATTGAGTGAGGGCGCCGAAGGTCTCGAGCATCTCGCCGTCCACCTCGTCATCCTCGATCAATATGCCGAGCCGGTCCTCCAGCTCGGTGAGCACCCCCGCCACCGCGAGCGAATCGAGCTCGGGCAGCGCGCCGAACAGCGGCGTGCTCTCGCGGAACGCGGCGGCGCGTTCCTCGCTCAGCCCCAGCACGTCGCGAAGGACGGCGCGGACCGCGTTTTCGACTTCCAGTAACCCATCGGGCAGCACGACGATCTTCCCTGCGTGTATTTTTTCGATGCCGTAAGGGTTGGCGGGTGCGGTGCCAAGACTATGAGTGGTGCATGGTGCCGCTGGACCCGACCCCGAGGCCGATCGACACGCTGCCCTTGTGCGGCGCGCCGGGGGATGTGGCGCTGGAGGATCGCGCCGGGACGCTGACCTATGCGGCGCTCGAGGCCGCCGTCGGCGGCATGGCGCATTGGCTGAGCGGGCAGGGGCTGAACCCGGGCGACCGGGTGGCTAGCTGGCTGCCCAAGACGCGCACCGCCTGCATGATGCCGCTCGCGGCGGCGCGGGCGGGGCTGGTGCATGTGCCCGTCAATCCGGTGCTCAAGCGCGCGCAGGTGGCGCACATCCTGGGGGATTCGGGCGCGCGGCTGCTGGTCAGCCAGGAGGCACGCATCGCCTCGCTGGAAGCCGGCGACGTGCTTTCGGGCTGCCGGATCGTGATCGGGGAGGAAGTTCAGAGTTCGTCTGAACTCCCGCCTTCCAGCGCCGATCCGGATGCGCTCGCGGCGATCCTCTATACCTCCGGGTCGACCGGCAAGCCCAAGGGCGTGATGCTTAGTCACGCTAATTTATGGTTGGGTGCCGTAAGTGTAGCACATTATCTTGATATTGAATCTGAGGATCGAGTGCTGGCGCTCCTGCCGCTCAGCTTCGATTATGGGCAGAATCAGCTGCTCTCCACCTGGCGTGCCGGCGGGCGGGTGATCCCGCTCGATTACCTCACCGCGCGCGATGTGGTGAAGGCGGTCGAGCGTTATGACGCCACCACGCTGGCCGGGGTGCCGCCGCTCTGGGTGCAACTGCTCGAGGCTGCATGGGGCGACACCGCGGGGAAGCTCAGGCGGCTGACCAACTCCGGGGGCGCGCTGACGCGTTCGATGGTGCGCGGCCTGCGCGAGCGGTTTCCGAATGCCGATCTCTATCCGATGTACGGGCTGACCGAGGCGTTCCGCTCGACCTGGCTCGATCCGACGCTGGTCGACGCCCATCCCGAATCGATGGGCCGCGCGATTCCCTTCGCCGAGATCCTCGTCGTGCGCCACGATGGCAGTCGTGCCGCGCCGGGCGAGGCGGGCGAACTGGTCCATGCCGGGCCGTTGGTCGCGCAGGGCTATTGGCGGGATCCGGAGCGCACCGCGCAGCGCTTCCGTCCCGCGCCCGATTACGCCACAAGCGGGGGCATGGCGGTCTGGTCGGGCGATACGGTGATCGAGGATGCGGAGGGGCTGCTGCGCTTCGTCGGCCGCGACGACGAGATGATCAAGAGCGCGGGCAACCGCATCAGCCCCACCGAGATCGAGGAAGCGGTGCTCTCCGGCGGCGAGACGGCGGAGGCGGCGGCGTTCGGGGTGAAGGACGAACGGCTGGGCCAGGCGATTGTGGTGGTGGCGCGGGGCGACGGCACGCGCGAGGACGCGCTGCGCGGGCGGCTGCGGCGCGAGCTGCCGAGCTTCATGCAGCCGGCGCGCTATGAATGGCGAGAGGAACTGCCGCGCAATGCCAATGGCAAGCTGGACCGGGCGGCGTTGAAGGCGGGGCTCGCATGAACGGCGCCAAGGCTATCGGGCCCATCCCCCCCGAGTTCGCCGGCCGCGCATTGCCGTTCGCCGAGTGGATCGCAGAGGCCGGGGGCACGCCGCTTTATGTTTATGATTTCGGGATTGTCCGTGGACGGATCGCACGGCTCCGCGCGGCGCTGCCGGCGGGGATTGGCGTACATTATGCTGTCAAAGCAAATCCTTATCCACCGTTGCTGAGCGCGATCGCGCCGCTGGTGGACGGGATGGATGTGGCCTCGGCGGGCGAGCTCGAAAAAGTGACCGCAGTCATGACGTCAAAGTCGGTCAGCTTCGCCGGGCCGGGCAAGCGCGATTTCGAGATCGAAGCGGCGATCGCGTCGGGGGCGACGATCAACCTTGAATCGGAGGGTGAGGCCGAGCGCGCGATCGCCATCGCCGAGCGGCTTGGCAAGGTTCCGCGCCTCGCGGTGCGGGTGAACCCCGATTTCGAGCTGCGCGGCAGCGGCATGCGGATGGGCGGGCGCGCTTCGCCCTTCGGAGTCGATGCCGAGCGCGTCCCCGCGCTGGTCAAGCGGATCGGATCGGTCGGCGCGGAGTGGCGCGGCTTCCATATCTTCGCGGGCTCGCAATCGCTCGATTCGGCCGCGATCAGCGAGAGCCAGGCCGCGACCATCGCGCTGGCCGGGCGGTTGGCCGAAGCGGTCGATTCGCCGCCGCCGATGGTCAATCTCGGGGGCGGTTTCGGCATTCCCTATTTCGCTGGCGACGAGCCGGTGAATGTCGAGGCGATCGGGCGGTCGCTGGGGCAGCAGCTCGACCGGCGCCCGCCGATCCTCTCCGCGACGCGCTTCGCGGTGGAGCTGGGGCGCTGGCTGGTGGGCGAGGCGGGTGCCTATCTGGCGCGCATCGTCGACCGCAAGGAGAGCGGGGGCGAGACCTTCCTCGTCGTCGATGGCGGGCTCAACCATCACCTCGCGGCGACCGGCAATTTCGGCACGGTGGTGCGGCGGAATTATCCGGTCGCGGTGGCCGGGAAGATCGGCGCGGAGGCCGAGGAGATCGTGTCGGTGGTCGGCCCGCTCTGCACCCCGCTCGACCGGCTGGCCGACCGGGTGGCGCTGCCGCGCGCTGAGGTGGGCGACGTAATCGCGGTGTTCGCATCGGGGGCCTATGGGGCGAGTGCCAGCCCGTCAGCGTTTCTCGGGCACCCGGCGGTGCGGGAGTTGCTGGTCGGCGCATAGCCGTTCCCCGGCGAAGGCCGGGGTCCAGTATCGGTGAACTGGCGAAGGCGCGGGAGCGGTGGAACCTTCCCAACTGGACCCCGGCCTTCGCCGGGGAACGGCACCCCGCGGCGAACCGCGGGATGCCGTCACCTCACCCCAGATCGAACCGATCGGCGTTCATCACCTTGGTCCACGCGGCCACGAAGTCCTTCACGAACTTCTCCTCATGCCCGTTCTCGGCATAGACCTCGCCGACCGCGCGCAGCTCGGCGTTCGAGCCGAAGATCAGGTCGGCGCGAGTGGCGTGCCACTTAGTGTGCCCGCCGGCGCGGTCGGTCGCGACATAGTCGCCGTCATCGCCCTCCGCCCAGACATTGGTCATGTCGTAGAGGTTGACGAAGAAGTCGTTGGTCAGCTGGCCCGAACGCTTGGTGAAATGGCCATGGCCGCGCTCGCCGTGATTGGCGCCGAGCACGCGCAGGCCGCCGATCAGCACCGTCATTTCGGGCACCGACAGGCCGAGCAGTGACGCGCGGTCGAGCATCATTTCCTCGACCTTCACCGCCAGTTTCTTCTTGCCGACATAGTTGCGGAAGGCATCGGCCTCGGGCTCCATCACCGCGAAGCTGTCGGCATCGGTCTGCTCCGCCGTCGCATCGCCGCGCCCGCCGGTGAAGGGCACGTTGGTAGCGCCCGCTTTTTCGAGGCCCACCACGCCGCCCAGCACGATCGCGTCCGCCAGCGACATCGAGCCGCGCAGCCCGTTGAGCGTGTCGATCACCTTCGCCAGCATCGCCGGCTCGTTCACTTCCCAGTCCTTCTGCGGGGCCAGCGCAACACGCGCGCCGTTGGCGCCGCCGCGATGGTCGGACTTGCGGTAGGTGCTGGCCGAAGCCCAGGCGGTCTTGACCAGCTGGCTGACGGTCAGGCCGCTGCTCGCGATCTTGGCCTTAACCGCCGCGACTTCCGCGTCCGACGGCATGGTGCCGGCGGGGATCGGATCCTGCCAGATCAGGTCCTCCGCAGGCACTTCCGGCCCGAGATAGCGGACTTTGGGGCCCATGTCGCGATGGGTCAGCTTGAACCAGGCGCGGGCGAAGGCGTCCTTGAACGCCTCATGGTCGTTCCGGAACTTCTCGCTGATCGCGCGGAATTCGGGGTCGCGCTTCAGCGCCATGTCGGCGGTGGTCATCATCGTCGGGACCTTGATGCTCGGGTCCCAGGCCGCCGGAGCCTTGTCCTCTTCCTTCTGGTTGATCGGCTGCCACTGGTTGGCGCCCGCGGGCGACTTCACCAGCTCGTAATCATAGTCGAGCAGCAGTCGGAAATAATTCTCGCTCCACTCCTTGGGCGTGTTGGTCCAGGCGCCTTCGATGCCGCTGGTGACGGTGTGCTCGCCGATGCCGCCGCTCTCATGGCCGCTGACCCAGCCAAAGCCCTGCGCGACCAGATCGGCGCCCGCGGGCGCTGCGCCGAGCAAAGAGGCGTCGCCATTGCCGTGCGCCTTGCCGAAGGTGTGGCCGCCCGCGGTGAGCGCGACGGTCTCCTCGGCGTTCATCGCCATGCGCGCGAAGGTCTCCTTCATGTCGCGCGCCATGCCGGCGTCGTCGTGGGGATTGCCCTGGGGCCCTTCGGGATTGACATAGATCAGGCCCATCTGGATCGCGGCGAGCGGGCCTTCGATCTCGTGCATGCCATGCTCGGGGGCGATCCGGGTCTGGACGCCCTGGTTCACCCACTTGTCTTCCGAGCCCCAATAAATGTCGCGCTCGGGCTCGAACACGTCGGCGCGGCCGCCGCCAAAGCCGAACACGGGCCCGCCCATGCTCTCGATCGCGACGTTGCCGGTGAGGATGAACAGGTCGGCCCAGCTGATATGCTTGCCGTATTTCTGCTTGATCGGCCACAGCAGGCGGCGGGCCTTGTCCAAGTTGCCGTTGTCGGGCCACGAATCGAGCGGGGCGAAGCGCTGTTGCCCGCTATTGGCGCCGCCGCGGCCGTCCGCGGTGCGATAGGTGCCGGCGGCGTGCCACGCCATGCGGATGAAGAAGGGGCCGTAATGCCCGTAATCGGCCGGCCACCAGGGCTGGCTGTCGGTCATCAGCGCGGTGAGGTCGGCCTTGAGCGCGGCATAATCGAGCTGCTTGAACGCCTCGGCATAGTCGAAATCGGCGCCCATCGGGTTCGACGGGCCATTGGGATTGAGGATCTCGGTCGCCAGCATCTCGGGCCACCAGTCCTTGTTGGTGCGCCCCAGCAGCGCCCGCGCCCCGCCCGCATGCGGGCAGCCGCCGTCGATCGATCCGGTCTTCGCGTCCATGTCCTCATCCTCCTGTTTTCGGTGTGATTGGCAGCCTAGGCCGTGGCGCGCTTCGTAGAAAGCGATTGGACTCTCTCAGTGAGAGTTAGAAAATCAATCTAAACGCGATAATGCGTCATAAAGCGGCGGCGCATTGCGGGTCGTTTTGCGACCGGCTGGAAACAACCCCTAACGCTATCTTTACCTCTCTGGCTCCATAGCCATGCCGATCCCGCGCGGGTTGTGCCGAGACGTCGGCCGTCAACACCCGGGCGCGGAGGGAGGCCTGAGCATGCGTTTCTCTGTTTTCGGCAAAGTGGTTGCCGCCCCGGTTCTCGCGATGATGCTGCTTTCGAGCTGCGTCGGCGGCGGCGGACGGCCGCAATTGCCGTCATCGACCTTCGTGGGCGGGCGTGAAGGCCCCAGCGAGGAATATATCATCGGTCCGCTGGACCAGCTCTCCATCTTCGTGTGGCGAAACCCCGATCTCTCGGCGAAGGTTCAGGTGCGCCCCGATGGCCGCATCACCGTGCCGCTGATCAGCGACATGCCCGCGGTGGGCAAGACCCCGGCGATGCTCGCGGACGATCTGCGCTACGCGCTCAGCGAATATATCAAGGATCCGATCGTCTCGGTGATCGTCGAGAATTTCTCGGGCACGTCGAGCCAGCAGGTCCGCATCGTGGGCGCTACCGAAAAGCCGGCGGCGATCCCCTATCGCGCCAACATGACGATCCTCGACGCGATGATCGCGGTGGGCGGACTTTCGGAATTCGCCGCGGGCAACCGCGCGCGGCTGATCCGCTTCGATGCGCGCAGCGGGCGCCAGCAGGAATATGGCCTGCGGCTCTCGGACCTCCTCAAGAATGGCGACGTCTCGGCCAATGTGAAGCTGGCGCCGGGCGACGTCATCATCATTCCGGAAAGCATGTTCTGAGCGTCTGATGGGCAGCCTCTACGACGAACTTCGCGCCGCGCTTCATGCGGTCTGGATGCGCCGGTGGATCGCGCTGGCGGTGGCGTGGGGCGTGTGCCTCGCGGGTTGGCTGGTCGTGTCGCAGATGCCGAACAAATATGAGAGCCGGGCGCGCATCACCGTCCAGCTCCGCCAGATCCTGCCGACCGACGGGCTCCAGGCCCAGCAGGACCAGCAGCGCGATATCGACCGGGTGCGCCAGACGCTGACCTCGTCGCAGAATCTCGCCAAGGTCGTGCGCGGCACCGATCTCGCCAGGACGGTCGCGACCGAACGCGACGTGGCCGACCGGGTCGCCTCGCTGCAGCAGATGATCAAGCTGACCGCGCAGGCGGACAATCTGTTCGAGATCACGGTGACGGCGGGCAGCGGCAAGCTGGCACAGCAGATCGCGCAGAAGCTGATCGACATTTTCGTCGAGGACAATCTGTCGGGCAATCGCGAGGAGACCGCCCAGTCGCTGCGGTTCCTCGACCAGCAGATCGACGCGCGGCAAAAGGCGCTTCAGGAGGCCGAGGCCAAGAAGTCCGATTTCCAGGCGCGCTATCTGGGCGCGCTGCCGGGGACGGGCTCGCTCCAGGAGCGGATCAGCCAGGCGCGCTCGCAGCTCGCGCAGGTCGAGAACGATCTTGCCGCTGCGCAGAGCGCGCTTAACACGATCAACGCGCAGATGGCCGGCACCGCGGCGAGCGTGCCCGGGGGCGGGGGTGGAGTTGCCGGTCCGGCCCGCGCGCGGCTCGCGGCGATCCAGGGTCAGCTCGCCGAAGCGCGGGCGCGCGGCTGGACCGAGAATCATCCCGATGTGATTGCGCTGCGCAACCAGCTTTCGGCGGCCACGGCGGCGGCGAACCGCGAACCGCTGTCGGCGGGCGGCGGCGGCGCGAGCAATCCGCTCTATGTCAGCCTGCAGGCGATGCGCGCCGACAAGATCACTCAGGTGGCGATGCTGACCCAGCGCAAGGGCGCGATCGAGGGCGACCTCGCGAGGCTCCAGGCGGCGATGACCGACAATCCGGCGGCCGCCGCCGAACAGTCGGCGATCGACCGCGACTATCAGGTGCTCAAGGACCAGTATGACAAATTGCTCGCCGACCGCGAGCAGGTGCGGATCAAGAGCTCGGTCCAGACCGAGACCGATGCGGTCAAGTTCAGCGTGATCGACCCGCCGACCCAGCCGCGTGCGCCCACCTCGCCCAACCGGCCGCTGCTGCTGACGGGCGTGCTGATCCTGGGGCTCGGCGCGGGGATCGCGGCGGCGTTCGCGCTCGGCAAGCTCAAGACGACCTTCTCGACCGCGACGCGGCTGGAAAAGGCCTCGGGCATGCCGGTGATCGGATCGATCGGCGAGGTGCTGACCCAGGCGCAGATCGCGATGCGGCGCAAGAAGCTGACCTTGTTCGCGGGCGGTCTCGCGGCGCTTGGCGCGGCGTGGATCGGGCTGATCGGGGTCGAATTCATCCAGCGTGGCATGGGGGCGTGAGGCGATGAACGACCAGTCTCCGCGCCGCTACAAGGGGACGCTGCTCGAAAGGGCGGCGGAACAATTCCATTATGGCCAGCCGCCGGTGGTCCAGCCCCCGGTGGTCGAACCGCGTCAGGCGCCGCCGCAGATGCCGGCCTATCAGGCGCCGCCCGAGGAAGTTTACGAACTCGAGGAACCGGCGATCCGCCGGGGCTTCGCGGCCGAAGCGCCGGTGCAAAAGATCGAGTCCGGCCGCCGCACCGCTTCGGTCGACCGCGAGGCGCTGCGCAAGGGCGGGATGATCGTCCCCGGCGGTTCGATCACGCCGCTCGCCGAGGAATTCCGCCTGGTGAAGCGCCAGCTTCTGCTCACCGCGCGGACCGTCTCGGGCAAGGATGCCCAGCGCGCGCGGATGATCCTCGTCTGCTCGGCGCAGCCCAATGAGGGCAAGACCTTCTGCGCGATCAACCTGGCGCTTTCGATGGCCGCCGAGAAGGATGTCGAGATCCTGCTGGTGGACGCCGATTTCGCCAAGCCCGACGTGCTCGAACGACTCGGCCTGCCCGAGGGGCCAGGCCTGCTCGACGTGCTTTCGGGTGCGGTCGGCAATGCCGAGGACTGCATCATCGAGACCGATGTGCCGCAGCTCTGCGTGCTCCCCGCGGGCACCAAGAGCCATAGCGATACCGAGATGCTCGCGTCGGACCGCGCCCGCGCGGTGCTCGACGGGCTCGCCGCGGCCAATCCGCGCCGCATCGTGATCTTCGATTCGCCCCCCGCGCTCGCCGCCTCGCCCGCTTCGGTGCTGGCGCTGCATGCGGGGCAGGTGATGCTCGTCGTCCGCGCCGACCGGACCAGCGAGTCGGACCTGCGCGAGGCGACCGCGATGCTCGACGCCTGCGAGCATATCCAGCTCGTGCTCAATTCGGTCTCGTTCCAGCCCGGCGGCCGCCGGTTTGGCAGCTATTATGGTTATGGGGAGGCGGGGAAGTGACCCGGCTGGCTATTGGTTCCCTCGTTGCCCTCGCGGCGTTCGCGGCAATGCCCGCTCATGCGCAGCGCACGGTGCAGATCACCCCGCATATCGACGCCGGCCAGGTGCTGACGGCGGACCTTCAGGGCGGCGACGTGCTGACCTATTCGACCGTCGGCGCCGGCATCGACGCCACGGTGAACACGCGCCGCGTCCAGGTCCAGCTCAGCTACCAGTATCAGCACCGCTTCTCGTACGACAGCGCAACGCCCGACGACGACCTGCACAGCGGCGTCGCGATCATCCGCGCGCGGGTCGCGCCCGGCTTCACGCTCGAAGCGGGCGGCATCGCGGCGCGCGGCCGCTCGGACATTCGCGGCGCGAGCCCCGGCGACCTTTCGGGCGACCGCACCAACCGCAGCCAGGTCTATTCGGCCTATGCCGGGCCGAACCTGCAAACCCATGTCGGCCCGATGTTCGTCAACGCCGCCTATCGTTTCGGCTATACCAAGGTCGAGGCGCCGGGCGGCGGGACGGGCGTTCCGGCGGGGCAGGCGCCGCTCGACATCTATGACGATTCGCAGGTGCATGTCGCGACCGCCAGCATCGGCGTGAAATCGGGCACGGTGCTGCCGGTCGGGATCACCGTCAGCGGCGCCTATACGCGCGAGAATGCCGGGCAGCTCGATAACCGGTTCGAGGGCAAATATGGCCGCGGCGATGTGGTGCTGCCGGTCGGGCGCGGCTTCGCGCTCGCGGGCGGCGTGGGTTACGAACAGATTCGCATCACCCAGCGCGATGCGCTGCTCGATGTCGGCGGCCAGCCGGTGCGCGACGCCGCAGGGCGCTTCGTGACCGACCCCGCGTCCGCACCGCGCATCGCCTATGACACCGACGGCATCTTCTGGGACGCGGGCGTGATCTGGCGCCCCAGCCGCCGCACGTTCCTCGAGGCGCGCGTCGGCAAGCGTTACGGCTCGTGGAGCTATACCGGCTCGCTCAGCTACCAGATGGGCCCGGGCAGCGGAATCCAGATCGGCGTCTATGACAGCGTCACCAGCTATGGCCAGCAGACCAATGGCGGCATTGCCGGGCTGCCGACCGCGTTCGACACGCAAAGCGAGAACCCGTTCCAGCAGAACAACACCGGCTGCGTCTTCGGCACGAATGGCAGCGCGGCGGGCAGCTGCATGAGCGGCATCTTCGCCTCCGCGGCGACCGGCAACTATCGCTCGCGCGGCGTGACCGGCGTGATGGTGCTCAATCGCGGTCCCAACCATTTCGGCTTTGGCGGCGGCTATGCCCGGCGTGACTTCATCGCGCCCACCGGCGCGCCCGGCTTCACGATCGACGGCACGTCGGACCAGACCTATTATGCTCAGATCTTCGCGGGCCGCACGATCGGCCGTAACGCCGCGATCAACGGCAACGCCTTCATCACCTATTATGACAGCGATCTGCCGGGATCGGACGCGACGATGGGCTGGGGCGCGAATACCGCCTATACCCAGCGTTTCTTCGGCCACCTCGATGCCACCGCCGCCGTGGGCGTCTATGGCTATGAGGCGCAGGGCACCGATCGTGACATCACCGCGCAGGCGCTGTTCGGCCTGCGGTACGGCTTTTGAGGGGCGGGACGAACGCCATGTATGACGACCATTATGGATTGAGCGGCCGGCCGTTCCAGCTGACCCCCGATCCGCGTTTCTGGTTCGATACCGCCACGCACCGCAAGGCGATGGCCTACCTTGGCTATGGCCTCAGCCAGGGCGAGGGCTTTGTCGTGATCACCGGTGATCCCGGTTCGGGCAAGACCACGTTGATGGGGCATCTGCTGGGCCAGATCGACCGCGAGCGGATGAACGTCGTCAAGATCGTCTCGACCCAGCTCAAGCCCGAGGATCTGCTGCGGCTGGTCGCCAACGGGCTCGATATCGACGCGGCGACGCTCAGCAAGGCGGCGATGCTGCAGGCGATCGAAAAGGGGCTGCACGCCGTCGCGCGCGGCGGGCGGCGGACCTTGCTGGTCGTCGACGAGGCGCAGGCGCTGCCGCTGGAAAGCCTGGAGGAGCTGCGTATGCTCTCCAATTTCCAGGCGGGCGGCTATCCGCTGCTCCAGATCTTCCTGCTCGGCCAGCCCGAGTTCCGGCTGCGGCTGCAGGATGCGCGGCTCGAGCAGCTGCGCCAGCGCGTGATCGCGATGCACCATCTCGATTCGATGGATGCCGACGAGGTCGAACCCTATCTGATCCATCGCCTCTCGTGCGTCGGCTGGCGGGGCAAGCCGCGCTTCACCAACGATGCGGTCGCGGCCATGTACCGCTGGTCGGGCGGAAGCCCGCGCCGGCTCAACCAGCTTGCCGGCCGTGTCCTGCTGTTCGGCGCGATCGAGCAGATCGACACCTTCCAGGCCGAAGACCTCGCCGCGGTGATCGCCGATCTCGACGGCGATACGCCGGCCTCCAGCTATGTCCCGGCGCCCGCGCCCGAGACCTCGCCGCTGGACCTGCGCGCGTTCGCGCCGATGCCGATCGGATCGCCCGCGCCGCCGCCGGAATCGAGCGAACCCTGGCCGATCCGCCAGGAGCAGGGCAGCGCCGATCCCGAACTGACGCGGCGCATCGCCGAGCTCGAAGCGCACCTCAAGGAACAGGACGAGGCGCTGCGCCGCGTGCTGAGCCTGCTCGTCGATTGGGTCGAGAGCGACGGCCGCAAGCCCGATCTTTCCGCGATCCGCGGCAATGCGGCCTGACCGCTCGCCATGGTCGTCAACGCCCTTTCCGTAGATGTCGAGGACTGGTTCCAGGTCGGCGCCTTCGAGAAGGTGATCGACCGCGCGGACTGGGATTCGCTCGAGCATCGGGTGGAGGCGAATACCGACAAGGTGCTGGCGCTGTTCGAGCGGGCGGGGGTTAAATCGACCTTCTTCACCCTCGGCTGGGTGGCGGAGCGCTATCCGGCGCTGATGCGGCGGATCGTCGAGGGCGGGCACGAGATCGCCAGCCATGGCTGGGATCACCAGCGCGTCTTCACCATGGGGCCCGAGCAGTTCCGCGCCGACCTCGCCCGCGCCCGCGCGGCCATCGAGGATGCGAGCGGCGTGAAGGTTACCGGATATCGCGCGCCCAGCTTCTCGATCGACGCGCGGACGCCCTGGGCCCATCAGGTGCTTGCCGACGAGGGCTATGCCTATTCCTCCAGCGTCGCGCCGATCCGCCACGATCATTATGGCTGGGCCGAAGCCCCGCGCGGCGCATACCGCCCGGTCGCGGGCTCGGACCTGATCGAGCTGCCGATCACCATCGCCAGAGTCGCGGGCAAGGAAGTCACGACCGGCGGCGGCTTTTTCCGTCTGCTGCCCGGGAGCATCACCCGCGGCGCGGTCAGCGAAGCCAACAAGGCGGCGCGCCCGGCGGTCTTCTATTTCCACCCCTGGGAGATCGATCCCGATCAGCCCCGTGTCGCCAACGCGCCGGTCAAGTCGAAGCTGCGCCACTATGCCCGGCTCGGCGCGATGGCAGGCAAGCTCCGGACGCTGATGGCGGGTCATCAATGGGGCCGCACCGACGCGGTAGTGGCGCGCGAGGCCGAGAGGCTGCAGTGAATGCACCCATGTTCCTCCTGCCCTTGGGCATCCATGTCGCCAATCTGAGCGACCCGATCGAGCGCGCCCGCATCGGCGCGTTCGTGCACGATCATCGCGAGGGCACCCCGTTCCACTTGCCCGCCTGGAGCGTCGCGGTCGAGAAAGGTTGCGGCCAGAAGGCACACTATCTCGTCGCCGAGAAAGGCAATGGCGAGATCGCGGGGGTGATGCCGCTCACCCATTGCAAATCGCCCTTGTTCGGCAGCGTGCTGGCATCGGCCGGCTTCGGGGTCGGCGGGGGCATCCTCGCGAGCAGCCCCAAGGCCGCGGCGGCGCTGGCCCGGGAAAGCTGGGCGCTGGCCGAGAAGCTCGGCTGCGGATCGATGGAGGTTCGCGGCGGCCCCTTGCCGGGTCCCGAATGGGAGGCCGAGAGCACCCGCTATCAGGGCTTTGTCCGCCCGCTCGCCGCCGATGACGAGGCCGAACTGCTCGCCATCCCGCGCAAGCACCGCGCCGAGGTCCGCAAGGCACTGGCGAACGATCTGGAGGTGGTCACCGGCTGTCACGTGGCTGACGCGGGCGAGCATTACGCGGTCTATGCCGAGATGGTTCGCAATCTCGGCACGCCGGTCTTCCCGCGGGCGCTGTTTTCCGCGGTTTTGCAGGAATTTGGCAAATCCGCCGACATCCTGATAGTCCGGCACCGCGGAGTGGCTGTGTCGAGCGTTTTGAGCCTTTACTGGAACGGGACCGTCTATCCCTATTGGGGAGGCGGCACCGCCGCCGCGCGCGGCCTGCGCGCCAATGAGCGCCTCTATTTCGAGCTGATGCGCCATGCCCGCGCGCGCGGCTGCACCCATTTCGACTTCGGCCGGTCCAAGACCGGTACCGGCCCCGCCGCCTACAAGAAGAATTGGGGCTTCGAGCCCCAGCCCCTGACCTATTACGAGCGCACCGCGCCGGGCGGAAAGGCGCGCGACGCCAGCCCGCTCAATCCCAAATACAGGCTCCAGATCGCGGTGTGGCAAAAGCTGCCGCTTTGGGTCGCGAACCGCATCGGCCCCTTCATCGCGAAGGGGCTCGGCTGATGGGCGATATCCTCTTCCTCGCGCATCGCATCCCCTATCCGCCTGACCGGGGGGATAAGATCCGCGGCTTCCACATCCTCAAATATCTCTCGACCAAGAAGCGCGTCCATCTGGTCACCTTCGCGGACGATCCGGCCGATCTGAAGAACAAGGGCGGGCTGGCGCGCTATACCGGCAACCGTTCGGTGATCTGGCGGTCGAAGAGCCAGGCCATGTCGGGGTTCGAGGCGCTGATGTCGCACCGGCCGGTGTCGCTGACCTCGTTCGACAATCCGCAGATCCGCGCCTCGGTCGACAATCTGCTCGCGCGGCATGCGATCGACACGATCTTCGTCTTCTCCAGCCAGATGGCGCAATATCTGCCGCCGCGGCCGCGCCAGAAGGTGATCATGGACTTTGTCGACATGGATTCGGCGAAGTTCGCTGCCTATGCCCAGAGCAGCAAGGGCCCGATGGGCTGGATGCTCGGGCGCGAGGCGCGGATGCTGCTGGCGCATGAAAAGGCGATCGCGGCGCGCGCCGACGCGAACCTGTTCGTCAGCCAGGCCGAGGCCGATCTGTTCATCGAGCGCACCGGCGCCGAGCGCGTCCATGTCATCGAGAACGGCATCGATACCGACCAGTTCGATCCGATGGCCACCTTCAAGCGCATCGACACGATGGGCCGGATGATCGTCTTCACGGGCCAGATGGATTACCGCCCGAACATCGAGGGCGTGACCTGGTTCGTCGAGACGATCATGCCGCACATCCGGCTGGTCCATCCCGACGCGCGCTTCGCCATCGTGGGCCGCAACCCGACCGACGCGGTCAGGGCGCTGGCCAGGGAGCCCGGCGTGGTGGTGACGGGCGAAGTCGCGGACGTGCGCGGCTGGGTCGCCGCGGCGTCGGTGATCGTCGCCCCGCTCAAGCTGGCGCGAGGCATCCAGAACAAGGTGCTGGAGGGCATGGCGATGGCCAAGCCGGTGGTCGCGTCGGCTGCCGCCGCGCAGGGCATCGATCACGCCGGTACGATCAAGGTGGGCTCGACCGTGGGCGAGATCGCCGAGGCGGTGACGCAATTGCTGTCGGACCCCAAAATGGCCGCCGAGCTCGGCCAGGCGGCGCGCCGCCAGGTGATGGAGCGCTATAGCTGGGAAGCGCGGCTCGCTCCGCTCGACAAGATCCTGGACGTAAGGCCGATCGGGAAGAGGATCGAGGCGTGACCGCCGCGAGCGTCTCCCACGCGGCGCCCGGGGTCGAATTCAGCCAAACCTGGAAGCGCCACGCGGCGATGCTTGGCGGCGCATGGGCGGCGCTGCTGCTGCTCTTCCACCGCGACGCCACCGATCTCGCGACCATCTACTGGACCAACACGACCTTCGGGCATTGCCTGTTCGTCGCCCCCGTCATTGCCTGGCTGGTGTGGCAGCGCCGCGCCGAGTTGTCGCAAGTGACGCCTCAGGGCTGGTGGCCGGGGCTGGCGCTGGTCGGCGCGGGCGGGCTCAGCTGGCTGGTCGGCGATGCCTCGGGCGTGGCGCTGTTCCGCCATGCCGGGCTGGTCGCGATGATGCAGGGCGCGGTGGTCGCCGTGCTGGGGCTCAACGTCACCCGGGCGCTGCTGTTTCCGCTGGCCTATATGGTCTTCCTCGTGCCCTTCGGCGATTTCCTCGAGGAACCGCTGCAGGACATCACGGTGCGGATGGTGATGCCGCTGCTCCATCTGTTCGGCGTCCCCGCCGAAGTGGACGGGGTGCTGATCACCACGCCCAACGGCTATTTCGAAGTCGCCGAGGCCTGTTCGGGCGCCAAGTTCCTGATTGCGATGGTCGCCTATGGCGTGCTGGTCGCGAATGTCTGTTATGTTAGCTGGAAGCGCCGGTTCGGCTTCATGGCGATGGCCCTGGTGGTGCCGGTGATCGCCAACGGGCTGCGCGCCTTCGGGACCATCTATGTCGCCTGGTGGACCACCGTCGAGCAGGCCACCGGGCTCGATCATATCGTCTATGGCTGGGTGTTCTTCGGGCTGGTGATGGTCGCGGTGCTCGCGATCGGCTGGAAATGGTTCGACCGCGATCCCGACGCGGCCTGGTTCGATCCCGCGACGCTCCAGCGCGATCCCGGCCGCCATATCGACGGCGCGGTGGCGTCGTTGCTGGTGCCCGCGATCGCGGCGGTCTTTCTCGGCTGGTCGAGCCTCGTCGCCGCGCGGGCCACCCCCTTGCCCGCCCAGATCGAACTGCCGCAAGTCACCGGTTGGACCCGCGCCCCGCTCAGCACCACCGCCCCCTGGGCGCCCAACTATCCCGGCGCCGATCACTTCCTGATCGGCCGCTATGTCGATGGGCAGGGCAGGGCGGTCGACCTCGCGGTCGCGCTCTACGACAGCCAGCATGAGGGCAAGGAACTGGTCGGCTTCGGGATCGGTGCGATCCGCGAGAATGACCGCTGGGTGCGGATCGAGGACCTGCCCGGCGTCGCCGGCGGCAAGACGCTGCGCATGGTGGGGCCCGGCCGTGTCGAGCGCGTCGTCACCACCTGGTACCGCGTCGGCGATGTGCTGACCGGCAGCGACAATCGCGTGAAGCTGGCGACGCTCGGCGTGAAGCTGTTCGGCGGCGAACAGCGCGCGGTGGCGGTGCTCGTCTCGGCCGAACGCGGCAGCAATCTGGACGCCGATGCGGCGGTCCGCGACTTCCTTACGGCAGTAGGCCCGATCGACGCGCTCGCCGACCGCATGTCGGGCTCGCGCTGAGTCCTCCGGTTCGCTAGGGCCGGATCATGTGCGGAATCGCTGGTCTCTATTATCCCGGAACCCCCAAGCCCGTTGACCCCGCGCGGCTGACCGCGATGGCGGACGCGCTCGCGCATCGAGGGCCCGACGGATCGGGCGTGTGGACCGCGCCGGGCGTCGGCCTCGCGCATCGCCGCCTGTCGATCATCGATATCGCGGGCAGCCCGCAGCCCATGGCGACCGCCGATCAGGGCCTGGTCGTCAGCTACAATGGCGAGATCTACAATTTCCGGGAGATCCGTGCCGAGCTGGAGGCGCTGGGCGCGCGCTTCCAGACCAGCGGCGATACAGAGGTGCTGCTCCATGGCTGGCGCGCCTGGGGGCCGGCGATGCTCGACCGGCTCAACGGCATGTTCGCCTTCGCTCTCTATGACGAGGGCCGGAAAAGCCTGTTCCTCGCGCGCGACCGGTTCGGGGTGAAGCCGCTCGTCTATACCGAATTGTCGGACGGCGCGGTCGCCTTCGCTTCGGAGATCAAGGGGCTGCTCGCGCATCCCTCCTTCCGCCGCGCCGCCGATTTCCGCGCGGTCGAGGATTATCTGGGGCTGGGCTACGTCCCCGACGACGCATCGCTGCTCGCGGGGGTGAAGAAGCTCCCCGCCGGCCATTTCCTGCTGCTCGAACGCGGCAAGCCTATGCCCCAGCCGGTGAAATGGTGGGACATCGATTTCTCGAAGCGCGCCGCCGGCAAGCTGCGCGATCTCGAGGCCGAGCTGGTCGAGCTGATGCGAAAGGCGGTGGTCTCGCGCATGCTCGCGGACGTGCCGCTGGGAGCGTTCCTCTCGGGCGGCGTCGACTCGTCGGCGGTGGTCGCGCTGATGGCCGAGGCGAGCAAGACCGCGGTCAAGACCTGCACCATCGGCTTCGACGAGGCCGATCATGACGAGACCGCGCACGCCCGGCTGGTCGCCGAGCGCTTCGCCACCGCGCATCGCGAGCGCAAGGTCGCTTCCGACGATTTCGCGCTGATCGACACTTTGGTCGCGGCCTTCGACGAGCCCTTCGCCGATGCTTCCGCGCTGCCCACCTACCGCGTCTGCCAGCTCGCGCGCGAGAGCGTGACGGTCGCGCTGTCGGGCGACGGTGCGGACGAGGCGTTCGCGGGCTATCGCCGCTACAAATTCTTCGCCGCCGAGGAGCGGATGCGCGGCCTGCTGCCGCCCGGCCTGCGCGCCAGCGTGTTCGGCACGCTCGGCCGCTTCTACCCCAAGGCCGATTGGGCGCCGCGCCCCTTTCGCGCCAAGACCACCTTCCTCGCGCTCGCCGAGGGTGGCGAGTTCGCCTATCCCAAGGCGGTCGGCGTCACCGGCCCGGCGCTGCGCAGCCAGCTCTACAGCGACGCCGCGCGCAAGGCGCTCGGCGGTCACACCGCGGAGCAGCGCTACACCGACACGATGCGCCTCGCCCCCGCGCGCGACGGGCTCGACCGCGCGCAATATGCCGACATCAAGCATTACCTGCCCGGCGATATCCTCACCAAGGTCGACCGCACCAGCATGGCGGTGAGCCTCGAGGCGCGCGAGCCTTTGCTCGACTATCGCCTCGTCGAGTTCGCCGCGACACTGCCGCCAAGCCTGCGCATCAGGGCAGGGCAGGGCAAGTGGCTGATGAAGAAGGCGCTCGAGCCCTGGCTGCCGAAGGACATCCTCTACCGGCCCAAAATGGGGTTCGTGACTCCGGTCTCGGCCTGGTTCCGCAAGGCGCTGGCCGATGAGGCGGCGGCGCTCGCGAAATCGAAGGTCCTGCTCGCCACCGGATGGTTCGACTCCGCCACGATCTCCGCCCTGGCCGCGGACCACAAGGCCGGCCGCGCGGAACACGGCCGGACCTTGTGGCAGCTGCTGATGCTCGAACGCAGCCTGGTGCGGCTCTTTCCGTGATCGTCTTGGGGAGAGATCAGATCAGCCCCGCCGCGAACACCGATCGCACCGCCTGCACCGTGAGCGCGAGCAGCACCAGCGACGACAGCGCGAACAGCAGGAAACGGTGCTTGATCCGGTTGGTGGTGATCTGGACGATGCTGTGCACTACGCGAATCCCGACATAGGCCCAGGCCAATGCCGGGTTCCAGCCGCTGCCCGCGTGCAGCAGCACCAGCGCGAAGCACACCGCGTAGAACAGCGTCGGCTGCTCCAGCAGGTGCATATAATTATGGGCCGGCCACTGCGCCCTGTCCTCGAGGATCGTGTCGAGCTGGCCGGGCTTGCTGCCCCGAATGGCGTTGAGGTCGATCCCGGCCTTCTTCATCGCCGGAATGCGGACGATGTAGAGCCAGAGCATGATGACCATCGTCCAGGCGATCAGCGCGACTACGGGTACCAGAAGCTGCATGACTCTTCCCCCTCCTGTTGAAGACAGGAAGGGTGCGGCAATCGGTACCGAAATGCAACCGATCTACTGAATCGCCGTCCAGCGCGCGAAGAGCAGCGGCCAGGGACGGCCCGACGATTTCTCCGGCAGATGCGCCCCGCCGAACCCGTGCCCGCCGGTCTGGAGCAGATGTGCCTCCACCGGCACGCGCGCGGCGATGCACGCCTCCATCCACGCGATGCTCTGGCGGATCGGCACGCTGCCGTCGTTCATCGCATGGACGAGGAAGCTCGGCGGCGTGTCCGAACCGACCCGCGCGAGCGCATCGTAGCGCGCCTTGGTCGCCGCGTCGGCCGACTCCCCCCACAGCCCGTTCGATCTACGATTCTCGTTGCCCGCCGAGGTGAAGGACGTGACCGCATAGACGAGCCCCGAATAGCCCGGCCGCGCGGACTGGGTATCCGCCGCGTCGACTCGGTCATAGACGGGGTCCGAATGCCCGACCGAAAGCGCGGCGGCGAGATGCCCGCCCGCGGAGAAGCCCAGCACCCCCAATTTGTCGGGATTGATTCCCCAGGTCGCGGCGCCCGCGCGGATCAGCCGCATCGCCCGCTGCGCATCCTGCAGCGGCACGTCGGCGCGGTTGACCCAGCCCTCGCCGGGAAGGCGATAGACGAGGACGAAACAGGTGATCCCCTGCGCGGTCAGCTCGGCCGCGACATCGATCCCCTCATTATGCACCGAAACGAACCGGTAGCCGCCGCCGGGAATGACGAGCACCGCGCGGCCATCGGGCTTGGCGGGGCGGAACACGCCGACATGCGGTTCGGCGACGCCGGTCAGCCACAGCTCGCGCGCATTGGCTGGGCCGTTCATCGTGCCGGTGGGCGTGGGGAGCTTGGCGGGCGCATTGGGCATCTTGCCTGCGGGCCACAGCGAGAAGCTCTCCGCCGGCGGCCATTGCGGAGCCTTGGGATCGCCCGCGGCCGGCGTCGGCGGATCGCCCCATTGCTGCGCGCGCGCGGCGCTGGCGGCAAGCGCGGTGGCGCTGATGGCGGCTCCCAGCATGGTGCGGCGGTCGATCGGCATGGGGCTCTCCTTATGTTTGGGGAAGCCTAAGGCCTTCTGCCTCACTCGTCACCCCGGCCTCGAGCCGGGGTCCCGCTTCTTCTGGTGCAGCGAAGAAGCGGGACCCCGGATTAAATCCGGGGTGACGAAGAAGGGGAAAGCAATTCCCGCCCACCACGTTTGCATCCCGCCCCCCGCTCCCCTATTTGGCCCGCAACCCCTATTTTGACGGAGAATCAGGTGAAGGACGTTCTGGTCATCGGCGCCGGCGGCGTTTCGTCGGTCGCGGTCCACAAGATGGCGAAGAACCCCGAATTGTTCGGGAAGGTCACGCTCGCCAGCCGCCGCAAGTTCAAGTGCGACGCGATCGCGGAGTCGGTGAAGCAGCGCTTCGGTGCCACCATCGACACCGCCGAAGTGGACGCCGACGATGTCGCCGCGACCTCGGCGCTGATCGAGCGGGTGAAGCCCAAGCTGCTGGTCAACCTCGCGCTTCCCTATCAGGACCTCAACCTGATGGAGGCCTGCCTCAATACCGGCACCGACTATCTCGACACCGCGAACTACGAGCCGCGCGACGAGGCGCGGTTCCAGTACAGCTGGCAATGGGACTATCACGAGCGCTTCGAGCAGGCGGGACTGATGGCGCTGCTCGGCTCGGGCTTCGATCCGGGCGTCACCAGCGTGTTCGCCGGCCACATCAAGAAGCATCTGCTCGACCGGATCGACACGCTCGACATCCTCGACTGCAATGGCGGCGATCACGGCCAGCATTTCGCGACCAACTTCAACCCCGAGATCAACATCCGCGAGATCACCGCGCCCGCGCGGCATTACGAGAAGGGCCAGTGGATCGAGACCCCGGCACTCTCGACGCGGCAGGTGTTCCAGTTCGATCAGGTCGGCGCGAAGAACATGTACCTCATGTATCATGAGGAGCTGGAGAGCCTCGCGCGTTTCTACCCCGAGATCCAGCGCATCCGCTTCTGGATGACCTTCGGCGAACAGTATCTGACGCATCTGCGCGTGCTGCAGAATGTCGGCCTGACCTCGATCGAGCCGGTGATGTACGAAGGCCGCGAGATCGTGCCGCTTCAGTTCCTCAAGGCGGTGCTGCCCGAGCCCTCGACGCTCGGCACCACCACCAAGGGCAAGACCAATATCGGCGACATCGCCACCGGCGTGAAGGATGGGGCGGAGAAGACGGTGTACGTCTACAATGTCTGCGATCACGAAGAGGCCTTCGCCGAGACCGGCAACCAGGCGGTGAGCTATACCACCGGCGTCCCCGCGATGATCGGCTCGGCGCTGATGCTCGACGGCACCTGGGCGGGGAAGGGCGTGTTCAACATCGAGCAGTTCGATCCCGATCCCTTCATGGCGATGCTCAACGAACATGGCCTGCCGTGGCAGGTGCATGAGCTCGATGGGCCGCTGAAGTTTTGACGTTAGCTCCTCCCCCGGAGGGGGAGGTGGCAGGCGAAGCCTGACGGAGGGGGATTTCCGCACGCGGTATCGCCTGTGGCGAACCCCCTCCACCGCTTCGCGGTCCCCCTCCCCCTCCGGGGGAGGAATTAGGAAGCAGAATGACCGCCGAAACCCGCCACACCGCACCGATGACCACCAAAGCCGGCGGGGCAGGCGCATTCGCCCGCTTCGACCTGTCGCGCGTGCCGTCGCCCTGCTTCGTGGTCGACAAGGCCGCGATCGAGCGCAACCTCGCCATCCTCGCGAACGTCCGCGACCGCTCGGGGATCAAGCTCCTCCTCGCGCTCAAGGCCTTCTCGATGTGGTCGTTGGGCGATCTGGTCGGGCAATATCTCGACGGCGTCGCGACCTCGGGCCTGTGGGAGGCGCGACTCGCCGACGCGCATTACAAGGGCGAAGTCGCCACCTATTGCGCCGGCTACAAGGCGCACGAAATGGCGGAGATCTGCCGGATCTCGGATCACGTTATCTTCAATTCGCCTTCGCAGCACCGGCGGATGCTCGGTGAGCTGGGAGCCGCTCGCGCGCGGGGCGAAGCGTTCGATGTCGGCCTGCGCCTCAACCCGATGCATAGCGAAGGCGAGGTCCAGAAATACGACCCCGCGCAGCCGCACTCGCGCCTTGGCCATCCGGCGGACCAGTTGACCGCGGCGGACCTTGAAGGTGTGGACGGTCTCCATATCCATTCGCTGTGCGAGCAGGATTTCCCGCCGCTCCGCCGCACCTGGGAAGCGCTCAGGCCCCGGATCATGCCGTTCGTGGGCCAGCTCAAATGGCTCAATTTCGGCGGCGGCCATCACATCACCCGCGCCGATTATCAGCGCGACGATCTGGTCGAATTCCTCAAGTCCGTCCGCGCCGAAACCGGCCTCGACGTCATTCTCGAACCCGGCGAGGCCATCGCGCTCGACGCCGGTATTCTCGTCGGGGAGGTGCTCGACGTGTTCGACAACGGCATGCCGATCGGCGTAGTCGACATCTCCGCTACCTGCCACATGCCCGACGTCATCGAGGCGCCCTATCGCCCGAAGATGCTGGGCGAGGCCGAGGACGGCGTCGCGGTGCGCCTCGGCGGGCCTTCGTGCCTCGCGGGCGATATCATCGGCGATTACCGCTTCGCCGCGTTGCCCCAGCCGGGCGACCGCTTCGCGTTCCTCGACCAGGCGCATTATTCGATGGTCAAGACTACCACCTTCAACGGCGTCCCGCTCCCCGCCATCGCGCTATGGGACAGCCGCGACGACAGCCTGAGCATCGTGCGCGAATTCGGCTGGGAAAGCTTCCGCGACCGGCTGAGCTAATCCCTCGCAACGCCCGAGCGTTTCCAGAAATAGAAGGCGATCAGCGCCAACCCGATCGCCGCGCTGACGCCGGCATAGGCCCAGGCATTCTGGCTGATCAACGCGTCATAAGCCTGATTGAGGTTCCCGGGGATGCTCACCAGCCCGAGCACCGCCAGCGCGAAGAGCAGCCGGTTGGTCCGCCGCTCGGCATAGGCGCTGGCGAGCGACTCAACATCCTCGACCAGATTCTCGAACCGGTCGAGCGTATCGTGCACTTCCTGGAACCGGCCATCGGTTCCCGTGGCGGCGCGGATCGCCGCGAGCGCGCCCTTTTCCTTGGGATAGCGGAACATGTCGCCGCAGCGATGGATCGATTCCCAGCGGAACAGCTGGAGCCGTCGCGTCAAATTGCGTTCCTGCACGCCGGTCTTCTGCCCCCATGGGCTCGACGCGCTTTTGAGCAATTGCATCACGTCCGCCAGCGGCTCGGCGCGGAAGCGCTCGCGTTTGGGCAGGCGGCCGACGGTGCCGGCGGGATCGTAGATCATCTCCTCCAGCATATGCTCCATATCGGCGACGGTCTGCTCGTCATGGACGCAGACCAGCCAGGTCATCAGCAGGTACGGGCATGTGCCCAGATCGTCGCCGCATTCGCGGAACGAGCGCCAGCTCTTGCCGATCTCGAGCATGAAACGCGGATGCGTGAAGAGCATTCCCTCGGTCGAGCGGCCGGTGGCGCGGGTCGAATCATGGACTTCCGAATCGTCCTGGTACGGAAAGTCCGGAACCCCCGTCGCCAGCCCCGCGACCGCGAGCGACGAACGAGGAATCTGAATAGCATCCTCGCCGTGGCGCCGATCGGGCGGAAGCTTCTTGAAGGCTTCGCCCCAGCGATCGGTTGCCTGAACGACCGGCGCCGGCATCGGCAGCTTGCGGCCGCCCGCATGGTCGAACAGCGCATGGGTGTGCTCGGCGGCTGCGAACATGGCGTCATGCTCAATCGCGATGCAGAGATTGGCGATGCGGTCCCGGTCGAGCTTCGCGTCGAGCTGTGCGGCGGACATCAGGCCATAGGGTTTGAGGATCTCGTTCACGCCATTGGGCACGCCGTCCGCGCGCGCGCGCCGCAGGCTGTCGAGCCGGGCATTGGCGAGCGCGAGCAGCGAGAGAGTCGCGCCGCCCCATTCGAAGCCGAGATAGCCACTCTGTTCCGCGCGCTCGCGCTCGCGCGAGAGCTGTTCGAGCTGGATCGCCGCATATTCGTCGAGCGTGCCGTCAACGGGGCGCCCCAGCGTCAGCACATAATAGATGCGCCCGCTTTCGAAGACGCAGAAGCTGTCGCGAAGCCGCATTTCGATGCGCCGGCCCGCCTCGGGCACGTCGAGCTGCTTGACCTGGCCCTCATATTCATAAGTCCAGTACGGCGGGCGGATCAGCGTGACATGACGGCTCGCGTCGTCCGGCTCGGCGCCCGAGGCGAGGAAGAGGAGCGGGCGTCCATTCACCCCCGGCGGCCCGTTGGTGACATCGTCGAGGAACGAGCGGACCGGCTCGACGAGCAGTTCGTGAACCGCTTTCTCCTCCTTCAGCGCCTCGCTGAGTGCGAGCAGGCGGAAGGCGGTGCGCTGCTTCTTCCTGCCCCGTCCGACCAGCTCGAACGCGAAGCTGACCGCAGCCGACTCCAGATCGGGAAAGACCGCGACTTCGCCGAATTGACGGTCGGGCGCGGCGCTCATCGCGGCCTCGCGGCGGGCAGGGGGCGCACGGCGAGAGGCGGGTCCCGCGCGAGCATCTCTGCCATGCCGCGCGTATCGTCGAACCGGGCCAGATCGGTGCCCAGCGCCCGCGCCAGTTCGTCGAGCAGCGCCAACACCGTCTTCCCGGCGACCATCTGCGGACCGCCGAACACCATCAAATGCAGCCGGTGCGGCAGCGTGTCGGCGCGCAGCGGGGGCATGATATAGTCGAAGTCGATCAGCTTCGCGCCCAGGCCCGAAAGGCGGCTCTGGCGCAGGATCGTCTCGTCACGCTCGGCCGGGTCATGCGCATCCTCGAGCCGCTCGGTCTCGGCGAACATCGGCGCGGGCCCGCCCGCCATCCGTTCCAGCGCCGTGCGCGCCTCGGCGACGAGCCGCTTGCCCAGCCCCTGGCCGCGCCGGTCGGCATGGATCGAGAGATAGGTGAGCAGCCCGCAGCCCGCGCCGCGGTACAGCTCGATGGTCGCGCCGCCCGCGATCGAACCGTCCTCGGCGGCCAGCAGAATCACCTCGATCTTCGGCTGGGGCGGGGCAGGATAGGGATCGGCATTGAGCAGCCCGAGCCAATAGCCGGGGTCCTCGCGGATTTCGGCATCGGGAAAGGCGGGGCCATAGACCGTCGCCTCGTAGACCCGCAACAGGCGCTGGCGCTCTCCCGGCGTCTGTTCGGAAAGGCGGACGGCGCGGAGGTCGGTCTTCGTGTCGGCGTGCATCTCGGGGATGCTAGCGGAGGCGGTGGCGTATTCAATCCTCCCCCGGAGGGGGAGGGGGGCCGCGAAGCGGTGGAGGAGTAGTTGCCACAAGCGATATCGCTCGTGGCGACTACCCCTCCGTCATGCTGCGCATGCCACCTCCCCCTCCGGGGGAGGAGCTAAGTGGTCAACGCCGCAGCCGCCGCCGGAAATCGTCGAGCTGCACCACATTGGTCGCCAGCTCGAGCGCGCCCGAATAGAGCGTCGCCATCGGCTCGTCGTCGACCTGCGCCACCAGCTCGGTGCCGAAGCCGTTGAACGCGGTCCGCATCGCCGAGCCATAGGCGCCCAGCATGCCGATCTCGATGAAATCGCCCGCGCGCACATCGGCGGGCAGCAGGAACGGACCCGCCATATGGTCGAGATCGTCGCAGGTCGGGCCGTACAGGCTATACTCGGTCAGCTCGGCCTCGCTGGCTTCCTCGCGGAGCAATTTGACCGGGAAGCGCCAGCCCAGATGCGCGGCATCGAACAGCGCGCCATAGGCGCCATCGTTGATGTACAATTCGTCGCCCCGGCGCCGCTCGACGCGGACCAGCAGCGAGCTGTACTCGGCGCACAAGGCCCGGCCCGGCTCCGCCCAGAGTTCGGCCGAATAGCTGATCGGCAGGTCTTCGAACGCGCGGTGGATCGTGCGGAAATAATGCTCGAGCGCGGGGGGCTCCATGCCGGGGTACCAGGACGGGAAACCGCCGCCGACATCGATCACATCGACCAGCACCGAGGCTTCGACGATCGCGAGGCGCACGCGCTCCATCGCCTGCGCATAGGCATCGGGCGACATCGCCTGGCTGCCCACATGGAAGCAGACGCCCAGCGAATCGGCCGCCTGGCGGGTGGCCTGGAGCAGTTCCTTCGCATCGCTCGACGACACGCCGAACTTGGCCGCGAGGCTCAGCTTGGCGAGATCGGACGAGACGCGCAGGCGCACGCACAAGGTCAGGTCCTCGGCGCCGCGGGTCGCGCGGACGATCTTGTCGAGCTCGTCCATCGAATCGAGGCTGAACACGCGGCAGCCATGCTGAAAATACGCTTCCTCGATCGCTTCCTCGGCCTTGACCGGGTGCATGAAGCACAGAGTCGCCTTGGGCAGCGTCCTGGCGACGAGCCGCACCTCGGCGATCGACGCGACGTCGTAATGCGTGATTCCGCTATCCCACAGGATCTGGAGCAGATCGGGCGAGGGATTCGCCTTCACGGCATACATCGAGCGCCCCGGAAACTTCTCGACGAAGAATCGGGCGGCGCGCCGAGCGGCGTGCGGGCGAATGAGCGTGACCGGCTGAACCGGACGAAGGGCGGTAGCTAACCCCAGCGCGCTATGATGCTTGTGCAACTCAAGGGACCTCCAATTGCCTTTCGGCGTACGGTGAAAAGCTGCCTTGCGGTTGGAAGTCCCATGGGGCAGCGGAAGGGGCACATAGGGTCCGCGAGTCTGCATGTAAAGTGATTCGGGGTCCGTATTTTCACGGCGGGGGTGAGATGTGACGATATTGCGACAACCCACCCGGGCCGGGGTCCGCGATGCTGCGGCAAAGGTCGCAGCAATCCTGCCGCAAACGCCTCTAATGATTGCGGAAATTCGTGGCGTTCCGGTCGCGTTCAAGGCGGAGATGCTGCAGCCGGTCGGCGCGTTCAAGATTCGCGGCGCGTGGCACCGGCTGACCGCGCTCGACGCGGGAACGCGCGAAAAGGGTGTGGTCGCCTTCTCGTCGGGGAATCACGCGCAGGGAGTCGCATGGGCGGCGAAGCGGCTGGGCATCCCCGCGGTGATCGTGATGCCCGCCGACGCGCCCAGGGTGAAGCTCGACGCAACGCTCGCGCTGGGGGCCGAAGTGGTCAAATATGACCGCGCGACCGAGAACCGCGAGAAGATCGCCGCGCACCTCGGGCATGCGCGCGGGGCCACGCTCGTCCCCAGCTTCGACGATGCCTGGATCATCGAGGGGCAGGGGAGCATCGGCATCGAGGCGATGACGCAATCGGTCGAGATGAAATTGCCCGATCCGAGCCATGTGATCGTGCCGTGCGGCGGCGGCGGGCTGGCCGCGGGGATCGCGCTGGCGCTGCCCGAGGCGGAGATCGTCGTGGTCGAGCCCGAGGGCTGGGACGATATGCGCCGCAGCCTCGAGGCCGGCTGGATCGAGGGGGTGGGGGAGAATCCGCCGCCCACCGCGTGCGACGCGCTCCAGACGCCGCTCGTCTCGCCGCTCACCTTCGACGTGCTGTCGCGCCGCGGGGTGATCGGGCTGGCAGTCACCGAGGCCGAGGTGCGTGAGGCACAGCGCTGGGCCGCGCGCACGCTCAAGCTGGTGGTCGAGCCCGGCGGCGCCGTGGCGCTCGCCGCGCTGCTGGCACGCAAGGTCGATCCGCGCCCCGGCACGCTCGTCATCCTCTCTGGCGGAAATGCCGATCCGGACGCATATGCGGCGGTACTGAATTCGAAGGACTAGGCATGATGACGCGGGTTTCGGGTGCGCTGGCGGCGGCGGTGATCAGCGGCGGATCGTGGTTGATCACTCACACCACCTATGGCGTGCTGCGCATCATGTACCGCCGCGACATGCGGGTGGTGGCGCTGTTCGCCGCGATCATCGCGGTTCCGGTGCTGCTCATCAGCTGGATATTCTGAAGATGCCCGGTCAGCCCGGCGTGCTCGTCTCCGCGCTCTTCAGCGTGGCGATGGCCGCGATCCTGCTGCTGGTGTGGGGCGCATGGCGGATGGCGTTCCGGCACGGCAACAAGCAGAAGGGCGCGCTGATGCTGGTCTGCGCCGCGGTGATCCTGGGCAATGTGCTGATCTGGACGGTCTAACCCGTCCGTCACCGCATATACTTCGTCACCCCGGGCTTGACCCGGGGTCCCGCTACCTTGCGGCGGTACAGAAGAAGCGGGACCCCGGCTTAGGGCCGGGGTGACGCCCAAGGCTCACCGGATCGGCGAGTTCGGGTCCAGCCGCATGTCCAGATACTTGTCCACGCTGCCCATCAGCTCGGGCATCTCGTGCTCGAAGAAATGGTTCGCGCCCGGGATGGTGTCGTGATGGATGGTGATGTGCTTCTGGGTGCGCAGCTTGTCGACCAGCTTCTGGGTCGCGCCCGGTGACGCCACTTCGTCATTCTCGCCCTGGATGATGATCCCCGAGCTGGGGCAGGGGGCGAGGAAGGTGAAGTCGTACATGTTCGCCGGGGGGGCGATCGAGATGAAGCCGCGAATCTCGGGGCGGCGCATCAGCAGCTGCATCCCGATCCACGCGCCGAAGCTGAAGCCCGCGATCCAGGTGGTCGAGGCTTCGGGATGAAAGCTCTGCACCCAGTCGAGCGCCGACGCCGCGTCGCTCAGCTCGCCGATTCCGTTGTCGAACGTGCCCTGGCTCTTGCCGACCCCGCGGAAGTTGAAGCGGAGCGTCGCGAAGCCGCGGCGCTGGAAGGTCTTGTAGAGCTCCTGCACGATGCGGTTGTTCATCGTTCCGCCCGCATTGGGATGCGGATGGAGGATCATCGCAACCGGCGCGCGGGGCCGCGGAGCGGGGTTGAAGCGGCCTTCGAGGCGGCCTTCGGGACCGGGAAAGATGACTTCGGGCATCGGAAACCTTGAATATCGGGCGGCGCCGGTGGAGCGCTTTGAGTTGCGCGCTATATAGGGCGCACGTTCTTTCGTGCAATTGAAACGAGTATTCTTGGCCCAGCGCATCTATCTCGATCACGCCGCGACCACCCCGATGCGTCCCGAAGCCGTGGCGGCGGTGGCGGAGGGGATGCGCCGCTGGGCCAATCCGAGCTCGCCGCACGCCGAGGGCAGGGCGGCCCGGGCGGCGCTGGAGGATGCGCGGGCGAGGATCAAGGCGGCGCTTGGCTGGGAAGGGGAGCTGATCTTCACCTCGGGCGCGAGCGAGGCGCTGGCGATCGGGCTCGGGCGGGCGAAGGGCGGGGGCCGGCTGGTCTCGGCAATCGAGCATGACGCGGCGTTTCGCGCCGCGCCGGATGCCGCGGTGATCCCGATGCGCGACGGTTTGCTGGACGAGGGCGCGTTGGCGGAAATGCTGGCGCGCGAGGGCCGGCCCGTGGTCGCGGTCCAGGCGCTCAATTCGGAAACGGGCATTTCTCCGGTCGAGGTTTCGATCGCCGCGCGGGTGCGCGAGGCGGGGGGGACATGGCTGTGCGACTGCGCGCAGATGACCGGTCCGGTCCCGCGCGATGCCGATATGGTGGTGCTTTCGGCGCACAAGCGCGGCGGGCCGCCCGGAATAGGCGCGCTGCTCCTGCGCGATTTTAGGCTGATAGAGCCGGGCGGCGGACAGGAATATGGCTATCGCGGCGGCACCGAGAATCTGCCAGGCGCGCTCGGCTTCGCGGCGGCGATCGAGGCCGCGCCGGAAGTGGTGGACTGGCCGGGCGGCCCCGCGCTGATCGAGGCGATGTTCGCCTTCGCCAACCGGATGACTGATCGCGATGCCGTGCCCTTCCAGCGGCAGGGCTGGAGCCCGCTGATCATCCCGCTGGCGATGCCCGGCATGAGCGCGGCGGCGCAATTGATCCGCTTCGACGCGATGGGCTTTGCGGTCTCCGCCGGCAGCGCCTGTTCCTCGGGTACGCTCAAGCCGAGCCGGACGCTCAAGGCGCTCGGTGTGCGCGACGAGGTGGCGGCGCGCACGATCCGCGTCAGCTTCGGTTGGAACACGGCCATCGCCGAGATCGAAGCCTTCGAACAGGCCTGGCTCGAACTCGCCGAAACCGCCAAGGCCAATGCATGACCTATCTCGATTACCAGGCAACCACCCCACTTGCCCCCGAAGCCCTCGCCGCGATGCTGCCCTGGCTGGAGAGCGGCTTCGCCAACCCGCACTCCGCCCACGCCCCGGGCCGCGCGGCGAAGGCGGCGGTGGAGGTGGCGCGCGATGCGGTCGCGGACCTGCTTCCCGATGGCGGCGCGGTCAGCTTCACCTCGGGCGCGACCGAGGCACTCAACTGGGCGATCAAGGGCACCACCGGCCCCATCGTCACACTCGCGACCGAACATGCCGCGGTGCTCGACACGGTCGAGGCGCTCGCAGGTCATGGACGCAAGGTCACCATCGTCCCCGTCAATAGCGACGGCCTCGTCGATTTTCCCGCGCTCCGCGCCGCGATCCGTCCGGGCACCGGGCTCGTCACGGCGATGCTGGTCAATAACGAGATCGGCACCATCCAGCCCATCGCCCAGATCGCTCAGCTGGCGCATGAAGCCGGCGCGCTGTTCCTGTGCGACGCCGTGCAGGGCTATGGCCGCGTGGTGATCCCCGACGAATGCGATCTGGTCGCGATCTCCGCGCACAAGGTCCATGGCCCCAAGGGCGTGGGCGCGCTGTGGATCCGCGATGGCATCGCGCTCGAACCGCTGATGCATGGCGGCGGGCAGGAGGCGGGAGGCCGTTCGGGCACGCTCTCCCCCGCACTCTGCGCGGGCTTCGGCGCGGCGGCGAAGCTCGCCAAGCAGCGTTTCGGCGCGGACCGTGCCCATGTCCGCCAGCTCTTCGATGCCGCCGTCCCCGCGCTGCTCGGGCGAGGCTGGACCCTCAACGGATCCCAGGGCGAGCGCTACCCCGGCAACCTCAATGTCCGCCTCGACGGGCTCGATGTCGCCCGGCTGATGTCCGACCTGCGCGATATCGCCTTCTCCGCCGGTTCGGCCTGCGCGAGCGGGTCGGGCCGTCCCAGCCATGTCCTCCGCGCTATCGGGCTGACGGACGCGCAGGCTAGGTCCTGCATCCGTCTCGGCTTCGGCCGCTACACCAGTGAGGAAGAGCTTCTCACCGCGCTCGACCGCATCGCGGCCGCCGCCCGCGCGCAGACGGTCTCCGCATGATCCGCGTCCGCTTCGTCAGCGCCGACGGGATGGAGACGCGCGAGGTCTCGGCCGAGGAGGGTGCGATCCTTCTCGATGTGGCACAGGCCGACGGCCAGCCGCTCGAAGGGACGTGCGAGGGGCAGATGGCATGCTCCACCTGTCATGTTATCGTTTCGGCCGATGATTTCGCACGGCTGCCCCCGGCGGTCGAGGAGGAAGAGGATATGCTCGATCTCGCGGCCGGCGCCACGCGGACCAGCCGGCTCGCCTGCCAGATCGTGCTGACTCCCGCGCTCGACGGGCTCACGGTCAGGATGCCCGGCGAGCATCGCGACATGCAGGGCCGCTGATGTTCGACTTCCTCCCGGGCAATCTCGAGGCCGTTGCGGCGCTCGCCTCGGTCCTCCTCACCGCGGTCGCGCTGTTCGCCGGTTGGCGCAGCAGCCGCAAGTCCGAGCTGCGGCGTGAGGATGTCGCCAATTGGGCCGATGAATCGATCGCGGCGCTCCAGACCTTGCTGCTCGTCTGCATCCATGGCGATCCCCCGGTCCCCGCCGCCGAGGCCGAGAAGCGCCGCGCCGAGATCCTGTTCAAGACCTCGATCCTGGTCGAGCAGGGCCGCATGTTCTTCCGCAATGCCGGGCCCTATTCCGAGGGCCGCGAAAAGCACCGCGCCTATCGCGGCAAGCGCCCCGAGATCCTCGACCAGCTCGTCGCCGCGCATCAGATCGCGTGCCGCTGGCCCGGCGCGGCCGACGAGGAGCGCGTGCGGATGCGGCTGGTCGCCGAGGATTGCCTCAAGCGCTTCGTTTCGCTCGTGCAGCTTGAGGTGGGCCGCAGCCGCACCGCCTCGGCGGGCACGCGCCGCCGGGGAACGGGCGCGCTGCTGACCGCGCGGATGGAGGAACTCGACCCCGATCGCGTCGCCACCGCCTGGACGCAGGGCAAAAGGCTGGGCTGAGGCTGCACGACGCCGCATTGATGCATTGACTCGGCACAGCATCGCGCAGAGCCTCCGCCCGCACTGGATCGAGCGGAGGCAATGATGGAGTCACCCGCAAACCAGCCCGCGCAAACCACGCTCGGCGCGCCGCAGGTCGATCTGGGCGCACTGGCCTATACCCTCACGCTTCTGAGCCAGGGCGTCTGCATGGCGCCGACCATCGTGATCGAGGGCGGCTCCGGCTTCACCGCCTACTATGGCAGCGGCCCGGGGACGCTCCAGCAATGGGGCCCCTCGTCGCAGCCCGGCATCGCGGTGGAAATGGTCTATGTGATCACCGTGTCCGACGGCGCGAGCATCATCGGCGGCACCGAATCGCTGACCGGCTCGATCACCTACAATTTCAGCGGTAACGTCGCGATCACCGATACTGCGGTCATCGTGTCGCTCAGCACCAAGGTCGATCAGGGCTTCGTGATGACCATCCTGGGGGTGGACGACCAGTCGAACAACCAGACGATCGTCTGGTCGCACGCCACCTACACCTACAACTACACGATCGACGGCAACAACAACGCCACCGTCACGCTCGCCGAGCCGGTGCTGTCGGAAACGGGCTCGCCGATGCCGGAGGGGGCGATGACCCCGTGCCCGATGCCGCCCTATCAGGTCTATGCACTCCAGGGAGAGGTGCGCACCCAGATGGAGATGCTGGGCGGCAACCTCTCGAACCAGCTCAGCGGCCTGCTCGAAGGCTATGGTGGGGGCCCGTTCGGCCCGCCCTGACCGCGCGGCAGGACTAAGCCTTTCTGAAACCAGCGGGAACGGTCGCGCTTCAGCGTCGTTTCAGCCGCGTGACGCAGCCCAGCCTTCGCCGACGCCTCTATGAACTGGGTTGCCGCATCTCGGATGCCGGCGCCGATCTCTCGGGTCATCCCGCCGCGCTGATCGGCGTGATCCTGTTCTGCCTGATCTGGTTCACCCTGCCGCTGGGCGACAGTGCGACCGCGGTACTCACCCTCGTCCTCTCGGTGATGGCGATCACGCTCACCCAGATGGTGCTCAACCAGCAAAAGCGGCACGAGGTCGCGCTCCACCTCAAGATCGACGAACTGATCCACGCTATTCGCGGCGCGCGCGACGAGGTGATGGGGATCGAGAACAAGACCGAGGCCGAGCTGGAGGCGCTGCGCCTGACCGGCGACGAGGCCGAGCGCGAGCTGGCCGAGCGGCGCTCCGAACGGGCGGTCGCGGCCGAATAGCGCGCGGCAAATTGCCCAACTTCGTTGACACGGCGTAACAAGCCGCAGAGCCTTATCGCCGACGCAACGGCATGCCGCCCGCGCCGCGCCGGAGACCGCCATGAACGCGATCCAACTTGCCACGTTGCTGACCGGGCACAGCCAGCCGGTGTGCATGACCGTGGGCATCAATATCGGGACCAACAGCGGCGGGGGCTATACCGCCCAATATTCCCTCGCCGATGACGGCCCTCAGGTCGCCTGGGCCGTCGATCCTGCGGACAATGGCGTCCTCGTTCAGATGTACGCCAATCACAGCGCCTTCAGCAGCCAGGAGATCGCCGGCGTCACCTCGCTCAACGGCACGATCACCTACACCTTCGGCTCGAACGCGGCAGACAATGGCGCGGCGGTCGTCATCTCGCTGGGCATCATCATCAATACGACCTTCGACATGCATTTCGTGGGGATCGATACGTCGACCACGTCGACCAACGTCGTCGATCTCAGCGGCACCTTCCGATACGCCTATTTCCAGGACGATGAAGGCGTGTACCGCGTGTCCCCCGCCTTTCAGGTGCTGAACGAGAGCGGGCAATCGGTGGGCTGGAGCGCGACCGCTCCCGTGCCGGTGCCGGCGGATATGGTGACGCAGTGGCAGCAGACCGCCGCCGCCGCGATGATCGCGCAGGGCGGGGGGCTCGAATATGAAATCTCCGAGATCCTCAACGGCAGCTACAGTCCGATCGATCCCGATCCGTTCGGCCCCGGCCTCTGACTCGCGCAGGAACGGGGGGAACCAAGCGGGGCGTTTCCGCGTCCTTGACTGGCAGGGTTAACTTTCTGCCAGTCAGGAGTGTGAGTTATGAGACTGTTCCCGCTAATCGCCGCTGCCGGCCTCGCGTTCGTCGCGCCGGGCGCCGCTACGGCGACCGCCCCCGCCGAAGCGCCCGCGGCGGCGCCGGCCCCCGCTCAGGCGCATGTGCGCATCTCGGTCGGCAACCAGGATCGGCGCCACTATCGGCGTCACCATTACCGCCACTATGACGGCCGCCGCTATTATTGGCGCAATCGCTGCCGCACCTATTGGCGCCACGGCCACCGTTACCGGGATTGCCGCCGCTATCGCCACTATTGGCGTTGAGGCATGAGCGCGGGGCGGCCCTTGCGCCGCCCCGCGGCTTGCCCCATATGCGCGCCCGGAAGTCGGGCGGACGTGGTCGTCGCCAACCTGGTCAGATCCGGAAGGAAGCAGCCACAACGATTTCGCCACGGGTCGTCCCGGCTTCCACCTCGCGCCGGGCGCAGAATTAGCGAAGCTAATTCCAGCCGGACTAGGCGCGAGCGGCCAGCGGCCCTGGCAGGGCCGACTGACGACGCGGCTTTGCCGCGTCGCCACGCCCGCAGATTTCATCCGAAAGCACGCTGCCGCGTGCGTTTGTCGCTTAGGACTGGACCCCGGCCTTCGCCGGGGAACCACCTCTATTTCCGCTCCGGCCAATGCGTGAACGCCAGCACCGCCAGGCACGCGATCAGCAGCACGCTATACTCCATCCCGTTGCGCCCGCCGCCGACGACGAACCAGCCCGCAGGCCAGTGCACCATCACCAGCCCGGTGGCATAGATCGCAATGAAGCCGAGGCACAGCCACGGCACCCGCCAGCCCAGCGCCAGCGGCACCGTCGCGACGATCTCATAGACGGTGACCCCGCCCGCCACATACGGCCCCATCGGGATGCCTTGGCTGGTGAGCCACTCGCCGAACGGCGCGACGCCGCCTTCGATAAACCGGTACCAGCCGTGAATCGCGAGCAATGCAGCGATGACGAGCCGCAGCGCGACCAGTCCTCGCACACGCCGAATCGATAGATCCATCCGATCCTCCACCTGTTTCAGGTCCTGCTATTCATACTGTCCGGCACGGCCCGAGCCGCGTCAATCGCGCCCGGGGAGATCGCGCCGCTTGTGGAGCCGGCGGGTTCGCTCCTAAGACGGTTGCAGCATGTCCGACGACTCCCTCCTTGGCCTCGACGAACCGCCCCAGCCGCACAAGGCCGAGGCGTACCGCGTCCTCGCGCGCAAATACCGGCCGCAGACCTTTGCCGAGTTGATCGGGCAGGACGCGATGGTCCAGACGCTCGGCAACGCGATCAAGCGCGACCGGCTGGCGCATGCCTTCCTCCTCACCGGCGTCCGTGGCGTGGGCAAGACCTCGACCGCGCGGCTGATCGCCAAGGCGCTCAACTGCATCGGGCCCGACGGGCAGGGCGGACCCACGATCGATCCGTGCGGCGTGTGCGAGCCCTGCGTTGCCATCGCCGAGGGGCGCCATATCGACGTGATCGAGATGGACGCCGCCTCGCACACCGGCATCGACGATGTGCGAGAGATCATCGAGGCGGTGCGCTATTCGGCGGTTTCGGCGCGCTACAAGATTTACATCGTCGATGAAGTCCACATGCTGACGAAGCAGGCGTTCAACGGCTTTCTGAAAACGCTGGAAGAACCGCCGCCGCATGTGAAATTCATCTTCGCCACGACCGAAGTGAACAAGGTCCCGGTAACGGTGTTGTCGCGCTGCCAGCGCTTCGATCTGCGCCGCATTCCCGCCGACAAGCTCGCCGCGCACTTCGCCTTTGTCAGCGAAGCCGAGGGCGTGGAGGCCGAGCCCGAGGCACTGATGCTGATCGCCCGAGCCGCCGAAGGGTCGGCGCGTGATGGGCTCTCGATCCTCGATCAGGCGATCGCCCATGCCGATATCGAGGGCGATATCGTTCGCGCCGAGGTCGTGCGCGAGATGCTTGGCCTGTCCGACCGGGGCGCGATCCGCGACTTGTTCGGCTTGCTGCTCGCGGGGGACGCACCAGGCGCGCTCGCGTCGCTGCGCGGCCAATATGATCTCGGCGTCGATCCGCAGGTCGTCATGCGCACGCTGCTGGAGACCGTCCACGCCACCACCATCGTCAAGCTCGGCAGCGATCCCAATGCCGGGCAATCGGCGGAGGAGTTGAAGGCGCTCGAGCGCTGGGCTGCGGGGCTGAGCTTCCCGATGCTCCACCGGCTCTGGCAGCTGCTGCTGCGCGGGCATGACGAAGTCGCGCGCGCCGCGCTGCCGATCGAGGCGGCGGAGATGGCGCTGCTCCGGGTGATCCACGCCTCGCAGCTTCCCGATCCGGGCGAGCTGGCGAAGCAGCTGGCGAGCGGCACGATGAGCGCGCCCGCGCCCGCCGCGGCGCCTTCCGCTCCGGCGGGTCCTTCGGGGCCGGGCAGCATGCGCGAGCTGGTCGACCTGCTGGAGGCCAAGGGGCGGCTGACGCTCGCGCACCAGGTGGGCGACTATCTCCGCCCGATCCGCTTCGAGCCGCCCGAGATCGAATTCTCGGTCAGCCGGACGCTGCCGCACGATTTCGGCAAGGAACTCTCCTCGGCGCTCAAGGAATATACCGGGCGCAACTGGAAGCTGATCGTCGCCGAAAGCGGCGGCACGCCCACCCTGCGCGAGGCGCTCGAAGCGGCCGAACTGGCCGAGCGCGACGCGGTGCTCAATTCGCCGATGGTTGCGGCCGCGCTGGAAGCCTTTCCCGGAGCCGAACTGACCGGCTGGACCAAGACAGGAAGTTAGAATGGATCTCGAAAAGATGATGGCCATGGCGCAGAACGTCCAGGCCGAGCTGACCAAAGCGCAGGCGAGCCTCGACACGATCGAGGTCGAGGGCGTGTCGGGCGGCGGACTGGTGAAGATCCGCGCCTCGGCCAAGGGGCGGATCATTGGGATGGATATCGACGATTCGCTGCTCAACCCCGCCGAGAAGGGGATGCTCGAAGATCTGCTCGCCGCCGCGTTCAACGATGCGCGTGGCAAGGCGGATGCCGCCAGCCAGGAGGCGATGGGCAAGATGACCAGTGGCCTGCCGCTGCCGCCGGGGTTCAAGCTACCTTTCTGAGGGAACAGCGTGGGAGCCTTACCCGTTGAGCCGCCAAGGTTTTCAACGGAGGTTTCCCATGGACGACGACGTCACGACCACCACCACGCCCGCCCAGCCGGGTCAGACCACCGTCATCGAGCGCCGCGGCGGCGGGGGCGGGATGGGGCTGATGATCGGCATCATCCTGCTGGTCGCGCTCGCGATCGGCGCGGTCTATCTCTATCAGTCGAGCCGGAACGAGGCCGTGAAGACAGACGCGATCAGCGATGCCGCCAAGGGCGTCGAGGGCGCCGCGGACAAGGTCGGCGACGCCGCCGAGAAGGCGGGCGACGCGATCAGCGGCGGTGGCGAGAAAAAGAAGAACTAGCGGATACAGCCGTCCAGCCCGTCGCCGCGGACCACGCCGATCCGCGCATTGATCGAATTGCCATAGCGCCGCGTGAAGCCCTTGGGGTCGATCGCGGCGCGCTTCTTGGGAAGCGGCAGCACCGCGGCGATCAGCGCCGCCTCGCGGTTGGTCATCTTCGAGGCGTCGTGCCCGAAATAGCGCATCGACCCGGCATTGACGCCATAGGTGCCGATCCCGGTCTCGGCGACGTTGAGATAGACTTCCATGATCCGGCGCTTGCCCCAGATATTCTCGATCAGCAGCGTGAACCACGCCTCCAGCCCCTTTCGGAAATAGCCGCCGCCTTGCCACAGGAAGACGTTCTTCGCGGTCTGCTGGCTGATCGTGGAGCCGCCCCTGATCTTCTTCTTGCCGGTGGCGTTGCGCGCGGCGGCGGCGGCGATCGCCTTGTAATCGAAGCCGCCATGCTCGCAGAAGCGCGCATCCTCGGCCGCGATCGCGGCGCGGGCCATGCTGGGATCGATCCGGTCGAGCGGCATCCACGCCTTGGTGATGCCGTGCCCGGCGATCATGTCGCCGATCATGGTGAGCGTGACCGGCGGCCCGACGAATCGATAGGCGGCGACCCACAGCACCGATCCGATGATGAAGATCAGGATCGCCTTCACCAGCCAGATGAGGAACCGCATCGGCCATGAGCGGCGCGGGGGGGGGGGGGCGCGCGGCGGCGTACCGGCTCGATCGGCTCGAGATCGGGCAGCGGCGCGCGGCCGAGCGGGAGCGGCGCCTCGGCGGGCGGCCAGTCGATCGGGGGCGGAACCTGGACCGGCGCGGCCGGCGGCGGAACGGCTGGGTAGTCGCCTTCGAGTGCGGCCGGCTCGGACTCCGGCTCAGGCTCGGGCGCGGGCGCCGCTTCCTCGACGGGATCGGGCTCCGGCTCGGCTGCTTCCGGCACCGCGGGCGAATCGGGCAGGGGTTCCGCCGCGGGCTCCTCGGGCGGCGTCGGTTCGGGCGGCGGATCGGGCTCGTCCATCGTGGACGCATGGCGGATCGGCCCGGGCGGGGCAACCGGGGTTCGGCGTCCCGCGCTGCGACAGCCGTGCCGCGATGGCGCAGTGTATTAGTCGATTGACACACATGGGGTTGTCCGTGCAGCATGGCGGCGACAGGGAGAGAGAGCATGGCGTGGTTGAAGCGGCTGATGCTGGCACTGGCGCTGCTGTTTCCGGGCAGCGCCGGCGCCGCCGATTCGGAGGATCTGGCCAGGTTGATCGAGGCGAATCGCTGGCCGGTGGTGGCGGGCGAGACCGGGCTGGGCGGGCCGGGGGCGGATCGGATCGCGGGCTGGGCAGGCGGCGCGCAGCATTTCCTGCTCGGCGAGAATCACGGCAATGCGGGCATGGCGCGCTTCGCGACCTCGCTGTCGATGACGCTGGCCGGCAAGGGCTATGGCTTCACCGCGGTCGAGGCCGACCCGTTCATGACCGGCGAGATGGTCCGGCTGCTCGGCGGCGGCAAGCCGGCCTTCGCGGCATGGCTCGGGGCCGACCAGCGGCAGCGCGCGGTGCCCTTCTATGTGTGGAGCGAGGAGGCGGACTTCATCCTCTCGGCGATGCGGCGCGGGCCCGTCTGGGGACTCGACCAGAGCTTCCTCGCGGCGGCGCACCTCCATCTCGACGAGATCGCGCGGCTGACCAGGAGCCCGAAGGCACGGGCGCTCGCCACCGAACTGGCCGGGGAAGCACGCAAGGACGTGCTGGGCTTTATCGGCAAGGTCGACCTGAGCCGGCTGACCGCGCTGCGCACCGCGATGGGCAAGGGCGATCCGGCGATCATGCTGACCGATCAAATCATCGAATCGACGATCATCTACGCGCCTTTCGTCCGGAGCGACGGCACGTCGGTCTATGCCGGCAATCTGCGCCGCGAGACGATGATGAAACGGCTGTTCCAGGCCAATCTCGATGCGGCCGCGCGGCGGACGGGCAAGCCGCCCAAGGTGCTGCTCAAGTTCGGCGCGAACCATCTGATGCGCGGGCTTTCGATGACTCACATCCCCTCGTTCGGCAGCTATATCGCCGAGACCACGCTCGCGAAGGGCGGGCATGTCTTCAACCTGCGGATGCTGTGCGGGCCGGGTACGCGGCAGCGGCTGTTCGACGATAGCGACTATGACTGCGAGGCCGACGAATGGGCGCCGATCGCTGCGGCGTTCAAGCCGTACCTCGCGGCGACCGGCGACACGCTGTTCGACCTGCGCCCGCTGCGCGACCGGCCCCGGCTGTGGAAGGACTGGCCCGCCGAGGCGAAGGAGCTGGTCTGGAGCTATGACGCCGTGGTGATCATCGGCGCGAGCGGGCCTTCGCATTTTCTCTCGCCGTTGCCGAAGCCGTGAGCCAAAGTTGACACTGGTCCGCATTTTTTTGGCGGGATCGACGATACGACAGAGCGGCCTGCCGGCCGGGGCTTGGGCCCGGGTAGCAGAGCCGCTCAAATCCTACATTTCAAGAGGTTAGTAGCGCGGGCGGCATTCAGCCACCCTCGTCACCCCGGCTCAAGGCCGGGGTGACGGTAGGCCTCAAACCGTCAGCAGCCGCTTTTCGCCCGCGATGCGCATCATCGCCTTTTGCAGCTTCTCGAACGCGCGCACCTCGATCTGGCGGACGCGTTCGCGCGAGACGTTGTACACCTGCGACAGCTCCTCGAGCGTCTTGGGGTCGTCGGTCAGGCGGCGTTCGGTCAGGATATGGCGCTCGCGCTCGTTGAGGTCCGCCATCGCTGACACGAGCATCTCGTGGCGGACATCGGCTTCCTGCGTCTCGGCCAGCACTTCGTCCTGCAGCGCGCTGTCGTCCTGCAGCCAATCCTGCCACTGGCCCTCGCCATCCTCGCGCATGGGCACGTTGAGCGACGTATCCCCGCCCATGGCCATGCGGCGGTTCATCGAGGTCACTTCCTCCTCGGTCACGCCCAGATCGGTGGCGATCTTGGCGAGATGCTCGGGGGACAGGTCGCCATCCTCGAACGCATCGAGCTTGGCCTTCATCCGGCGCAGGTTGAAGAACAGCTTCTTCTGCGCCGCGGTCGTGCCCATCTTCACGAGCGACCACGAGCGCAGGATGAATTCCTGGATGCTCGCGCGGATCCACCACATGGCATAGGTGGCGAGGCGGAAGCCCCGATCGGGCTCGAACTTCTTCACGCCCTGCATCAGGCCGATATTCCCCTCGGAAATCAGCTCGCTGACCGGCAGGCCATAGCCACGATAGCCCATCGCGATCTTCGCCACGAGGCGCAGATGCGAGGTGACCAGCTGAGCCGCGGCCTCGGGGTCGCCATGCTCCTGGAAACGCTTGGCGAGCATATATTCCTGCTCGGGCGCCAGGATCGGAAACTTCTTGATCTCGGCAAGATAGCGGTTGAGGCTCGCCTCACCGCCAAGCGCGGGGATCGTCGCAGGGACGTTGCTTCCGCTAGCCATGATCACTTCTCCCTTTCACACAGGGCACATCCCACAAGAGGCGATGCGCCGAAAATCATACGATGAGTCTATTGTAGAGTTCCCGCATGTCCGACGGCATTTCGCTATCGAAAGACAAAGCGGTGCTTTTCACGGGGTGAATGAACCCCAGATGGGCCGCGTGCAAGGCCTGCCGCCGGAAATTCAAGGTTTCCAATAGCTGGCCCAGCGCCCCGAGTTGACCGTTACTGCGCGCATAGGCGGGGTCGCCCGCAAGCGGATGACCGACCGAGGCCATATGCACGCGAACCTGATGCGTGCGCCCGGTTTCCAGCCTGCATTCGATCAGATCGGCGCCCCGCAGCTCCTCCAGCTTCCGCCAGTGCGTGACCGCATGCTTGCCCTGGCCTTCGCGCACCACCGCCATCTTCTTGCGGTTGCTCGACGAGCGGCCGAGCGGCGCGTTCACCGTCCCCGCCATCATCCTGAGATGCCCGATCACGATCGCCCGGTAGCGGCGGTCGATGCTGTGCGCCTTGAACTGGGCCGAGAGGCCGATATGCGCGGCGTCGGTCTTGGCGACCACGATCAGCCCCGACGTATCCTTGTCGATCCGGTGGACGATCCCCGGCCGCGCGACCCCGCCGATCCCCGACAGCGATCCGCCGCAATGATGGATCAGCGCGTTGACCAAAGTCCCGTCGAGATTGCCCGCTGCCGGGTGGACGACCAGGCCCGCGGGCTTGTCGACCACGATCAGGTCCTCGTCCTCGAACACGATATTCAGCGCGATATCCTGCGCCTCGTTCTCGAGCGGCGCGGGCTCGGGAACCGTCACGCTGAACAGCGCCCCGGCCGAAACCTTGCGCGCGCCATCGCGCGCCGGCCCGTCCGGCCCCGAAACGAGGCCCGAAGCGATCAGCGATTTCAGGCGTTCGCGCGAGAGGGAGGGGACAGCCTCGGCGAGCGCGCGGTCGAGCCGCCACCCATCGGCACTGTCCGAAATCCTGGCTTCGATTGTAGAAACCCCCCGGTGCATTATGCTCGTTTAGATGGTGTCGCGGTGCAGGATTTCAAGGTGTGTTGCTGAGATAGTTCAGCGCGCGGCGGCGGACGCCGCGCCGCGCGAGGCGTGCGGGCTGTTGTTCGGTTCGGTGGACGTGATCGAGTCGGTACAGGTGGTTGAGAATCATGCCGAAAATCCGGAAACGCATTTCGAGATCGACCCGCGCGCGCTGTTCGCGGCGCTGAAGGCCGAGCGCGCGGGAGGGCCGAAGCTCGCCGGATATTTTCATTCGCATCCGGGCGGGGATGCGACGCCCTCGGCCACCGACGCGGCGATGGCGGCGCCGGACGGGAAGCTCTGGGTGATCGTCGCGGGGGAGGCGATGACGGCGTGGCGGGCCGGGGCGGCGGGGTTCGAACCGGTTGAACTGATCGCCTGATCCGTATGTCATCCCGGCTCAAGGCCAGGGTTGAGGAGAGGCCCCCAAATGGGGGGTGCGCGTTGCCCGGTGAGGTGCTTAGCATTATCCTCCAACCGCTTGATTTGGGGGGATGCGGACATGGTGCGACTGATCGTGGCGGCTTTCGCGATGCTGCTGGCGGTTCCGGCAATGGCGCAGCCCGCGGGCGAAGCGGGATGGAGCCCCGCGCTCGAGCGCAAATGCGCCGCCAATGACGCCGTTGCCTGCTGGCAGCTGGGCGAGGCCTTCACGCTGGGGCGCGGCACCGTGGCGAACCCCGCCAAGGCGGCCGCCGCCTTCGGCAAGGCATGCGACGGTGCGATCGGCGAGGCCTGCTTCATCGCGGCCGGCGCAAGGTCGGATGCGGGCGATCAGCCCGGCGCATTCGCGCTCTATCAAAAGGGGTGCGCGGCGGCATCGGGCGACGCCTGCCTCTATGCCGCGATCCGCACCGAGACGGGGCGCGGCGCCACCCGGGACTTCAAGGCGGCGATGGTGATCTATGACCGCGCCTGCACGCTGCGCGAGCAACGCTCCTGCCTCTATATGGCGAAGCTGTGGGCGAGCGGGGAGAATCCCTATGGGCGCGTCGATGGCGCCGCCGCGCTCAAATATTCCGGGCTCGGCTGCGAATGGGGCGATGGCGAGGCGTGCGGGCTGGCCTCGCATCTCGCGGGGGGCAATCTCGGCGCGCCGCGCGATCAGGCCGCGGCGACTCGCTATGCGACGATGGGCTGCAATGCCGGGCATTTCGGCGGGTGCATGAACATGGGCTATTATGCGTCGCAGCGGAAGGAATGGACCGAGGCGCAGCGCTGGTACGCCCGCGCCTGCCAGCTCAGCGACCAGCAGGGCAGCTGCAAGGCGAAGCGCGACATCGACACCTATCTGGCCGATGTCGCCAGGCAGCGCGACGAGCGCGCGCGCTGGGACGCGGCGCAGGCCAGGGGCGCGGCGGACATCACGCGGATGCTCGGGTCGGGCGACTATGCCGGCGCGATCCAGAAGGCCACCTATGACATGGGCAGCGAGGAACAGGTCAGCCGCGTGCTGACCGCGGCGCAGGACGCGGGCAAGCTGAGTGAGATCGACGACATCTATTTCGTCACCTTCGAAGGCCGCTGGAAGCTGACCCCGCGCGCGACGAGTATCGTCAGCACCGAGGGGCGCGCGCGCATCGTGGCGCAGCGGCGGCGGTCGCAGGCAAGCTTTGTGCCCAATTTCGGCGGCAGCGGTGGATCGGGCTGGCAGCCGTCCTCCTCGTCGGTCCCGGCGCAGACCTATGCGGCGATCCCGCGGATCAGCGAGAGCGAGATCTATCGCAACGCGCAGCAGAATACGCGCAACAGCTATTGCAACGCCGGCTGGGGCTGCAGGTGAGCGACTGACGGCTCCGGGGAACGTTCCGCCCGCGCAACGCGTTGGCGGGGAAAGACTTTCCCAAGGAGATTCAGATGCTCTGGACCATCGTCGTCATCCTGCTCGTGCTGTGGCTGCTGGGGTTCTCGCTCCATATCGGCGCCGGGCTGATCCATATCCTGCTGGTGGTCGCGCTGGTGATCGGGCTGATCCAGCTCTTCACCGGCCGCCGGGTGGTCTAGCCGCCGCCGTTGCTCGCATTGCAGGGCGGCGATAGGCTCGGCCCCGGAAGGGGATCGAGATGAGTGCCGCCCTGCTTGCCCTTGCGCTATCGGCATCGGCCTGCGCGCCTTTGCCCGGGGTCGAGGCGCTTTTGGCCAGCCCGAGCCGCTGGATTGTCGCCGGCGAGATGCATGGCACCGCCGAGGCGCCCGCCGCCTATGCCGATCTCGTCTGCCATGCCGGATCGCGGCGCCCGGTGGTGGCCGCGGTCGAACAGCCCGCGATCGACCAGCCGCTGATCGACGCCTTCATCGCCTCCGATGGCGGCGCCGCGGCGAAAGCGGCGTTCCTCAAGGGGCGGATGTGGACGATGCGCGACGGGCGGTCGAGCCAGGCCTATCTGGCGCTGTTCGAGCGGCTGAGGCTGCTGGTCCGCGAGGGGAGGGTGACGCGGGTGGTGGCGTTCCAGCCGATGTGGAACGGCACCTATGAGCCCGCAGGCTATGAGAAGGCGATGGCGAAGCTGCTGCGGGAAGCCTCGCCCGACGAGAATAGAAATGTGGTCGCGCTGGTGGGCAATCTCCACGCGATGCTGCGCGAGGCCGGCATTGGCGCGGCGGCCTATCTGCCCGCGGCGGCGCTGTTGCCGCGAGAGGCGACGCTGACGCTCAACCTCGAGCCGAACGGCGGCTCGGCCTGGAACTGCACCCAGGACGGATGCGGCGCGCACGATCTGTGGCCGCCGCCGCGCCTCTACGCGCGCGGGATCGTGCTGGGCGGTGACCCGCGCTGGTCGGGCACGCTCTATCTCGGCGTGCCCGCCACGCCATCGCCGCCGGCGGTGCCGGGCTGAACCCGGCGCCGCGCGGCGATCAGGCCGTCTGCGCTTCCATCAGCCCCTCGAGCCGGTCGTAGCTCGTGCCCATGCCGTCGGCCATGCCCGACTGGAGCGCGCCATCGCGGATCTCCTTGCTCGGAAACAGCATCGCGACGGTGAGGGTGGTGACGCCATCGGCTTCGGTAAGCGTCATGGTGTTGACCGCCTCACCGTCGAAGCCGTCCATCCGTTCGGTGCTGACGAGGCGGTTGGGCGCGTCGATCTCGCGGTGGATTCCGCGCGATCCGAACTCATGGCCGCTCTCGGGATTGCGCCACAGATAGCGATAGGCGCCGCCTACGGTCAGGTCGATCTCGCATTCGGGCATGGTCCAGCCATCGGGGCCGAACAGCCAGCGCTTGGCGAGTTCGGGTTTGGTGTGGGCGTCCCAGACCAGCTGGAGCGGGGCGTTGAAGTTGCGCGTGACCACGATCTCGCGGTCGGACGGGGTGGTGACGGTGACGGGGGTGGGCATCGGGTTTCTCCTTTTCGGGTTCAGGACTTAGGGGGCTCGGCGGTGAGCGCCTTGAGTTCTTCGAGCAGGCCATCGAGGCGGCCATAGGCCTGCTCCCACAGCGCCCGGTATCGCTCGATCCAGGCGTTCGCCTCCTGCAACGGCGCGGTTTCGAGGCGGCAGGGGCGGCGCTGGGCGTCGATCGCGCGGTGGATCAGCCCGGCGCGTTCAAGCACCTTGAGGTGCTTCGAAATCGCTGGCTGGCTCATCGCGAAGGGCTGGGCGAGCTCGTTGACGCTCGCTTCGCCGGTGGCGAGCCGGGCGAGGATCGCGCGGCGGGTGGGGTCGGCGAGCGCGGCGAAGGTAGCGTCAAGGCTGGAGGCGGCGAACATTTGTATTACCTGTCAGTTGTATAACTGACTGGTTATATTGATTCGTAAGGGGAGTCAACCTGGCTGTTCCCCGGCGAAGGCCGGGGCCCAGTTGCGAGCGGCTGGGGGCGCGCTACCGCGCGCTCTTTTAATGAGGCTGGGCCCGGCCTTCGCCGGGGAACAGCATGGTTCTACCGGATCGCCACCACCGCGACCGATTTCGCCGGAAGCGTCAGCACCAGCTTGCCGCCGCCGCCCTTCGCCTCGATCGGCTTGGGCACCACTGCGTTCGGCGCGTCGAAGCTGTTGACCGAATCCACCTTGGGCGCGGTCAGCACCTCGCCCCTGGCCGAGCGGCCCGCCAGCGCGATCTCCACCGGCTGGTTCGGATCGACATTGGTCACCGCCAGCCAGAGCACGCCGTCCTTGTCGCGCGCGGCGAAGGCGTCGATGCGGGGCAGGGTGATCGCGCCGTGCGTGTAGCTGCCCGCGTCGAAGCTCACCGGGATCGCGGTCGCGTCCTGGAAGGGCATGTAGAGCTTGAAGACGTGATAGGTGGGGGTCAGCACCATCTTGGGCCCGTCGGTCAGGATCATCGCCTGGAGGACGTTGACCATCTGGGCGATGTTGGCGACCTTCACCCGGTCGGCGTGGCGCATGAAGATGTTGAGGTTGATCGCCGCGAGGATGCCGTCGCGCAGCGAATTCTGCTGCTGGAGGAAGCCGGGATTGGTGCCGGGCAGGATCTTCAGCCACGCGCCCCATTCGTCGATCGCGAGGAAGACCTTCTTCTCGGGATCGTACTTGTCCATGATCGCGGTCTGCTTGACGATCAGCTCGTCCATGCGAAGCGTCTCTTTCAGCAGCTTCGCATAATCGTCCTCACCGAAACCGGTGCTCGGCAGGCTGGGCGGCCAGCCCGCGCCGAAGGTGTAGTTGTGGAGCGAGATGCCTTCGAGGTCCCAGCTCCAGACCTTGGACTTCCAGGCCTGCATCACGCTTTCGGTATAGTCGCTGTTGCCCGAGTCCCAGCCGACCGCGACGCGCTTCATCGCATCCTTGCCGGTCTGGGCGGGGTTCAGGTTGCGCGAATAATGGGCGAAGCGCTTCATCTCCTCGACATAATGGTCGTTGGACATGGCGCCGCCACAGCCCCAATTCTCGTTGCCGAGGCCCAGATATTCGATCTTCCACGGGGCGGCGCGGCCATTGGCGGCGCGCTCCTTGCCCAAAGTGGTGGGCTTGTCGACGGTCATGTATTCGAGCCAGTCGGCGGCCTCCTCGACCGTCCCCGACCCCACATTGACCGAAAGGAAGGCCTCGGCGCCGATCTGCCCGGCGAAGTCCATGAACTCGTGCGTGCCGAAGCTGTTGGGCTCGATCACGCCGCCCCAGCTCGCATTGAGCGTCGAGGGGCGCAGCGCCGCGGGGCCGATGCCCTTGCGCCAGTGATATTCGTCGGCGAAGCAGCCGCCCGGCCAGCGGACGTTCGGCACACGGATCGCCCGGAGCGCCGCGACCACATCGCTGCGGATGCCGCGCACATTGGGGATCGGGCTGTCGGGCCCGACCCAGACGCCGCCATAGATGCCGGTGCCGAGATGCTCGGCGAACTGGCCGAAGATATCGCGGTCGATCGTGGCGCCCGGGGTGGTGCCGATCGTGACCGCCACCGGCTGCGCGGCGGCGGGCGTGGCAAGCAGCGCGAGCGCCGCGACCAGGCCGCGCATCATTTGGCCACCGAGAAGTTGAAGGTCATCACGTTGCGATAGGTCTGGCCGGGATCGAGCCGCGCCGAGCCGAATTCGGGCCGGTTGGGCGTATCGGGGAAGATCTGCGGCTCGAGCGCGATGCCGTCGCCCTGGCGGTAGAGGGTGTTGCCCTTGCCGCTGACGGTGCCGTCGAGGAAATTGCCGGTATAGACCTGCACGCCGGGCTGGTTCGAGGTGATCGTCAGCACCCGGCCGCTTGCGGGGTCTTCGAGCCGGGCATGCAGGCGCGGAGTCGCCGAGACAGTGCGGGCGAGGACGTAATTATGGTCGTAGCCGCGCCCGATCGCGATCTGCGGGTCGCGCGAGTCGCGGATGCGCGCGCCGATCAGGGTGGGTTTGCGGAAATCGAAGGGCGTGCCCGCTACCGGCTTGAACTCGCCCGTGGGGATCCAGCCCGCATCGACCGGATTATAGCTGTCCGCCGGAATGGTCAGCAAATGGCCGTCGACCGTGACGCCCGATGCTTCGCCCGCCATGTTCCACAGCGCATGGTTGGTCAGGTTGACGATGGTCGGCTTGTCGGTGGTCGCCTTGTACTCGACGGTCAGATTGTTGGACTCGTCGAGCGAATAGGTGGCCGTGACGGTGAGCGTGCCGGGATAGCCTTCCTCGCCGTCGGGGCTGACATAGCCGAAGGTGACGTGCGCGGTCGGGCCGCTCTGGACGTCGAGGATCTTCCACAGATGCTTGTCGAAGCCCTGGACGCCGCCATGCAGCGCGTTGACGGTGTTGTTGGTCGCGAGCTGATATTGCTTCCCGTCGAGCGTGAAGCGGCCAAGCGCGATACGGTTGGCATAGCGGCCGACCGAAACGCCGAAATAATTGGGGCGGTCCAGATAGCCGCTGATATCGGGATAGCCGAGCGCGACATCGGCGACCTGTCCCTTGCGATCGGGCACTTCGACCGCCTGGAGCGTCGCGCCATAGCTGATGACGCGCGCCATCATCCCCTTGCCGTTGGTGAGCGTGACGGCCTCGACCGGGGTGCCGTCCTTGAGCGTGCCCCAGGCCGAGCGCTTCGCATCGGCCGCGTGGGCCACCGCGGGCAGCGAAAGGGCGATGGTGAGTGCGGCGATATGGCGTGCGATGCGCATCGTGATTCTCTCCCTGGCGCCCGCTTCGGGGCCTCATTCCGATAGAAAATACTCGTACCTTTTCGTCAAGCCCAACCTGCCGGATTCGCGCGGCGCGGAACGCGCGTTGGTGTATAGCCGCCGGCAGGACGGCGAAAGGACAGGACGATGGCGAACGAAGGCGGCGGCACCGGATCGGCCTACACCACGCCGGGCGTCTATATCGAGGAACAGAACGGCTTTCCCGCATCGGTGGTGGGCGTGGCGACCGCGGCGCCGGTCTTCATCGGCTATACCGAGTTCGCGGGCGATCCCGCGACCGGCAAGCCGCTGTACAACCAGCCGGTCGAGATCCAGTCGATGGGCGACTATGCGGTCTATTTCGGCGGCCCCCCGCCGCGCCGCTACCGGATCGTGCCTGCCCCGGCCGGAGCCACGCCCGATTTCATCGCCGACAGCACCAGCCCCGGGCCCGATGGCGGCTGGGATATCGCCTCGGCGGGCTATCTGCTCGAGCCGGGCGATGCCGGCCAATTCCTGCTCTATCGCCAGCTCCAGCTCTACTTCAACAATGGCGGCGGCGCCTGCTGGGTGGTGGAGGTGGGAAGCTATTGGACGGGCCAGTCGCCCGTCAGCGCGCCCGATCCGCAGGGATGGAGCCCAGGATCGGTTGGCGCCGCCGCGCTCACCGCCGGGCTCGCGCTCGCCGGGAACCTGACCGGGCCGACAATGACCGTCATCCCCGAGTCCTGCCAGCTCGACCAGGCCGATTATGCGGCGGTCGCGACCGCGATGCTCGCCCAGGCGGGCGCGCTGGGGGACCGGATGGCGATCCTCGATCTGCCCGGATGCCCCACCGCCTCTACCATCGGAGCGCTGCAGGCCTGCCAGGCCAATCTCTGGACCGCGCTCGCGCCCCAGGCGGTCAATGCGAGCTATGGCGCCGCCTATGCGCCCGCGCTCAACGCCACGGTGGTGCCGCCGAGCGACGTCGATTTCATCAGCGTCACCTCGGCGGACAACCGGCTGGTCAACAATCTGCTGACCACCCAGGCATGCCAGCTTCTCCCGGCGCCGAGCCTTCCCGGCATCCAGGCGATGATCGCCTCTGCCTTTCCGCTGCCCGCGCCCTTTGCCGGGCAAAATACGCCGCAATATTCGGGGAACGCGGCTGGCTATGGGCCAGTCCGCGATCCCGCTTCGTGGCGCACGATCGTCGGGACCACCCTGACGCAGGCGCTGCCGCTGCTCGCCAATCTGCAATTGCTCGCCCTGTCGAGCGCGAACGTCCAGCCGCCCTCGGGCGCGATGGCAGGGATCTGGGCGCGGAACGACCAGGCCGTCGGCGTCTGGCAGGCGCCGGCGAACGCCGCGCCCGTCGCGGTCGCATCGCCGCTCCTTGCCTTGAGCGAGGCTGAGCAGGGCGATTTCAACGTGCCGGACAACGGCATGGCGATCGACATCATCCGCTATTTCACCGGGCAGGGCACATTGGTGTGGGGTGCGCGGACGCTCGACGGCAACAGCAACGACTTTCGCTACATCGCGGTGCGGCGGACGCTGATCTATATCGAGCAGTCGATCAAAGCGGCGCTCCAGCAATTCGTCTTCGCGCCCAATACCGCGCAGACCTGGGCGACGGTGACGGCGATGGTCTCGAACTTTCTCGACCAGCTCTGGCGGCAGGGCGGACTGGCGGGCGCCAAGCCCGCGGACGCCTATTCGGTCAGCTGCGGACTGGGAAAAACCATGACGGCGCAAGAGATACTCGACGACACCATGATCGTTTCGGTGCTGGTTGCAATCACGCACCCGGCCGAATTCATCGTGCTGACGATCAGCCAGCAAATGGCCCAGACATAATATTTGAATATATTTTCCATTCATCGACGTGAAGGAACGGACCGGCGCTTGTGACCGGACCCTATAGGGGGTTCCACTCATTTAACCTGCGTCATGAAAAACCGACTTGTAACGCTTAGCCCCCGTGCCGCGCTGTTTATCGGTGCCGCACTCCTGTCCACTCCAGCCTGGGCGCAGGACACGCAGGTGACTCCGCCGCCCGTGGTCACGACCGGGCCCGCGCCGGCCCCCGCGCCCGCGCCCGCACCGGTGATCACGATCGCGCCGGCATCGCCCGTCGTGCAGAGCGTGCCCGAGCCCGCCGCCGAGGCGCCGGCCCGCGCCGCGCCGCGCGCCGCCGCGCGCCGCCCCGCAACCTCCACCACAACGACCACCACGCGCCGCGTGACGCGCACCACCACGCCTGCTCCAGCCCCCGCGCCCGTCGCCGAGGCCCCCGTCGCCGAGGCCCCCGTCGCCGAGGCTCCGCCCCCAGCGCCGGTGACCGAAGCCGTCCCGGCGCCCGAAGCCGTTGCCCCGATCGAAACCCAGACCACCGATATCGCGACTACCGAAACCACCGCACCCGCCCAGTCGCCCACGCCGATCTGGCCGTGGCTGCTCGTCGGCGCGCTGATTGTCGCGGGCGCCGTTGCGGCCCTGCTGTTCCGCCGCCGCCGCGAGGATGAGGACGTGTATGTCGAGCCGTACGAGCCCGTCGCCGTTGCGCCGGTCGTGGCTCGCGAGCCCGTGGCCGAGCGCGTCTACCGGCCGAAGCCGGAGCCCGAGGTCGCGCGTCCGGCGGTCGCCGCCGCCGCTGCAGCGCCGCTGATGGGCGATACGATCGAGGAGGAGCCCAACCTCGATTACGCCGAGCCGACCGCCGAGGCCGAGCTGCACGCGGCCGAGAAGGAGGATCTTGCGGGCCTGACCGCCAAGGCCCCGGTCAGCCAGCGTCCGTGGCTCGAATTCGGCATGCGCCCGGTCCGCGCCGGCACCAGCGCCGATGAGGCGTTGGTCGAGATCGAGCTGACCGTCGGCAATGCCGGCGACGTGCCCGCCAAGGACGTCCGCATCTCGACCTTCATGCTTGCCGACGGCGATGCCAGCGACATGGAGAATCTGCTGATCGAGCGCGGCGACGACGCCACCGTTCCCCCGGTGACGATCAAGCCGGGTGAAGGCACCCGCGTCGATGCCACCCTCGCGGTGCGCAAGGACACGCTGAGCGAGCATGAATTCTCGCCGGTGGTGGTGGCCGACGCCCGCTACACCATGGCCGACGGGACCGAGGGCCGCACCTCGGCGACCTTCCGCGTCGGGCTGTGGACCGACGAGGCGAAGCTCGAGCCGATCCTGTTCGACCGGCCCGAAATGCACCGTGAGGTCGCCGCCGAGCTTGTGGGCAAACCCGCCCACGCCTGAATGCTGCCTCCCCGCAGCGTTTTTCGGCCCGCCCCTTCGGAAGGAGGGGCGGGTCTTTTTCGATTATCGGCCCTGCTTCAGTCCCAGCAGATCGCGCCTTCGCCGGCGATCTTGCCATCCTCGACGACCGCGTAGCAGCCGAAGCTGCTCTTCTCGGCCTCGCACAGGCCTTTGGCCGGGTCGCCGGGCTTGGGCACGGGATCCTTTGGCCCGCCGTCCACGCTGTGAAGGCATCGGCCTTCGCAATCGGATTTGCCGGAGCACTGCTTGCCCCCGTCGCTGTAGCGGAACTGGCAGAAGGGAAATCCGAAGGGCGAGCGGCTTTCATAGCCGCCCTGCGCGGTGCAGGCCTTCGCGTCGGACCGGCTCATCTTTCGGGGCGGGTGGACGCAGCTGCCAACCGCGATTCCCGCCACGACCGCAATCGCGATCCGTCGAACCAGCGGCGATTTGAGCGGTCCCATCCGGCGATCATGTCACATCCGTAGGACGGCCGCTATCGGGCCGATCGCGAGGCGGCGAGGATCGCCCCGCGCAGGCCGGGATAGAGCAGGTCGTTCCCCGCGCCGCTCAGATGATCGCCGTCGAAGAAGAGCGGCTTGCCGCCGGGCACCGCTTCGCAGGTCGCATGCGGACAAAGCGCGGGGAAAGGGTCCCAGATGAACAGGCGCGGCTGGTGCACTGCGAGCGCGGCGATCGCGTCGCTGATCGGCTTCTGGCGCGCGAGCAGCTCGGCGCGGGGGATGCTCAGCCCGCCCGCACAGATCGCGTTGGCGCGGTTGAACCAGTCCGAGCAGCGGAAGGGAGGGCTGCGGAAGACCGGCTTGGGCGCCTCGATCACCAGCCAGGCGCCAGGGTCCGCCAGCCGGTCGACGATGGCCTTGGCCTCGGCCATCGCATCGGCCGTGACGCTGTCGTCCTTCGCGCTGAGGATGTCGCGGTCGTTCTCGAACTGGTTGCCCAGGCGCTTGACGCGCAGCGAAGGTAAAAAGATCACATCGCCGGGCCGTGCGCTCTTGGCGATCTCGGCGAACAGCTTGTCGTAGAAGGGCGCGCATTGGGGGCGGCTGGCATGGGTCTGGTTGAGCTTCAGCACCGGACAGCTCGCCCAGTACATCTTCACCGTGACGCCCAGTTCCGCCGCGAGCTGGCGGTAATTTGGGTAATAGGCGCGGTTGTGCGAATCCCCCAGGGCGTAGACGGTGAAGCCCTCGGGTGCGGTCTTGCACCGCTCCGGCGTCCAGACCGTCAATATGCCGCGCTCGAAGCGCCTGACCTCGGTACGGACGCGGCACTGGCTGATGTCGGGGTTTAGCGCGTGGCGCTCATCGGCGTACCAGGCATTATGGTCGCGCGTGACGCTCAGCGTGATCCGGTCATGCGCCGCGAACATCGCGACCCCCGCGGCCGAGGCGAGCGCCACCGTGCCCAGCGCGAGCCCCACCACCTTGCCGCGCGGCGCGGCGGCGATGCGCGGGGCGGTGCGCAACGGCCGCTCGACGAGGACATAGGAAGCGACCGCCAACAGGCACGTCAGCGCGAGCGCGGTCAGCTGGAGGGGCAGCGACGACAGACCGACGGTCCAGCGGAGCAGCACGAAGACCGGCCAGTGCCACAGATAGAGCGAGTAGGAGAGGCGGCCGATAGCCACCATCGGGCGCGCCGCCAGCGCGCGAGCGGTGCTGCCGCCGGGAAAGGCGCAGACCACGGCGATCAGTCCGGCGGTGCCGGCCACCGGCAATAATGCCAGCGGAAACGGCGCGGTCTCGATCGCGGGAATGACGAGCCCGCCCGCCACCAGAGCGAGCGAGGTGGGGACGAAGGCGGCGCGCGCGGTGCCGGCGAGCGCTTCGAGCCGAGGTTTCCAGCGCGCGTAGAGCAGACAGAGCAGCATTCCCGCGCCCAGCTCCCAGAAGCGCGTCACGATCAGATAGAAAGCGAGCTTCGGCTGGAAGAAGCCCAGGACGCCGCAGAGCAGAAACGAGCCGATGGCGAGCATCGCAACAAGGCGGATCACCCCGCGCTCGTCCGACTGGCGGCGGTAGAGGAGGAAGGGGAAGAGCAGATAGAATTGCTCCTCCACCCCTAGCGACCAGGTGTGCAGGAACGGGTCATAGGGCGCGGCGGGGCCGAAATAGGTGTCGCGGTCGAACGCCAGCGCGATGTTGCTGAGGCCCGGAAAGGCGAGATTGCCCACGACCGCGAGGCCGTTCGACAGCCAGGATTCGGGGATGAAGAGCTGCGTGGCGAGGATCGTGACGAGCAGCATCGCGACGAGCGCGGGCATGATCCGCATCAGCCGCCGCGCGTAGAAGAAGCGCAGCAGTTCCTTGAGGCTCTCGAATCTCTTGCCCGCCATCGATCCGGTGACGACGAAGCCCGAGATGACGAAGAAGATATCGACCCCTGTGAAGCCGCCCGGCAGCAGCCCCGGCCAGAGATGATAGAGGATGACCGCGCCCACCGCGACGGCGCGCAGGCCGTCAACAGCCGGAATATAGCCGATTTTCGCGCCGGGCTGTGCGGCTGTCATGTCCGGAATCCCATCGCCACCGCTCCTATCGCCGCCGGGGACGAACGCAAGTCGGTCCGGTCGTGGAGGGTGACGGGCGAAGCGGCTCGTCGCGGCGCCGGCGCGGCAAGCCACAAAAATCGCTCCGACCGGCGCATGTTCAGGTGGCGTTTATGCTGGGTGCGGGTAGACGGGCGCTGTGAAGCGTAGGGAATTCCGGATCGGGCGTCTGACGGGCGCGGCCGCGCTGGCCGTGCTCATGCCCGCTTGGGCGATTCCGGAGGCCGCCGCCCAGCAGGGAGCGCCGGCCCCGACGCCCACGCCCCGCCCGGCCCCCAGCATCATCACCCTGCCCGGCGCGAACAATTTCGACCTGCGGCCCTCGGGCGCGCAGCCGGCGCGGCCGACCGTCCAGCCGACACCGACTCCGCGGCCCACGCCCGCCCCGAGCGCGGCGGCTCCGCCCTCGGCGCGCGCGACGCCGGCCCCGCGTCCCGCCGCCACGCCCGCCGTGCGCGCGGCTCAGCCTGCCGTCCAGCCGGCTGCCGCTCCCACGCCCGCCGCAAGTCCCCCCGCTCAGGCGACGCCGCTCGCCCCGCCGCTGGCGCTGCCCACGCCTACGCCCCTGGCGGCTCCCGCCGCGACGCCCGCGGCGCCCGTCGCCGCGGAAGGGGGCATCCCCTGGCTGTGGATCCTGACCGGTGCGGCGATGGCGTCGGTGCTGGTGCTGCTCGGCTGGCTGCTCGGGCGCAGGCGCCGCGCCGAGCCGCCCGCGAGGCCCGTGGCCGTGGCGCCCCCGCGTCCGGCCGCCCCGCCGTCGCCTCCGCCCGCAGCCGCGCCCCCGCCGCCGCCCGCGCCCCGGCCCGCGCCGCCCCGCCCCGCATTGCCTCTCGATCCGGTGATCGTCGAGTTGCGCCCGATCGCGCTCGAAATCGCCGAGAATGGCGTGATCTTCGATTTCGAACTGGCGGTGATGAACGCGACCAATGCGCCGGTCGAGGGGCTGCGCCTCGCCTATGGGATGATGAGCGCGCACGAGGACCAGGACCGGATGATCGCCGGTTTCCACGCCACGCGGCTGCCCCCGGTCGCCGAGCCCTTCACGCTCGCGCCGCGCGAAGGCATGCGCATTCCCGGCCGTGTCGGGCTGGAGGGTCCGCGCATCAACGTCATCGAGGTCGGCGGAAGGCCGATGCTGGTGCCGCTGCTGATGGTCGATCTGCGCTGGCAGGCGGGGTTGAGCCTCAAGCATCAGGGCACCGACTTCATGATCGGCATCGGCCGCCAGGGCGAGAAACTAGGCCCGGTCTGGCTCGATCGCGGCGCCCAGCGCCACGAACGCGTCAACGCCAACCGCTATGTGGCAAAGCGCGTGGCGGTGGCGGCGGAATGATGTTCGCCGGGGAACGAATCTAGGCGGGCGTCGCCACCGGCGCTGGCTCCGCCACCGGCCCCGGAGTCGCCACATCCTGCACGATCTTCCAGCCGCCCTCGGCGGTCTTGCGGAAGACGGTGAGATAGCCGCCCTTCTGGGTCGCCACCTGCTGGTTGCCGGGATTGGTGTAGGTCACCGTATAGGTGCCGCGCGTATAGGCCATGTCGCCCGAGGGCGAGACCTCGGTCCGGACATTCACGAAATCGAGCCCGAAGGCGGGGTCGCCGAAATCGCCGGCGGTCGCCTTTTCCTGGTCCGCGCCGCGGCGCGGGGGGAGGAAGGGAGTCATGATGTCCGCGTCGGCCGCATAGAAGGACGCGACCTTCGCGGCGTCCTTCGCCTTGAACGCGGCCTGGAGCTCGGCCTCGACTGCCTTGACCGCTGTGGCCGCGGCGGTGGTTTCGGCGGGCGCGCTGCCATTCTCGATCGCGGGCGCCTTGCAGGCGGCGAGGGGTGCGCACAGGGCCAGGGCCAGAATTGCGTGCTTCATGGTCTGCTCCTCCTGTTGGGGCGGAGGATAGGCCGAGAGGGGCGGGGATGCCATCCAAAATCCTCCCCCTCCGGGGGAGGATTTTGGAAACGAAAAAAGGCGGCCCGTTTCCGGACCGCCCCTTCCTGTCTGGATCCCGGCCTGCACCGGGATGAGTCCATCGCGCTTACGCGCCCGGGCTCACTTGATCTCGACGGTCGCGCCAGCTTCCTCGAGCTGCTTCTTGACCTTCTCGGCCTCGTCCTTCGAAACGCCTTCCTTGACCTTGGCGTTCGGGGTCTCGACCAGCGTCTTCGCCTCGGTCAGGCCGAGGTTGGTGATCGCGCGGACTTCCTTGATGACGTTGATCTTCTTGCCACCATCGCTGGTGAGGATCACGTCGAACTCGGTCTGCTCTTCGGCAGCGGCGGCCGGAGCGGCGCCACCGGCGGCCGGGCCCGCAACGGCGACGGCAGCGGCGGCCGAAACGCCCCACTTCTCTTCGAGCAGCTTCGAAAGCTCAGCGGCTTCGAGGACGGTCAGGGCCGACAGGTCGTCGACGAGCTTGTTCAGATCAGCCATATTAAAACTCCATTCAAATCAGGTTGTTCAGGGAAATGTTTGCCAAAGCGGCTTACGCCGCTTCCTTCTCCGCATAAGCCTTGAGAACGCGGGCGAGCTGAGCCGCCGGCGCCTGCGTGACGGTCGCGAGCTTGGTTGCGGGCGCAACCAGCAGGCCCACGATCTTCGCGCGAAGCTCGTCGAGCGACGGCATCGAAGCCAGCGCCTTCACGCCTTCGGCGTCGAGGACGGTCGTCCCCATCGCGCCGCCGACGATCTCGAACTTGTCGTTCGTCTTCGCGAAGTCGATCGCCACCTTGGCGGCCGCGACCGGGTCCTTCGACGAGGCGAGACCCACCGGACCGGTGAGCAGTTCGCCGAGCGAAAGATAGTCGGTGCCGCCCAAGGCGATCTTGGCAAGCTTGTTCTTCGAGACCTTGTAGGTCGCGCCGGCTTCCCGCATCTTGTTGCGCAGCACGGTCGACTGGGCGACCGTGAGGCCGAGGTTGCGGGTGACGACCACCACGCCGACCTCGTTGAAGGTTGCGTTCAGTTCGGCGACGGCTTCGGCCTTTTGAGCACGATCCATGCCATTCTCCTCATTGGGCCGCCGCGAGCGGAGGCCCGGTTACAACTGTCCAGTGAGGGGGCATGATCGACGGGCCCGGGGTTTCCCTGAGCCTGACACAGACGTCCGCACGCGGCGGATCGACCGTTGAATATCAGTCCCCGTCTAGGCGAGAAATCAAGACCGGCATATTCCGGTCACTCGCTGTCTCGGACGGATTCCTCCCGAAGGAGGAGGCGCGCCAATAGCGGGATTGGCGCGGAAGTCAACTGTGGGAAGGAGGGGGTTTGCTCGCCCCCATGTCCGTCATGCTGAACTTGTTTCAGCATCCACGATCCAACACGAGATGGCTTCGCGTGTGGAGGGTTGGACCCTGAAACAAGTTCAGGGTGACGATGAATGACGGCCCTTACGCCGCGCGGCGCAGCGGGTTGTGCGCGAAGGCGATCAGCCATTGGCGGGCCGGGCGCGCGCTGGCGAAGGTCTGGGTGCGGCCCGAGGTGGCGATGTGGCGGGCCTGGAGCGCGCGGAGCGCCGAGGGAGTCACCACCGCGACGCGGTCGAGCGCCGAGGTCAGCAGCTCATGCTCGAGCCGCGAGATGCGATCGGCGACGTCGGCGGGAAGGATCTCGCTGTCGCTGATATCGATCAGCACGCGCAGCGGACGGCCGCACAGCCGCGCCTCGCGGACATGCTGGCGGAACTCATGGGCATAGGCGGGGAAGGCCGAGAGGCTCATGAAACCCTCGACGCGGATTTCGAGGATGCCGTCTTCGTCGTTGTTCGTGAACCGGTACATGCGGAAACACTCCATCCCTGCGGATGAACATGCCTTACCCCGCCGCGCGGACGCTCCGCCATTCGGGGAGAATCCGCTAAGGGGCGTTTAGGAAAAACTCACCATGAAGCGCGGGTTTACGCAACCGCCCGCTCAAGCGCCTCTTCGCCCAGCTGATTGAGACTCTTGCCCGAAAGCTCGGCCGCGCGGGCAAGACGGGCGTGCAACGCCGGATCGACGCGGAGCATCAGCTTTCCCGAATAGGCCCTTTCGGGCTTCTTGCCGATCTTGGCGCAGACTTCGATATAATCCTCCACGGCCTCGTGGAAGGCGGCGATCAGATCCTCGACATTCTCAGCGTGGAAGCCAATCACATCGTTGATCCCGGCAATGCGGCCCACAAGCAGCATGTCGTCGGTGTCGAACTCGATACTGGCCGAATAGCCCTTGTAGCTCAGGATATTCATGGCTTCACTCCAACCTTGATCAGATACTCGCGCGCGTCCCGAACGTGATGATGTTTCGCCTCCTTGCCGGGGTGCGGGCGATGAAACCCCACGACGACGCCATCCTTCGCGAACCGGACGCGTGAGCCGCGGCCCTCGACTCGCTGACAGCCGACCGCCATCAGCAAGCTTTCGATCGCCGCCCATTCGATCGTTCCCGATACCGGATCGGTGAAGATCGCCGCAAGCGTGCGCGTCTGCTTGCTGTTCATGCTAGCATATAGTGCTAGCCACTCCCAAACTGCAAGCATAAACTGCTAGCGGTCATCACTTCGCCGGAAGCGTATCCAGGATCGCCTGCGCCCGCTCGCGCTCGGGGGAGTCGTACGGGCCGTGCGCGACGGGCTCGAGGATCTTGCGCGCCGCCTCGGCCTGTCCCTGTCGGGCGAGCTCCTCGCCGAGCAGCAGGCGCGGGCCCGGCGCGGCGGGGACGCGGTCGACGGTCTTGAGCAGGCCCGCATAGGCCGCCTGGGGCGGTTCCAGCCCGGCGCCGGAGAAGGTGCGGAAATAGCCGAGCAGCGGCAGGGTCGATTCGGTGTCGGCGCGGTTGGCCTGGACGATCGTGCCGCGCGCGGTGCGGAGCCCGGCGGGACGGGCATCGGCCGGACCGGCGATGGCGATCTGTGCCTGGGCGACGCCCTTCCAGCCGAGCGCGCGCGAGTCGGTGGCCTTGATGCGCAGCGCGTTCTCGGCGGCGGCGAGGCATTCGGTGCTGTTGCCGGTGCGGCATTCGGCCTCTGCGAGGAGCAACTGCGCCTCCAGATTGGCCGGATAGCGCCGCGCATCCTCGCGCAGGCGGCCAAGCCATTTGTCGCGCGCGGCGATCGCGCGGGCGCGCGCCTCGGGCGGTCCCGCGGGGATCTCGACGCGCGAGCCCAGCTCGATCCGGCCCTTGAGGAACGCGGCCTGGCTCTCAGTCAGGCGAGTCACCACCGGTTCGTCGGCCAGCGCGGGCGGGTAGGTCAGCCGCTCATAGGGCAGGCGCTTATTGTCATAGGCGGCGACTTCGGTGCCGAGCTTGTCGAGATTGCCGAACACCTTCGCCGCCTGCTCGAGCGTCTCGCCGCGGCCGATCGCCGCGAGATAGCGGCTGAACTGCGGACGGCGCTCGTCCGAGAAGAAGAGGTAATGGGTGAGGATCCAGGCGTGGAACGGCGTCCATTTGCCCTTCACCGCCTCGGTCAGATAGCGCCCGGTGATCACGTCCTTCACCGGGACGGCGCGATAGCTCTCCATCACCTGGCGATAGCCCACCGGCATATGGCCATATTCGATCGACCCGTCCTCGGTGATCCGGATCGTCGCGAACAGCTCGCCGAACCCGTCGAGATACCAGCGCGGATAGGCGGCGGGGAAATAGGTGAGCAGATAATGCTGCGCGAAGCCGGCATAGAGCCGGCCCTCGGCGCTGATCTGGACGAGATTACCGCCGGTGGTGGTGCTGCGGCTCTGGCTGGTATTGCCGAAAAAGGCGCTTTCGAAGCCGCCGGTCGCCGGATTCTGCTGCACCGATTCGAGCGCGAAGCCCGAAATGTCGATCGTCTGGGGCTGCTCGATCACCGCGGTCATGTCGTTGCGGCTGCTCGCCATCACCGCGCCGTCCTCGCGCGGATCGTAATAGCGCTGCATCTGGAAGGCCGGCGCGAACGGGCCCTGCGCCGAACGCAGGTTGCGCAGGTCCATCGCCTCGAACTCGGCGCTGTCGCCCACCAAAGTCACGCGCAGCTTGATCGTGTCGTCGGGCTTGCCGTGCCGGTTGAGCAGCATCGAAAGCAGGAAGTGCAGCCGCTCCAGATTGTGCGTGATGCGGATCAGCTCGGACTCGCTGCCGTCGCTATAGACCACGACATGGTCGGTCTCGGCCACGCGCCAGTTGCTCGGCCGGTCGCCGCGCTGGCCCTGGACGAGAATGTCCGAATTCTGCGCAAGGGCGGGGAGGGGAGCCAGCACGAGCAGCGCCACCAGGCAGGAACGCAGGAACCGCATAGACCCTCTCCATTGCCGGGCAGACTCCCGGTCAGCGCTGTCACACCACAGGCACGACGGCGGCGCAATGCGTTTGACGCGGCGCCCTCGTCCCGTTGCGGGCGATTCCCCTCAACCCCGGGAAAGACCCGCCAGGACCGCTTGCGCCCGCGCCCGCTCGGGCGAGTCATACGCGCCCACCGCGACCGGCAGCAGCGCGCGCCGCGCCCCCGCCACGTCGCCGCGCCGCGTCAGCTCCTCGCCGAGCATCAGCCTTGTGGTCGGCGAGGACGGGACGATGTCGCATGCCTTCATCAGCCCCTGCAGCGCGACGTCGGGCACCGCCTCGCCGGCATCCACGAAGCTGCGGAAATAGGCGATGAGCGGCAGGATCGCCTCGGTATCGGCGCGATTGGCGCGCGCGATCCAGCCCCGCGCCTCGCGCAGCTTCGCGCGCCGCTCCGATTGCGGCCCGGCGATCGCGAGGTGCGAGAGCGCGACGCCCTTCCACAGCAATGCGCCCGAGCGGTTGGGCGACAGCGTCAGCACCCGGTTCGCGATGGCGAGGCATTCATTGTCATGTCCGGTGCGGCACTCGGCCTCGGCGACCAGCAATTGATATTCGAGATCGCTCGGATAGCGCGCGGCGATCGCGCGCTGCTCGGCCAGCCAGGCGTCGCGCGCCTTGATCGCGCGGTCGCGCGCCGGGCCGGGGGCGGCCGGAATCTCCATCCGCGCGCCGAGCTCCAGCTTGCCCGCGACATAGGCGGCCTCGCTGCGGCTCAACCGGCGCACCAGCGGCGGGATGGCGCGGTCGGCGGGATAGACCAGCCGCTCGTACGGTGCCTTGCGGCCATGATAGCGGTACAATTGCTTGCGCAGCGCCTCGACATCGCCGAGCGCGGTGGCGGCTTCCGCCGGCGGTGCGCCGCGCGCGACGGCCGCGAGGTAATCGTGCAGCGGCTGCTGCCACTCCTCCTGGAAGAACAGCATGTGCGCGAGCTGCCAGGCGCCGAACGGCGTCCATTTGGGGCGGATCCTCCTGTCGCTCAGATAGGAGCCGTCGAGCAGCCGCTGGGGCGGATAGAAGCCGAACGCCGCGTTGATCTGGCGAAAGCCGACCGGCTGGTGGCCATATTCGATCACGCCGTCGATATCGGCCTTCACGGTCGAGAAAATCTCGCCGAACCCGTCGAGGTACCAGCGCGGATAGGCGGCGGGGAAATAGGTGAGCAGATAATGCTGGGCGAAGCCGGCATAGAGGCGGCTCTCGGCGGTCATCGCCAGCGCCTCTTCGCCGAGCACCAGCGACGTAAGGTCGATCACCTCCTCGGGAGAGCCGAGATAGCTGGAACCGCCGCCCGGCGTCCGCTCTTCGAGCTGGGGATCGACGTCCGGGCGGAAGATGCCCCGGCCCTGCTGGATCAGGATCTTCTGATCGGTGAAGCTCGTCGCCAGCACCGCGCCGTCCTCGCGCGGATCGTAATAGAGCATCGACGGGAACTGGTTCGGATAGGGGCCCTGCTGCCAGCGGATATTTTCCAGCCGGAGCTGGCGGAAATCCATCGAATCGCCGATCAGCGTGACGCGCAGCTTGGCGGTGTCGTCCTCCTCGTCGACGCGGTTGAACAGCATCGAGAGCAGGAAGTGGAGCTTCTCCAGATTGTGCGCGATCCGCACGAGCCTTTTGTCGTTCGCCCTGGCATAGACGAGCACATGCGGGGTCTCGGCGACATACCAGTCGCTCATCGGGATCGGCCGCGCATTGGCGCGCTGGCCCTCGACGAGGATGCCGGGATCGGGCCGGGCAGTCTGCGCGAGCGCGGGCAGGGGCGCGAGTGCCAGCAGCAGCGGCAACAGCCTCGACAGCGAACGCATCATCGACCCTCTCCCTCGCGCGTCACGGCTCCGATCATACGCGCACAAGTGGATCAGATCACGGCACAGTCTTGCTGCGGTGTTTCTGAACGGGAGGTGAGCGGCTCCTTCCAAGCCTCCAACGAAAAAGGGCCCCGGTTTCCCGAGGCCCGCTTCGTTTGCGCTCAGCCGTAGCTCAGACCGACGAGACTTCCGCCACGTCGACCTTCACGCCCGGGCCCATCGACGACGAGAAGGCGCACTTGCGGACATATTTGCCCTTGGCGCCCGCCGGCTTGGCCTTGACCACCGCGTCGACCAGCGCGTCGAAGTTCGCGCGCAGGTCTTCCGCCGGGAACGACGCCTTGCCGATGCCCGAATGGATGATGCCGGCCTTTTCGACGCGATACTCGATCTGACCGCCCTTGGCGGCCTTCACGGCTTCGGCGACGTTCATGGTCACGGTGCCCAGCTTCGGGTTCGGCATCAGGCCCTTGGGGCCCAGCACCTTGCCGAGGCGGCCGA
>CBINJP010000009.1:0-130401 GCA_966251045.1 uncultured Sphingomonas sp.
CTGTTCGTCGGCACCAAGCGCCAGGCGCAGGAGCCGATCGCCGACGCCGCGCGCCGTTCGAACCAGCATTTCGTCAACCATCGCTGGCTGGGCGGCATGCTCACCAACTGGAAGACCATCTCGCTCTCGATCAAGCGCCTCAAGACGCTGGAAGAGCAGCTCGGCGGCGAGGTCCATGGCCTCACCAAGAAGGAAATCCTCAACCTCACCCGCGAGCGCGACAAGCTCGAGCTCTCGCTCGGCGGCATCCGCGACATGGGCGGCGTTCCCGACATCATGTTCGTGATCGACGCGAACAAGGAGAGCCTGGCGATCAAGGAAGCCAACACGCTCGGCATCCCCGTCGTCGCGATCCTCGATTCGAACGTCTCGCCGGACGGCATCGCCTTCCCGGTTCCCGCCAATGACGATGCCAGCCGCGCCATCCGCCTCTATTGCGAGGCGGTCGCGATCGCCGCGACCCGTGGCGGCCAGGACGCGATGGCCCGCCGTGGCGCCGATCTGGGCGCGATGGAAGCTCCGCCCGTCGAGGAAGCGATTGCCGCTCCCGCCGATGCCGGCGCGGCTGAAGAGCCCGCCGCCGATGCGCCCGTCGTGACCGCCGAGGAGTTCACCGCGCCCGCCGCGGAAGAGGCGCCGGCCCCCGAAGCGCCCGCCGCCGAGGAAGCTCCGGTTGCCGAAGAGGCCCCGGCCGCCGAGGAGCCCGAGGCTCCCGCCGCCGCGACCGAGCCCGAGACGGCAGCCGAGGGCGAGCGTCAGCTCGACGCCTAAGGGCCTGTCACAAACCTGAAATGGGGGAGGGGCAGGGCGACAGCGCACTGCCCCTCCCCAATCTTTATTAGCTGAGGAAAGTAACATGGCCGAGATCACCGCATCCGCCGTCAAGGAACTCCGCGAGCGCTCGGGCGCCGGCATGATGGATTGCAAGAAGGCGCTGACCGAAACGGGTGGCGACATCGAGGCGGCCAGTGACTGGCTGCGCTCGAAGGGCCTCGCCGCCGCCGCCAAGAAGTCGAGCCGTACCGCGGCCGAGGGCCTGGTCGGCGTCGCCGTCGCGGGCACCAAGGGCGTGGCCGTCGAAGTCAATTCGCAGACCGATTTCGTCGCCAAGAACGAGATCTTCCAGAACTTCGTCCGTGAGGTGACCGGCATCGCGCTCGAAAAGGGCGCCGATATCGACGCGCTCAAGGCTTCGGCGATGGCACAGGGCGGCTCGGTCGAGGAAGTCCTGGTCGCGAACATCGCCACCATTGGCGAGAATCAGGTGCTGCGCCGCGCCAAGGCCGTCTCGGTCGCGCAGGGCGCGGTGATCCCCTATGTCCATAACGCTGCGGCCCCGGGCCTCGGCAAGATCGGCGTGCTCGTCGCGCTGGAGTCGGACGCGGGCGTCGACGTGCTCGAGCCGCTGGGCAAGCAGATCGCGATGCACGTCGCGGCGGCCTTCCCGCTGGCGCTGGACGAAACCGGCCTCGATCAGGAAACGCTGGAGCGCGAGCGCGCCATCGCGACCGAAAAGGCCGCCGAGAGCGGCAAGCCGGCCGACATCATCGCGAAGATGGTCGAAGGCTCGGTCAAGAAGTTCGCCAAGGAGAACTCGCTGCTCAACCAGCTCTTCGTGATGGACGGCAAGACCCCGGTCGCCGAAGTGGTCGCCAAGGCCGCCAAGGACGCCGGCGCGAGCATCGTGCTGAAGGACTATGTCCGCTTCCAGCTCGGCGAAGGCATCGAGAAGGAAGAGAGCGACTTCGCGGCTGAGGTCGCCGCGACGGCTGGCCTCACAAAATAAGGTCTTCCCGGACCTGATGACGGGCGCGGTTACCTTGCGGTGGCCGCGCCCGTTTTCGTTTTGCGGGTTGCCTGATACCTGTGCCGTCTTGTCCCGGGGAGGGGAATAGATGCGCCACGCTTCCGAAACCGCGCTCGCGATCTTCACGCTGATCGCCGCCGCGACGCATTTCATCCTCGAAACCTGGTACCACCTGATCTGGGGCCAGCCGCTCCAGGCGCTGATCGTCGACTATATCTGCAACGCGCTGATGCTGCTTGGCGGCATCCGCTCGCTGGCGGCGCGGCCGGGGAGCGCGGCGGGGCTGCTCGCGGCGGGCTGGGCCTATGCGCTCGGCTTTGGCTGGCGCAGCGTGTTCGGGCGGCTGGCGATGCTCGAAAGCGGGGTGCCGGCATCCAATGGCGAGCCGACCGCGCAGGTGGTGGCGGCGCTGATCGGGGCGCTGACGATCGTCGGTGTGGTGCTGGTCTGGTCGCTGGTGCTCGCATGGCGGCAGAGCAGGGCGCCATCCTCGTAACTTTCGATACGATCTGCACGGCTTCTCCGCTTGGCTTCCCCGGCGGGCTCCTCTAGGGTCCGCGCCGCTCCGCCATCCGCTTCAAAACCCTAGGGCCGCATGACTCTCCCACGCTACAAACGCATCCTTCTCAAGCTCTCGGGCGAGGTCCTGATGGGGGAGAACGGGCTGTCGATCGATCCCGATACGATCGCGCGCGTGGCGGAGGAAATCGCGGATGTGCGGCGGCAGGGTTACGAGCTGTGCGTCGTGGTGGGCGGGGGCAATATCTTCCGCGGGATTTCGGGCGCCGCGCGCGGCATGGACCGCACCATCGGCGACTATATGGGCATGCTCGCGACCGTGATGAACGCGCTCGCGGTGCAGAATGCGCTCGAGAAGATCGGGGTGCATACCCGCGTCCAGTCCGCGGTGCAGATGGACAAGATCTGCGAACCCTTCATCCAGCGCCGCGCCGAGCGCCATCTGGAGAAGGGCCGCATCGTGATCTTCGCCGCCGGCGTGGGCTCGCCCTTCTTCACCACCGACAGCGGCGCCGCGCTGCGCGCCGCCGAGATGAAGTGCGACGCTTTGTTCAAGGGCACCTCGGTCGACGGCGTCTACGATGCCGATCCGAAGAAGGTGGCGAGCGCGAAGCGTTACGATACCGTGAGTTACGATACCGTCCTGTCACATAATCTGAAGGTGATGGACGCCTCCGCCGTGGCCCTGTGCCGCGACAACAATATCCCGATCGTCGTGTTCAACATCCGCGAACGCGGAAACCTCGCCCGCGTGCTTGCCGGCGAGGGCGTATCGACGGTCGTCCAGGCTTAGGAGAGAGAAAATGGCCGCTTACGACAAGGCCGACCTCGAACGCCGCATGCACGGCGCGGTCGAGGCGCTGAAGCACGACCTGCAGGGGCTGCGCACCGGGCGCGCCTCCACCACCTTGCTCGATCCGGTGACGGTCGAGGTCTATGGCGCGCACATGCCGATCAACCAGGTCGCCAGCGTCTCGGCGCCTGAGCCGCGGATGCTGTCGGTGCAGGTGTGGGACAAGTCGAACGTCGGCCCGGTCGACAAGGCGATCCGTTCGGCCGGCCTCGGGCTCAACCCGATCGTCGACGGCCAGACGCTGCGCCTGCCGATTCCCGACCTGACCGAGGAGCGCCGCAAGGAACTCGCCAAGCTTGCCGGCCAATATGCCGAGAAGGCGCGCGTCGCGGTCCGCAACGTCCGCCGCGACGGCAATGACAACCTCAAGACCGACGAGAAGAAGGGCCTGTTCGGCGAGGACGAGCGCAAGCGCCACGAAACCGAGGTGCAGAAGCTGACCGACAAGACGATCGCCGAGATCGACGAGGCGGCTTCGTCCAAGGAAAAGGAAATCATGGGCCGGTGACGGGCATCTCCGCCTCGCTTCCTTCCCAGTCGTTCGGGGAATAGGCCGGTGGCTACCAAAGCCGCAGCGGGCGGTGGCGCGGCCATCCCCCGCCACGTCGCCATCATCATGGACGGCAATGGCCGCTGGGCGAAGGCGCGCTTCCTGCCGCGCATCGCCGGGCACAAGCAGGGCGTCGAGGCGGTCCGCCGTGTCGCCCGCGCCGCGCGCGATCTCGGGATCGAGGTGCTGACGCTCTACGCCTTCTCCTCGGAGAATTGGCGCCGCCCCGAGGAGGAAGTCAGCGACCTGATGGGGCTGTTGCGCCATTTCCTCGGCAGCGAGCTCGACGACCTGATCGCCGAGGGGATCAGGCTCCGGGTGATCGGCGACTGGCGCGGGCTCGCGCCCGATCTGGTCGCGATGATCGGCGACGCGATCGCGCGCACCGCGAACAATCCCGGGCCGACCCTGGTCATCGCGCTCAATTACGGCGCGCAGGCCGAGATCGTCGCCGCGGCCCGCAGACTGGCCGCCCAGGCGCGTGACGGCGCGCTCGATCCCGCCGCGATCGACGAGGCGCGCTTCAACGACGCGCTCGAAACCCATGACCTTCCGGCGCTCGACCTGATGATCCGCACCTCGGGCGAGCAGCGGCTGTCGAACTTCCTGCTCTGGCAGGCGGCCTATGCCGAGCTGATGTTTGTCGACACGCTCTGGCCCGATTTCGACGGCGAGACGCTGGCCGGTGCGATCGCGCAGTTCGGCCGCCGCCAGCGCAGGTTCGGCGGCTTGTGAAGGGTGGCGCATCCGATCTGCCGCTGAGGCTCGGCGTCGCGCTGGCGCTGATCGGCCTCGCCTTTTCCGCGATGTGGTTCGGCGGATGGATCTTCTGGCTGCTGATCGGCATCGGCGCGCTGCTGATGCTTTCCGAATGGGCCGGGCTGGTGGAGGGCGGAGCGAAGCGCCGCGTCGCCCAATATGCGCTCACCGTCCCGCTCGCGCTCGCAGCCCCCGCGCCGCTGGCGATGGGGCCGAGCTGGTTCGTGTTCGGGCTGGTCGCCGGGGCGGCCTTCTTCACCGCCGCGGTGACGCGCAACGGCCGGCTCGGCTGGGGCGTCGCCTATGTTGGCCTGCCCGCGCTGGCGCTGCTTTACCTGCGCGCGCAGGAGCCGTGGACGCTCGGCCTGCTGCTCGTCTTCTGGGCGATGGGCCTGGTCTGGGCCTGCGACAGCGGCGCCTATTTCGCCGGCCGCGCGATCGGCGGTCCCAAACTCGCGCCGTCGATCAGCCCGAACAAGACCTGGGCCGGTTTCATCGGCGGCGTGATCGCCGCCACTGCCGGTGCCTTCGGCGTCTATTTCCTGTTCGGCCTGCCGTTGCCGCTGGTGCTCGCCACGCCCTTGCTCGCGATGCTGGCGCAGGCGGGCGACCTTTACGAGAGCCATCTGAAGCGCGTCGCCGGGGTCAAGGATTCGGGCACGCTGCTGCCGGGGCATGGCGGGCTGCTCGACCGGCTCGACGGGCTGGTCGCGGTGGCGCCCGTCGCGGCCCTGCTCGTGCTGCTGCTCACATGAAGCGCGTCACCATCCTCGGCGCCACCGGCTCGGTCGGCAGCTCGACGCTCGATCTGATCGAGCGCGAGGCGGAGGCGTTCGAGGTGATCGCGCTCACCGCCAATCACGATGTCGAGCGCCTCGCCGCCGCCGCGATCCGCACCAATGCGAAGCTGGCGGTGGTCGCCGACGGATCGTGCCTGCCGGGCCTGATCGAGCGGCTCGCGGGCACCGGCATCGAGGCGAGGGGAGGGCCCCAGGCCGTCTGCGACGCCGCGCGGATGGGCGCCGACTGGACGATGGGCGCGATCGTGGGCCTGGCGGGTCTCGCCCCGACCATGGCCGCGATCGAAGGCGGCGGCACGGTCGTGCTCGCCAACAAGGAGCCGCTCGTCTCGGCCGGCGAGATCGTCACCGCCGCGGCCGCGAAGCACGGCGCGACGTTGCTCCCCGCCGATTCGGAGCATAACGCGATCTTCCAATGCTTCGATTTCGCCCGGCCCGAGCGCGTCCGGCGGATCATCCTCACCGCCAGCGGCGGCCCGTTCCGCGACTGGACGCTCGAGGCGATGCGGACGGTCACGCCGCAACAGGCGGTGGCGCACCCGAACTGGTCGATGGGGGCCAAGATTTCGGTCGATTCGGCGACGATGATGAACAAGGGCCTCGAGCTGATCGAGGCCGCGGCGCTCTTCCCCGTGGACCCGGAGAAGATCGAGATCGTCATCCACCCGCAATCGATCATCCATTCGATGGTCGAGACGGTCGACGGCTCGATTCTCGCCCAGCTCGGCCCGTCGGACATGCGCGTGCCGATCGCGCACACGCTCGCCTGGCCCGACCGGATGGAAACCCCGATGGCGCCGCTCGATTTCGTGAGCGTCGGCCGCCTCGATTTCGCCGCACCGGATCCGAAACGATTTCCCGCGCTCGCGCTTGCCAGGGCGGCTCTGCAAGAGGGCGGGGCGCGTCCCGCGATCCTCAATGCCGCCAATGAGGTAGCCGTCGCGGCCTTCCTCTCGGGTGACCTCAACTTTCTTGAAATTGCCGCAATCGTTGCCGATACGCTGGCTCGCTATGACCCGGCCGCTCCCGACAGCCTCGAAGCCGTTTTGGCAATCGACGCCGAGGCGAGGCGACACGCGGGCGAGCGTGTAAAGGACTGCGTCATTTGATCCAATCTCCCGGCATCTGGCTCATGATCCTGGCGTTTGTGCTGGTGATCGGGCCGCTTGTTACCCTGCATGAGCTGGGACACTATCTCGCCGGCCGCTGGTTCGGCGTGAAGGCCGAGGTGTTTTCGTTCGGTTTCGGGCGCGAGATCGCGGGCTTCACCGACAGGCTCGGCACGCGCTGGCGGCTCTCCTGGCTGCCCCTGGGCGGCTATGTCCGCTTCGCGGGAGACATGAACCCGGCGAGCCAGCCCGATCCGAACTGGCTCGCGCTGCCCCCCGAGGAGCGCGCGAAGACCATCCAGTCGAAGAAGCTGTGGCAGCGCGCGATCATCGTCGCCGCGGGGCCGGTGGCCAATTTCATCGTCGCGATCGTCATCCTCGCCGCTTTCGCGCTGGCGTTCGGCCAGCCCAGCACGCCGACCGTGCTGAAGGCCGTCACGCCGGACAGCGCGGCCGCGGCGGCGGGCCTCCAGGCGGGCGACAGGATTACGGCGATGGGCGGACGCCCCGTCGCGACGTTCGACAGGCTCGCGGAATATGCGCAGCTTCGCCCCAACGAGACCGTCCGCATCGATTATGAGCGCGACGGACAGGCGCTGCACGGTGAGGCGCGGATCGGCGAAAGGGTGGAGAAGGACCGCTTCGGCAACGTCTTCCGCATCGGCGTGCTCGGCGTGGAGTCGGGCAAGCCGGTGATGAACCCCGTGGGCGTGCTCGAAGCGCCGCTCGTCGGGATCGGCCAGACCTTCCGTATCGTCCGCATGACGGTCGATGCGCTCGGCCAGATCGTCTCGGGCCGGCGATCGGTCACCGAGCTCGGCGGACCGCTCAGGATCGGCCAGGTCGCGGGGCAGCGTCTCTCTCTGGGACCGCAAGAGTTCATCTACCTGATCGCGCTTATTTCGATTAATCTGGGATTCATTAACCTCTTGCCACTCCCGATCCTCGATGGCGGCCATTTGCTGTTCTACGGGATCGAGGCGATCAGGCGGCGGCCGGTCGAGCCGCAGGTAATGGAGTGGGCGTTCCGGGGTGGCCTGATGGCGATTTTCGCTCTCATGCTGCTGGTGACATTCAACGATCTGGGCGCGTTTGGCGTGTGGAGAAACCTGGCCGGGTTGATCGGCTGACGTGGTTAGGGCAGGGCGGTGCATTGCCGCATGCCGGCCGGTGAATTTGGATTCCGACTGGGGTGGTACTGGTGACAGCGAATAAGGCGAAAACTATGGGCGCGCGCGCCACCAAGACTCTGCTCGCGGGTACGGTCCTTTCGGGCGTCCTCGCCCTCCCGGCCCATGCCCAGGTGACTCCCGCGGCGCCGCAGCTGACCTCGACCGTGCCTCAGCCGGGCCCGCGCACGATCCGTTCGATCCGCGTCGAGGGCTCGCAGCGCATCGAGCCCGATACGGTGATGTCGTACACCAAGCTCCGGGTCGGCGACACCTACACCAACGAGACGCTCGACCAGGCGATCAAGGATTTGCTCGCCTCCGAGCTGCTCGCCGATGTCGAGATCCAGGGCGGCGAGACCGGTGAGCTGATCATCCGCATCCGCGAAAATCCGGTGATCAACCGCGTCGTTTACGAGGGCAACAAGCGGCTCAAGAACGACAAGATCCAGAAGGAAGTGAAGCTGGCGCCGCGCCAGATCTTCACGCGTACCGCGGTCCGCGCCGATGTCGCGCGCATCATCGAACTCTATCGCCGCCAGGGCCGCTTCGCCGCCTCGGTCGAGCCCAAGATGGTGATGCTCGACCAGAACCGCGTCGACGTCATCTTCGAGATCCGCGAGGGGCCGAAATCGAAGGTCCGCCAGATCAACATCATCGGCAACGAGGTCTTCTCCGATTCGAAGCTGCGCGGCGAGATGGCGACGCGCCAGGCGCGCATCACCACCCTGCTCAGCTCGAACACCTCGTACGACCAGGATCGCCTCGCCTATGACCAGCAGAAGCTGCGCCAGTTCTACCTGACCCAGGGCTATGCCGATTTCCGCGTGATTTCCGCGGTCGCCGAGCTGACGCCCGACAAGCGCGACTTCATCATCACCTATGTGGTCGAGGAAGGCCCGCGCTATAAGTTCGGCCCGATCACCGTCGACAGCGCGATCCGCGATTTCGATGACAAGAAGCTCGCCGCCGCGCTGCCGATCAAGGAAGGCCAATATTACGACGCCAAGGCCGTCGAGGATGCGATCGACGCCCTGAGCGAGACCGCCGGCCTGTTTGGATACGCCTTCGCCGACGTCCGTCCCGAATATACGCGGGACAAAGAGACGCTGACGATGTCGATCAATTTCCACATCGCCGAGTCGAACCGGACCTACATCGAACGCATCGAGATCAACAACAACACCCAGACCCAGGACGAGGTTATTCGCCGCGAGATGCGCGTGGCCGAGGGCGACGCGTTCAACACTTTCCAGGTCAAGCGCTCGCAGGACCGAATCAACTCGCTCGGCTTCTTCCAGGACAAGTTCGAGATCGAGCGCAAGGACGGCTCGGCCCCCGACCGCATCGTCCTCGTCGCGAATGTCGAAGAGCGCGCCACTGGCTCGCTTACCTTGTCGGCGGGCTTTTCGAGCCTCGAGCGCTTCATTCTCCAGACCTCGGTCGAACAGCGCAACTTCCGCGGCAAGGGCCAGTCGCTCCGCGCCTCGGTCGATTATTCGACCTATTCGAAGTCGGTCGAGCTGGGCTTTACAGAGCCCTATCTGTTCGACCGTAACGTGGCGCTTGGCGCGACGATCTTCCGCCGCGATTACAACGCGTTCCAGTATATCGGCTCGGATCGCAACACGACCTACCAGCAGGTCTCGACCGGCTTCCAGCTCGTCACCGGCATCCCGCTGACCGAATATTGGACGCTGTCGGGCCGCTACATGCTGATGCAGGACGAGGTGACTCTCGACCAGGGCACCTTCTACACCAACGGCGTCTGCGATCCGCTCAAGGCGGGCCGCTATTATTGCGACGCGATCGGGACGCGCATCACCTCGTCGCTCGGCGTCTCACTGATCTATGACAGCCTCAACAGCCGCCTGCGTCCCACCGCCGGCCAGCGCCTCGTCACCGGCATCGATGTCGCCGGCCTCGGCGGCGATGTTCGCTATCTGCGCGGCCGCTTCGACGCCGACAAATATTGGCGCGTGCTGGGTGGCTTCATCGCCTCGGTCTCGATCGAGGGCGGCGCGATCAAGTCGTTCGAAAAGGCGCGTTCGCCCGGCAACGACCCGGTGCGCATCACCGACCGCTTCTATCTCGGCGAGCCGCAGTTCCGCGGTTTCGACATTCGCGGCATCGGCCCGCGCGTGCAGCGCATCGGCTATACCGGCGATCCCACCGCGGGCACGCAGGCACTGATCACCGATCGCGAGCAGATCCTCGACGACGCGCTTGGCGGCCGCGCTTATTATCTCGCCAAGGCCGAGCTGGAGATTCCGCTGGGCGCCGGCGCGGCAGAGCTGGGGCTGCGTCCCTCGATCTTCGTCCAGGCGGGCGCACTGTGGGGCATCACCACGCCGGGCAAGACCGTCGAATTCACTCAGGCGACGGGCGCCGGCGGCGCGCTGCTGTTCAACCAGGACGGCTCGCCCACGCTGCTGCCCAAGGACAACATCCTCCAGAATGCCGCCGGCAATCCCTATTATTTCGTGGGCCCCAGCGGCAGCAATCCGGGCGCGCTGACGCTCTGCTCGATCGGCTATTCGGATTCGACGACTCTGCCCGCCAATTGCGTGGGCACCTCGATCAACACCGTGGCCAATCAGCCCATCCAGCCTTTCTACGAGCGGTTCGTCGGCAATTCGGCCAGCCCGCGCCTTGCCATCGGCATCGGCGTGAACTGGAATTCGCCGTTCGGTCCGCTCCGGATCGACCTTTCGAAAGCCCTGCTCACGCAAGAGGGCGACGACCCCAAACTCTTCACCTTCAACGTAGGGACTGCGTTCTAATGACCACTTTCAAGTATCTTTTGCTGGCTGCCGTCGCGGCTCCCGCGGCCATGGTTGCCGCGGCTCCGGCGCACGCTCAGGTGAACGGCATCGCCTCCGCCGATCCGGTGGCGGCGATTTACCGCACCAAGGCCTGGACCACCGCCAGCGCGCAAATCAACGAAACCTACAAGGCGCAGCAGGCGCAGATCGAGGCCAAGTTCACCGAGCGCCAGAAGCTGCTGGCGCAGCTCGATCGCAATGGCGACAAGCAGGTGGACGATGCCGAGAAGGCTGCGAACCCCGCGCTGATGACGCAGGCCGACAAGCTCGAAACCGAGATGAACCAGCTCAACCTGCCGATCATCTTGGCCAAGGGCTTCGCGATCGACCGCATCCTCGAGCGTTACAGCGAGGCCCAGCAGGCCGTGGTGACCGCCAGGAAGATCGGCGTGCTGCTCTCGCCGGGCGCGCTTCTCTACGTTGCCGACAGTGGCGACGTGACCGCGGCGATCACCGCCGAGCTTGACCGGCTCGTTCCGACCGTGTCGATCGCGCCGGTGCCGAACCGCCGCCCGAGCGACGAATCGCTGTCGCTTCTCGAGCAGTTCATGCGCGCCGACGCCGCTCGCGCGGCCCAGTCGCGTCCGGCCGCCGCGGCGCCGGGTGCGCGTCCGCCCGCCGCCGCGCCCGGCACGCGTCCGGCCGCGCAGCCCGCGAAGCCGAACACGCCGCCCCCGGGCCGGTGAGCGAGGAAGCCTCTACGGCAGGAACCGACATTGGCCCGCTGGATATTCAGCGGGTCATGGCGGCCCTGCCGCATCGTTACCCGTTGCTGCTGGTCGATCGTGTCGAATCGCTGATCGTCGATCAGCGGATCGTCGCGATCAAGGCGGTGACGATGAACGAGCAATTCTTCCAGGGCCATTTCCCCGGAAGGCCGATCATGCCGGGCGTCCTCCAGGTGGAGGCGCTCGCGCAGGCGGCGGGCGTGCTCGCGGTCGAGAGCCTCGGCCTCGCGGGATCGGGCAAGCTCGTCTATTTCATGTCGATCGACGGGGTGAAGTTCCGCAAGCCGGTCGAACCCGGCTGCCTGCTCCGCCTCGAGGTCGAATTCGTCCAGAAGCGCAGCCGCGTCTGCAAGTTCGCGGGCAAGGCCTATCTGGGCGATGACGTCGCCACCGAATGCGAATTCACTGCGATGATCGCGGATCCGCCGAGCAGCTGATCGTGCGGGGCAGGACGATCGCCGCGTGGATCGTCTTTTCCGTCCTCTACTGGTTTCTCGCTCTCGCCTTCGCGATGGGCGCGACGCTGGGCGGGTGCGAGCCGCCGAAATCGGGCTGCAGCCCGGTCACGGCAAACATGGTCCTGTTCTATGCTGTCGTGTTCTACGGGGGCATTGTCGGGACCGCGATCCTGCGCCGCAAACCGCCGCGCCGCTGAAGGTTGCACTCCAGCACACCCTCTGCTAACCGCGCGCCTCCGCTGCTGGTTGGAACCAGCGGCTTGCAAGGAATTTGGCGTGAAGAAAGATACCCATCCCGATTATCACACCATCACGGTGCAGATGACCGACGGCTCGACCTACCAGACCCGCTCGACCTGGGGCAAGGAAGGCGATGTCATGGCGCTCGAGATCGACCCGCTCGCGCATCCGGCCTGGACCGGCGGCCGCGGCACGATGCTCGACACCGGCGGCCAGGTCGCGCGCTTCAACAAGCGCTTCGGCGGGCTTTCGCTCACCAAGAAGTGACGCGTAGCGTCATCCTGACGAAGGTCAGGATCTTGTGCCGCCAGCGCGCGGCCTGAGATCCCAGCCTTCGCTGGGGTGACGGTCAGCGTTAACGCGGCGTTAGGCACGCGCGTCTAGCTTCCCCTCATGATCAGGGGAAAGTCATTCGCAGCAGAATTCGAACCGGCGCTCGGGGGTCTCGGGCGGCGGCGTTCGGTGCGCGCGCCCGTCTCGCTCGACGCCAGGATCGGCCGGGGAGGGCTCGACCGCGCACTGTGCAAGGTGGTCGACATCTCTCAGCACGGCGCCCGGCTCCAGACCTATTCGAGCCTGCGCGCAGGCACGATGATCTGGCTTGCGCTTCCCAATGTGGGACATCACGCCGCCAAGGTGGTGTGGGCCGACGAGTTCGAGGCGGGCCTTCAGTTCGAGATTCCGCTGACAATCGAGGTTTTCGAGGCGCTTACGGATTAATTCCGCCCAGGCGGCCCAAGACACACGGCAAGATTGCGTTAACCATCATTCCCGGCCATCCTCCGCACTTCGCTGGAGGGGGGTCAGTGAATGCTGGGGCGCTTGCTTGTCTGCGCGGTTGCGCTGGGGACGGCGATGCCCGCTTGTGCGGGCGATGAGTCGCAACCCGCCGCGACAGGCGAGCGCGCCAGCTATCCCACCGATGCTCTGACGCTGTTGCTGCAGGACGATCGCGCCATCTGGGGCACCCTGCCGCCGCTCAATCCGCTCGCGCCGGGCTTCGACATGACCGAGGCGATCACTGTCGCCTCCGCGCGGCCGATGGCCAGCGACCTGGCGAGCTTCGATGCGCTCGATCCGCCCGCGGCCACCTTCGTCTATCTCACCATCCCCTCTGACCAGCGGACGGTTTCGGTGGTGCCCGCCAGCTTCGCCGGCACGCCCGGCCTGCGGCTCGGCCCGCGCTACCGTGCCGAGCCGATGGGCGGCTCCGCCGACGCGATCAGCGAATCCCGCGCCGTGCTCCCGCGCGGCCACCGCCGGCGCCGCGATCCGCTCGCAATGATATTGGTGTTCCGCATCGACGGCGAGGAAAGCAGCCCCTCGCTCAGCTTCGGCGGCGGCGTCGCCTCGGTCCTCAACGTCCTGCCGCGGCAATAGCGGCGACCGCGTGTTTCACGCCCGCACGAACAGGTTCTTGAGCCACAAGGGCCCCGACCGCCCGGCCTGGCCCCAATCGTCGCCTTCGTCGTCGGGCGTATAGCCCCAGGGGTTGAACGCCTTGACGCGCCCCGCCTTGAAGGCCGCGGTGTTGCGCGTGACGAGGATCAGCCCGTGCTCGATCGCGGTCGCCGCGAGCAGCCCGTCGCGCGCGTCCGAATAGGGGAGTTGCCCCCGCCGCCGCACCACCGCGGCATCCACCGGCAGGATCCGCCCTTCGAACGCGCTCATCACCGGCCCGCCGATCCAGTCGCGCAGCGCGGTTCCCGCGGCCTTGTCGATCCGTTCCTGCCGCCCCGCCGCATTCTCCAGCTCGAGCAGGGTCACCGCCGAAATGAACAGATTCTGCCGCGCCACGCCCGCCGCCCATGTCGTGAGGCCGGGATCGGTGCGCCCAGCCTTGGCCTTGCGCAGCTCGAAGACGATAGGGGTGTCGAGCAGGTACATCAGCGCGTCTCCCGCCGGTCCCAGGTCTCGCCCGGGCGCGCAACGTCGAAATCGATCTCGCCAAGGCCCGGCATGGCGAGCAGGTCGACCAGTGTCTCGGTCTGGCCGCTCAGCTGGCGATAGGCATCGATGCTCATCAGCACATGGGTGGGCCGTCCGCGATCGGTGACGAACACCGGTTCCGTCTTCGCGACTCGCTTCGCCTGGCTGACATCCTGATTGAAATCGCGGCTGCTAAAGACCTTCATTTGCGATCCTACATAGCTACAATGACAACGCAATAATGTGTCTACATTACTACCTAGTGACACCTGAGCAACAGAATTCGCGGTCGCGCCGGGAAAATGCACCCGCGGAAGGGTGCCGCGGCATTTTCCGGATTGTGCCCCCAGCGCGAATCCGCGCTCATCCCGCCGCATAAGCGCCCGCAACAGGGCGCGAGGGGAGGGGCGATGTTTTTCGAAAGCCGGATTTTTCGCGGCTGGTATGGCGGCATGATGCTGATCTGGGTGGCGCTGTTCGCGGCGTTGAACAGCATCCCCTTCCTGGTCGATCATTGGCACTATCCCGCGATCATGGTGCTGGGCGCGTTCGTCGCGGGGCTCACGCCCGAAGGCGGCGGCGCGGTCGCCTTTCCGGTGCTCAGCGTGTTCTTCGAGATCAAGCGCGAGATGGCGCGCGATTTCAGCCTGATGATCCAGAGCGTCGGCATGACCAGCGCGAGCATCTGGATCCTGTCGCGCCGGGGAAATCATCTGCCCGCATATGCGCCGGTATTGTGGTTCGTGCCGGTCAGCTTCCTCGGCTTCGTGCTGGGGATGAACCTGCTTCAGACGATCCCGGTTTATGTGATCCAGGCGCTGTTCCTCAGCCTGATCCTCACCTTCGCGCTCGCCTATGTCTATTCGAAGCATCGCGGCGAGCGCCGGATGCTCGAGGCGAACGGGCCGCTCGATCACGCCATGCTGGCGATGGTGCTGCTTGCCGGCGGAATGGCCGCCAGCCTGTTCGGGACGGGTGCGGACATCATCGTCTACACCTTGCTCGTGACGCGCTTCCGCATGGACGAGAAGGTGGCGACGCACATGAGCATCATGGTAATGGCCGCGATCAGCGTGCTGGGATACGCCTATCGCTTCTTCTGGGACGGCACGATCACCGATTATCAGGTGCAAACCTGGCTGTGCGCCTATCCGGTCGTGCTCTTCATGGCGCCGTTCGGCAGCTATATCCTCCACAAGCTCAACGTCGAATGGATGCTGCGCGGGATCGTCGCGCTCAACATCTTCCAGATCGGCTATTTCAACTTCAAGAACCCGAGCGTCGAGAAATTCGCCTGCTCGGCGGTCTTCTCGCTCACCCTGTTCGCGATCTTCTGGTTCTCGCTCGCGCATATGGCGCGCCAGCGTGAACGCGCGGTCGCGGCCGCCCAATCCTGAAGGTATCAAGATGTTGACCGATCTTGCAAATGACGCGCTTCGGGCGCTCGGCGACGTGATGGCGCCGCATGGGCCCGCGGTGCAGGCCGCGAAGACCTTCGCGCCCGGCGATTACAGCATCCATTTCTTCCTCCAGCTCGCCGTCATCATCATGGCCTGCCGCGCGGTCGGCTGGCTGGGCCAGAAATTCCTCGGCCAGCCCCAGGTGGTGGGCGAGATGATCGCGGGCGTGATCCTCGGGCCCTCGCTGCTCGGCCTGCTCTTCCCCGATTTCCAGGCGATGCTCTTCCCGAAGGAAACCAGGAGCGTGCTGTACACCGGCGCGCAGTTCGGCGTCGGGCTCTACATGTTCCTGGTCGGCACCACGCTCGAGCTCGGCCATTTCAAGACCAAGGCCAGGAGCGCGGCGAGCGTCTCCGCGGCGGGGATCGCCACGCCATTCGTGTTCGCGATCCTGATCACGCCGTTCCTGCTGACCGTGCCCGGGCTGTTTACCCCCGGAATCAGCCAGTGGAATGCCACGCTGTTCATGGGCGCGTGCATCGCGCTCACCGCCTTCCCGATGCTCGCGCGCATCATCAACGAGCGCGGACTGAACAACAGCGCGCTCGGCACGCTCTCGCTGACAGCAGGCGCGTTCGACGACGCCGTGTCGTGGTGCGTGCTGGCGATCGTGCTCGCGACCTTCGGGGGCGGACCCGGCATAGCGATCATCGCGATCGGGGGCGGCGCGCTCTACGCTCTCTTCATGATCCTGTTCGGCAAGCGCCTGCTCGCGCCGCTGGGCGAAGCGGTCGAGAAGGCGGGGAGCATGAGCAACACCGTGCTCGCGATCACGCTGATGCTCTATTGCCTCTCGGCTTTCCTGATGGACGCGATCGGCATCCATGCCGTGTTCGGCGGCTTCCTGCTCGGCGCCTTCATGCCGCGTGGGGCTTTCGTCCAGGAGCTCAAGCGCAAGGTCGAGCCGATCGCGGTAGTGATGCTGCTGCCGATGTTCTTCACCTATTCGGGGCTCAACACCCGGATGGACATGGTCAATTCGATCCCGCTGCTGTTGATCGCGCTGGGCATCCTCGCTGTCTCGATCGCCGCCAAGTTCGGCGCCTGCTGGGCGGCCGCGCGGCTCTCGGGCGAGGATAACCGCACTGCGCTCGGCATCGGCGCGCTGATGAACTCGCGCGGGCTGATGGAGCTGATCATCATCAATATCGGCCTGCAAAAGGGCGTGATCGGGCCAACGCTCTTCTCGATCATGGTGCTGATGGCGATCGTCACCACGATGATGGCCGGCCCGCTGTTCGAATATGTCTACGGCAAGAAGGCGCGTGAGAGCGGCGAGCTTGAGGGGCTCCAGGGCGCGACGGCCGCCGGCGCCGGCTGACGCTTCACCGGAATCCGCGGCGTGTGAGGGCGCGCTGCGGCGACCCGCCCCCGGCCTCCCCCGGGGGCGGGTTCATTTTCAGGCCGCGGCGTTGATCGACGCGATCAGCGCGCGGTGCGCGGGCAGATCGTGCGTCGCACGCTCGCTGAAGGTTTTGATCTTGGCGAAGATCTTGTCCGCCTCGGCCACGTTCGGGAATTCGTCGCGCACGGGCGAGAGGTCGGTTTTGAATTCCATACCGTAGAGGATGTACTGATAGTTGAAGAAGGCGAAGCTCTCGAGATCGAGGATGAAGTCGAACCGGCCCGGCGGGCGGTACTTCCACTGATCGAGCAGCTCCTTCAGCCGCTCCGGGATCGACGCCGGATCGGCATTGTCGCGCCAGAAGGGCTCTTCGCGCTGGCTGAGGCAATAATGCAGCTTGAGGAAGTTCGCGATATTGTCGAACCGCGCGGTCATCAGTTCGTTGAAGCGCCGCGCGGGGGCATCGACCGGGCCGTTATGCGGAAACAGCTCGGCGATCATGCCCACCGCGGCTTCGATCAGCACCACGCCGGTCGATTCGAGCGGCTCGAGGAACCCGCCCGACAGGCCCACCGCGACGCAATTCTTCACCCATTGCTTCTCGCGATACCCCGCCTCGAACGGGATCGAGCGGACCTCGACCTCGGCATCCTTGCCCTGCGTATAGTCGGCCAGGATCTGCGCCGCGCGATCGTCGCTGACATGGTCGCTCGAATAGACGCAGCCCACGCCATGCGCGCCGTTGAGCCCGATATCCCAGATCCAGCCGCCCTCATGCGCCGCCGCGATCGTATAGCTCTCCAGCGGGCAATCGGGATGGTCATAGGGTAGCTTGCAGGCGATCGCCCGGTCGGTGAACAGGATGTTCTTCACCGATTTGAAGGGCACCCCCATCGCCTTGCCGATCAACTCGGCGCGGAAGCCCGAGCAGTCGATATAGAGATCGGCGGTCAGATCGCCATGTTCCTGCGTCTCGAGATGACCGATCGCGCCGGTCTCGTCGAGTTCGACTCCGGTCATCAGCCCCCGCAGATGCCGCACCCCCAGCTCGCGCGCGCGCTCGGCAAGCACCTTGGCCAGGCTCGCCGCGTCGAAATGATAGGCATAGTTGAGCGGCCCATCGAACGCGCCCTCATGCGGCCGCTTGGGCGCGCGCTGGTTCTCCGCCACCCGGTTCTGGATCGTCATCGCCTGGGCGAAGGGTGGCCGGGTCTTCTCGTCCTGCAGCAGCCAGTAGGAAACCAGGCTGGTCCCTTCCGTATAGAAAGGCGCCTCGAAGGGATGGAGATAATGGCTGCTCGTCCCGGGCGCGGGGGTGCGCACCCAGTTATCGAAACGGATACCCTGCTTGAAGGTCGCCTGCGTCTCGCGGATGAACCGCGCTTCGTCGATGCCGACGAACTGCAGCGTCTCGCGGATCGTCGGGAAGGTGCCTTCGCCCACGCCGATGATGCCGATCTCGGGCGATTCGAGCACGGTGATCTCGAGATTGCCGTCCCCCGGCAGCCCCAGATACTTCGCCAGATAGGCGGCGGTAAGCCACCCGGCAGTCCCCCCGCCGACGATCAGGATGCTACGTTTGCGCGCCATTGAGGGATGCATAGCGGAGAGGGGGAGGGGGGTGAAGGGTCTGCGGGAGCTATGCGGCGACACCTAGCTTTGAGCCGCTACCATCACATCAAACGTCGCCACCATCTCGTTTGTCGCGCTGCTGCCGAGCCTCGCGGCGACGCTCTTCGATCCATTCACGCTCACGCTGACGATCTGCGTCGGAAAAGATATCGGTCTTAATTTTGCGCTGCCCGCTCGCCACACTTTGCCAATCTTCGCGGATTTTCTTAACTTGCTCCGCGATTTGAATGGCAGGATCTGCCGCACCCAGTCGAGACATTCCTTTGTAGTCCCCCATTCGGAAAACGTACGAGAGAACCTCGCGATCGTGCGCTTCCGGCGCAAGCTTCCAGCTTATCTCCACTTGATAAGACTTGTCGAGGAGCGGGGCCGATTCAGACAAATAACTGGTCAGCGACTGGCCTGGCTTCAAGATGCTAATGCTTTGAAGTGGCACTTCATTGCCGTTGAAAGTCGCATCATCGTTTTCAAACGGCGGATCAAATTTGAGGACAATGTCAAACGCCGTCGCATTACCGGTATTTTCGACGGTCAAATCTGCGTGGTTCATTGCCCATTGATTCAGCGTGACGTTAGCAACCACCTGTGGCCGAGCGGCGGCGTCAGCCATGCGCCTAGTTTCGACCGCGAGAACGCGGGTTACCCGCCAGAGGAAAAAAGTCGCTAGAGCCGTTGCAATCGCGGCCGCAAGTGTTCCCCAAGTGGAAATTGCCTGAACCATGCAACAAATATGGGGGGCTTTTGCCGCGCCGCAAGCGAGAGGTTACAGCGAACGTTCACTTGCAACTGCGGTAACAAAATCGCCGCAAAGCTATTGGCGGAGAGGGTGGGATTCGAACCCACGGTGAGCTTGCACCCACGGCGGTTTTCAAGACCGCTGCCTTAAACCACTCGGCCACCTCTCCGCTGTCGCTGCGCTAGCCCGGCGAACCCTTGCGGCGCAAGGGACGGAATTATTGGTGAATCGCGCGCTCAGGGGCTTCATGCGGGCCCCAGCCTGTGTCACATTCCCCAAATGCGGGTTCCGGGCATTGTTTCGCGTCAACTGAGCGCCATCGTGCTGGCGATTGCGGCGGGTGCGCTCGCGGCCGCTTCGGCCGGGGCGCAGCAGCAGGAGAGCGAGGAGGGGTTCCAGGCCTATCTCCCCGTGCTCGCGCGCCAGGCGGCCGATGCCGGGGTCAGCCAGCGGACGATCAACCTCGTCATCCCCACGCTCACCTATAATCCGCGCGTCGTGGAGCTCGACCGGCAGCAGCCCGAGAGCCGCCCCAACGCGCCGATTCCGATGTTCGAGCCCTATCGCCGCCAGCATGTCGATGCCCAGCGCATCGCGCGCGGCCGCGCCGCCTATCAGCGCCAGCGCTGGCGGCTGGAGAAGATCGAGCAGGATACCGGGGTTCCCGAATCTATCATGGTCGCGATCTGGGGGCACGAGACCAATTACGGCACCGTGATGGGCAGCTTCGATTTGCCGCGCAGCCTTGCCAGCCTCGCCTATGAGGGGCGGCGGCGCGATCTGTTCGCGGGCGAGTTCATCGCCACGCTCAAGATGATCGACCGCGGCGTCCCGCGCGAGAAGCTGGTGGGAAGCTGGGCGGGCGCGTTCGGCGGCCCGCAGTTCCTGCCCTCGGTCTATCTGCGCCTCGCGCGCGACGGCGATGGCGACGGGCTGGCCGATATCTGGTCGAGCGAGGCGGACACGCTGACCTCGATCGCCGCCTATTTCGTCGATGCCGGCTGGCGCAAGGGCCAGCCCTGGGGCCTCGCGGTCAGCGTTCCCGCCGATCTCGATCGCGCCGCGATCAAGGGCCGCACCACCGCGCCACGGTGTCCGCGCGTGCATGAGCGGCACAGCCAGTGGAAGTCGATCGCGGAGTGGCGCGCGCTGGGTCTGGTCGCCACCGGCCGCGCCTGGCCCGATCCGCGCGTGCAGGCGACCCTGCTCGAGCCCGACGGCCCGGGACAGACCGCTTATCTGCTCACCAGCAATTATCGCGTGATCCTCGATTATAATTGCTCAAATTTTTACGCTTTGTCGGTAGGCCTCCTAGCCGATGAAGTGGAACGCTAGCTCTCTCGCACCCCTTTTCCTCCTCCTTGCAGGCTGCATGGGCGGATCCGGACGGGATTTGAACGCCGGTCTGGAGCCCGCCGGGCCGGGCTCGCTCGCCGCGCAAAGCTGGGACGGCGAAGACCGCCAGCGCGCCCCGCGCCAGGATCAGTATCAGCAACCCGCCTATCAGCAGGACCAGCTTCACCCTCAGGCGACCGCGGGCGGCGCCCCCGGCGCGAGCTATGAGCGGCCCGATATAGGCTATGACCGTCCGCAACCCTATCAGCCCCAGCCCGACCGGCCCCAGGTCTATCAACCGGCGGCTTCGCAGCAGGACAGCTATGCCGATCCCGCCACGGGCGCATCGGGTCCCGCGGGCACCTCGCGCCAGGCGCGCGCCGACGAGGTCGGCTATGCCGGCGTCCGCGGCGTCGCGGGCGGCGACAATGGCTCGGTCGTCGCGGTCCACCGCACGCTTCCCGCGGGCAGCTTCGTGGAAGTGACCTCGCTCGAGACGGGCAAGACCATCATCGTCCTCGTCACCGCCAGCGGCTCGGAGAATCTCGCCGACCTGTCGCCCGCCGCCGCGCGGGCGCTGGGCGCGGTCAATTCGACGATTCCCGTGCGCGTCCGTTCGATCAACCCGACCGGACCCGATCAGGCCGCGCTGCGTTCGGGCCAGGCCGCGATGGAGCGTCCCGATACGCCCCCGGTGCTGCTCAATGCGCTCCGCAAGCAACTCCCGCCCTCGGCCGCGCCGCGTTACGCCGATACACCGCAGCCCAGCTATGGCCGTCCCGTCGCGCAACCCGCGCGCACTCCTGCTGCCGCGCCGGGCAGGGCGGGCTTCTATGTGCAGGTCGGCGCCTTTTCGAACCAGGCCAACGCAAACGGCCTCGCCCAGAGCCTTGGCGGCTTTGTCCGCCCCGGCGGCGGGCTCTATCGCGTGCAGATGGGACCCTATCGCACGGCCGGTGAAGCCCAAGCAGCACGTGCAGAGGCGGCAAGGCAGGGCTATGGAGATGCGAGAGTGTTCACTCAGAACTGATTCGCATCCGGACCCAAGGCCATCATGAAGAAACTGCTCGCCGCTTCGATCCTCGCCCTTTCCCTCGCCACCCCGCTCCAGGCGGCCGCGCCGGTCTTCGACACCCCCGCGCCGATCGCCTTCATGATCGACCTGAGCTCGGGCGCGGTGCTTTTCGCCAAGGATGCCGATCGCCGCATCCCGCCCGCCTCGATGGCGAAGATGATGACCGTCTATGTCGCCTTCGACCTGATCAAGCAGGGCAAGCTCAAGCTCGACCAGCCGATCGAGGTCAGTGCCGAGACCTGGAAGAAATGGCATTCGCAGGGCTCGACCATGTTCCTCGGCGTCGGCGAGAAGCCGACCGTGTCGGACCTGCTCAAGGGCATCGTCACGCTTTCGGGCAATGACGCCTGCGTCGTGCTGGCGGAGGGCATTTCGGGCACCGAGCAGGCCTTCGCCAGCCTGATGAATCAGCAGGCGAAGAAGCTGGGCCTCACCAACAGCAATTTCGGCAATTCGAACGGCTGGCCCGACGAAGGCCGCACCTATGTCAGCGCGCGCGACCTCGCGTCGCTCGCCGCCGCGACGATCCGCGACTATCCCGATCTCTACAAGCAATTCTATTCGATCGAGAGCTATAGCTGGGGGAAGACGCTGGGCGACGGCAGCGCAATCAGCCAGAACAACCGCGACCCGCTGCTGGGCAGGGTGCAGGGCGCCGACGGGCTCAAGACCGGCCATACCGACGAGGCCGGTTACGGCTTCACCGGCTCGGCCGAGCAGAATGGCCGCCGCCTCGTCATGGTGGTCGCCGGGCTCGACAGCTATAACGGCCGTGCCGAGGAATCGGTCAAGTTCATGAACTGGGGCTTCCGCGCGTGGAGCGCGCAGAAGGTCGTCGCCAAGGGCCGCACCGTCGGCGAGGCCGATGTGCAGGGCGGCGGATCGAGCAGCGTCGCGCTGGTCGCCCCGCGCGATCTCGCGGTCGCGGTCCCCGCGGGCACTTCGCCCGCACTGCAGGGGCGCATCGTCTATCAGGGCCCGCTCAAGGCCCCGATCAAGGCGGGCGACCATGTCGCGGACCTCGTCATCACCACCGGCGACGGCATCGTGCAGACGCTGCCGCTGGCGGCGGGGGCGGATGTCGGCGAGGCGGGCTTCTTCCGCCGGGCCTGGCTGGGCTTCTGGGGACTGTTCGGGATGTGAGCCCTGGGGCGGGACATGGGCCTTCCTGTTCCCCTGCGAAGGCAGGGGGCCAGACTCGACGCGAAGCGTCGAATGCCACGCTGCCGCGCGGCTCTCTATTAAGGGACTGGACCCCTGCCTTCGCAGGGGAATAAGTGGTGTTCGGCGACACCGTGAATGCCTCACTCAAGTCGTGGATAGCGAATCAAATAAGACGGGCGCTGCTCTTTCCACTTGACAATGTTCCATGTTTGTTCTAGTTCGCCACCTCGAAGCTTCGACCTCATTTCCAGCATCCTCACCCTGCATCGCCACGATGCGGGGCGCCGCAACGCGACCCGTCGCGTGCGGGCGGGTGCGGGTGCGGGCGAGCGTACGCGATGGCAGTGTGACTCTTTGTGACTTTCGCCGGAATGCGCCGGTGGAGGCCGGGAATGCTTTGGCCCGATGCGGCCGGGCTTGTCGAACGCGATGGGGCAGGGGATAGGGAATTGATGTCTGCGCCTTCATTTATCGGCAACGCCAATGCGCAATCCGCGCTCGCCGCCGCGATGGCATCGGGCGCGCTGCATCATGCCTGGCTGCTCGCCGGGCCCGAGGGCGTCGGCAAGGCGAGCTTCGCGCGTCAGGCGGCGCTCCGCATGCTCGCCGAGGCCGCCGAACCGCACGCGCTCAAGCCGGGATGGGATGTGCCCGATAGCAGCCAGGCCGCGCATCTCTTCCACGCCGGATCGCATCCCGATTATCGCGAGCTTGCCCGCCTGCCCAAGGATCCCGACAAGCCCGAGCAGGGGCTCGCCCGCTCGATTCCGATCGCGCAGGTCCGTGCGCTGATCGCCAGCTTCGCCACCAAGCCCTCGCTATCAGAGCGCCGCGTGGTGGTGATCGATTCGATCGACGAGGTCGAGCGCCCCGGCGCCGCCAACGCGCTGCTCAAGGTGCTGGAGGAGCCGCCCCAGGGTACGATCTTCCTGCTCGTCAGCCATGCGCCGGGTAGGCTGCTTCCCACGATCCGCTCGCGCTGCCGGCTGCTCCGCTTCGATCCGCTCCCGGCGGCGGACGTCGCCACCGTGCTCCGCGCCGAACTCCCTGATGCCACCGCGATCGAGATCGACGCGCTGGTGCGGGCAGGGGAGGGCTCGCCCGGGCGCGCGCTCGGCTTTGCCGGGCTCGACCTTGCCGCGCTCGAATCGGATATGGCCGCCATCGCCGACCGCGGCGACGCGACCAACGCGATCCGTTCGCGCCTCGCGAAGGTGCTGGGGGCCAAGGCCGCGCAGCCGCGCTACGAGGCGTTCCTCGAACGCGCGCCGAGCTTCATCGCCGAACGCGCACGGCCATTGGAGGGGGACGGGCTGCGCGCCGCGCTCGACGCATATCAGTCCGCCCGGGACCTTTCTGCCGCCGCTTTAGGCTTGTCGCTGGATGCCGGAGCCACCGTATTCGAGATGAGTGGCCTGATCGCGAGGCTATCGAGTCGCGTTTGACTTCGTTTCGATATCGAAACGAACGACATTATTACCGGTCTATATGTCGAATACTTACAATTGGTAAGCGTTGTCAGGCAATTATCTTCGCAATCCTGCGTATATTTACGTTTCGTTAACCTCCTTAAGCGCAATTCCTGAGCGGTATCCACCGAGGGGGTCGTCATGAGCGAGCACTCAGAACGCCTGCGCCGTATCAGCGATTACGCACATCATCTCGAACGCGCGACCGACGAGCGTCGCCTTGCAAGCGAAGCCTGGTGCGTCGCCGCCCGCGCCGCGCATCTGGCGCTGGCCGAGCTTCACGAAGTCGCCGCGCGCGAACGCGCCGAGGATTGGCGCCCCGCGCCCTATCAGCGCGAGCGGACCCCATGGGCACCGCTCCGCCCGCGCCGCGGCGAAACGCTGCTCGAGAGCTTCTGAGGTCCGGAATTGGGGTGGGGGGCCTTCTCACCTCCCGCCCATTCCCCTAAAGACCGCGCATGTCCCGGCCTTATTACCTCACCACCGCGATCCATTATCCCAATGGCCGCCCGCATATCGGCCATGCCTATGAGATGATCGCCGCAGATGCGATCGCGCGCTTCCAGCGCCAGCAGGGCCGCGAGGTCCGCTTCCAGACGGGCACCGACGAGCACGGCCTCAAGATGGCGCAGACCGCGCGCGGCCGCGACCTGACGCCGCGCCAGCTCGCCGACGAGATGTCGTCCTATTTCCACGACATGGCCGATGCGCTCGACATCTCGTACGACCGCTTCATCCGAACCGTCGAGCCCGATCACTATGCCGCCAGCCAGGCGATCTGGAAGGCGATGGAGGCCGCCGGCGACTTGTATCTCGATCGCTACGAGGGCTGGTATTCGGTTCGGGACGAGGCCTTTTACGAAGAGAAGGAGTTGACCGAAGGGGAAGGGGGCCAGAAGCTCTCGCCCCAGGGCACCCCGGTCGAATGGACCGCCGAGGAGACCTGGTTCTTCAAGCTCTCCAAATACCAGCAGCCTTTGCTCGACCTCTACGAGAGCCAACCCGATTTCATCCGGCCCGAGAGCCGCCGCAACGAGATCATGCGCTTCGTCGAGGGCGGGCTGGTCGATCTCTCGGTCAGCCGCACCAGCTTCGACTGGGGCGTACCGGTGCCGGGCTCGCCAGGACATGTCATGTATGTGTGGGTCGACGCGCTGACCAACTACATCACCGGCGCCGGCTATCCCGACGATGCCGAGGCGTTCGCCAAATGGTGGCCCGCCGATCTCCACCTGATCGGCAAGGACATCGTCCGCTTTCACACCGTCTATTGGCCGGCCTTCCTGATGAGCGCAGGGTTGCCGCTGCCCAGGCAGGTGTTCGGCCACGGCTTCCTGCTCAATCGCGGGGAGAAGATGTCGAAATCGACCGGCAATGTCGTCGATCCGATGGCGCTGGCCGAGCTCTATGGGGTCGACGCGCTGCGCTATTTCCTGCTGCGCGACGTCAGCTTCGGCAATGACGGGACTTTCAGCGACGAGGCGATCGTCACGCGGGCCAATGCCGATCTGTCGAACAGCTTCGGCAATCTGGCGCAGCGGACGCTCGCCTTCATCGCCAAGAATGTGGACGGCGTGCTGGAGGCAGGGCGAGGCGATCCCGCCGACGATGCCTTGCTTGCCGAAGTGCGCACTGGTTGCGCCACGTTCCGCTACTGCTTCGAGGATCTGGCGCTCAACCAGGGGATCGAGGCGTGGATGGCCGCGGTCTTCGCGTGCAATCAGTATATCGACGTCCAGGCCCCCTGGGCGCTCCGCAAGACCGATCCCGAACGGATGCACGCGGTGCTCGGCACGCTGGTGACCGCGATCCGGCTGCTCGCCGAGACGATCGAGCCGGTGATCCCGAAATCGGCGCGCAAGCTGCTCGATCATCTGGGGCCGGAGGGCTCGAAGATCGAACCGCCCGTCCCCATATTCCCCCGTCTGGAATTGCAGACGACGGAGACGGTGTGAGGCTCGCCGACAGCCATTGCCATCTGAACTACAAGGGTCTTGTCGAGGAGCAGGCCCAGGTGATCGCGCGCGCCCGCGAAACCGGCGTGGAGGCGATGCTCAACATCTCGACCCGCGAGCGCGAATGGGACGAGGTTATCGGTCTCGCCGAGCGCGAACCCGATATCTGGGCCAGCGTCGGCATCCATCCGCACGAGGCCGACGAGCATCCCGATGTCGACGCCGCCAAGCTGATTGAGCGCGCGGCGCACCCGCGCGTCGTCGGCATCGGCGAGTCCGGGCTCGATTATTATTACGACCATTCGGATCGCGACCGCCAGCGCGCCAGCTTCCGCGCGCATTGCGCCGCATCGCGCGAAACCGGGCTGCCGATCATCGTCCACACCCGCGATGCCGAGGCCGACACCGCCGAAATATTGCGCGACGAGCTGGGGAAGGGGGCCTTTCCCGGCGTCATCCACTGTTTCACCGCCAGCGGAGAATTCGCCGATATCGCGCTGGAATTGGGCTTTTATATCTCGATCTCTGGCATCGTGACCTTCAAGAACGCACGCGAACTACAGGAAACCGCCGCGCGCCTGCCGCTCGACCGCCTGCTGATCGAAACCGATTCGCCCTTCCTCGCCCCCGTGCCGCATCGCGGAAGGACCGGCGAGCCGGCCTTTGTGGCCGATACCTGCAAATTCCTCGCAACCCTGCGCGGCGAGGATGCCGATGCGCTGGCCGATGCGACACGCGCCAATTTCCACACGCTCTTCGCCAAGACGCGCGGATGAAGGCCCGCATCCTCGGCTCCGGCACCAGCTCCGGCGTGCCAAGGATCGGCAATGACTGGGGCGCCTGCGATCCCAAGGACCCGCGAAACCGCCGTAGCCGCGCCTCGATCCTCGTCTGGACCGACACCACGCGCATCCTGATCGATACCAGCCCGGACATGCGCGAGCAGTTGCTGGCGGCGGAGGTTTCGGATCTCGACGCGGTCATCTGGACTCACGATCATGCCGATCACTGCCATGGCATCGACGATCTGCGCCAGATCATGCACGTCAAGGGCGGCCCGGTCCGCGGCCTCGCGCGCCCCTTCGCGCTCGAGCAGCTCCGGCTTCGCTTCGCCTATGCCTTTCACGGCCGCGCGGGTTACCGGCCGACGGTGGCGGGGGAGCTGCTGCCCGACAGCGTGACGATCGGGGACATCACCATAAGCGTGGCCGATCAGCCCCATGGCGGCATAACCTCGGCCGGACTTCGATTTGATAGTAACGATAAATCAATAGGTTATGCGACAGACTTCCATGAGATGACGAGCGCGATGCGGTCGCTCTACACGAGTCTCGACCTGTGGATCGTGGATGCGCTGCGCGAGGAACCGCATCCCACGCACCCCAATCTGGCGTCCACGCTGGGCTGGATCGAAGCGCTACGCCCAAAGCGCGCGGTGCTGGTCCATATGGATCAATCGATGGATTTCGCGACGCTGGCGGCCAGGCTGCCGACAGGTGTAGAGCCCGGGCACGACGGAATGGAACTGACGCCATGAGCGACTGGCGCATCGCATCGATCATTGGGCTCATCGGATCGCTGATCCTGGTGGTGAGCAACTTCCGCAACCAGGGGCATCGCGACCGGCTGACGGGGAGCTTCGTGATGCGATCGCTCGCGATCTGGGCGGTGATCATCCTGCTGGTCACCACGATCGTCGTCTACCGCTTCGAGATCGCCGACTTCTTCGCGCCGACGCGCGCCATGATGCCGTGAGGGTTCGCAAAGCCGGAAGGGCGCTCCGCACTCTGAGAACCCATTTCGGTTTAACATAATGTATATTATCGTTCCAACCGACGAGCCGGAAAAGGGCCCTCTCGCGTGACTCATCCCAATGTAGACCGTCTCGTCGAGATCATGGCCCGCCTCCGCGATCCCGTCAGCGGCTGCGAATGGGATACCGTCCAGACTTTCGCCACGATCGCCCCCTACACGATCGAGGAAGCCTATGAGGTCGCCGACGCCATCGAGCGTGGCGATATGGCCGATCTCAAGGACGAACTCGGCGACTTGCTCCTCCAGGTCGTGTTCCATGCCCGCATGGCTGAGGAAGCCGGCCATTTCGATTTGGGCGATGTCGCCGGCGCGATCAGCGACAAGATGGAGCGCCGCCACCCGCATCTCTTCCTTGGGCAGCCCGAGGGCGGCCATTATCTGTGGGAACAAATCAAGGCCGAGGAGCGGGGGGCCAAGGGAGCGGAGAGCGCGCTGGATGGCGTTGCGATCGGCCTCCCCGCCCTGCTCCGCGCCGAAAAGCTTCAGAAACGCGCCGCGCGCACGGGTTTCGACTGGCCCGATCCCAGCGGCGCGCGGGCCAAGATCGACGAGGAACTGGCGGAGGTGGAGGCTGCATCGCCGGAGGAAGTCGAGGAGGAAATCGGCGATTTGCTGTTCGCGGTGGTCAACTGGGCGCGCAAGCTCGGCGTCGATCCCGAGGCCGCGTTGCGGGCCGCGAACACCAAGTTCGAGCGCCGCTTCAAGGCGATGGAGGCCGAAGCCGGCGAGGCGTTCCCGACGCTGGGTCTGGATGCACAGGAGGCCTTGTGGCAGCGGGCCAAGCGCGCGAAAGTCTGACATTGAGTTGATCCTCCAGCGTTCGTCGATTTGCCCCTCCTGTCATCCCATCGAAAGCCGGGATCCAGGGTCACAAGCGACACGGTCCGTCGTTCCGGGTCCCGGCTTTCGTCGGGATGGCGAAGGAACGAGGATTCGCACATGGCCCGGCAGCGGATTCCGCTCCGGGGTTCAGGCGACGAGAAAAAGGATCGGTGCGTTCCCTTCTCACAGGCGCTCGGGCTCGACGGCTTTGGCAACAATGTTCAAGTCGCGTCGAGACTTGTGGTTTGCGCGGCGGGCTTCGTGCACTGCCCCTGTATTTCAGCCAAGAGAAGCTCAGGGGTGATTTTTAAGGCCAGTTGCCCGCAGCTGGTCGCGAAGCTTCGACTTGCTTGCCGAACGACTCCGCACCGATCCTTCCGGATTGCTCCGTTATTCCCGCCCGCGACGCCGGCCATGCGCCGCGAACGATTTGCCCGCTAACCGATTTGGTTCGCGAAGTCAAGAAAAAAGAACATTTGAAGAACGACGCCGGGTCAATCTGCCTGCAAAGTGCCAATGCCGGCCCCGGGGAACCTGCCTCGATCGAAAACCCGCAGGATGGTATGGCGACGGATACAGCACTGATTTCCCGTCGGAGACCTATCAGCTTTGACTCACGAAGTTCGCCTCGGCGGCGGCTTGACGCAGAAGGTCGTGCGTGTTGGCGATACTGTCCGGCGCGCGCGCCGCAGCAATTTCGAATTCGTACGCGCGTTGCTTGGCAAGCTCGAAGCCTCGGGTTTCACGCAGATCCCGCGCTGGCTCGGCACCGACGAGAAGGGACGCGAAATCTATTCCTACGTCGAAGGCAGCGTTCCGCACTATCTCGACCGCCTCCATTTCGACGACACCACGCTGCGCGAGGCCGCGCTGCTGATCCGCCGCTACCACGACGCCACCGCGCCGTTCTTCGAGGGTGGGCGCGTGGCCTGCCATAACGACCTCTCACCGTGCAATTTCACGTTTCGGGACGGGGTGCCCTCGGCGCTTATCGATTTCGACAGTGCCGCCGAAGGCGAGCGGATATTTGATCTCGGCTACGCCGCCTGGCATTGGCTCAATATCGGCTCCAGGGACGCATACGCGCCCGAGGAGCAACTGCGCCGGCTGCGGGTGTTCGCGGAGGGCTATGGGCCGGAGATCGAAGCCGGCGCGCTGATCGACGCAGCCTTGCTGCGGCAGAAGCTGCTGATGGAGGCCCGCCTCCCCTGGAATATTCGCTACCAGGTCCGGAACATGGTTCGCCGGTCTATCAAGGCGACGTTGAGGCTCAGAGACTGCGTTACCTAGCTCAGTTCCTCCGCGACCCGCTCCAGCACGCCGCGTGGATCCGCTTCGATCACATCGCCATGGCTCACCACGACGCGCTTGAGCCCAGGCTCGGCGGCCCAGCGGCGGAAATCGCCCGCCAGCGCGTGCGCGTCCTTCACGAACATGCGCTTGCCGACCCAGGGCATGCGCGGCCGCTTGACCCCGAAGCCGAACAGCCGCGCCATGACATGCGCGCCGATTCCGTGCGGATGGCGTACATTGGCGAGGAGATCGTTGAGCACCAGCGTGGTGCCGCCCTCGCGCCGCACCAGCAGCGCGGCCTCCATCTTCCCCACCCCCATCGGCGTTTCGAAGCGCACCTCGGGATCGTCCAGCGCCGTCGTATCGACCGGCACCGCTTCCTCCACCATCTTTCGCGCGCCTGGCGAGCAGATCACCAGCGCCCGCGGGTAGCGCTTCTTCCACGGCAGCACGTCGAGCCGGTGCCCAACGCCCGGCACGATCAGGAACGCCACCGCCCCCACCGCCTCGATCTCCGCCATTTCCGGCTCACGCAGCGGAATCGCGCTCCAGATCGCGACGCGGCCGCCCGCCAGCGCCACCACCGTCATCCGCCGCGGAAATCGTCCCAGCGGCATCACGATCTCGCCCGCGACGGTGAAGAGCCCCTCGTCGAGCCGTTCGAGCGGTCCGTGCGGACCGACGGTCCATTCGGTGTTGAACTTGGCCATGGGGCGGGAAACCCGCGGCCGCGGGAAAGGGTTCAGCCCCGCTGCCCAAAGCGCTCATAATCGCGCGGGGCCATGCGGACCTCATACACCGCCTTGTCGCCCTCGACGCGCTGCTCGATCACGTCGCCATGCTGGTGCAGCCACGCCGCGGCCGCGCCGTCGGCTGGGTCGAGCTCGATCCGGTAGCGGCGATGGCCCTCGGTCAGGCGCGCGGCGACCGTGTCGATCAGGAGCGCGATGCCCTCCCCTGTCAGCGCCGACACCGCGACGACATCCTCGCGCTTCGTCGCGTCCGCCAACGCCGCCTGCCGGCGGTCGTCGTCGAGCAGGTCGAGCTTGTTCCAGGCCTCGAAGCGCGGGGTCTCGGGCGCCACGCCGATCTCGCCCAGCACTTTCTCGACATCCGCCCGCTGCGCCTCGCTGTCGGGATGCGCGATGTCGCGGACATGGATCAGCATGTCGGCCGCGACCACTTCCTCGAGCGTCGCCTTGAACGCCGCGACCAACTGGGTCGGCAGCTCGGAGACGAAGCCCACCGTGTCGGAGAGAATCGCCTTGTCGATTCCCGGCAGCGAAATCTGCCGGAGCGTCGGATCGAGCGTGGCGAACAGCAGATTCTCCGCCATGACGTCAGCGCCGGTCAGGCGATTGAACAGCGTGGATTTTCCGGCGTTGGTATAGCCAACCAGCGCGATCACCGGCCATGGGGCGCGCTGGCGGCGGTCGCGGTGGAGCGTTCGAGTGCGGCTGACCTGGTCGAGCTCGCGCCGCAGCCGCGCCATCCGGTCGCGGATCAGGCGACGGTCGGCCTCGATCTGGGTTTCGCCCGGGCCGCCAAGAAAGCCGAAGCCGCCGCGCTGGCGCTCGAGATGGGTCCAGCTCCGCACAAGCCGGCCGGCCTGGTAGTCGAGATGCGCCAGTTCGACCTGGAGCCGCCCCTCGGCAGTCCGCGCGCGTTCGCCGAAGATTTCGAGGATCAGCCCCGTCCGGTCGATCACCTTGCAGCCGAGCGCGGTCTCGAGGTTGCGCTGCTGGATCGGCGTGAGCGACGCGTCGAACACCGCGAGATCCAGTGCGCCGTCGCGCACCGTCTCCGCCAGTGCCTCGACTTGCCCCGACCCGATCAGCGTCCCGGCCTTGGGCTGGCGCAGCCGCAACGCGACCTTTTCGCGCACCTCGACTCCGATCGCCATGGCAAGGCCCGCGGTCTCCTCCAGGCGCGCATCGGCGTCCCGCGAGCTGCCGCCCGTATCGGGATAGACGACCACCGCCTGTGCCCCGCGAGCGAACTCGCCGGCGTCACGTTCGAAACCGCTGCTCATTCAGTGCCTTAGTCAGTCCTCGCCATGCTGTTCCTCGGCGAGGTTCAGCGGATGCGCGGGCTGGATCGTGGAAACGGCGTGCTTGTACACCAGTTGCGCCATGCCCTCGCGCTGGAGCAGCATGCAGAACAGGTCGAACGCCGCGATCTGGCCCTGGAGCATGACGCCGTTCACCAGGAACATCGTCACATTCTCCTGCCCTTTGCGCACGGCATTCAGGAAAATTTCCTGCAAAACCGGGTTCTTGGCCTGATATTCTCCAACCTGATCCAAGAGTTGCTCAAGATCCACGGGGCCCGATGGCATCACCGTGGAAATCGCGTGCTTGTAGATCAGCTGCGACTGGCCATCGCGGCGGAGCAGCACCGAGAAATTGTCGAACCAGGTGACGATCCCCTGCAGCTTGACGCCCTTCACGAGGAACATCGTCACGGGGACCTTGGAACGCCGCAGCGAGTTCAGGAACAGGTCCTGAAGCGAGGTCTGCTTGTCGGCCATTTCAGCCTCCATCTTTATTGGCGGGTTTTGTCCCGCGGGGCGCCGTTTCCCGGCGTCGGAGTCGCGCCCGTCCGGCGCTCAATGCGGGCAATGTAGGATTTCCGCGACTTCGCGTCCATATCCCGTGCCGGTTATGCCAGGGTGGCATTGTCCCAAATCCTCCCCCGCAAGGGGGAGGTGGCGCCGAAGGCGACGGAGGGGGCGGATCGCCGCCACTTCTGTTTCGCGCCCTCCCCCTCCGTCAGTCTGCGCCTGACACCTCCCCCTGGCGGGGGAGGATCGGACGTTCCCTATTCGTCACGCGTCTCGGTGATCCCCAGCAGCTTGAGCTTGCGGTGGAGCGCCGAGCGCTCCATTCCGATGAAGCTCGCGGTACGCGAGATGTTGCCCGAGAAGCGGCGGATCTGGATGCGCAGATATTCGCGCTCGAACGTCTCGCGCGCCTCCTTGAGCGGGGCACCCATGATCGCGTTGGCCCCTACCCCATTGCCCAGCTCGCCGGGCTTGCCCAGCACTTCGGGGGGCAGCAGGTCGAGATCGATCCGGCCGATCCGGTCGCCGGGGGCGAGGATCACGGTGCGCTCGACCACGTTGCGAAGCTGGCGGACATTGCCCGGCCATTCGTAGCTCTGGAGCGCCACCATGGCATCGGCGGCGACCTCGGGCGTGGGCACGCGGCGCTCGGCTGCGTAATGCGCCACGAAATGCTCGACGAGGACGGGGATATCCTCGCGCCGCTCGGTCAGCGGCGGGATGACCACGGGGACGACGTTGAGCCGGTAATAGAGATCCTCGCGGAAGCGCCCCGCCCCGATCTCCGCCTGCAGGTCGCGCGCGGTCGCCGAGACGACGCGGACATCGACCTTGACGATGCGCTGCCCGCCGACGCGGCTGAAGCTCTGGTCGGTCAGCACGCGCAGGATGCGCGCCTGGGTGGCGATCGGCATGTCGGCGATCTCGTCGAGGAACAATGTCCCGCCATGCGCCTGTTCGAGCAGGCCCGGGCGGACCAGATCGCCGCCCTCCTCCACGCCGAACAATTCTTCCTCGACTCGCTCGGGCGTCATTCGCGCCGCGCTGACGATGATGAAGGGCGCCTGGGTGCGCTGGCTCCAGCCATGGAGCAGCCGCGCCGCGACTTCCTTGCCGACGCCGGGCCCGCCGCTGATCAGCACGCGGCTGCCAGTCGAGGCGACGCGCTTGAGCGTCGCGCGCACCGCGTTGATCGAGCCGGAAGTGCCCGTCAGGTCGGTTTCGCGGCCCGCCGAGGCGCGCAGCGAGGCGACTTCGCGCCGCAGCCGTTCGGTCTCGGTCGCGCGCTCGACCATCAGCAGCAGCCGCTCGGCCTCGAACGGCTTCTCGATGAAATCGGCCGCGCCCCTGCGGATCGCCGCGACCGCGGTGTCCAGATTGCCATGGCCCGAGATCACCAGCACCGGAATCGAGGCGTCGCGCCGCTTGATCTCGTCGAGCAGCTCGAGCCCGTCGAGCCGCGAGCCCGTCAGCCACACATCGAGCAGGACGAGGCTGGGGCGCCGTTCGGCGATCGCTTCCAGCGCCGCATCGCTGTCGGCCGCGCCGCGCGTCTCATAGCCCTCGTCTTCGAGTACGCCAGCGACGAGCTCGCGGATATCGCGCTCGTCATCGACCACGAGGATGTCGAGTGTCATGCCTTGGTTCCAGTACGGGTAAGGGCCGCCGGGCGGGGCTCGCTATCGTCCCCCGGCCCGGCTTCGCTCGCCATGCCGGCGAGCTGTTCGGTGTCGAAGCAGATCGTCACCACCGTGCCCCCGCCCTTGCGGTCGGAAAAGGCGATGGTGCCGAAATGCTCCTCGATGATCTTCTTGACGATCGCGAGGCCCAGCCCGGTGCCGCGTTCCCGCGTCGTCATGTAAGGCTCGGCGATGCGATCGCGCTCGAGGGGCAGACCGACGCCATTGTCGGCGACGCTCAGGATGACGCGGCGGTCCTCCTGCCGGATCGTCAGCACGATCTCGCCCGGAGGCAGCTTTTTCTTCCCCTCGGCGCGTCCCTCGATCGCCTCGACCGCGTTCTTGACGACATTGGTCAGCGCCTGGCCGATCTGGCGCCGGTCGCAGACGATCGGGGTCGCGTCCGCCGCGTCCATCTCGAACCGGATCGCAGGATGCGCGACCTCGTGGAGGAACATCGACTGGCGGGCGATATCGAGCAAAGATTCCTGGCGGAACAGCGGCTTGGGCATCCGCGCGAAGGAGGAGAATTCGTCGACGATGCGGCGGAGGTCGCCCACCTGGCGGACGATCGTATCGGTCAGCCGGGCGAAGGTGCCGTCCTTCTCGCCCTCGTTCGCCTTGCCATATTTGCGCTGGAGCCGCTCGGCGGCGAGCTGGATCGGGGTGAGCGGGTTCTTGATCTCGTGCGCGATGCGGCGTGCGACATCGGACCAGGCGGCGCGCCGCTGATCGAGCAATTGCTGGGTGATATCGTCGAAGGTGAGCACCTGCCCGCCTTCGTCGCGGGTGATCTTCACCGCGAGGGTGCGCGCTTCGCCGCCGACCGTGACTTGCACCACCGCCTCGCGCGCCTCGCCATCGAGCAGCGTATCGAGCTCGGGCATGATTTCGGACAAGGGCTGGCCAACCGCACCGGCCGCGTCCTGCCGCAGCAGCTCGGCGGCCGATTCGTTGATCAGACGCACATTTCGCCCGGCATCGATCGAGATGACGCCGGCCGAGACCCCCGACATCACCGCCTCGATCAGCGCGCGGCGGCTTTCGAGCTGGGTGTTGGCGCTCATCAGCGCGCCTGTCTGCGCCTGCAGCCGTTCGGTCATGCTGTTGAAGGCGACGCCCAGCGTGCCGATCTCATCCTCCACCTGCGGCGGCGGCACGCGCGCGGCCAGATCGCCCTCGGCAACCTGCCCGGCCGCGCGCACCAGCTGATCGAGCGGGCGCACCAGCCGGTCCGCCACCGCCAGCGCGATCGCGGTTGCGAGCCCGACGATCAGCAGCGCGACGCCGAACAGGATCGCGTTGAACTGGAACTGGAGCAGGCGCGCACGTTTCTGGAGCGCCCCATATTCGGCGACGATGCTGTCGGCCGCGCGGTTCTGCTTGTTGAGGAAGTCGATATTCACCGGCGTGGCGAGGTATAGGAAGATGCTCCGCGACCGGTCGATCGGCTTCACTACCCACAGCAGCTCGGAATCATAGTTCACATAGACGTCCTGGTCGCGGAGCAGGTTGAGCACCTGACCCGTGACGCGGCGCTTGAAGACATCGGCCTCTGGAGCTTCATAGCCGTACATCGCCTCGACATTCTTGCCGTCGACGACGCGAAACAGCACCGATTGGTAGAAGGACCGGACATAGGTCTGGTACAGGAACCAGGTCTGGAATTCGGGCGACTGTGACGGAATCGTCGGGAAACGCTCCGCCATGTCCTCGCTCATCGTTGAGGCCTCGCCCGTCCAGCGATCGATCACGAGCTGCTGGCCCTCTTTCGCCAGCGCCATGGTCGAATCGAGCGCGGCGCGGGCGCGCTCGGAACCCCAGAGCTGGACGCCCGACTGGAACATCACCGATGCCGCCAGGACGGTCAGCACGATGGGAATACTCGCCATCAGCGTGAACACCGCGACAAGGCGAGTGTGCAACCGCCCGCGCCCGCCCAGCGTCAGCTTCGCCGCCCGCCGGATCGCGATCCGGCGCCCGATCAGCGCGATCAGCGCGAGATAGGGCAGCAGATTGACGAGCAGCAGCAGCCCGGCGACGCCGGGGCTGAACAGCTGCGCCTGAGCATAGTTGCGGACATAGATATAGGTCGCAACCGGAACCGCGATCGCCAGCGCGAGGACCGCGCCCTCTCCGACCTGCACAAGCTGCTCACGTCGCCAGCGGCGTGGCTTCACGGCAACTACAGGCTCGGTAACGGCATCCATCGTTGCCCGATTACAACGACATTGTGTCCGAAAAAACACATAATCGGGCTCAGACTGTCGCTATTCGGCACCATCCGGGCGATTTGTGGGCGCCGGCCCGGCCACATCTATGGCCAAAGTGTCGAGCCGCTTGCGCAACGTGTTGCGGTTTATCCCCAGTGCGCGCGCGGCGCGGAGCTGGTTCTGGCCGTGGCGCTGGAGCATCGCCTCGATCAGCGGACGTTCGACCTCGCCGATGATCCGGTCGTAGAGGGTGCCATCGTCGAGCGCGCGCGGCTCCTCGATCGCGATGCGCTCGAGCCTGGCGCGAACCGCCGCCTCGATCCCGGGATCGCGATCCGCCACCACGGGCGCCCCTGCCCTCGCCTCGCCCAGCGCGCGCCGCAGCGCATCCGCGTCGATCACCTCGTCGCGGCTGAGCGCGGCGATCCGGCGCATCAGGTTTTCGAGCTCGCGGACATTGCCCGGCCAGTCGTAATTTTCGAGCACCGCGACCGCATCGGCCGCCAGCTGCTTGCGCGGCAGGCCATCCTCGGCGGCGCGATCGAGGAAGTGGCGGGCAAGCAGCGCGACGTCTTGACGCCGCTCGCGCAGCGCCGGCAGCGCGACGGGCACGACGTTGAGCCGGTAGAACAGATCCTCGCGGAACTGCCCCACCGTCACGAGCGCGCTCAAATCCTTGTTGGTGGCGGCGACGATGCGGACATCGGCGCGGATCGTGCGCGCGCCGCCGACGGTGGTGAACTCGCCCGATTGCAGCACGCGGAGCAGCCGCGTCTGGGCGTCCATGGGCATGTCGCCGATCTCGTCGAGGAACAGCGTCCCGCCCGCCGCCTGCTCGAACTTGCCCGCGACGCGCGATGCTGCCCCGGTGAAGGCGCCGCGCTCGTGCCCGAACAATTCGGCCTCGATCAGCTCGCGGGGGATCGCCGCCATGTTGAGCGCCACGAAGGGCGCGCGGCGGCGCGGGCCGAGATCGTGGATCGCCTTGGCGACCAGTTCCTTGCCCGTCCCCGATTCGCCCGAGATCAGCACGGTGAGGTCGTTCGAGACGACGCGGGCGATCACCCGGTACACCTCCTGCATCGCCGGCGAGCGGCCGATCAGCGAGGGGCCGCCCTCCTCCGAATCGGGAAGGTCGGCGGGACGGCGGCGGCCCTTGGCAATCGCGCCGCGCACCGCCTGGCTGAGCAGGTCGAGATCGAATGGCTTGGGGAGATAGTCGAACGCGCCCACCTCGGTCGCGCGCACCGCCGTCGCCAGCGTGTTCTGCGCCGAGAAGACGATCACCGGCAGATCGGGCTGCTCGCCCATCAGCGTGGCGACGAAATCGAGGCCGTTGCCGTCGGGAAGCACCACATCCGTCACCAGCACATCGGGCACCGCGAGCCGCATCTCGCGGCGCAGTTCGCCAAGGCTGGCGGCGGTGGTGACGCGGTGGCCCTCACGCCGCAGCGCCGCGGCAACGACCGTGCGGATGGTCGAATCGTCGTCGACGACGAGGACAGCGCCGGAAGTGGTCATTTGGGCACACTCATTTTGGAGCTCTGGGCAGGAGGATGCGGAAGACGGTGTTGTGGTTATGCCCGGCGCGTTCGCGCTCATATTGGACGATGCCGCCCATGTCGCGAACCAGCTTTTCGACCAGCGGCAGTCCCAGCCCGGTGCCCTCGGGTTTGCCCGAGACGAAGGGCTCGAACAGATGCTCGGCGATATCTTCGGGCGCGCCCGGGCCATTGTCGATCACCAGGATCTCGATCGGCAGCGGCTGGCGCGGGCGCCCCGCCCCCGTGCTCACCGACATGCCGTGGCGATAGGCGGTCGCCAACACGATCCGCGGCTGGGCGAGCCCCTGAAGCACCTCGGCGGCATTCTTGAGCAGGTTGAGCATCACCTGGGTAAAGGCGTCGGGATCGATCAGCACCGCGGGCAGCGAGGGGTCGAACCGCTCCTCGATCACCATCCCCCGCGCGAACCCTGCCAGCGCCACGCGACGGGCATGATCGAGCAACGGATAGACATTGGTCGGCGCGAGCTTGAGCGGGCGCGTGTCGGTGAAATCCTGCATCCGGTCGATCAGCGCGGCGATGCGGTCGACTTCGGTGGTGATCATGCCGGTCAGCGCCTTGTCCCCGTCCTGCATGCCGAGCAATTGCGCCGCGCCGCGGATGCCGGCGAGCGGGTTCTTGATCTCGTGCGCGAGCATCGCCGCCGCCCCCACCGCCGCGCGCGCGCCGGCGGTGCGCTCGGCACCCTGGGTCAGGCGGCGCGAGGCGTTGTGGAGCGTGACGATCCGCCAGCCTGGCTGGTCGGGGACCAGGGTCTCCACGAAATCGGCGCGGATGCGGTGGCCGCGCGCAATCTCGATCTCGGTATCGAAGGCCGCGAAGCCGTGCCCGTCGCGGCGATCGGCATAGTCCTCGGGCGGCATCAGTACCGTGTCATAGGGCTGGCCCACCATCGCGGTCTCGCTATGGTTGAGCAGCAGCTCGCACGCGGCATTGGCATGGGCGATGCGGCCATCGGGATCGATGACGAGGACGGCGACGGGCAATGCCGCGAACAGCTCGGCGAACCCGGGACCCGTGACGGGCGCCGGCTTCGACCATCTCAGGCCGCCGCGCGGGAACGCCACGGCGCGTAATAGTCGGCGAGCATGGAGAGCACGGTATCGGGGTCGCTGACCTTGTTGACCGAATTGCGGAACTCGGCCGAACCGTGCAGCCCCTTGGTGTACCAGCCGATATGCTTGCGCATCATGTTGACGCCGACCTCGCTGCCATAGAGGCTCAACGAGTCGCGGTAATGCGCTGTGATGATGTCATATTGCTCGTCGAGTGACGGATCGGTGCGCTCGGGCTGGCCCGACAGCGCATCCATCACCTGGCGCAGGATCCACGGTCGGCCATAGGAGCCGCGCCCGATCATCACGCCATCCGCGCCCGACTGGCGCAGCGCCTCGCGTGCATCCTCGGCGTTCAGAATATCGCCATTGACGATCACGGGCACCGACACCGCATCCTTCACCTTGCGGACGAACGCCCAGTCGGCGTGATCGCGGTACATCTGGTTGCGGGTGCGGCCATGGACCGTCACCATCTTGACGCCGATATCCTCGGCGATCCGCGCCAGCTCGGGCGCGTTGAGGCTCGAATGGCACCAGCCCATCCGCATCTTGAGCGTGACCGGCACCTTGACCGCCTTCACCACCGCCTCGATCAGTTGCGCCGCAAGCGGCAGGTCGCGCATCAGCGCCGATCCGGCATCGCCATTGGTGACCTTGCGCACCGGGCAGCCCATATTGATGTCGACGATCGCCGCGCCACGGTCTTCGCTGAGCTTGGCCGCCTCCCCCATCTCATAGGGGGTGCAGCCGACCAGCTGCATCGACACCGGGTCCTCGATCGGATCCCAGGCGAATTTCTGGACCGACTGGCGCGTCTCGCGGATCGCGGCCTGGCTGGCGACCATCTCGGTGACGTTGAGCCCCGAGCCATAGCGCCGCACCACCCGCCGGAACGGCAGGTCGGTGACGCCCGTCATCGGGGCGAGGATCACCGGTACGTCGATCCGCACGGGACCGACCTGGATGGGAGCGAGTGTCGTCATGATCTGCCTGAAATTTAGGCAGCGGCGGGTAGCGGCGCAAGCGGGTTATGGCAAGTGAGGGTGTGCCGCAAAGGGCCGGACGCGCAAATCCTCTCCCGGAGGGGGAGGTGGCAGGCGCAGCCTGACGGAGGGGGAGTGCCACGGGCGATACCGCTTGTGGCGAGCCCCCTCCACCGCTTCGCGGTCCCCCTCCCCCTCCGGGGGAGGATTTGCGGGTACCTAACAACTTCCTGCCTCGCCCCCTCGCACAACCCCCGGATTGCCCCACGCCCCCGCCATCGCTAGGGCCCCCGGTCATGGAACGCACCTCCGCCCTGATCGTCGCCGCCGGACTCGGCACGCGCGCGGGCACGCAAACGCCGAAGCAGTTCGCGCCGCTGGGGGGCAAGCCAATGGTCGCGCACAGCGTCGAGGCGTTGCGCAGCCATCCGGGCGTCAGCGAGGTCGTTGTCGCGGTCGGCAAGGGGCAGGTCGACGCCGCGCGTGCCGCGCTCGGCGATGGCGTCCAGCTCGTGATCGGCGGGTCCGAGCGCAAGGATAGCGTGATGGCGGGGCTCCAGGCCCTTCAAGGGGCTCAGCGCGTGCTGATCCACGACGCCGCCCGCCCCTTCCTCGCCGCGCCGGTGATAGACCGGTTGCTAAGCGCGCTCGGCGGCGAGGCCGCTGCGGTGCCCGTGCTGCCCGTTGCGGACACGCTCGCCCGCTCCGCCGACCCCGAATATCCCACCACCGCCGCGATGCTGGCGCGCGGCGCCGAGCAGATGCTGGGCGACACGGTTCAGCGCGAGGGCATGTTCCGTGTCCAGACCCCGCAGGCGTTCCGCTACGAGGCGATCCTCGAGGCGCACCGCCAATGGCCCGAGGGCAGGCCCGCCACCGACGACGCCCAGATGGTGCGCGCAGCGGGCTTTCCCGTCGCGATGGTCGCGGGCGATCCCGCACTGGAGAAGATCACCTATTCGGCCGATTTCGCCGCCGCCGAGGCGAGGATCGCAGCGACGATGCGGGTGCGGACCGCGCAGGGCTTCGACGTCCACCGTTTCGAGATGGGCGGCGAGCTGTGGCTGGGCGGCATCCGCATCCCCAGCGACCGCGGGCTTTCGGGGCATAGCGACGCCGATGTCGCGCTCCACGCGATCACCGATGCGCTGCTCGGCACGATCGGCGCGGGTGATATCGGCATGCACTTTCCCCCCACCGACCCTGAGTGGCGCGGTGCGGCATCCGCGCGATTCCTCCAGCACGCCGCGGGGTTGATCGCGAAACAGGGCGGCGTGATCGACTTCATCGACCTGACGCTGATCTGCGAGGCGCCCAAGATCGGACCGCATCGCGAGGCAATCCGCGCCAGCATCGCCGCGATCCTGGGCGTGCCGCAGGGCCGCGTGAGCGTGAAAGCCACCACCACCGAGCGCCTCGGCTTCACCGGGCGCGGTGAAGGCATGGCGGCACAGGCGATGGCGACGGTGCGCCTGCCGGAGTCGTTGGCGTGAAACGTTACGGCCCTATGTCCGTTGGCGCGGGCGGAGATTGAATCGAATGGACACGTTGCTTCCCAAGAGGCTGGTCGATTGCGCGCGCAAGGTGATCGACGCGAACCGCGCCGCGGGGCGCCGGATCGCAGTCGCGGAGAGCTGCACCGGCGGGCTGGTGAGCGCCGCGCTGACCGAGATTCCGGGATCGTCGGACGTGCTCGAAGGCAGCTTCGTCACCTATTCGAACGACGCCAAGATGGACATGCTCAAGGTCAGCAGTGACGTGCTGGAGACCTTCGGCGCGGTGTCGATCGCGGTCGCCTGGTCGATGGCGCAGAATGCGATGACCAAGACTCATGCCGATGTCGCGGTGGCGATCACCGGGATCGCCGGGCCGGGGGGCGGAAGCGAGAAGAAACCGGTCGGCACGGTCATCTTCGCGCGCGCCGAGCGCGGCGGGGATCCCGATCACATCGTCGCGGATACGCGCGAGTTCGAAAATGACGGCCGCGGCGGCGTTCGCCTTCAGGCGGCGTTGTGCGCGCTCGAGCTGCTGATGCCTGACGCGCCCGAGCTGGCGTAGAGCCGCGCCGCGCGTTCCTCGAACGCGTTGACCATTTTCCGGACCGCGCGGTCGAACACCTGACCGGCCAGCATTTCGAACACGCGGTTCTTGAACGCGAAATCGACGCAGAATTCGATTCGGCAGCCTTTGCCCTCCGCGCTGAACGTCCAGTCGTTGTTCAGATGCTTGAGCGGGCCATCGAGATAATCGACATGGATATGCCCGGGCCGCTGCTTGGCGACGCGCGAGCTGAAGGTTTCGCGCAGCCCCTTGAACCCGACGATCACGTCGGCGACCATCTCGGTCTCGCTGTTCGAGCGCACGCGGACGGCGGTGACCCAGGGCAGGAACTGCGGGTAGCTGGCGACATCCGAGACCAGGTCGAACATCTGCTCGGACGTGTAGGGCAGGACGCGGATTTCCTGGTGCCTAGGCATGATTAGGCCGTCATGCCAGCGAAAGCTGGCATCTCCCAGTTACTGCGAGACCCCAGCATTCGCTGGGGTGACGGTTTTGGAGAGCTTCGCTTCCCTCGCCGCGCGCATCTTCTCGAAATCATCGCCGGCATGATAGCTCGACCGCGTCAGCGGCGAGGAGGCGACCAGCAGGAAGCCCTTGGCCCGCGCGATCGCGCCATAGGCGTTGAACGCCGCCGGGGTGACGAATTCCGCCACCTTGGCATGGCGCGGCGTGGGCTGGAGATACTGGCCCATCGTCAGGAAATCGATGTCGGCCGAGCGCATGTCGTCCATCACCTGATGGATCTCGAGCCGCTCCTCGCCCAGCCCCAGCATCACGCCGGACTTGGTGAAGATCGTCGGATCGAGCTTCTTGACGCTCTCCAGCAGCCGCAGCGAGGCATAATAGCGCGCGCCCGGGCGGATCGTCGGATAAAGCCTCGGCACCGTTTCGAGGTTATGGTTGTACACGTCAGGCCGCGCGGCAACGATTGCTTCTACAGCGGCTTCATGCTTGTTCCTGAAATCCGGTGTGAGGATTTCGATCGTCGTAGTCGGGTTCGATTTGCGGATCGCCTCGATCACCTTGACGAACTGGCTCGCCCCGCCGTCCTTGAGGTCGTCGCGGTCGACCGAGGTAATGACGATATGCGACAGCCCCATCTGGGCCGCCGCATCGGCCACATTCTGCGGCTCCATCGGATCGACCGCGCGCGGCATCCCCGTCTTGACGTTGCAGAAGGCGCAAGCGCGGGTGCAGGTGTCGCCCAGGATCATCACCGTCGCGTGCTTCTTGGTCCAGCACTCGCCGATATTCGGGCAGGCGGCTTCCTCGCACACCGTGGTCAGGCTCTTCGAGCGCATCAGCGCGCGCGTCGCGGCAAAGCCTTCGGAGGTGGGCGCCTTGACGCGAATCCAGTCGGGCTTGCGCTGGCGCTCGGGACGCGGGGCCTGGGAGAGATCGTTCATGGGGGCCAGATAGCCACCGCCGCCCCATCGCACAACCATTCGCCCGCCCCGGGGAAAAACGCGCCTGGGGCTTCGACAAGCCCGGCTGGAACGTTATGGGGAGACCATGACCGATTTCTCAGACCTGCTCGACGGCTATCAGCGTTTCCGGACCAGCGAGTATCGCCGCCACCGCGACCGCTGGTCCGAACTCAGCGAGGGGCAGAGCCCCCGCGTCATGGTGATCGCCTGTTCGGACAGCCGGGTCGATCCCGCGCAGATCTTCGACACCGTGCCCGGCGAAATCTTCGTGGTGCGCAACGTCGCCAATCTCGTGCCGCCCTTCGAAGACGATGCCAGCCGCCACGGCGTGTCTGCCGCGCTCGAATTCGCGGTGACCCAGCTTGAGGTGCCCGAGATCGTCGTGCTCGGCCACGGCGCGTGCGGCGGCGTCCATGCCGCGATCTCGCAGCGGTTCAAGAGCCAGCCGGCCGGGCGTGGCGGGTTCATCGCGCACTGGGTCGACATGCTCGACGAGGCGCGCGAGCGGATCGTCGCCGAGCACGGCACTGGGCCCGAGGCGATCCGCGCGCTCGAGCTGGAGACGGTCCGCGTCTCGATCGCCAATCTGCGCACCTTCCCCTGTATTCCCGAAGGCGAGGCCGCGGGCCGGCTGACCATCCACGGCGCCTATTTCGCGATCGCCGACGGCGTGCTCCATGTGATGGACGAGCATGGGAATTTCGGCGAGGTGACGCCATGACGCCGCGGACGATGCGGAGCCTCAGGCGCTATCACCTCTGGCTCGGCATGTTCTTCGCTCCGGCGATCCTGCTCTTCTCGCTCAGCGGCGCGCTCCAGACCTTCCGATTGCAGGAGGAAAAAGGCTGGGGAAGCACGCCGCCGGGCTGGATCGTGTGGATGGCCAGCGTCCACCGCGATTCGCGCCTGCCCAAGCCAAAGCCCGTCCAGGCCGCCGACCACAAGCCCGCGCCCAAGGCCGCACCGACCCCCCCCGAGGGCAAGCCGCCCTTCACGTTGCCGATGAAGATCTTCGCGGTGCTGCTCGCGAGCGGGCTGATCTTCTCGACCCTGCTCGGCATGACGATCGCGCTCAGCAATCGCGCGACCCGGAAGGTATCGTTGGGGATGCTCGCGGCGGGGACGGTGCTGCCCCTGCTCCTGCTGATGCTCTAGCTCAGAGCCCAAGCGCCTTCCGCGCCACCTTCTCCACCTCGGGATCCAGCGCCGGCGGGTCCATCGGCACGCATCTCTCCAGCGCATCGGCGATCGCGGTGAGCGCCGCGATGCGGCCCGCCTTCTTGTCGTTGCCGTCGATCACCGTCCAGGGCGCCGCCTTGGTGCTGGTCCGCTCAAACATCTCGTGCATCGCGTCGAGATAGTCGGTCCGCTTCGCGCGGTTGCGGTAATCGTCGAGCCCGGTCTTCCAGCGCTTCCAGGGATGCTCCAGCCGGTCCTTCAGGCGCTTGTCCTGCTCCTTCTGCGTCACATGGACGAAGAGCTTGACGAGCGTCGCCCCGGTATCGGCCTGCTGCGCCTCGAAGGCGTTGATCTCGTCATAGCCGGCGCGCCATTCGGCCTTGCTCGCGAAACCCTCGACGCGCTCGACCAGCACGCGACCGTACCAGCTGCGGTCGAAGATCGCGATATTGTGCTGCGCGGGCAGCCGCCGCCAGAAACGCCACAGGAAATGGTGCGCGAGTTCCTCGGGCGTCGGCGCGGCGATCGGCCAAACCTCGAAATAGCGCGGATCCCATTCGGCGCTGAGCCGCTTGATGATCCCGCCCTTCCCCGCCGCGTCCCATCCCTCGAACAGGATGATCGCGCGGCGCTTGTGGACGATATGCGAGGTCTGGATATGGCTCAGGCGCTTCTGGAGCTTGGCGAGCGCCTTGTCGTAGTCGCCGTCGAACTTTGCGCCCGCTTCATAGTCGCCGAGATCGATCTTCATGCCGCCTCCATGGCGCGATGCTAACAGGCAACGACGTTCACGGCGAGGCCGCCCTGCGCAGTCTCCTTGTATTTCGAGCGCATATCCTCGCCGGTCTGGCGCATCGTCTCGATCACCGCGTCGAGGCTGACGATATGGCTGCCGTCGCCGTGCAGCGCGAGATAGGCGGCGTTGATCGCCTTGATCGCGCCCATCGTGTTGCGCTCGATACAGGGCACCTGGACCAGCCCGCCGATCGGATCGCAGGTAAGGCCCAGATTATGCTCCATGCCGATCTCGGCGGCATTCTCGATCTGCGCATTGGTCGCGCCGAGCGCCGCCGCGAGCCCGGCCGCCGCCATCGAGCAGGCTACGCCCACTTCGCCCTGGCACCCCATCTCGGCGGCCGAGATCGAAGCGCGCTTCTTGTAGAGGAAGCCGATCGCGGCGGCGGTGAGCAGGAAAGTGCGCGATCCCGCTGGCGTGGGGCTGGCGCAGAAGGTCTCGTAATAGCGCAGCACCGCTGGGATCACGCCCGCGGCGCCGTTGGTCGGCGCGGTGACGACGCGGCCGCCGGCGGCATTCTCCTCGTTGACCGCCAGCGCCCACAGGCTGACCCAGTCGAACACCAAAGAGGGATCGCTGCGCGGCCCGCGCGCGAGCAGCCGGTGGTGCAGATCGCGCGCACGGCGCTTGACCTTGAGCCCGCCGGGCAGCTCGCCCTCGCCCCGACACCCCCGGTCGATACAGGCGGACATGGCGGCGCGCAGGCTGTCGAGAAAGGCGTCGGTCTCGGCATCGTCGCGCCAGGCGGCTTCGTTGGCGCGGACGATATCGGCGATCGTCGCCCCCTGCGCCTCGCCCACGGCCAGCAGTTCCTCTCCCGAGGAAAAGGCGAAGGGCAGCTTCACATTGGTCTGCGGCGGCTCGCATCCGCCCTCGACCACCGCGCCGCCGCCGATCGAGTAATAGAAAGTCTCCCAATGCTCGCCCCCGGCATAATGGGCGACGAAGCGCATGCCGTTGGGGTGCGAGGGCAGGAACTTGTCCTCCCGGAAGACGAGATGGCGTCCCTCTACGAACGGCACCACGACATGGCCGCCCAGCGCCAGTTGCCGCTCCGCGCGGATTGTGGCGATAATGGCCGGCACCGCATCGGGATCGACCTCCTCGGGGCGATGCCCGGCCAGGCCCAGCATGATCGCGGTATCGGTGGCATGGCCACGCCCGGTGAGCGCCAGCGATCCGAACAGCTCGCACGAGACCGAGGCCGGCATCCCGCGATCGCGCGCGGCCTCCGCAAAGGCATAGGCGGCGCGCATCGGCCCCACCGTATGCGAACTCGACGGGCCGATCCCGATCGTGAACAGATCGGCCAGCCCGATTGTCGCCTCCGCCCGCGTACGCGCCCGTGCGTCGGGTGCTTCCAGCATCACCACTCCTGCCTCACCTCCCCGGCGCTCGCGGCCGGATTCGGCTAGCCCTATCCGCTCACGACGGGGCTTGGGCAAGCATGGTTCGCGATTGCAATGCGCTGAATATGCGCAATTTTCGGGTGACAACGATGACAAGCGGGCGTCACCCCGCCTTGGGACCGTCGGTCGCCAGCTTGATGTGGAGTTCCTTGAGCTGCTTGGGGCTCACCGCGGCCGGGGCCTGCATCATCAGGTCTTCGGCCTTCTGCGTCATCGGGAAGACGATCACCTCGCGGATGTTCGGCTCGTCCGCCAGCAGCATGACGATGCGGTCCACGCCCGGGGCGGATCCGCCATGCGGCGGCGCGCCAAACTTGAAGGCGTTGATCATGCCCGAGAAGTTGGTGTCGACCTGCTCCTGGGTGTAGCCGGCGATCTCGAACGCCTTGTACATGATCTCGGGCTTGTGGTTCCGGATCGCGCCCGAGCTCAGCTCCACGCCGTTGCAGACGATGTCGTACTGGAAGGCGAGGATATCGAGCGGATCCTGGGTCTCCAGCGCCTCCAGTTCCCCCTGCGGCATACTGAAGGGGTTGTGGCTGAAATCGATCTTGCCGGTATCCTCATCGGCCTCGAACATCGGGAAATCGACGATCCAGCAAAATTCGAAGCGGCTCTTGTCGATTAGATCGAGCTGCTCGGCCACGCGGGTGCGCGCCAGGCCGGCGAGCTTGGCCGCCTTGTCTTCCTTGCCCGCCGAGAAGAAGATGCCGTCGTTCGGGCCCAGGCCCATCGCGTCGGCGATCGCCTTCATGCCCTCCTGGCCATGGTTGTTCGCGATCGGGCCGCCGAACACGCCGTCCTTCTGGGTGGCGTAGCCAAGGCCGGGGAAGCCCTCGGACTGGGCCCAGCCGTTCATGTCGTCGAAGAATTTGCGGCTCTTTTCGGCGGTGTTCGGCGCGGCGATGGCGCGTACGACATTGCCTTCCTCGACCATCGACGCGAAGCGGCCGAAGCCCGAGCCCTTGAAGAAGGCGCCGACGTCATGGACGAGCAGCGGGTTGCGCAAATCGGGCTTGTCGCTGCCGTATTTGAGCATCGATTCGCGGTACGGGATGCGCTTGAACGGCAACGGCGAAACGCTGCGGCCCTTGCCGTCGAAATCGGCGAATTCTTCAAACACACCATGAAGAACCGGCTCGATCGCCGCGAAGACATCGTCCTGCGTGACGAAGCTCATCTCGAAATCGAGCTGGTAGAACTCGCCGGGCGAACGGTCGGCGCGGGCATCCTCGTCGCGGAAGCAGGGCGCGATCTGGAAATATTTGTCGAAGCCCGCGACCATCAGCAGCTGCTTGAACATCTGCGGCGCCTGCGGGAGCGCGTAGAACTTGCCCGGATGGACCCGGCTGGGCACCAGATAGTCGCGCGCGCCCTCGGGGCTCGACGCAGTGAGGATCGGCGTCTGGAACTCGGTGAAGCCCTGCCCGATCATCCGGCGGCGCAGCGACGAGATCACGTTCGAGCGCAGCACGATATTCTTGTGGAGCCGCTCGCGCCGCAGGTCGAGGAAGCGGTTGGTGAGGCGGATCTCCTCGGGATATTCGCTATCGCCGAACACCGGCATCGGAAGTGGCGCGGCGGCCGACTGGACCTTCACTTCGGTCGGGTAGATTTCGATCTCGCCGGTCGCGAGCTTGGGGTTCAGCGTCTCGGGCGAGCGCGCCGCGACCTTGCCGGTGAAGGTCAGCACCGATTCGGCGCCGCACGCATCGACGATCGGATACATGTCCGACGAGGTCTCCACGACGATCTGGGTGATGCCGTAATGATCGCGCAGATCGACGAACAGCACGTTCGCGTGCTCGCGCGTGCGGTGCACCCAGCCTGAAAGCCGGACGTCCTGGCCGACATCGGCGGCGCGGAGGTCTGCGCAAGTGTGCGTGCGATAGGCGTGCATTCGACGATCTCTGTTTTGCCGTCATCCCAGCGAAGGCTGGGATCTCTTGTCTCGGAGCGAAACGCTTGCCGCACGAGATCCCAGCCTTCGCTGGGATGACGAATTGAACTGAGGCGCGCGCATCCCCGCCAAGCACCCTTTTGTCAAGGCGAAGACATGTCTATGGCGCGCCGATGCATATTCACGACCTGATCGAGGACTCCGCCTCGCTCGCCAATCTCTGCGCCCGTCTCGCCACCAAGCCCTATGTGGTCGTCGACACCGAATTCATGCGCGAAAACAGCTATTGGCCCGAACTCTGCCTGCTTCAGATCGCCGACGACGAGGAAGCCGCGGCGATCGACACGATGGCCGAGGGGCTCGACATGAAGCCGCTGCTCAACCTGCTGACCGAGAATGAGGACGTCCTCAAGGTCTTCCACGCCGGCGGGCAGGATATCGAGATCATCTACAACCTGACCGGCAAGACCCCCCACCCGCTGTTCGACACCCAGGTCGCGGCGATGGCGCTCGGCCAGGGGGAGCAGATCGGCTATTCGAACCTGGTCGATTCCTATCTCGGCATCACCGTGGACAAGGGCGCACGCTTCACCGACTGGGCGCGGCGGCCGCTCGACAAGCGCCAGATCGACTATGCGATCTGCGACGTCACCTATCTCTCCGAAATCTTCCCGAGGATGCTGGAGAAATTGAAGCGGACGGGCCGCGGCACCTGGCTCGATCAGGAAATGGAGCGGCTCGCCGATCCCGCCAATTACGAGAATGACCCGGACGAGGCGTGGCAGCGCGTCCGCGTTTCCAGCCGCAAGCCCGAGGTGCTGGGCCGCCTCAAGGCGCTGGCGCGGTGGCGCGAGCTCGAGGCGCAGGGCAAGAACCTGCCCCGCGGCCGCATCATCAAGGATGAGACGCTCGCCGATCTCGCCGCCAATCCGCCGCGCAAGCAGGCCGATCTGGGCCGCGTCCGGGGGCTCTCCCCGGCCTGGTCGGGCAACGATATCGGCGGGCGGATGATGACCGCGCTGGAAGGCGCGACTCCGATGACCGGCGCCGAGCTGCCCCCGCGCGACGACCGCAAGCCGGCTCTGGGCAAGGACGGCGCGCTGGTCGCGGACCTGCTCAAGCTGCTGCTCAAGATCCGCGCCAAGGAGATCAACGTCGCCGCCAAGCTGCTCGCGCGTACCGACGAGCTGGAGGCGCTCGCCGCCGGCCAGCGCGACGGGCTGCCGATGCTCGAGGGCTGGCGGTTCGAGCAGTTCGGCAAGGACGCGCTGCAGCTCGTCGAGGGTCAGCTTGGGTTCACCGTGAAGAGCGGAAAGCTCAAGATGACCCGGACCGAGGAACCCGAATGAGTCGTTTCGCCCTGCCGTTGATCGCGCTTTCGCTGACCGCCTGCGCCTATGAGGCCGCTGGAGAGCCCTACCCGGTCCGGCCCGGCCCGCCGACCGCGTGCGGTTCGCATCAGCTCGGTTCGTATATCGGCAAGAAGCGCACGGACGCGATTTCGGCCGATGTCGCCCGGATTTCGGGGGCGAAGAGCATCCGCTGGATTTCGCCGGGCATGGCGGTGACGATGGACTATCGCGAGGGCCGCCTGAACGTGAAGCTCGACGAGAAGGGCGTGATCCTCTCCTTCACCTGCGGCTAGGCTTCCAGCGCCGCTTCCCTGCCCATCGCCTCGGCAAGCGCCTTGTGGCGCTTCTCCACGGCTTCGCCATAGAGCGCCGCGTCGTGCGGATCGAGCACCAGCCGCAGTGTCTTGCGGTCGATCGCCAGCCGCGAGCGCCTGAGCGGCGCCGCGACTCCGCCGCTCAGCCGCTGGCCCAGCCGGATCGCCATTCCCCAGCGCGCCGCGCGCGCCAGATCCTCGGGCTCGGCAAGCCGGGCGAACACGGCGGGCGCCTCGGATCCGCCTCCCAGGGCCGAATGGAGCGCCTGCGCCAGCACCGCCCTGCCCGCCGAATCGATGCCGACCCAATTGCCGTGGAGCGCGATTTCGGCGCCGCGTTCGGCGCGGAAGTCGGGGTTCGCCTGCCAGCCCACATCGGCGAGCAGGCAGGCCGCGTGCCGCAGCCGCGCCGATTCCGCGCCCTCCTCCTCGAACAAGGGCGCGATCCATGCATTCAGCAGGTCACCATGCTCGGCAAAGCGGCCCAGCCGCGCCCCCTCGTCGCGCGCGGCGGCGATCAGCGGGTCCTCGCGGCGCTGCTCGGCGGAGAGTCGCGCAAACAACAATCCCTCGCGCAACCCATAGGCGGAGACCACCGTCTCCTCGGACCCCAGATGCTTGAGCACCGAGGCGAGCAACGCCGCGCCGTCGTCGATCGTCGGCAGGCGCGCGCTCGACATGTTGGGGATCGCACGCAGCTCGGTCTTGGAGATTTCGCCCAGCACGCGCCGCAGCTCGGCCACGCGCGCCGTGGATATCGAATATTCGTGGATCACCGGCAGCGGATAGGCCGTCAGATGCATGTCCAGCCGCGCCAGCGACCGCCACGATCCGCCCACCAGATACAGCGGCAGGCCCTTCCCCCGGCCCTTCCAGCCCGCCTCCTCGATCAGCTTCGCGACTCGCTTGTCGAGCATGCCCTTGCCTTCGGCCCGGATCGCGCCGAGCCGCAGAACGCCGAGCGGGAAGGAGACGCGGTCGGTCACCGTTCCCGCGACCACGCGCACCAGCTCCAGCGATCCGCCCCCCAGATCGCCGACGATGCCGTTCGCCTCCGGAATGCCCGAAAGCACACCCAGCCCCGATGCGGTCGCCTCTTCCTCGCCGGAGAGCAATTCGACCGCGAGCCCCATCGCGCGGGCGGCGTCCATCAGCACCCCGCCGTTCGAAGCCTCGCGCACCGCCGCGGTGGCGACCACGCGCAGCTCGCTCACCTGCATCTCGCGCGCCAGCAATGCGAACCGCGCCAGCGCCCCGCGCGCGGTCGCCAGCGCCGCTGCGTCGATCGCGCCGGTCTCGCCCAGCGACCGGCCGAGCCCCGCCATCACCTTCTCGTTGAACAGGATCGCCGGCAGCCGCGCGGCGCCCTGATAGACGACGAGGCGGATCGAGTTCGACCCGATATCGATGATCGCGACCCGCCCGGCGACGGTGTCGGCTCCCGGCTTGGGCTTGCGGAGGAGCAGGGTCGTCATTTCTTCTTCTTGCCCGAACGCTTCAATTTGAGCTTGGGCACCGCCCGGCTGCTCTTCTCCAGCGCGGCGCCGCGGCCGGAGAGGGACGGGTTGGTCATGAAGTAGCGGTGCAGGTTGAAGGGCGTCTCGCCGGGCTCGATCCGCGAATAACGACCGTCGGGCTTGAGCTCCCAGCTCTGCTCATTGTCGATCAGGTTCGCGACCATCACCTGGTCGAGGATCTGGTCGTGGACCGTCTTGTTGCGGATCGGCAGGAGATATTCCACGCGCCGGTCGAAATTGCGCGGCATCCAGTCGGCCGAGGAGATGAAGACCTGCGCGCCGTCATTGGGCAGGTCATGGCCGTTCCCGAACGCCCAGATGCGGCTGTGCTCGAGGAAGCGCCCGACGATCGACTTGACCCTGATCCGCTCGGACATGCCCGGCACTCCGGGCCGCAGGCAGCAAACGCCGCGGATGACCAGATCGATCTCCACGCCGGCATTGCTCGCCTCGTACAGCTTCTCGATCACCGCGGGATCGACCAGCGCGTTCATCTTGGCCCAGATGACGGCGGGGTGGCCAAGGCGGGCATTGGCGATCTCGCCGTCGATCAGCTCCATCAACCGCGGCCGCAGATTCTTGGGGGAGATGTCCAGCAGCTCGAGCCCCTGCGGTTCGACATAGCCGGTGACGTAGTTGAACACCTGCGCGCAATCGCGCCCGATGCGCGGATCGGCGGTGAAGAAGCTCAGATCGGTGTAGATGCGCGCGGTGACCGGGTGATAATTGCCGGTGCCGAGATGGCAATAGGTGCGGAACCCCTTGTCCTCGCGCCGCACCACCATCGAAATCTTGGCGTGGGTCTTCCAGTCGATGAAGCCGTAAACGACCTGAACCCCGGCGCGCTCCAGCGCGGTCGCCCAGTAGAGATTCTGCTCCTCGTCGAACCGCGCCTTGAGCTCGACCACCGCGGTGACCGACTTGCCCGCCTCGGCGGCGGCGATCAGCGCGTTGATCACCGCGCTCTGCTTGCCCGCGCGGTAGAGCGTCTGCTTGATCGCGACCACATCGGGGTCCGCCGCCGCCTGTCCCAGAAAGGCGAGCACCACGTCGAAGCTCTCATAGGGGTGGTGGACGACGATGTCCTTTGCCCGGATCGCCGCGAAGCAATCGCCGCCATATTCGCGGATTCGTTCGGGAAAGCGCGGGTCATAGGGCTGAAATTTGAGATCGGGGCGGTCTTCCTCGACCAGGGCCGCCAGGTCGCCCACGCCAATAAAGCCGCCGGTCTCGGTCAGGATCGCCTCGCTGCCGCCCAGCTCCTCGAGCAGCACCGATTCGAGCGCGGGGTCGATCCCTTCCTCCATTTCGAGCCGGATCACGCGCCCCCGCTTGCGGCGCTTGATCGCGCTGCGGAAGGTCATGACCAGATCCTCGGCCTCTTCCTCGATCTCGATGTCGCTGTCGCGCAGCACCCGGAACGCGGCGGAGCTGTAGACATCGTATCCGGGGAAAAGCAGGTGCGAGAAGCGCTTGATCACCGTCTCGATCGAGACGTAGCGCGCCGCCTTGCCCGGCAGCCGCACGAAGCGCTGGATGCTGGGCGGAAGCAGGACGAGCTCGCGGATCGGCTCATGGTCGCTGCGGCGGAGCAGGTCGAAGATCAGGCTCGATCCCTGGTTGGGGATGAACGGGAAGGGATGCGCCGGATCGAGCGCCTGCGGGGTCAGGATCGGGAAGATCTGATTGCGGAAATGGGTTTCGAGCCATTCGAGGACCTTGCCCTCGATCTCGTCGGCATCGAGCACGTCGATCCCGGCGGCGACCAGTTCGTCGAGAATCTCGGTCCACACCGCCTGCTGGCTGTCGACCAGGGCCGCGGCTTCCTCGACGATCGCCGTGAGCTGCTGCCCGGGCGTGAGCCCATCGACCGAGCGCGCCTCGATGCCCTGAAGCTGCTGGCCCAGCAGGCCGGCGACGCGCACCATGAAGAATTCGTCGAAATTGGTCCCCGAGATCGACAGGAAGCGCAGCCGTTCGAGCAGGGGATGCGCGCGGTTCTGCGCCTCTTCCATCACCCGGCGGTTGAACGCCAGCCAGCTCAGCTCGCGGTTGAAGTAACGCGGCTCGTCCGCCGCGCCGGGCACGTCGTCATTGGCGACTGGCGTTGCGGTCATTCGTCGTCGCTCCCGGAGTCGACCAGCAGGCCGCGCGCCTTGAGTGTGCCCTTTGCGGCCGGAATCGACAAGCGCGGGCTCCGCCGTTCGAGCGCATCGATTTCCAGCGCATCGGCAACGCGCACCAGCGCCAGATGGCTCCGTTCGACCCGCTTGGAGAGCCAGGCGATGAGGTCGGGCTTGGCGATCAGCAGCCGTCTCTCGAAATAGCGCGCGAGCAGCAGCCCGACCAGCGCGTCGTCGGGCGGGCCGATGGTGAGCACCGGAGTCGCCGCGAGGCGCGAGCGCAGGTCGGGCAGCTTCACGCTCCAGATCGCCTCGGCGACGATCAGCAGCGGCCGATGCGCGGCCTGGGCGCGGTTCCAGGCATGGAAGATCTCCGCTTCGGGCACGCGCTCGGCGTCGTCGATCATCGTGCCTTCGGATTTCGCCGCGAAGATCCGCGCGAGCAGGCTGCGGCCCGATTTGCGCGGACCCACCAGCAATCCCGCCATCACCGGCCAGGTCGCCCAGCGTTCGAGCATCTGCACCGCCCTTGCGTTCGATTCGCTGACGATGAACTCGGTCTCGCTCGTTTCCGGCACCGCGAGCGGAAGCGCCAACTGACTCATCGGGCGAGCCGGCTCATTCGCCCTTCGGGTCGCCCGACGCGCCGGGCCGCCGGATCCGCAGTACGCCGGGGCCTTCCTGCACCTGATAGCCGCGCGCCTCGAGCGCCGCGCGCAGGCCCGAGAGCGAGCCGTCATAGGTGACGCGCATCACCGAGATTCCGCCCAGCGCGAGGCTGGTGGTATTGGCCGAGCGCACGCCGGGCACGCCGCGCACGGCCGATTCGCCGGCAGTGAGCGCGCCGGCGCTCGGCGTGTCGATCTGCACGGTGAAAGTCGCGCTGCCGGTCTCGGCGGGGCCGGCGGTGGGGGTCGGCGTCGCGGTCTCCTCGTCGCCTTCCTTGTCCTCCTCTTCCTTCGCCTCGGGCGGGCGATAGGAGAGCAACGCGTCGGTCTTGAGCACGCCCCGGCTCAGCGCGTCCTGATAGGCCTTGTCGATCCGCGCGATCCCCTGATCGAGCATCGCGGGCAGGCCGTCGGCGCTGTTCACCCTGAGCGCGAACTGCACGATCCGGATCTTGTCGGGCCCATGGCTGGCGGTGAAGATCGCGGTGACCGGCCCCCCCGGATAGTCGCGCCGCAGCTGGACCTCGGCGACCAGCACGTCGGCCGCGCCATATTGATCGAGCACGGTGCGCCACCATCCGCGCCCGCGCCGCCCGATCTGGCCCGCGTTGAACAGCAGGGGATCGGGTCCGGTCCCGCGCGGCTTGATATATTCGATCGTGCTGTTGCCGTCGCGAAAGCGCGCCCAGGCCTCGCGCCACGCGGTCTGGCGCTCGAAGACATGCGCCGTGCCGCCCGACCATTCGACCGGCAGCAGCAGCATCGGGGGCGAGCGCAGCACATGCGTCGAGACGCCGAGGATCGATCCCGCCTTGCCCCGGTCGAACAGCACGCCAAGCCTCGCGATGTAGCGCGTCGGCCCGATCTGCTCATTCTCGACGACGATTCCGGTCACCATCGCGTCCAGCGCCGAATCGGAAAGCGTCGAGCTGCGCCCGGTCAGCCGCCGCGACAGCATCTCCCAGCCCTTGCGCTGCGCGAGCCGCCACCCGCCCTGCCGCGCCGCCTCGGCATTGTTGCCGCGCACATCGATCTCGACTCCGGTGACTTCGAAGCTGCCGGTGGCGCTGTCGATCGAGGGCTCGTTCTTCCCCCTTGGCGGGGTCTTGGTGTTCTGCGCCAACACCATGCCCCCCGCGCCCGCGAGCAGCAGCACGGCGGCGGCACCATGAAGAAAGGAGGATCGTCGGAACATTCGGCGCCCTTTTGGCGAAGCGGGCGTGGAAATCCAAGCGCGTTGTGGCTAGGCGCGTCTCATGACCGACCCCGAAAGCTACACCTACGCCCAGGCCGGCGTCTCGATCGAAGCCGGAAACGCGCTCGTCCGCGCGATCGGGCCGCTGGCGCGCTCCACAAGACGCCCCGGCGCGGATGCCGATCTGGGCGGGTTCGGCGGAGTCTTCGACCTCAAGGCGACTGGCTATAAGGACCCGCTGCTGGTCGCCGCGAACGACGGGGTCGGCACCAAGCTCAAGCTCGCGATCGAAACCGGACGCCATGAGGGCGTCGGGATCGACCTCGTCGCGATGTGCGCCAACGATCTGATCGTGCAGGGCGCCGAACCGCTCTTCTTCCTCGATTATTACGCCAGCGGGAAATTGATCCCCGCGGTCGCCGAATCGGTGATCGCGAGCATCGCCGAGGGTTGCCGCCAGTCGGGCTGCGCGCTGATCGGGGGCGAGACCGCCGAAATGCCCGGCATGTATGCCGAGGGCGATTATGACCTCGCGGGCTTCTGCGTCGGCGCGGTCGAACGCGAGAATCTGCTCGACGGGGGCCGGATCCGCCCCGGCGACGCGATCCTCGGCCTAGCATCGACCGGAATCCACTCGAACGGCTTTTCGCTGGTCCGCCGCCTCGCCGCCGACAAGGGCTGGAAGCTCGACCGCCCCGCATTGTTCGATCAGGACGTGATCCTGATCGACACGTTGATGGCGCCGACGCGGATTTACGTGAAGAGCCTGCTCCCGCTGGTGCAGGCCGGAGAAATCCATGGCCTCGCCCACATTACCGGCGGTGGCCTCTTGGAGAATATCCCGCGCGTCCTTCCCGCCAATTGCCACGCCCATGTGGACGCCGACGCCTGGCCGCTGCCCCGGCTGATGGCCTTCCTGCAGGCGCAGGGGAATATCGAGCCCGAGGAAATGGCGCGCACCTTCAATTGTGGGATCGGGATGGTGGCAATCGTGGCTAACGGAAAAGTGACCATGGTCACGGAAATGCTCCAAGCCGCTGGAGAGACGGTGTTTTCGATCGGTTCGGTCGCCGAGGGCCCGCGTGGCTGCACCGTCAGCGGCGGCGGCGAGACCTGGAGCGCCCGCGCGGCCTGGAGCGCGACGCATGAAGGCTAATCCGTTCCCCTCCCGCTTGCGGGAGGGGTTAGGGGAGGGCCTGTCCTCCTCATATCTTCGTGCTTGTGGCACTCCCCTCCCCCAACCCCTCCCGCAAGCGGGAGGGGAGCAGTGAAACACAAGGTCGGCATCCTGATCTCGGGCCGCGGATCGAACATGATGTCGCTGGTCGAAGCCTCGCGGGCCGAAAACTCCCCCTACGAAATCGCCCTCGTCGCCAGCGACAAGCCCGACGCCCCCGGCCTCGCCTGGGCCCGCGACAATGGCGTCGCCACCTTCGCGCACTCGCCCAAGGGCATCCCCAAGCCCGAATATGAAGCCGCGATCGACGCGGCCCTGCGCGAAGCCGGTGTCGAGACCATCGCCCTCGCGGGCTATATGCGCCTCCTCTCCGACGATTTCGTCGCGAAGTGGCGCGGGCGCATCCTCAACATCCACCCCTCGCTGCTGCCCAAATACAAGGGCCTCGACACCCATGCGCGAGCATTGGCGATGGGCGATCTCGTCGCGGGCTGCTCGGTCCATATCGTCACCGAGGAGCTCGATGGCGGCGAGGTTCTGGGCCAGGCCGAGGTACGGATCGAGGCGCGCGACACCGCCGAAAGCCTTGCCGAACGCGTGCTGAAGGAGGAGCACAGGCTCTATCCGAAGGTGTTGGGAGAATTTCTATGCCGCTGAGCCCCGACCGCGAGGCGATTCTCGAAAGGGTCCGCGCCATCGCGCTCTCCCTTCCCGAGACCGAGGAACGTCCCAGCCATATGCAGCCGACCTTCTTCGCCGCGGGCAAGATGTTCGCCCAGTTCCGCCACGATCATCATGGCGACGACCGCACGGTGGTGATCGTCAAGACCGGCGATCCCGAGGAAGCCGCTTCGCTGATCGAGAATATCCCCGATCTCTACAGCCGCCCCGCCTATTTCCGCGCCGGGTGGGTCTCGATCAACATCTATCCCGAGGATACCGATTGGGACCATGTCGGCGATCGCCTCGCGCGAAGCTGGGAACTGGTCGTCCCGCCTCGTCTGCTGGAAGCCGGCGGACGCTGAATTCCCGGGGAAACATTCGCGAACTATTTTGTTTAACTCGATTGGCCGCGTGTATTTTTGCGGTGAGAGGGCGTGTTCAATGAATCCCGAGGTCTCGCATGTCCCTGCGGACCAGCCCGGCGTCGCCACTGCCGAAGAGGGGATCGTCCTGCTCGATGGTCCGAATGGCGCCGCGATCGCGATGACGCCCGATGCCGCTACCATCACCGGTTACAGCCTGATCGCGGCCGCCGAGGAAGCGCGCCGCCAGAATACGGACGCCTGACCCCTTGCACCGCCTGCCCCGGCCCCGCCATACCGGCGCGCGATGATCAAGGTCGCCAGCTACAATATGCGCAAATCGATCGGCACCGATCGGCGGCGGCGGCCCGAGCGGACGCTGCAGGTGTTGTGCGAGATCGGCGCGGACATCGTCGCGCTGCAGGAGGCCGACCGCCGGTTCGGCGGCAAGTCGGCGGTGCTCACCGGCCATCTGCTCGCCGAGCACAGCCCATGGAAGGCGGTCCCCTTCGGCGTCCGGGCCGCCTCGATGGGGTGGCACGGCAATGCGCTGCTGATTCCCCACGACGCCAATGTGGTCGATTGCGAGGTGATCCACCTCCCCGCGCTCGAGCCGCGCGGCGCGGTGATGGCGGACGTCCGCATCCGCGGCGAAGTGATCCGCGTCATCGGCATGCATCTCGACCTGTCGGGCCTCTGGCGCCGGCGTCAGGCGCATGCGATCATCGCGCATGTCGGCGCGAGCACGATTCAGCGCCCCACCGTGCTGATGGGCGATCTCAACGACTGGACCAGCCGCTCGGGCTGCCTGCGCGATTTCGCGCATCATTACGGGTTCGCCGAGACCGGCCGAAGCTTCCATGCGCGCCGCCCCGTCGCCCGGCTCGACCGGATCATGGCGACTCGCGACCTGAAATTCATCGCCGCCGGCGTGCATGACAGCGCTGCCTCGCGGACCGCATCCGACCATTTGCCCGTCTGGGCCACGCTGGAGCGCCGCTGATGTCGGGCCATGAGCGCGAGCTTCGCCTGGCCCTGGTCTGCTATGGGGGCATCAGCCTCGCGGTCTACATGCACGGCATCACCAAGGAGATCTGGCGCCTCGCCCGCGCCAGCCAGGCCGCCCGCAACGGCGCCGATCATGGCGGCGGCAGCCAGGGCATCTACCACGCCCTGCTCGACGAGATCCACGAGACGACCAATATCCGCCTGCGCGTCCTCGTTGATATCGTCTCGGGGGCGAGCGCGGGCGGGATCAACGCGGTGTTCCTTGCGCAGGCGATCGCCACCGGCCAGTCGCTCGATCCGCTGACCGAGCTTTGGATGGAGCATGCCGATGTCGAGGCGCTGCTCGCCCCCAGCCAGCGCCCCTCGCACAAATTCGCCAAGATCTGGGCGGTGCCGCTCGCCTGGATGGTCGCGAGCCGCAGCAAGACGATCGATGAAACCGTCGAGGCCGGCGCGCGCGAGGAGGTTCGCCTCAAGCTCGAGAAATTCGTCCGCTCGCGCTGGTTCGAGCCGCCCTTCGGGGGCAAGCAATTGCTCGGCACGATCATGGACGCGTTCGAGGCGATGGCGAAGGGGCCGAAGGGCGAGCGGCTGCTGCCCCCCGGCCAGCCGCTCGACCTGTTCATCACCGTCACCGATTTCCGCGGCCATCCCGAGCGGCTGCGGCTCAATTCGCCGCCCGCGGTGCTCGAAACGGAGCATCGCCTCGTCTTCGCGTTCGGCGACCACGGCCAGCCCGGCCCGATCGCCCATGCCTGCGAGCTGGCCTTCGCCGCGCGCGCCACCTCGAGCTTTCCCGGCGCGTTCCCGCCGATGAGCGTCGGCGAGATCGACGAACTGCTCGCCGAACGCGGCGCCACATGGGCCGGCCGCGACGAATTCCTCGAACATGCCCTGCCCCAGCAATGGGCCGACAATCGCGCCGAAAAGGCGGTGCTGATCGACGGGTCGGTCCTTGCCAACGCCCCCTTCCGGCCCGCGATCGAAGCGCTCAGGGAGCGCCCCGCGCGCCGTCAGGTCGACCGCCGCTTCGTCTTCATCGATCCTTTCCCCAATGCCCGGCTCGCGCTCTATGGCGACCAGCCCAAGGAGGATCGCCCCGGCTTCTTCCAGACGATCATCGGCGCGCTTTCCGAATTGCCGCGCGAACAGCCGATCCGCGACAATCTGGAGGAGATCGCCGAGCGCTCGGACCGGATCGTGCGGATGCTGGGCATCATCACCGAGATCCGGGCCGAGGTGGAGACCCAGGTCGAGGCGCTGTTCGGCTATACGCTTTTCCTCGATTACCCGACCTCGAAGCGCCTCGCCGCGTGGCGGCGCCGCGCCCAGATCGCCGCCGCCGCCAAGGCCGGCTATGGCCACACCGCCTATGGCCTGCTCAAGGTCGATGGCGCGATCAACCGCACCGCCCAGCTCATCTATTCGATCGGCGACAGCCATGGTCCCGAGAAGCTGCGCGAGATCCGTGGTGCCGTCGCGCTCGCGGTGCGCGGACGCGGGCTCGATCAGTTCGGCGCGGCGCTCTCCAATGGCGCGAGTCCCGCGACGCTCGAGTTCCTCCGCGCGCACGATCTGGGCTTCCGTATCCGCCGCCTGCGCCTGCTCGCGCGCCGCCTGACCGAGGTCGATGCCGCCGAGACGCACGACGAGCTGCTGCCGATGCGCGAGGCGATCTACGAATCGCTCGCCGCCTATCTCGAATGCAAGCGGTCGGACATGTTCGCGGACCTGCGCGATCAGGCCCGCGCGCTCGATGGCGACGCGGGCCCGCTGCTCGATGCCATCGCCGAACGGATGAGCCTCAAGGCGCTTGACGGCGAGACCGACATCCGCCTGTCCGAGGGTTTCAGCCAGCTTTCCAAGGAGCTGCGCCGCCCCCTCCTCCTCGCGCATTTGGGCTTCCCCTTCTTCGATATCGCCACGCTCCCCCTGCTCCAGGGCGACGGGCTCGACGAATTCGATCCGATTCGGGTCGATCGAATCGCCCCCGACGATGCCTGCTCGATCCGCGCGGGCGGCGCCGAGGCGACGCTCAAGGGCATCCAGTTCAACAGCTTCGGCGCATTCTTCAGCCGCGCCTATCGCGAGAACGACTATCTCTGGGGCCGCCTCCACGGCGCCGACCGGCTGATCGACATCATCCTCTCGACTCTCCCCGCCGACAATTGCCTCGCGGAGAAGCGCGTGAAGGAGATCAAGCGCGCCGCCTTCCACGCGATCCTCGACGAGGAAGAACCCCGGCTGACGACGATTCCGGGGCTGTTCAAGGAGCTGCGCGGGGAGATTGGGTAAGACTCCTTCTCCCCTTGTGGGAGAAGGAAGGGGCCCAAGCCGCAGGCTTGGGAAGGATGAGGGGGAGTGAGACTCTGTCCCCCTCACCCTTCCCACTCGCTTCGCGAGCGGGCCCCTTCCCTCTCCCACAAGAGGAGAGGGACCTACTGGCAAACCCGCCGCCTTCGTCCTAAGGTGCCCCGCCTCAAGCGGAAGGGAGCGGGATGCGGTTTCTGAAGGTGCTGTTCTGGCTGTTGCTGGGCGGCCTCGTCGCGGCCTTCGTGATCTATAATGGCGACGAGCGGGTGAGCATCCATCTCTGGGGCGGCCTGATCGCCGATTTCAGCCTGCCGCTCATGCTGATCCTCGTCTTCCTGCTCGGCTTCCTTCCCACCGTCGTCGCCTATCAGGCGCTGCGCTGGCGCTCGCAGCAGCGCATCTCGGCGCTCGAACGGGCGCTGGCCGATCTCCGCGCGGTCCACGATACCGCTCCCGCCGAGCCGCTCGATCCAACCCCGCCGCTGCTGGAGCTTACGCCATGAGCACCCGCATCTATGTCGCGCTCGACACGCCCGATCTGGAGCGCGCGAAGGAGATGGCCCAGCGCGTCCGCCACCATGTCGGCGGGATCAAGCTTGGCCTCGAATTCTTCATGGCGAATGGCCGCGCCGGGGTGCATGACATGGCCGATATCGGCCTGCCGATCTTCCTCGACCTCAAATTCCACGATATCCCCAACACGGTCGGCAAGGCGATCCAAGCGCTGCGCCCGCTCAATCCCGCGATCCTGACGGTCCATGCCGCCGGGGGCCTCGCGATGATGGAGGATGCCAAGGCGGCCGCGCCCTCGGGCACCAAGGTCGTCGCGGTGACGATGCTCACCAGCCTCGATCCCTCGGACCTCGAATCGATCGGCCTCGCGCCCGATCCGCACGAACAGGTCGTCCGCCTCGCCGAACTCGCCCGCTCCGCCGGGCTCGACGGCATCGTCTGTTCGGGCAATGAAGTGAAGGCCGCGCACCGCGCATGGCCGCAGGGCTTCTTCGTCGTGCCCGGTGTCCGCCCCGCCGACGGCCATCATGGCGACCAGAAGCGCGTCGTCACGCCGCGCCAGGCTCTCGACGACGGCGCTTCGATCCTCGTCGTCGGCCGCCCGATCACCCAGGCCGGCGATCCGGATCTGGCCGCGCGCGCGATCGAGGCGACGCTCTAGCTGAAGCCTGCCACGCACGATGCTGACCATCCGTCCCGCCACTCGCGAGGACCTCCCCGCGCTCCACCCCGTGGTCGAGCGCGCCTATCGCGGCGAGAGCGCACGGTCCGGGTGGACGCATGAGGCGGATTTGATAACCGAAGGCGAGCGGACCGACCTCGAAACGCTGCGGGGGCTGGTCGATAGTCCGGCGAGCCGCCTGCTGATCGCGCGGGATGGCGACACGATCATCGGCTGCGTCAATGTCCAGGATCGCGGGGGCGGCACCGTCTATCTTGGGCTGCTCTGCGTCGATCCCTTGCTGCAGGCGGGCGGCATCGGCCGCCGCCTCACCGCCGCCGCCGAAGAGACCGCCCGCGCCGATTTCCACGCCGAGCGCATCGAAATGACGGTGATCGAGCAGCGCGCCGAGTTGATCGCCTGGTACGAGCGGCTCGGCTATGGGCGGTCCGGCGAGCGCCGCGACTTCCCGATCGCGATGACCCCGCCGCTCTACATGACCGTGCTGGTCAAGCTGCTCTGACGGTCAATCACCGGCGCGGATCTCGCGCGCGATACCGGGGTCAAGCGGCGGGCTTGCGCCGCCGCGCCGCCGCATTACGCTCGATTCCATGACGACCCGCCTCTTCCCGCTCGCCGCGCTTGCTCTCGCGATCGCAACGCCCGCCCAGGCCCGTGACTGGGAACTCGCCAATGTCAGCGAGGACCATTCGGGCGCCATGTTCGTCGACATCGACAGCATAAAGGTGAAGGACGGCGCGATGCGCGAGGCCGAGATCTACATCGTGCTCCGCGCGGACAATCAGAACATCGCGGCGCTCCAGTCACTGCTGCTGATCGATTGCGCGGGCGCGCGCAAGCGCTCGCAATGGTGGCTGGGATTCGACGCCGGGGGCCGCGTGGTGACGCAGGAACCGGCGGAAACCGAATGGATTCCGATGAAGGAAGGAACGCTGTTCGGCAGGGTGCTGGAACGTGTCTGCAAGGGCCCTCCGGCGACGCCCAACCAGCGCTTCGGCGCGAACGTGCCCCTGGATCAGGTCCGCGCCAGGCTGAACAATCCGCCCGCGGCGAACTAGCCGCTCGACGGCGCCCCGCCACCGCGCTTATTGCATCCGCGATGCCCGTCACCGCCAAGATCTGCGGCCTTTCGACGCCCCAGACGCTCGACGCCGCGATCGCGGGCGGGGCGAGCCATGTCGGCTTCGTCTTCTTCCCGCCCTCGCCGCGCCATCTGGGCTTCGAGCGCGCGCGCCAGCTGATCGCGCGGGTGCCGCCGCATATCGGCAAGGTCGGCGTGTTCGTCGATCCCGACGACGCGCTGGTAGCCGGGGCGGTCGCGGCGGGGGTGGATACGCTCCAGCTCCACAAGGTCACGCCCCAGCGCGCGGCGTCGATGCCCCTGCCCGTCTGGGCGGCGGTCGCGGTCAAGACGCGCGCCGATCTGGACGCGGCGCTGGGGTATCGCGGCGCGGTCGAGCGCGTCCTGTATGACGCCAAGACGCCCGAGGGCGCGCTGCCCGGGGGCATGGGCCTGCGCTTCGACTGGACCCTGCTCCAGGATTTCCGGCATCCCGTGCAATGGGCGCTTTCGGGCGGGCTCGATCCGTCGAACGTCGCCGAGGCGGCCCGCACCACCGGCGCCGAGCTGGTCGATGTCTCCTCGGGCGTCGAATCCGCCCCCGGGATCAAGGACGAGATCCGGATCGCCGCCTTTCTCGGGACCGTGGCGGCCCTCTAGCCCCATTCGCTTCAGCCGAAGCCGAGAAGCCTTGCTTGGCACCACCCTGTCTCGACTTCGCTCGACACTCCGGGCAAGGATGGTAAAGCCCGCTCGCTATGACCGCCAATTCCTTCCGCAATCAGCCAGATGAACGCGGCCATTTCGGCCAGTTCGGCGGCCGCTTCGTCGCCGAGACACTGATGCCGCTGATCCTCGATCTTGAGAAGGAATATCGCGCGGCGCAGGCCGATCCGGCGTTCAAGGCCGAGTTCGACGATCTGCTCGAACATTATGTCGGCCGCCCCAGCCCGCTCTATTTCGCCGAGCGGATGACCGAGCATTACCGGCAGGGCGCGCCGAAAGGCATGGGCGCGCGCATCTATTTCAAGCGCGAGGAGCTGAACCACACCGGCGCGCACAAGATCAACAATTGCATCGGCCAGATCCTGCTCGCTAGGCGGATGGGCAAGACCAAGATCATCGCCGAGACCGGCGCGGGCCAGCACGGCGTCGCCACCGCCACGGTCGCCGCCCGCTTCGGCCTGCCCTGCACCGTATTCATGGGCGCGGTCGATGTCGCCCGGCAACAGCCCAACGTGTTCCGCATGAAGCTGCTCGGGGCCGAGGTCGAACCCGTCACCAGCGGCGCGCAGACGCTGAAGGATGCGATGAACGAGGCGCTGCGCCACTGGGTCGCGAACGTCCACGACACCTTCTACATCATCGGCACCGCCGCCGGCCCGCACCCCTATCCCGAGTTGGTCCGCGACTTCCAGAGCGTGATCGGCACCGAGGCGCGCGCGCAGATCCAGCGGGCAGAGGGCCGCCTCCCCGACCTGTTGATCGCCGCAGTGGGCGGCGGATCGAACGCGATCGGGCTGTTCCATCCCTTTCTCGACGATCCGGACGTGGCGATGCTGGGCGTCGAGGCGGCGGGGCACGGGATCGAGACCGGCCAGCATGCCGCCAGCCTCAATGGCGGCGTCCCCGGCATCCTGCACGGCAACCGCACCTATTTGCTCCAGGACGAGGACGGCCAGATCACCGAGGCGCATTCGATCTCGGCGGGGCTCGACTATCCGGGCATCGGCCCCGAGCATAGCTGGCTCCACGAAAGCGGCCGCGTGGGCTATCTGCCGGTCACCGACACCGAGGCGCTCGACGCCTTCCAGCTCTGCTGCCGCCTCGAAGGCATCATTCCGGCGCTCGAATCCTCACACGCGCTCGCAGCATTGGAATATAAGGCCAAGCAATATCGCGAAGATCAGATCATTGTTGTGAATGTCTCCGGAAGGGGCGACAAAGATATCTTCACTGTCGCCGACGCACTGGGGGTAGCGATATGAGCTTCGACATTCTTCGCGCGCTTCAATCGGTCAAGCTGTACGGTCTCTTCCTCGCCATCATCTTCATCGTGGCGGTCCTGCAGCCTCAGAAGCTGGTGGCGCTGCTCGTCGCCGGCGAAGGGCCATGGGCGAACTGGGCCGCGCATATCGGCACCGATCTCTGGATCAACCTGCTCGCGGCGATCCTCGTCACCGCGATCGCCTGGTATTTCGACCTGTTCGAGCTGCGCCGCGCTTCTGGCGCCGGCACGCGCGACCTGGGGGCGCCGAAGCGCTGAGGATGGGGCGGTGATTGAGCGAGAATGGACCAGAGCGCTGAGCAAGCCGGAAGCAGCGCGTGCCGCGCGCCGCATATTTCTCGGTCTGCTTCTCGTTGGGCTCTATTATTGGCTTGATCCGTTCGAATTGTTCGACGCCCTGCGACAGGGTGCAGGTTCGGACGCATTCTCCCACTATGTGACGAAGCTCCGTGGCAATGCGATCCCATTTGCGGTGTTTGGGCTCGCGAATAGCCTTGGATGCGCGGGCTACACCTACTGGAGAGCCCAGATGGGCCCTGACTACGGTGCGCGAGTGATCGACAATTCTGATGACTGACCGCCTCGCCTCTGCCTTCACGACCGACCACGCCGCCCTCGTCACATTCATCACCGCGGGCGATGGTGACACCGCCGCCAATCTCGATGCGCTGGTCGCTGGCGGCGCCGATGTGATCGAGTTGGGCATGCCCTTCACCGATCCGATGGCCGACGGTCCCGCGATCCAGGCCGCGAACCTTCGCAGCCTCGGCGCCGGCACCCGCACCGCCGACGTCCTCAACCTCGCCCGCGCCTTCCGCCAGCGCCACCCGGACGTGCCGATGGTGCTGATGGGCTATGCCAATCCGATGACGGTGCGCGGCCCGGAATGGTTCGCGCAGGCGGCCGCAGAGGCGGGCGTGGACGGGGTGATCTGCGTCGACATCCCCGCCGAGGAGGATGACAGCCTGGGCGAAGCGCTGCGTGCCGCCGGGGTCGCCAATATCCGCCTCGCCACGCCGACCACCGACACCGCCCGCCTGCCCGCCGTGCTCGAGGGCGCCAGCGGCTTCCTCTACTATGTGTCGGTCGCGGGCATCACGGGCCTCCAGCAGGCCGCGCAGGACAGCATCGAGGCCGCCGTCGCCCGCCTCAAATCGGCCACTACCCTTCCTGTCGCGGTCGGTTTCGGCGTGCGCACCCCCGATCAGGCCGCAGCCATCGCCCGCGTCGCCGACGGCGTCGTGGTGGGCTCCGCCATCGTCGAGCTGGTCGGCCAGCACGGAAATGATGCGCCGGAACCCGTTCGCGCCTATATCCATTCGCTCAAGACGGCCATCGAGGCCGCCGCCAAGGAAGCCGCATGACCTGGATCTCCCGCGTTCGCAACGCGCTCGCCTATGTCACCAAGCGCGAGACGCCCGACAATCTCTGGCACAAGTGCAAGGGTTGCGGAACAATGGTTTTCACCAAGGAGTTCGAAGAGAATCTCAGCGTCTGCCCGACCTGCGACTATCATGGCCGCATCGGCGCCGCCGACCGGTTCGCGCATCTGTTCGATGAGGGCTATACGGTCCTGCCGAGCCCCAAGGTCACCGACGACCCGCTGAAGTTCCGCGATTCGAAGCGCTATGTCGATCGCCTCAAGGCCGCGCGGACCGAAACCGGCGAGCCCGATGCCTTCATCAACGCCAGCGGCACGATCCTCGGCCGCCGCGCGGTGATCGGCGTGCAGGATTTCGCCTTCATGGGCGGGTCGATGGGCCAGGCGGTGGGCGAGGCCTTCATCGCCGGGGTCGAGGCCGCGATCGGCGCGCGTGCGCCGTACATCGTCTTCACCGCCTCGGGCGGCGCGCGGATGCAGGAAGGCATCCTCAGCCTGATGCAGATGCCGCGCACCACCGTGGCGATCGAGATGCTCCACGATGCCGGCCTGCCCTATATCGTGGTGCTCACCGACCCCACTTCGGGTGGCGTCATGGCGGCGTACGCGATGCTCGGCGACGTCCAGATCGCCGAACCCCGCGCCACCCTCGCCTTCACCGGCCGCCGCGTGATCGAGAACACGATCCGCGAAAAGCTCCCCGACGATTTCCAGACGAGCGAATATTATCTCGATCACGGGCTGGTCGACATGGTCACCCACCGCAAGGCGCTGCGCGAGACGCTGGGCCAGCTGATCGGCCTGCTCTGCGAAGGGAAGAAGGCGGCGTGAAGCGCTGAAAGCCCTCTCCCCTCCGGGGAGAGGGTTGGGAGAGGGGCAGTGCCACGTACCGACGAGCAGTTGCTCAAGCGCGCGAAGACGATGCGCAGCGAGATGACTCAGCTTGAGCCGGAGTTATGGATAGCACTGCGGGGCAAGCGGTTCGAAGGCATCAAGTTCGCACGGCAGGTCGTGATCGGACCTTTCATCGCCGATTTCGTTTGCCGGTCGCGCAAATTGATCATCGAGGTCGATGGCGATTCTCATGCCGATGCGGCACGCGATGCGCGCAGGACTGCTTATCTGGAAAGCCAGGGATATCGGGTGCTCCGCTTCGCCAATCATGACGTGATGACGAATATCGACGGTGTGCTCCTGGCGTTGAGCACAGCGCTTGCGACTGCCCCTCTCCCAAACCAGCATTGGGTGAACAGCACCCCGTGTTGTTCAGATCATGCCGGGGGCATGATCGACCCAATGCTCCCCGGAGGGGAGAGGGCTTAATCATGCGCGACTTCGCCACCTCCACCGATCCCGCGGTCCAGCGCCAGCTCGACCGGCTGTTCGCGCTGTCGATCTCGCGGGAGAAGCCCACGCTCGGGCCCATCCAGGCGTTGCTCGAGCGGCTCGGTAACCCGCAGCGCCGCCTGCCCCCGGTCTTCCATGTCGCGGGCACCAACGGCAAGGGCTCGACCTGCGCCTTCCTCCGCGCGGCGATCGAGGCGGCGGGGCTCACCGCGCACGTCTATACCAGCCCGCACCTCGTCCGCTTCAACGAGCGGATCCGGATCGCGGGCAGGCTGATCGAAGACGGCGCGCTCGCCCCTTTGCTCGAGGAAGTGCTCGACGCGGGCGGCGATATCGGCGCGAGCTTCTTCGAAGTCACCACCGCCGCCGCCTTCCTCGCCTTCTCGCGCGTCCCGGCGGACGCCTGCGTGATCGAGGTCGGGCTGGGAGGGCGCTTCGACGCCACCAACGTGATCGGGGATCCCGCCGTCTGCGGCATCGCCGCACTCGGCATCGACCATCAATTTTTCCTCGGCGACACGATCGAGGAAATCGCCCGCGAAAAGGCCGGCATCGCCAAGCCCGGCCGCCCGCTCGTCATCTCCGCCTATCCCGGCGAAGTGCGCGAGGCAGTGCGGGAAGCCGCCGGCGCGGCGGGCGCGCACGTCCATGATTGCGGCGGCAGCTGGAGCTTCGCCGTCGGTGAGGGCGCCGGCGGCGAACCGGCGCTTCGCTATCAGGGCATGGGTGGCGGCGTGACGACTCCCCTCCCCACACTTTCCGGTCCGCACCAGCTCGAAAACCTCGCGCTCGCCATCGCGATGATCCGCCATCAGGGCCGGGTGGCGATCCCGGACGCCGCGCTCGAGGCGGCCGCGACCGCCGCGCGCTGGCCCGCGCGGATGCAGCGCCTCGGCCCCGGCCCGCTCACCGCGCTGCTCCCCGAGGGGGCCGAACTATGGCTCGACGGCGGGCATAATCCCGATGCGGGCGAGGCCGTGGCACAGGCGCTCGCCGATATCCTCGAAACGCCTCAGGGCACCCGCCCCTGCCACGTCATCCTCGGCATGCTCGCCAACAAGGATGTCGCGGGCCTGCTCGAACCCATCGCGCCGCTGGTCTGGGCGCTGGTTGGGGTCCCGGTGCCCGGCCACGAGCATCATCCCCCCGCCATGCTCACCGATACCGCGCAGCGCCTGGGCATCCAGCTCACCGGCACAGGCGCCACCATCCCCGGGTCGCTCCGGTCGATCGCGCGGCTCCAGACCCCGCACGGCCTGCCGCCGGTGGTCCTGATCCTCGGCTCGCTCTACCTCGCGGGCGCTGTCCTCGAGGCGAACAACGAACTCCCCGACTAATTCGCCAGCCCCGCGGCCCGATAGGATCGCTCGACATCGCGGCAGCGCATGTCGTCCACCGCGAAGGGGCGATAGGTTTCGCCGCCATCGGCGGCGCTTGCGATGCCATAGCTTGCTTCGGGCGTCAGGATCGCGACCGTATCGTCGGCGCTGATCCTCCGGTCGGCCATCAGCCGGCCGATCGCGAGCAGGATGAAGCGCTTGCCGGTCTCCTCCATCGCCTTCGCCCCGGCGGCATCGCCCGCGTCGCTCAGCTCATTGTGGTGGAACCGGTACACGCCCACGCACCATGACAAAACCTGCCACCAGGCCTTGCCGCGCACGCTCGTCAGCTCGCCGCCGGCATCGGGCGCGACCAGCTTGTCCTCCGCCAGACGCGGATGGCGCCCCATCATGTCGTTTTCCTCGATCACGAACGGATCGGGCTTCTGGGTCTGCGCCGACGCCATGGCGGGCGTCAGCATCGCGGCCAGCGCTGCCAGCAAGATGAACGACCCGCGCATCGGCAATCCCTCCGGTTTTCCCGGCCCAGCCTAACCCCTCGCCGCATCCCGTCAACGTTCCGCCTGCGGACCCCTTTATTGCGATTGACTATCAATAGCACATTCGCGACATTGGCGCCGCACCCCATAGGAGTCCCCGCCGAATGTCCTCCCACAAGGCCCTTCAGAGCCTCCCCGTCCTCCAGCCCGACGATGCCGGCGCGCGGCTGCTGCTATTCGGGGTGCGCCAGATGGGGATGCACGGCCTCGCCGATGCCTGCGCCGCCAACGCCTTCGTCACGGCTTTCGGCAAGGGGTTTCAGCGGCCGCTGGTGTTGCTGCGCGCGCTGATGGCGGAAATGGCGGAAACCTCGACCGGGCCGATCCAGATCGCCCCCTGGTGCTGTCCCCGCATGACCGCTTCGGAGGCCATGTTGCTCACGGTGCTCGGCCGCGTGCGCGAGCAGCCCGAGGTCGCGGCGCTGCTGCTCCGCGATCTGCTGGGCGTCCGCGAGGCGAACGGCACGCTCACCACCGCGCACGCCCTGTCGAACGCCTTTGCGGATATGGGACTTCCTCTTTAGCCGATCGCGACCAGCTTCCAGCCGAACCAGTCGCGCCGGAAGACCAGCACCTGACCCCTGCCGTCGCGCCGCACCATGCGGAACTGGCTGAATCCGTCGCGGATCACCCAGATATCGCCCGGCCCCAGCGGCTTTTCCTTGCCGCCCAGCCCGGCGAGCATGAAGCTCACGCGCAGCCCCTCCGGCCGGATCGCCGCGCCCATGGCGGCCTTTTTCAGCGTCCCGCCGATCCGCCGCCCCAGCCCGCCTCTCTCAGCGATCCGCGCATTGATCCGCGCGCGCATGTCCTCGCGCACCGCGCGATAGTCGATATAGGCCGACAGCGTCTTCACGTCATGCGCTTCCGCAGCACCCGCCATCCGCCACAGGGTCCACCAGGGCGAACCGAACCACCAGCCCGCACCCAGCAGCACCAGCAGCGCCGCGACCCATATCCCGCGTCGCTTCATTTCGCCCGCAATCGCGCCAGCGTCTCGCCCGCCCAGCGATACATGTCCGCATCCGCGGCGCGCTGCAGCCGGTCGAGCCGCTTCATCCTGCTCTCCACTTCCTCCAGCACCGTCACCGCCTTGCGTTCCCATCCCCGGTCGAGCAGCAATGCGGCATAGCGGCACCGCGCCTCCTCGCCCGGCATCCGCGTCGCGACATCCTCGTACAGCGCCAGCGCCTCGTCCTTGCGGTCCAAATGCTCGAATATCTTGGCGCGCAGCAATTGCTGCCGGTCGCGCTCGCTCTGCCCAACCGGCGGATCGATCGCGTCGATCAGCGCCAGCGCTTCCGCGCCTTGCCCGGTCTCGTACAGCGAGGTCGCCAGCTTGGCCTGTGTCCGCCGATCGGTATCGGCACCGGTGATGCGGATCGCCTCGCGGTACAGCGGGATCGCCTCGCCGTGCCGCCCCAGCCCGGCCAGCGCATCGCCCAGCCGCAGCCGGTTCGCGGCGGTATCGGCCAGATCGAGCGCATCGCGCGCGGCGCGCACCTCGCGCTCGGGGTCGAGCGCCGCCACCACATTGGCGCGCGCGGTGCGCACATGCCGGTTGCCCTGCATGCCCGGCAGCACTTCGAGCAGGAAATAGGCGAGGCTCCCCGCCACCGGCAGGAAGATGATCGCGCTCAGCCACAAGGGCGGCCGCCCGTTGCGGACCAGATGGACCACGCACGCGACTTGCAACGCGATGATGCCGATGGCGATTAGCGGCATGGCTCAGCCGGCGGGTTTCCCGCCCTCCCCGGCCTCGACGATGCCCGCGGTGCCCATCGACTGATCGATCAGCCCGGCGCGCATCATCCACCAGAACAGGAACACGCCCGGAAACGCGATCACCGTGGTGAAGATGTAGAAGTTCACGAAGCCGAAGCTCTCGACCATCGCCCCCGCCGTCGTGCCCGTCACGATCCGCCCCACCACGCTCGCCGCCGCCGAGATCAGCGCATATTGCGCGGCGGTGTAGCGCAGGTCGGTCAGCACGGCGAAATAGGCGACCACGGTGACTCCGCCGATCCCGCTCGCGATATTCTCGAACGCCATCGCGCCCGCCATGCCCCAGTTTGTGTGCCCCGCCGAAGCGAGCCACGCGAAGCTGGCGTTCGAGACCGCCATCAGCACGAGGCTGATCAGCACCGATCTTTTCATCCCCAGCCGGGCATAGAGTACGCCGCCGATGAAAATGCCGATCAGATAGGCCCAGAAGCCCACGCCGACATCGTAAACCGCGATCTCGTCATTGCTGTAGCCCATGTCGTTGAACAGCAATCGCACGGTGAGCTGGCTCAGCGTGTCGCCGATCTTGTGGATCAGGATGAAGACGAGGACGAGGAAGGCGCCCTTGCGCCCGAAAAATTCAAGGAACGGCCCGACGATCGAGGCCTGGATCTCGGCGAAGCCACGCTTGCCCGCGGGAGGGCGGTGCCGCTCGGGCTCGCCCAGCACCAGCCCGGTCAGCATCGCCGGCAGCGCGAACATCGCGCAAAGCAGATAGCCCGCGGTCCACCCCATCCGCTGCGCCACGACCAGCGCCAGCGCGCCCGCCGCGACCGAGCCGATCCGCCAGCCATATTGAGTCATGCCCGAACCGACGCCCATCTGGTACGGCTTGAGCGTCTCGATGCGATAGGCATCGATCACGATGTCGAAGGTCGCGCCTGCCACCCCGACCAGGATCGCCGCGATCACCGTCGCCTGCAAATTCGCCTTGGGATCGACGATCGCCAGATTGGCGACCGCGAGCATCACCAATATCCCGGCGAAGATCAGCCAGGACACGCGCTGCCCCAAATGGCTCAGCCCCGGCAGCCGCACGCCGTCGACCACCCACGCCCAGAGCGGCTTGAGGTTGTAGACGAGGAAGGCGAGCGTGAACGCGGTGACCGTCTTCTTGTCGATCCCCGATTGCGCGAGGCGGCTAGTCAGCGTCGCGCCGATCATCGCATAGGGAAAGCCCGAGGAGATACCGAGCGCGAAGGCGGCCAGCGTCTCCTTTTCGAAATAGGGCTTTACGCTTGCCAGCCAGCTCGAATTGCCTTCCGCGGCGTCCGTCGTGCTCATTCGCGCTTGCCCCTCCGATACTTCAGGCAGAAACTAGCGCAAAAGACGGGGAAGGCCAGAGAGGATCACATGAACGCGCTGACGCCGACCGAGGGACAGCTCGCACTGGCGCGTTCGCTCGCCAATGGCGGATCGCGCGGGGCCGCCGGCATCACCCATGTCGATGCCGCCGCCTATACCGCGCCCGATCGCTATGCCGCCGAGCAGGCGCGCATCTTCACCCGCGCGCCGCTGGTCATCGCCCCTTCCGCGCTGCTCCCCGAAAACAACATGGCCGTGCCGCATGACGGCTTCGGCAAGCCGCTCCTCATCGCCCGCGACAAGGACGGGCAGGCCCATGTCTTCCTCAATGTCTGCCGCCATCGCGGCACGCGCCTGCTCGAAGGCTGCGAGGCAGTGAAGGCGCCACGCATCGTCTGTCCCTATCACGCCTGGACCTATGCGCTCGACGGCCGCCTCACCGGCATGCCGCGTCCCGAAACCTTTCCCGGCCTCGACAAGGCCGAGCACGGCCTCAAACGCCTCCCCACCTGCGAGGCGGGCGGGCTGATCTGGTTCAGCTTCGACGAATCCGCCGACTTCAGCGCGGCGAACACGCTCGCGCAGGATTTCGAAGCCTTCGACCTCGCCGGCCAATATCTGTTCCGCCGCCGCACCCATGACGTCGCCGCCAACTGGAAGCTGATCATGGACGCCTTCCTCGAGAGCTACCATGTCCAGCGCCTCCATTCGGGCACGATCGGTCCCTTCTTCAAGGATGGCGTCACCACCGCCGACACGATCGGCCCGCACCAGCGCTCCGCCGTCGGCCGCGATTCGGAGCATGAAGCGCTGTCCTCCAGCGACTGGGCGGTGCTGCGCGGCGCGATCACCTACACCTATCAGATGTTCCCCGGCACGGTGCTGATCGTCAGCCCGGATTACATCAACCTGATGGTGCTGATGCCGCAGGGGGTGGACCGCGTGCTGGTCGAGGATTTCATGCTCATCCCCGAGCCGCCCGCGACCGAAAAGGCGCTCGCGCACTGGGAACGCAGCTGGAAGCTGCTCGACGAAGGCGTGTTCGCCGCGGAGGATTTCCGCGCCGCCGAACTTGGCCAGCAGGGCCTCTCCTCGGGCGCGATCGAGCGGCTGACGCTGGGTACGTTGGAGCTGGGCGTCCGCCATTTCCACGATGCGGTGGAGGCGGCGCTCTAATTCCCTCTCCCATTGGGAGAGGAGGTTACGCCGCCTTCGCGAACAGGCTGAAGCTCCCGGGCAGCTTTCTGGGCTTCCTTCCCTCGCTAACCGCCTCGATCGCGTCGATCGCCGCGAGCAAGTCGCGCTGCGGATAGGGTTTGGACAGGCACCCTGCCGCCAGCGCCCGCGCCTCGCCCGGGCAATTGCCCGTCACGAACAGCACCGGAAAGCCCTTCGCATGCGCCGCCTGCGCCACGTCGATGCCGCTGCCGTCGGACAGGCTGACATCGACCAGCACCAGGTCGATCTCCTGATCCTCCTCGCCGATCACCGCCACCGCGGCCGCCACCGTATCGACGGTCGCCACGATCTCGAACCCGGCGTCGCGCAGGAAATGCTCGGTGTCGAACGCCACCAGCGGTTCATCCTCCACCACCAGCACTCGCTCGATCTGACGCTTCTTCTTGCGAAACAACATCGTGAAACCGCTTCCAATCGTCCAATTTCCCGGGCGCACCCCCGCTCCCGGCAATAACGGCGCACAGCCCTTTCGGTGCCGCAATAAACTTGGCCGCCCGATAGTTTTTGGTGCCTGTGACATTATCGCTATAGGGCCCAAATGGCCCCTCCCAATGACAAGGATCAGCAGCGCATCGCAAAGCTGCTCGCCCGTGCCGGAATCGCGTCACGGCGAGAGATTGAGCGGATGATCGCCGACGGTCGCATCGCGCTGAACGGCGTGGTGCTCGATACCCCCGCGACGATCCTCACATCGCTCGACGGCGTCACCGTGGACGGCCAGCCGGTCGCCAAGGCCGAGCCCGCGCGGCTGTTCCGCTATCACAAACCCTCGGGGCTCCTCACCGCCGAGCGCGATTTCTCGGGCCGAAAGACCATCTACGATCGCCTGCCCAAGGGCCTGCCCCGCGTGATGCCGGTGGGGCGGCTCGATCTCAACACCGAGGGCCTGCTCCTCCTCACCACCGATGGCGAGCTCAAGCGCCAGCTCGAACTCCCCTCGACCGGGGTCGAGCGCAGCTACCGTGCCCGCGCCTATGGCCAGGTCAGCCAGGCCCAGCTCGAGGATCTGATGCTCGGGGTCGAGATCGAGGGCGTGCGCTACGGTTCGATCAACGCAAATCTCGAGCGCCGCACCGGCGCGAACCTGTGGATCGAGATGACGCTGACCGAGGGCAAGAACCGCGAGGTGCGCCGCGTGCTCGAACATCTCGGTCTCAAGGTCAGCCGGTTGATCCGCACCCGCTACGGCCCGTTCCGGCTCGGTGATCTGCCGCTGGGCGATGTCGACGAGATCCGCCCCAGCGACCTCGAAACCTTCCGCAACATCCTGTCGCGGTCCGGCGGCAAGGCCGCGTCGAACCTGCAATTCGCGCAGCGCCAGCGCGTCGAGTCGCTGCCCCGGCCCAAGCCGATCGAGCCCGGCCGCACGCCGCGCCCCGACAATCGCCCGGGCTGGGCCAAGCCTCCGGCGCGCGAACCCGAACGCCGGTCGTTCACCAAGGCCCCCGCCCCGCGCCCGATCCGCGCGCCCCGCGAGGAGGCGGCATCCGACCAGCGCCGCGCCCGCCCCGAACGCGAGTCCAAATTCACCCCGCGCCGCGCCCCACAGAAACGCGACGAAGCCCCTCGCGACGTCGCCAACCCGGCGCGCGCCGCACGCGCCCGCGCCCACCGCGAGACGCGCGAACCCCGCGAAGGCGATTTCGTCGATCGTCCCAAGGGGCCCCGCAAGCCGGTCCGCGGTCCCGCGGGCGGGCGGGGTAAACCGGCGAGGCCGGGCAAACCGCCGAGGACGCGGAAGTGAGTGGCGTCTTCGATCCTCCCCGGCACGGGGAGGTGGCAGCGAAGCTGACGGAGGAGGCTCTCCTCATAGGGCGTCCCTGGCGGCACGCCCCCTCCACCACCGCTTCGCGGCGGTCCCCCTCCCCGTGTCGGGGAGGATCTAACCCATGAGAATCATCGCCGGCCAATGGCGCGGCCGCCCGCTGGTTGCCCCCAGGGGCGACGCCACCCGCCCCACCGCCGATCGCACGCGCGAGGCACTCTTCTCGATGCTCGCCAGCCGCCTCGGCGATTTCGAGGGGCTAGCGACCGCCGATCTCTTCGCGGGCAGCGGCGCGCTCGGGCTCGAGGCGCTGTCGCGCGGCGCGGCCTCGTGCCTGTTCGTCGAGCAGGACAAGGCCGCGCTCGATGCCCTCAAGGCCAATCTCGCAAAGCTCGGCGCCCGTGCCCCCCTCCGCACAGACATCCGCGCCACCTCGGTCCTCGCGCTCGGCCCCGCGCCGAAACCGCTCGACCTGATCCTGATGGACCCGCCCTACGGCACCGGCGCCGGCGCGGTCGCGCTCGACAAATTGGGGCGGCTGGGCTGGATCGGCCCCGCCACCTGGATCAGCATCGAGACCGCCAGGGACGAGGAGATCGACGTGGCGGGCTTCGAGATCGACGCCAGCCGCGTTCATGGCAAGGCGCGGATCACGCTCCTTCGGCAGGCCTGACCCTCGGCAAGATGGCGAGGCCCAGCATGCTCACCAGTCCTGCCCCCGCCAGATAATAGCCGACCAGCGCCAGCCCGCCCTCCGCCACCAGCTTCTGCGCGATGAACGGGGTGAGCCCGCCACCGATGATCCCCCCCAGATTGAAGGTCACCGACACGCCGGTATAGCGCACCCTCGCCGGGAACAGGCTCGGAAGCCACCCGCCCAGCGGCCCATAGCAAAAGCCCATCACGAACAGCGTCAGCGCTAGCCATCCGAAGACGGTCACCGGCGAATGCGCCACCAGCATCAGCGGAAGGATGAGCCCGACCGCGACCGTACCGACAAAGCCGCGCAGCAGAGTCCGCTGCGCATTACCCAGATCGGCATGGACCCCCGCGAGGATGATCCCCCCGGCGAGAAACAGGATCGCGACGAGCTGGATCAGCAGGAACAGCTCGCGCCCATAGCCGAGCGTCTTGGTCCCATAACTAAGCGCGAACACCGTCGAGAGATAGAAGAGCGCGAAGCAGGCGATCACGCCGACCGTCCCCGCTAATGTCGGCCGCCAATGATCGCGCAGCAGCTCGGCGATCGGCACGCGCGCCACCGGCCTGTGTCCCGCGGCGCTTTCGAACGCCGGGGTCTCGCCGATCTTCAGCCGCACCCACAGCCCCAGAATCACCAGCACCGCGCTCAGCAGGAAGGGAATGCGCCAGCCCCATTCGAGGAAGTCGCCATCGCTCAGCCACAGCCCCAGCAGCAGGAACAGCCCGTTCGAGGCGATGAACCCGACCGGCGCCCCCATGGGCGGGAAGCTGCCGTAGCGATTCTCCCACCCCTTCGGCGCATTCTCCACCGCGAGCAGGCTCGCCCCGCCCCATTCGCCGCCCAGCCCCAGCCCCTGCCCGAACCGCAACAGGCACAGCAAGGCCGGCGCAACGATCCCCACCTGGCCATAGGTCGGCAGGAAGGCGATTAGCACGGTCGAAAGCCCCATCAGCATCAGCGACGCGACCAACGTCGATTTCCGCCCCAGCCGGTCCCCGAAATGCCCGAACAACAGCCCGCCCACGGGCCGCGCGAAAAAGGCGACGCTGAAGGTGATGAAGGAAGAAAGCTGCTGCGCCGCCTCGTCCGTGCCCGGAAAGAAGAGCGGCCCGAACACGAGCGCCGCGGCGGTCGCGAAGATATAGAAATCGTAGAATTCGACGGCGGTGCCCACCAGGCTCGCGAACAGGATCCGGCGGTGCGAAGCTTGGGCGGCCCGGTCGGTCATTGGCTGCGTTCCCCCAGAAAACGGCTCATCGCTGGTTCGTGTCTGACGGACAAATGGTCAAGCGCGTTCATCTGCGCGACAGCAAAGCCTGCCTATTCGTTTCGCCATCGTTCACGGGGAGAGACGGACATGCGCGGCGGCAGCACCAGCGACCTGCGAAGGCTGATCCTCGCCACCATGATCGCGATCGTCGCCGGCGTCTTCGTCTATGCCGCCAACCCCGTCGACCGCATCAGGGCCGATATCCGCGCCGACGCGAAGGGCTTCATCCTCAGCCTCGAATATTCGGCGAAATTGCTGAAGGCGAAGGGATAACCCCACTCCTATTCCGTTCGTGCTGAGTAGAGACCGAGTAGCCCAAGGCGTATCGAGGGCTCGTATCGAAGCACTGTTGAATCTGCCAAACCTGCCCTTCGATACGCGCCTTCGACAAGCTCAGTCGCTACTCAGGACGAACGGTGGTGGGTGGGGATAGGGTCGGCACATCACCCGCCGAACATCCGCACCGCGTTCAGCAGCACCCAGTAAAGCCCGCCCGATAGCGCCATCGCCACCGGCAGCGTCAGCAGCCAGGCCGCCGCGAGCTGCAACAAGGTCCGCGCCTGCAGCCCCGCCCCGCTCGCCACCGACGCACCCGCGACGCCCGAGGAGAGGATGTGCGTGGTCGATACCGGCAGGCCGAACATGTCCGCCGTCATGATCGTCCCCGCCGCGACCATCTCGGCCGATGCGCCCATACCATAGGTCATGTGCTGCTTGCCGATCCGTTCGCCGACGGTGACCACGATCCGCCGCCAGCCGATCATCGTTCCCAGCCCCAATGCGATCGCGACCACGATCTTCACCCAGAGCGGAATGAAGCGCGTCCCCGCCTCCAGCTCGGTCTGATAGGCCTTGACCGCCTTGGCCTCGGCCTCGGCAAAGGTCCCCGGCTTCTTGGTCGCCAGCTTGATCGTGTCGAGCACCAGATACATGTCGTTGCGGACATTCTGGGTCGCCGCCGCCGGCACCGCGCTCAGCGAGCCATAGCCCTCCACCCGCGCGGTCAGATCGCGCGACAGGCTCTCCAGTGCACCATAGCTCTCCGGCGTCACCGATTTCTTCTGGAGCGTCACCGTCAGCACGCCGCGCGCGGCATCAGCCGCCATGTCGGGCCCGCCCTTGGCATCGAACGCCGCGATCGCGGTGTTGGCGGTGGCGACATAGGCCGGGGTCGCGCTCGCCGGCAGCGTCCGGTTGAGCGCATAGGCGGTCGGGGCGCAGCCGATCAGGATCAGCATGATCAGTCCCATGCCCTTCTGCCCGTCATTCGATCCGTGGAAATAGGAAACCCCGGTGCAGGTCGCGATCAGCATCGCGCGGATGCCGAGCGGCGGGGGCGTGTTGGGCATGGGCGATTTGTAGAGCGCCTTGTTGCGGACCAGCAGCTTCATCGCGAACAACAGCAGCATCGCCGCGAAGAAGCCGATCAGCGGCGCCATCCACAGCCCGGTCAGGATCTTCGTCGCCTGTGCCCAATCGACGCCCGACGTGCCGGCCTTCGAACCGTGCGCGAACAGCTGGTTGGCGAAGCCCACGCCAAGCACCGATCCGATCAGCGTGTGGCTGGAGCTGTTGGGCAACCCGACATACCAGGTCGCGAGGTTCCACAGCACCGCCGCGAGCAGCAGCGCGAAGATCATCGCGAACCCCGCGCCCGATCCCACATTGAGGATCAGCTCGACCGGAAGCATCGTGATGATCGCGTAAGCCACCGCCCCGCTCGAGAACATCACGCCCAGGAAGTTGAAGAAGCCCGACCAGACGACCGCGAAATGCGCGGGCATCGAATTGGTGTAGATCACCGTCGCGACTGCATTGGCAGTGTCGTGAAACCCGTTCACGAACTCGAAGCCCAGCGCGATCACCAGCGCCACGCCCAAAAAGACGAACACTCCGATCGCGAGCTGCTCGCCCGCCATCTGCGTGTCGGTCAGCACGCTCCATCCCGCAAATCCCAGTCCGCCGATCAGGATCAGCGCGAACAGCAATTTGGCGAGGGGGTGGGTCTTATAGTCGAATCGGGGGCCCGCCGGCGCTTCTGCCGGCGGTGCGAGGTCCATAGCGATAGTGGCCATGCCCGGCGCTCTGACGGCGCTGTGTGACAGGCCGATGACGTATCCATGACAGTGATGTGGATCGTTGCGATTCCGGCCCGTCACGGCCCTTCGGGATAGCGCTCGAACGCGGGAATATCGTGCAGCGCGGCCATCCAGCCCACGCGCTCGGCCACCTGCACCTGCGCGCCCGCGGGCATGAAATCGGGATCGTCGAGCGTCCCCGTCTGCACGTCGATCAGCCCGGGAAAGACCACCGCGTTGGTGTAGAACAGGCTCGATCCGCACGCGCCGCAGAAATGCCGCCGGCCATTCTCCGACGACTCATAGATCGCCGGCGAACCCTCGATCGCCACCGCGCCTTCCGGAAACAGCGCCCAGCTCACGATCGGCGCGCCCGTCGCGCGTCTGCAGTCCGAGCAATGGCACACCGCATGATAGACCGGATCGCCGCTCGTCTCGTAATGTATCGCCCCGCAATGGCACTGGCCCTTCGGCATGGTCGCGCTCCCACCTGGTTTCGATGTTCTGTAAACGTTCCACGCGCGAAGCACTAGTCCCCTTGAGATCCGCCCGCCTCAGGGCTTCACGGGCACCCTCGGCGGCTCGGGCTCGAAGATCCGCCGAATCAGCGATTCGAGCGCGCGGAACACCTGCTCCACTCCGAAGCCCGCGATGAAGCACAGCGCCGATGCCGAGAGCGGGATCGAGCCGATTAGGGCCCCTGGCTGCGCCGCGCCGCCGGGGCTCGTATTGGGATTGACGAACAATCCGATGCAAAGCCCCATCACCGCGCCGAGGCCGAGCTGGACGTAAGCCAATATGATGTCGCGCGGCGAAAGGATGCTGTCGCGCATCTTGGTCGAAACCCCGCGCACAACCGCCGCGCCGGCGCCGAGCAGACCGTAGAATATCGGCAGCACGTTGCTGGCAAGGACCCCCAGGAAGGCGGTCGCCCACTGGACATTGGTCGTCCGCACCGGATCGGGCTTCGCGCTGACGGCCGCCGCCGTTGCGCTCGCGGGAGTCGGCGGGCTCGTGCCCTCCACCCACGTGGTGGTTTCCTCCTGGCTGGCGCCCATCAGCTTCTTGAGCATCCAGCGCATGAAACCGCGGCTCTCGAGCCAGGCCGCCAGATTCTCGGAGGCGGTCTTGTGCAGCTTGCGGTCGCTTTCGGTCATGCCGGACGCCAGCGGCGTCGGCGCGGCGCTCGGCGAAGGCGCGGGAGTCGGCGAGGTCGACGGTGACGGTGGGGAACCCGGTGAAGCCGTTGCGCCGGTCGAGGGCACGACATTCGTCGCCGGGGCCGTCGTGACCACGGCCTGTTCGGCGCGCTTGTCGAAACTCGTGACTCGATTGAGCAGCGCGGTGCCCGTGGCGATGTCCCACGAGAGGAAGCAGGTGAACATCGCCCAGAGGAACAGGAAGATGAAGAGCAGATAGAGCAGGCTGCGATAGAACAGCGCCCAGCGCGCCAGCCCGTGATCGGCGAGCGCCGCCAGCGAGGCGCGCGTGGGGATGGTCGGTGGGCCGCCGGCAACGCCATCGCCCCAGGCACCGCCAGCGCCCCCATCCCCTCCGCCGCCGCCGAAGCCGAACCGCGGGCGCCGCCACCACGACGCCTCCTTGTCCGGCTCGCGCGCCTCGCCCGCCATCATCAGCGTGAAGGCGATCGTCGTCCCCGTCGCCGGCGACGCGGCCTCGTTGAGCGCGTCCTTGGCGACGAGCAGCTTGGCCGCGTTCGCCGCGTCCTGCTCGCGAGTCGTATTCTCGGGGGGCCATGCGATATCGCAGATCTGCACCAGCCACGGCTTCGCCGAATCGCTGGCGAAGATGGGCTCCTCGCCCAGGTCGGGGAGCTTCTTACCCTCCGCGGCGGAGATATGATCGAGGAGCAGATACACTTCGGCGAGTTCGCGCGAGAGGATGAAATCCTGAATCTCGATGGGCTGGTCCGTCATTTCGGATACTCCGCCGGGGTTTATCCCGCCGGTCGTGCCACAGCCCCGGAAATCAGCGCGTGACCGCCGTCACGCCGCTACGCGCTTGCCCCCGCCGCCCATGTTCCCTACCTGTTCGCCGATGTCGCTTCCCGCCGATCCCCAGGACCCGCCCTATCTGCGCGGCCTCAACGCCCCCCAGCGCGAGGCGGTGCTCACCACCGAGGGCCCGGTGCTGGTCCTTGCGGGCGCGGGCACGGGCAAGACCGCGGCGCTGACCGCGCGCCTCGCCCATTTGCTCTGGACGCGGAAAGCCTATCCGTCCGAGATCCTCAGCGTCACCTTCACCAATCGCGCCGCACGCGAGATGAAGGAGCGCGTCCACCGGCTCGTCGGCGACGCTGTCGAGGGCATACCCTGGCTCGGCACCTTCCACGCGATCGGCGCCAAGATGCTGCGCCGCCACGCCGAGCTCGCCGGGCTCCAGTCCAACTTCACCATCCTCGACACCGACGATCAGCTCCGCCTGCTCAAGCAGCTCATCGCGGCCGCCGATCTCGACGAAAAACGCTGGCCCGCCCGCCAGCTCGCCGGGCTGATCGACAGCTGGAAGAATCGCGGCCTCACGCCCGAGATGATCGATGCCGGCGACAGCGAGCAGTACGCCAACGGCAAGGGCCGCGGCCTCTACGCCGCCTATCAGGAGCGGCTGCGCACCCTCAACGCCTGCGATTTCGGCGACTTGTTGCTCCACATGCTGGTGATCCTCAAGTCCCACCGCGACGTGCTCGAGCTGTACCAGCAGCGCTTCCGCTACATCATGGTCGATGAGTATCAGGATACCAATGCGGTCCAGTATCTCTGGCTCCGCCTGCTCGCGCAGGAGCGCAAGAACCTCTGCTGCGTCGGCGACGACGATCAGTCGATCTACTCGTGGCGCGGCGCGCAGGTCGAGAACATCCTCAAATTCGAAAAGGATTTCCCCGGCGCGAAGGTGATCCGCCTCGAACAGAATTACCGCTCCACGCCGCACATCCTCGCCGCCGCCTCCGGCGTGATTGCCAACAATGCCGGCCGCCTCGGCAAGACGCTGTGGACCGAGCATAGCGAGGGCGAGAAGGTGAAGGTCCTCGGCATCTGGGACGGCCCCGAGGAAGCCCGCCGCGTCGGCGAGGAGATCGAGGGCCAGCAGCGTGGCGGCAAATCGCTCGACGACATGGCGATCCTCGTCCGCGCCCAGCACCAGACGCGCGAATTCGAAGACCGCTTCATCGCGATCGGCATGCCCTATCGCATCGTCGGCGGCTTCCGCTTCTACGAGCGGCAGGAAATCCGCGACGCGCTCGCCTATCTGCGCGTCGTCGCCCAGCCCGCCGACGACCTCGCCTTCGAACGCATCGTCAACACCCCCAAGCGCGGCCTTGGCGACAAGGCGCTGGCGAAGGTCCACCAGCTCGCGCGCGCGCAGGGTCTCCCGCTCACCGTGGCCGCCGCGCGCATCCTCGACACCGACGAGCTGACCCCCCAGGCCCGCCGCTCGCTCGGCAACCTGATCGGCGACCTCGCAAGGTGGCGCGCCCAGGGCGACACCCTCCCCCATCCCGAGCTCGCCCGGATCATCCTCGACGAAAGCGGCTACACCGCGATGTGGCAGGCCGACCGCACGGCGGAAGCCGCGGGCCGCCTCGAGAACCTCAACGAACTCGTGCGGGCGATGGAGGAATATGAGTCGCTGACCGCCTTCCTCGAACATGTGTCGCTGGTCATGGACAACGAGGCCCAGGCCGACGAGCCCAAGGTCACCATCATGACGATCCACGCCGCCAAGGGCCTCGAATTCGACACGGTGTTCCTCGCGGGCTGGGAAGAAGGCCTCTTCCCCTCGCAACGCGCCCTCGACGAAGGCGGGCTCGCCTCGCTGGAGGAGGAACGCCGCCTCGCCTATGTCGCGATCACCCGCGCCCGGCGGCAAGCCACCATCCTCCACGCCGCCAACCGCCGCATCTACGGCCAATGGACGTCGAGCATCCCCAGCCGCTTCATCGCCGAGCTGCCGGACGCCCATATCGACGCGGAATCGACAATGTCCGGCGGCGCGAGCCTATGGCAGGCGAACTGGTCCGAACGCGCCGACCCCTTCGCCGATGTCGGCCGAGGCACAGGGCGCGGCCCCGGCTGGCAACGCGCCGCGGGCGTGGACCCGAAGAACCCCGGCGGCGGCTTCACCGCGCGCACCTTCAGCCGCGAACCGGCGAGGATCGTGGAAAGCGGCGCGTTGACGGCAAGCTATGGCGCGAAGCCGAGGGCGGACCTGGCACTGGGGATGCGCGTGTTCCACCAGAAGTTCGGGTACGGTGAGATCGTCGAGATCGAGGGGAACAAGCTCGAGATCGAGTTCGAGAGCGCGGGGCGGAAGCGGGTCATGGATAGTTTCGTGACGGTGGGGTGAAATCTCGAACGATATCATCTAGGAAATGGTCTGGCCCAGCAGCTGAGCACCCGAGGAATGACGAATGACCGAAGAAACAGATCTTCCGTCAGAAGCATCCCTACCTGCGGTTGGGAAAATCCCGACCGTCAATCGAATCATACTCTCGAACGGGAAATTCGAAGATGAGGACTTTAGGCATCGCCATTTCAAAGACTTGAACGGAAGCAAATCCACGTTCGTCAAATGCGATTTTTCGTACTGCATTTTTGAGCGTGCATATTTTCATGGCGCCAAATTTGACGACTGCGATTTCACCGGAAGCAGATTTTACGAAAGCAATTTTCGCGGCGCGAGCCTACATCGCTGCGAGTTCCGTTACGCCTTATTTTACCGCACGCTGTTGGAGGCAAAGGAGATTATCGCCTCGCTTCCACTTGAGCCAAATCTGAGTCGCGACCTTCTTCAAAATCTACGTGCCAACGCCGCCGCCATCGGCGATCATCGTAGCCAGCGCTCATTCGTACTCAGGGAGATCGATGCCAATCGGGACTATTGGCGTAGAGCCATGCGCGCCGAGCAGAGCTATTACATCAAGAAATTTCCGACCCTGTATGACCGAATTCGAGCGGGCGGTCACCTCGCATGGCTCAATATCGGCGGCCTCATTTGGGGTCATGGCGAGCGTCCTCTTCGCGTCCTAGCGAGCGGCATTACCTTCCTCCTGACCCTATCATTGATCAATCTATGGGCCGTCATTCCGAAGGTCGGCTGGGAAAGGAGTGAAGCAGGATTGCTTGTTTTGAAACATAGTTTGGACGTCTTCTTTGGAATTTCTACGGATCAATCCTTCAGCGGTTTTATAATAATTGATTATGTCTTGGTAGTTCTACTCTTTCTTTATATCGGACTGTTCATCTCGATTTTGCTCAAATCCGTCTCGCATCGGTGACCAATGGGCCACCTAGTTGCCTTATATCTGTTCGGATCGACGGCACGGGGCGATTCAGACGCCAAGAGTGACTTGGATGTATTGGCCGTCGTCAGGGATGGGTCTGGAAAGGTTCCGATGGAGGAAGTGATCGGACACTTGCCGACACCGCTTGCGGGCCGGGAGCTGTCGGTTTCGTGGTACGGAGGCAACCGCCTCCGAGAGATGTTTGGAAATGGCGAACTTTTCGCTTGGCACCTCTATCGCGAAACCTCGCCTATCTACGAGACCGAGCCATTTCTTCGAGAACTTGGAATCCCGTCCCCTTATCGAGGCGGCATAGAAGATATAAAGTCTTTTCAGACCATCCTGGATGGTATTCCAGCGCAAGTTGAAGAAGCACCGGCAAACTCAATTTACGAAATGGGACTCCTCTATGTTTGCCTCCGAAACATCGCGATGGCCGCCTCCTGGACCCTTCGCGAGGCGCCTGATTTTTCACGCTATTCACCCTTCCACCTTGATCGCGTTTCGAACGTACCCATTTCGCGGGAAGAGTATGATGTAGCGATGGCTTGTCGTCTTGCAGGTCAGCGCGGTCTCACTCCTCCAACGATCGAAGGTTCGCAGGTACTCTGCCTCCATGCTAAACTCGATGTTTGGATCAGCGAGATATTGAGCATTTTGGAAAGTACGCAACGTGATGACCGAAGCTAGCCGCCGTACCCGCTTTGAAGAGCGCGTTCGCATAGAGCGCGACTTCCTCCGACCTGTAAATGCGATATTTGGAAAAACTGCGCCGCTGGCCGGAATGACCGGGGACGCCATCGAATCATGGGAACATCGGGCCGGGCTTCTCTCGACAGAGGTTGACGTCGCGGGTGTTGCGCGTGTGCTAGTGGAAGCCTCAAGGCGCGCTGAGCTTCTGGCCGATAACAGCCGAGACGTATTTGAAAAGGGACGTCTCGTCGCCGCAGACGGCCTCGGGACTTTGAAGCACATTCTAGAAGGTTTGTTGCTCCCGGGTGTCGAACCGTCGACGTAAGTCCACGATTCCGGAGCCGTGAAAAACCCCTTCCAATGTAGGATTTCATCTGCTCCACACTCCCAGATGACCGACTCCCCCACCCCGCCAAAACCCCGCGCCCGCCGCCTCAAGGCCGCGGGCCTCGCCTTCGTCCCCGTCCGTCCGGCGCGCAAGCGCCATGACGGCTGGACCCCTGCTCGGCAGCAGGCCTTCCTTGTCGCGCTCCACGCCACGGGCGTTGTCGCCACCGCCGCCAGCGCCGTGGGGATGAGCGCGCAGACCGCCTATCGCCTCCGCACCCGCCCGGGCGCCACGAGCTTCGCCGCCGCGTGGGACCGGCTGCTCCGCGAGGCGCGGATGCGGGCGCTGGATATGGTGACGAAGGCGGCGCTCACCGATCGCTACGTGCCGCGCACCTATCGCGGGCTGCCCCTCGGACTTGTCACCGCGAACAACGACCGCATGCTCATCGCCGCATTGCGTGCGCATGGCGTCGCTCACAGGCACGGAACTGCGCAACACCCCTCGGGCAAAGGTTACGAACCGCGCGACTTCAATGACCTTCTGGACGCGATATGCGATGCCCCGCCTTGAGAATGGCGGGCCCGGCTGAAGGCCCCTAGGCCGCCTGCTTCGCCCCCTCGATCGCCGCCTTCCATTCGGTGATCGTATGGAAGGCCGGCAGGGTCAGCGCCCCGCCTTCGGTCTTGGCGACCAGGGTCGAGTTCGGGTTGTTGGGATCGCCGGTCAGTCCCGCCGCCGCGAGGATCGCCGGAGACACGCGGTGCCGGGTGCACAGCCCGCCATCGCCGTCGGGCACCAGCGTCTGCTCGAACTCGACGCCCTGCTGGTGGTTCATCGCGCGGCGCACCGTGGCGACGACCAGCTGCCCCTCGCCCAGATCGATCACGAACTGAGTGCCCGCGGGCACATCGACCAGCCCGTCGATCAGCGCGCCCGAGGCGGAGAAGTTGCGCAGCACGGCCGAGTAATAGTGATTGTCGTGGATCACGCCCACCTTGCGGAAGGTCGCGTGGCGGTCGTGGCGCTGCTTGGCCGGGCCCTGCGGCTTGATCACCCAGCGGCCGTCCTCGACATAGGTGGCGAGGTCCTCGTTCGAGACCGCGCGGCTGTAGAGGAAGCCCTGGACATGGCTGACCTTGAGCTTCTGCATCGTCTCGAGCTGGTCGAAGCTCTCGATGCCCTCGGCGGTGGTCTCCATGCCCAGCGCGTCGGCGAGCGCGACGATCGCGGCGATGATCGCGCGGTTGCGCGAGGCCGCCTCGGTCTGGCCGCGGACGAAGCTCTGGTCGATCTTGATCTTGTCGAACGGCGCGGTGCGGAGGTAGCCCAGCGAGGAGTAGCCGGTGCCGAAATCGTCGAGCGCGAGGCGTACGCCCAGCCGCTTGAGCGCCGCGAAGCGCTCGTCGGTCTCGTGAGTGTCGCCCAGGAAGACGCTTTCGGTGATCTCCAGCTCGAGCCGCTCCGGCGGCAGCCCCGATTGCGCGAGCGCGCTCATCACGATCCCGGGCAGCGCGTCGCTGGCGAACTGGATCGGCGAGACGTTGACCGCGACGCGCAGCTCGCCCGGCCATTCCGCGGCGTCCTTGCAGGCCTGGCGCAGCATCCATTCGCCCAGCGCCGGGATCAGGTTCGCCTCCTCGGCGATCGGGATGAAGATGGCGGGGCTGATGCGGCCGCGCTTGGGGTGGTTCCAGCGCATCAGCGCCTCGAAACCGCTGACCTCGTTGGTCTTCGCGTTGACGACGGGCTGGTAATGAATCGCGATCTCGCCCTTGGCCAGCGCGTCGGTCAGGTCGTGCTCGAGGACGCGGCGGTCTTCCGCGGCCTTGAGCAATTCGGTCGCGAAGAAGCGGAAGCGCCCGCGCCCGCTGCCCTTGGCGGCGTGCAGCGCCAGGTCGGCGTTGCGGCTGATTTCCTCGGCGGTGACGCCGTCGAACGGGTTCACCGCGATCCCGATCGAAGCGCCGACGATGCAGCGGCTGCCGTTGATCGAATAGGGGTGCGACAGGCTCTCGATGATCCGGGTGGCGAGATCGCCCAGCGCGCCGCGATCGTGCGAATCCTGGAGGACGACCTGGAACTCGTCGGCGCCCAGCCGGCCGATCTTCTCGGCGTCGCCCACGATCTTGGCCAGCCGTTCGGCCGCCTGCTTGAGCAGCGCGTCGCCGACCGGATGCCCCATCGTGTCGTTGATCTGCTTGAAGCGGTCGAGATTGACCAGCAGGACCGCGACCGGGCGCCGCTGGCCGCGGAAGGTCTTGATCGTGTCCTCGAGCAGCGTGGTGATCTGGCGCCGGTTGGGCAGCCCGGTCAGCGCGTCGTGCATCGCCGCATGGCTGTTCATCTCGGCCGATTGCAGCTCGACCGTCACGTCGATGCCATGCCCCAGATAGCCCGCGAAATTGCCCTTGGCGTCGGTCTGCGGCTGGCCGGAGAGCGACCATGTCCGCTCCTCGCCGTCCACGTCGAGATGGGCCTGCGCATGCTCGAACCGGCCGTGGCGGATCAGGTGGAACGGCAAGGTCCGCTTGCGCTCCACCTCGGAATTCACCGATTTGAACAGCGACAGCAGGTCGCGCCCGATCAGCCCGTCCGGCTCGCCGCCGAGCAGGGTCGCGACCGGCTCGCTGATATAGGTGATCTGCCCCTCGGCATTGGTCGCCCAGAACCAGCCGAGCGCCATCTCCTCGTAATTGCGCAGCAGGCGCGAATGTTCATCCTTTTCGGCGGCTTCGCGGGCATCGGCGGAGCGCCGGCCCAGGGCGAACGGCAGGGTTCCGCGGCCGCCCTGCTTTGCCGCGGCGGAACCAGTGCCGGATGAGCCTTCTCTACCCATTCTGCGCAACCCGCCCCCCGCGACGTGCGGGAACAAGCGGTGTTAGCGCGCGGACCGTTTAGGATTGATGAAACCCGGCGCCGCGATCATGCTCGCGCGCAGCATCAGGAAAGGAGCCCGCGATGGCCAAGGTGTTGCTGCACTACAAGCTCAAACCCGGCGTCACCCAGGCGGACTATGAGGACTGGGTCCGCACCACCGATTACCCGACCATGCGCGGCATTTCCCGCGTCGCGAGCTTCACCAACAATCGCGTCCGCGGGCTGCTGATGGGCGAAGGCGAACCGGGAATGGACTATGTCGAGCTGTTCGACATCCCCGATCTCGACGGCTTTGTCGGCGAGGATATGCCGGGGCCGGTGATCCAGGGGATCATGGGCGATTTCATGGGCCGCGTGGACGACCCGGTCTTCATCGTGCTGGATGAAGTGGCTTAGGCCGCGACGGCTTCCGCCTCGGGCTCGACCACCAGAATCGTCTCGCCGGCATATTTCTCGGCGTCGGGCTCGAACAGCTCGCGGTTGATCGCGAAGTCGCGGTCGAGCACGCGAAGCTCGCTGAGGCCGTCGAGCTTGAAGGTCGCCAGCTTGATCTCGCGCGGGATCATGTTCTCGCGGCTGACGGTCACCGCATCGACATGCAGCGCGCCGTGGCGCGTGTAGAGGATGTGCGGCGCCAGGACCATGCGGCTGCGATTGTACGTCGCGGAGATGCACTTGCGGCGGATGATCGCTTCGAAGAGCATCATCGTTGGGGTCGGGGCAGCCTGATCGGTCATGCCGCCCTTATAGTGATTATGTTGCGATGCAGCAAGAACCGTAAGACTACTGCCCCGGAAACGCGCGTGCGTCTCCGGGGCCGTCATTGCTCAATGCCAGAAGATCAGCAGCAGAATGATGATCGGGATCGGAATCCCCAGCAGCCAAAGCAGAATGCCCTTGCCCATACGCCATACTCCATCATGTTGATTTCGTTGGCGTAAGAACCCGCGTATCGCCCCGCGGGTTCCGTGGACCTCAGAAGACGGACTTGGGCGCGTCCTCCGCCATCATCCGCTGGCGCACCAGCGGCACCGGCGGTCCGCCGAAGCTGAGGAACTGGTCGTGGAAGTCCTTCCACGCCTTGCGCCCGCCATGTTTCGCGGTCCAGTCGTCGCGCAGCTTGCGGATCATCAGCTTGCCCAAAGTGTAGTTGAGATAGGCCGGATCATAGGTGCCCCGCGCCGCCTGCTGCCGGGCATTGCCCGCGTCCTGATAGCATTGCTCGCGGAACATCGTCTCGGACTGTTCCTGCGTCATGCCGCGCGCATGCAGCCCGATCGCCGAGAGGAAGCGGCAATTGCGCAGCAGCGCGTTCGAGAGCTGGCCGATATGCGTCGCGCTGTCTCCCGCGCGCAGCCCGGCGTCCCACATCATCTCCTCGGCATAATGCGCCCAGCCCTCGGCAAAGGCATAGCCGACGAACAGCTTGCCGAACGGCGATTTGGAGCGGTTCGAATGGAGGAACTGGAGGAAATGCCCCGGCATGATCTCATGCACCGTGGTGAAGAGCAGGTCAGGCTCGCCCGGGATGTAAGCGGCCTGCTCCTCCGCCGACCATTTCGGATCGGGCGGCGAGATGTAATAGATCGAGGCGACCCCCGTCTCGAGCGGCCCCGCCGGATCGATATAGGCCGAATTCTGCCGGTTATAGGGCGGGCTCTCGCGCACCAGCGCCTGCTCGGTGCCCGGGATCGTCACGATGTCATGCTTGATGACGAACTCCCGAAGCTCGGGGATCTGCGCGGTCGCGGACTTGACCGCCCCGCCCTCGGGCTTCTGCGCGTTCATCTTGGCCATGCAGTCGGGCACGGACGCGCCGGGGGCGTATTTGGCGCATTCGGCGATCAGCGCATCCTGATTGCGCTTGAGGTCGGCCCGGCCCACCGCCTCGAGTTCATCGAGCGGCGTATTCACGCCCTCGGTCGCCAGCAGCATCCGCGAGAAGCGCTCGCCGCCCAGCGCAAAGTCCTGCGTCGCGCTCGCCTGCTGCTCCTTGAGCCATTTCGCCAGCTCGCCCATCGCCGCGCTTGCGGCATCCCCGGCTTCCTTGAGCGCCTTTTGCAGCGCGGGATCCTTCACCGAGGCGAAGGCCGCGACCGCGTCGCCCTTGTAATAACCTTCAAAGCCCTCGAACCCGGCAATGCCATATTTCACGAAGCTCGCCGGCATCGGGGTTTTGAGGTTCGCGCGGATATTCTTCGCCGCCGCCGGAATGCCCTGCAGGAACGCCGTCATCGCCTTGATGCGAACCTCGGGCCCGGCATATTCGCGCGAGACATAGACGTTGGGATCGAGCCCGCCGCCGACATAGAAGGCCGGATTCTTGTGCGGCGAATCGGCATCCTCGAGCCAGAAGAGCTGCCCCTCGGCCACCTTGACCATGTAATCGCGCTCGAACCCGGCATCGGCATCCAACCCGGTGAAGCTCTTCGCCTTGGCGATGGTGTGGCGCAGGAAATCGCCCCGCGCCTTCAGCCCCGCCGCGCTCCAGTCGGGCAGCTTGCCGTCAAACTCGTGCTTGCCTTCATAAACCGCGAAGGCCGGATCCACCTCGAACCATTTGTTGATCGTCTCGTCGCGGAAGGAAACCCAGCCCGCCGCATCGCTCGGCGCCACCACTTCGGCCGTGTTGCTGCCGCCACCCGACGAGCACGAGGCGAGCGCGAGGCATGCCGCACCCAGAAATAGACCGACCCGCATAAGACTCTCCGATTCGTTTTATATGATGGTTCGCAATATGCCTCGCGCATCGATGCGGCAACTTTAGCCTACCCGTTCCCCGGCGCAGGCCGGGGCCCAGTTGCGATGAAACTGGCGAAGGCACGAGAACCGCGAGGCCTTCCCGACTGGGCCCCGGCCTTCGCCGGGGAACTGCCTCTGAAACTTTCGCGATCCCAAGCCAATCGACCGTTGCGCGGGCGGCACGCTCGCGCCTAGAGGCCACCCTATGGCCGCCCAGCACCCGTTCTCGGTCCACAATTTCCGCTGCTATTGGGTCAGCCGCCTCGCGGCGACGCTCGCCCAGCTCTCGATGATCATCGTCATCGGCTGGCAGGCTTACGACATCGCCCGCGAGACGATGGGGATCAAGGCGGCCGCGCTCCAGCTCGGGCTGATCGGCTTGTCCGAATTCATCCCGATGCTGCTGCTGTCGCTCTATGCCGGCTGGGTCGCCGACCGGATCGACCGGCGCTGGATCGCGCGCGCCTCGGTCACTCTGCTCACCTTCTGCGCTGCGACCCTCGCCTGGCTGACTTACAACGATGCCGTCACCCTCCCCTGGCTCTTCGCCATCTCGGTCCTGCTGGGCCTGTCGCGCGCTTTTGCCGGCCCCGCGCTCAGCGCGCTCGCCCCCAATCTCGTGCCCAAGGAAATCCTCCCCTCCGCGATCGCGCTCAGCGCGCTTGCCTGGCAGGTCGGCACCGTGATCGGCCCGGCGATGGGCGGCTATCTCTACGCGGCGAATCACACCTTGCCCTATGCGGTCGCGACCGGACTGTTCCTGCTCAGCCTGCTGATGCTCTTCCTGATCACCCCGGTCCCCCGCCCCGCGCGCAACGAGGGCAATCCCTGGCACCAGATGCTGGAGGGGCTGACCTATGTCCGCCGCAACCGGCTCGTGCTCGGCGCGATCTCGCTCGATCTGTTCGCGGTGCTGCTCGGCGGCGCGACCGCGATGCTGCCGGTCTATGCCCGCGACATCCTCATGGTCGGCGCCGACGGTCTTGGCCATCTCCGCGCCGCGCCGGCGCTCGGGGCGGTGGCGGTCGCCGTCTTCTTCGCCTGGCGCCCGCTCAAGACCGAGGTCGGCAAGAAGATGCTGCTCGCGGTCGCGGGCTTCGGCGTGGCGACGGTCGTGTTCGGCCTCGCCGCGCCCGCGATGGTGTCGCTCCTCGGCCCGTCGATGGTCGGCAGCGACTGGGCGCCCGCGGTGCTGGTCTCGCTCGCCGCCCTGTTCGTGCTCGGCGCGTCGGACATGGTCTCGGTCTATATCCGCCAGTCGCTGATCCAGCTCTACACCCCCGACGAGATGCGCGGTCGCGTCGGCGCGGTCTCCACGCTCTTCATCTCGGGCTCGAACGAGCTGGGCGAGGCCGAATCGGGTTTCCTCGCCGCGCTGATCGGTCCGGTCGCCGCAGTCGTCGGCGGCGGGATCGGCGCGGTGCTTGTAACCATGCTGTGGGCCAAGCTATTCCCGGAGCTGCGGCGGGCGCGCACCTTCGATCCACCGGAAACACTCGAATTCATGCCGAAGGAGGCACCACAATGAAGGCGAACACGATCCTCGATACGATCGGCAACACCCCGCATATCCGGGTGAGCAAGCTGTTCCCCAATGCCGAGGTCTGGATCAAGTCCGAGCGCTCGAACCCCGGCGGCTCGATCAAGGACCGCATCGCGCTGTCGATGGTCGAAGCGGCCGAGAAGGATGGCAGCCTCAAGCCCGGCGGGACGATCGTCGAGCCCACCAGCGGCAATACCGGTGTCGGCCTCGCGATGGTCGCCGCGGTCAAGGGCTACAAGCTGATCCTCGTCATGCCCGAGAGCATGTCGCTCGAACGCCGCCGCCTGATGCTGGCCTATGGCGCGACCTTCGACCTGACCCCGCGCGAAAAGGGCATGAAGGGCGCGATCGAGCGCGCGATGGAGATCGTCGCCTCGACCGACGGCGCCTGGATGCCCCAGCAGTTCGAGAACCCCGCCAATATCGAGGTCCACACCCGCACCACCGCGCAGGAGATCCTCAAGGACTTCGCCGACAGCCCCGTCGATGTCGTCATCACCGGCGTCGGCACTGGTGGCCATATCACCGGGGTCGCCGAGACGCTCAAGAAGAGCTGGCCGAACCTCAAAGTCTATGCGGTCGAGCCCGAGCTCTCGCCGGTGATTTCGGGCGGCCAGCCGGGTCCGCATCCGATCCAGGGCATCGGCGCGGGCTTCGTGCCGCGCAACCTCCATACCGACGCGATCGACGGCGTGATCAAGGTCGATGCCGGGGTCGCCAAGGACTTCGCCCGCCGCGCCGCGCGCGAGGAAGGCATGCTGATCGGCATCAGCTCGGGCGCGACTCTGGCGGCGATCTCGCAGAAGCTGGCGGACCTTCCGGCGGGCAGCCGGGTGCTAGGGTTCAATTATGATACAGGTGAGCGCTATTTGAGCGTTCCTGACTTCCTTCCGGAGAGCTGAAAGACTCGCATGAACCCCAAATTAACGGTAGCATCATCGAGTCGGGGATAAGTCGAGCTTTCCGGGGGGAATTCGACCGTGCGCAATATGATGATCTGCGTCAGCGTGATGCTGGCTGTGTTTCTGGGTTGGCCGCTCGCGTTCGGTGGAGGCGAAGCGACCGTTCTGCAACCGACCCGCGCCGAGGCGCGCACCGTGGCGGTCACCGCCGCGACGCCCGCCGCGGTTACGGAGGCCGCGAAGCCCGCCACGCCCAAGGCCGAAAGCTGCTACAAGCGCTATCAGCGCGAAGTACGCGTGTGCACCGGCAGCGCGAGCGCCGCCTGCCGTCTCAAATCGGCCGATCATTGGGACATGTGCGAAGCCACTGGTTTCTGGCCTGAATAAAATAGCTTGCGCGATTAACTGCGAGACATCGCAGGCGTAATGGTTCCAACTGTCCTGCTTCTGCGTTATGGGCGGCGGCCCCCGCCCCCAGGAGCAGTGCGTGTCCGTTCGCTTTCCCTCGTTGCCGGCATCTGAGGTGCCGCGTCCGATCCTCGCACTATTGGCGATGATCGCCGTAATCGCGCTGGCGATTCCGGCATATCTGGTCGCGACCAGCCCGCGCGTGGTGGTCCAGAAAGCCTCGAAGCAGATGCTCACCGCCCGCGTGGTCCCCAAAACCGAGCTGCCGCCGGTCGATGTCGTCAAGCTGCGCCCGGTCACGCTCACCGACGCCGAGGCGATCAACGCCGCGATCCCCTTCTCGACCGCGGCCAATCCGGCCGCGCGCGCCTTTTTTGTCAGCGGCGCGGGCGAAAGCCAGCTCCGCGCGATCGATTGCCTCGCCGCGGCGGTCTATTACGAGGCCGGCGACGATGCCGTGGGGCAGCGCGCGGTGGCGCAGGTCGTCATCAACCGGATGCGCCACCCGGCCTTTCCCAAGACGATCTGCGGCGTGATCTTCCAGGGGCAGGAGCGCAGCACCGGCTGCCAGTTCAGCTTCACCTGCGACGGCTCGATGATCCGCCGCACGCCCTCGGCGGCGCATTGGCAGCGCGCGCGCGACGTCGCCCGGCTCGCGCTCAACGGATCGGTCTATGCGCCCGTCGGCCACGCCACCCATTATCACACCGATTGGGTGGTTCCCTATTGGAGCGCGCGGCTCGAGAAGATCACCGAAGTGCATACCCATCTCTTCTTCCGCTGGGCCGGCTGGTGGGGCACGCCTCCCGCCTTCCGGAGCGGCTATGCCGGGTTCGAGCCCAACGTTCCCAAGATGTCGCGCCTCTCCCCGGTCCATCACGGCGACCCCAACGCTCCGTTGACGGCGCCCGGCGCGCCCGCGGATGCGGTCGCGGTCGATCCCGCCTCGATCCCGGAAAGCCAGATTCCCCCGGCGATGCCGGCCGATGGCAACAGCTTCCTCGTCACTCTGCCCAAAGGGATGAGCGCCAACGACTTCGCCAGCCTCGCGATCCGCACCTGCGGCGAGCGCACCTATTGCAAGTTCATGGCCTGGACCGACGCATCGAAGACCCCGGCCAGGCTGCCGCTCAGCAGCACGCAGGTCGCGTCGATGTCGTTCAGCTATCTGCGCGACGAGCGCCAGGGCTTCTCGAAGGCGCTCTGGAACTGCGGCCAGTTCCAGCGCCCCAGCCCCGTCCAGTGCATGCGCGCGCAGCCGCTCGCCACCCCGGCGCCGCCCCCGGTCGAGCCACCATCGGCGGGCGTCGACGGCAAGCCCACAGGCCCCGGCGGCCTGACCGGCGTCCGCCGCAAGAGCGATGCCGAGGCCCCGCCCGCCGGCACCGGTCCGCGCCAGACGCTGACGCTGCCGGTCGTCCGCCAGACACCCGCCCCGAGTCCCAAGCCGACGCCTACGCCCGCGCAATAAGCTCGCGGGTCAGCGCGATGGCGTCATCGACATGGGCGTCCTCGACATTCGGCCGCGCCCGCCCGCTCGCCCCCGCGGTGTCGATCTCGACCGACGCGATCCCCAACAGGCGGCGGAGCGGCCCCTGCCGCACCGCCACCACCTGCAAGCCCGAATAGGGCACCACCCATTCGCGGCGCCGCAGCACGCCGCGCATCACCTGCACGCTGGTCTCACGTATCGCATAGCGATGGTATCGCCGCAGTAGCAGCGACACGGCCAGAATCACGGGTATCGTCGCCAGTCCCCACCATGCCCAGGGCGTCAACACCAACGCCGCCAGCGTCACCGAAGCCGCGAACGGCAGCGCCTTCTCGACCAGCGCGCGCAGGACATGGCCCAGCGCGACGGGCTTCATCCCGGGCCGCTCGAAATGAGGCATGCCGGCGGCGTCGATCACCGCGCCGATCTCGGCGGCGGTCGCGAAGGGCGCCATTTCCTGCCGTCCGCCCTTGTCGTTGCTCCCGCCCATCGACTGGAACTGGAGCGCGGCATAGCCCAGCCAGCCGCGGATCACCCGCCGCTCGACCAGCGCGAGCTGGATGCGGCGCATCGCGATCGAGACTTCGCTGCGCGTCAACAGCCCGCGCACCCGCCGGAACCGCCCCTCGCCGCGCATCAGCCGGAAGCCGAAGTCGCGCAAGATCGTGCCGACAAGCCCGCTGAGGAAGCCGAGCACCAGCAACGCCCCGAGGACGGTCAGGACCAGCGTGACCCCGAACCGCGCGCTTGCCTCGTGCCCGGCAATGTCGAGCCACGCCATCACGTCCTTGCGGCTGATCGGCAGGACATCGTCGAGGAACTGGAGCGCGCCGCCCAGCGCCGCCATCCACAGCAGCGAGAAGCTGAACGCGCCCAGCAGCAGCACGCGCCCAAAGGACATGGCGAACAGCGGCTGCTCGGTCCCCGCGTCGCTCGCCTCGTGCGCGGTCGCGGCCGGCGCCGCCATCCGCACACCCGCGCGCAATGTCTCACGCAATCGCGCCGCCTCGGCGACGCTGACGCTTTCCAGCGATCCCTCGTCCGCGACGCCCCCGCCGGTCTCGATCTTCACCGTCACGACGCCGAGGATTCGCGCCAGCACGCCCTGCTCGATCGATACGTCCTGGATCCGCTCCAGCGGGATCGCGCGGCGGCTGCGGCTCAGGATTCCCTGCTCGATCACCAGCGCGTCGCCGTCGATCCGGTAGGTGAAGCCGCGCCAGCGCAGCCACGCGGCCACCGCCGAGACCAGGAACACGCCACCCAATATGGCCAGCACGAGCCAGCCCTGGCGCGCGAAGATCAGCGCCGGGATCGCGACCGCGAAGGAAGGCAGCCGCCGCAGCCAGCCCATGAAGATCGTCGCGGGATGCAGCCGCCGGGGTTCGTCGAGGGTGTCGTAGGCGTCGCTCACGCCCCGGCGCTGCCGATCGTCAGCCGGATCGCGTCGCGGATCGCCTCCGCCGTGCCGCGCGTCACCCCGGGCAGCGCGACCACGCTATTGTCGGTCCCCGCGGTGTGCAGCACCAAAGTCGAGACGCGGAACAGCCGCTGCAACGCGCCCTGCATCACATCGATATGCTGGACGCGCGAGACGGGCACGATCGTGTGGACATGCACCAGCCAGCCGGAGGCGACATGGAGCTCGCGCCCGGTAAAGGCATAGCCCCAGCGCCGCCACCGCCGCCCCGCGCTCGCCAGCAGGTAGAGCCCGGCCACCAGCACCACCGCCGCCGGCGTCCACAAGGGCAAGTCATATTGCTCGAGCACGAACGGCATGGCGAGGTACGGCACGATCACCGCCGGCACCATCAGCATCGCGAGGAAAAACAGCGCACGAATGCGCATCACATGAAGCTGGCCCCGCTCGATCGGTTCCAGCGGGACAATATCGAGCGCCATGCGCGGACTATGCCGCGCGGAACATCTCCGGATCAAGCGCCATGATCGAATCGCTGCCCGCCTCGATCTTGCGCCGCAGCGCCCCGGCATCGGGCAGGAAGTGCTCGGCATAGAAGCGCGCGGTCACCAGCTTGGCTTCGTAGAATTTCGAATCCTCGGCGCCCTCGGCCAGCGCCTCGGCGGCCGCCTTCGCCATCCGCAGCCACATCAGCCCCAGCGCGACCGTGCCGGTGAGCTGCATATAGGGATAGGCGCCTGCGCCGACATGGTTGGGATTCTGGAAGCCGTTCTGCGCCAGCCACACCGTCGCGGCCTGCATCTGCCCCAGCGCCTTTTCCAGCGCCTCGGCGAAATCCTTGAGCTTGGCGTCGCCCTTCGCCGCCGCGACTTCCTCGCTCACCACCTTGAAGAAGAGCTGCACCGCGCGGCCGCCATTCAGCGCCAGTTTGCGCCCGACCAGGTCCATCGCCTGCACGCCGTTGGTGCCTTCGTAGATCTGCGAGATCCGCGCATCGCGGACATATTGCTCCATCCCCCATTCGGCGATGTAGCCATGCCCGCCATAGACTTGCTGCGCATCGGTCGCGACCTTGTAGCCGATATCGGTGCCAAAGCCCTTGATGACCGGAGTCAGCAGCCCGACCAGATCCTCGGCGGTCTGGCGCTCCTCCTCGGTCGCGGCGTTATGCTCCAGATCGACCTGGAGCGCCGCCCACAGGCACAGCGCCCGCAGCGCTTCGGTCTGCGCCTTGGCCTCCATCAGCATCCGGCGTACGTCCGGGTGGACGAACAGCGTATCGGCCTTCTCCTCCGGCTCCCGCGGCCCGGTCAGCGCGCGGCCCTGCCGCCGGTCCTCGGCGTACTGGACGGCATTCTGCAACGCGGTCTCGCCCACCGCGAGGCCCTGCAGCCCCACGCCCAGCCGCGCCGCGTTCATCATGATGAACATGGCGGCAAGGCCCTTCATCTCCTCGCCGACCAGCCAGCCCTTGGCACCGTCATAGTTCATCACGCAGGTCGAATTGGCGTGGATCCCCATCTTGTGCTCGATCGACCCGCACGAGACCGCGTTGCGCTCCCCCAGCGAGCCATCGTCATTGACCAGTATCTTGGGCACCACGAACAGCGAGATGCCCTTGCTGCTCTCCGGCGCGCCCGGCGTCTTGGCGAGCACGAGATGGATGATGTTGCTCGTCAGGTCATGCTCGCCCGAGGAGATGAAGATCTTGGTCCCGGTGATGCTGTACGATCCGTCCGCCTGCGGCTCGGCCCGGGTCTTGATCAGTCCCAGATCGGTGCCGCACTGGGGCTCGGTCAGGTTCATCGTCCCGCCCCATTCGCCCGACACCATCTTGGGGACGTACTTCGCCTGCTGCTCGGGACTCCCCTTGACCAGCAGCGATGCGATGGCGCCATGCGTCAACCCCGGATACATGGCGAAGGCCATGTTCGAGGAGACCATATATTCCTGGAAGGCGGTCGCGATGACGTGCGGCATCCCCTGCCCGCCAAACTGCTCGGGCGACGCGAGCGTGCCCCAGCCGCTCTCGACAAACTGGGCATAGGCCGCCTTGAACCCCGCCGGGGTGGTAACGCTACCATCCTCGTGGCGCTTGCACCCTTCGAGATCGCCCGGCTGGTTGAGCGGGAACAACACCTCGGCGACGAACCTGCCGCCCTGCTCCAGCACCGCTTCCACCGTGTCCGGAGTCGCGTTCGCGAAGCCCGGCAGATTTGCGTAGCGGTCCAGCCCGATCACGCGATCGAGGATGAAGCGCGTCTCGCGGACGGGCGGCGTGTACTTCGGCATTGTTGCTTCCTCAGTGAGACGAATCGCCGCTCTTGAGCAGGGCGACGAATTGCTGGAGCTCGGCGATATGCGCGTCGATATCGTGCTTCTGGTGCTCGAGCGTCTGGATGCGCTCGAGGCAGCGTTCGAGCGTCACCTGGCGCTGAGTGCTGCGCCCGTCGCCGATATCGTACAGGTCGATCATCTCGCGGATCTCGCCCAGCGAGAAGCCCACGCGCTTGCCGCGCAGAATCCAGGCGAGCCGCGCGCGGTCGCGGTGCGAATAGATGCGCGCGGTGCCGCGGCGCTCGGGGGAGATCAGCCCCTCATCCTCGTAGAATCGCAAGGCTCGCGCCGTGACGCCGAATTCGGCGCACAGGTCCGAGATGGAGAAATGTTCGCGGTCGGTGCGCGGCTCGATCGGGGCCAGCGCTTCGACGGGAAAAGCGGCAGCAGACATGATCGTTTCCTAGCTAACCTTTACGTTAACGTCAAGTCACTTCGCGCCGCTGCAAAGCTGCCGCCCCGAGGAATCGCGCATCGCCGAGGCTTCGGCGACCGACTCGCTCATCCGGCTGACTTCGAGCCCCGCATAGGAGGCGCGGCGCGCGCACAATTTCTGGCAGGCATCGGGCACGTTGCCGGGGAAGTAGATCTTCTCGCCGTCGAACTTGGCATCGAAGCCGCAGCGCTCCTCCCCCTCCCCGCCGAACTCGATTCTCAGCGTCTCGCCCACGCGGCTCACCGTCCCGCTGCCGCTGCAGGTGATCCGGTCGCCATAATCGACGAACGCGCCGATCCGGTACCCCTGCCCGTCGGGCACGATGCACACCCGGTCGGTGTCGCGCGCATAGAGGCCGGCAATCTCGGTATCCCCCGGATCGCGCACCATCCCCCGCTCAATCGCGGCGCTTTCGAGGTCCTGCGGAACCGCCGCATTCTCGGGCGGCGCGACCACGCCGTTGCAGGCGGCGAGCAGCAGAAATGAAGCCATCCAAATCCTCCCCCGCCAGGGGGAGGTGGCGCGCAGCGCCGGAGGGGGAGGTAAGCGACCAAGTAGCGGCGTGAGTCCTCCCCCTCCGTCAGCCTTCGGCTGCCACCTCCCCCTTGCGGGGGAGGATTGGGGAGAGACCCTCATACCCGCACCAGCCGCCCGTCCGCGGCGCGGCGATAGAAGCAGCTTGGCTCGCCCGTGTGGCACGCCGGCCCCACCGGATCGACGATCAGCCAGATCGCGTCCTGATCGCAATCCACCCGCAGCTCGCGCACCTTGAGCACATGGCCCGAGGTCTCGCCCTTCTTCCAGAGCCTCCCCCGGCTGCGCGACCAGAAATGCGCCTCGCCGCTCGCCAGCGTGCGTTCAAGCGCCTCGGCGTTCATATGCGCGACCATCAGCACCGAATCGCCATGGGTGGCGACCGCGGTCACCAGCCCGTTCGCATCATATTTCGGATCGAGCGTGAGCCCGGTTTCGCGGTCGTCGGCCATGCCACCCCTCTAGCCAAACCGTCACCCCAGCGAAAGCTGGGGTCTCGGGCGGTCACGCGCGAAGGCATGAGACCCCGCTTCCGCCGGGATGACGATTCTTTTGTGACAGCGGGGCGACAAATCGGATCGCCTCCACTATAGGGCGCCATCTGTAACCGAGACCGCAGGGCCCGGATGATTACCACCAATCCGTACGATGACGACAAACTCCGCGAGGAGTGCGGAATCTTCGGAGTATCAGGCGCCGAGGGCGCCGCCGCCCTGGTCGCGCTGGGGCTCCACGCCCTCCAGCATCGCGGCCAGGAAGCCGCCGGCATCACCAGCTTCGACGGCAAGCTGTTCCATTCGCACCGCGCTATGGGCCAGGTCGCCGGCAATTTCGACAGGCCCGAGACGATCCTGCCGCTGGCCGGCGGCACGGCCTGCGGCCATGTCCGCTACTCGACCACCGGCGAGACCTCGCTGCGCAACGTCCAGCCGCTCTATGCCGAGCTGTCGACCGGCGGCTTCGCGGTGGCGCATAACGGCAATATCTCGAACGCGATGCGGCTGCGGCGCGATCTCGTCCGCCGCGGCGCGATCTTCCAGTCGACCTCCGACACCGAGGTGATCATCCACCTCGTCGCCACCTCCAGCTATCGCACGCTGATCGATCGCTTCATCGACGCGCTCAAGAAGGTCGAGGGCGCCTATTCGCTGATCTGCATGACCCCCGAGGGCATGATCGCCTGCCGCGATCCGCTCGGCATCCGCCCGCTCGTGATGGGCAAGCTCGACGATGCCTATATCTTCGCCTCGGAAACGGTCGCGCTCGACGTGGTCGGGGCTGAGTTCATCCGCTCGGTCGATCCCGGCGAGCTGGTGATCGTCAAGGGCGGCGAAATCAGCTCGCACCGCCCCTTCCCCGATCAGGCGAAGCGGCCCTGCATCTTCGAGCTCGTCTATTTCTCGCGCCCCGATTCGATGGTCGACGATCTGTCGGTCTATTCGGTGCGCAAGGCGATCGGCGCGCAGCTCGCGATCGAATCGCCCGTCGAGGCCGATCTGGTCGTTCCCGTCCCCGATTCGGGCGTCCCCGCCGCGATCGGATACGCCCAGCAATCGGGCATCCCGTTCGAGCTCGGCATCATCCGCTCGCACTATGTCGGCCGCACCTTCATCCAGCCCAGCGCCGAGGTCCGCCGGCTCGGCGTCAAGCTCAAGCACAATGCCAATCGCGAGCTGATCAAGGGCAAGCGCATCGTGCTGATCGACGATTCGATCGTGCGCGGCACCACCAGCCTCAAGATCGTCGAGATGATGCGCGAGGCCGGGGCCAAGGAAGTCCATTTCCGCATCGCCTCGCCCCCGACGCGCCACTCCTGCTTCTACGGCGTCGATACGCCCGAGCGCAGCAAGCTGCTCGCCGCGCAGCTCGATCTGGGCGGGATGACCGAGCATATCCATGCCGACAGCCTCGCCTTCATTTCGATCGACGGGCTGTACAAGGCGCTCGGCCAGCCGCGCCGCGCGGACAACAACCCCGGCCACTGCGACGCCTGCTTCACCGGCGACTATCCGACGACATTGACCGACCAGGACGAACTCGCCCCGGTTGACCAATTCGCGCTGCTCGAAGAGCGCGTCGGGTAGTTTCCGTCATGCCGGACTTGATCCGGCATCCATGTGCCACCATTGCCGCACATTCGACATCGGCTTTTGCCGAGACCTTTGCACATGGACCCCGGATCAAGTCCGGGGTGACGGAGAAATTGGTGACCAGCAAGCCCCTCGCCGATCAGATCGCGCTCGTCACCGGCGCAAGCCGCGGTATCGGCGCCGCCACCGCGCGCGCGCTCGCCGCCGCCGGCGCGCATGTCATCCTCACCGCGCGCACCGCGGGCGGGCTCGAGGAAGTCGAGGAAGCGATCCATGCCGAGGGCGGCAGCGCCACCATCGCCCCGCTCGACCTGACCGAGAATGACAGCATCGCGCGGCTCGCGGCGGCGATCGGCGGCCGCTGGCCCGCGCTCGACCTGCTCGTGCTCAACGCCGCGACCCTGGGCAGCCTCACGCCCGTCACCGCGATCGACTTCAAGGAATTCGCAAAGGTGCTGACGCTCAACGTCACTGCCCAGGCCGCGCTGATCGGCGCGTTCGATCCGATGCTGCGCGCGGCCAGGGCGGGCAAGGTAATCGGCGTGACCTCGAGCATCGGCCAGCATCCGCGCGCCTTCTGGGGCAGCTATGGCGCCTCCAAGGCTGCGTTCGAGAACCTCCTGCTCAGCTATGGCGAGGAAACCCGCAACATGAGCGCGATCCGCGTCGCGCTGCTCGATCCGGGCGCCACCCGGACCAGGATGCGCGCGAGAGCCTTCCCCGGCGAGGACGCGCTGACGGTCAAGCCGCCCGAGGTGGTCGCCGACCGCATCGTCGCGCTGGCGGCATCGGGGTTCGAACCGGGCCATTTCGAGCGGGTGGACTGACACCAACTCTCCCTCCGTCCTGCTGAACTTGTTTCAGCATCCAAAGTGCCGCGAGCGATATCGCTCGAGGATAGTTGGACCCTGAAACAAGTTCAGGGTGACGGCATGTTCAATCGCCGCGAATCCCGATAGCCTCAGCCGCAACAGGAGGCGCCCATGCTCGCATTCGCCACGGCCCTTGCCGTCACGCTGGCCCCCGTCACCGCGCAGGCCCAGGCCACGCAACTCTATATCGTCGTCTACCGCCCCGGCCCCGCCTGGATCGCGGGCAAGCCGATGCACCAGCAAAAGCTCGGTCCGCACGTCACTTATATCCACACCCTGCTCGCCCAAGGGCGCCTCGTCGCGGGCGGGCCCTTCACCGATGGCGATGGCGGCATGGCGATCTTCCGCGCGTCGAGCCCCGAGGAGGCCAGGGAGATGCTCGCCGCCGATCCGGCGATTTCGAGCGGCGTCTTCGTTGCCGAGATGCGCCCCTGGGAGCCCCGCTTCGACTCGGGCAAGCCGCTCAAGGGCTAAACGCTTGAAATGTTGGATTTCGTCTGCTGGACTCTACGCGCCGGTCGCTCCCGGCCGCTCTTTGACATCGCGAAACCATGATCCGCGCTCCGGCGACGGCCGAGGCGGGAGCGCCGCGCTGAAAACCGCGCCTTGGCCTCCATTTAATTCTACGTAAGCGCCGAACCTAACGCGCCGCCGCCGCGAACAGTCTCTCCAGAAAGGCATGACGCGCCTTGCCCATCTCGCCATCGGTCGCGCGCGGCCAGGCGCTCGAAATCGCGATCACTGTCCGCGTCTTCGGGTCCACACGGATGATCTGCCCGAAAATCCCCTGCGCGCCATAGCGGCCCTCGGGATAGGTCCACCATTGATAGCCATAGCCAAAGCCCGGCACGCCGATCTCCGCATGCGCCCGCGTCGATTGCGCGATCCAGCCCGCGGGCACCACGCCCTTGCCGCCTTCCAGCGCGAACTGTCCGAAGCGGGCATAGTCGCGCAGGCTCACCGACAGGCAGCATCCGCTGACTTCGTTGCCGCTGGGATCGACCATCCAGAAGGCGTCCTGCTCCATCCCGAACGGCTTCCAGATCTTCTCGCTCAGATAGGTCGCCAGCGGCTTGCCCGTCGCACGCCGCACCAGCACCCCGATCAGATTGGTCTCGCCGGTCTTGTAGACCCATTTGCTCCCCGGCGCGGATTCGCGCGGCAGGTTGCGCATATAGTAGACGGTCGGGTCCTCGCCCGCGGGCACCGGGTTGAGGAACATCTTCGCCACGTCGGACCTGGCGTCGGTATAGTCCTCGTTCCACTTCACGCCCGAGGTCATCGTCAGCAGCTGGTGGATCGTCACCCCGTCATAGCCGCTGCCGGCCAGCTCGGGGATGTATTTGGTCACCGGCTCGTCGACCGACTTGATGAATCCGTCCCTGATCGCCGCGCCGACCAGCACTGAAGTGAACGACTTGGCGACCGAGAAGCTGGTCCAGCGCCCGGTGGGCCCATAGCCGCGGGCGTAGCGCTCGAGCCGGATCTTGCCGTCCTGGAGCACGATCAGCCCCGAAACATTCTGCGCGGCGATGAAGGCGTCGATCTCGGCTGCGGGCATATCGAGCGGCTTGCCGGTATCGAGCCAGCGCACCGTCGTGTCCGCCTTGACGACATGCCCGGGGAACAGCCCCTCCATGTTGCGGAAATTGGCGTCGCGCTTCTCCTGCGGCCAGAACAGCACTTCGGCGCCCAGCTTGCGCAGCCCCGACGTGTCGCTGGGGTTGATCGCCACCCCGCCCGGCACCGCCGACCAGTCGGTCTGGGTTGCCGCCGCGCACCCGGCAAGCGCCAGCGCCCCCGCGATCATCCACGCCTTGCGCATCACCCCTCCTTGATCAAAGTCACGTGTGCGACATCGATTCCACCCCCGCGGAACCCGCCTTCGCAATACATCAGATAGTAGCGCCACAAGTCGATGAACTTGCGGTCGAAATTGCCCGGAAGCCGCCCCGCCTCCACCGCCGTGTCGAAGCTGAGCCGCCATTGCCTGAGCGTCTCGGCATAGCTCGACCCGAAATTGGCCCGATCCTCCCAGCGCAACCCCTGCGCCTCGGCAATCGCCCGGAAGCGGCTCTCGGAGATCAGCAGCCCGCCGGGGAAGATATGGGTCTGGATGAAGTCGACATTGGCCGCATAATCCTCGAACAGCGCATCGTCGAAGGCGATATACTGGATCGCCGCCCGCCCGCCCGGCTTCAGCGCCCCGGCGATGGCGGCCAGATAATGGGGCCAATATTCCTGCCCCACCGCCTCGACCATCTCGATACTGGCGACGGCATCGTACGTGCCTGCCACATCGCGATAATCGGTCAGCGCGAAGTCCACGCCCTCGATGCCCGCCCGGGCGATCCGCGCTTCGGCCCAGGCCTTTTGCGCCTTCGAGAGCGTGATCCCGTGGACCTTCCGCCCCGCTCTGCCCGCGGCTTCGGCGAACGAGCCCCATCCGCAACCGATCTCGAGGATCGTCTCGCCCTGCGCCGTCCCGGTCCGCGCGAGCATCGCCGCCAGCTTGGCCGCCTGCGCCGCCTCCAAGGACTGGCTGCCGCCCTCGAAGATCGCGCTCGAATAGGTCATCCCCGGATCGAGCCAGGCGGCATAGAAGTCGTTCCCCAGATCGTAATGATATTCGATGTTCCGCCGCGCGCCGGCCCGGTGGTTGCGCCGCAGCCAGTGGCCGAAGCGCTTGGCGAGCAAGGAGAAGCCCGTCGCCCGCGCGCCTCGCGCCAGCGTCTGCCGGTTGCGGCTGAACAGGGCGAAGATCTGCACCGGGTCGGGGCTCGCCCATTCGCCCTTCGTCCAGGCCTCGTACCAGCCGGTCGATCCGCCCAGCGCCAGCCGCATCAGCGCACGCCAGCTGCGCAGCTCGACCACCGCCGCGGGCCCAGCCGCGCGCCCTCCCAGGATTCGCCGGGCGCCATCGGGCAAGGTCACGTCGACGCTGCCGGCCTCGATGCCGCGGTCGATCCGGTCGGCCATGCGGCGAAACAGGGGCGCGAACAGGCTCAGGACCCCGCCGGAACCCTGCCCCGCGCGCTCCTCTCCGGTGGCGATGCGACTATTCCCCATCGGCGCGTTCATTACGCACCCTTCATGCACCTCTCAGGCGCGCGGGCAAGGGGCAAAAACGACGCGTCAGACCGCGTGCGGTTCCTTGTCCACCATCCAGGTCTGGCCCTTGGCGACCAGTTTCTGGAGGTCGGCCACCTTGCCCTCGCTCGCCTTGGCGTTCTGCGCGACGACCGCGCTCTCGAAGGTCGGCGCGGGGTCGTCGTAGAGCACGCCCAGCGCCATCGGGAAGGGCCCGAACGGCATCTCGACCAGCATGTGCGCGATGGCGCGGTTCTTCACGTTATGGACGATCACGCCCGCCGCCGCCCAGTCGCCGTCGGCCACATCGACCACCTTGAGCGTCAGCCGCTCCAGGTCGAGCGCGAGGCCTTTGGCGCCGCCCGCGAACAGCAAGGGCTGGCCTTCCTCGCACCAGAGCTGGTTGAGCGCGGCGTTGGGTTTGGCGGTGAAGGGTTCGAACACGTCATCGTTGTAGACGATGCAGTTCTGGAAGATCTCGATGAAGGCCGCGCCCTGATGGGCATGCGCGGCCTTGAGCACTGCGGGCAGGTTCTTGTTCACATCGATCCCGCGCGCCACGAAGCGCGCGCCGCTGCCGAGCGCGAAGGCGCAGGGCTTGGCGGGGTGGTCGACCGAGCCGAACGGGGTCGAGGGCGAGCGCGTGCCCTCGCGGCTGGTCGGCGAGTATTGGCCTTTGGTCAGGCCATAGATCTCGTTGTTGAACAGCAGCACCTGGCAGTTCAGGTTCCGCCGCAGCAAATGCATCGTGTGATTGCCGCCGATCGAAAGCGCGTCGCCGTCACCGGTGATGATCCATACGTCGAGGTCGGGATTGGCGAGCTTGACCCCCGTCGCCACCGCCGGCGCGCGGCCGTGGATCGTGTGGAAGCCATAGGTCTCCATATAATAGGGGAAGCGCGACGAGCAGCCGATGCCGCTGACGAACACCGTATTCTCGGGCGTCCCGCCAATCTCGGGCATGGTGCGCTGGACAGCCTTGAGGATCGCATAGTCGCCGCAGCCGGGGCACCAGCGGACCTCCTGATCGGTCTCCCAATCCTTGGGAGTCGAGGGGCGGATGGTGGTGAGTTCGTTCATGGGTTCACAGCCTCCGGGCTGGGCAACTGGCTATCGTCGGGGCCGAGCTCTTCGGGCTTGTCGCTACCGAGGTGGCGCGTGATCGCGGCTTCGATCTCGGCGATGGTGAAGGGCTGGCCCGAGACCTTGTTGAGCGGGACCGCGTTCACGAGGAACTGGTCGCGCAGCACGGTCTTGAGCTGGCCGGTGTTCATTTCGGGCACGAGGATGTGCTCGTAACTCCGCAGAAGATCGCCCAGATTTTTCGGCAGCGGCCAGATGTGGCGGATATGGACATGGCTGACGTCCACACCCTTCGCCCGCGCGCGGCGGACCGCGGTGGTGATCGGGCCATAGGTCGATCCCCAGCCGACCACGACGAGCTTGCCGCCCGCCTGCCCCTGCTCGACCGCCTGATCGGGAATGTCGATACCCAGCACCTTGTCGCGGCGGATATCGGTCATCGTCTGGTGGTTCTTGGGCGAATAGTCGAGATTGCCGGTATCGACCGCCTTCTCGATCCCTCCGATGCGATGGAGCAGGCCGGGCGTGCCGGGCTTGACCCAGGGGCGCTTGAGCTTCGCGTCGCGGGCATAGGGCAGGAATTTCTCGCCCTCGACCGGCTGTTCGGTGTGGAATTGCACCGGGAACGGCGCATAGCTGCTCATGTCCGGCACCTTCCAGGGCTCGGCGGCGTTCTGGAGATAGCCGTCGGTGAGCAGCATCACCGGGGTCATATACTGCGTCGCGATCCGCACCGCCTCGATCGCGCAGTCGAAGCAGTCCGCGGCCGAGCGCGTCGCGATCACCGGAACCGGCGCGTCGCCGTTGCGGCCATAGACGGCCTGATAGAGGTCCGACTGCTCGGTCTTGGTGGGAAGGCCGGTCGAGGGGCCGCCGCGCTGGGCGTTGACGACGATCAGCGGCAGCTCGGTCATGATCGCGAGGCCGATCGCCTCGCCCTTGAGCGCGATCCCGGGCCCAGACGAGCAGGTGACGCCCAGCGAACCCGCGTAGGAGGCCCCCAGCGCCGACGCGATCGCGGCGATCTCGTCCTCGGCCTGGAAGGTCGTGACGCCGAACTCCTTCAAGCGCGCCAGGCTGTGCAGGATCGCCGAGGCCGGGGTAATCGGATAGCCGCCATAGAACATCTTGAGGCTGGCGAGTTGCACGCCCGCGACCAGCCCGAGCGCGATCGCATCGGCGCCGGTGATGGTGCGGTACAGGCCCGGCTCGGAGGGCGCTGCGGAGACGTGGCGCTGGGCGATGCCCTTCGCGCCCAGCTCGGCGGTCTCGCCATAGGCATGCCCCGCGTTGAGCGCGGCGATATTGGCTTCGGCCAGCTCAGGCTTCTTGGCGAACTTGTCCTTGAGCCACTGGATCAGCGGCTCACGGTCGCGGTCGAACATCCAGAGCGCGAGCCCCAGCGTCCACATATTCTTGCAGCGGAGCGCTTCCTTGTTGCCCAGCCCGAACGGCTTCACCGCCTCGACGGTCAGCGCCGAGATATCGAGCTTGAGCAACTGCCACTTACCGAGCGAATCGTCCTCGAGCGGATTGCTGTCATACTTCGCCTTGTCGAGGTTGCGCTGCCCGAATTCGCCTTCGTCCGCGATGATCAGCCCGCCGGGCTTGAGCGCGTCGACATTGGTCTTGAGCGCCGCCGGGTTCATCGCGACGAGCACATCGGGCTGGTCGCCCGCGGTCTCGATCGCGGTCGATCCGAAATTGATCTGGAAGGCCGAGACGCCGAACAAGGTGCCCTGGGGCGCGCGGATCTCGGCGGGGAAGTCGGGGAAGGTCGCAAGGTCGTTTCCGGCCAGCGCGGTCGAAAGCGTGAACTGCCCCCCGGTAAGCTGCATGCCGTCGCCGGAATCCCCGGCAAATCGAACGACCACGGCTTCAGGTACAGGGTTGGCCGAAGCCTCTTCGGGCGTCAGCTGATGCACGGCACTCGCCATTTAGGATGTTCCTGCTGTCACGGGTCTTTGGTTTTTGTCGTTGTGTCGCCCCTCTACGCCCCCCTTGGCGCAACCCCAAGGTAGAAAAAACCACCGGACTTGCAATGCATGCTTTGCACGCTTCGCACCTTGGCGGGACGGATGCTGCATCCTAGGGGTTGCGAATGACCGATCATGAAGCCCTTCCCTACCGCCCCTGCGCCGGCGTGATGCTGGTCAATCGCGAGGGGCAGGTGCTCGTCGGCCAGCGGCTCGATTCGACGCTCGAGGCCTGGCAGATGCCGCAGGGTGGGATCGACAAGGGCGAGGATGCCCGCGCCGCCGCGGTCCGCGAGCTGTGGGAGGAAACCGGGATCCGCGCCGATCTGGTGGAGCTGATCGCCGAAGCGCCCGAGGAGCTTTTCTACGACCTGCCCGACGAGCTGATCGGCGTGATCTGGAAGGGCAAATGGCGCGGACAGCGGCAAATGTGGTTCCTGTTCCGCTTCCTTGGCGAGGACAAGGACGTCAACATCGCCACCGCCGAACCCGAATTCCGCGCCTGGCGCTGGGCCGATCCCGCGGACCTTGTCGACCTGATCGTCCCCTTCAAGCGTGAACTTTATCGAAATGTGCTGGACGTATTCGGCGGGTACCTCGCCCCATAACCGAACCAGCTCCGCCCTTTTCCCGCCCGATTGACAACGGTAACAGGCATTTCATGCGCGCGCTGATCCTCGCCCTTCCCCTGCTGCTCGCCAATGCGGAGGATCCGGAAACGATTCCGGCTCCGATCAAGGCGATGCTCGATGCCGCGATGGCTTCGGGGAACGAAGGCGAGGTCGCCACGGTCGTCAAATATGCCAAGGCGGCCGCGCCCCAGTCCGCCGCCTTGATCAGCAAGACCGCCGACGACTGGCGCGCCGATCGCCGCCGCAAGCGCGAGCAGAGCATCCGCGAGGCCGGGCTGTTCGACCTGATCAAGGGCCGCGCCGAGCTGGGCGCCTATATCACTCAGGGCAACAGCAACAATATCGGAGTCACCGCGGTACTCGAGCTGCGGCGCGAGGCGCTGGAATGGCGCCACAAACTCCGCATGCAGGCCGATTATCAGCAGAGCATCGGCGTGGTGACGCGCGAGCGCTATCTCGCCGCGTACGAGCCCAACTGGAAGTTCGACGACCGCGCCTATATGTACGGCGCCGCGCAGTTTGAGAGCGACCGCATCCTCGGCTATAATGGGCGCTTCTCGCTCTCGGCGGGGGCCGGCTACAGCGCGTTCAAGCGGCCGGGACTGAAGCTCGATGTCGAGCTAGGCCCCGCCTATCGCCACACCATCTTCGTCGACGGCCATGTCGAGAGCAATCCGGGCGTGCGCGGATCGGTCGATTTCGAATGGAGGCCGGTGACGGGCATCACGCTGCGCCAGAACGCCTCGGCCTATGTGCAGGACGCGAACAGCACGGTGAGCTCCAAATCGGCATTGCTCGCGCGGCTGATCGGGCCGCTATCGGCGCAGCTCAGCTACACGCTCCAATATGAGAGCGAGCCGCCCGCCGGTCGCGTCACGACCGACACGGTGAGCCGCGCGGCGCTGGTCGTGGATTTCTAGTTGCTGTTCTCCGGCGAAGCCGGGGAACTGGTGTTGAGCCAAATCGTAACCGCCGTTACGACCCGCCAATGACCTCGCTTTCAACGATCGAAGCCGATGCGGTCGCCCATGTGGGCGACGCGCCGATCCTGGCGCGGACCGAAGCCTGGGTCGCGGTAAACAGCGGGACGCGGAACCTGGCCGGGCTTGCGAATGTCGCCGGCATGCTGGCGGACAGCTTCTCGGCGCTGCCGGGGCATCTGGCGCTGGTCGATCCCGCGCCCGTGGAGACCGTGACCGGCGCGGGCGAGGTGCAGGTGCTGGCGCATGGCCGCCATCTCCACCTCACAGTGCGCCCCGATGCGGCGGTGCAACTGCTGCTGACCGGGCATATGGATACCGTCTATCCCGCCGATCACCCCTTCCAGACCGGCGTGTGGCTGGAGGACGGCAGGTGGAATGCCCCCGGCGCGGCCGACATGAAGGGCGGGTTGTCGTTGATGCTCGCGGCATTGGAAGCCGTCGAAGCGAGCCCGCTCGCGGCACGGATCGGCTATGAAGTGCTGATCAATTCGGACGAGGAGACGGGCAGCTTCTCCTCCGCCGCGCTGATCGCCAGGGCAGCGCAGGGCAAGGCCGCGGCGCTCACCTACGAGCCCACCTTGCCCGACGGCACGCTGGCGGGCGCGCGCGGCGGCACGGGGAATTTCTCCATCGTCGTCCATGGCAAGAGCGCCCATGCCGGGCGCAATCCCGAGGAAGGCCGCAATGCCATCGTCGCCGCGGCCGATCTAGCGCTGCGGCTGGCCGAGGCGCGCGCGCCGGGGCTGGCGGTGAACCCCGCTCGGATCGAGGGCGGCGGGCCCAACAATGTCGTCCCCGATCTCGCCATATTGCGCGTCAATTTCCGGCCCAGGGACGCCGAGGCGATCGCCAGGGCGCAGATCGCGATCGATCAGGCGATCGCGGTGGTGTCTGTGAAGCACGATGTCCGTATCCACCTCCACGGCAGCTTCAACCGTCCGCCCAAGCCGATCGACCCCGGCGCGGCGAAATTGTTCAACCTCGTCAAGCAGGCCGGCGCCGATCTCGGCCTCGCCATTGCGTGGAAGGCCACGGGCGGCGTCTGCGATGGCAACAATATCGCCGCGTGCGGGGTGCCCGTGGTCGACACGATGGGCGCGCGGGGCGGCGCCATCCATTCGTCGGACGAGTATCTGATCGCCGAAAGCCTCCCCGAACGGGCAGCGCTGTCAGCCTTGACCATCCTCCGCATCGCGCAGAAGGGCGGGCTATGAGCTTCCGCATCCGCGCCGCGCGCGACTCCGATCTCCAGCACCTCTACGAAATGGCGAAGCTGACCGGGGGCGGCTTCACCAATCTCCAGCCCGAGAAGAAGGTGCTGCGTGCCAAGCTCGAGCGCAGCCGCGCGGCGTTCGCGCGCGACGCGGATACGCCGCAGGAGGAATTGTTCGTCCTGATGCTCGAAAACGCGCAAACGGGCGAAGTGCGCGGCACCTGCCAGATCTTCACCTCGGTCGGCGAACGCGTGCCCTTCTACAGCTATGCCCGCAGCGTCGAGACCACGCGCAGCGAGATGCTCGACAAGACTTTCCACCTCGAAACGCTGACCATGGTGAGCGACCTCAAGGGCAGCAGCGAGGTCGGCGGGCTTTTCCTCCATCCGGGCGAGCGCGCCGGCGGGCTGGGGATGCTGCTCGCGCGCAGCCGCTATCTGTTCATCGCTCGCCACCGCGCGCGCTTCGCCGACCGCATCCTCGCCGAGCTGCGCGGGGTGATCGACGAGGGCGGCGGCTCACCCTTCTGGGACGGCATCGCGGGGCGCTTCTTCGGGATGAACTTCCAGGAGGCCGACGCCTTCAATGCCGCCAACGGATACCAGTTCATCGCCGATCTGATGCCGCGTCACCCGATCTATATCTCGATGCTGCCCGAAAGCGCGCGCCAGGTGATCGGCCTGCCCCACCCCAGCGGTCGCGCGGCGATGCGGATGCTCGAGAATGAGGGGTTCGCCTGGGAAGACTATATCGACATCTTCGACGGCGGCCCGACCATGACCGCGCGCACCGATCAGGTGAAGGCGATCCGCGATGCGAAGGTGGCGAAGGTGGTGGCGATCGAGGACGGCGGCGACGCCGCATTGATTTCCGCCGGGCGGCTGGCCGAATTTCTCTGCACACAGGGCAGAGTCGATGTGCGCGAGAACGGCGTCGCGATCGACCCGGTCGCCGCGGACACGCTAGGCGTCGGGGTGGGCGACGAGGTGATGCATGTCGCTCGTTGAGATCAATTTCGACGGGATCATCGGCCCCAGCCACAATTATGCGGGTTTGAGCCCCGGCAATCTCGCGGCGACGCGCAACCGGGGTGAGGTCTCGCGCCCGCGCGCCGCAGCGCTGCAGGGCATCGCCAAGATGCGCGCCAATATCGCGCTGGGGCTGACCCAGGGCATTCTGGTGCCGCACAACCGCCCGGACCATCGTTGGCTGGACCGGCTCGGCACGCGCTATGCGGATGCGCAACCGCATCTCCAGGCGCAGGCGCTCAGCGCATCGGCGATGTGGGCGGCCAATGCCGCGACCGTCTCGCCCGCGCCCGATACCGCGGACGGGGTCTGCCATCTCTCGCCCGCCAACCTCGTCACCATGCCGCATCGCAGCCATGAATGGCCGCAGACACTGGCGCAGCTCCGCATTGCTTTCGCCAATCCCGCCTTCGCGGTGCACGCGCCGGTCCCCGCGCCGTTCGGCGACGAAGGCGCGGCCAATCATATGCGGCTGTGCGCCTCACACGGCGAACCCGGCGTCGAGGTGTTCGTCTATGGCGTGTCGGGCGGTCCCTTCCCCGCCCGCCAGCATCGTGAGGCGAGCGCGTCGGTCGCGCGGCACCACCGGCTCGACCCCGCGCGCACCCTGTTCGTCCAGCAATCCGAGCAGGCGATTGCCGCGGGGGCGTTCCACAATGATGTCGTCGCAGTGGCCAACGAGCGGGTGCTGTTCGCGCACGAACTCGCCTTTGCCGACAAGGCGGGCTTCTACGCCGATCTTCGCCGCGCCTTCCCCGAGGTCGAGATCGTCGAGGTGCCCGACGCCGAGGTGCCGCTCGCCGATGCGATCACCTCCTACCTCTTCAATGCCCAGCTTGTAACGCTCCCCGGCGGCGAAATGGCGCTGGTGATGCCGAGCGAAGCCCGCGAGACGCCCAGCGTGTGGCGCTGGCTGAATGCCCATGTCGCGGGCAACGGCCCGATCCGGCGGCTGGAGGTCGTCGATGTGCGCCAGTCGATGGCCAATGGCGGCGGCCCCGCCTGCCTGCGCCTGCGCGTCGTCGCCGATCCCGCGAGCATCGACCGGCGCTTCCTTGTCGACATGGGCGAGCTCGACCGGATCGCCGCGGTAATCGAGCGGCACTGGCCCGAAAGCATCGGCCAGGACGAGATCGGCGACCCGGCGCTGATCGCCCGGATCGAGGCCGCGCGCCGCGCGCTGCTCGAAACGCTGGATATTGTCGAATTAATTGACAGGTAACCATAAGGCTTAACCCGGAAACCGCGGATTTCCGCGCTTGGCACGGGCCATGCTTTACATTCGCGCATGATCCGCCGCATGTCTCGCCTGTTTGTGATCAAGTCCAAGTTCGAGGCGTTCCTCATCATTTACGGGCTCGCGACCGGGGCGGTGGAACGCGGCGTCCATTATCTCGATCGCTTTCCGGGCCTGGGGGGATGGATGCTGTTCCTGCTTTGCCCGATCGCGGTGTTCATGGCGGGCGCGCGGATACTGGATAGTTTCGATGTCGCGAGCTAACGCGCTCGCGGCGATGCCTTCGGGCGGAGGAGTTTAGGTGCGGCTTTTCCCTGGAATGTTCCTTCCCCTGGCCAGTCAGGCGCTGCTCGCGGCCGTGGTTCCCGGCGGGCTGCTCGTGTGGAACATGCATATGGGTCAGCAGATCCAGCTCGCCCATCGCGATCAGGAGCGGCTCGAATCCTTCGCCGACGCCGCCTCGATCGCGGCGGCGCAGGGCAAGCCGCTCGATCAGCTCGTCCCCGAGCTCGATCTGCGCGATCCGCAGCGGCTCGGCGGGCGCGTCCAGCTCGTCCGGCCCGACGGCGCACCGATCTCCGGCCCGACCAGCACCGAGCCGCCCCGCGCCGAGCGCCCGATCCGCGTCAACAACCAGACCGTCGCGCTTGCCCGGATCGTCCGCGAGCCCAATCTCACTGATGACGACCGGCGCTATCTCGCCACCCAATATCTGGGGATCGGCGCGATCGTCCTCGCGCTGTTCGTCTTCCTGCTCGTCACCGCGTACGAGTTCGCGCGCCGCTGGTCGAAGCCGCAGCTCGAGCTGTACCGGCTCAGCCGCGAGGTCGTGCACGGCGACCACAATATCGATTTCGAAGAGCGCGGCCCCAGCGAAGTGGTGGCGACCACACGTAATCTGCGCCGGATCGCCAGCCAGTTCAGTCGCCTCGAAACCGCGCGCCGCACCTGGCTGGTCTCGATCGCCGACGAGCTGAAGCGCCCGACCGAGAGCCTGGGCAAGCATCTCGACGCGCTCGCGGCCGCACAGATTCCGATCGACGCCGCGCTCACCACCGGACTTGAGGAAGATCAGCGTCGCCTGAGCCAGATGGCCGAGGATCTGAGCGCGGTCGCGCTCGCCGATCTGGGCCGCCTGCCGGTCAATTTCAGCCAGGTCGATCCGCGCGCATTGATCCACAACGCGATCCATGACCATAGCAAGCGCGCGCAGGCCGGCGGCGTCCGGCTCGAGACCAGCACGCTTCCCGGCTACACGATCCTGGTGAAATGGGATGGCGCGCGGATCGAGCAATTGTTCGGTGCGCTGATCGAGAACAGTCTGCGCTACACGCCCAAGGGCGGCCAGATCGTCCTCGGTCTCGAAAGCTCGCGCGACGCGTGGCGGCTGATCATCGACGACAATGCGCCGGGGATCGACGTGATGCTGGCGCAGCGGCTGTTCGAGCCCTTTTACCGCAGCTCGGACCGGCCCGAGGATTCGGCGGCGGCATCAGGGCTGGGCCTCGCCACCGCGCGCGCGATCGTCGAGGCCCACCATGGCCGGATCGAGGCGAGCCGTTCGCCGATCGGCGGGCTGCGCGTCACCGTGATCCTGCCGGCGGAACCGCCCCGCGCCTGAAGAACGGCGAATATTATGCCGATTATGGCGCCACCTCCCCCGCTGCCTTCGCAGCGAGGGAGGAGAGAAGTGGTGTTGACCTGACGCCCCTCCCCCCGCATCGCTCCCCCGATGGGGAACTGGCATTTCTGGGTCGATCGCGGCGGCACCTTCACCGATGTGGTGGCGCGGACGCCCGATGGGGAGATGGTCACCGCCAAGCTGCTGTCCGAAGATCCGGAACGCTATGACGACGCTGCGGTGGCGGCGATCCGGATGCTCACGGAATGTCCGAGCGGCCCCCTGCCCCCCGCCGAGATCCGCATCGGCACCACCATCGCCACCAACGCTTTGCTCGAGCGCAAGGGCGAGCCCGTGCTGCTGGCGATCACGCGCGGCTTTGCCGATGCGCTGGTAATTGGGACGCAGGACCGGCCGGATATCTTCGCGCGGCATATCGTGCGCCCGCCGCCACTTCATGCCGAGGTCGTGGAGATAGACGAACGGGTGACGCATGAGGGCGACGTGCTGCGTCCGCTCGATCTGGACGCGGCCCGCGCGGCCTTCGCGCAAGCCCATGCGCGCGGGCTGCGCTCGATGGCCATCGTGCTGCTCCACGGCTACCGCCACGCCGCGCATGAAGCGGCGCTCGCCGGACTGGCGCGCGAGGTCGGCTTCACCCAGGTCTCGGTCAGCCATGAGGTCGGCGCGCTGATCAAATTGGTCGGACGCGGCGATACCAGCGTGGTGGACGCCTATCTCTCGCCGGTGCTGCGCCGCTATGTCGAGGGGCTGGAGGCGGCGCTCGGCGAGGCGCCTTTGTTCATGCAGAGCAATGGCGGCCTCGCCCCGGGACGCGGCTTTCGCGGCAAGGACGCGATCCTCTCCGGCCCCGCCGGCGGGATCGTCGGCATGGCCGAGACCGCGAAACGCGCCGGGTTCGACCGCGTGATCGGCTTCGACATGGGCGGCACCTCGACCGATGTGTCGCTCTATGCCGGGCAATATGAGCGCGACAATGAGACGATCGTCGCGGGTGCCCGCATCCGGGCACCGATGCTGCGGATCCATACCGTCGCGGCAGGCGGCGGATCGGTGTGCCGGTACGACGGCGGGCGGTTGCTGGTGGGGCCGGCCTCGGCCGGTGCGGTGCCGGGGCCTGCGGCGTACCGGCGCGGCGGACCGCTGACCGTCACCGACTGCAATGTCGCGCTCGGCAAGGTGCAGGGCGATTTCTTCCCGAGCGTGTTCGGACCCGAAGGCGATCAGCCGCTGGACCGCGAGGCATCGCTCGCGCGTTTGCGCGAGGTGGCGGCGCAGGCCGGCCTCGAACCCGAGGCCGCCGCCGAGGGCCTCGTCGCCATCGCGGTCGCCAATATGGCCAATGCGATCAAGTCGGTCTCGATCGCGCGCGGGCATGACGTGACGCGCTTTACCCTCGCCAGCTTCGGCGGCGCGGGCGGACAGCATGCCTGCCTGGTCGCCGATGCGCTGGGGATCGAGACGGTGATGATCCATCCGCTCGCGGGGGTGCTCTCCGCCTACGGCATCGGCATCGCCGCGCGGCGCGAAGTGCGCGAGCGGACGGTGGAGCTGCCGCTGGAGGACGGGACGCTGGGCCGCATCGCCGATGCGCTGGGGCTGGAGGCGCTCGATGCGCTGGGCGAGAATGCCCGGCTGGAAATGACCGCGCATCTGCGCACCCAGGGCAGCGACTCCACCATCGAAGTGCCCTTGAGGGAGCCCGGGGCGATGCGCGCGGGCTTCGCGGCAGCGTATCGCCAGCGCTTCGGCTATTCGGCGACGAGCCGGCTGATCGTCGACATGCTCCGCGCCGAGGCCATCGCCGAGGGTGGCGCGGGGCTGGCCATGCCCTCCCCGCCCGCCGCCAGCGCACCGCCGGTGGCGATGGTCGAGACCTTCATGGCGGGCGAACGGCACGATACCCCGGTGTACGACCGTGCCGAGCTGGCCGAGGGCGCCGACATCACCGGCCCCGCGCTGATCATCGATCCGGTCGCGACCACCGTGGTCGAGCCCGGCTGGCGCGCGAGCGTGGATGGCGAGGGCTGCCTGATCCTCACTCGCGCTGCCGTCCGCGCGGCCGCGGCGCTCGGCACCGAGCTCGATCCCGTGCGGCTGGAGATATTCTCCGGCCTGTTCATGGCAATCGCCGAGGAAATGGGCGCGGCGCTGCGCCACAGCGCATCGTCGGTGAACATCCGCGAACGGCTCGATTTCTCCTGCGCGGTGTTCGATGCCGAGGGCAATCTGATCGCCAACGCGCCGCACATCCCGGTGCATCTCGGATCGATGGGCGAGAGCATCCGGACGATCCTGACGCGGCGAACCAGCGACGGGCGCGGCATCCGCGAAGGCGATGTCTACGCGCTCAACGCGCCGTACAATGGCGGCACCCACCTGCCCGATATCACCGTGATCCAGCCGGTGTTCGTCGAGGGCAAGCTCGCCTTCTTCACCGCCGCGCGCGGGCATCATGCCGATGTCGGCGGGATCAGCCCCGGATCGATGCCGCCGAACAGCACGGATATCCGCGAAGAAGGCATCATCTTCGACAATGTCCTGCTGGTGGAGAATGGCGAATTGCTGGAGGCCGAAACCCGCGCCCTGCTCGCCTCCGGCCCCTACCCCGCGCGCAATATCGACATGAACATCGCCGACCTCTCGGCCCAGATCGCGGCCTGTGCGCGCGGGGCGGAGGGACTGCGCGGGACCTCCTCAGACTACGGTGTCGAGGTCGTCCAGGCCTATATGCGCCACGTCCAGGACTATGCGGCGCAAGCCGTCGCTCGCCTGATCCCGCGCCTCCGGTCGGGCAGCTTCACCTATGAGATGGACAGCGGCGCGGTGATCAAGGTGGCGGTGACCGTCGGCGACGGCGCGCTCACCTTCGACTTCACCGGCACCAGCGAACAGCAGCCCGACAATTTCAACGCGCCCCTCGCGGTGGTGCGCGCAGCCGTGCTCTACGTGATGCGCACGCTGATCGACGAGCCGGTGCCGCTCAACGACGGTTTCCTGCGCGCGGTGACCATCGTGGTCCCCGAAGGCTGCATGCTCAATCCGCGCTATCCCGCCGCGGTGGTTGCCGGAAATGTCGAGACGAGTCAGGTTGTGACCGACGCGCTGTTCGGCGCGCTGGGGGCATTGGCGGGGTCGCAGGGGACGATGAACAATTTCACCTTCGGCAATGCCCGCCACCAATATTATGAGACGATCGCGGGCGGCAGCGGCGCGGGTCCAGGGTTCGACGGCTGTTCGGCGGTACAGACACACATGACCAACAGCCGGCTGACCGATCCCGAAGTGCTGGAGGCGCGCTTCCCGGTGCTGGTCGAGCAATTTGCCATCCGGCGCGGTTCCGGGGGCGATGGCGCGAACAAGGGCGGCGACGGCGCGGTCCGCCGCATCCGCTTCCGCGAGGCAATGACCGCCGGCATCCTCTCCAACCGCCGCCGCGTGCCGCCCTTCGGGCTGGCCGGCGGCGGGGACGGCGCGACCGGGATCAACCGGGTCGAGCGCGCGGATGGCGACGTAGAGTCCTTTTCCGCCACTGCCTCCGCCGAGATGGCGCCGGGCGACGTTTTCGTGATCGAAACGCCGGGCGGCGGAGGGTACGGCAAATGAGCCATTACCTCCCGCTGCTCGGTATCCTCGTCGTCGTCGCGGGCTTCGCGCTGCGGCTCAATCCGATGCTGGTGGTCACCGCCTCGGCCTATGTCACCGGGCTGCTGGCGGGGATGAACCCGGTCGAAGTCACTACGACCTTCGGCAAGGCATTCAATGACAACCGCATCATCGCGATCGTCTGGATCGTCCTCCCCGCGATCGGGATGCTCGAGCGATACGGCCTGCAGCAACGCGCCCGCGCGGTGATCCTCGGCTTCCGTAACGCCACGGCCGGCAAGCTCCTGATCCTCTATCTCGTCTATCGCCAGATCACCGCCGCCGTCGGGCTCCATTCCACCGCGGGTCAGGCCCAGACCGTGCGCCCGCTGGTCGCCCCGATGGCGCTCGCGGCCGCCGAGAAGCAGCATGGCGAACTCGACGAAGCAACCGCCGAGCATGTGAAGGCCATGGCCGCCGGCACCGACAATGTCGGCCTGTTCTTCGGCGAGGACATCTTCTTCGCGATCGGATCGATCGTGCTGATCCAGGCAACGCTCGCCACCTACAAGATCGACCTCGCCCCGCTCGAGCTCGCGGTGTGGGCGATCCCCAGCGCCATCGCGGCCTTCCTGATCCACGGCGCTCGCTTGCTCCTTCTCGACCGCAAGCTCGGGAGGAAAGTGCCGTGATCAACGCTTTCCGTTCCCCGGCGAAGGCCGGGGTCCAGCCCTTCCATACCCTCGCACGCGGCAGCGTGCACTTCGGCGCGCTGCGCCGAGTCTGGGCCCCGGCCTTCGCCGGGGAACTGGGAAGGGATAAGGCGCGATGATCACGCTTGAATGGCTCTACACTCTCGCTGGCCTGATATTCGCCGCCTTCGCGGTGCTGAGCGCGGTCGACCGGACCAACGGCAAACGCTTTGGCAATGCCGCCTTCTGGGGGCTGATGGCGCTCAGCCTGCTCGCGGGCTCCTACCTCGACGATCTCGCCAATGGCGTGCTGGTCCTGGGCCTCGCCGGACTGGCCGGGTTCGGCTTTGTCGGCCGGGGCAATCCGCCGACCACGACCGAAGAGGAGCGGGAAGCGTTCAGCGCGATGCTGGGCAACAAACTGTTCCTCCCCGCGCTGATCATCCCGCTGACCGCGCTGATCGGCACGTTGCTTTACACCTATACGCCGCTTGGCGCTTCGGGCCTCTTCCAGCCCAAGCGCGAGACCTACATCTTGCTCGGTCTGGGTGTGCTGCTCGCGCTCGCGGTGATCTGCATCTGGCTCAAGCCGCCCGCCATCGCGCCCTTGCAGGAAGGCCGCCGCCTGATCGACTCCATCGGCTGGGCCGCCGTTTTGCCCCAGATGCTCGCCGCGCTCGGGGTGGTCTTCGCGGCCGCGGGTGTCGGCACGATCATCGGCGACACCACCAAAGCACTGATTCCTGACGGCAACATCTTCCTGACCGTGGTGGTGTTCGCGCTGGGCATGGCGATGTTCACGATGATCATGGGCAACGCCTTCGCGGCCTTCCCGGTAATGACCGCGGCGATCGGCGTGCCGCTGCTGATCACCGGCCATGGCGGAAATCCCGCGGTGGTCGGCGCGGTCGGCATGCTCGCCGGCTTTTGCGGGACGCTGATGACCCCCATGGCGGCCAATTTCAACCTCGTCCCCGCCGCCCTGCTCGAACTCAGGGACCGAAACGGCGTGGTCAAGGCACAGGTGGCGACCGCGCTGCCCCTGCTGCTCGTAAATATCTGTCTTCTTTACTTCCTGGCCTTTTAGATGACCATAGTCACCTTTGAATTGGCGTCGCGTTTCGCTCGGCTGACCCTCGGCCATCTCGAGCAGCAATACCCGTACAAGATGGATCATGTCCTCGCCGGGCCCGAGGATGCCCGCCCGCCGATCCATTTCCACCCGATCTTCCATGGCAGCTTCGACTGGCACAGTTGCGTCCATGGCTGGTGGCAGGTGATGACCTTGCTCCGCCGCCAGCCCCGCCTGCCCGAGGCTGAGGCGATCCGCGAAAAGGCGAACCGGATGCTGACCGCGGAGAATGCCGCCGGCGAGCTCGCCTATCTCTCGCGGCCGACCGCCGCCGGCTTCGAGCGGCCCTATGGCTGGGGCTGGCTGTTGGCGCTCCATGGCGAGCTGACCCGCCACGACGCCCCCTGGGCCGCGAATCTCGAACCGCTCGCCCGCGCCTTCGCCGCACGGTTCCGCGATTATCTGCCCAAGCTCACTTACCCGATCCGCGTCGGCACTCATTTCAACACCAGCTTCGCGCTGATCCATGCGCGCGGATGGGCGCTGGCGCACGATCCCGAACTCGCTACGCTGATCGACGCCCGCGCCCGCGACTGGTTCGCCGATGACCGCGACTGCCAGGCATGGGAACCCGGCGGCGACGAATTCCTCTCCTCCGCGCTCACCGAAGCCCTGCTGATGAGCCGCGTCCTGCCTTCGGCTGAATTCGCCTCATGGTTCGACGCCTTCCTCCCCCGCTGCGCACAGGGCGGACCCGCGACACTCTTTACCCCGGCCACGGTCTCGGACCGAAGCGACGGCAAGATCGCGCATCTCGACGGGGTGAATCTCAGCCGCGCCTGGTGCTGGCGCGCGCTGGCCAAAGCGCTGGACCGCCCCGAACTCGCAAAGGCCGCCGACGCCCATATCGACGCCAGCCTCGGCCATATCGACGATCACTATATGGGCACGCACTGGCTCGCCAGCTTCGCCCTGCTGGCGTTGATCGAAGGTGATCAGCGCGGCGGCAGCGACGCCCCGGCATAGGGATCGCGCGGCACCGACGGCGGGATCACCACCGGCGGCGGCGCCGGGACAGCGGCAAGCTCGGTCCCGGATTCTCCGCCGCCGGCGACCGCCGACCGGATCCCGGCGACGATGCTCGACGCACCGAACAGCACGAAGCAGCCGCCGATGACCGTCAATCCGTGGCGGAAATTTACACGGCCGCTGAGCATCATGAAGCCGACCGACGCGACCGCGAGAATCGCGACGGTAAGCGCGATCGTTCCCAGCAGCGTATGTTGCAGCCACAGTATCGCAGCGACGACCGGGCTGGTGCCGACGGGATCGGACAGTGACGCCGAAATGGATGCTACCGGATCCACGATCATGAAATCCAACGCACGATAAACTCCGCCCATATTTGCCGGCTTCTTCGTGAAGTTGTCACGATAACTTGTTATCTGTCAAAGAAAACTCTCTGTGGATAACTCCGATTCAGGGACTTGACCAAGATCAGGTTTCGCGAGAGGTTATCAACGGGCCGCAGCGTAAGAACATTCGCTGAGCGGAGCAATCCGCCGCACCAGTTTCTCCCGGAAATCCAGAGGATGCCTGCCCGGCAGGATTGCGCTTGCATTGTTGGATTTCGATTGTTCTCATTATGTTCCTTGGTGGCAGGGGCCATCGAGGCATCGAGGAGCATGGCATGCGCAGACTATTGCTGACGACCGCGCTGGCGGCCGCGACGATCACCGCGGCGCTCGCGGCGGCATCCGCGGCGCCCGAAATGGGCAATGAGACGATCAACTATACCTATGACGCGCGGGGGCGGCTGACCAATGTCAGCCATTCGGGGAGCGTGAACAACAATCTCCAGGCCAACTACACCTACGACAAGGCCGAAAACCGGCTCACGGTGAACGTCACCGGTTCGCCGAACTGATCCGCGTCCGCGTTCGCAACCAGCATTTTGGGGGAGTCTCATGAAGAGCATCACCGATGGCCGCGCCCGCGGCCGGATCATCCGTCGCGCCGCGCTGTCGCTCACCACCATCCTCGCCAGCGGCCTCGCCGCCCCGGCATGGGCGCAATCGAACCCGCATCCGTACCGGGACGGCAATGGTGTCGATCTGATCACGGGCCGGTTCGAGCCGCAAGTGCCCATCGCCTCGGTCGGTTCCGGCCAGGCCCAATTGTCGCTGGTCGCCTATGACGGGCAGCGGCGGGACAATTGGACCGACATGCGGCTGACCGTCACCACGTCCGGCGGCGTGAACTCGTACGAGGTGGCAATCGGCGGCGGGAAATACGACCATTTCGCAAGCGCCAGCACGACCTCGACGCGCGGCACCGGCGCGACGCTGACCGTCGACTTCCCCAATGCCACCGCGACCTATCGCACGCTCGACGGTGTGGAAGTGGTCTTCAACAATCCGGCGCCGTCCTTCAACGGCCCCTCAAATCTTTGCGACGCCCTCAACACAGCGAACTGCACCTTTCTTCCGGCATCGGCGACCGGCCTGAGCGGATTGACGGTGAACTTCACCTGGGACACCTGGTCCAACTGCGAGGATGTTCCGATCGAAAGCGAGAGCGGCCCCGCCTGCGTCTTCGACTGGCGGCTGGCGTCGGTCACCAACGAGGCCGGCTATTCGATCAACTGGGCCTATTCGACCGGCAGCTCCGGCCACACCAACAATCCCGGCGTCACCCCGGGGCCGACCTGGTTTCGCCGTACGAGCGCCACGCTCAAGAACGGCTCGACCACCACCGGCACCGTCACCTACGGCTACCCTTCGACGAACGTCTACACCTTTACCGCACCCGGCGGCAGCGTGTGGCGCTTCGACAATAACGGGAGCAAGGCGACGATCCGCCGCCCGACCGCCGGCAGCGACACCACGACCTGGAGCAGCAACACGATCACCCGCGACGGTATCGCCACCACCTATAATTATTCCGTGTCCGGCTCGACCGCGACAATGGTGGTGACCGACGCGCAATCGAACAGCACCACGATCGTGTCGGACAAGAACAAGTTCCGCATCACCTCGATCACCGACGCTCTCTCACGCACCACCAGCTACAGCTACGACAGCATCGGCCGGCCCACCGAGATCACTTTCCCCGAAGGGAACAAGATCCAGTACACCTATGACAGCCGCGGCAATGTGACCGAGACTCGTCTCAAGCCCAAATCGGGGTCGGGTCTGTCGGATATCGTCACCACCGCCAGCTATCCCTCGAGCTGTTCTACGCCGCACTGCAACAGCCCCGATTCGACCACCGACGCGCTCGGGAACGTCACCAACTATAGCTATGACGGCACGACCGGGCTGCTCACCGCCACCACTTTGCCGGCCGCGACCGGCGGGGCCAAGCGGCCCGAGGCACGTTATGGCTTTACGGTCAATGGTGCGGGCGTTTCGCTGGAAACCACCGTCTCGAGCTGCCAGACGGGCGCGACCACGGACACGCCGAGCTGCGTGGGCACCGCGGATGAAGTGAAAACCACCACGGTCTGGGACGGCAACCTCAATCAGACGAGCGTGACGACCGCCGCGGGCAACAACAGCCTGAGCGCGGTGACCGGCATCACCTATACCAGCGCCGGTGACGTGCTCACCGTCGATGGGCCGCTTTCGGGCAACGCGGACACCACCCATTTCCGCTACGACGCCGATCGCCGGCGTGTGGGCGTCATCTCGCCCGATCCGGATGGCGGCGGCACGCTCAAGCGCCGCGCGGAAAAGCGCACCTATAATGCCGACGGTCAAGTCACCGTGATCGAGATCGGCACAGTGAATGGCACGGGCGACAGCGACTGGGCGGCCTTCGTTTCCGCGCAGCAGTTCACCATCACCTACGACGCCAATGGCCGCAAGACGAAGGAAGTGCTTACCGCGAACAGCACCACCTATCAGGTGACGCAGTACAGCTACGACAGCGTCGGCCGCATCGAATGTGTGGCCCTGCGCATGAACTCCGCGACCTGGTCCTCGCTGCCCTCGTCCGCGTGCACGCTTGCGACGACCGGCTCGGCGGGCCCCGACCGCATCACCAAATACAGCTACGACGCCGCCGGACAGGTCACCAAGGTGCAGACCGGCTATGGGGTCAGCGGCGTGCAGGCCGACGAAGTGACCGCGACCTATACCAGCAACGGCAAGACCGCGACCGTCACCGATGCCGAGGGCAACAAGACCACGTACGAATATGACGGTTTCGACCGGCTTTCGAAGACACGCTATCCGTCCACGACCAAGGGCGCCGGGACCAGCTCGACGACCGACTATGTCGAACTGATCTATAACGCCGGCAGCCAGGTCACCAGCCGGCGCCTGCGCGGATACAGCGCCGACAGCTCGCAGGTGATCGGTTACAGCTATGACTATCTTGGCCGGATGACCACGAAGAACCTGCCCGGCAGCGAACCCGACGTTACCTACAGCTACGACCTGCTCGGCCGGATGACTGGGGCGAGCCAGACGGGTAACGCGCTGACATTCGGCTATGACGCGCTCAGCCGCAACACCAGCCAGGCTGGGCCACTGGGCACCGTTTCCTACCAGTACGACGCAGCCGGAAGGCGGACGCGGACGACCTGGCCCGACAGCTTCTACGTCAGCTACGACTATCTGGTCACCGGTGAAGTGACAGTCATCCGCGAGAACGGCGCGACCTCGGACGTGGGCGTACTGGCTACCTATGCCTATGACAACCTAGGTCGCCGCACGACGCTGACCTATGGCAATGGTACCGTGACCACCTACGGCGCGGACAATATCTCGCGCCTCAGTTCGCTCAGCCACAATCTCGATGGCGGTACGTCCACCAACGACGTGACCACCACGTTCAGCTACACGCCCGCCAGCCAAATCGCGAGCCAGACGCGAACCAACGATCTCTATGCCTGGGACGGGCATTTCAACGTCAATCGCGGTTACGCATCGAACGGCCTCAACCAGTTGACCGCCTCAGGCGGGACGAGTCTTAGCTACGATGCGCGCGGCAATCTGACCGGCGCTGGCGGCGACAGCTACACCTACAGTTCGGAGAATCTGCTGAAGAGTGCGACGGTGAGCAGCACAAACTCCACCTACGCCTATGATCCGATGCTGCGGCTGTACGAAGTGGCGGCGGGCTCGACGCTGCGGTTCCAGTATGACGGCGTGGCGCTGATCGCCGAGTATAACACATCGTCCGTGATGCAGAAGCGCTATGTGCACGGACCTGGCACCGATGCCCCATTGGTGGAATATTCAGAGTCGGGGACGGGCTCCGGCGTGCGGACGTTCCTCCACGCCGACGAGCGCGGCTCGATTGTCGCGCGCAGCAATGAAAGCGGCGCCAAGACTGCCATCAACGCCTATGACGAATATGGCATCCCCGGCGGCGGCAATGTGGGGCGGTTCCAGTACACCGGCCAGACATGGCTCTCACCGCTCGGCATGTACTATTACAAGGCGCGCTTCTACTCGCCGACGCTGGGACGGTTCATGCAGACCGATCCGATCGGCTATGGCGATGGGATGAACACTCACGCTTACGTCGCCAACGATCCAGTCAATTCTACAGATTTCAGGGGACTGTGTAGCTTTACGCTGTGGGGCAGGTTCATTCAGGAGCCAGTGGGTGAACACGATTACGGGCCAAAAATTCTAGTCGATATGTGGGTCGAACAGGACTCGGCGTGCGGAACTCCTGGCCTAGGTGGAAATGGATCACTGTTAGCTTATTTTGAATTTCTCGGTGCTGGGTATGGAAGTTCAGGAGATGATGGAAATGATCAAGATTTAGAGCAATGTCCAGCGGCGACATCCGGACCTTTTCTAAGAGCGGCTGATAAAGCTTATGATTCCTATCCTCCAACTTTTGGGTCGCTATATTTGTACCCTTGGTTGAGAGGTACACTTGTTCATAAGGTTTTCGCAAGTGAAATTACAGCCCTCGGCCCACCATACTATGCAGAAATATCCTATAAGGACGGCGTTCGGGTTAGCTACGGCACTCCTGGCTCAGTGAGGGCGGATGGAGTATACGGATATAACCTAGACCGCCCGGAATACGCTGTAGAACTAAAATCCGGCTACGCAGTTCCAATGCCCTATGAAATAAGAAACTATAGGATTCATTTGCCCGCTGGAACCAAATTATGTGCTATCGTAGAAATTCCAGGGTAGTCAAAATTGCAATATATTTTGCTCAATTCAGGAACATTAAATGTAGGTTTGGATGATGAGTAATTTGTTAGACATTTGATCGTTCCATTATTAAGAAGTAGAGAGACAATGTGGTGGAAATTGATTTCCCTTCTTGTAATTACAATTATTGTAATAATTTGCGTTATTCCAATTCGAAGTAGCGCGCATTTTTTTGGCATAAACGCACATACTCCCAAGTGGACGCTAGAGTCAATATTATCGAGAATGTATTTCACCTCTGGCACGATCGTAACAATTCTATTTATTATAACAATATCTTTGTCGATTCTTTTTTGGATCATTAGATCGCGCTGAGTGTTGTTGTTGAATTACGACGGCAGGTTCGATTGCGGTGACAGCGATTGCGGTGACAGTGCACCTATTTGACACCCACAAGGGCGGGCCATAGCATCCGGCAATGGCCCGCCTCGCTCGCGCCGTCTTTCCCGGCATCCCTCATCACGTGACGCAACGTGGCAATGGCCGCGCCCAGACCTTCTTCTGCAATGCGGACTATGCGCTCTATCGCCACCTGCTCGCCGAACATTGCGCCGCAGCCGGCGTGGAGGTCTGGGCATGGGTGCTGATGCCAAACCATGTCCACCTCATCCTCGTGCCCCGCGACCCGGACGCCATCCGCCGCGCTCTGGCGCCGGTCCATCGTCGCTATGCGGGGCATGTCCACGCCCGCCTCAAGCGAACGGGCCATTTCTGGCAGGGCCGTTTCGGGTGCGTCGCGATGGACGAGACGCATCTTGGCGCGGCGCTGCGCTATGTCGCGCTCAATCCGGTGCGGGCGAGACTGGTCGATCAGGCGGCGGACTGGCCCTGGTCGAGCGCCCGCGTGCATCTTGGCGAGATCGAGGAGGATGGTGTCACCGTTCTGGAGCCGGTTCGGTCGCGCTATCCCGATTTCGCCGCGCTGCTCGCCGCGGCCGAGGATGAGGCGCGCACGATGCGGCTACGCAGCGCCGAGACCATCGGGCGGCCGTTGGGCGATCCCAGCTTCATCGAGGGACTCGAGGGAGCAAGCGGTCGCAAGCTCAGGGCAGCCCAGCCTGGCCGGAAGCGAAAAATTAGTGCACTGTCACCGTAATCGTGGAATACAGGTGCATGGGCCGTTACGCAGGGAAATACCATTTACGTAAGACCGGAGCATTTTGATGAAGTAGCAAATCTCAGAAGTAGAGTAGGTTTTGAAGAGCTGTATCATACATCGCAATTTGCGAGCGAAAAGGGGGCGTTTTATTCGAGTTATGGAATTAACTCAATAGGGGGCTTTTGACCGGTCGGGGTACGTACAATGGAAATACATATGAAGCTTTCGCCCAAGGCGCATCAAGGCAAATGAACGCGGATTGGCAAAATCATAAATGCCCTAAATAGAGAGACCGGCCATGAAGTTTAGATCAATATTATTTGTATTGACACTTGTAGTGTTATTTCTCTTATATCTATTCTATTCTGGCGTCGGCATGCACGGTTATCACCCATAAGCATTGCAGGATTACGGGATTACGGTGAGGATTACGGTGACAGTGCACTAATTTGACTCCCACAAGGGCGGGCCATAGCATCCGGCAATGGCCCGCCTCGCCCGCGCCGTCTTTCCC
>CBINJP010000010.1:0-128999 GCA_966251045.1 uncultured Sphingomonas sp.
GTCGTCCTCCCAGCAGACGCGGAAGCTGACGATCCGGTCGGGCTCGGCGATGCGGCGCAGGATCTGGTAGTGGTGGTACGCCTCCTTGCCGGCGATGAAGTCGAAAATGTCCTCCGCGACTTCCTGCACCGCCTGGACGAACTCGGGCTGACCCGGATTGCGCTTCTTCACGCCCTCCATGAAGGTCGGCAGGTCGACATGATCCCCCAGCGCCATCGGCTTTCTCCCCCTCTCCGTCATCCCCGCGAAAGCGGGGACCCATCTCGTGCAGATGCCACGCATACAACAACTGTGATGCATCGGGATGGTTCAGGAGATGGGCCCCCGCTTTCGCGGGGGTGATGAAAAAAGTGAGCACTTTCCCGTCCATCCGCCGGACAACCCTGCATCGAGTCGCAGCTTTCTTGTCGCCGGAGAGTATCGTACTTTGTTGCGCGCCCGAAATTGCCGCGCAGGGGGACTCGCCATGAAGGCCTCGGACCTGTTCATCCAATGCCTCGAGGAAGAGGGCGTCGAATATATCTTCGGCGTCCCCGGCGAGGAAAATCTCGACATGCTCGACAGCCTCAGCCGGTCGGAAAAGATCAAGCTGATCCTGACGCGGCACGAGCAGGGCGCGGGCTTCATGGCCGCCACCTATGGGCGCCACACCGGCAAGGCGGGCGTGTGCATGGCGACGCTCGGTCCCGGCGCGACCAACTTCGTCACCGCCGCCGCCTATGCCCAGCTCGGCGGGATGCCGATCCTGATGGTGACCGGCCAGAAGCCGATCAAGAAGAGCAAGCAGGGCCGCTTCCAGATCCTCGACGTGGTCGCGATGATGGGCCCGATCACCAAATTCACGCATCAACTCGCCAGCGCCGACAATATCCCCAGCCGCGTCCGCGAAGCGATGCGGCTCGCCGAGGAGGAAAAGCCCGGCGCGACGCATATTGAATTCCCCGAGGACGTCGCCGACGAGCAGACCGAGAGCCGCCCGCTCAAGCCGAGCCTCGCGCGCCGTCCTTCCGCCGAGCCCAAGGCAGTCGCGGCCGCGGTCAAGCGGATCGAGGCGGCGAAGGCCCCGATCCTCGTCATCGGCGCGGGCGCGAACCGCAAGATGACCGGGCGGATGCTGCTCCAGTTCGTCGAGAAGGCCGGCATCCCCTTCCTCACCACTCAGCTCGGCAAGGGCGTGATCGACGAGACCCACCCGAAATTCCTCGGCTGCGCGGCGCTCTCGGCGGGCGATTTCGTCCACCGCGCGGTCGAGGATGCCGATCTGATCGTCAATATCGGCCATGACGTGATCGAGAAGCCGCCCTTCTTCATGAAGGCCGGCGGCGCGGAGGTGATCCATGTCTCGACTCGCACCGCCGAGGTCGATCCGGTCTATTTCCCCCAGATCGAGGTGATCGGCGATATCGCCAACGCGATCTGGCAGATGAAGGAAGCGATCGTCCCCAATCCCGGCTGGAACTTCGATCACATGCTCGCCTATCGCGCCGCCGAGGTCGCGCACACCGCGAAGCTCGAATGCGACGAGCGTTTCCCGATCATGCCCGCCTGCCTCGTCAAGGAAATCCGCACCGCGATGCCCGCCGACGGGATCATCTGCCTCGATAACGGCGTCTACAAGATCTGGTTCGCCCGCAACTACACCGCGCGCCAGCCCAATACCGTGCTGCTCGACAATGCGCTGGCGACGATGGGCGCGGGGCTACCGAGCGCGATGGCATCGGCGATGGTCTATCCCGACCGCAAGGTGATGGCGATCTGCGGCGATGGCGGGTTCATGATGAACTCGCAGGAGATGGAGACCGCGGTCCGGCTGGGGCTCAACATCACCGTGCTGATCCTCAACGACGGCAGCTACGGCATGATCCGCTGGAAACAGGCCAATATGGGGTTCGAGGATTGGGGCCTGACCTATGGCAACCCCGATTTCGTGAAATATGCCGAGAGCTATGGCGCCAAGGGCCACCGCGTCGAAAGCGCCGCGCACCTGCCTTTGCTGCTCCGGCGGACGCTGTCGGAACCCGGCGTCCACCTCATCGATTGCCCGGTCGACTATTCGGACAATGACCGGATATTGAACCGCGAGATCAAGGAGATGAGTGCCGCGTTGTAATTCTCCCTCTCCCCGCTTGCGGGGAGAGGGTCGGGGAGAGGGGCCTGACGTGGCGGTTCCATACCATCCGGCAGCCCCCTCTCCCGACCTCGCTGCGCTCGGCCACCCTCTCCCCGCAAGCGGAGAGAGGGAGAAAGACAGGAAATGACCCAGCTCAAGGACACCTACCCGCTCTACCTCAACAACGAGGCGCAGCAGCCCAACACCGATCTGGAGGTGACCGACAAGTTCACCGGTGAGGTCGCGTTCCGCTGCGCGCAGGCGACGCCGGACATCATCGAGCAGGGCATCGCAGGCGCGGTCCGCGCGGCCGAACCGATGGCGCGGATGCCCTCCTATGAGCGGCAGGCGGTGCTCCAGCACTGCGTCGACCGCTTCAGGGAGCGGCAGGAGGAGCTCGCCTATGCGCTGTGCGTCGAGGCGGGCAAGCCGATCAAGGACAGCGAGGGCGAAGTCACCCGCCTGATCGACACCTTCCGCATCGCCGCCGAGGAATCGGTGCGGATGACCGGCGAGGTCCAGCCGCTCGACATCAGCCCCCGCGCCAAAGGCTATCAGGGCATGTGGAAGCGCGTCCCCATCGGCCCGTGCAGCTTCATCTCGCCCTTCAACTTCCCGCTCAACCTCGCCGCGCACAAGATCGCCCCGGCGATCGCGGTGGGCTGTCCCTTCGTGATGAAGCCCGCGAGCCGCACGCCGCTGGGCGCGATCATCATGGGCGAGGTCCTCGCCGAAACCAACCTCCCCAAGGGCGCCTTCTCGATCCTCCCCGCGCACCGCGAGGGGGCGGACATGTTCACCGAAGATGAGCGGCTCAAGCTGCTCAGCTTCACCGGCTCGCCCGCGGTCGGCTGGGACCTCAAGGCCAAGGCGGGCAAGAAGAAGGTCGTGCTCGAGCTGGGCGGCAACGCCGCGGTGATCATCGATCACGACGCCGATCTGCGCGATGCGCTCGAACGCGTGATCTTCGGCGCCTTCTACCAGTCGGGCCAGTCGTGCATCGGGGTCCAGCGCATCCTGATCCACCGCGCCGTCTATGTGCAGTTCCGCGAGATGCTGGTTGCGCGCACGAAAACCCTTGTCGCGGGCGACCCCAAGGACCGCGAGACCTTCATCGGCCCGATGATCTCCGAGGGCGAGGCCAAGCGCCTCGACGGCTGGATCCAGGAAGCCGTCGCCGCGGGCGCGACCCTGCTCTGCGGCGGCAAGCGCGATGGCGCAATGCTCGAAGCCACGTTGCTCGAAGGGGTGAAGCGCGAGACCAAGCTCAATATCGAGGAAGCCTTCGGCCCCGTCGCCTTCCTGATCCCATTCGGGACCTTCGGCGAGGCGCTCGACATCGTCAACGACTCCAAGTTCGGCCTGCAGGCGGGCATCTTCACCCGCGATCTGTTCGAAGCGCTCGACGCATGGGACAAGCTCGATGTCGGCGGGGTGATCATCAACGACGTCCCCAGCTACCGCGTCGACAACATGCCCTATGGCGGAGTGAAGGATTCGGGGCTCGGCCGCGAAGGCGTGCGCTTCGCGATGGAGGACATGACCGAAATCCGGAATCTCGTGATTCGGCGCCGCTGAACCCCAAGCCAAGGGTCGTCACCCCGGCCGAAGTGCCGGGGTCCACCCATCCGCGATGGCCGGACAAGAGGCTCAAGGATCGCCATTGCCGCACAGTGGACCCCGGCACTTCGGCCGGGGTGACGGGAATTAGAAACATTCCCCGCCCGACACACCCGAAACGCAACTTAAGCCTGTCCCCCATCTGCACTTTCGGGCAGATTGCCCGGCAAGCGGCAAGGGGATGTGACGCTTGATGCTAGGTGGGGGCCAGTTGACCGGAGCGAGAGGCGGCGCGCTAATGCTGGGCGCGGCGCTGTTGCTCGCCCTGCTGAGCGCGCTGATCATCACCGCCGCGACCGCCGCGCCGCCCGCGCCGCAGGGTTTCGAGGGCGTGGCGAGCTGCGCCGGATCGACCTGCCACGGCCGCATGGAAGCCGATGGCGCGGTGGTCCGCCAGGACGAGCTCGAACGCTGGCAGGAACCCTCCACCCCCGGCGGCGCGCACAGCCGCGCCTTCGCGGTGCTGAGCAGCCGCCGCTCGCGCCAGATCGCCGCCACGCTGGGTCTCGCCGACCCCACCGCCGCCCCATCCTGCCTCGGCTGCCACTCGACCCCGGCGGATGGCGAGAAGGGCCGCAAATTCCTCACCAATGACGGGGTGAGCTGCGAGGGCTGCCATGGCGGCGCATCGGGCTGGATCGCCTCGCATTATGCCGTGGGCGCCAGCCACGCCGCCAATGTCTCGCGTGGGATGACCGCGCTCGACCGGCCGATGACCCGCGCGGGCGTCTGCCTCGATTGCCACCTCGGCAGCGCGCGCACCGGCCAATATGTCACGCACCGGATGATGGCCGCCGGCCATCCGCGCATCAGCTTCGAACTCGATCTCTTCTCGACGATGCAGCAGCATCATGACGAGGACGCCGACTATGCCCAGCGCAAGGGCCGCACCGATTCGGTGCGCTTCTGGGCGGTCGGCCAGGCGATGGCGCTGGGCCGTTCGATGACGCTCTACGCCAGCAATCGCGGGACCGAGGGTGCCTTCCCCGAATTCACCTTCTTCGATTGCCATAGCTGCCATCGCCGCATCTACGACCAGGCCGACCGCAGCCTGACCTTCGAGACCAATCCGGGCCGCCCGATCCCCTTCGCCCAGCCGCCCTTCAACGACGAGAACATGATCCTGCTCTCGGCGGCGGCGAAGGTCGCCGCGCCGGGCATGGCCGCGCGCCTCGACGCCGACGTGAAGGCCTTCCACCAGGCGATGGGCCAGGATCGCGCCGCCTCCGCCGCCGCCGCGCGCAAGCTCGCCGCCACCGCGCAGGCGCTTGCCGGGGTGCTGGGCGGGATCAACGGCACCGGCGACATGGCGTTCGCGATGATCGACGCCATCGCCGCGCCCGCTTTGTCTGCACGCTTCACCGACTATCAGGGATCGGTGCAGGCGGTGATGGGCGTCGATACCTTGCTCAGCGCGCTGGTGAAGTCGGGCCGAGTCAGCGAAGGCGCGGCGGCGGGCATCCGCGCCGATATCAATCGCGCCTATAGCGCGGTGAACGAGCCCAACGGCTTCAAGCCCGCGCAATTCCGCGCCTCGCTGGGAAGCGCGGTCCGCGCGATCCGGGCGCTGAGATGAGGCGCGCCACCGCGTTGCTCGCGAGCACCGCCTTGCTGCTCCAGGCGTGCAGCGGCGGAGGCGGCAGTAGCGGGGGCAATGTGCCCGCCCCCACGCCGACGCCCGCCCCCGGCCCCGCTCCCGCGGGGCTTTACACGATTCCGGGGGCAGAGAGCCTGAGCGTCGCCGATGTCCAGAACGTCATCGCCCATGCCGCGCAGGAAGCGCAGGCGCGTGGGGCGCCAGCGGTGATCGCAGTGGTCGACCGGGTGGGCAATGTCCTTGGCGTCTTCCGCATGACCGGCGCCCCCGCCAACGCAGTCACCAGCGCCGCGCCCAATGGCGCCAATATCGACGCGCAGAACCTCACTGTCCCGGCGGAGGCCGGCGCCATCGCCAAGGCAGTCACCGGCGCCTATCTCTCGTCGGGCGGCAACGCCTTCTCGACCCGCACGGCGTCGATGATCGTCCAGACCCATTTCCCGCCCGCGCCCTCGACGGCGGGGCTGGAGAGCGGCCCGCTATTCGGCGTCCAGTTCAGCCAGCTTCCCTGCTCGGACCTGTCCGCCCGCCACGGCTCGCTCGGCGCCGATGCGCTGATCGGGCCCAAACGCTCGCCGCTCGGCCTCGCCGCCGACCCCGGGGGCTTCCCCCTCTACAAGAATGGCGTCGCGGTCGGCGGGGTCGGGGTGATGGCCGACGGTATGTACGGCTTCGACTCCAATGTCCTCGATGTCGATACCGATCCCGAGGAGGCGATCGCGCTCGCCGGTACGCGCGGCTACGAAGCCCCCGAGAGCATCCGCGCCGACCGGATCTACGCCGACGGCACCCAGCTTCGCTACACCGACATGGCCTACACGGCGCTGATGACGCCGGGCACCGCCACCTATGCCGCGACCAACCCCGCGCTCGGCACGCTGGTCGCGGTGCGCGGCTATACCCCCGCCGTCCCCGTCATCAGCGCGGGCGCCACCTATGGCACCGAAGCATCGGGCGTGCGCGCCGCCACCGCGGGCGAATTCTCGAACCCCAACGCCTTCATCCTCACCAACGGATCGGGCGCCAACCGCTATCCGATCATCGCGGGCACCGATGGCGGGATGACCGCCGCCGAAGTGCGCGCGGTGCTCGAGGAAGCGTTCATCATCATGTCACGGGCGCGGGCGCAGATTCGCCAGCCGCTCGACAGCCGCGCGCAGGTGAGCATCAGCCTGGTCGATACCAACGGCGTCGCGCTCGGCATCGTCCGCTCGCCCGACGCGCCGATCTTCGGGATCGACGTGTCGCTGCAAAAGGCGCGCACCGCCGCCTTCTTCTCGCATGCCCAGGCGGGCGCCCAATTGCTCGGCGATCCCAGCGCCGACGTGCGCGGCTTCGTCCCCGCCATGCGCACCTTCCTGAACGATCCGGCGGCGCTCACTGGCACCCACGCCTTCACCGATCGCGCGGGCGGCAATCTCTCGCGCCCCCATTTCCCCGATGGCGAGGTCAGCCGCCCCAACGGCCCGCTCTCGCGCCCGATCGCGCAGTTCAATCCCTTCTCGACCGGGCTGCAATCGGCGCTGGTGCTCGGCAATCTCGGCGGCCATCTCGCCTTCGTCACCGGCGCGAGCATCACCGACACGCCCCAGCGCTGCACGGCGATCCCCGATGTCTCGCCGGGGCATAACCGCCTCCAGAACGGCATCCAGATCTTCCCCGGATCGGTCCCAATCTATCGCGGCAACACGCTTGTCGGCGCGATCGGCGTGTCGGGCGACGGGATCGACCAGGACGACATGATCTCGTTCCTGGGACTCCACTTCGCGGGGGTCCGGGTCGGCGGGATCGGCAATGCGCCGCCCGCGATCCGCGCCGACAATATCTCGGTCCCCATCGGCGGCAATCCGGTGCGGCTGCGCTACGTCAACTGCCCCTTCGCGCCCTTCCTCGATACCAACACGCAGAATGTCTGCGCGGGGCTCTAGAGCATGGCGGCGCTCCTCCCCATGATGCTCGCGGTGGCGCTGCAGGAGACCGGGCTTCCGCCGCAGGATGCGCCGGCTCCCGAGGCGCAGGACGTGCCGGTCGCCCAGGACGCTCCGCCCCCCGACAGGCGCGACGACGAGAGCGATCCGGCCGCGACGATCGACGGCCGCCGCCGACCCGATTTCCGGAAACCCCTTCCCCCGCCGGTCGTCCAGGTCAATCCCGGCGCGGTCCGCGCGCCCTTGCCCGAGGCCTATCCGACCGACCAGATCCCGATCCCCGACCGCTACCGGCTGATCCAGTCGCTCGGGCTGGTCAACGAGAACTGGCGCGACCCCTACAACCAGAACAGCCTCAAGGGCGACCGGCCGATCAACCGCGAGAAGGTCCCCTGGCTGCCGATCCATCACGACGACTGGTTCTTCCGCGTCGACCTGATCAGCGACACGGTGGTCGAACCGCGAACCTTCCCGATCCCCGTCGGCGTCCAGACCACCGAGCGCCCGCAGAGCCTCGACGTGTTCGGCAAGGATGCGAGCGTGGTCTATTCGCAGACCTTCATCGCCAGCGCGTCGCTGTTCAAGGGCTCGACCGCGTTCAAGCCGCCCGAGATCGAGTATCGCGTCGCGCTCGCCTTCAACGTCAGCCATGTCAACGTGCCCGAGCGCCGCGTCCTCAACGTCGCGCCCAGCCGCAAGAGCATCCGCACCGACAGCTTTCTGGGGGTCCAGGAGCTGTTCGTCGACTATCATATCCGCAACGTCTCGGACCGCTACGATTTCGACAGCGTCCGCGTCGGCATCCAGCCCTTCCAGAGCGATTTCCGCGGCTTCCTGTTCAACGACCAGCAGCTCGGCGTCCGCCTGTTCGGCAACCGCGACGGCAACCGCTTCCAGTATAATATCGGCCTGTTCTGGCGGCTGGAAAAAGACACCAATTCGGGCCTCAACAGCGTCATCGCCGCCCCGCGCGACGATTTCGTCCTCGTCGCCAATGTCTATCGCCAGGATTTCCTGATCCCCGGCCTCACCAGCCAGGTCATCGCGCTGTTCAATCACAACCGCGAGGGCAACGGGATCCATATCGACGATAACGGCTTCCCCGTCCGCCCCGCCCTGCTCGGCGACCTGCGCGGGCATGATTACGATGTCGCCTATCTCGGCTACAATGCCGATGGGCGGATCGGGCGGATCAACGTCACGGCTTCCGCCTATGGGGCGATCGGGCATGACAACCATAATTTCTTCACCGCTCGCCCCGCGAAGATCCGCGCCTATTTCGGCGCGACCGAGCTGAGCTACGATCACAACTGGATGCGCTTCCGCGTCTCCGCGCTCTATGCGAGCGGCGATGGCGATCCCTATGACGATGTCGAAGGCGGGTACGACGCGGTGTTCGAGAATCCGGTCTTCGCGGGTGCCGACACCAGCTACTGGATCCGCCAGACCATCCCCTTCGCGGGCGGCGGGCGCGCAGTCGCGCTGTCGGGCCGCAACGGCGTGCTCAATTCGCTGCGCTCCTCGAAGGAGGAGGGGCAGAGCAACTTCAACAATCCGGGTACCTTCCTGATCGGCGTGGGCGGCGATTTCGACATCACGCCGGGGGTTCGCGTCTCGGCCAATGCCAACCGGCTGGCCTTCGCCAATACCAGCTCGATCCAGACGCTCCGCAACGAAGGCAGCATCCCCCGGGGGATCGGCTGGGACCTCTCCGCCTCGGTGATCTGGCGCCCGTTCGCGACGCAGAATGTCGTCGTCCGCGGCTCGGTCGCGGTGCTTCAGCCCGATAAGGGCTTCCGCGACCTGTTCGAAAATCGCGCGCGCGACCGCCGCTATGTCTCGGTCCTCGCCAATGTGGTGCTGAGCTACTGATGCGCGGACAGGCCCTCCACAAGCTCGCGCTGATCGCGGCGCTGATCCTCGCGGCGCTCGTCGTGCCCGTGGCGATGCTGCGCGCGAGCGACGAGGAGAAGCCGGTCGACCGCGTCTATGTCACCGCCCCGCCCGCGCCGAAGAACCAGACGCCGGAACAGGCCCTCGCCAAGTCGGCGGGCTGCAATAGCTGCCACACACAAACCGACGCGCCCTCGATGCACGAGAGCAAGGCGGTGGTGCTCGGCTGCACCGATTGCCATGGCGGCGACGCCAATGTGATCGGCAATCCCGACGCGGGCTTCGACGATCCGATGTACGTGGCGGCGCGCGAAAAGGCGCATGTCCTGCCGCGCTATCCGCATGGCTGGGACTATCCCAATTCGGCCAACCCCAAGCGCAGCTACACCCTCCTCAACAAGGAGGCCCCCGAATATATCCGCTTCGTCAATCCGGGCGATTATCGCATCGTCCGCGAAAGCTGCGGCGCCTGCCATATCGAGGTGATCGAGGCCGCCGAGCGCTCGATGATGGCGTCGGGCGCGATGCTGTGGGGCGGCGCGGCGTACAATAACGGCATCGTCCCCTACAAAAGCTATGTTTTCGGCGAGGCCTATACCCGCGAGGGCAAGCCCGCGAAGATCGAGTCCGCCGGCACGCCGCACGCCACCGTCACCCCCGCCGAGGCGAAGCGCGGCGCGCTCCCCGCCCTCTATCCGCTGCCCAACTGGCAGGTGATCCCGCCCGGCGACATCTTCCGCGTGTTCGAGCGCGGCGGGCGCAACAATTCGACTCAGTTCGCCGAAGTCGGCCTGCCCAACCCCACCGGCCAGATCCAGCGGCTGGAAGAGCCCGGCCGCCCCGACCTGAAGCAATCGAACCGCGGCCCCGGCACCGGGCTGCGCGTCGCCATCCCCGTGCTCAACATCCACAAGACCCGGCTCAACGATCCGCTGATGTGGTTCATGGGCACCAACGAGCAGCCGGGCGACTATCGCGGATCGGGCTGCACCGGCTGCCACGTCATCTACGCCAACGACCGCGAGCCGCGGCACAGCCTGACCTATGCGAAATTCGGCCGCGACGGACAGAGCGCGAGCATCGACCCGACCATCGCCGCGCTGGTGAAGGGCGGCGGCGGGCATGGGGAAGCCGAGAAGCATGGCAAGGGCGGCCATGGCGACCTCATCCAGCCGGGCGAGAAGGAAAGCGGCCATCCGATCCGCCACGCCTTCACCCGCGCCATCCCCACCAGCCAGTGCATGTCGTGCCACATGCACCAGCCCAATATCTTCCTGAATAGCTACCTCGGCTACACGATGTGGGACTATGAGGCCGACGCCCCCGCCATGTGGCCCGCCAAGCAGAAATACCCGACCGCCAGCGAGATGCATTCGATCCTCGAGCGCAATCCCGAGGGCGCGGCGGTGCGCGGCAAATGGGGCGACCTCGATTTCCTGCGCAACGTCTATGACCTGAACCCGACGCTCAAGGACACCCAGTTCGCCGATTACCACTCGCATGGCTGGAATTTCCGCGGGGTTTTCAAGCGCGACCGCGAGGGCAATCTGCTCGACGCGCAGGGCAAGATCGTCTCGCCCGACGATCCCCAGAAATGGCGCAAGAACGGCGAGGGCAAATGGGTTCAGCCCGGCACCAATCCGGGCAAGGCGGTGCACCTGATGGACATCCATGCCGAAAAGGGCATGCAATGCGCCGACTGCCATTTCGCACAGGACGCGCACGGCAACGGCCTGATCTATGGCGAGGTCGCCAATGCGGTCGAGATCGGCTGCAAGGATTGCCACGGCACCGCCGACGCCTATCCGACGCTGCGCACCTCGGGCCCCGCGGCGCGGCCGCAGGGATCGAACCTCGAACTGCTGCGTAATCCCGACGGCCAGCGCCGTTTCGAGTGGATCGATGACGGCGGCGGGCGGCGAAAGCTGGTCCAGCGATCGATCGTCGATCCCAGGCTCCAGTGGGAAGTCCACCTCGTCCGTGACAGCGTCGATCCGGCCAGCCCTTATTTCAACGAAAAGGCCGCCCGCGCGAAGCTGATGAGCCGTTCGGGCGCCGATGACGGCAGCTTCGCTTTCGGCCCCGGTATCGCCAGGGGCGACCGCGCGCATGACGACAACCAGATGGCCTGCTTCACTTGCCATTTGAGCTGGACGACGAGCTGCGGCGGCTGCCACCTGCCGATCGAGGCCAACTGGAAGACCAAGTCGCATCACTTCGACGGCGAAGAGACCCGCAACTTCGCGACCTACAACCCGCAGGTCGCGCGCGACGACATGTTCCAGCTCGGCCGCCATCAGACCACCAAGGGCAACCAGGTCGCCCCGGTCCGAAGCACCTCGGCGCTCGTCCTGTCCTCGACCAATGCCAATCGCGAGCGGATCTATGTCCAGCAGCCCCCGATCAGCTCGATCGGCTTCTCGAGTCAGGCCTTCGCACCCCATTTCCCGCACACCGTGCGGACGACCGAGACCAAGACCTGCACCGATTGCCACCTGAGCGCGAAGGACGACAATAACGCGATCATGGCCCAGCTGCTGCTGCTCGGCACCGGCTCGGTCAACTTCGTCGGGCTCAATGCCTGGACCGGGCTGGAAGGCGGGTTCGAGGCGGTGCGCGTCACCGAGTGGGACGAGCCCCAGGCGGTGATCGGCTCCTACCTCCAGAAATACGCCTATCCCGACTATTACCGGATGCATGTCGAGCGGAACGGCCGCGAGCTCAAGAACTGGACGCGCGGCGCCACCTTCGGCCCCGGCACCTCGGGCGAGACCGGCGCGATGGAGCAATTCCGCAATGTGGTGCAGGGCACCGCGGACCGCGTCGGCTGCCTCCAGTTGCGCGGCGAATATATGTATGTGGCGGAAGGGCGCGGGGGCTTCCGCGTCTATGACGTCGCCTCGGTTGCCAACAAGGGCTTCTCCGACGCGGTGATCACCGCTCCCTATTCGCCGCTGGGGCAGGATACCCGCGTCAAATCCACCAACGCGACCTGCATGGCGCTTCCGACCAACCAGCCGATCGCGCCGCTGCGCAACACGCAGATGATGCGCGAGATGAACGAGGAACAGCCTTTCCTCCCCATCTACAATTACGCCGCGGTGACCGATTCCGAGGAGGGCCTGATCCTCGTCAACATCAACACGCTGGCCGATGGCGAGCTGCGCAACAATTTCCTCAAGCGCGCCGCGACCTGGAACGAGAATGGCGTGCTCAAGGGCGCGCGGCACATCGTGCTGGCGGGCGAGGTGGCGTACATCACCGCCGATGCCGGGCTGGTGGTGGTCGACCTGACCGATCCACTCCACCCGAAGCTCGCCGCCGTCCGCCCGCTCAAGGATGCGAGGGCCAGCGCGGTCCAGTTCCGCTACCTCTGGGTCACCGATGCGGAGGGCGTGAAGCTGTTCGACGTCACCAATTTGCGCGACCCCATCGCGGTCCCCTCGGGCTTCATCGCCATGCCCGACGCCCGCCGCCTCTATGTCGCGCGCACCTATGCCTATATCGCCGGAGGCAGCCAGGGGCTGGCGATCGTCAACGTCACCAACCCGACCCGGCCCAAATGGTACCAGACCGTGACCTTCGACGGCCAGCTGAGCGACGCGCAGGATGTGATCGTCGGCGGCACCAACGCCTCGCTGTTCGCCTATGTCGCCGACGGCCGCAACGGGCTGAAGGTGATCCAGCTCACCTCCCCCGCGACCCAGCCGAACTTCTACGGCTTCAGCCCGGCGCCGATGCCCGAACTCATCGCCTGGGCCCGCACCCCCAGCCCCGCGCTCGCCATGTCGCGCGGCCTCGACCGCGACCGCGCGGTGGACGAAACCGGCGGCCAGATCGCCGTGTTCGGGCGGCTGGGCGCCCGGCCCTTCACCCGGCCGGAGATGGAAAGGCTGTTCATCAACCGGCGCGGCGTGCCGTTCAAGGTTAGCGACGATGTCGACATGAAGGGCTGGCGGGCGGGGCGCTAGTCTTCAAACGCCTCCCCGGCGAAAGCCGGGGCCCAGTTGGGAAGGTGGTTGTTGGATAGGGAATCGCTTCCCTCGTCAACCTTTGCAACTGGGCCCCGGCCTTCGCCGGGGAGGCGTCATTGGTCAAAGCGGCGTCAGCGTCTCGAACAAGTCATCCCATTCGGGATTGAGCCCCTCGATCTCGCGGATCTTCCACGCCCGCTTCCATTCCTTCATCTGGCGCTCACGCAAACGCGCGGCTTCAAGCGAGCCGACTGCCTGATACCAAACCAGCAGCCTGCATCCATATTGCTTGGTGAAACCTGGTATCACCCCATTCCGATGCTCCCAAACGCGCTTCGGCAGATCGTCGGTCGAACCGATATAGATCGTGCCGTTCCGCCCGCTGGCCATGATGTAGACGAAGCCTTGTCTGCCCATCTCGCGACCTTCGCAACTGGGCCCCGGCCTTCGCCGGGGAAGCGTTTGCTCCCTAGCCCAAGCCCGTCAGTGGTGCCCCGCGCCCCCCGGCCGCTCGTCCATCAAATGCCGCACCAGGCCCTGCATCCGCCCGTCGAACTTGGCGAGCGGGACCGGCTCCTCCGCAAAGTCGAACAGGGTGACCAACTCGCCCCGGTCCCACCAGTGCATCCCGAAGCCCGGCATGTCCGCGACCACCATCGGGCGGAGATCGGGCGCTTCGGGGTCCATCGGCCGCAGGTCCAAAGCCACCCCTGGCGCGGTCGCCGGGCAGATCGCGACGGTCGTCCCCTTCCACTGCGAGACGATCGGCCGGTGGAGATGCCCGGTCAGGATCGCCCGGATCTGCCCATGCCCCGCGATCGCATCGGCAAAGCGCGCCACCCAGGGCTCGGCCTTGTCGGTGCGCATCCAGTCGATCCCGACATCGATCGGCGGATGGTGCATCACGATCACCGTCGGCACGTCGGGCTTCTCGGCCAGCCGCTCCTTGAGCCATGCCGCGCGCACCTCGCAAAAGGCGCCGCCATGGCGGCCTTCCTCCAGCGTATCGAGCATCACCAGCCTCAGCCCATCGAGCTCCACCGTGTACTGCGCGAACCCGCCCGGGGTCGGCACATCGGGAAAGGCGCGCGAGAAGTTCGTCCGGTCGTCATGATTGCCGACGATCGGATACCAGGGGAAGGGGCAGGCCGAGAGCAATTCCTTGCAGCGCCTGTAGCTCTCGACATCGCCGCGCTCGGTCAGGTCGCCGGTGACGATCATCAGGTCGGGCTTGTTCGGCCCCTCGAGCACGCGCTCGAGCACCTTGCCCAGCCTTTTCTGGTTATACTCGTCCGGGTTTCCCGGCTCGAAGCCGACATGGATATCGGTGATCTGGGCGATCAGCATGATGCGTTGCCCCTCCCCTATTGCCGCCCGCGCCCGCGATTGGGTGCGGCGTCTTCCTTGGTTCGACCCACAGGCCGGCTCGGCGCCCAGGGCGCTCCGTCGGCGGAATGATAGCTGTGACACATGGCGCAGCTCGATGGAACCTTGGCCCGCGATGCTTCGCCGCCATGGCATGTCCGGCATGTCTCGATTCCGGGCAGGAGCAGATCGGACGAGACGCTGCTGCCCTCGGCCTTGTGACAGCTCGCGCAGGTCTCGGTCTTGTGCTCGGCGTGATCAAACCAGCCATGCATCAGATAGCGCTGGGGCTGGACGACCGGCGCGACGGTCCAGCTGCTCCCCGCCGGCATGATGGTGTGGCACTCCGAACAGGTACCGCTCTGCGAGAAGAGCGCGCGCACCGCATATTCGGAGCCGCGCTGCGATGCCGGCCCGAAATACGCGCTATAGACGCGGCCCTGCTGATACTCCCCCGGCCGCCGCCGCCCGCCGCTCAGCGCGGACGGGGGCGACGCGCGGCGGGTCGAGGCGCGCAGATCGGCGATCGCCTGCGCGACATCGCCGTGCCGCAAGGTGCGCACCGTGCCGCCGACATTGTCGTAAGCCAGGCTGTGGCACATGCCGCAGTTGGCCTCCATCTCGACCGGCTGGAAGCGCACGCCATCGGCGCTGGGTTGGTGGCAATCCTTGCATTCGAGCGCGTCGCCGAACGGGTATCTCCCTCGCAGCGTCTGCCCCATCCGCGCCACGCCGCCCGTAGTGCTCAGGTGCAGATCATGCGGGAATTTGAGCCCGCTAGGCCCGGGCGAACCCATCGCCACGCGCTGGCCGCCGATGGTCGGGCGGAACTGGGGATGCGCGGTGCCGAAATCGCCCGCATTGGGCAGCTTGGTATCCTTCAGCCGCTGGTCGAGCCCGGCATGGCAATCGGTGCAGAAGGCCTGCCTGGTCTCCTGCATCCGCCCCGCGCCCTCATGCTCGGTATGGCAGTCGACGCACGCGCCGGGCCCGGGCTTGTTGAAGAACGCCGCCACCGAATCGAGCGCCTTGCCGAACGCGCTGGGCTCGGCCCGCGCCCTGGCGATCCGTTCGGGCGGGGCATGGTCGTGCACATCCTTGTGGCAGGACGCGCAGGTCTCGTCGCGCACCGAGACGAAGGCCTGCACATGGCAGGACTCGCATGCGTTTTCGAGGCTGCGATGCGCCGCGCTCAGCGGCCCGCTCGACCAGCTATGCTGCGCCTGTTGCTCGTAAATCGTCTTCTGCGGTCCGAAGCGCCCGGCCAGATACGACCAGACCGGGACCGCGAGGAAGCCGATCAGCACCGCCGCGACCAAAAGCCACGCGGTCAAGCGCCGCCCCGGCAGCTTGCCCTTGAGCGAGAAGGCGGTCGCCTCCTCGCGCTCCTCCTCTGCATCCGAAACCGCATCGACGCGCCGCACCGTCAGCACGACATCGCCGCCCTCGCTGCCCACCGTGATCCGGTGCCCGCCGAACGCCAGCTCGGCGCCCTTGCCCGCGTCGATCGTGGTGCTGCGCGTGGTCCGGCCATCGACCTCGAAGCCGAGCGTCCCGTTCGCGATCACCGCAATCCGCCGCCCGTCGCGCGCCTCGATCCGCGCGTGGCGGGGATCGACGCTTAGATCGGGCAGCGAAATCTCGTTCTCGGCGGCGCGGCCGATCCCGAGCACATCCTTGTCCACCCGCGTATCGCGCACGATCTCGCGATGATCGGCGGTGGTCGTCACGCTGCGGATGAGGAAGCTCATGCCGCCCTCACCAGAAGAAGAACACGCTGACGATGTGCGCCGTCAGCGCCGCGATCAGCGCGAAGGTCGCGGGCACATGCACATAGAGCCAGACCTCGAGCATCGCCTTGAGCTGCAAATGCCGCCGCAGCCGCGCGAGCATCCCGCTCTTGCGCTCCAGCAGCGACTGGACCTTCTCGTCGCCATCGCAGCGCCTTATCCCGCGCAGCGCCTTCGCCGTGGCACAGCCGCGATGCCGCCCCGACAGCCGCCGCCAGATCCCGCCCGCGAACACATTCTGGTCGAGCGACTTCTGCACCAAAGCCGCCTGGCTCGGCGCGAGCGGCTGCGCGGCCTCGTGGAGCTGCCGGTCAATCGCGCGCAGCCCCTCGATCATCTGGGTCTGGGTCAATTCCTCGCGGTTGCTCGACAGCGCCTTGGGAAGCGCGGCATAAACGACGATCCCCCAGATGCCGCTCAGGATCACCAGCATCATCAGCGCCCAGGCGAGCGTATGGATGTTCCACCCGAGCTGGAACCCGGTGTGGAGCGTCCCGATCACGATCAGGCTGAGCCCCAGATAGACATGCGCGCTGGTCCAGGCCTTGAGGCTCCACCGCCCCCGCGTCATCCAGCGTTTGCGTATGCCCAGCAGCGTCAGCCACAGGATCAGCAGCACGCCGATGGTGCCGAGCGTATAGCCGTACCAGCTCCCGCCATTGGGCCGCGGAGTCACATCGGCGAACCAATAGCCGACGATTACGGCCAGGCTGAGCAGCGCCGAAATCTTGAGCCAGCGGAAGCTCTTGTGACGCAGGAATCCGTCATGCAGCGTCGCCTCGCGAACGCGGCCGCGGCGATCCAGGTCGCGATCCCTGAAGGTCGAGGCCATCAATCGGCCTCGCGCTCGAGGCGGGAGACGCCCAGGAACTGTTCGGGCGCCACCCGGATCGCCGCCCCGGTCGGACAGGCGCGGACACAGGCCGGCCCGCCCTTGATCCCGGCGCACATGTCGCACTTGATCGCCTTTTTGGGCTTTTCGATGCCCTCCTTCTTGTCCTTGTATTTCCATGCCTTGTTCGGCTCGCCCGGCCCCGGTCCAAGCCCCAGCATCAGCCAGGCGAAGAGCGGCGGCTTCTTGGGCGGCACCGAATCCATGCGGATCACGCCATAGGGGCAGTTGCGCTGGCAATTGCCGCAGCCGATGCATTTCTCGTCGATAAAGACTTCGCCGTCGGGCCCGCGATGGATCGCGTTGGGCGGGCAATCGATCATGCAGTGCGGATGCTCGCAGTGGCGGCAGCTGGTCGGCACGTGCAAATGAGCATAGGTCCGCCCCGCCTCGCGGTCGAGCCGGCTCAGGCCCTCATGCGCGTCCGCGCACGCCTTCTCGCAATTGTCGCAGCCGACGCACAGATTCTCGTCGATCAGCAGCACATCGGTCGCCTCGCCGATCCCGTTCTCGATCAGGAAGCTCGCGGTCGCCGAATACATGTCGACCACGCCCGAGAAACTGTCCTTCCGGCTCTCGATGAAGCTGTTGATATTCTGGCGGTCGGCCATATCGGCCTTGAGCTTGTCGAGCAGCCGCGGCTTGGCGGCGAGCAGCTTGCGAAAGGCCTCGCCGGGCAGGCGGATCACCTCGGACTTGATCGCGGCCTTGACCGTCGCGGTGCGCTTGCCTCCGTTGATCAGCGCGATTTCGCCGACATAGGAACCCGCGGGCAGGTAATTGAGGAACACCGGCTTTCCGCCGACATTCTTCTCGATGATCATCGATCCGACTCGGATCACGAAAATGTCCTGCCCGTCCTCGCCCTCGGTGATGATGTGCTTGCCCGCAGGGACGGTCATCACTTCGCTCGTATCGATCACTTCGGTCAGGTCGGCGGCGGTCAGCCCCGATCCGAACATCTGGAGCAACTGCCGTTCGATCGAGATGCGCGTCAGCGCGCGCTTGGCGGCGGGGACCGAGGCCATCAGCTTGAGCGCCGCCGTCCGCGAGACCTCGACGATCACTGCATTCTCGCCCGCACGGATCGTGGCGCCCCGGCGCCGTCCCGAAATCAGCCCGACCTCGCCGAACACCGATCCCTGCGCGATCGGCACGGTGATCTTCGGATTGTCCTTGTCGACCTCGACCAGCACCGAGCCCTGGGCGATGGCGAACAACGACGATCCGGGATCGTTGCGCTCGAAGATCACGTCGCCCGGCTTGTACGCGCGGGCCTCCGAATCGAGCATGAACTCGCGCATCTGGAGCGGCGACAGCTCGCCCAGGATGGTGATGTTCGACCGCAGCAATTCGAGCCATTCATCGACCGAGCGCCGCGCCTTGAACTTGGCGAACTTGGCCTCCAGCAGCGGCTCGTCCGCCGGCTTCAGCCCCTTGTTGCCGTTGATGAACTCGATGACGTCATAGCCCTGGTTCATGCAGTGCTTGATCAGCGGATAGCCCGCCAGCGCGCCGATCACGAAGATGCCGGGCTTGGTGCTCTCGAAGGTCGGCGACAGTTTCGGAAACGCCTCGCGGTCGGCGCTCGAAAACTCGATCCCGCAGCTCTCGATAAATGCACGCGGCGCCGCCGATCCCATCCGCGCGATCACCCGGTCGCAGCGGATCGTCTCCTGCCCGTCGCGCGTCTCCAGCACCAGCTCGCCCGGCCTTATCTCGGCGGGCGTGGTCTCGAGCCGGATCGAGATCCGCCCGCGCTCCGCCGCCTCGTTGAGCAATTTGACGTTCGCCCCCTTGGCGCGCGCGAAATCGCCCGAGCGGTTGAGGATGGTGACGGTGTTGCCCTGCGCCGCGTCCGCCGCGAGCCCCAGCGCATTCTCGATCCCCGCGTCGCCCGATCCGATGACCGTAATATGCTCGTCGACATATTCGCCGGGATCGTCGAGCTGATACTGGACATGCGGCAGGTTCGCGCCGGGGCAGCGGACGAGGTTGGGGTTCCCCTGCGTCCCGATCGCCAGCACGATGGTCTCGGCCTCGATCACTGCACCGTCGGTCAGGGTCAGCCGGAACGCCCCCGCCTCGCCCTCGATCGCCTTGACCTCCGATTTGTAGCGGACATTGACCTTGTGCTTGGCGGTCTGGCTGTCCCAGGTCCCCAGCACAACCTCACGCTTGCCCGCGTCGAAATCGAGGTCGGATCGCAGGACCAGCGCGGACGGCGTCGCCATCACATGCTTGCCCTTCTGGTATTTGTAGATGGTGTCGCTGAGGTGATCGGTCTTTTCGAGCAGGACGTGGCTCAGCCCCAGCTGCGCCGCGCGCGCGGCGGCGCTGAGCCCGGCGGGGCCCGAACCGACAATCGCTATGCGCACGCGGTGTGCCAAACCCCCTGCCCCCTTGCGTTAGCTGCACGCTCGCGCACACTATCATGCGGGGCGGCGCACGCTACCCATTACGGAGGGGCAACGGGGCAATGGACGCGGAGGCAAAGGCCCGGAAATGGGCGCTTATCGCGCTGGCAGCCGCGCTGCTGATCCTTGGCGGGACAGTCTTGTGGTCGTCGTTTCGCGGCGAAAACCGCGCTCCGCCGATCGAAGTGGCGAGCGAACCGACCCTCGAACAGCTCCAGGACGCGGTGAAGGCCAACCCCGAAGACGGCGCTGCGTGGAAACGCCTGGGCGGCGCGCTGTTCGACAATGAGGATTACGCGGCGGCGGTTCCCGCCCTCCGGCGCGCGGCCGCGCTGACGCCCGGCGACGCTTCGCTCTTCTCGCTGCTGGGCGAAGCGATCTTCAAGGCCGCTGGCGGCGGCACCATGCCCCCGGCGGCCGTCGAGGCGTTCCGCAAGGCGCTGGCGATCGATCCGGGCGATCCGGTCGCGCGCTATCACCTCGCCATCGCGAAGGACCTGATCGGCGACCATGAAGGCGCCATCGCCGACTGGCTCGCGCTCCTCGCGGACACTCCGCCGGGCTCGTCCTACGAGGCGGGCCTGCGCCAGACAATCACCCAGGTCGGCAGGATCAACGATATCGAGACCGCCAGCCGCCTCGCCAAGGTCAAGCAACCCAGTCCCGCCGGCCCGCCCCCAACGGCGGTCGCCGCCGCGCTCCCCGGCCCCACCAGCGACCAGGTCCGCGACGCCGCCAGGCTCTCGCCGAGCGAGCAGATGGACATGGGCCGGACCATGGTCGAGCGGCTGGAGAGCCGCCTCAAGGCCGATCCCTCGAACATTGCCGGCTGGGTGATGCTGATGCGCAGCCGGATGACGCTGAAGGAACGCGACAAGGCGAAAGCCGCGCTGGCCGCGGCGGTCGCGGCAAACCCGGGTGAACGGGCAAGGCTGGAGGCCGAGGCGAAGGCGCTGGGGGTGCCGGCAAACTAAATGACCGTCACCCCCGCGAAAGCGGGGGCCCATCTCCCGGACTCACCCCAGTCTCAACGGTTGAGATCGAACCACAAATCACGCCAATCGGGATTGTCCCGCTCAATCAATTCGATCTTCCACGCACGGCGCCATTTCTTGATCTGCTTCTCGCGTACGATGGCCGCTTCGATCGTATCGTGCGGTTCGATATAGACGAGACGATAGATGTGGTACTTGCTCGCGAACCGGCTACCCTTTCGTTCGCGATGCAGGACGATCCGTTGCGTGATCTTAGCGGTGACGCCAGTGTAGATCACGCCATTCTTGCGGTTGGCGATAATGTAGACGTAGCCACCCATAACGACCGCCTCGCCTCAATCCACGTGCAGGAGATGGGTCCCCGCTTTCGCGGGGATGACGAGTGTGTTGGCTTATTTCTCCGTCGCCCCGTAGACCCCGTCCCAATCCGCCCCCGGCGGCGTCTCGCGATAGCCCGCGATCCGCTCGCGGATCAGCGCGTAGAGCTTCGCCAATCCGTAGCCGCCGGCCGCTCCCTCGCCCTTGTCGAGCAGCGCCACTGCCTCGTCCCAGGCCTGCGCGCGGTACGCCAGCAGCATCGCGTCATGATCCGCGGCAAACGCGCGGAATCCCGCATCCGCTCCCAGCCTCTCGTCGCCCACCAGCGCGTGCACCGTCTCGGGCGCGTCGCGGCCCACCACGCGCACCCGGTCCAGCTCGATGGTCGCGAACTCGCGCAGCCGCGCCTGCAGATCCTCGCCCATCGCGATCGTCACGCCATAATATTTGGTCAGCCCCTCGATCCGTGACGCGAGGTTCACTGTGTCGCCGATCAGCGTGTAGGAGAGCCGTTGCGCCGAACCCATATTGCCGACGCAGCACGGGCCCGCGTTGAGCCCGATCCCGATCCGCACCTCGCCCGGCCAGGGTTCCGCGCTCTGCGCCGCCATGTCGGCATTGAGCCGCTTCAGCCGCTCGACCATCGCCAGCGCTCCGTGCGCGGCATTGCCGTGCTGGTCGGGATCGTCGAGCGGGGCGTTCCAGAAGGCCAGGATCGCGTCACCGATGAACTTGTCGATCGTCGCTTTCCGGGCGAGGAGGATGTCGCACATCGGCGTCAGGAAGGCGATCAGGAAGCGAATGATGTCCTGCGGATCGAGCTGCTCCGAAATGCGCGAGAAGCCGCGGATGTCGCAGAACAATACCGTCATCTCGCGCTCCTCGCCGCCCAGCTGGAGCTTGCCCGGATCGTCGACGATCTTCTTGACCAGGTCGGGCGAAAGGTAGCGGTCGAACGCCCGGTGGATATAGGCCCGCTGCTTCTCCTCGCGGTAGAAGGTGAAGGCGGTCACGGTCACCCAGACGAGGATCAGCGCTAGGATCGGATAGGTCGGGTCGAGCAGCAGCATCTGTTGCCTGAAGGCGAGCCAGCTGCCCGTCGCCATCCCGCCCACCATCACCACCCCGAGCACCGCGCCCCGCGTCGCCCCCATCCAGGGCAGCAGCAGCGCCATCGCGATGCCGAGCGCGAGCATCAGCGCGCGCTCGACGATAGGCGCCCAGAAGGGCCGCGTCAGAAATTTCTGCAGGATGATCTGCTCGGTCGCCTCGGCATGGACCATCACCCCCGCGACGCGCTTCTCCAGCGGGGTGGAGATCAGGTCGCGCAACCCCGGCGCGCTGGTTCCGACATAGACGATCGCGCCGTTGAACTGCTTCGCCATTTCCTCGGGCGGCATCGCGCCCGTCATCACCTTCCACGCCGGCACGATCCGCTCGGGCCGGGGGCCGGTATAGTACATCAGCATCTGACCCTTGTCGTCGATGGGGATCACGATGTCCCCGACCTTCACCGAGGCGGGAAACACATAGTCTTCGTTGCCCAGTTCGCCGCTGGCGTCGCTGGTCTTGATCACCATCGATCCGCCCCCCTGCGCGACGCGCAGCGCCTCGACCGACAGCGACGGCAGATAGGTGCCATTCTGCATCAGCAGCATCGGCGCCTGGCGGATGATGCCGTCCTCGTCGCCGATCCGGCTGACCGACCCCAGCCCCTGCGCCGCATCGCGCAGGATGGGGATCGGCTGACTCGCGCTGGTGAAGTTGAGATAGGGGACGTTGGGGATCGATCCGCCCCACGCCGTCCCCACCTTGGGCTCCACCGTCGCGGTCTTCCCCTCATACCCCAGGAAATAACCGAGCGTGACGCGCGAATTGGCGATCGCGTTGGCAAAGACCTGGTCATTGTCGGGCAGCGCCTCGATCGCGGCGAGCGTCTTGGCATCGGCCTTGTCGCGCTTCGCCCGCGCGGCGAGCTGGGCGGGCGAGGTCCGGTCGGGCTCGGCGAAGACCACGTCATAGGCGATCACCGCGGCGCCGGCATCGGTGAGCCGGTTGGTCAGATCAGCCATGTCGCTGCGCGGCCAGGGCCATTGGCCGAGCTTCTTGAGCGATTCCTCGTCGATATCGACGACGCGCACGCCCACATCCTCGAACTGGCGCGGCGCGGCGCGCTGATAGGTATCGAACAGCCCCAGCCCGATCCGGTCGAGCCGACCGATATTGGTGACGTTGAGCAACAGCACCAGCGCCACCGCCACCAGCCCCGGCACCGCCAGCCCGATCTTGCGGCGGAACTTGATCCAGAATTCGCGCATCCCGCCCGATCCCCCTCGGCACGACACTTACCATAACGCGAAGATATCGGAACCTCACTCGCCCATGACCGCGTGCCGCGCTAAGACACACGCCATGAGCGAGAAATTCGAACGCCACCGCCAGCCGTGGCGCACCGACGAAATCCAGAAGCTGCACACGCTTGCGAAGAAGGGCATGGCGCTCAAGGCCATCGCCAAGGCGCTGACCCGCAGCGAGGAATCGGTGAAGGAACGCGCCAAGCTGGACGGACTGAGCATCGCGAAATTGCGGTGAGCGCCGATTACAACGCGATCATCCTCGGCGGCGGCGCCGCGGGGCTGATGTGCGCCGCGACCGCGGGCCAGCGCGGCCGCCGCGTGCTGCTGATCGAACAAGCGGCCCAAGTCGGCAAGAAGATCCTCATTTCCGGCGGCGGTCGCTGCAACTTCACCAATATCGGCACCGCGCCCGACCGCTACCTCTCGCAAAACCCGCACTTCGCGAAGTCCGCACTCAGCCGCTACACGCCCCACGACTTCCTCGCGCTCGTCGAAAAGCACGGCATCGCCTGGCACGAAAAGACCCTCGGCCAGCTCTTTTGCGACGGCTCCGCGCGGCAGATCGTCGACATGCTGCTCGACGAATGCGCGCGGGGGCAGGTCGAGATCGTCACCGGCGTCTCCCCTCGGGTCGAGCACGCGGACGGCCGCTTCCATGTCGGCGAGACCAGCGCCCCGGCGCTCGTCATCGCCACCGGCGGCCCCTCGATCCCCAAGATGGGCGCCACCGGCTACGCTTACGACCTCGCCCGCAAGTTCGGCCTCAAGGTGGTGGAGCCCCGCCCGGCGCTCGTCCCGCTCACGCTGGGCGGCGACGAAATCCTGTTCCGCGAAATCTCGGGCGTGTCTGCCGAAGTGATCGCGCGCGCCGGCAAGACCAGCTTCCGCGAAGCCGCGCTCTTCACCCATCGCGGCCTTTCCGGCCCCGCGATCCTGCAAATCTCCAGCTATTGGCGCCACGGCGAGCAGATCGGCATCGATTTCCTCCCCGATCGCCCGGTCGGCTGGCTGACAGAGATCAAACGCACCCGCCCCCGAGCCACGCTGCGGAAAACCCTCGCCGAAACCCTCCCCGACCGCCTCGCCGAGATCCTCGCCGAACGGCTGGCACTCGGAGAACTCGGCGCGGCGACGGACGCCCAACTCGCCCGGGCCGAACGCACCCTCGCCGACTGGCGCTTCACCCCCAACGGCACCGAAGGCTTCGCGAAAGCCGAAGTCACCATCGGCGGCATCAGCACCGCCGAACTCTCCTCCCGCACGATGGAGGCGAGCAAACTCCCCGGCCTCTACGCCATCGGCGAAGCAGTCGACGTCACCGGCTGGCTCGGCGGCTACAACTTCCAATGGGCCTGGGCGAGTGGGGTGGCAGCGGGGCAGGCTATCTAATTTCCTCTAACCCCCCGTACAACTTCCCGCTTGCCCTTTGCGCCGCCCACGCCCATGTGGCGCGCTCCATGTCATTTGAAAATCTCCCGCCGCTTCTGTCGGAAGCGCTCGCCGCGCGTGGCTATGCCGCGCCCACGCCGGTTCAGGCCGCCGTCCTCGAACCCGAAGCCCATGCCCGCGACCTGATCGTCTCCGCCCAGACCGGCTCGGGCAAGACCGTTGCCTTCGGCCTCGCCATGGCCGGCGAGCTGCTCACCCCCGAGGGCCGCATTGAGCCGACCCGCGAACCTTTCGCCCTCATCATCGCCCCCACCCGCGAGCTCGCGCTCCAGGTCAGCCGCGAGCTGATGTGGCTCTATGGCAAGGCCGGCGCGCGCATCGCCACCTGTGTCGGCGGGATGGATGCCTCGAAGGAGCGCCGCAACCTCTCCTACGGCGCGCATATCGTCGTCGGCACCCCCGGGCGCCTGCGCGACCATCTCGAACGCGGCGCGCTCGACCTGTCGGCGCTGCGCGTCGCCGTGCTCGACGAGGCCGACGAGATGCTCGACATGGGCTTTCGCGACGATCTGGAGGCGATCCTCGACGCGACGCCCGAGGGCCGCCGCACCCTGCTCTTCAGCGCAACCATGCCCAAGCCGATCGTCGCGCTCGCCAGGCGTTACCAGCAGGATGCGCTGCGCATCTCGACCGTCGGCGAGGATCGCGGCCATGGCGACATCGCCTATCAGTGCGTGACGGTCAGCCCCTCGGACATCGAACACGCCGTCATCAACCTGCTCCGCTTCCACGAGGCGGAGACTGCGATCCTCTTCTGCGCGACCCGCGACAATGTCCGCCACTTGCACGCGACCTTGCAGGAGCGCGGCTTCTCGGTCGTCGCCCTCTCCGGCGAGCACAGCCAGAACGAGCGCAACCACGCGCTGCAGGCGCTGCGCGACCGCCGCGCGCGGGTCTGCGTCGCCACCGATGTCGCCGCGCGCGGGATCGACCTGCCCAGCCTCAGCCTCGTCATCCATGTCGAGCTGCCGCGCGACGCCGAGGCGCTCCAGCACCGTTCGGGGCGCACCGGCCGCGCGGGCAAGAAGGGCACCGCGGTGCTCATCGTCCCCTATCAGCGCCGCCGCCGCGTCGAGCAGGTGCTGAAGGGCGCGCGGATCAACGCCGAATGGATCGATGTGCCCAGCGCCGAGGCGATCCGCGTGCAGGACCGCGAACGGCTGATGACGCAGCTGCTGGCACCGGTCGAGGTGGACGAGGAGGACACGCTGCTCGCCGATCGCCTGCTCGCCGAGAAGACGCCGCAGGAGATCGCCGCCGCGCTGGTGCGCGCCCACCGCGCGACCATGCCGGCGCCCGAAGAGATCACCGAGAACAGCCCCGAGGCGCGCCGCACAGCGCAGCAGGAGCGCCACCGGCCCGGCTTCGACGATGTCCTATGGTTCCGCATGGATGTCGGCCGCCGCCAGAATGCCGATCCGCGCTGGGTACTGCCGCTGATTTGCCGCCGCGGGCACATCACCAAGAACGAGGTCGGCGCGATCCGCATCGGGCCTAACGAAACCGCCTTCCAGATCCCCCGCGCCATCGCCGCCAAGTTCGCCTCGGCGATCCAGCGCAGCGCGGAAGGCGAGGACGATGTCCGCATCGAGCCGTCGGAAGGCCCGATCCAGGGCGCCCGGCCGGGTCCCGCGCCGCGACCGACGCTCCACCGCGCCGCGCCGGCCGGCGACGGTCCGCGTCCGCAGCGGAACGCCCCGAACCGCCCCGCCGGTCCGCCGCGCCACCACGCCAAGCCCTACCGCAAGGGCCCGCGGCCGAAGTGAGCGTGGCGATCTCCGCCTGTAAGCGCCTCCCCGGCGAAGGCCGGGGCCCAGTTGGGAAAGCTTCTGTAACTTGGGTGCGCGTTCCCAAACGTCGGGCCCCCAACTGGGCCCCGGCCTTCGCCGGGGAGGCGTAAGCATTTGATGGCTGTCACCCCCCATGCCCTCGTCGATGGCGACGCCTGCCCGGTAAAGGAGGAAATCTACAAGGTAGCCTTCCGCCACGAGGTCCCCGTCACATTGGTGACCAACAGCTTCCTGCGCATCCCCCAGCACCCGTTGCTCAAGCGTGTGACGGTCAGCGATGGCTTCGACGCGGCGGACGACTGGATTGCGGAGGCGGCCGACGCGAAGTCGGTGGTGGTCACCGCCGATATCCTGCTCGCCGACCGCTGCCTGAAGGCCGGCGCGACGGTGCTCGCTCCCACCGGCAAGCCCTTCACCACGGCCTCGATCGGCTCGGCCATCGCCGTCCGCGCGATCATGGCCGACCTACGCGCGGGCGGCGACCAGATCGGCGGCGCCGCGCCCTTTTCGAAGCAGGATCGCTCGCGCTTCCTCCAGGCGCTCGATCAGGCGCTGGTGGCGCTCAAGCGGAGGTGATCGAACGCCGCCGCGGCGACCGGGGACAGCCCGTCGCCATTGGCGAGCAGTTCCGCCTTCATCCGCGGATCCCAGAACGCCCTGATATGCTCGGCGGTCGCTTTCACCGCGTCGGGCTCGGTCGCCAGGTTCCGCGCGATCTGGTTGGCCATATAGACGAGATGGTCGCGGGTGCCGCTCACTCGGCGGCCTCGATCCGCCGCGAGCGTTCGGTCAGCGCCTCGTAATCCTCCTGCCAGTCGCTCGGCCCGTTCGACGCCGCGACCTGCACCGCCGTCACCTTGTATTCGGGGCAATTGGTCGCCCAGTCCGAATAGTCCGTGGTCACCACATTCGCCTGCGTCGCGGGGTGGTGGAAGGTCGTATAGACCACGCCGGGCGCCACCCGGTCGGTCACGGTCGCGCGCAACGTGGTCTCGCCCGAACGGCTGGCGAGGCGGACCCAATCGCCGGTCTTGAGCCCGCGATCCTCGGCATCGACCGGGTGGATTTCGAGCAGATCCTCCTCGTGCCACACCACATTCGCGGTCCGCCGCGTCTGCGCGCCGACATTATACTGGCTGAGGATGCGGCCGGTGGTGAGCAGCAGCGGGAAGCGCGGCCCCGTCTTCTCGTCGGTCGGGATATAGTCGGTCACCACGAACTTGCCCTTGCCGCGCACGAAGCCGTCGATGTGCATCACGGGCGTTCCCTCGGGCGTGGCGGCGGTCGACGGCCATTGGATCGACCCCAGTTCGTCGAGCTTGTCGAAACTCACCCCCGCGAAGGTCGGCGTCAGCCGGGCGATCTCATCCATGATCTCGGACGGATGCGCGTACGACCATCCAAGCCCCAGCGCATTGGCCAGCCCCTGCGTGACCTCCCAATCCTCGAGCCCGTTCATCGGCGTCATCACCTTGCGCACCGGCTGGATGCGCCGCTCGGCATTGGTGAAGGTGCCGACCTTCTCGAGGAAGGTCGATCCGGGCAGAAAGATATGCGCGTAATTCGCGGTCTCGTTGAGGAAGAGATCGTGGACGATCACGCACTCCATCGCCGCCAGCCCGGCCGAGACATGGCGGGTGTTGGGGTCGGACTGGAGGATGTCCTCGCCCTGGATGTAGATCCCCTTGAAGCTCCCGTCGCACGCCGCATCGAGCATGTTGGGGATGCGCAGCCCCGGATCGGGGTCGAGCGCGACGCCCCAATCCGCCTCGAACAGCGCCCGCACCGAGGCATCGGAGATATGGCGATAGCCTGAAAGCTCGTGCGGGAAGCTCCCCATGTCGCACGCGCCCTGGACATTGTTCTGGCCGCGCAGCGGGTTCACCCCGACGCCCGGCCGCCCGATATTGCCGGTCGCCATCGCGAGGTTGGCGATCGCCATCACGGTGGACGAACCCTGCGAATGCTCGGTGACCCCCAAGCCGTAATAGATCGCGCCGTTCCCGCCCGTTGCATAAAGCCGCGCAGCCGCGCGAAGCTCCTCGGGATCGACGGTGGTGACCGGGGCCAGCGCCTCGGGCGAGTTGCGCCGGTCGCCGACGAACTCGGCCCAGGCCTGATACTCATCCCAGTCGCACCGCTCGCGCACGAACGCCTCGTCGGCCAGCCCCTCGGTCACGATGACATGCGCCATCGCGGTCAGCACCGCGACATTGGTGCCGGGGCGCAGCGGCAAATGATGCTCGGCCTCGATATGCGGCGTCCGCACGATATCGATCCGCCGCGGATCGACCACGATCAGCTTCGCGCCCTGCCGCAGCCGCCGCTTCATCCGGCTGGCGAAGACGGGGTGGCCATCGGTCGGGTTGGCGCCGATCAGCAGGATGACGTCGGCATCCATCACGCTGTCGAAATCCTGCGTTCCGGCGGAGGTGCCGAAGGTCGTCTTCAGGCCATAGCCGGTGGGCGAGTGGCAGACCCGCGCGCAGGTATCGACATTGTTGTTCCCAAACCCCGCGCGGACCAATTTCTGGACGAGGAAGGTCTCCTCATTGGTGCAGCGGCTCGATGTGATCCCGCCCACCGAATCCTTGCCATATTTGGCCTGAATCCGCCGGATCTCGGAGGCGGCATGGACAAAGGCCTCATCCCAAGAAACCTCGCGCCAGGGCTGGTCGATGCTCTCGCGGATCATCGGGTTGAGGATACGCTCCTGATGGTTCGCATAGCCCCAGGCAAAGCGGCCCTTGACGCAGCTATGCCCGCGATTGGCCTTGCCGTCCTTCCACGGCACCATCCGCACCAGCTGCTCCCCGCGCATCTCCGCGCGGAAGGTGCAGCCGACCCCGCAATAGGCGCAGGTCGTGACGACGCTGCGGTCGGGCGTGCCCACCTTCACGACCTCGCGCTCCTGTAAGGTCGCGGTCGGGCAGGCCTGCACGCATGCCCCGCACGAGACGCATTCGGAGGAAAGGAAGTCGTCGGCGCTCGTCCCCGCCGAGACCTTCGATCCGAACCCCATCCCGTCGATGGTCAGCGCGAAGGTCCCCTGAACCTCGTCGCACGCCCGCACGCAGCGCGAGCAGACGATGCATTTCGAAGGGTCGAAGTCGAAATAGGGGTTCGACAGGTCTTTGCCCTGCCCGAGATGATTGGCGCCCGCGCCATAGCGCACCTCGCGCAAGCCCACCGCGCCCGCCTGATCCTGCAGCTCGCAATCGCCATTGGCCGCGCAGGTCAGGCAATCGAGCGGGTGGTCGGAGATATAGAGCTCCATCACCCCCTTGCGGAGTCTGGCCAGCTGCGGCGTCTGCGTGCGTACCACCATGCCGGGTTCGGCGGGCGTGGTGCAGGATGCGGGCGTCCCCCGCCGTCCCTCGACCTCGACCAGGCACAGCCGGCACGATCCGAAGGATTTGAGGCTGTCGGTCGCGCAAAGCTTGGGGATCGAAGTTCCCAGCTCGGCGGCAGCGCGCATCACGCTGGTACCCGCGGGCACGGTCACTTCGCGCCCGTCGATAGTCAGCGTCACCGCTTCGCCGGTGCCCTGGGGCGTCCCGAAGTCAGGCTGCGGCTGATAGCTCATGCCTTCTCTTCTACCACGAAATCGGCCGGAAAGTGCGTGATCGCGCTCATTACCGGATAGGGGGTGAACCCGCCCAGTGCGCAGAGCGATCCGAACTTCATCGTCTCGCAAAGCTCCTCGACCAAAGCGAGCCCGCCCGCGTCGCCCGCGATCACCCGCTCGATCGTCTCGCGCCCGCGCACCGCGCCGATCCGGCAGGGCGTGCACTTGCCGCAACTCTCCGCCGCGCAGAAGGTGAAGGCGAACCGCGCCTGCGCCGCCATGTCGACGCTGTCATCGAACACCACGATCCCGCCATGCCCGATCAGCCCGTCGCGCACGGCGAAGGCTTCGTAATCGAAGGGCGTGTCGAACAGTGAAGGCGGGAAATAGGCCCCCAGCGGCCCGCCGACCTGCACCGCCTTGACCGGCCTGCCCGAAGCCGTCCCGCCCGCGATCTCGATCAGATCGCCAAGCGTCACGCCGAACGCGATCTCATACAGCCCGCCATATCTGACGTTCCCGGCCAGCTGCACCGGCATCGTCCCGCGCGACCGGCCTATTCCGTAATCGGCATAGGCCTGAGCGCCCTCGCTCAGGATGAAGGGCACCGCCGCCAAGGTCAGCACATTGTTCACGACCGTCGGGCAACCGAATAGCCCCTCATGCGCGGGCAAAGGCGGCTTGGCACGAACCTCGCCGCGCTTGCCCTCGAGCGAATTGAGCAGCGCCGTCTCCTCGCCGCAGACATAGGCGCCCGCACCCACCCGCACTTCGATCTCGAACGGCGCGATCAGCGGCGCGGCGAGACGGATCGCCGCCTCCATCTTGCGGATCGCGTGCGGATATTCAGAGCGGATATAGATAAAGCCCTTGCCCGCCCCGACCGCGAGGCCCGCAATCGCCATCCCCTCGATCAGGCAGAAGGGATCGCCCTCCATCAGCATCCGGTCGGCGAAGGTGCCGCTGTCGCCCTCATCGGCATTGCAGACGATGTACTTGCGGGAGCCGGAGGCGGTGCGGACGGTCTCCCATTTGATCCCCGCCGGGAACCCCGCCCCGCCGCGTCCGCGCAGGCCCGAGGCCTTGACCGCCTCGACGACAGCCTCCGGCCCGATCACCCGCGCCCGCTCCAATCCGGACCACCCGCCGGTCGCGCGATAATCGTCGAGGCTGAGCGGCCGCGTCTTCCCCGCGCGGGCAAAGGTCAGCCGGGTTTGTGAGGCCAGGAATGGATGCGCCTCGACCCTGCCGATGCCCAACCCGCTCGCCCCCGCCAGGATCGCTTCCGCATCGCCGGGGGCGGCCGGCCCGAAGCCCAGCCCATCAATCTCCACCAGCGGCTCGAGCCAGTGCATCCCCCAGCTCGAGACCCGCTGAACCTCATGGCCCAGCGCCTCGAACCGCGCCGCCACCCGGTCCGCGCCGCAGGCAATCGCCAGCGCGTCATCGGAGATCCGGACAATCACAGCGCACCGATCAGTTCGGAGACCGCGGCCTCATCGAGCCGCGCATGGACGTCCTCGCCCACCATCGCGTTCGGCCCGACCGAGCACAGCCCCAGGCAATAGACTGTCTCGACCCGCACCCGCTCGCCCGCCACGCGCTCGGCATGAGCGGCAAGCGGCTCGCTCCCCCGCGCCTGGCACGCCTCCGCCCGGCACAGCCGGATCGCCGGGCGCGGGTCGGAGGCGCGGCGAAAGTCGTGATAGAAGCTCACCACGCCCGAAACCTCGGCGCGGCTCAGATTGAGCGCCAGCGCGATGCCGCGGATCGCCTCTTCGGAGACGAAGCCGGCCGCCGCCTGCACCTCGCGCAGGATCGGCAGCAGCGGCCCCTCCCGTCCGATATGCCGTGCCACGATCTCATCGAGTTCCATGGCACGGCGGTACGCCCGATCACCGGGCGTCGGCAAGTTACTCGTAACGCAGCGCCACCACCGGGTTGGCCCGCGCCACGCGGAAGGCATGCGCGCCGATCGTCCCGACCGCGATCGCGAGCGCGACCACGCCCGCGATCAGGAAGGGCGCCGGACCCAGAGTGATCCGCGCGTCGAAGCCGTTGAGCCAGTCGCGCATCGCCCACCAGGCGACCGGCCAGGCAATGATGTTGGCGAGCACCACCGGCTTCGAGAATTGCCAGACCAGCAGCCGCACGATGTCGCGGGTCCGCGCACCCAGCACCTTGCGGATGCCGATCTCCTTGGTGCGGCGTTCCGCGGTAAAGGCGGCGAGCCCGAACAGGCCGAGGCACGCGACGATCACCGCGAGGAAGGCGAAGCCGGCAAAGGTCTTCGCGCGGGCATCCTCGGCCTTGTAGAGCTCGAGCATGATGTCGTCGCTAAACTTGGCGTTGAACGGCACTTCGCGGGTCACGGTCCGCCATGCCGCCTCGACTCCCGCGCGCACCTGCGCCGGATCGCCGTCGTAGCGGACGATCATATAGGGGATGCCGGTGCGCTGCTTGAAGAACATCACCGGATCGAGCGGCTGCTTGACCGAACGGAAGCGGGCATCCTTCATCACGCCGATGATCGTCGTCGGCACCAGGCCGATCTCGTTATCGACCAGCGCCGAGCGCACCGTCTTGCCCACGGCCTCGTGCGCGCTCTTGAAGCCCAGCCGCTTCACGGCCAGCTCGTTGATCACGATGTTCGCCCCGCGCGCGGCCAGCGCCCGCTCGGCGTTGAGATCGGTGGGATAGGGCAGCTCCATATCGTCCATCTCGCGCTCGTCGAACCAGCGTCCGGCGACCATTTCGAGCCCCATCGCGTCCTTGAAACCGATATCGACCGGATAGTTGCCGATGATGATCGGCTCGGTGCCGCCGGGCACCATCACCCCGGTATTGTTGTTGTTCTGCGTCGAGATGCCGATGCCGGTGCGGCCCACCGCCTTGACGCCGGGAACGCGCTTGGTCTGCGCGACGATGGTCTCGCCCATCTTGAGCAGCTGATAGCGGCTCAGCTCGTCGACCTGGAGGATATGGTCGCGCTTGTAGCCGGGATCGACCGTGCGGGCGTAGACCGTCTGGGTATAGACCACCGCGGTGCAGATGATCAGCCCTATCGAAACCGCGAACTGGCCGACCACGAGGACGTTTCGCAGCCGGCCAGTGCCCGCCGCCTCGGTCGCGGACTTGTTAGCCTTGAGGACCGAGGCGGGCTGGAACCGGGAAAGGAAGAAGGCGGGATAGAGTCCGCTGAGCACGCCGACCGCGAGCGTCAGCCCGATCACCGGCAGCAGGATGCCATCGGCGCCGAAATAGCCGACCTGGATATCGGCCTCGAGGAAGGCGGAGAGCGGCGGCATCAGCAGCTCGACGAAGGTCAGCGCGATCAGCATCGCGATCACCGCGATCAGGATCGATTCGCCGATGAACTGGAAGATCAGCTGCTTGCGGGTCGCGCCCAGCACCTTGCGCAGCGCGACTTCGCGGGCGCGCTGGCTCGCGCGGGCGGTTGCGAGATTGGTGAAGTTGATGATCGCCATGCCGAGGATCAGCAGCGCGATCACCGCGAAGGTGACGATGTCGCTCTTCTTGTTGCCGGGGGTCATCGCGCCGCCCTGGCCTTCGCCGAGATGAATGTCCTTGACGTTGACGAGGTGCCAGTCCTGCGTGTCGCCGGCGTTGAAGCGCGCCTCGCCGCTATTCTGGTCGGGAATGTTGCGCTTCTCCCAGGCCGGGAATTGCGCTTCCATCGCCTTCACGTCGGTGCCCGGCTTGAGCTTGAGCCAGATCCAGCCATTCTGGCAGCCCCAGCAGGTGAAGACATTGGGCGTGTCGCCGAAAAAGGCGTTGAGATCGACCCGGGCGATCATGTTGATCTTGAGGTGCGAATTCTTGGGGATGTCGCGCAGCACGCCGTTGATGCGGAAATCGCGGTGCTGGCCACGGCTGATGACGGTCAGCGTCTTGCCGATCACATCCTCGGTGCCATAGCGGCGGATCGCCTCGGACTGGGTGAGCACGGCGGTTCCGGGCTGATTGAGCGCGTCGAGGCGCCCGTGCACCAGCGGCAGCGGCATCACCGCGAGCAGATCGTCATTGGTGAAGAGGAAGTCCTCGAGCGTCGCGACCTGGCCGTCCTTGACGAACACCGGGGTGGACGAGAAGGCATAGACCCAGCGCTCGACCTGCGGGAAATCCTTGGCAAGCGCGGCGCCCGCCGGGATCGGCGTCATCTGCAGCTCGTCATCGGTGCCGGTGCTGGTGTCGTGATACCAGCTCTGAACCTGGTAGATATTCTCCGAGTTCGCCTGCCACTTGTCGTAGCTGAACTCGTAGCGGACGAAGAGCAGGATCATCAGGCATGCGGCCATGCCGATCGCGAGCCCGAGGATGTTGATCAGCGCATAGGTGCGGTTCTTCATCAGGGCCCGGACACCCACGGTCAGATAGTTGCGCCACATGGGCCTTGCTCCTCTTGTCCTGTTGCGCGGGAGAGGGGATTCCGCTCCCCTCTCCCGCATGGCGCGCCCTTCAGGGGGTGGAGAGCGCGCCTATTTCCTTCACGCCGCGCGGCGCCGTTCCTGCAGGATGCGCCCGTCGAGCATGTTGACCACGCGAGTCGCGTAGTCGGCATGCGCCGGCGAGTGGGTGACCATGACGATGGTCGATCCTTCAGCGTTGAGCTGCTGGATCATCTTCATCACTTCCTCGCCATGCTGGGTGTCGAGGTTGCCAGTGGGCTCGTCGGCGAGGATCAGCTTGGGCTCGGCGACGAGCGCGCGGGCGACCGCGACGCGCTGCTGCTGGCCGCCCGAAAGCTGGCTGGGACGGTGCTTGGCGCGGTGCGCGATACCGACCCGGTCCATCACCGCATCGGTGCGGGCGCGGCGTTCGGCGGCGCTGACCGGGTGATAGAGCAGGGCCAGCTCGATATTCTCGCGGACCGAGAGCTCGTCGACCAGATTGAAGCTCTGGAAGATGAAGCCGATGTTCGACTTGCGCGTCTCGGACAGCTTCGATTCCGAAAGCCCCGCGACCTCCTGGCCGTTGAAGATATAGCTGCCGCTCGACGGGCTATCGAGCATCCCGATCAGGTTGAGCAGGGTCGATTTGCCGCAGCCCGAAGGCCCCATGATCGCGACGAATTCGCCCGGCTCGATATCGAGGTCGATGGAGTCGATCGCGGTCGTCTCGACCGTATCGGTGCGGTAGACCCGCGACAGGTTACGCATCTTCAGCATCGGTATTCCTTTCACTGGGCCGTGCGGGTGAGGTCGAGCCGATCCTTGTCGGCGAAACCGGTATAGGGACTAGTGATGACGCGCTCCCCGGGGTCGAGCCCGTCGAGCACCTCGATGAAATCGCTGTTGCGGCGTCCAAGCCGGACCTGGCGCTTGACCGCCGAGCGGCCGTCGGGCGCGACCACGAACACCCAGGTGCCGCCGGTCTCGTTGAAGAAGGCGCCATTGGGGATCATCCGCGCCGGGACGGGATCGCCGAGGGTGAGCTTGACCTGAAGCGTCTGGCCGCGCTGCAGATCCCTGGGCTCGTCGCCGACGAACTGCAGATCGACCTGGAACTGGCCGTTCTGGACCTGGGGATAGATTTTGGTGACGCGCGTCTGGTAGCGCTTGCCGCCCAGCTCGACCTCGGCCTTTTGCCCGATCGCGACGCGGCCGAGATAGAATTCATCGACCCCGGCGATCAGTTTATTGCGGCCCGGCGAATCGATCTGGCCGATCCGCTCGCCGCGCTGGAGCGATTGGCCGATCTGGATCGAGAAGCCCGACAGCGTGCCCGAAACCGGCGCCTTGAGGCTGAGCGCGTCGAGATTGGCGCGGGCGAGCGCGAGGCCCGACTGCATCGATCCCGCCGCCTGTTGCTGTTGCGACAGCTGGCTGCTCTGGAGCCGCTCATCATTCTTCTGGCTGCGCTGGAGCGCGGCGAGGCGGCGGCGCTGATAGTTGAGCTCGTCGGTCGTGTCCGCGAACTGCTTGCCGCTGACGAAGCCGCGCTCGGCGAGCGGCTTTTCGCGGTCATATTGGCGCTGCGCCCGCTGCACCGCGAGCTCGGCCTCGAGGATCGCGCGCTCGTTGGAAAGCCGAGTCTGGGACAGCGACAATTCCTGGCTGCGCATATTGTTGATCTGCTGCTCGACTTCGGTCTGGCGCGCGAGCGTGGAGAGCTGGAGATCGGCGTTGGAGAGCACCGCGATCGGCTGGCCCGCGACGACGCTCGCGCCGTCCTCGACCAGCATCTTCTCGACGCGCCCGCCCTCGACCGCGTCGATATAGACGGTCAGCAGCGGCGTGACGCGCGCCCGCAGCGGAATGAAATCCTCGAAATTGCCCTTGCGGACTTCGGAGATGGTGATCCGGTTCGCCTCGATCGTCTGGCTGCCGCCGCGCGGCGCGAACCACCAGAAGGCGACGAGCAGCACGAGGAGCGCCGCGACGCCGCCGGCGATCTTGAACTTCGTCGGAATCCCGCGCCGCTCGACCACGCGGTCCATGCCGCTGCCGCTCACGGCACCGCCGGCAGGTCCGCCCTCTCGCTTCAACATCCGCACGATGCTCAGAACAACCTCCCGCAACTGTTCGATTTCGAACACTCCTGTCCGATATCGAACGCAATCCTGAGGAAGACGGCCCTGAATTCGAACGACAGTCCGCGCTCGCTGACGGCGAAATCGAGCCCCGCCGGCTGAGCGCGGAACAGCGACGCCGCGAGCAGAACGGCGGCAAGAAGCACCACCGTCCGCGCCCACATTCCCAGTCCAGCTCCGTCTTTCATCTTCATCCTCCCGCAGTTCCCCCTGCGTTCGTTGACGGGACAAAAGCACGAGCCGTGCCAACCACGACGTGCAGGCGACATTGGCGTGCTGGCGGCTCTGGCACGCAATTTGATTGTCCGATTTCGCACAGTCAGGGTACGGGCGCTGTACGGGAGCGGACAATGGGAACGCCTTCAATGGGCATTGGGCCGGAATTCGAACTCTGCGTGGTCGTCGACGACGATGACGACATCCTGCTCGCCGCGCGCCTTCTGCTGCGCACGCTGTTCGCCGAGGTGCTGACGGTGCGCACCCCCGAGGAGGCGATGACGGCCCTGGGCGCGCGCGTGCCCGACGTCATGCTGCTCGACGCCAATTTCGCGCGCGGCGCGACCGATGCGCGCGAGGGGCTGGCCTTTCTCGACCGGCTGCTGACGGTCGATCCGGACATGGTGGTGGTGATGATCACCGCGCATGCCGGGGTTCAGGTCGCGGTCGAGGCGATGAAGCATGGCGCGACCGATTTCGTGTCCAAGCCCTGGTCGAACGAGCGGCTGCTCGCCACCGTCCGCACCGCCGCGACGCTGCGCAATTCGCGCAAGACCGTGCAGACCGAGCGCGCCAAGCTGGCCGTCGCCAGCGCCGCGCCGGGGGACGGATCGCCGCTGCTCGGCAAATCGCCCGCGATGGCGCGGGTGCATTCACTGATCGAGCGGGCCGGGCCGACCGACGCCAATGTGCTGATCCTGGGCGAGAACGGAACGGGCAAGGAACTGGTCGCCCGCGCGCTCCACCGCCATTCGCACCGCGCCGAACGCGCGATGCTGACGGTCGACCTGGGCGCGGTGGCCGAGGATCTGATCGATTCGGAACTGTTCGGCCATGTGAAGGGCGCCTTCACCGACGCCAAGGGCGACCGGATCGGGCGCGTGCAGGCCGCGGACGGCGGCACATTGTTCCTCGACGAGGTCGGCAACCTGCCGCTACGGCTCCAGCCCAAATTGCTCACCGTGCTCGAGCAGCGCCGCGTCACCCCGGTGGGGGCGAACAAATCGGTGCCGGTCGATATCCGCGTGATCGCCGCGACCAATCTCTCGCCGGCGCGGCTGCAGGACGAGACCGTGTTCCGCCCCGACCTGCTCTTCCGCCTCAACACGGTCGAGATCGCACTGCCGCCGCTACGCGAACGCCGCGAGGATATTCCCGAGCTGGCTGCGCATTTCCTCGAACTCTATGCCCGGCGCTACAATCGCGAGGTGCCGCACCTCTCTCCCGGCGCGACCGCGGCGCTGACCGCGCATGACTGGCCGGGGAATGTCCGCGCGCTGCGCCATGCGATCGAGCGCGCGGTGATTCTGGGGCGCGGCGACACGCTGGAGGCCGATGACTTCTCGCTCGACGCGTCGGGTCCGCGCGTGGCGCAGGCGGCCGTGGTCGCGGCCGAGCGCGACGATCTCAATCTCGACCGGGTCGAGCGCAAGCTGGTCGAGGCCGCGCTGACCAAGCACGGCTACAATATCTCGCTCGCGGCGAACGAACTCGGCCTCTCGCGCGCCGCGCTCTATCGGCGCATGGAGAAGCATGGGCTCTAATTTTACCGTCCAGCTGCTGCTGCGGCTCTTGGTCTTGCTGGTCGCGCTGATGGGCTTCGCATGGGCCGTGGCGACCCCGGGGCTCGGCGCGACGCGGCTGCTGCTGGCGTGCGTGGTGGCGTTGGCCTTCTGGCTGCTCTGGCACCATGTCCAGCGCACCAATGTCGAGGTGTCGCGCTTCGTCGAGGCGCTCCATCACGGCGACACCTCGGTCCATTTCGATCGGGGTCCCGGATCGGGCTTCGAGCAGATGGGGCAGGCATTCGACGGCGCGATCCGCAAGCTGCGCGAGGAGCGCCGCGCGGCGAACGACGAACTCGGTTTCCTCGAGGCGCTGGTCAACGACACGCCCGTCCCGCTTCTCACCGTTTCGGGCGAGGGCCGGGTCGAGCTCGCCAACAAGGCGGCGCGGCGGCTGTTCGGCGAGCATCAGGGCGTGCGCGCCGAGGACTTCCTGATCTACGGCACGACCTTCGCCGCGCGGCTCGATCTCGACGGGCCACTCAAGGAGGACGTGCTGATCCTGACGCTCGGCGGCCGCGCCAAGCGGGCGATCGTCCGCTCGGCGGCCTTGACCCGGCTGGGCGGAAGGGCGCGCGTCGTCATCGTCCAGCCGGTCCAGGAAACGCTCAACACGGTCGAGATGGCGGCGCAGACCGACCTGGTGCGCGTGCTGACCCACGAGATTCTCAACTCGCTGACGCCGGTGACCTCACTCGCCCAGACCGCGTCCGGCCTGCTCGCGGAGATCGACGATCCGCGCCTCGCCGACGCCCGTCTCGCCGTCTCCACCCTCGAACGCCGCGCCGAGGGGCTGACGCGCTTCATCAATTCGTATCGCCGCGTCGCCAGCGAGCCGGTGATCGAGCGCAAGCGCTTCGAGGCGGCGCCCTTCGCGGCGGAGATGGCGCGGCTGTTCGCGGCCGAATGGCCCGGTGTCCCGCTCGACCTCGAACTCGCCCCGCCCAACTTCACGATCGACGCCGACCCCGACCTGATCGCCCAGGCAATGATCAACCTGCTCCGCAATGCCGCCGAAGCCGCGTCCGCGCACGCCGAGGCACCCGCCGTCGCGCTCCACCTCGAACGGACGGGCAATGGCGAGACTTTGGTGACCGTGACCGACAATGGCCCGGGCGTGCCCACCGACCTGCGCCGGGACATTTTCCTCCCCTTCTTCACTACCCGCGCGAACGGGACCGGCGTCGGCCTCAACCTCGTCCGGCAGATCGTCTTCGCGCATGGCGGCACGATCGAGGTACGCGAGGGGCCCCAGGGCGGCGCGCGGTTCGATATCCTCGTCTGAGACTCAGCCGCAATCTTCCACCAGACGGCCCAGCGTGGCGGCATCGGCGGGGGACATCTGCGAGAGCACCCCGCCCGGCAGGACCAGCATCCCCTCGTCCCTGGCATTGGGATAAGTGAGCATCGCCAGCAACTCGCTTCCGTCCTTGAGGCGGAAGACGAAGCTGACCTCGAGCGACAGGCTGACGACCTCGCGGTCGATCGCCGTCGCGCGGCCGAGCACGCCGATCAGTGCCGCCGCATCCGCCGCATCGAGCGGGCACCGCTTGTTCGCACGGGTGCTCCCACGCTCGATGTAACCGGAATCGGTCCCCGCGGCGCGCAGCGCGCGCAGGTTCGAGGGCATGGTGGGCCATTGGATGCGGACCTCCACGATCCTGCCCGTGTCGATCCCGGCGAACAGATTGGGCACCCGGACGCGCGGGCGCGCCTCCGCGAAGATATTGGTCAGATTGCCCGAATCCGCGCCAAAGAGGAGCAGGATGCGATTGGGCCCGCCGGGAAGCTCGTACAACGCATCGTCGCCGCCGTCCGCGACATAGGGCGGCGGGAGGCGCTTCATGCCCGGATAGGCGGCGCGCATCTCCCTGGCCGAAATCGCGTTGTCGCCGATCCGCACCTCGACATGTGGGGTCTGGCGCGTCTCGGGCCCGGCGGTCGTATAGACCGCATAAAGGGCATAGGGTCCCGGATCGTCCTGATCGAGCGTCCACCATTGGCGAAGATAGATGCGCCGCGTGCCATAGGGCCGCAATTGGCCGCCGACTACGGCCCCGATGGCCTCGCGATCGTTCAGGTCGACCTTCTGCAGCCGCGGGATCATCCCCCGGACAAAGTCGTCCATCCCGACGCTGGTATCGGCCGCCTGCGCCCGAGCGACGCCCGCGGGCATGACGGCAAGACAGAACAGCAAGGCGATGATGAAACGCATGGCAACCCTCCCGAAGGCGGGAGCATAGCATGGCCGGCCCTATGGCCAAGGCAAGTGAGGAACGGCCCTATGCCGTGCCCGGGCGGGCGGCCCGTGGCATCGTCGTCGCGCGGGCCACCAGCTCCGGGATCAGCACCTCGTTCGCGAGGTGCGGAGGCTTATTCTCGATCCGTTCGACGAGCAGCGCGACCGCGCGTTCGCCGAGTTCCGCAAGGCGCACGCGCATCGTGGTGAGCGCGAGGTAGCGCGCCATCGGGACATCGTCGAAGCCGGCCACGGCGATATCCTCGGGAACCCGCTTGCCGGCGGTCCTGAGCGCATGGAGGCAGCCGAGCGCCATCATGTCGTTCGCCGCGAACACCGCGTCGCACGGAGCCGTTCCCGCGAGAATCTCGGCGGCAGCGGCCTCGCCCGTCTCTTCGTTGAAATCGCCGACGATGATCCGCGGTTCGCGCCCGTGCTTCAGCATCGCATCGCGAAAGCCTTCGGCGCGCTCGCGGGCGTCGACATTGCCCTCGGGCCCCGCGACATGGACGATGTGACGATAGCCGTTCGCGACGAGGTGATCGACCATCGCCGCGGCGCTGACGCGATTGTCCAGCCGGATCGTCGTATGCGCTTCGAAATCGCCGGGGCAGTTCATCAGCACCGAGGGGATCGCCGCCGGGAGGGTGCGCGCCAGCGCGTCATGCTCGATATGCGGCGCCATCACCACCAGCCCGTCGACGCGGCCGCGCATCGCGCGCATCGCCAGCGCGGTCTGCTCGCCATCGTCATGCATGTTCGACAGGAGCAGCATATAGCCGCGGCGGTTCGCCTCGCGGTCCATCCCGCGAACGCATTCCGAGAAGAATTCGCCGTGCAGATCGGGCAGCACCACGCCGATCGCGTGCGCCCGCGCAAGGCTGAGGCTGCGCGCGCCCGCGTGCGGCACATAGCCCAGCTCGGCGACGGCGGCCATGATCCGGTCGCGCGTCTGCGGCCGGATATAGCCGATGCCATTGAGCGCGCGCGACACCGACGCGACCGAAACCTCGGCGCGGCTCGCAACGTCTCTAATTGTCGCTTCGGCCATTTCGGTCGTTGATCTTGTTGTTGACGAAGGTCCTTCGTTTCAGACCCAATCGTTGATTGCAATGCTTGCGGCCAAAAGTCTATGTAACCGGTTACCGATCACGAATCGGTCGTATTTTCCGCGCGGTGCGCGGGCGCAGGAGGGACGTAATGCTCGACACCAGGATCTCGCGACGCGCGGCGCTGCTCGGAGCAGGCGCAATCGCGGCCTGGGCGGCAAGCCCGGCACGGGCGATGCTGCGGTCGGCGGCGCGGCTGCCGGTGCCCGCCTTCATCGATTCGCTGATCGCGCAGATGACCGTCGCCGAGAAAGCGGGCCAGCTCAGCCTGATGGCGGCCGCCTGGGGCGGCAGCGCGGCGCCCTCGCTCAATCCCGCCGCGCGCGGCCCCGATTTCGAAGGCCAGCTCGACGAAGTCCGCAAGATGCAGCTGACCGGCGTGTTCAACGGCAACGGCGCCGAGATGGCGCGGCGGATGCAGACAGCGGCGATGACCGAGAGCCGGCTCAAGATCCCGCTGATCTTCGCCGCCGACATCATCCACGGCCACCGCACCATCTTCCCGATCCCGCTCGGCGAAGCGGCGAGCTTCGACCTCGACATGATGGAGCGCACCGCGCGCATGGCGTCGTACGAGGCGGCGGCGAGCGGCATCGACTGGACCTTCGCGCCGATGGTCGACATCGCGCGCGACCAGCGCTGGGGCCGCGCGATGGAGGGCGCCGGCGAAGACGTGCTGCTCGGCGAGCTGATCGCCGCGGCGCGGGTGCGCGGATTCCAGGGCAAGGACCTGAAGGCAAACGACGCGATGCTCGCCTGCGCCAAGCATTTCGCCGCCTATGGCGCGGCTGAGGCCGGGCTCGACTACAACACGGTCGACATTTCCGAGCGCACCTTGCGCGAAGTCTATCTACCGCCCTTCAAGGCCGCGTTCGATGCCGGCGCGATCACCGCGATGGCTTCGTTCAACGAGCTTTCGGGCGTGCCCGCGACGGGCAATGAATGGCTGCTGCGCACGCTGCTGCGCGACGAGTGGGGCTTCGCGGGCTTCGTCGTCTCGGACTATACCGGCGACGAGGAGATGATCGCGCACGGCTTCGCCGCCGATGCCCGCGAGGCGACCAAGCTGGCCTTCATGGCCGGCGTCGACATGAGCATGCAGAGCGGCTTCTACCGCCAGCATCTGCCCGCGCTGGTCGAGGCGGGCGAAGTGCCGATGGCGCGGCTCGACGAATCGGTGCGCAAGGTGCTGGCCACCAAGGCGCTGCTCGGGCTGTTCGACGATCCCTTCCGGCGCATCGACGTGAAGCGCGAAAAGGCGCGCTCGCGGACCAGGCCGGCGCTGGCGCTGGCGCGCGAATCGGGCCGCAAGTCGATCGTCATGCTCAGGAATGAGGGCGGCCTGCTGCCGCTGCCCAAGGCCGGCAAGAAGATCGCGATCATCGGTCCGTTCGCGGCGGGACCGCACGACATAAATGGCGGCTGGGTCGTCTATGGCGACAATAATCTCGCGGTCGATCTCGCGACGGGGATCAAGGCGGCGGTGGCGGATTCCGCTTCGGTGACGGTCACTCAGGGCTCGGGCGCCGAGGAGGCGATCCCGGGTGGGATCGTTGCGGCGGTGGCCGCGGCGCAGGCGGCCGACATCGTCCTGCTCTCGATCGGCGAGAGCGAGCGCATGTCGGGCGAGGCGCAATCGCGCACCGAGATCGTCGTCCCCGCCCCGCAACAGGCGCTGGCCGAGGCGGTCGCCGCGACCGGCAAGCCGGTGGTCGTGCTGCTCCGCAACGGCCGCGCGCTCGCACTCGAAGGCGCGGTGGCGAATGCGCCCGCGATCCTCGTCACCTGGTTCCTGGGGTCCGAGAGCGGCCACGCCATCGCCGACATATTGTTCGGCGATTTCGGCCCCTCGGCGCGTCTGCCGTGCAGCTTCCCGCGCCGCCCCGGCCAGCAGCCCTATCACTATGGTCACAAGCCGACCGGCCGCCCCAATCCGAGCGACGACAAGCTCGAGCCCTATAAGGCGCATTATCGCGGCATCCCCAATTCGGCGCTCTATCCGTTCGGCCACGGCCTGACCTATGGCGACATCGCCTATTCGGACCTGTCGGCGCCCGCGACGCTCGGCTGGAACGGCGAGATCACCGTGTCGGCGCTGGTGACCAACAAGGGCGGGCGCACCGCGGAGGAAGTCGTCCAGTTCTATATCCGCGACCGCACCGCCAGCGTGACGCGCCCGGTGCGCGAGCTGAAGGCCTACCGCACCGTCCGGCTCGCCCCCGGCGCGTCGGAGCGGGTGAGCTTCAAGCTGACGCGCGAACACTTGCTGTTCATCGGCCGCGACAACAAGCCGACCGTCGAACCCGGCGCTTTCGACATCTGGATCGCGCCCTCGGCCGAGGCGCCCGGCGTCACCGCGCGGTTCCAGCTTCAGTCGGGCTAGTCGCGGTCTTCCCCCTGCAGGTCGCGCACGATCTTCGCGTGCGCGCCCTTGCCGAGCGGGTTGAGCAGCATCAGCAGGCACGAGGCGGCGAGGAAGGCGAACGGCACCGCGACGATCGTCCAGCGCATCCCCGCCAAAGTCGCTTCGCTCTGCGCGACGTTCGAGACGAAGCCCGAGGCGCCGAAGCCGAGGCCGAGCACCGCGGTGGCGATGCCGATCCCGATGCGCTGGAGCAACGCGGCCAGCCCGAACGCAGCGCCTTCGACCCGCAAGCCGGTCGCGCGCTCGCCATATTCGATCGTGTTGGGCAGCATCGCCCAGAAGACGAAGTGCAGCCCGACGATCAGCGCCTGCATCACCCCGAGGCAGAGCTGCATCGTCTCGACACGATCGACACGGACGAGCATGAACAGCGTCAGCCCCGCCATGCAGAGGCCCGCGGCCAGGAACCACACGCTGCGCGTCCCCACCCAGCGCTGGACGACCATCCACAGCGGCACCGCGGCACCGCTGACCAGCCCCATCCACGCCAGCGCCGTCTCGCCTGCGGTCGCGTCGCCGAGGAAATATTTGAAATAATAGAGCACCGACTTGTTGAGCAACGTGACCGCGCAGATCATCACCATCATCGCGAGGTTCAGCGTCATGAAGGCACGGTTGGCGAACAGGCTCCGCAGGCTGGCGAGGATCGACGGCGGTGCCGCGGCCTCGGGCACCTCGTCCTCGCGATAGGTCGCGCCCACCAGCAGCAGGATCGCGGTGGCGACGACAGCGAAGAACACCGCCGCGCCGAGATAGGCGTGCGCCGAAATCCCGCCACCGCTGAGCCAGGTTCCGATCGGCACGGTGCCGCGCGCGACCAGCACCCATGCCATCGTGCCGAACAGCATCCGCATCCCCGCGACGAACGCGCGGTCGCGGCTGTCGAGGCTGATCCGCGCGCTCATCGCCAGATAGGGCACGTTGATCGCGGCATAGGCGCCGCGGAACAGCATATGCCCGGCGGCGACGAAGACGATGCCCCAGGCGCCCGTCAGCGGCGGCGGCAGATAGGTGAGCACGCAGGCGAGCCCCAAGGGCACGCTGCCGAGGATCAGCACCCGGCCATAGCCGCGCCCCGGCACCTTCCGGTCGGTGATCGCGCCGGCGATGAAATTGGCGATCCCGTCCCAGACCGACGCCACGGTGTAGATCATCGCCGCCGTCGCGACTGGCAGATCGAGCGCCTCGGTATAATAGAAGAGCAGGAAGAGCATGATGCTCTGCCAGTAGAGATTGAACGCGAAGTCCCCGAAGGCGAACAGCAGCAGCCGCGCGCGCGGCGGGGCCTGGCGCAGCCGTGCGATCATCGCGTGAGCCTCTCCCCTGCTTGCGCCGTCACCCGGATCTCCTTCCACCGGGCACGTACAGGCCTATCGCCGATCGAGCCACCCGCCGGTGAAGCCGAGCCGCTTCAGCCCGGTGCGGATATGCGGATTGCGGCGCATCGTCCGCCAGACCAGTCCGCTGCGGTAATTCTCCAGCATGACGAGGATCGGTCCCTGATCGATGCCGAGATGGTCGTTCGCCACCCAGCCGCGCTGCGGATCGGTCTGGCCGCTGCGGCTGCCCAGCGCGACGAAGGTGAAGCTGGGGTTGAACGCGTCCTTGAATCCGTAGCGCGTGTAGAGCCAGTCGCCGTAACGCGCCTGCATCGCCATCAGCGCGGGGATTGCGATCTCGGGCGCGAAGGGGATCGATCCGCCTGCCGCGGTGGGCACGATCGTGCCGTCATCGAGCACGCGCTTCGGCCCCATGCCGCGCGCCGAATAGCCTTGGAAGCTCCGCTCGGTTCCCCCGACCATCGCCTTGTATCCGCCGGGCCCGTCGGACGCCGTCCAGCCCCAAATCTCGCCCGAATAGCCGGTCCAGCGATTGGGGTTGTCGATGCCATAGGCGCGCTGCGCCAGCGTGGCGCGGCGGCTATTCTCGAAATAATCGATGCCCTTCTTCGCCATGAAGTCGTCGCGGATGCCGCGGAAATCGATCCAGGCGTGCGAATATTGATGCCCGAACAGCGGTTCGAAGGTCAGATGCTCCTGGCCGTAATAGCTGCCCCAGTCCTCGTCGAGCTTCGCCGCCCAGCCCTTGTCCCACGCATCCTTGCCGATCGGATGCGTCGGCGAGCCCGCCGCGAGGATATAGACGAGCATGCCCTCGTTATAGCCGACCCAGTCGTGCGTCTCCCAGCCGCGCTCGGGCCTCCAGCCCATGGTGATGCCGTGCGAATCCGCGAGGTTTCGTGCCTGGGTGCCAGTGTTGGAGCGCTGCGCCCAGGTCCAGTCGACGCGGCGATAGATCCGCTCGGCGAGTTCGCGGATGCGGCGCTCGGTCGGATTGGCGCGGTCGAAATAGCTCTGCGCGAACAGGATGCCGCCAAGCAGCAGCGTGGTGTCGACGGTGGAGAGTTCGGTGGTGCCCCGGCGATACCCGGTATCGTTATGGAGGAAGTGGTAGAAGAAGCCCTTGTGGCCGGTGACGCCGGTGGCCTCGGGGCCCTGCGGCGCGCTGGCGTAGAATTCGACGCATTTGAGCGTGCGCTCGGCGGCGGCGGCGCGCGTCACATAGCCGCGCTCGGCGCCGATGCCATAGGCGGTGATCGCGAAGCCGGTCGCGGCGACGCTCGAGAAGGGATTGGACGGCCAGCGATCGGGCGCGAGGCATTTGTCGACGCTGGTGGTGTCCCAGAAATAATCGAAGGTCCGCCGGCTGAGATCCTCGACAAAGCGCGCCTGGCCGGCGCTCGAGGGCACCGCGGGGACGGCGGCGGTCGGCGGCGCCCCGGTCTCCCCCACCGCGCATCCCGCAAGCAGCAGGGACGAGAACAGGGCGGCGAGGCGTGGCATGCGATTCAATTCCGGTCTCCGGTACCCAGAAAAATACCACCGCGCGGACCGAAGTCCACGCGGTGGCAAGGGGAGGTAGGTTAGAAGCTGAACCCGGTCGACACCTTCACCGTGCGCGGCGGGCCGTCGATCGCCAGGCTGGTGTTGCGCTTTCCGGTGACGTCGCTGAAGCCGTTGTAATTATGATCGTCGAAGACGTTGAGGACATCGACGCGGAACCAGATCTGGGTGTCCCGGTTCAGCAGGCCCAGATTCACATATTTGGTGAGCGACAGGTCCATCTGGCGATAGCCCCACAGGTCGCCATTGCCCGCGGTCTCGATCGCGGAGACGTCGCGGCGCGGCGGCGTCCCCGGGAAGGACACGAACCGCTTCAGCCAGATCGGCGAGGCGATCTGGAATTTGCCCGCCAGCGTGAAGTCGAGCGGCAGATCGACCGTGGCCGCGGCCACGAAACGGTGGCTGCGAACGCCCGAGGACGGCGTGAACGGATAGTCCGCCATGCTCGGGAAATCGAGCGAGAAGGTCTCGCCGAACTGCCGGTTCTCCTTCGCCTTGGTATAGGTGTAGGTCGCGTCGAAGCTCCAGGGCGATGCCGGGGTATAGACCTTGGTGAGCTTGGCGTAGGCGGTATGCGCGCGCGTCTCGATCCCGTTGGTGCCGATGATGATCGACCCGAACGGCGACGGCGCGAAGCCGAACGGCGAATCCGGATTGCCGGTCGCGGGGAAGAAGCTGCCATCGGGCCGGCGGTTGCCGAGCAGATAGGCGAAGCCATCATGGCTCGCGACATAGGAATAGCCGACCTCGGTATGGAGGTTGCCGAAGCGACCGCGCACGCCGAGACTGAACTGATCCGAATAGGGCGCCTTCAGATTGTTGTTGATGAAGCGCAGCTCGCGGCCCGCGCCCGCGGGAAGCCCCGCGACCAGCGCCTGGCGCCCGGCCTCGGTCAGATAGACGGGATCCCACGCGATGCAGGTCGCGCTGGGCGCACAGACATTGAACGGGTCGCCCGGATTGTTGAAGTTGAAGGTCCGGTTCGCCGCCTGGCCCTGCGCCAGTTCCTGCTGGATGAAGTCGAACTGAGTGCGGTCGTACGAGCGGCCATAGCCGCCGAAGACGGTGAACCGCCCCGACTCGTCGAGATCCCAGCTGAAGCCGAGGCGCGGCTGCCATGCGCCCGTGAACGCCTTCCGCTCGCTGCCCGTCGAGATATAGTCGCGGATGTCGTAATCGGCGTTGATCAGATTGGGATAGTTGGCCGGGCCGACCGCCGCGACCTGCGCCGCCGGATGGACATAGTCGAGGAAGGCCGGGGTCCGCTCATAATCCCAGCGCAGGCCGAGATTCAGCGTCAGGCGGCTGGTCACTTCCCAATCGTCCTGCGCGTAGACGCCGAACTGGAAATTGTCCGATTCCAGCGCCGGGTTGGCGCCGCCCACCAGCGACTGGAAGGTCATCCGGTAGGGAGTGGTGTCGTTGAACGTCCCGCCCGCGGGCGTGAAGTAGAGGAAGGTGGGATTGAAGCCGTTGAGCTGGAGCGACTTGAGCGTCACCCACTTCGCCTTCGCGCCGACCTTGATCGTGTGGCCGCGAAAGCCGGTGAAGGTGAAATCGTTCGACACCTGCCAGCCCGACTGGCCCTTGTCCTGGAAATTGGTGCCACCGCCGGTGCCCAGCACGTCGCCGCGCGAGAAGCTGCCGTTCGGGTTCTGGATCTGGACGTTGAAGACGTTGCGCGGCGCTTGGAGGAACGGGCTGGGGTTCCAGCTCACATCCTCATAGGCGACCTTGAAGTCGTTGACCCAGCTCTCGCCGGTATGCTCCCAGCGCGCCAGACCGCGCCATTCCTCGACGCGCGCCAGCGTGCGTGTCTCATAGGCGTTGAAACCGCTGTTGAACTGCTCGCCCGCCTCGCCGCGATACTTGACCGAAACCTCGATCAGGTCGTTGTCGGTCGGCGTGAAGTTGATCTTGCCGAAATAGAGATTCTCGCTGAACGTCTCGTTGGTCGGGCCGAACGCGCTCTGATATTTGGCCGGGAAGTAGCTGACCGGCAGGCTGAGCCCCGGCGTCACGTCGCGCGGCGTGGTGCGGCGCTTGCCCTCATAGGTGAAGAAGAAGAACAGCTTGTCCTTGACGATCGGGCCGCCGAGCGCGCCGCCGAACTGCAGGTCGCGGGTCTTCACCTTGACGCCGGTGAACTCGGTCGGACGGCGCTCGCGCAGGTCCTGGTTGGTGAAGTCGACAAAGCCCTGGCCGTGGAACTCGTTGGTGCCCGACTTGGTGATCGCGGTGATCGCCACCGAGCTGACCTGGTCGAACTCGGCCTTGTAGTTCGAGCTGATGACCCGGTACTCGCCCACCGCCAGCTGCGGGAACGGGTTGCCCTGGGTCGAATCCTGGCCGGTGACGCCGTTCTTGAGGACATAGTCCTTCTGGCCGACGCCATCGATGAAGATATTGACCGAGCTGCTGCCCTGCGCGCCGCCCTGGAGGCGCGACTGGTCGCTGCCATTGGTGATGAACTGCACGCCCGGCGCGAGATCGGCGAAGGCGAGGAAGTTGCGGTTGTTCTGCGGAAGCTGCTCGATCAGCCGCTGGCTGATGTTCACGCCGACTTCGCCGCCCTCCATCGTGCGCAGGCGGCCGCCGGTCACGACGATATCGTTGGCGCTGTCCTCGCCCGCGAAGTCGAAGTCGAGCACCGCGTCCTGCGCGACCGTGAGCCGGAACTCATCGGTCGTCCGCGGCCCGCCCGCGGTCGCGATCTCGAGGCGATAGGTGCCCGGACGCAGCGACGGGAAGATGTAGCCGCCGTCACGCACCTCGGCCTCGCGCCGGTAGCCGGTATTGACCTCGACCGCGACGACCTCGGTCGCGGCGGCGCCATCGGCGGTGGTGATCGTCCCGCGCAGCGAAGCCTGGGCCTCCTGCGCATGGGCGGGCGCGGCCGCGACCGTCGCCATCGCGGTCCCCAGCATCAGCGCAGCCGCAAGATGCATGGCCCGGCCGCGGCGCGAGGCCCTGTGATTGCTTGATTCGAACGGCATCAATTTGCTCCCCAATTCACCCTGTGGACCCTCGACTTCCCGCTCGTGTGCATCGGAAAAACCCCAGATTGCCGCGAGTCGGTTAGGTCGGACGTGAAGCGCCTAGCATATGTAACCGGTTCCATATAGGAAAACATGTAACCGGTTAACCCTTCCTGCCGGGGCGGGTCCGGCGGTATGGAGCGGGTTGAAATGATCCTTACCCTGGGAAGCCGGCCGATGAAGTCCGATCCGATTCCGTCACGCTTTGCTGCCGGTTCCCGTCGCTGGGCCGCCCCGTGGCTCGGCCTGCTGGTGGCGGCGCTGCTGCTGTCGCCGCTTCCGGCCCGCGCCCAGTCCACACTCAAGGTGATGACGTTCAACGTCCGGCTGCCGCTCGCCTCGGACGGCGCGAACAGCTGGGACAATCGCCGCGACTTCGCCGCCGCCGTGATCGGCAAGGCATCGCCCGACATCATCGGCACGCAGGAGTTGCACAAGGCACAGGGCGACGAGCTGGTGGCGCGGCTGCCCCGCTATACATGGTTCGGAATCGACCGCCGGGGCGGGCACGCCGACGAGCATATGGGCGTCTTCTACCGCCGCGACCGGCTGAAGATCGTCGATTCAGGCAATTTCTGGCTGTCCGATACGCCCGAGGTGCCGGGCAGCATCAGCTGGGGCCACCCCTATCCGCGCATGGTGACCTGGGCGCAGTTCGAGACGATCCGCGGGCACCGGCGCTTCTTCCTGTTCAACACGCATCTGCCCTATCGCGCCGAGGACGGCGCCGCGCGCGCCAGGTGCGCCGCGCTGCTGCTCGCGCGGATCGAAGCGATCGCGGGCAATGCGCCGGTGGTGCTCACCGGCGATTTCAACACCACGCCCGATACCGATGTTCACGCGCTTCTGACCGCGCGGCTCAGCGATGCGTGGCTCACGGCGAAGCGCCGCTCGGGGCCGGCGGAGACCTTCCACAACTTCACCGGCGTGGCCGACCGCCGGATCGACTGGATTTTGGCGCGAGGCTTCACCGCCCGGCGCGTGACCGTGCTGACCGACCATCGCGGGGTGCTGCAAAGCTCGGATCATTTCCCGGTAATGGCCGAACTCGGCTGGCAATGAGGGGCGGATTCCGCTTTTCATTTATTCACTGCTAAATTAATAAACGCCGCTCCAAGCCCCACGCAAGGGCCCGCAGAGAGGCGTTTCCGCAATGTCGAATGAAGGTGTCGCACTAAGCTCGATCCTCGCGCACCATGCGCATCGCTCGCCCGGAAGGGCGGCGCTGATCGCCGGCGAAACGCGCGTCACCTATGCCGAGCTCGATGCGCGCACCAACCGGCGGGCGCGGGCGCTGGCGGCGCAGGGCGTGGCGAAGGGCGACTTCGTCACGGTCGCGCTGCCGAACGGCCTTGAATTCTACGAGACCGTCTTTGCGATCTGGAAGCTGGGCGCGATTCCGAACATCGTGGCCGCCAAGCTGGCGCGTCCGGAAATGGAGGCGATCCTCGATATCGTGCGCCCCCGCCTGTTCATCGGCACCCCGCCCTCGCCTGGCATCAAGGCGTTCGCGGCGGGCCAGAGCGGGCTCGAGGCCCATTCGGCCGATCCGCTGCCCGAGGCGGTCGCGCCGCACTGGAAAGCGATGACGAGCGGCGGGTCGACCGGACGGCCCAAGGTGATCGTCGATGCCATGCCGGCGCGGTGGAATCCGCAGGAGGGTTTCCTGTGCCAGCAGCCCGGCGACACGATCCTCAATCCCGGGCCGCTTTACCACAACGCCCCCTTTCACTGCATCACCATGGGCATGTTCACCGGCGCGACGATCGTCGAGATGGGCAAGTTCGATGCGCTGCAGTCGCTCGAGCTGATCGAGAAGCACGGGGTCAACTGGGTGACGATGGTGCCGACGATGATGCACCGGATCTGGGGACTGGGCCCGGAGCTGCTTTCGCGCTTCACCCTGCCGAGCCTCCGCATGATGCTCCACATGGCCGCCCCCTGCCCGCCCTGGCTCAAGGAGGCGTGGATCGGCTGGCTGGGGAGCGAGCGCGTCTGGGAATATTACGGGACGACCGAGGCGACCGGATCGACGATGATCTCGGGCACCGACTGGCTGACGCATCGCGGATCGGTGGGCCGCGTGCGCGAAGGCTATGCGCTGAAAATCCTCGACGCCGATGGCCATGAGCGCCCCGTCGGGCAGGTCGGCGAGGTCTATGTCCGGCCGCAGGGCGGTCCGGGCTCGACCTACTACTATCTCGGCAGCCCCTCGACACGGATCGGCGAATGGGAGACGCATGGCGATCTCGGCTATGTCGATGCGGAGGGCTATCTCTATCTCGCCGACCGCCGCAACGACCTGATCATCTCGGGCGGGGCGAACATCTATCCGGCCGAGGTCGAGGCGGCGATCGAGGCGCATCCTTGGGTTCGGACCAGCGCGGTGATCGGCCTGCCCGACGATGAATGGGGCGCGCGCGTCCATGCCATCGTCCAGCCGATCGAAGGCGCGGCGCTGGAGGAGGCGGAGCTGCTCGCGTTCCTCAAGGGGGCGCTGACCGGCTACAAGCTGCCCAAGGCGATCGAGTTCAGCAGCGAGCCGCTGCGCGACGAGGCGGGCAAGGTTCGCCGGGCGGCATTGCGCGCGGCAAGGCTGGCCGACGCCTAATCGAGGATGCGAGCCTCGCGCACATAGGTGAAGTCGCCGGCGCCCGACCAGGCCCGCCCGTCAGGATAGCGCAGTTCGATCCCGGCGAGATCGCCCGCGTCGGCCAGCCACATGTTGACGCCCATCATGCTGTTCCCGAACCGCGCGACCGAGCGCTCGGTCAGGATGAAATGCGTGGTCGCGCCGCAGGTCTCGCAGAACCGGAGCTCCGCGGCGGGATCGTCCTTGTCCGCGCGGCGATAGCCCCGCGTCGCACCCTCGACGCCGACCTCCGAGGGATGGAAATAGGCCCAGCGCGCGCCCGACTTGCCGCACAGCGTGCAATTGCACTCGTGGATGAAGTCCGGCCGCTTGGCGAGCGTGACGCGGAGCTGACCGCAGAGGCAGGAAAGCGTCATCGGCCAGCCTTGCCACGCTCGTAGAGCGCCTGCAGCCCGCCCGCCATGAAGGTGACGAACCGGTCGCGCGCGGCTTCGAAATCGTCGGAACGGTAGCGGCCGTCCGAAAGCCGGTCGAGGCGGCCGGTGCGCGACAGGATCAGCGAATAGGCGCCCGAGCTGAACTGGAAGCTCCAGAACAGATCCTCGGGCTGCGCGTCGGGCAGCGCCTTTTGCAACAGGCCGATCAGCCTGAGCACCAGCGGATCCAGCGACGCATCCATCATCTCCGCGCCATAGCCGGGCGCGTTGGCCACCTGGCTGAAGATGCGGCCGAAATTGCGCCAGCCCTCATCGCCCTGGATATAGACGTCGAACGCGCTGCCATAATAGGCGCGGAGTACCCCTTCGACCGTGACATCGTCGCCGACCTCGGCCTCGTACGCGTCCAGTCCGGCGGTGCGGACGACGACCGCATAGCCCATGCGGCGCTCGAACACGGCATCGAACAGCGCTTTCTTGCCGTCGAAATAATAATGGATCAGCGCGGCGTGGATGCCCATCCGGTCGCCGACATCCTTGATGGTCACGCCGAAATAGCCGAGCTGCGAAAACAGGTCCTCGGCCGTGTCGAGGATCGTCTTCACGGTCGCGGCGCGCTGTTCGGCGCGGGTCCGGCGTCCCTCCAGTTTCGGCGCTCCTGCCATAGCCTCCGGCCTTGCCCGACCGGACCGCCCGATCGTTCGGAGCGACGATGGGGCGGCGGACTCATCCGGTCAAGCGACGCGCCGCATGTCTCATTATTTTATTTAGCGCTAAATAAATGAAATTGACATCGCGGCGCGGCGTGGGTTAGCCCCGGGGCATGAAGGCGGAGAATCGCCACATGGGAGGGGTTTGCATGGCAAGGATCTTGAAGTCCAAGAGGCGGATCGCGCTGACCGGAACATCGCTGATGGCCGCGATGCTCCTGGCGGCTCAGCCCGCATGGGCCCAGACGGACGCGGCGCCGCCGCAGGACGAGAGCGGCCAGTCCGCCGAAACCGCCGGCGGCAATGACGAGATCATCGTCACGGGCTCCAGCATCCGTGGCGTTCCGCCCACCGGATCGAACCTGATCGCGGTGACCAGCGACGACGTGAAGACAGTCGGCGCGAGCACCGTCGCCGACCTGCTCGCCACCGTGCCGCAGCTCAACAGCTTCAACACCGCGCCGCGCGCCGCCGGCGGCGGACCGGGCGCGTTCGCACCGGGCCTGCGCAGCCTGCCCGCATCGGCGACGCTGCCGCTGATGAACGGCCACCGCGTGGTGGCCGGCGCGGTCAACCAGACCAATCCGGACTATCCGTTCCTCCCCGATCTGGCGATCGAACGGGTCGAGATCGTCGCCGACGGCGCCTCGGCCATCTACGGTTCGGACGCGGTGGCGGGCGTGGTGAACTTCATCACCCGCAAGCGCGCCTCGGGCGTCGAGGCCTCGGTCCGCTACGGCATGGCCGACGACTATCACAATTTCAGCGCGAGCGGACTGGCCGGCCATGACTGGGGCAGCGGCTCCTTCGTGATCGCCTATCAATATGCCGAGAACGACAATATCATCGGGGCCGACCGGGACTATCGCGTCGTCGATTTCCGGCCTTTCGGCGGCGTCGATACGCGCACCACCTATTGTCCGTCGCCCAACGTGCTGGTCAACACCACCGCCTATCTGGTGAACTATGCCGCGCCCGCGCTGGCACCGAACACCACCAACCGCTGCGACAATGGCGCGGTGACCGATCTGGTCCCGAAATCGCGCCTGCACAGCGCGTTCGGCACGATCCGCCAGGAGCTGGGCGACCGCGTCACCCTGTGGGGCGAGATCCTCTATTCGGACCGCAAGGATGTGGTGCGTACGCCGCCGCCGGCCGCCTCGGGCGCGTCGGGGGGCGTGATCCTCTACAATATCCCCGGCTTCGCGGTGAGCCCCTTCTTCCGGACGCCGCCGGGCAGCGGGGCGAGCATCGAGTTCATCCAGTTTCGTACCGACAATCTCTACGGTGCCGATCATATCGAGAATAAGTATCGGGTGCGGTCGGGCAATTCGTCGGCGGGCGTCGATATCAACGTTACCGGCGATCTGAAGCTGACCGTCTATGGCACCTATGACTGGGCGCAGAACGACGCGTACCTGCCCGCGATCAATCCCGCGGCGCTCGACGCGGCGGCGAACAGCACCAATCCGGCCACCGCGCTCGATCCGTTCGGCAATGGCACTTCCGCCGCGACCCGCGCGGCGATCACCAACTATGCCGGCGACCTGACCATCAACCAGAAGACCTATCTGGGCGCGGCCCGGGTCGATGGGCCGGTGGTCGACCTGCCCGGCGGGCAGCTCAAGATCGCGCTGGGCGGCGAGTATCGGCGCGAGACCTTCATGCAGCGCGGCATCTATGGCGGCGCGCAGGTGCCCGAGGATCTGACCCGCGACATCAAGTCGGTCTATGGCGAGCTGTTCCTGCCGATCTTCGGCGAAGGCAATGCGACGCCGGGGATGTACAGCCTCGTTGTGTCGCTGTCGGGCCGCTACGACGATTACAGCGACTTCGGATCGACTGCGAACCCCAAGGTCGGAGTCAATTGGGAGCCGGTCCGCGGGGTCACGCTGCGCGGCAGCTACGGCACCTCGTTCCGGGCGCCTGGCCTGCGCGATGTCGGCGCCACTGTCGGCGCCTATTATTTCAACGCAGCCGCCATCGCCGGCAGCACCTTCCGCGATCCCACGCGCGGCGCGGCGCAGGTCGATACGATCTTCCTGCTCGGCGGCAACAAGGGGCTCCAGCCGGAAAGCGCCCGCACCTATTCGCTTGGCGCGGACCTGCGCCCGGCCTTCCTGCCGGGCTTCCATGCGAGCCTGACCTTCTACGACATCCACTATACCAATGTGATCGGGACGCCCGGCGGCAGCATCGCCTTCACGGACCCGACCTTCGCCTCGGTCGTCTTCCGCAACCCGAGCGCGGCGCAGCTCTCGAGCCTGCTGGCAATCGCGGTGCCGGTCAATTTCGTGCCGGGAGCGCTGCCGCCGATCGGAAACCTGCTGGACTTCCGCCAGGGCAATTTCGGCGTCCGCGACACCAACGGGCTCGATTTCGATATCGGCTATCGGCAGCAGACCGGCTTCGGCACGGTCTATGCGGGGCTGGCGGGCAACTATATCCTCAAGTTCGACACGCAACTTTCGCCGACTGCCCCGGTCTCGAACCAGCTGGACCTCGGTGTGCCCAGAATGACGCTGAGGGGTACGCTCGGGGCACAGATCGGGCCGCTCAATGCCGTGGCGTTCGTCAATTATCGGCAGGGTGTCACCGGCCTCTACGCCACGCCGACCGGCACCGCCGAATATACCGCGGGTTCCTACACGACCGTCGATCTGCGGCTCTCGGTGAAGCTGCCGAACAGCGGACTGGCGGCGGGGACCGAGCTGGGGCTGCAGGTGAACGACTTGCTCGATCAAGCGCCGCCCTTCTTCCCCGCGACGGACGGCATCGGCGGCGCCTATAATCCGATCGGGCGCCTGGTGGCGGTCAGCCTGCGAAAGCGCTTCTGATTTTCCCGGGACCGTGCGCAGCCACGCCGCGCTCACCCAACTCGCCGCGGGAGCATGGCGACGTTCGTCGCCCGCTCCCGCGGCACCTTGAACAGCCGATATCATTACGGCCGGAGCGCCCGAATTTATGACGAGTGATGTTACCCGCCGCGCTCACGGCTTCGATCCCGCCAGGCTGGCCGAAGTGGGGCCCGCGCTCCAGGCGTTCGTCGACAGCGGCGAGCTCGCGGGGATCGTGACTCTCACTTCGCGCGGCGGCGAGATCGTCCAGTCCGAGGCGATCGGCTGGCGCGATATCGAAACCCGCGCGCCGATGCGGACCGATACGCTGTTCCGCATCGCCTCGATGACCAAGCCCATCACCTCCGTCGCGGCCATGATGCTGGTCGAGGAGGGCAGGATCGCGCTCGACGACCCGATCTCGCGCTGGATTCCGGAGCTCGCCCAGCTGCGCGTGATGCGCGATCCCGCGGGACCGCTCGACGACACCGAGCCCGCCGCCCGCGCGATCACCGTCGACGATCTGCTCACGCATCGTTCGGGCATCGCCTATGCCCCCTTCTCCGAAGGCCCGCTCCAGCGCGCCTATGCGGAAGCGCTCGGCGATCCGGGGATGAACCGGCTGAGCGTCGACGAATGGCTTGGCGGGCTCGGAACGCTGCCTCTGGCCCATCAGCCCGGCGACCGGTTCCATTATGGCCATTCGACCGACGTGCTCGGCTTCCTGATCGGGCGCGTCGAGGGCAAGCCGTTCCGCGAGGTGCTGCGGGACCGGATCTTCACGCCGCTCGGCATGGCCGATACCGACTTCTGGATGCCCCCGGAGAAGCGCCACCGCCTCGCCAGCCTCTATACCTATGACGCGCCCGCCGGCGCGCTCACCAAGGTCGCGCTGGAACTGTACGACGCGCCCCCCGAATATACGCCGGGGGGCGGCGGGCTGATCTCGTCCGCGGCCGATTATCACCGCTTCGTCCGCATGCTGATGAACCGGGGCGAGCTGGACGGCGTCCGGCTGCTCCAACCCGAGACCGTCCAGCTGATGCTGACCAACCGGCTGACCGATGCTCAGCGCGAGGTCGATTTCGTCGGCATGCCGCTGTGGCGCAAATCGGGCTTCGGGCTGGGGCTCGCGGTCGCCGAGGATCTGACCGACAACCCCTATGCCTGCGGCGCCACCGGCTCGTTCACCTGGCCCGGCGTATTCGGCACCTGGTGGCAGGCCGATCCCGCGAACGACCTGATCATGATCTACATGATCCAGCACCAGGTCCCTGTATCCGCCAACTCCGGATCGACCATCGCCAAGGGGATCGGCGCCGCCGGGCGCCGCGCCTTGCCCGTCTACCAGCGGCTTACCTATGCGGCGCTGGCGGAAGCGCCCGCGGAGAAGGAGCCAGCAGCGTGAGTTTCGACGAGGAAGCCGCCCAGCGCGCCCGCGTCACCCCGCTCACGCTGCGCTTCAAGGCCGGCTACGGCACCGGCGCGATGGCCGACGGGATCGTGACCGCGGGCTTTGGCTTCTTCCTGCTCTTCTACCTGACCGCGGTGTGCGGCATGTCCGGCACCTTGGCCGGCACCGCGAAGATGATCGCGCTGCTGGTCGATGCCTTTCTCGATCCCGCGATCGGGCTGGCGAGCGACCGGATCCGCTCGCGCTGGGGGCGTCGCCTGCCCTTCATGGTCGGGGGCCTGCTGCCCTTCGCGCTCTCGTTCGGCCTGCTCTTCTCGATTCCGGCCTCGCTGACCGGCGGGGCGCAATTCCTCTATGTCACGGTCTGCCTCGTCGTGCTGCGGCTCTCGCTCTCCACCTTCGTGCTGCCTTTCACCGCGGTCGGCGCCGAAGTGACAGACGATTATCGCGAGCGCGCGAGCATCGTCTCGTACCGGCTGACCTTTTCGAGCGCGGGCGTGTTCGTGGGTGTGTTCCTCGGGCTCGGCATCTTCATGTCGGGCGCGACCGGGCTGCTCGAGCGCGGCAACTATATCCCCTATGGCTGGGCGAGCGCGGCGGTGATGATGCTGGCCGGAATGATCGCGATCGGCGCGGTGCGCGGGGCGCTGCCCCGGCTCCACGGCGCCCGGCCCGAGCCGACGCATTTCCTTTCAGGCTTCGGGCGCGAGCTCAAGGAGATGAGCCGCAACCGTTCCTTCCTGCTGCTGTTCGGCACGGTGTTGATCTATTTCCTCGCCTACACGACCTGGAGTTCGCTCGCGCTCCACGCCGCCAAATATTTCTGGAAGCTCGACGCCGCCGCGATCCAGTGGGTAGTGCTCGCGGCGCCGCTCGGGCCGCTGCTCGGCGCGCCGTTCAGCGCGGTGGCGCTGCGTTACATGGAGAAAAGGACGCTTTCGATCGGCTCCTTCCTCGCGATCGCGCTTCTGCAGATGTGGCCCCCCTTGCTGTACCTCTATGGCCCCTTCACGATCACGCCCGATGCGGCCGCCGTGATGCTGTTCGTCAACGGCCTGCTGGTCGGCACCGCGATCATGGTGGGCGGGGTCGGCTTCCAGTCGATGATGGCCGACACCGCCGACGAGCATGAATGGCTGTTCGGCGTGCGGCGCGAGGGGCTGTTCTTCTCCGGCCTCACATTGGCCTACAAGGGATCGGCCGCGCTCGGCGGCTTGATCGCCGGCGTCGCGCTCGACCTGATCCATTTCCCGGCCAGCGTAACAGCGAGCACGGTGATCCCTGCCGAGGTACTGGCCAAGCTCGGGTGGATCGCGGGGCCCTTGCCGGGTGCTTTCGCCATCCTCGCGCCGCTCTTCCTGTTCGGCTACCGGCTGACGCGCAAACGCCACGCGGAGATCATCGCGAGCCTCGAACAGCGCCACGCCGGGGAAGCCTAGGCAGACGGGCGCCTGGCCTAAGCCTTGCGCCCGCCTTGCGGCGGCTTGAACGCCGGCGACGCCGCTAGATCGCCCCCGCCTTCAGCTGCTTGACCGCATGATCGGCGGCGCGGGCGGTGAAGGCCATGAAGGTCAGCGACGGGTTGACGCACGAGACCGAGGCCATCTGCGCGCCGTCGGTGACGAACAAATTGGCCGCGTCGTGCGCCTGGCTCCATTTGTTGAGCACCGATTTGCGCGGGTCCGCGCCCATCCGCGCGCCGCCCATTTCGTGGATCGCGTCGCCGGGGACATGCTCGCTGCGCCCGCTGCCCACGCCGAGCAGGCCGGCCGCCTTGAGCATCTTCTCGCCCTCGGTCCGGGCATCGTCCATCATCCGGATCTCGTTCTCGCGGAAGCGGACGTCGAAGCGCATCAGCGGCACACCGAACCGGTCGACCTTGTCGGGATGCAGGCTGACATGGTTGTCGGCATAGGGCAGGCACTCGCCGAACGCGCCCATGCCGAACCGCCACGGCCCGTAGTTGCGCATCCCCTGCTTCATCGACGCGCCGAAGCCCTCCGGTGCCGCCGGATCGCGCCGCGCGCTGCCCTGATAGCCATAGCCGCGGCGGAAGCCGATGCCTTCCTCGCCGCCGACATTGCGGAAGCGCGGCACATAGACGCCGCCGGGGCGCCGGCCATATTCGATATAGTCGGTGAAGCCCGGAACCTCGCCCCACACGCCGACGCGGAAGATGTGATCCATGACGTACCGACCGAGCGTGTTGCTGGCGTCGAAATGGCTCTTGGCGGTTCCGGGGATGCGCGAGTTCATCAGGATCTGGGTGGAGGCCATCGCCGAGGCGCAGAGGAAGACGAGCTTGGCGGGGATCACTTCGGCCTGCTTCGTCTTCGCATTGACCACGCGGACCCCCGTCACGCGCTTCTTCTTCGCGTCATATTCGAGATTGGTGACCACCGAATCCGGCCGCAGCGTCAGTCTGCCCGTGGCGCGCGCCGCCGGGAGGGTGACGGCCTGGGTCGAGAAATAGGCGCCGAACGAGCAGCCGCGGCCGCACTGGTTCCGGTACTGGCACTTGCTGCGGCCCTGCTCGGGCTTGTCCTCGGTCATGTTGGACATGCGGCTGTTGATCAGCTTGCGCCCCGGGGACGTCGCTTCGAGCCGGTCCTTCACCCATTTCTCGGCGATGTTCATCTGCATCGGCGGCTGGAAATGGCTGTCGGCGAGCTGCGGGAGATTCTCGCGCGAGCCCGAGATGCCGGCATATTTCTCGACATAATCGTACCAGGGGGCGATGTCGTCATAGCCGATCGGCCATTCGCCATCGATATTCTCGCGCTTGTTCGCCTCGAAATCCTCAGGCGACCAGCGGAAGCTCCAGCGGCCCCAGATCAGCGATTTGCCGCCGACCGCGCCCGGGCGGATCCAGTAGAATTTGTCGCCCTCGTCATAGGCATAGGGATTCAGGCGGTCGTTATTGTAATATTTCTGGGTGCCGGGGGCGACATAGCCATATTTGGCGATGAAATAATCGGTCTCGATCAGCTTCTTGGGCATGATGTCGCGGCTGGGCACCTCATAGGCGGGCTTGCCGTCATAGTCATAGTCCTGGCCGTGCTCGACCATGATACCGCGATCGAGCATCAGGACGCGCAGGCCCTTCTCGGTCAGTTCCTTCGCCGCCCATCCGCCGCTCACGCCGGAGCCGATGACGATCGCATCGAACATGTCAGCCATCACGAAAATCCTCTGAAATCTGGTTAGACGCGCAGCTTGCTGAGCGTGTCGAAGCTGGTCTGGATGTCGGGTAGATAGGGCGCGGGCGACTGATCGTTCTCGACATAGAAATGCTTCACGCCGGCGACCGAATTGAGGGTGAAGATGTCCGCGAAATCGACCACGCCCTTGCCGACGCTGACCATCTTGCCATCGGCCGTGCGGTCCTTGACGTGATAGGCATAGATGCGGCCCGGCAGGCGCCGGATGATCGCCTTGGGATCCTCGCCCGCGGCGATCGCCCAGAACAGGTCGAGCTCGATCTTGACCACCGCCGGATCGGCCTCGGCGACCAGCATGTCGAACAGATTGCCGCTGCCGGTCTTGGTCGTGAACTCGAAATCGTGATTGTGATAGGCGAAGCCGAGCCCCGCCGCCTTGAGCTTCCCGCCCCACAGGTTGAAGTTGGCGATCGCCACCTTCCAGCTTTCGGCATTGCGCATCGCCGGCGCCATCCAGGGCAGCACGACCGTGTCCGCGCCAAGCGTCTTCGACATCTTCACGACGGCGTCGAAATTGGCGAAGGCGTCATAGCCGACATGGAGCGAGGGGCATTTGAGCCCGAGCGCGTCCATCTTCGCGCGGACCGCGGCATGATCCAGCTTGTCATAGCCGCCGCCGCCGAATTCGACTTCCTTGTAGCCGATCGCCGCGACCTTCTCGAGCGTCCCCATCGGATCGGGCGCGAACAGCTCGCGCACCGTGTAGAGCTGGAGCCCGATCGGCTTCGGCTTGAGCGCGCGGCCCATCGCCGGGCCCGCCGCCATCGCCGTCGCGAGCGCCGCGCCGCCCGCCATCCATTGCCGCCGCGTGATCATCATGAGGAATACACCTTCGTGCCTGGGGTATAGGGTTGAGCGCCGTCATACCGCCCGGGGACGGGCAGATAGTCGCGCTCCTGCGTGATGCCGATTTCCGACGTGAAATAGCCGGTGATGACCAGCTGGCGGAAACTGGCGAAGAACACCGCGCCGCCCGGCAGCTTGTCCTGCATCGCCAGGGTGAGCAGCGCATCCTGCTGCTCGGGCGTGGCGGCGGCGGCGGCGATCTTGTAATCGGCCTGGCTGCGCGCCTCGATCGCGTCGAGCCCGGCGAGGATCGGCTTCTTGTCGTCGGGCATCGCCCAGTCGGCGAGCATCTTCTCGATGAAGGCGGGCACCCCCGCGGCGATCGCGCCCGGCGTGTCGGTGGTGGGCATCACGCGTTCGCTGAGCGCCGAAACCAGCGCGCGCTGGGCATCAGTGAAGACCGGCACGCTCGGCGGATCCTCGATATTCGGCGTCACTCCCGCTTCCGCCGCGCGCGCAATCGGCGCGAACAATGCCGCGCCGAACATGGTGGCGATGCCGGCCAATGCGTCCCTTCGGTCGATTCTCATTTCACGTCACCCTGATCGTCATGGCTGGCCGCCGCTTCGGGAAGCGGACGGACCCAGATGTTGCGGAACGACACCGCGGAATCATGATCCTGAATGTGGAGCGGCGCTGCATCGCCATGCGCCTCGTATTTCGGCACCTGCCGCCAGATCGTCGTGCCCAGCCAGGGCTGGCGGTTCTGCACCAGCACGCCGTTGATGAAGACGGTGGCATAGGCCGGGCGCACCAGCTTGCCTTCGGCGCTGAAATGCGGGCGTTCGAAGATCACGTCGTAGCTTTGCCATTCGCCCGGCGGGCGCGAGGCGTTCACCAGCGGCGGCTTCCAGCCATAGATGGCGCCGACCGTGCCATCGGCATAGGTCGGGTTCTGATAGTTATCGAGGATCTGGATCTCGTAGCGGCCCATGAACCAGACGCCGCTATTGCCGCGATCCTGCGAGCTTTTGGTCGGCGGGGTCGGCGAGCGGAATTCGAGGTGGAACTGGACGCTGCCGAAGCTCTGCTTGCTGACCAACGTGCTGTCCTTGCCGCCCACGCGCGGCGGGACGGTCAGCACGCCGTCCTTGAGCGTCCAGGCGACGCCGGTCGGCTGCCACGCGTCCGTCGAGCTGCCGTCGAACAGCACGATCGCGTCCGAAGGCGCGCCGCCGGGCTTCGCCGCCGGCGTGACGATCTCGGGCTGGGGCCGGTCGGGATCATGGACGTGCCATTTGTTGCCGGGCAGCATCGGCGTGTCACGGAAGCCGGGCTTGTCCTGCGCCATGGCGGGGCTCGCCGCCATCGCCGCCACGGCCGCCAAAGCGAAAAGTCTCACGCGCCCTCTCCTCATGCCGCGTCGATCTCGCGATAGGCAGCGACCAGCCGGTCCTCGCCCTCGCGGCCCGCGATCGAATTGCCATGCTCCATGCCGATCACCCCCGCATAGCGCTTCGCGCGCAGCCAGCGGACGATGTTGCGATAGTTAATCTCGCCGGTGCCAGGCTCCTTGCGCCCCGGATTGTCGCCGAACTGGATATAGGCGATCTCGTCCCAGCAGCTCTCCATCGCCTTGATGAGATGCCCAGCCTGGATCTGCTCGTGGTACAGGTCCGCCAGCACTTTCACCGACGGGCTGTTCACGCCGCGCGCGACCGCATAGCCCTGCGGGATCGTCTGGAGGAACACGCCGGGATGATCGACGATGGTGTTGAGCGGCTCCATCACCATCACCAGCCCATGCGGCTCCATGATCTCGGCGGCGCGGCGCATGATGTCGACGATCCGGCCGGTCTGGATGTCCATCGGCAGCTTGCGGTCGATGAAGCCGGGGACGACCGTCATCCATTTGGCATTGAGCCGCTTGGCGACGTCCACCGCCTTGCGGACATCGGCGAGGAATGCCTCCCGCTCGCCATCGTCACTGCCGCCCAGCACCGGGCGGAACTCGCCCCATTTGGGCAGCGAGACGACGAACACGCCCATCGTCATCCCGCGCTGCTGCAGCGCCTTGGCCATCGCTTCCTGCTCGGCGACGGGGCGGATCGCGGCTTCGTTATCCTCCCAGGCGGTGAAGCCCTGATCGGCGGCATAGGCGATCTGTTCGAGCCGGGTGCCCCGGCTCTTGAAGCTGCCTTCGTGCGGGGCGAAGCCCAGCGAGAAACGCGCGGCGTTCGACGCGGGCCGGGCGCAGCTCGCCGTCGCGGCGCTCGCGCCGACGGCAAACACGCCCGCTGCCAGAGCAGAACGCCGCGTCAGTTTCATGCGGCTTCGCCCGCCAGCTGCGCCTTCGACTTGCCGCGCTCGCGCAGCCAGATGAAGCCGAACACCACCAGCAGCACGGCGGGCAGGATCGCCAACGTCTTGAACGACGCCGACGCCGCCAGGTCGTCCACCGCCAGCTTGGCCGCGCCCGCCAATTGTTCATAGGCGTCCTTGCCGCCGGCGAACTCGACCTTGGCCTTGTCGTACATCGCGCCGAGTTTCGGCAGCACGAGATAGCTGGAGAGCGCGCCCGCCGATCCGATGAGGCCCATCGCCCAGGCGCCGCCTTTCGGATAGCGCTCGGCAACCGACGCCAACATGGTCGGCCACATCACGCACACGCCAAGGCCCCAAACGGTGGCGGCGACGATCGCGGTCACCGGCGTCTGCGCCTGCGACAGCATGAACAGCCCCGCCGCCGCAAGCAGGCTGGAAACCCACATCAGCCCGGGGTTCGAAATGACATTGGCGAGCTTGCCTGCGAAATGGCGGAACACGAACATCAGCGCGCTGACATAGACGAGCAGCAATATGCCGCGCATGCCGACGCGGTTCGAGAGTGCGACGTCGATCCACTGGCCCGGCGCGAGCTCGCTCGCCGCAGTCAGGAACATCGCGCCGAACCAGATGAAGAAGCTGGGGCGCTTGAAAACCTCGGTGACCATCTGGCCGAAGGTGACACCGCTCTCCTGCCGCAGCGGCGGCGGGAAGCTGGTGGTCGCCGCCATCAGCACGGTCGCGGCGGCGGGCACCATCACCAGCGCCATGATCCCCTGCCAGGGCAGGCTCGCCGAGAGGAAAAAGCCCGCAAGCCCGCCGATGATCAGCCCGCCGGGGAACCAGGCGTGCAGCACGTTGAGCTTGTGAGTCGTGTCCTCGGGATAGAGTTGAGCGGTCAGCGGATTGATCGCGGCCTCGGTCAGACCCCAGCCAATCCCGCTGATCAGCACGCCGACCCAGACGATATGCAGGATCGTCATGCCGGACGCCAGATTGCCGGCGGTAACGATCAGCAGCGGCCCGGCGAACAGGCAAAGGCCCGCGCCCATCAGGCAGCGCTTCATGCCGATCTGGTCGAGAAAGGCGCTGGCGACGAACAGGGTGATCGAGAAGCTCAGGAACGCCGCGGCGAGCGTCCCGGCGACCAGCTCGCCCGCCTCAAGCGGCGCGATCGGATCGATCCATTCGGCCTTGAGCCCGCTGGCGATCGCGCCGCGCACCGCCAGGCTGGATGCCGCGGTGAACAGCGCCAGCACGCCCAGCCAGAACAGCCGCCCCTTATTATATGTCTCGGCCATCGCCGCGTCCCTCCCCTTATGGTTTCGTCAGTCGAGCCCCAGCAGCTTTCGGTTGAGTCCGGGATCGCTGCCCCCCGCGAAATCGTCGAATGCCTTGTCGGCCTTGCGGATCATGTGCGCCGCAATGAAGGGCGCGCCTTCGCGGGCGCCGTCTTCGGGATGCTTGAGGCAGCATTCCCATTCGAGCACCGCCCAGCCGCTGTATCCATATTGCGTCAGCTTCGAGAAGATGCCGCCGAAATCGACCTGCCCGTCGCCCAGCGAACGGAAGCGGCCCGGCCGGTCCACCCAGTCCTGGAAGCCGCCATAGACGCCCGAGCGCCCGGTGGGATTGAGCTCCGCGTCCTTGACGTGGAACATCTTTATCCGCTCGTGATAGATGTCGATGAAGCTCAGATAATCGAGCGCCTGCAGCACATAATGGCTGGGATCGTAGAGCATGTTGCAGCGCGGGTGATTGTCCACCAGCGTCAGGAAACGCTCGAAGGTGACGCCGTCGTGCAGATCCTCGCCCGGATGAATCTCGTAGGACACATCGACGCCCGCATCCTCGAACGCATCGAGGATCGGCCGCCAGCGCTTGGCCAGCTCGCCGAACGCCTCTTCCACCAGCCCCGCGGGACGCTGCGGCCAGGGATAAAGATAGGGCCAGGCGAGCGCGCCCGAGAAGGTCGCATGCGCGTTCAGGCCCAGCCGCTGGCTTGCCTTCGCGGCGAGATGGAGCTGCTCGACCGCCCATTTCTGGCGCTCGCCGGGCTTGCCGCGGACTTCCTCCGGCGCAAAGCCGTCGAACGCGACGTCATAGGCCGGATGCACCGCGACCAGCTGGCCCTGAAGATGCGTCGAAAGCTCGGTGATCTCGACGCCATTCTCGCGGCAAATGCCGGTCAGTTCGTCGCAATAGGTCTGGCTCTCGGCAGCGCGCTTCAGATCGATGCACCGGCTGTCCCAGGTCGGAATCTGCACCCCGACATAGCCCGCATCGGCCATCCAGCGCGCGGCGGAAGGCAGGGTGTCGAACGGCGCGGCATCGCCCATGAACTGCGCGAGGAAAACCGCCGGACCCTTCATGCCACCGCTCCTATTTCGAGGTTTCGGTCTTCAGATAGCCGATCAGCGCCGCGCGGCGCTTGGGATCGGCGACGCTGATGACCATCCTGGTGCCCGGCACCCGCTTCGACGGGGCGGCAAGAAATTGGTCGAGCGTCTGCGCGTTCCAGACGATGCCCGAGGCCTTCAGCGCCGGGCTATAGGCGAATCCCGCGACGCTGCCTGCCTTGCGGCCGAACAGCCCGTTGAGATTGGGGCCCATCCCGCTCTTCCCGCCCTTGTTCAGCGTATGACAGGCGCGGCAGGTGCCGAAGGCCTGCTCGCCCAGATTCTGGGTGGGGGGCGCTACCGTGGCGGCGGGTGACGCGATCAGCGCCGCTGCGCAAAAACTGGCTGCAGCGACCGGCAGCACGATCAGAGATTTCACTATACTCTCCGGGTGTGCCAACCATGTGGTTGACATCGTTGACAGCATCTAACCAGTCAGGGACGCGGGGCGCAACCCTGCACGGACCGGATAATCACGAACGCAGACCGTATCACAACAAAGTTAGGGGAGTGAGGCGACCAAATGACCAGCGGCACAAACAGGATTCGTTACGGCATGGTCGGCGGCGGCGAAGGCGCCTTTATCGGCGCGGTGCACCGCATGGCGGCGGCGCTCGACGGGGAATATGCGCTGGTCTGCGGCGCGTTCAGCAGCGACGCGGCGCGCGGGGCCCGAAGCGCGGCGGCGCTCGGAGTCGATGCCGCGCGCTCCTATCCGACGCTCGAGGCGCTGATCGCGGGCGAATCGGCACTGCCCGACGACGAGCGGATGCAGGTGCTGGCGATCGTCACGCCCAACCATCTTCATGCCCCGGCGGCGATCGCCGCGCTCGACGCCGGCTTCCATGTGATGTCGGACAAGCCGATGGCGCTGGACCTCGCCGAGTCGCTGGCGATCGAGGCAGCGATCCGGCGCAGCGGCAAGCTCTATGGTCTCACCTTCACCTATAGCGGCTATCCTTTGGTCGAGGAGGCGCGCGTGCGCGTCGCCCGCGGCGATCTGGGCGCGATCAGGCTGGTGCAGGCCGAATATTCGCAGGGCTGGCTGAGCGAGCCGATCGAGCGCGACGGCCAGAAGCAGGCCGACTGGCGCACCGATCCGGCGCGCTCGGGGCCGGGCGGCTGCCTGGGCGATATCGGCACCCATGCCTTCCAGCTCGCCGAGCATGTCTCCGGCCTCAAGGTCGAGCAGATCAGCGCGGACCTGGCCACGCACGTTCCCGGCCGCCGCCTCGACGACGATATCGCGGCCTTGCTCCGGCTCGAAGGCGGCGCGCGCGGGGTGCTCAAGGCGAGCCAGATCGCGGCGGGCGACGAGAATGGGCTGCGCATCCGCGTTCACGGCGAGAAGGGCGGGCTCGACTGGTCGCAGCAGGAGCCGAACACCCTCACGATTCGCTGGCTCGACCGGCCGGCGGAGGTGATTCGGACCGGCGGGCCGGGGCTCGATCCACTGACCGCGGCGCGGACGCGCACGCCCTCGGGCCATCCCGAAGGCTATATCGAGGCATTCGCCAATCTCTACCGCAGCTTCGCCCGCGCGGTGCGCGCCGGGGCCGCCACCCCGCCCCCGCATGGCGATCCGGACTGGTTCCCCGGCATCGAGGACGGCCTCAGGACGATGACCTTTGTCGAGGCGATGATCGAGAACAGCGGGGGCGATGCGAAATGGACGACGCTCGCCCGGATCCTCGACGTGCGCCGATCGGGCTGATCGCACCCGGCGCGTTTCCGGAACTTGCAGGGCGCCACAGGGTTCGAACGGGAAGGAGAATGCCATGTCCGACCTCGCCGAACCGCCCGCCCGCGACCTTGCCGACGCCCATACCGAGCAGCCCGGCCTTGCGGGCCGCAAGGCGATCGTGACCGGCGGCACCACCGGCATCGGCCGGGCGATCGCGGTGCTGCTGGCAAGCGAGGGGGCGAAGGTCTTTGTGTGCGGGCGCACGCCCGAGCATCTGGGCGACGCGCTCGCGCGCATCCGCGAGGTGGGCGAGGGCGACGGGATCAATGTCGACCTCGCGAAGCGCGAGGATGTCGCGACATTCTTCGACGCGGCGGAGGCGTTCCTCGGCGGTCTCGATATCGCGGTGATCAACGCCGCGATTCCCGCCCCGGCGCTGCTGGAGGCCGGCGAGGACGATGCCGATTACCAGATCGCAGTCGACTTCACCGCCTATCTCGCCACCGCGCGGGCCGCGGCCATGCGCATGAAGGCGGGGAGCGATATCGTGCTGATCGGGTCGATGTCCGCCGTATCGCGCGCGGGCGGCAACTCGATCTATGTCGCCGCCAAATCGGGCGTGCAGGGTTTCGCCACCTCGCTGCGCGAGGAACTGGCCGAGCGGGACATCAAGGTCGGCCTGATCGAGCCGGGCTTCACCGGCGCCGATTTCCAGTATCCCGATTTCCCGCCGGAAAAGCAGCGCGCGCTGATCCATCAGGACAAGATGCTGCGCGCCGAGGATATCGCCGCCGCGACTCACTTCATGCTCACCCAGCCGCGGCGCGCCGCCGTGTCGCTGATGCGCGTGGAGACACGGCTCGACCATCCATGAGCGGGTTCGAGATCGACCGGCTGATCCTCGGCCCCGACGATATCGACCTGTCGCGCTCGCCGCTCGCCGGGCATTTCGATGCCGAAACCTTCGTGCTCGGCGCTTTCAACCCTGCGCTGACGCGGCTTCCGAACGGCAATCTCGCGATCTTCGTCCGTGTGGCCGAGGCGCTGCGCGATCCGATTTTCGACGGGCATATCCATGCGATCCGCTGGCACGACGGGCGCTATGTGCTCGACGCATGGCCGCTCGAGCTGGTCGATACGTCGGACCCGCGCAAATTCCTGATCCGCGGCGGGCGGTGGAAAGTGATGGCGCTGACCTCGCTTTCCTGGATCCTTCCGGTCGAGCTGACGTCCGATGGCCTGGGGATCGTCGCGATCCGCTATGACAAGGCGATCGCGCCGCAGGGCAGCTTCCAATGCTATGGGGTCGAGGACGCGCGCGTGTCGAAGGTCGGCGACCGCTGGCTGATGACGACCTGCTCGGTCAGCCCCGAGCGGCATTCCACCACGCTCTACAGCTCGACCAACGGTCTCGACTATGTGTTCGAGGACGTGGTGCTCGACCACCAGAACAAGGACATGCTGATCTTCGAGGGGCTGATCGGCGGGCGATACTGGGCGCAGACGCGCCCGCTGGGCGATCTCTATTTCACCTATCCCCCCGGCAGCGAATGGCGCGCCGGCCCCTCGATCAACCTCGCCACCTCGCCCGATGCGTTGCACTGGAAGCCCCATCGCGAGCCCGGCCTGCGCCCGCACGCGGACACCGTCGCTACCGCGCGGATGGGCGGGGGCACGCCGCCGATCCTGACCGAGCGGGGCTGGCTGACGCTCTGGCATGGGGTCGAGCCCAAGGAGATCGTCGGCATCTATCGCACCTATTGGTCGATCCTCGACCGCGAGAATCCGGCGCGCCTGCTCCATCGCGGCGACGCGCCCCTGCTCGAGGCGGCGCCGGAACTGACCCAACCGCTGGAGGACCGGATGTATGTCCGCGACGTGGTGTTCACGACCGGCATCGCCGACGCAGGCGATCATTATGTCGTCGCTTCCGGCGAAGCCGATCTCGCCTGCCGGATCACGCACATCCCGAAAAGCGCCTTCGCTTGAACGGATATTGATGCGCCCCGCAGGGCACAATAGATGTCGCCCGTGCAGGATGAGCCGGTCATTCACGTCATCGACGACGACGATTCGCTGCGAGAGGCGCTGGGAAGCCTGTTTCGCTCGATCGGGCTCCAGTCGCACGCGCACGCGTCGGTCGCCGATTTCCTCGCGGCCGAACGCGACGACCGCCCCGGCTGCCTCGTCCTCGATGTCCGCATGCCCGGCACCAGCGGTCTGGATTTCCAGGACAGACTCGACGAGCTGGGCATCGGCCTTCCCGCGATCCTGATGAGCGGTCATGGCGATATCCCCATGTCGGTGCGCGCGATGAAGGCCGGGGCGGTCGACTTTCTCGTCAAGCCGTTCCGCGATCAGGACATGCTCGATGCCGTCGCCGCCGCGATCGACCGCGACCGCAAGCGCCGCGCGGAGGCGAGCGACGATGCCGGGCTCCAGTCGCGCTACGCGACTCTCAGCCCGCGCGAGCAGCAGGTGATGGCGCTGGTCACCGCCGGGCGGCTCAACAAGCAGGCGGCGTACGAGCTCGATCTGAGCGAAGTGACGGTCAAGATCCACCGCGGCGCCGCGATGCGAAAAATGGGCGCGCGCACGCTCCCCGATCTGGTCCGCATGGCGGAGCGGCTGGGGATCAAGGCTCCGTAAAACGCCGTAATACGATTGGATAATTTCGCCGCGCCGCGCGCTCTGCGACAAGCATCGCGGGACGGCCAGTGACCTTCCCTCGCAGGAAGGAAGCCAGTTCGTGCCCGCCAAGCCCCTGATCGCCATCGTCGAGGACGACGAGTCGTTGCGCCCTGCGCTGATCGGGCTGGTGCGCTCGATGGGCTATGACGGCGAAGGCTATGCCTCGGCCGAGGCCTTCCTCCAGGACGACGCCGGCACCCGCGCCAATTGCGTCGTCTCCGATTTCCAGCTCGCCGGCGTCGATGGCCTCGATCTCGCCGCGATGCTGCGCGGGATCGTTCCCGTCATCCTCGTCACGGCGCGGACCGAGCGCAGCATCGACGAGCGCGCTGCCGCGAATGATGTGCTCTGCCTGCTGCGCAAGCCCTTCGAAGCCGACGACCTCGCCGGCTGCATCCGCCGCGCGCTGGACAAGTGAGCGATGCTCGCGGACAAGATCGACCGTGGGGTCCAACGCCGACATTCTCGATCTCGTCCACGAAAGCGTGGTCACGCGCGATGCGGGTGGGCGCATCCTGTCGTGGAACAAGGCGAGCGAGGCGCTGTACGGCATCCCCCGCGCCGACGCGCTTGGCCGCGAGATTCACGGTCTGCTCCGAACGCGCCATGAGGCGCTCGACGCCATCGAGGCCGAGCTCGCGGAGAAGGGGAGCTGGGAAGGCGAGCTGACCCGCGGCACCGCGGCAGGCGAAGACCTCATCCTCGATGTCCGCTGGACGCTCGAGCGCGACGATGCCGGCAATCTCGTCCGCATCGTCGAAACCGCGCGCGACATCTCGCGCCGCAAGGCCGCCGAGGAAGCACTCAGGACCAGCGAATATCGCTACCGCAACATGTTCCAGGCGATGGCGGTGGCGTTTTCGGAGATCGATTTCACCGGGGCGGGGGCGATGCTGCTTCCCTTGCGCGATCAGGGGGTGACCGACTGGCGCGCGCATCTAATGGCCAATCGCGCCCTCGTCCGCGAGACGATGCGGCGCGCGGTGGTGATCGATTCCAATCCGGCGATGCTCGCCTTGCTGGGCGCCGAACGGCCCGAACAGGTCATCGGCCAGCCCATCGACCATAGCTGGCCCGCCGACAGCGAGCCCGTCTATATCGACGCGCTGGTCGCCTCGATGACGCGCCAGCCGCATCTCGTCACCGAGACGCGCCTGTCGCGCATCGACGGCGGCGAGATCGACGTGCTGTTCAACGTCTCCTTGAGCCAGGAGAATCGCCGCCGCGGGGTGATGCTGATCGGCATTGTCGACATCACCGCGCGCAAGGCCGCCGAGGCCGCGCTCGCCCGCGTCCAGGCCGAATTCGCCCATGCCGCGCGCGTCTCGATGCTCGGCGAGCTGACCGCGTCGATCGCGCACGAAGTCAACCAGCCACTCGCCGCCATCGCCACCAGCGGCTCGGCGGCGCTGCGCTGGCTGGCCAATGACGAACCCGACCTGAGCGAGATTCGCGGCTTGTCCGAACGCATCGTCGCCGATGCCAGGCGCGCCGCCGATATCATCGCCCGCGTCCGCGCCATGGCCGAACGCCGCGAGCCCGAACGCGCGGCGCTGTCGCTCAATATGCTGGTTGCGGAGGCAGTCGCCTTTCTGGGCCACGAACTGCGCGCGCATGGGGTCGATCCGTTCCTCGCGCTGGACCCCGCCCTGCCGGAGGTGCGCGGCGATCGCACCCAGCTCCAGCAGGTGCTGGTCAATCTGATCGTCAACGCGCTCCAGGCGATGGCTGGCACGTCCGCGCCGTGCCTCCGCCTCGCCACCGCGCGCGCGGATGGCGGGATCGTGCTGACGGTCGAGGACAGTGGCCCCGGCATCGCCGAGCCTGCCCGGCTGTTCGACAGTTTCTACACCACCAAGGCCAGCGGCATGGGCATGGGCCTCCCCATCTGCCGGGGCATCGTCGAGGCGCATGGCGGGACGATTACGGCGGAGAATGGCGATGTGGGGGCTGTCTTCACCGTCGCACTTCCCAGCCTCTAACCGTCATCCCGGCGAAAGCCGGGATCCCGCTTCTTCCGTCTTCACTTCACCTCCTTGAATCGCGCGAAGGCAGAAAGAAGAAGCGGGACCCCGGCTCAAGGCCGGGGTGACGAAGGGCAGGTTAGGCTCATACCAAGGTGTTACCCCACCCAACCCCCCGGCCAATATTCGCGCGTCCGTCCCTCCGGCAAATTACGGATATGGACGAGGGCAGGCAGGCCGATCGTCCTCCAACGGGAGATCGGACCATGTCGAAGACCATCATGCTCATCCACGGCGCCTGGCTCAATGCGAAGAGCTGGGAAGGCTTCAAGGCGCGCTACGAGGCGCAGGGCTACACCGTTGTCGCCCCCAGCTGGCCCTATGACGACCGCGAGCCCGCCGATCTGCGCGCCGATCCCGATCCGCGCCTCGCCAGGCTCAGCCAGCGCCAGATCATCGCCCATTATGCCGAAATCATCCGCTCGCTTCCCGAGGAGCCGATCCTGATCGGGCACTCGCTCGGTGGAGTCATCGTCCAGCATCTGCTCGACATGGGCCTCGGGGTTGCCGGTGTTGCGATCGATCCCGCCCCCACCCCCGGCGTCCCGCTTGGGCCGCATGCGATCTGGTCGGCGCTGCCGGTGTTCGGCGATCCGTTCAGCTGGCTCAAGGCGAAGACGATGTCGCGCAACTTCTTCAAGAACCGCTTCGCCCAGACCGCGCCCAGGGACCAGGCCGATGCGCTCTATGACCGCTACATCGTCCCCACCCCGGGGCGCGTCTATTGGAACGGCGTGATCGGCGCGCTCAAGATCAACTGGAAGAACCCGAAGCGCGCGCCGCTGCTCCTGATCGGCGGCGAGCTCGACCTGATCGCCGACGCCAGCATGACGCGCAAGATCTTCGCCAAGCAGAAGCAGGCGCCCGCGATCACGGAGTACAAGGAGTTCGCAGGCCGCTCGCACTGGACCGGCATCGACAAGGGCTGGGAGCAGGTCGCCGACTATGCGCTCGGCTGGGCCGTCGGCCATGCCCGCGCCGGCCGCACCGTCACCCCGATCTCCAAGGCGGCCTGAAGCCCCGGCCCAGAGCCCTGGTTAGCCTTGGACGCACCGCCCGGGCGGCCGCCCCCGCCGCCCGGGCACCCCTTCCTTCACGCAGGAGCAACCCCCATGCCCTTCATCACCACCGACGACGGCACGAACATCTTCTACAAGGATCATGGCACCGGCCAGCCCGTCCTCTTCTCGCACGGCTGGCCGCTCAGCGCCGATGCCTGGGACGCGCAGATGGTCTTCATGGGCCGCGCGGGCTACCGGGTCATCGCGCATGACCGCCGTAGCCATGGCCGTTCGGACCAGACATGGGACGGCAACCATATGGACCGCTATGCCGACGACCTCGCCTCGCTGATCGAGGCGCTCGACCTTCGCGACATCATCCTTGTCGGCCATTCGACCGGCGGCGGCGAGATCACCCATTATGTCGGCCGCCACGGCACCGACCGGGTGGCGAAGATGGTGCTGGTCGGCGCGGTGCCGCCGCTGATGCTCAGGACCAGCGCCAATCCGGGCGGGCTGCCCATCGAGGTGTTCGACGGCATCCGCAAGGGCACGTTCGACGACCGCAGCCAATTCTACCGCGACCTCGCCATGCCCTTCTACGGCTACAACCGGGACGGCGCGAAGCCCTCGCAGGGCGTGATCGAGAGCTTCTGGCTGCAGGGCATGATGGGCGGGCTCAAGGGCCAGCTCGACTGCATCCATGAATTCTCGGAAGTGGACTACACCGCGGGACTGAAGGCCATCGATGTCCCGACGCTCTTCATCCATGGCGACGACGATCAGATCGTGCCGATCGGTGCCGCGGCGCTCAAGGCGCACGAGATCGTCGCGGGGTCGGAGCTCAAAATCTATCAGGGCGGTGCGCATGGCCTCACCGCGACCGAGCAGGACCGGTTCAATGCCGACCTGCTCGCCTTCGCCCGCGCCGAAACACGGGTGCTGGCACACGCCTGAGGCCAGGGCGGAAATCGCCGGCATCGCCAGCCGCGACGATTTCCGCCGCCGCTCCAACCGCCGGCAGGCGCGCCGCTCGGATCAGCGCGGCTCCGCCACCAGCGCCATGCTCACCGGGACGATGCGCTCGGGCGGCGCGTCCGACTCCTGATAGGATATCGCGTGACTGACGACGGCATTCTTCATGGCGGGCTCGCTTCCCTGGCTGAGCGCGACAAGCTCGTCGATGAGCTGGCGGATGCCCCAGCCGACCATCTCCGCGACGGGGCGGCGGACCATCGTCAGCCGGGGACAGATGGCCAGCGCCGCTTCGCCGTCATCGAAGCCGCAGACCGTCAGGGAGCGGGGAATCGCGATCCCGCGACCGATCGCCATCTGGATGACGGCAGCCGCCATCTCGTCGTTCGACGCGATGATGGCGGTCACACGCGGATGCAGGGCGAGGGCGTCGGCGGCCGCTATCGACGAATCGCAGGTGTAGGGCGCTTCCCATTGCAGCGCCCTGTCGGGCTTGATGCCATGCTCGATCAGCGCAGCCTCATGGCCGGCCCTTCGCTGGGCCGATGAGCGATAGCGCGGATTGCCGCCGATGAACCCGATGTGCCGGTGCCCCAGCCGGAGCAGGTACCGCGTAAGCTCATAGGCGGCGCGGGCATTGTCGATGCCGATGCTGGAAAGATTGGCGTCGGAGTCGCTGGACCCGACCGCGACGAACCGCATGCCCGCCTCACGCAGGACGATGCGCAACCGCATGTCGTCGCAAAGCGGCGCCGACACCAGCACCCCCCTGACTCCGAGCTCCTCCAATGTCCGAAGCGTGCAAACCGGGTCGTCGTCCCTCCCGACCCTGACGAACACCAGCTTCACGTTCAGCCGCGCGGCCTCGTCCGAACCGACGCTGACCATCTCGCTCAGGGCGGTCACGTCGCGCGTATCGAACAGAAACGCGATCTTGCCGGTCAACTCGGTCTTTGCCAGCGCCTGCGCGGCGAGGTTCGGGAAATAGTTGAGTTCGCGCATCGCCCGCTCGACAAGCGCCCGCTTGTCGGGACCGACGCCGCGCTCCCGGTTGACCACCCGCGAGACGGTCATGTTCGAAACCCCGGCCCGTTGCGCCACTTCGCGAAGCGTCGGACGAAGCCGCGCGCGCCGGGATTTTGGCCTCTGGGCGGACGCCGCCGCCTGTCCCGGATCCTCGCTCAACACGGCCTCCGAAACATCATCCGCTTGCCGGCAGGCATGGCAGGCATGTCACGCGGCCTCCAGCGGCTTCGCGGCGCAGTTCCGCGCGATGAAATCGCCATGGGTGGGTAGCGCGGCGGCGGTCTTGCCGATCACGTCGCGGAGGTGGCGCATGAAGCGCCCGGTTTCCGGTACCGGCAGCGCATGCACCAGCGGATCGAAGGATTGCGGCACGATCCCCTGCCCCATCAGGACGGCGATCCAGCTCTCCTCGGTAAACAGGTCGGCCTGTTCGCGGAAATTGCGTGCCTTGCCGCGCCACAAGTCGACTTTGGCGGCGAGACTGTCGGGCACGCCCATCGTGCGGCAATGATTCCAGAAGTCGGAATCGCTGCGTTCGGTGGCGTGATAGTGGAGGATGATGAAGTCGCGGATCTGCTCATATTCGCGGATCAGCATGCGGTTATATTCGTCGATCTCGGTCTGGGCGAAACCCTTGTCCGGAAAGAGGCCCATCAGCTTGAAGATGCCGGACTGGATCAAGTGGATGCTGGTGGATTCGAGCGGCTCGATAAACCCGCCGGCCAGCCCCATCGCAACGCAATTCTTTTCCCAAAGCCGTTCGCGCCGTCCCGCGGTGAAGCGCAGCAGCCTCGGATCGGCCATGGCTGGCGCATCGAGGCCCTCGAGCAGCTGGCGCGTCGCCTCGTCGTCGCTGCAATGCGAGCTCGAATAGACGTGCCCATTGCCCACACGATGCTGGAGGGGAATCCGCCAGCGCCACCCGGCATTGCCCGCCGTCGCCCGCGTATAGGGAACCGACGGACCGCGAAGCGCGCTCGGCACCGCCACCGCCCGGTCGCACGGCAGCCAGTGCTGCCAGCTGCGATAGCCGACGCCGAGTGTCTGACCGAGAAGCAACGAACGGAAGCCGGAGCAGTCGACAAAGAAATCGCCTTCGATCCTGCGCCCATCCTCCAGCTTCAGAGCCGAAAGGAAACCGGACTCGCCATCCTGTTCGACCGAAGCGATCTTGCCCTCGACGCGCCGGACTCCACCCGCCTCGGCGTAGCTGCGCAGAAAGCGCGCATAGAGGCTCGCATCGAAGTGGAAGGCATAGCGGATCGTTGAGAGCACGGCCGCCGGATCGGCGACCGGCCGCGAGAACCGGCCCATCCGGGCCGCGACGATCGAGAGGCAATAGTCGCTGAGCGGCCCGACATCGCCTTCGTTGCCCGCAAGCCGCGACTGGCGCAGCCAGATCTGATGGAAGCGCACCCCTTGCGTATCGCGGCCATAGACGCCGAACGGATGAACATAGCGGTCGCCGATCCTCGCCCAGTCGACGAACTCGATGCCCAGCTTGAACGTCGCCTGCGTCTCGCGGATGAACGCGTTCTCGTCCAGGCCCAGGAAGTGATTGAAGTCGAGCAACGGCGGGATCGTCGCCTCGCCCACGCCGATCGTGCCGATCTCCTCGGATTCGACCAGCGTCACCGACAAACCCGGCCATTTCGCGCGCGCCACCGCCGCGGCCGCCATCCACCCCGCGGTGCCGCCGCCCGCGATCACGAGCCTGCCGATCGGCTCCCCCGAACGCGGCGGCATCATGCGGCCGCCGCGTCCGGCCCGAAGCCGCGCGTTCTTGCATATTCCACAAGGTCGCGATTCGATGGCAGGTTCAGTACCGCATAGGCGCCCTGCCGGCGGACCTCGGCAAAGGCCGCGCGCGCATCGTCGAAATAGCGATACGCGCCCGCTTTCGCGGTCAGGTCGGTCTTCCAGCCCATCCCGTAGAGCACATATTGCCAGCTCGCTTCGGTGAAGATGTCGACTCGCGCGTCGATGTCCAGCTCGGTTGGCGGGCGGAACCGCCAGCGGTCCAGCAGCTCGTGCAGGCTGTCGCGCACGCTCCCATGCTCGACATTGTCCCGCCAGAAGGCGGAATCGCGGCGTTCGCTGATGCAATAGTGCAGTTTGATGAAGTCGAGCGCGCGTTCGTAGCGCTGCCGCATGATCGTGTTGAACTGGCGCGCCGACGTCTCGTAGTCGCCGCCCCAGGGGAAGAGATTGGCGACCAGCGCCGCGGCGATCTCCGAAAAGACGATGCCGGTCGCCTCGAGCGGCTCGAAGAAGCCGCTCGACAGGCCGATCGCGACGCAATTCTTGCTCCAGTTGATCTCGCGATAACCCGCGTCGAACTTGAACTTGCGGATCTCCAGACCCTCGGCAGCGGCCCCCACATAGCCGCGCAGCACCTCCTCCGCGCGCGCATCGTCGCTATGGTCGGAGGAATAGACATGGCCGATGCCGCGGCGGCGATCGAGCCCGATGTCCCAGATCCAGCCCGAGCTCTGCGCCGTCGAGATCGTGTAGGATGCGATCGGCGCGTCGTGCCGGGGGTACGGCACCTGTATCGCCAGCGCGGTATCGCAGAACAGCACGTCGCGGCACGACCGGTAAGGCACGCCCAGCGCCTTGCCGATCAGCTCGGCGCGAAAGCCGGAGCAATCGATATAGAGATCGGCGTCCAGCATGCCGTTTGCCTCGGTACGAACGCCGGCGATCGCCCCGTCCTCGCCGACCAGCACTTCGGTGACGGTGTCGACGAGATGCTCCACGCCATTCGCCACCGATTGGTCGCGCAGCAGCTGCGCCAGCGTCACGGCGTCGAAATGGTAAGCATAGTTGAGCGGGCCGGCAAAATCGGGATGGCTCGGTAGCTTGGGCGCCCGATGCGCGTCCGCCGCTTTCTTCTGCGGCGTATTCACTTCGTCCCAATTCTCGTTCCCGGCGACGCCGAGCAGCCAATAAGGCAGCAAGTCGAGCCCGCCCCGATCCTCGGTCGTCTGGAACGAATGGAGATAGTGATCGTGCGAGCCCTGGCCGGGCGTGAAACGCCAATGCGCGAATTTGGCGCCCTGCTTGAAGGTGGCGCCGCAGCGGCGGACCATCTCCGCCTCGTCGATTCCGATCGTCGCCAATGTCTTGCGGATCGTCGGAAAGGTGCCTTCGCCGACGCCGAGAATCCCGATCTCGCGCGATTCGACCAGCCGAATCGAGACTGCGCCCAAATCGGCGCTCAGCCGCTTCGCGAGATAACCGGCCGTCAACCAGCCCGCCGTCCCGCCGCCGACTATCAGGATCTTACGCGTACCCATGCAAGTTCCAGTCACCCGAAAAGAGATGGCGGACCCGTGTAGACGGGCCCGCCATCAGAGAGGAACTCAAAAGGCCAGGTTGATCCCGGTGCTGATCCGACGATCGCTCTGGAACCAGCTGCGGTTGTAGAGCGTGCCGCCCGGATACCCGCCCATCTTGGTGCGGAACGTCGTGTTCAACAGGTTGGTGGCCTGTACGCTGAAGGAGAAGTTCTCCGTCACCTTGAACCTGACGCCCGCATCGAGCGTCCCGTTGGCGGCGCCATAGACCGGCAACGAGGTCTGGACGCCCAGTCCGGCAACACCCGGCCCGGAGACATAGGTGTAGAACGGGCTGGTGCCGTTGGCATTGGTCGATTGCAGGTATTGCGAGCGCCACGAATAGGCGACCCGAAACGAGATCGGATCCTTTTCATACATCAGCGTCACGTTGAAGTTGTGCTTCGACAGACCCTGAAGCGTCGCGTCATTGTGCATGTTGCCGTCAATGTCGCGATACAGGTCGCCCGGATTCCGGCTGTCGACAAAGGTATAGTTGGCCTCGACGCCGAAACCGCGGAGGAACCCCTTGTCGAAGAATATGCGCCCTCCGACCTCGATGCCCTTGACCTTGGCCGGAACCGCCGCATTGGCGACATCGGTCGTGGTCGCAAGCTCCTGCGAGCTCGTCCCGCCATCATAGTATACCGTCACGGGCTGACGCGTGATCGTATAGATCGTCAGATTCGTGATCGTCTTGTGGAACGCGGCGACGTGGAAGGTCGTGCCCTGACGGGGATACCATTCGAGCGACAGATCGAGATTGTTCGACATCACCGGCTTGAGCGTCGGATTGCCCGAATTCGTCGTGAAATTGACGAAGATCGGCGGAAGCTGCGGCGCCGGCGCCGGCGGGTTGTTCGGATTGGTCAGTGTCGAAACCCCGAGCGACCCAGATGCCCGCAATGCATAGAATGACGCATTGTCGGTGGTGATGTTGTAGGCAAACCGGAGCTTGGTCGTGCTGGTCGGCGCAAAATTGAGGTTCACCGACGGAAGCACACGGGTGAACTCCGCGCCGTCGTCACGGATCGCGGCGACCTGGGCCAGCGACACCGTCTGCCCGTCACGGATATACTGGGTCGGGTTCTGCTGGAAGAAGCCCGAGCTCTCATTCTTGATATGGACGACGCGCACGCCGATGTTGCCGGTGAAACCGAGCCAGTCGTCTTGCGCGACCCGCACCTGCGCATAGCCTGCCAGCGTCCGCGTCAGGAAGTCGGTCCTGTCCTCGGGCAGGAAGCCGGGCGCCCGGTAGTCCGGCCCGCCATAACCCGACGTCGGCAGCGGCCCCGCGGACGAGCAGTTGAAATAGGTCGCGTTGCCCCAGTCCGCCAGACCGCAGAAGTCGAGCGGCGGCGGGGAATGGAGCTGGTTGCGGTCGAAGCGGCTCACCAGCGCCGAGGACGGGAAATAAAGGTTGGCCGGAAGAACGGTTTGGCCGTGGAAGAAATTCTTGAAGATGTGCAGTTCGACGTCGCCGGGCGCGGCGTTGGCATAGGTCAGTTGAGGCGCCTGGACGGCGCCGAAGCCGTTCCAGCCACGGCCCAGCGCGGTCCAGTTGTAACCATTGTCGAGGTCGCGCTCGGTGCGCTCAGCCCAGCGCCCGCCGACCTTGACCGATCGGAAGAAGCCATCCCCGAACGTATATTCGAGATCGAGGCTCGCCGAATCGAGCCGGCCCTTGTTGTTCCCCTCGTGCGGCATGTCCGCCGACCACATGTAGCTCGCCGGATCGGCGAAGATCGGCTGGGCGCTGGCCGGCACCGTGATCAACGGCAGGCCCTGGGTGAGATCCATCCCGAACGTGCCCGGGAACTGCACGTCGCGGAACACGTCGAGCCGGTGGGAAATCGACGTGGAATCCACGCGCTGCACCGCGCCGCGGATCGCCAGCGGGCTGTCGTCCGGAGTCCAGGCGAAGGAGAGCGAATAGTCGCGCGTGACCGAATTGTCGCGATACTCGCCCTTGTTGCCGCCGCTCGTGATCGGCGAGTTATTCGGCTGCAATGTCGCCGGGTCGCGCGTGAAGAAGCTGGTCGTGGAAAGCAGCCCGCCGGTGGAGTCGAACGTGCTGGTCGCGGGATCGACCGCGAGATTCTGGGCGGAAACGAACGCTCCCCAGTCGCCGGAATTGTTCTTGTAGCGGGACTGGAAGAAGATTCCGGTAAGCGTCAGTGAATCGGTGGGCGCCCACTGGATCGCGCCGTAGAGGCCCGTGCGCTCGCGCTCGAACTTCTCTTCGCCATAGGTGTAGCCGCCGGGAATGAAGTAATCGGAAGCGCCGATGCGCGTCCGGTAATAGGGTTCGGTCCGGAAGAAATGCGAGCCCGACGAGAATTTGCTGTACGCGACATCGACGAGCACACCGATATCGCCAATCGGCGTCGACCAGCGGCCGGAGACCAGACCCGAGCCCGAATAATCCGCCTTCCGGGCGAGGTCGCCCATGCTCAATTCGCCCGTCGCGGCGACGTGGATGCCGTCCCTGAAGTCGAACGGCAGCTTGGTGCGCAGATCGATCTGGCCGCCGGTACCGCCTTCGATGAGGTCGGCCGTGGAAGCCTTGTAGACATCGACCGCCGCCATCAGCTCGGGCGTAACGTCGCCCCACAGCAGTGCGCGGCCATTATTGGCGCTGAAGATTTCGCGGCCATTCAGGCGCGATGCGACACCGGAGAGCCCGCGAACCTGGACGCCCGAGCCCTCGGCCGAGAAGTGATCCGGATCGTTCAGTGCGCGGAAACGGACGATCGAGACGCCCTGCACGCGCTGCAGCACCTCGGTGATCGAATTGTCGGGAAGCTTGCCCGCCTCGTCCGCCACGACCGAGTCGATGATGGTCTCGCTTTTGCGCTTGCGCTCGTCCGCGGCCTGCAACGCCGCACGCCGGCCGGTGACGGTGATCGTGGCGCCATCGGGGTCGTCCTGGGCGTACGAGGCTTGCTGCGGCGCGGCGGGAGTGTCCTGGGCATAGGCCGGTACGGCGAAGGCGCCGGCGGCCAGCGCGCACAGGGAAACCCCGGCACAGGCGAAGCGCCGCGCCCGGCGGGGCGCCCGATTCACTCGAAAATACTGCATTTCCACAATCCTCCCCAATGTCATCCCTGAACCGCAACGGTCACGCCGACGCTTCACGCCGCGAGTGCCGCTAATCATATTATTTTTCAAATATGAGATGAAACTCGCATATTTGAGAAATATCCCTATCCAGAATGAGTGGGCTCAATCAAGATTATTATTTACCCTATGCGCTGGGGCCGCGCGATGAATCCCGCACCCAAGACCTGCGAAACGAAAGGGCAATTAGGTGAGAAAACAGCCATATTATCCGCTTCACCAACCGAGGGTCCGGATCGCAAATCGAGGGTCCGCTCCGGAACATTTCAGGCAGTCGACGGCCCCCCGGGCCTGGCCACGCCTGCCGCAAGGCTATTTCAGGTGTGAAAACCGCCTCCGCGGGCAAGCCACGTCGCCGAATCGCCTCCTCCCCGCCCCACGATCGAGCCGCCGCAATGCGGACGGGTCTTCCCGCCGCCGTTTTGCTATGATCCTTCCTTGACGATGAGTTCCGCCCCGCCCGATTCGGTCGTCCTCGCGAACCATGCGCCGCGGCGCGCCCGGTCCGCCGGCGCGGCCGCAGATGCCGGCCGCCGTTGGCGCCCCTGGCCTGCCCGGCTGCCGCCGGCGATCCTCCTGCTGCTGATCTGGACGGCGGTCGGTGTGTTCCTGGCGGTGGCGGACGCGCTCAACGGCTTCTTCGAGTGGCACCGCTTCCTGGCGAAGGTCATGGAGTCCTGGGCCTGGGCGCTGCTGACTCCGGTCCTCCTGTTGATCGACCGCAAGCTTGCCTCGATCGATCAGAACATCGTCCGCCTCGCGATCCTGTTCCTTCTCCTGAGCATCCCGTTCAGCCTCGCCCACACCTATCTGACGGGCCTGCTCCTGTATCCGATCACCGAGATTTGGTGGAACCCGCTGCGCCGCTACGACTACGCGGTCTTCTATTTCCTCGGCAGCTGGCAGATGTACTGCGGCCTGGTCGGGATCCTGTACGCGTTCAAATATTACAACCGGCTTCTGACCAGCCAGCTTCAGCTGGAACGCGTGGAAAAGAGCCTGCTTGAATCACGCCTCAACGCGCTCCGCCTCCAGCTCGAGCCTCATTTCCTGTTCAACGCGCTTAACGCCATTTCGTCGGAGGTCGCATCCGACCCGGCTCTGGCGCGGGACATGATCGGCGATTTGGGCGCGTTGCTTCGCCACTCGCTCGACTGCAAGGACAAGGCGGAAATAACGCTGGCGCAGGAACTGGCGGTTCTCGAACATTATCTCGCGATTCAGCGCGTTCGGTTCGGCGACAGGATCGCGATCGAGATCAAGGCCGAGCCCCGGACGCTGCCGGCGATGGTGCCTTCGATGCTGCTGCAGCCGCTGGTCGAGAATGCGATCCGCCATGGAATCGAGGGCCAGCTGTCCGGAGGGAAGATCACCATTTCAGCGTCGCGGGCGGGAGAGCAATTGCGGCTCTTCGTGCGCGACGACGGCGTCGGCCTCCCGCCCGACTGGCGGATCGAGGCCTCGACCGGACTTGGCGTCCGGGTCGTGCGCGAGCGCCTCGCCGCGCTTTTCCCCGATCTCGGCGAGCAGGCATTCCGGATCGGCCCCCGCAGGGGCGGCGGCACCGAGGTCGCGATCACGATTCCGCTGCACGAACAGGAAACGAAGGGAAGATGAAGGCATCGTCCAAGGCGATCCGCGTGCTGGTGGTCGATGACGAAGCGCCCGCCCGCAAGCGGCTGCGCGATCTGCTCTCGAAGGACCGCGACATCGGCGAGATCCTTGAAGCGAAAAATGGCGTCGAGGCAGTCGCGCTGATTCAGGATGAGCGCCCCGACATCGTCTTCCTCGACGTACAGATGCCGAGCATAGACGGATTCGGCGTCGTCGATGCCCTGGGCGCCGCGAACATGCCGCTGACGGTTTTCGTGACCGCGTACGACCAGTTCGCGCTCAAGGCGTTCGAGACCGAAGCGGTCGATTATCTGCTCAAGCCGTTCAGTGACTCGCGCTACCGGGCGATGATGGGGCGCGTGAAAGGCCGGTTGAGCGGGCTTCGCGCGGACGATGCCGGCGACGCCAATTCGTTCGGCCCCGAGCTGCTCAAGCTCGCCGCGGCGCGGACCAAGCCGGGCGAAATCTGGAACTGGATGGTCGTCAAGAAGAAGGACGCCACGCACCTGGTGATGACTCAGGACATCGACTGGATCGAAGCCGCCGGAGTCTATGTGACCTTGCACGTCGGGGGACAGGAGCTCCTGTACCGCGCCGGGCTGGCCACGGTGGCGAGCAGGCTCGATCCCTTTCGCTTCGTCCGCATCCATCGATCCAGCCTTGTGAACCTCAGGTCGATCGCCCTGCTCGAGCGCAGGTCCCATGGCGAGTTCGAGGTGGTGATGAAGGACGGCAAGCGCCTGATGCTCAGCAGAAGCTATCGGGCGGCGGTCGAGACGATGCTGGGCCAGTCGCTCTAGGCACGCGGTTCACCGCGCCCCTGAGGCGCGCCTGCGATGGATGCGCGCAAGCTTCGAACGCGTGGCGGTGCATCGCCCCCTGGCGGGGAGACTCGCCCATGATGTGCTGAAGTGGCGGCTGGTGGAGCTGAGGGGAATCGAACCCCTGACCTCTGCAGTGCGATTGCAGCGCTCTCCCATCTGAGCTACAGCCCCGCCACCGTCCCCGGCATGCCGGGAGGCGCTCCATTAGCGACAGCTTTCCCCGGATGCAACCGGCTTGAGCCACTGCGGGCGGCATGAATAGCGCCTGCGCCGAACCGCATGAAAACCCCGGTGATTTTCAGGAACTTGTCACTCGTTCGACCGCTGAATCGCGCAGGAACGGGCCGTCGGCGCCCGCCCTTGCAACGCGATTCTGGAGAGACGAGATGGACGACCGCACCCCCGGCTATGACGCCGGCCACCGCTATTATGGCCCCCATGACCAGGAACAGCTTCGCAGCCCCCGGCCGGGGCGCACCGATGGCTATTCGAGTGCGCGCGATTACGCCGCGGCGGGCGAATATGGGGACGACTGGCGGCGCGATGCGCCCCGCGGCCGCGGCGCCTATGGCCAGCGCGGCGACTATCGGGGCGAGCGCTATCGCTACGACCTGCCCCGCGAACAGTATCGCGAGCGTTCGTTCGGCGGCGATTCGGATCGCGATTTCTTCGCGCGCGCCGGCGACGAAGTCCGCTCCTGGTTCGGCGACGAGGAGGCCGAGCGCCGCCGCGAGCGCGACGCGCGCTACGACGCCGCGCGCGAGCAGGACCAGCATTATGGCGCGTGGCGCCGTGACCGGATCGCCGAGCTCGACCGCGACTATGACGAATATCGCCGCGAGAATGCCGAGAAATTCCACCGCGAGTTCACCGGCTGGCGCACCGAGCGCCAGGGCCAGCGCGAAGGGCTGGGCCGGGTGAGCGAAAATATGGAAGTGGTCGGGTCGGACGGTGCGCGTATCGGCGCAGTGGACAAGGTGCGCGGAGACCGGATCATCCTCAACCGCAACGATCCCGATTCGGGCGGCCATCACCATTCGATCCCATCGCGCTGGATCCAGTCGGTCGACGACAAGGTGACGCTGCGCAAGACCGCCGATGAGGCGAAGGCGGCGTGGAAGGACGAGGAACGCGGCGCCTTTTTCGGTGACGAGCGCGGCGAAAACCGCGGCCCGCATATCCTCAACCGATCCTTCTCGGGCACCTATTGAGGTCGTGAGCGGGGCCCGGGCCCCGGCCGGCCCGGGCCCCAACGCTCATTTCAGGAATTTGGTCAGCTCGGCGGCGAAGGCCCCGGGCTGATCGAGCATGATGAAATGGCCGCTGTCGGGGACGTTGACGAACGTCACGTTGGGCGCGCCCGCATATTCGCTGCGATAAAGCGCATCGGCGCGCTCCCCGGGCAGGAAGGCCGAGGATGGGTAGAGCAAGGTGATCGGCGTCGCGATCCCGGCCAGCTGGGGCCGCATGTCGGTGGTCATCACCTCATACATCGCCTGCCCGGAGACGCGCATGTCGACGGGCTTGAGCCATATCGCGACCTGGGCCTGCGATTCGGGCTTGAGCGCATTTTGCCGCACGATCGCCTGCACCGCCGCCTCGGGCAAAGGCTGGCCATGGGCGGCCACCATCTGGTCGCGCATCATCCGCGCCTGCGGCTCGATCATCGCGACGGTCGCGCCGGGGACGAAGAGCGATCCGATGAAGGGCAGCGAGTCGACGATCATCACCCGCCCGGCATCGCCCGGATGCGTCTTCGCCAGCAGCAGCCCCGAAAGCCCGCCCATCGAATGTCCCACATAGGCCGCGCCTGCGATCTTCTCGTCAGCGATCAGCTTGTGGAGGTCCGCCACGATCCCGTCGAGAATGCCGGGCTTCAGATTGGCGCGCGGATCCTCCCCCGCGAAACCGTTGACCTGCACGCGATAGACGCGGTGCCCGTTGAGCTGCGGCATCACGCCGTCCCACACGGCGCGCGGGCTGGAAAGGCCGGGGACGAGGATCACCGGACTCCCCTCGCCGGTCACTTCGACCGAGATGTGATCCATCTGGATCAGCCGGACGGCGGCGGGCGCGGCGGCACTGGCCGGTGCGGGCCGATAGATGGCGGGTACGGTCACCGCGAGCGCGGCGGCGGCGAGGATCAGGCGTGCGATCATTGCGAAGTCTCCTTCGAGGGGTTCTGGAAAATCTCTTCGATCGTCATTCCGAACAGGTCGGCGATCCGGAAGGCGAGCGGCAGCGAGGGATCGTAGCGGCCGGTCTCGATGGCGTTGACGCTCTGGCGCGAGACATCGAGCCGCTCGGCGAGGTCCTGCTGGCTCCAGGCGCGTTCGGCGCGGAGCACGCGGAGACGGTTCTTCATGCCGCCATGCCCGACACGCGCTCGCGCAACCGCAGCACGCACTGGGCGATCCCCCAGCCGAGGCACCAGAGCACGAAGGCCCAATAGGCCTTGATATGCGGCACCGCCCCGGCCTCTTCGAGGAAACCCCAGACGCTGGTCATCGCGAGCATGAAGCCCATCCCGATCAGCATCCCCTGCACCATCTGCGCACGCAGATACTCGTCGGTTTCCTCGACGATATAGAGTCCGATCACGCCGATCACCGCAACGATCGGGAGCGACGGCAGGATCGCGAGCGCGACCAGCGCGGCGCCCGTGGGGTGCCAGGTCTCCATCGCCCAGTTCGCCCCGAACAGCGCGACGAAATAGGCGAGCATCGTCGGCGCGAAGCGCTTCAGATAGCGGCGGGTGGCTGCGGTCTTGAGCATGATGTCAAGCGTCCTTTCGAATCAGTCAAGGTCGCTTTACTCCGAGTCGCGCAAGAATGTCAACTGACCTTGTCATATTGACAATGAAGCTGGACTTCTATCGCTGGCCCAGGGCCACGACCATATCCGCCGCGAGCTGGCTCAGCGTGTCGTCGCGCGCGCCCATCACGACGATCCGGTCCCCCGGCCGCGCCTGCCCGACCAGCCAGGCGGCGGCCTGCTCGCGGTCGGCGATATGGTGCGCCTTGCCGCCCACATCGGCGACGATATCGGCGCTGGTGACCTCGCGGTTCGCGGTGCCGCCGAAATAGGCCGGGTCGGGAATCACCAGCAAATCGTCGGGGCCCAATTTCTCGCGGAACATCTCGCCAAGCTCGCGCCGCATCACCTTGAGCGGGCCATAGCCGTGCGGCCGGAACATCAGCAGCAGACGCCCGGGAAAGGCATGGAGCGTATCGAGCGTCGCCGCGATCTTGTCCGGATTATGCCCGAAATCGTCGATCACCGCGACGCCGCCAGCCTCGCCGACCAGCTCGAAGCGGCGCTTGAGGCCGGTGAACCCTTCGATCGCGCGGCACGCCTCGTCGAGGCTCACCCCCGCCGCCACCGCCGCGCCGATCGCCGCCAGCGCATTGGCGACATTGTGCCGCCCCGGCACCGAAAGCCGCACCCGCCGCGTTTCGCCGCCCATCACCAGGTCGAAGCCGATCGCGAACGGCTCGGGCGCCAGCGCCTCCGCGCTCAGATCCGCCGCGCCCTCCACCGCGAAGGTCACGCATTTGCCGCGGTCCAGCGACGTCATCAGCGCGGCGCTCTCGGGGTCGCCGACATTGACCACCACCGTCTCGGCCTTGGCCGCGAAGTCGCCGAACAGCTGGCGCAGCTCCTCCATCGACTTGTGATCGAGGCTGACATTGTTGAGCACCGCGACGCGCGGGTGATACAGCGCGATCGAACCGTCGCTCTCGTCCACCTCGCTGACAAAGGCCTCGCCCCGCCCCACCAGCGCGCTGGCGAACGGCGCGTCGGGCGTGGCGAAATTCTTCATCACCGCGCCGTTCATCACCGTCGGATCGCGCCCGCAGGCATGGAGGATCCATCCGATCATGCCCGTCACGGTCGATTTGCCGCTGGTCCCCGCGACCCCCACCGACATGCCGGCCTCGTTGAACAGGCTCGCGAGCAGCTCCGCGCGCGACATCCGCGTGGCCCCCACCCGCACGGTCGCGATCATGTCCGGCACATTATCCTCGATCGCGGCGGAGGCGACGACGATCTGGTCCGCCGATGCGATCCCGCTCCCGTCCTGCGGAAACAGATCGATCCCGAGTGCGCGCAGGCTCTCGAACTTGGCCGAAAGCCGCCCCGCGTCGAGGCTCCGATCCGATCCGGCAACCGTGGCGCCCTCGCCCGCAAGGATCATCGCCAGCGGCATCATGCCCGAGCCGCCGATACCGACGAAGAAGTAAGGTTTGCGATGCTGCATGGCCCCGCGCTATCGCAAGCTCTGGCGGGAGGGGCAAGCACCCCACCTGCCGTCACCCCGGACTTGATCCGGGGTCCATGTGCCGCCGCCCGCCACACGCGCGCGGTCTAGGGTTGCACATGGATGCCGGATCAAGTCCGGCATGACGGTCTATGGTTTGGGGATTGCGGAATGCGCATTGGGGTCGTCGCGCCGGGAAGGCCGGTCAGTCACGAGGGGTCGCTCCGCCTCGCGGCCTTCATGGCGCTCACCTATCCGCAGCACGAGATCGTCTTCCACCCGCAATGCTACATGTCAGAAGGCCATTTCGCGGGCCCCGATCATGCCCGCGCCACCGCCTTTCTCGAATTCGCCAACGATCCCGGCTTCGATGCGATCTGGTTCGCGCGCGGCGGCTATGGGTCGAACCGCATCCTCGACGCGGTGATGCCGAATCTGGGGCCGGCCGCGAACCACAAGACCTATATCGGCTTCTCCGACATGGGCTTCCTGATGGGCGCGCTCTACGCCCGCCGCATCGGCCGCCAGCTCCACGGCGCGATGGCGAGCAGCATCGGCATGAACGACAAGGGCGATTCGGCCGGCTGGGTGCTGGGCTGGCTGATCGACAAGGACAAGCAGGGCCTCGAACCCAGCCTGCTGACCGACAAGCGCCCCGCCGCCGCCTTCAACCTCGCCATCCTGACCACGCTGATCGGCACCCCCTGGATGCCCGACCTGACCGATCACGTGCTGATGATCGAGGATGTCGGCGAGCCGCTCTACCGGATCGACCGGATGCTGTTCCAGATGGCGCACGCCACCCAGCTCAAGGGCATCGCCGGCATCCGGCTGGGCTATGTCACCGATATCCAGGACAATGAGCCGCCCTTCATCGAGACCCCCGAGCAGATGATCGCCCGCTGGTGCAAGGAGATGAAGGTGCCGTATCTGGGCCGCGCCGAGATCGGCCATGTCGAGCTCAACCGCGTGGTGCCGTTCGGCGTGATCTGATCCAGCCGCCCCGGGGCAACCGGCTTCGGCACTGCTACAATTACGTATGGCCCCGGCCCATTGGCCGACCTAGCCCATCCTGCGGGCGGCCGTCCGGCCGATCATTATCGACGGGGGTCGCATATGCAGGCAGGATCGCAGACTCACTATCGCGCCATCACGATCGCGCTGCACTGGATCATGCTGCTGCTGATTGTCGCGGTCTACGCGACGATGGAGCTTCGCGAATATTATCCGCGCGGAAGCGATCCTCGCGTCGCGTTGAAGACCTGGCACTTCATGCTCGGCCTGTCGGTTCTCCTCTTCGTCGGCGTGCGACTGGCCGCCCGCCTGGGCGCGCCCGCCCCGCCGATCGTGCCCGCACCCAGCCGGTGGCAGGCCGGCGCGGCACACCTGGCCCACGCGCTGCTGTACCTGTTCATGTTCGCGATGCCGGTCCTCGGCTGGCTCGCATTGAGTGCCGACGGCGAGCCGGTGCCGTTTTTCGGGCTCACCCTGCCTGCGCTGACGGGTCCCAGCGAGGCGCTGGCCGAACGGGTCGAGGAGGTCCATGAGACGATCGGGACGATCGGCTATTTCCTGATCGGCCTCCATGCGCTGGCGGCACTCGTCCATCATTATGTGTTCCGCGACAACGCGCTGGCGCGGATGCTCCCGCGCCGCCGCTGACCCGCAGCCGTTCAGAGGGGCGGCGCATGGCCGTCCGCAGCATCGCCGTGAAACCGCCCGAGATTCTGGCGGCGCCGAGCGCGCTTGCCTATATTGCACGAGCGAAGGCATAAGCCGCGCTCCGATCACCCATGAAAGTCCCAATCCCGTGTCCGAGATGTTCCGCATTACGCTGCCCGACGGTTCCGTCCGTGAGGTAGCCCCGGGGACTACTCCGGCGGACATTGCGCTCGCGATCGGTCCGGGGCTGGCCAAGGCGGCGATGGCCGCGCGCGTCGATGGCGAGGTGCGCGACATCATGCGCCCGTTCGAGGGCGACGCGAAGCTCGCGCTGATCACCGCGAAGGACGAGAAGGACGCGCTCGAACTCGTCCGCCACGACTATGCGCATATCCTCGCCGAAGCGGTGCAGAACCTCTTCCCCGGCACGCAGATCACTTTCGGCCCTGCGACCGACGATGGCTTTTATTACGACTTCGCGCCGAAGGATCGTCCCTTCACCGACGAGGATCTGCCCGCGATCGAGGCGGAGATGCGCAAGGTCATCGCGAAGGACGAGCCGCTGATCCGCGAGGTCTGGTCGCGTGCCGACCTGATCGCGCGCTGGCAGCAGCAGGGCGAGAGCTTCAAGGCCGAATGGGCCGCCGAACTGCCCGAGAATGAAGAGCTGACCGTGTACCGCGCCGGCAAGGGCGAGGACGCATGGCTCGACATGTGCCGCGGGCCGCACCTCGCCTCCACCGGTAAGGTCGATCCCAACGCCTTCAAGCTGACGCGCGTTTCGGGCGCCTACTGGCGCGGCGACCAGAACAATCCGCAGCTCAGCCGCATCTACGGCACCGGCTGGCTCAACAAGAAGCAGCTCGACGAGCATCTGATCCGCCTCGAGGAAGCCGCCAAGCGCGACCATCGCCGGATCGGCCAGGAAATGGACCTGTTCCACCTCCAGTCCGAAGCGCAGGGCAGCGTCTTCTGGCATCCCAAGGGCTTCGTCCTGTGGCGCCAGCTCGAGGCCTATATGCGCCGCCGGCTCGACGCGGCGGGCTATGCCGAGGTCAAGACGCCCCAGCTGATGGACGCGCGCCAATGGGAGCAGAGCGGCCATTGGGGCAAGTATCGCGAGAATATGTTCGTGGTGCCCGACGAGATTCCGTCAGGCGAGGACGACGCACCGATCCTGTCGGGCAAGGCCGACCTGATGGCGCTCAAGCCGATGAACTGCCCCGCGCACATCCTGATCTTCAAGCAGGGCATCAAATCGTACCGCGACTTGCCGATCCGCATGGCCGAGTTCGGCTGCTGCCACCGCAACGAGCCGCATGGCGCGCTGCACGGCATCATGCGCGTCCGCCAGTTCACCCAGGACGACGCGCATATCTTCGTGCGCGAGGATCAGCTGATCGAGGAAGTGAAGAGTTTCTGCGACCTGCTCGACAGCGTCTACAAGGACCTTGGCTTCGATAAGTACGCGATCAAGCTCGCGCTGCGCCCCGACAAGCGCTTTGGCAGCGAGGAAATGTGGGACTGGTCCGAACAGTCGCTGCGCGACGCAGTCACGGCGACGGGCCGGGACACGGAAGAATATGGCTGGGAGGAACTCCCCGGCGAAGGCGCCTTCTACGCGCCCAAGCTCGAATTCCACCTGACCGACGCGATCGGCCGCACCTGGCAGGTCGGCACGATCCAGACCGATACGGTGCTGCCCGAGCGGCTCGACGCCTCGTACGTCGGCGATGACGGCGAGCGCCACCGCCCGGTGATGCTCCACCGCGCGATCCTCGGCACGTTCGAGCGCTTCATCGGCATCCTGATCGAGCATCATGCCGGCCGCTTCCCGCTCTGGCTGTCGCCGGTGCAGGCGGTCGTCGCGACGATCGTCTCGGACGCCGACGATTATGCCAAGGAAGTCGCGGCGGCGCTGGAAAAGGCCGGCATCCGCGTCGAGACCGATCTGCGCAACGAGAAGATCAACTACAAGGTGCGCGAGCATTCGGTGGCGAAAATCCCCAACCTGCTCGTCGTCGGCAAGCGCGAGGCGGACGAACGCACCGTGGCGCTCCGCCAGCTCGGCAGCGACCGCCAGCAATTCCTCTCGCTCGACGAAGCGGTGGCGATGCTGGTGGCGGACGCGACTCCGCCGGATTTACGATGAATGAGGAGCAGCTTCCGCGCTGGCCCTGCTGGGCCGCATTCGCCGGCGCGGCGCTGCTCTTCCTACTGTTCTGGCAGTGGATGGCGATGGGTTCGATCTTTATTCAGTGCGACCCGGATGCCGGGGACGCCGCATTCATCGCTTGCGACAGAGCCGTTGGCCGATTGCAAGGCGTGCTGAGCTGGGCCGGCTGGCCCGCCTTGGCCGTCGCCGCGCTCGGCGAATGGCGTTGGCGCTGGGCAGGACCGCCCCTGCTGCTGGTCGCCGGAGGCTTGCTCTGGCTTCTGTCCTGGGCGATTCTGAAATGAGCGAGGCGCTTGCCAGCGGCGCCTTCACGCCCGATATATAGATGCGCCTGCGCCACAGCGCGCGGCAAATTCGACAGGGAGCGCGGCCCGGGCTACCGGATCGCGCCGTCCTGCGTTATTCTGCAAGAACGTCCTAGTCCGAAACTACAGGAGCAAGTCTTATACGTCCTCCCATGACCCGGCGCCCGATGGCGCCGCCCGTGCCGCTCAATGGTCCGCGGTACAATGAATTCATCCAGTCGCCCAAAGTGCGCGTCATCGACGAGAACGGCGAGAATCTCGGCGTGATGTACACGCGCGAGGCGATGGAGCAGGCCGCCGAGGTCGGGCTCGATCTGGTCGAGGTGTCCCCCAATGCGGACCCGCCCGTCGCCAAGTTCCTCGATGTCGGCAAGTTCAAATACGAGGCCCAGAAAAAGGCCAACCTCGCCCGCAAGAGCCAGAAGACGCAGGAGATCAAGGAGATCAAGATGCGTCCCAACATCGACGATCATGATTATGAGACGAAGATGAAGGCGATCCACAAGTTCATCGGCGAGGGCGACAAGGTGAAGATCACTTTGCGCTTCCGCGGCCGCGAACTCAGCCACGGCCAGCTCGGCATGGCGCTGCTCCAGCGCGTCCAGGCGGACACCGCCGAGGACGCCAAGATCGAGAGCTATCCGCGCATGGAAGGCCGTCAGATGCTGATGGTCATCTCGCCCAAATAAAGACCGGCGCGGGGGCCGTTCCCGGTCCCCGCGACCCGCCCTATCGTCAGGAGAGGCATATGAAGCTTGGCATCATCACGAGTCTCGCCCTGCTGACAACGCTGCCGGGCGCCGCCTTCGCGCAGCAGGTCAACAACCAGCCCGGCCCGGCGATGACCGCGCCGACCGACGAGCCGCTCGTCCGCCCCGAAGGCTATGTGCTGGTCTGGGCCGACGAATTCGACAAGCCCGGCCTGCCCGACACGTCGAAATGGGCCTATGACACCCATGCCAACAAGACCGGCTGGTACAATAACGAACTGCAATATTATTCGCCCGCGCGCCGCGAGAATGCGCGGGTCGAAGGCGGCATGCTCGTCATCGAGACGCGCAAGGAGCGGCTGACCAAGGCTGCGGATTTTGGCGGGCAGGATTATACCTCCACCCGCCTCGTCACCCAGGGCAAGGCCCAATGGACCTATGGCTTCTTCGAGATCCGCGCCAAATTGCCCTGCGGCAAGGGCATCTGGCCCGCGATCTGGACGCTGGGCACCGGCGGCGGAGGCTGGCCGATGAACGGCGAGCTGGACATCATGGAGCATGTCGGCTGGGACCCCGGCCGCGTCCATGGCAATATCCACACCAAGGCGTACAACCATGTCCAGCACACCCAGAAGGGCGCCTGGACGATGGTGCCGACGACCTGCTCGGCCTTTCACGACTATCAGCTACTCTGGACCAAGGACCGCATCGTGATCGGCGTCGACGGCAAGGGCTATATGGCCTTCGCCAACACGTCGAAGGGCAACAAGGAAGAATGGCCCTTCGACGCGCCGCAATATCTGCTGCTCAACATCGCCGTCGGCGGCTGGGGCGGCGTGCAGGGCGTCGACCCCGCGGCCTTCCCGGCGAAGATGGAGGTCGATTATGTGCGGGTGTACCAGCAGAAATAGCGTGAACTCAGGCGCCGCGCGGCGAACCGGCGACGCCTCCCCGGCGAAGGCCGGGGCCCAGCTTCGATGAACAATATTTGGCGCGGGCCCCTATATCAGGCCGCTGGCAACTGGGCCCCGGCCTTCGCCGGGGAAGCGATCGAGATTTGACGCACTAGTCGCCTCCACCATCGCCCCCCGTCACCCCGCCGCCGTCCGATCCCCCGTCGTCGGAACCGCCATCGCCGGAATCCCGCGAATCACTGGTGCCTGCATCGGAATAGATGAACCCGCCATCGCCGCCTGAATCCGATTTCCGGCGCGGATCGCCGGACCCGACCCCGGCCGAGTAGATCACCAGCCCGACGAAACAGATCGCTGCGGCGCCAAGCGCGAGCCAGCCGATCATCCCGCCGGCGGCTCCCACAGCTCGATCGCGTTCCCCTCGGGATCGTGGATCCGGGCGAACTTGCCGACCTCCGGCGAGGCGTCCCATTCCTCCTTGGTGATGACCTCGATCCCCTTGGCGTTGAGCTGTTCGAGCAGGCTGTCGAGATCGCGCACGCGGAAGTTGAACATGAACTGCTTGTCCGCCGCGAAATAGTCGGTCGCGGCCTTGAAGGGCTGGAACACCATCGGGCCGGGCTCCTGGTAATAGAGCCACTCGTTGGTCTGCCCATTCTCGTCGGTGCCGCAGCCATTGCCGACGCCCAGATGCTCGCGGTACCAGTTCGCCAGCCCCTCCGGGTCCTGCGCGCGCCAGAAAAAGCCACCCAATCCCAGTACCGGCATGTGAATCTCCCTATTCCGCCGCCTGCGCCACCCCGCCATCGCCCGCGGCGGCATCGAGCAATCGCCGCTCGATCGTCTTCAACCGCGACTGGCTCTCGATCTTATCCCCGATCAGGTCGGTCAGATAGAAGGTATCGACCGCGCGTTCCCCGTACGTGGCGACATGCGCCGAATGGATCGTCACCTTCGACTGGAACAGCGCGTGCGCCAGCGCATGGAGCAAAGCCGGCCGGTCGCGCGCATTGACCTCGATCACGGTGAAGCGGTTCGAGGCCTTGTTGTCGATCAGCACATTGGGCTCGATCGTGAAGGCGTCCGCGCGCAGCCGGGGCAAGGGCCGCGTCTTGAGCCGCTCGGAGAGCTTGGCCCGGTTCGCCAGCGCGTCGGCGATGCCCAGCTTGATCCGCTGGAGCCGCCCCGCCTCGTCGAACGGCCGGCCCAGCGGGTCCTGGATCAGGAAATTGTCGAGCGCCATCCCGTCGCGCGTGGTGTGGATGCGCGCGTCGATGATGTTGCCGCCGGCGACATGGATCGCGCCCGCGATGCGGTAGAACAGCCCCGGATGGTCCGAGGCATAGACGGTGACGAGCGTCGCGCCGCGATCGGGATAGACCTGCGCCTCGACCACCAGGTTCGAATCGCCCGCCGCGTCGATGGTGCGCGCGTTGCGCTCGAGCACATCGAGCGGCTCGGCCACCCAATAGCTTTCGGGCAGGCGCTTCTTGAGCGCCGCCATCCGCTTCTCGTCCCAGCCCAGCGCTTCCGCCAGCAGCGCCTGCTTGGCCGCGACGCGCTCGCCGCGCCCCTTCTGCTTGTGCCCCAGCCGCAGCACTTCCTCGGCGGCTTCGTAGAGATTGGCGAGCAGCTGGCGCTTCCAGCTGTTCCACACCCCCGGCCCCACCGCCCGGATATCCACCACGGTCAGCAACAGCAGCAGGCGCAGCCGCTCGGGGCTCTGCACCGCGCCCGCGAAATCTAGGATCGTCTTGAAGTCGGAAAGGTCGCGCTTGAACGCGGTCGCGGACATCAGCAGGTGCCAGCGCACCAGCCAGGCCACCGTCTCGGTCTCCGCCGGAGTCAGCCCCAGCCGGGGGCATAGCCGCTCGGCCACCTCGGCCCCCAGCACGCTGTGATCCCCGCCGCGCCCCTTGGCGATATCGTGGAGCAGCACCGCGAGGAACAGCACGCGCCGCGACACCACCTGTTCGAAGATCCCGCTCGACAGCGGATGATCCTCCTTCAGCTCGCCCTTCTCGATCTGGTTGAGCAGTCCGATCGCGCGGATCGAATGTTCGTCGACGGTGTAGTGGTGGTACATGTCGAACTGCATCTGCGCGACCACCCGTCCGAAGTCCGGCACGAAGCGCCCGAACACGCCCGCCTCGTTCATCCAGCGCAGCACCGTTTCGGGATCGCGTGGGGAAGTCAGCACATCGAGGAACAGCGCGTTGGCGCGGGGATCGGTGCGGACATCGTCCACCAGCTTGGCGTCGCGCGAGGCGGCGCGCATCGCGGTGGGGTGGATTTCGAGGCCGTGCAGGTCGGCGAGCTGGAACAGCTCGATCAGTCGCACCGCGTCTTCCTCGAAGAATTTGTCGTGCGGGATAGTGATCCGCCCGCGATCGAGGGTGAAGCCCTTGAGCTTGCGCGGGCGCTTCCACAGCGTGGGGAAACCGAAGCGGCTGCCGCGCGCCGCGAACTTCTCGTCGAGATGCGCGAGGAACACCCCCGTCAGGTCGCCGACGATCTTCGCCTGCAGGAAGTAGAAGTGCATGAAGCGCTCGACCTTCGACTTCCCCGGCCGGTCCGAATAGCGCATCCGCTCGGCGATCTCGCGCTGCAGGTCGAAGGTGAGGCGGTCCTCGGCGCGGTCGGTGATCGCATGGAGGTGGCAGCGCACGGCCCAGAGGAAATTCTCGGCGCGGTGGAACTGGCGGAATTCGAGCTTGGTCAGCAGCCCGGCCTCGACCAGCTCGGCGGGCTCGCGGACATTGTACGCATATTTGCCGATCCAGAAGAGCGTGTGCAGGTCGCGCAAGCCCCCCTTGCCTTCCTTGACGTTGGGCTCGACGACATAGCGGCTGTCGCCCATGCGCTTGTGGCGCTGGTCGCGCTCGGCGAGCTTCTGCGCGATGAAGGCGCGCGCGGTATCGGCCTGCACCTCCGCCTTGAAGCGCGCCGCCGCCTCGTCATAGAGCGGCACGTCGCCCCAGACATAGCGGCCCTCGAGCAACGCCGTCCGCACCGTCACGTCGGCCTTGGCCTGGCGCACCATCTCGTCGAGCGAGCGCGACGAATGGCCGACCTTCAGCCCCATGTCCCACAAGGAATAGAGCATCGATTCGATCACCTGCTCGCACCAGCCGGTGACCTTCCACGGGGTAAGAAAGCCGATATCGATGTCCGAATGCGGCGCCATCTCGCCGCGCCCGTAACCACCCACCGCGATCAGCGTCATCCGCTCCGAGGTGGTGGGGTTCGAGTTGCGGTGGAGCCGCTCGACGGTGAAGTCCCAGAGCAGCCGGAGCAGCTGGTCGGTCAGGAAGGCCCCCGCCGCGGTGATCTCCAGCCCGCGCCCCGGATGCTCGGCCAGCCTTTTGGCGATCTCCGCCCGTCCCGCCTCGAGCGCGGCCTTGAGGATCTTCGTCCCGGCCTGGCGCAGCTTGGCCTGATCCTTCGCCTCAAGCCCCGCCAGCGTATCGGCCAGCGCGCGCCGGTCGATAATGGCACGGCGATTGGGGACGGAATCGAAGCGCGACATGGCTCGCGAATAGGCGAGCGCGCTGCGTCACGCCAGCCAAACCACCATCGTCACCCCGGACTTGATCCGGGGTCCATATACCGCAGCTTCGTCAAGCTTGCTGCCAGTGTCGCACATGGATGCCGGATCAAGTCCGGCATGACGGAAGAGGTTATTCCCCCGCCTTCGCCACGCCCACCAAAGCGGGCCGCAGCAGCCGGTCCTTGATCATATATCCGGTCTGGATTTCCTGGACGATCGTCCCCGCGGGCTTGTCCGACGGGATTTCCATCATCGCCTGGTGGCGATTGGGGTCGAGCGCCTCGCCCATCGCGACGATCTTCGAGATGCCGTGCCGCGCGAACACCGAGTCGAGCTCGCGGCCGGTCGCTTCAAGCCCGGTCACGAGGCCCTTGAGCTTCTCGTCCTCGCGCAGCTCGGCGGGGATCGCCGACAGCGCGCGCGTCAGATTGTCCGCCACCGAAAGAATGTCGCGCGCGAAGCCGGTCGCGGCATAGGTGCGCGCGTCGATCGCTTCCTTCTCGGCGCGGCGGCGCACATTCTGCGTTTCGGCCTGGGCATAGAGCACCGCCGATTTGGCGTCGGCCAGCTCGGCCTCCAGCGCGGCGAGCCGGTCATGCTCGGCGACTTCAGGCGCGGCTTCGGCGGTCTCCTCGCGCAGATCGGCTTCGTCGTTCACGTCCGCGGTATCCATCTTCTTGTCTTTCGCCATGGTCCCTGTTTCTTGACTAGCTATGCGAGCAACCGGGCGAGGGTTGCAGCGGTGAAATCCACCATGGGGACAACGCGCGCATAGTTCAACCGCGTGGGACCGATCACACCGACCACGCCGACCACGCGGCCATCCAACGCACGAACCGGCTTCGCGATCACCGACGAGCCCGAAAGCGCGAAAAGCTTGTTCTCCGATCCGATGAAGATCCGCGTCGCCTCGCCCTCGCGCGCGCTGTCGAGCAGCCGCGCGATCTCCTCCTTGCCCTCCAGCTCGTCGAGCAACTGGCGGACGCGGTCGAGATCCTCGGTCGCGGCGGCGTCGATCAGCTGTGCCTGGCCGCGTACGATCAGCACGGGCCGGTGCCCGCTATCCTCGCTCCATACCGCGAGGCCGCGCTCGACCAGGGTCCGCGCCGCGCTGTCGAGCGCCGCGCGCTCGTCGCGTATCTCGCGCTCGATCCGGGCGCGGGCTTCGGAAAGCGTCAGCCCGGAGAGCGTCGCGCTCAGATAATTGGCCGCCTGCTGCAGCGAGGCCGGGTCCATTCCCGGCGGCAGGTCGACCACCCGGTTCTCGACCGATCCGTCGCTCCCCACCAGCACCGCGAGCGCGCGATCCTCGGCAAGCGGCACGAAGCCGAACTGGCGCAGCACCGGCTCGCGCTTGGGCACCAGCACCATACCCGCGCACGCCGAAAGCCCGGAGAGCGCCAGCGTGGTGTTGGCGATGGCATCCTCGATCGGCCCGGCCGATCCGGCGCGTGCTTCGATCGCGGCGCGCTCCTGCGCGCTCGGCTCGCTCGCCTGCATCATCCCGTCGACGAAGAGGCGGAGGCCAGACTCGGTCGGCATCCGCCCCGCGCTGGTGTGCGGCGCGGCGAGCAGCCCCAGCTCCTCCAGATCCTGCATCACGTTGCGGATCGAGGCGGGCGAGAGGTTGAGCCCCGAAATCTTTGAGATGGTCCGCGATCCGACCGGGCTCCCGCTGTCGATGTACGATTCGACGAGGATGCGGAAAACGTCGCGCGCGCGGTCGGTCAGCTCATGGATCGGCGGCGTGGTCATGACGGCGATGTAGGCGGGCGGCGGCCTTCGCTCAACCGCGCACCCTCACGGAGTCTCCCCGATCAGCGCCTCCAGCCCCGGCAGCAGGTCCGGCGCGCCGCCCAGCGCGTCGGCCATCGCCGCGTTCGCCTCCGCATTGCAGCCGTAATAATAATAGAGCGACTGACTGTCCCCGATCGCGCGGGTCCAGCGGATATTGACGCTGGGCATGTCGGTCGCGGCCTGCTCACAGCCCTTCTCGCCATGCGAATAGCGCCGCTCGCCGCTCTCGGGCCGATAGGGCTGCAGCCGCGCGGCGAAGGCGGCATAGTCGGCGGGGCTCAGCTTGAAGCTGCGCTCGCCCTCGACCGCGGTGAAGTTCCTGCCGATAAAAGTGCCGCTGCCGTCGGGCCGGATCGTCACCGCGTAGACCGGGCAGCGCCCGAAGCAGGGCCCGGTCTCATAGGTGATCGAATCGCCTTCGACCGGGATCGGCCGCGGCGCCTCGGTCCGCGCGCAGGCGGACAGCGAGAGCGCCGCCGCAATCCCCAGCATGATGCGCCGCATCGCTCGTCTCCTTCGGATCCCGCAGTCAGACTGGCGCGTTCCGCTCCCATCGTCTAGCTGCCCCTCACGACATTACAGGAGAATGAACTGATGCGCCCATCCGGCCGCGCCCCCGACGAGATGCGCGCGATCAGCATCGAGCCCAATTTCACGCGCCACGCCGAAGGCTCGGTCCTGATCGGCTTCGGCGACACCAGGGTGCTGGTGACCGCGAGCATCGAGGAGCGCATTCCGCCCTGGCTGCGCGGCAAGGGCGAGGGCTGGGTGACCGCCGAATATGGCATGCTCCCCCGCGCCACCCATACCCGCGGCCAGCGCGAGGCGGCCAAGGGCAAGCAATCGGGCCGCACCCAGGAGATCCAGCGGCTGATCGGGCGCTCCCTCAGGGCCGTCACCGATCTCAAATTGCTCGGCGAGCGCCAGATCACCCTCGATTGCGACGTGATCCAGGCCGATGGCGGCACGCGCACCGCGGCGATCAGCGGCGCCTGGGTGGCGCTGCGCATCGCGACCAGCAAGCTGCTCGCGGCGGGCCTGCTCGAAAAGGATCCGATCCAGCAGCAGGTCGCGGCGGTCTCCTGCGGCATCTACAAGGGAACGCCCGTGCTCGATCTCGATTATGACGAGGACAGCTCGGCCGATGCCGACGCCAATTTCGTCCTGCTCGCCGACGGCAAGATCGCCGAGGCGCAGGCGACGGCGGAAGGGGCCTGTTTCGACGAGGAGGAACTGCTGCGCCTGCTCCGCCTCGCCCGCATCGGCGCGAAGGAGATTTTCGCGGCACAGTTGAAGGCAGCCAAATGATCGGTGACGAGGAAGAAGAGACGATGCCCCGCCAGGCGATCCGCAAGCTGCAGCCCGGCAAGCTGGTGATCGCCAGCCACAATCCCGGCAAGGTCCGCGAAATCCGTGCGCTGCTCGGCCCCTATGGCATCGAACCCGTCTCGGCCGCCGATCTCGACCTGCCCGAGCCCGACGAGACCGGCACCACCTTCGTCGCCAATGCCGAACTCAAGGCGCTCCAGGCCGCCGACCTTTCCGGCCTCCCCGCGCTCGCCGACGATAGCGGGCTGTGCGTCGAGGCGCTGGGCGACGAACCCGGCATCTTCTCCGCGCGCTGGGCGGGCGAGGGCAAGGATTTCGGGGTGGCGATGCAGCGCGTCGAGGATCGCCTCGCCGCGCTCCCGCCCGAAACCGCGCGCGATGCGCATTTCGTCTGCGCGCTCGCGCTCGCCTGGCCCGACGGGCATGTCGAATGGTTCGAAGGCCGCGTCGACGGCACGTTGGTCTGGCCCCCGCGCGGGGGGCATGGCTTCGGCTACGACCCCATGTTCCTGCCGCTCGATCGCGAGGAGACCTTCGGCGAGATGGACCCGCAGGCCAAGCACGCGATCAGCCACCGCGCCGCGGCGTTCCGCCAGCTGGTCGAGGCCGTGCTCGGCTGACCGGCGGGGCACGCGCGTTGCGTGCGCCATTTTGGCCTGGGAGGCGGAATGCAATTCCGTGAAACCCCCTAGCGGTCGTTGCATTGCAATAATAAACGCCTATTGAGCATGTAATGCATGCCAGCCTGCTCTTATTGTCCAAAATGGATGAGCATCTGTGGGGCGCCACGGCAGCAGCGGTTTTCGACACGCTGACCGCGGCCTCCGACGCCCCTTTCGTCCCTTACCAGGAGACGATGTTCGGCAGCCTGTTCGGCAAGCTCGGATGGGCGGGCACCGGCACGGTATTGTTGGTTGCGACCATCGCCATCCTGGTCACCGCGATGACGGCGAGCGGCGACCCTTCCGAAGTCAGATACTCCAGGTCGAATTGGCGGCCCGTGCTGCTGGTCGGTCTGGGCGTCCTGGGCGTTGTGTTCGGACTCACCTGGTCGGTCGCCAAGGTGCTGCCGAAATGCACGGTCGTCGAGGACGATGTCTGCCTGTACGCGCGCTGAGCCTTGAAGCCGGCGCGCCCGATCGCGCCATCAGGGAGACCCGGAAAGGGCCTGGTGGACAGGGCTGGATTCGAACCAGCGTACGCTCTCGCGGGCAGATTTACAGTCTGCTGCCATTAACCACTCGGCCACCTGTCCTTGGGGCCCGCCAAACGGCGAGCGCGGCCAATGCCGCCCCAAGGCCACCCTGTCAACGCCTTGCATGGGCGTTCGGGCGCGCATAGCGTCCCGATCATGCAAAACACCCAGGAAAGCGCCGCCTAGTGGCGCGCAAAGGACACCGCCCGAGCAAGGCGCCCGCCAACCGGCCGCGCTTCTACGGCCGCCACGCGGTCTTCGCCGCGCTCGACAATCCCGAGCGCCGCGTGCGCAAGCTGTGGGGCACGCGCGAGCTGATCAGCCAGCTCGTCATGCCGTACGATATCCCGGTCACCTATGCCGAGGCCGCCGATCTGGGCCGGCTCGTCCCCGGCGACGCGCCGCATCAGGGCATCGTCGCGGAGGTCGATCCGCTCGAGGATATCTGGCTGGGCGATCTGCTCGCGCAGGGAGCCGGCGACCGCCGCCCGCTGCTGCTGCTCGATCAGGTCACCGATCCGCACAATGTCGGCGCGATCCTGCGCTCGGCGGCGGCGTTCGACGCGCTCGGCATCGTCACGCAGGATCGTCACGCCCCGCCCGAATCGGGCACTGTCGCAAGAGCGGCCTCGGGCGCGCTCGAAACCGTGCCCTGGGTCCGCGTGGTCAATCTCGCCCGCGCGCTCGACGAGATCCGCGACGCCGATTTCTGGCGGGTCGGCTTGACCGGCCATGCCGAAAGGACGCTCGCCGATACGGTCGCGGGACAGGGCAAGGTGGCGCTGGTCCTCGGCGCCGAGGGCGAAGGGATGCGCCAGAATACCGAGGCGCATTGCGACGAGCTTGCGAAGCTGCCGATCAGCGATAAGGTCGAAAGCCTGAACGTGTCCAACGCGGCGGCGATCGCGCTTTATGCGGTCGCGGCGCGCGGCTGAACTTCCGGGGAGGGAATATGAAACACTGGATCCGCGCAGCCGCCATGCTGCTTCCGCTCACATTGCTCAGCGCCTGCCTGTTCCAGCCGGGCAAGTTCGAATCGAGCCTGACCATCCACAAGGACCGCAGCTTCACCTACACCTACAAGGGCGAGGTGATGGCGATCGATCTGGAGGGCATGTCGAAGGACATGATGAAGTCGATGCCGTCGCCCGGCGCCGATGCCGGAGCCGATGGGGCCGAGGTCGAGGACGCCGTGCCGCTCGACAACAGCGTCGTCATGGATGAGGAGACCCCCGAGCAAAAGGCGGCCGCCAAGGAAGCCAAGGACGCGGAATATCGCGAGCTCGCCGCCCAGCTTTCGAAGGAATATGGCTACAAAACCGTCGAATATCGCGGCGACGGCGTCTTCTATGTCGATTATGCGATCAGCGGCGTGCTGACCCACAACTTCGTCTTCCCGTTCAATCAGGACAGCGCGATGATCTTCCCCTGGGTCGCGGTCGAGCTGCGCGGGGGCGATACGGTGCGCGTCAAGGCGCCCGGCTTCGCCAAGGCCGATACCGGCGGCATGGGCTCGATGGCGGGCATGGGCGGCGGCGACGCGCCGAGCAAGATGGACGGCGTCTTCACTCTCACCACCGACGCCGAACTGGTCAGCCAGAACAATGAGGACGGCGCGAAGACCGTGGGCGGCAACCGCGTCATCGCCTGGCGCATCACCTCGCGCACCGAGGATGCGCCGATGGCGGTGCTCCGGCTGGCGCCGCGATAAGCCCCCGGCCTCTTCCCCTGCCGTGCGGGGAAAGGAGCTGGTTGCGCTTGCAATGTAGGATTTCGCCTGCTTGGCTCCTCACCCTCCCCAGCCCCTCCCGCGAACGCGGGAGGGGCTGGAAGATCCCGTCGCTCTTTCTCATTGTCGCCCGACTGCATTTACCCGGAGGAGGAAATCATACTCCCCCAAGAGTCACAAATTGCCGCGACAGGTCGTGACTCTTTGCCCCATCCTGATGCTGGCGGGGTAAACCGCGCCGCTCAGGCCGCCTTCTCCCAGCGGCCATTCTCGTCCTGCTTCCGGTAGTTGCGGGACAGGGATGAGATTAGTCCTCTTCGGCGATCGTCACCTTCATCCCGTCCAGCGCGTCGCTGAACTGGATCTGGCACGAGAGGCGCGAGAAATCGTCGCGGCTGGCCGAGCTGTCGAGCAGGTCGTTCTCGTCTTCGCTCATCGGCGGCAGTTTGGCCGCAAATTCCGGATCGACATGGACGTGGCAGGTGGCGCAGCTGCAGCAGCCGCCGCACAGCGCGAGCAGTTCGTCGAACCCGTTCTCGCGGATCACTTCCATCACGCTCAGGCCCGCCTCGCCCATGACCTCGCGTTCTTCCCCTTCCCTGGTCACGACGATAAGCTTGGGCATGGAAATCTCCTTCGGCGGCGTCCATGCCGCCGATCCCGTCCCGTTTCAAGGAGCTACCCTTTGGGTCTGACTGCCGAACAGCTTAGCGCGGGTATCGATGCGCTGTGCGAACGCGAGCCGGCCTTCGCGGCAGGCCTCGCCCGCGCGGGCTATCCCGAACCGCGCATCCGCGAGCGCGGCTATGAGACCTTGCTGCGCACCATCGTCGGCCAGCAGGTCAGCGTCGCGGCGGCGCAATCGATCTGGAACAAGCTCGCCGCGGGCCTCGGCGACCTCACCAACCCCGCCATCGTTGCCGCCGCCTCTGATGAGCAGCTCCGCGCCGCGGGCCTGAGCCGGCAAAAGGCGAGCTATGCGCGCAGCCTCGCCGACGAAGTCACCAGCGGCCGGCTCGACCTTGCCAGCCTCCCCGAGGATGACGAGGAAGCCATCGCCGCGCTCACCCGGATCAAGGGCATCGGCCGCTGGTCGGCGGAAATCTACCTGCTCTTCGCCGAGGGCCGCCCCGATGTCTGGCCCGCCGGCGACCTTGCCGTTCAGATCGAGATCGGCCGCCTGCTCGGCCATGCCGAGCGCCCCACCGAAAAGGCGATCCGCGAGCTGGCGGAGGCCTGGCGCCCCCACCGCGGCGCCGCGGCGATCTTCGCCTGGCATCATTACAAGGTCGATATGGACGTGATATAAGCAGCGACGGAGCGCGCGCTGATGGGCAATGTTTCCTATGCTTTGGTCGGCCTACTGGTCGTCCTGATCGTGCTGAACCAATGGTGGCGGCCGAACAGCAGGGCGGTGCGACGCGGCATCGCCATCGCGCTCATGCTGGCAGCCGGCCTGATGCTGCTCGATGGCTGGTTCGGCCCCTTCAACCTCCCCATCGACCTGAGCTTCACTCGCCCCATCAACTGGGTGGTGATCACGGCTTTCGGAATATTCGTCTTCGCGTCGGCGCTCCGCACCTTCGTCACCGACTATCGCCGCGCCACCGCCGAAAGGCTCGCGAACGAAAAGCCCGGGGCCTAAACCCCCAGCGCCTCCAGCCCCATCGCCACGGCGCCCATCGGCCCCGCCATCGCGCCCAGCCCGGGCGGGCCCAGCCGCGTGTCCAGTTCCGCCGCGAACAGGCCGGTGGTGCCGTATCCGCCCAGGCTCTCCGCCAGCCGCGTGCGCAGCCGGGGGAAAAGATGCTCGCGGCTGGTAATCACGCCGCCGCCCACCGCGATCCGCTCGGGCGCCAGCGCGACCACCAGATTGTGCAGCAGCCCCGCCAGATCATGGACGAACAGGTCCCATTCAGGCCCGTCATGCGGCAGCTCTTCGCCCTTCACGCCGAAGCGCTGGGCGAGCGCGGGGCCGGCGATCAGCCCCTCGATGCAATCGCCATGAAAGGGGCACCAGCCGGCATAGGTGTCGCCCGGCGCACGGGTGACGCGCATGTGCCCGGCCTCACCATGCGCCAGCCCCTGCACTGGCCGCCCGCCGCTCACCGTGCCGACGCCCACCCCGGTTCCGATGGTGATATAGGCGTGGCTGGTCAGGCCCCGCGCCGCGCCCCAGCGCGCCTCGGCCAGCGCGGCGCCATTGACGTCGGTCTGGATCGCGAGCGGCTTGCCGTGTCGCGCGGCGAAGCGCGGGGCGATCGGGGTGCCGGTCCATCCCGGCTTGGTCGTCGCGGTCATCACGCCGAAATCGGGATGTCCGGAATTGAGCTCGAGCGGGCCGAAGCTCGCCACCCCGATTGCGTCGAACGTCCAGCCATCGAGCACCGCTTCCAGCGCGGACAGCGTCGTCTCCGGGTCGACGGTCGGCACCGTCACTTGCTCACGCACGTCGCCGGGACCGGTGGCGAGCGTCGCCACGCATTTGGTGCCGCCCAGTTCGAGTCCGGCGATCAGGGGTGCGCTCGTCATGTCCCGCCGCTAGCCCAGCCGCGCGGGCGTGGAAAGCCACCCCAAAAACAACGGCGGCCAGTTCCCTGGCCGCCGTCCCCCTTATTGTCGGAGCTTGAGTTCAGAAGCGCCCACGCAGGCCGATCATGATCATGCGACCCGGATCGTAGAGCGTGTTCACCGCATTCGGGAACTGGAAGTAGCTGCGCTGCTGCGCCTTGGTGATGTTCTGCACATCGATCGTCAGCTCGGGCAGGGCCTCCATGTCGAAGATCTCGCCCAGGTCGAAGGCCGCGCTCAGATCGAACTGCTGGTAATCGTCGTTGTAGAGGTTCGCCAAGGTGATGCCGTTCTGCGGCGCCGTGGCGGCGATGCCGCCCTGGGTGAAGGTCGTGGACCCGCGCAGCGTGACGCCGCCCCGCTCGTAATAGACCGTCACGTTGTAGGTCAGCGGAGCGACCCCCGTGGCCACCGCCGGTGCATTGCCCGAACCCGTCTGGCTGATCAGGGTGAGGTTGGCGTTGAAGCCGAACCCGTTGAGACCCAGATAGCGGCCGAGCAGGAAGTCGAGCGGCTGCACCCAGTTCACTTCGAGGCCGTTGACCTTGAGCGTGCCGGTCGCGTTGACGAGCTGGTTGAGCACGATGTTCTGGCCGGCGACGTCCGCCGCGGTGCAGTTGGGCGGCACCTTGCCCGCGCGGGCGCAGATGCCCACCTGCTGCGTGGGCGAGAGCGTGTCGTACGTCACGCCATACGCCGCAAGGTTCGAGAAGGGCTGGGTGATGCCCTGGGTCACCGTGAAGCCCGTCACTGCCTTCCGGAACGCCGTGAACCCGATATAGCCCTCGGCGCCGGTATAATATTCGAAGCCCAGGTCGATATTGTCCGAAATGAACGGCGACAGCGCCGGGTTGCCGACCGAACCGACATCCGCCGACGGGCTGGAGAAGTTCAGGCCCGGCAGCATCGAGTTCGGGTTCGCCCGCGTCATCGTCCGCGAGACCGACGCACGCACCACGGCATTGTCCCCGATATGGAACGCGGCCGAGGCCGACGGCAGCCAGTTGCTATATTCGGTATCGGTGTAGATGAAGTTGACGATGTTCGGATAGCAGGAGCCGTCGCGCAGCGGCGTCGGCGTGCCCGGGCAATCCGCCGGCAGCGGACCGTTCGAGGGCGGCACCAGCACCAGATCGGGATCGACCGAGTTGCGCGGATCGGGGATCGAAACGCGCCCGCCGATGGTCTGCTGCGTCCGCACCCAGCGCACGCCGGCGTTGAAGACCAGCCGGTTGTCGCCGATGTTCACATCGCCATTGACCTCGGCATAGGCGCCCAGCGTCCGCTCACGGACATAGCCGCCGCTCGCGCCGGTGTTCGAGCCGCCCGATTCGGGCGAGGCGTTGTGGAACGCGTCATATTGCGACGCGGCCTTGAACTTCTCCCAGTCGACCGTGATGAACCCGCTGGGCCCCGGCTTGAGCAAGGCCGCCAGCGGCGCGCCGTTGGGAACGAGCGAACCCGCATAGGTGATCGGTCCCGCCTGACCCGCGGTGTAGCCGGTGCCATAAGCGGGATAGGTCGGATCGCCCGCCGCGGCCGCGCCCGGCGCGTTGAGGCCGTTGCAGTTGGGCTGGCGGTTCGGGCCCGGCAGGAACACGTTGGGCCGGTTGCCGCACACCGCATTCTGCCACGCCTGGCTGTTGTCATAACCGCGGATGGTGCGCGAGACATCGTCATAGGCGCTGCCGACCCGCACGTTGAGGTGATCGTCACCCCAACGCAGATTGCCGCGCACGCCCTTGGTATAGGTCTGGCGGCGCTCGTCCTGGATGTTCACGCGGCCGCCGGGCCAGCCGAAGCTCGCCGGGTTGTTGAGGTCGACGTTGCTGGTGACGACCGGCATGTTGCCGTCGCTATTGTCGTAGTTGACCGTCACGCCCGAATTGCCGGGCGTGATCACCAGCACCGTCGGCGATTCGCGGTGGAAGATCGATTCGGTCCAGTTGCCGTTGAGGTCGAACTGCAGGTTGTCGGTCAGTTCGACGTCGATGCCCGGGTTGATTCCCCAATACTGCACATGCTCGTTGAACGGGCGATATTCGAGGAACCACTGGGCGTTGTAATAGGTGCCCTTGGTGACGACGCAGCCATTGGTGCAGTCGCTGCGGTCATATTGGGTGTTGACCGGGATCACCGCGCCGTTGCGCCCCACCCAGTTCATGTCGATACGCTCGAGCAGGTTGCGCTTCCGCCCGAACATGCCGTCGATATAGGCGTGGATGCCGTCGCCCTTATACTCGAGGCTGGCGATGAAGTTGATCCGTTCCTTGGTGCCATATTCGTCCGAGGGCCGGCCCAGGCGCGGGATGATGCCGTTATCGATCTGAGTGATATTGGCGCCCGGATTCTGCGCGATCAGGAATGCCTGGTCGATCACCGTGCCAGCGGCAACGCCGGGGATATTGGCATTGGACGGCACGGTGGCCGGAATCGTCCAGTTTCCGCCGCCGGTATTGTTGCGGGTCGCCGCGGCGTTCTGGGTGGCGGACAGGTTCGGGTTGGTCCAGCCGATCGTCTCATAACCGGTGACGCGCACTTCATTGCGCACCCCGGCGACGCCCAGCAGGATGCCGAAATCGCCGGAGGTGTAGCTGGCGAGGATCGAGCCGCGATAACCCCATTTGCTGCCCGCCTGGCTGCCGTTGGTCAGCTGGCCCGAATAGGTGATGTGGGTGCCCGGATTGTCGAACGGACGCGCGGTGCGCATGTTGACCGTGCCCGCCGCGCCACCTTCGATCATGCCCGGCGTCGGGCTCTTGTTCACGGTCAGCTGGGTGAACAGCTCGGTCGGGAACAGGTCGAGATCGACTTCGCGGTTGGTGCTTTGCGCATCGGTGCGGCCGGTCGACGAGATCGCCACCGGCGCATTGTTCAGCAGCACGCGGGTGAAATTGGTGCCCAGGCCGCGGATCGTGATCTGCAGGCCCTCGCCCGTGATCTCGCGGCTGATGGTGATGCCCGGCACGCGGTTGAACGATTCGGCGATGTTGGTGTCGGGGAATTTGCCGATGTCCTCGGCGAAGATCGTGTCGGTGAAGCCGGTCGCGTTGCGCTTCGCGTTGGTCGAGCTTTGCAGCGACCCGCGATAGCCGGTGACGATGATGTCGCTATCGTCCTGCGGCTCGGTATCCTGCGTTACGGCGGGAGTTTCCACGGTCGGGTCGGTGGTCGGATCGGGCGTGGCGGCCAGCGCCGGCCAGGCCGTGCCCGCGAGCAGCACCGCCCCCAGCATCGCTGCGCGACGCGCGGAAAACGGGCGTGAATTACGAGTGGTCATGATTCCCCTCCTCAATATGCCTCTAGCGGGCTTCGTCCGCACTTCGCCCCACGCGAATGTTAGCGGTCACATCAGAAGTATTTCTGGTCTGAGTTAGTGTCAACTCATACATTTGAGTTGACATAATTCCTATATAATACAGGTATTTACTGCATTGCGTCATTCCTACGCAGCTGCAAAACTTTTGTCTAAGTATTTCAAAAAACATGGCTTGGCGGCCCGAATCGGGGTGCGATTCACGTTAACGTTACCGTTGGGATGGGCCTTGCCGAAGGGGAATGGCGGACACATCTGTGCCCCGTCCCCCTCCTTCCGGAGTGCACGCATGCGCTACAACAGTCTCGGCCGCACCGGCCTGATCGTCTCCGAACTCTGCCTCGGCACCATGACCTTCGGCGGCGGCGATACCGGGATCTGGGGCCATATCGGCCGGCTCGATCAGGAAGAATCCACCGCGCTGGTAAGGGCCTCGCTCGATGCGGGGATCAACTTCATCGATACCGCGAACGTCTATTCGGAAGGGCGCTCGGAGACGATCCTCGGCGCGGCGCTCCAGACGCTGGGCGTGCCGCGCCACGAAGTCGTGATCGCCACCAAGGCGCTCGGGCGGATGCACCCCGGCCCCAATGGCGCGGGCGGGTCGCGCGGGCATATCCTCGCGCAGGTCGAGGACAGCCTTCGCCGCCTCCAGACCGACCATATCGATCTCTACCAGATCCATGGCTGGGACGCGACGACGCCGATGGAGGAGACGCTCCACGCGCTCGACCTGCTCGTCCGGCAGGGCAAGGTCCGCTATGTCGGCCTCTCCAACTGGGGCGCATGGCAAGTCGCCAAGGCGCAGGGCATTTCCACCGCGAAGAACTACGCCCCGATCGCCTCGCTCCAGAGCTATTACACTATCGCCGGCCGCGACCTCGAACGCGAGGTGATCCCGATGCTCCAGTCCGAGGGCGTGGGGCTGATGGTGTGGAGCCCGCTCGCGGGCGGGCTGCTGTCGGGCAAGTTCACCCGCGAGGGCGAAGGCGAGGGGCGCCGCGCCACCTTCGACTTTCCGATCGTCGACAAGGCGCGCGCCTATGACATCATCGACGTGCTGCGTCCGATGGCCGAGGCGAAGGGCCGTTCGGTCGCCCAGCTCGCGCTCGCCTGGCTGCTCCACCAGCCCGCGGTGTCGAGCGTCATCATCGGCGCCAAGCGCCCCGACCAGCTCGCGGACAATCTCGCTTCGGTCGAGGTCGAATTCACCGCCGACGAGCTCGCGGCGCTCGATGCGGTCAGCAAGCTGCCCCCCGAATATCCCGGCTGGATGATCGAGCGCCAAAGCGGGTACCGGGGCGCGGTGAACCAGCGGCGCTAGTCGCCCGATCCTTCGCGCTTGAGCAATGCCCGCTTGCGATCGACGCCATAGGCATAGCCGCCGATGCCGCCGTCCGCCGCCTTGATGCGGTGGCAGGGGACCAGCACCGCGACGGGGTTCGCGCCGCATGCCGTGCCGACCGCGCGCACCGCTCTGGGGCTGCCGGCGGCGACCGCGAGCTGCGAATAGCTGAGCGTCTCGCCCGCCGGAATTTCGCGCAGCGCCTGCCACACCGCTTCCTGAAACGCCGTGCCCCGCGCATCGACGGGCAGGTCGGTGTGCCGCCCCGGCCGCTCGACTTCGCTCACCACCCGCGCCGCCAGTTCGGCCAGCGCCGCGCCGCCCGCGACGATCTCCGCCGCCGGAAAGCGCGTGGCCAGCGCGAACTGGTCCTCGTCGAAGGCAACGCGGCACAGCCCCTTGTCGGTCGCGGCGATCAGCAGCGGGCCGAGGCTGGTCTCGGCGACGGTCCAGCGGATCGTCACCCCCGCCCCGCCCCGCTTCCAGGCGCTCGGCGTCATGCCCAGCCGTGCATTGGCGGTCTCGTAGAAACGGCTCGGCGCCGAATAGCCCGCCTCGTAGATCGCCTCGGTCACCGTCTCCTCGCGCGTCAGCGCCTGCGCCGCGCGCTGCGCCTTGAGCCCCCGCGCATAGGCGGCGGGAGTCACGCCGGTCGCGCGCTTGAACATGCGGTGGAAATGATGCGGGGCATAGCCGACCGCGAGCGCAAGCGCCTCGAGGTCGATCCCCTCCTCCGCCGCCTCGATCAGCGCGACCGCGCGGGCGACCGCGATCCGGTCGCGCCCCACCTCGTCGGGCTTGCAGCGGAGACACGCGCGGTATCCCGCCGCGCGCGCCGCATCGGCATCGGGATAGAAGACGACATGCTCGCGCTTCGGCCGCCGCGCCGGGCAGCTCGGCTTGCAATAGATGCGCGTCGTGGTGACCGCGCCGACCACGCGCCCGTCATAGGCCCGGTCACGCGCCTCGAACGCCGCCCAGGCGGTATCGTCGGCCAAAGTCTGATTGGGTGTGTGCTGATGGCTCATGGCGACCGATATAGGCGGTCGGGCACTCGCTCACATCCCGCGCTTTGCGCTCAAACCGCCGCCGCTAGGCGATCGCGGCGATGGTCGCGAAGCAGAGCGCGGTAAAGGTCAGCACGGCATTGACCGCATGCGAAACCTCCCATCGGCTGCGCAGCTTCTCCCAATCCTCGGGCTGCGCGGACCAGTTTCGCGTCGCCTTGTTGACCGGCTGGGTCCATCGGAAGAAGACGATCAGCGTCGCCAGGATGAGCATCGCCGCGGTCGCCGACGGCCAGAGCGGCTCCCCGTTCGCGCCCTCGACGAACGCCGCGCCGAGATTGGCCGCCAGCGCCGCCAGGACCACGATGCCGCTTGCCGCCCAGCCGCGATAGATCGATTGCACGACGAAATAGTCGGCCCTGGCCAGCTTCAGCTTGTTCGCCATTTCGAGCAGATGCGCGCCACCGGGAACCAGCGCGAGCGCGGTGAAGACAATCGCGAGGAACAGCAGGAACTGAAGCATGGACAGTCTCCACGCCCGCTCCGCCATGCCGATTGAACCGAGAGGAAGGCCTCCGGTTCCATATGGACCGCTCAGGCCGCGGGCGTCTGGAAACAAAGGTGATAGCCGTCCGGATCATGGAGCCAGAGCTGCTTCATCCCATAGGGCGCAACTCGCGGCGGATCGACCGCGAGGCCGCGCGCATGCAGCGCCGCATAGGCCGCATCGACATCGTCGCAGCTGAAATAGAGCCCGGTATCGCCATGCGCCGCCTGCCGGGCACCATCGCGCACCGGCGGCCGCTCTCCCGCATCGTAAGCCGTGTTGAGCATCAGATGCGCCGGCCCCAGCCGCAGCCAGCACCAATGGAAGAAGCGCCCCTCCGGCGTCTCCACTTCCTCCGATGCCTGCACCACCTCGAATCCCAGCGCCTCGCAATAGAAGCGCACCGATTCGACCATGTCGAAGACCTGAATCAGCGGGCACAAATGCGTGACTTGCAACCCCATCGCACGCTCCTCTCCGCGCCACTGTCGCGCGGGAGAGTATGCGATGGCAATGCCTCAAGCCTCCAGGTCGCGGGTGAACATGCCCGACCAGAGATAGACGCCCACCAGCGCGGTCCACGCCGATTCCAGCGCATAGATCAGTGTCGCCCCGGCGAGGTTCATGTTCATCATGCCGGTGCCCATCAGCACCATCGGCGCCACGCCCCCCGCGATGCCGAGCAAGCCCAGCCCGCGTCTCATCCACCCGGCCTGCATCACCCAGCCGACCGACCAGAGCAGGAAGCCGCTTCCCATCGCGACCACGCCGACCCCCGCCAGCGCCTGATTGCCCTGATAGGCGAGCAGGAACAGGCCGCGGTCCGTCGTGCCCGCCGACGCAAGCCCGGTCGCGACGAAGCCGCTGATCACCGCCGCCCCGATCGTCGCCCCCGCGCCCATGCCGTAAGCGACGAGCCCGGCCAGCACCGCAGGCCGGTCAAGCCCCCGGCGCAGCGCCATATGCGCCAGGCCGTAGACGAGCACGCCGATCAACGCGATCAGCGTGCCATGGACGAACCGGCCCATCGCCGCGTCGTGCGCGGTCGTGGGGTGATGCGCCATCATCAGCACCGTCCCGCCGCTCGCGAGGATCAGCGCAGCGCCGGCGATGCGATCATTGTTCAGCCCCATGGTCTCACTCCGGTTTTGATTGCCCGGCGCTTTGACTGTACGCCGAAAGCCCGCGGGAAAAGCGGCAAGTGAAGGGTCGCGTCCATTACCGGACTCGGGCGCGATCTTGTCCGGAAACGAAAGGATGCCAGTGCCCGATCGCCGCATCACCCGGACCCGCGAGGCGCTGATCGGGGCGCTCAACCATCTCGTCCTCAACCGCCGCCAGCGCCATATCCGCGTCGCCGACATCGTGGCGGAAGCGAATGTCGGGCGCTCCACTTTCTACGAGCATTATTCGAGCGCGGACGAGGTGCTGCTCCAGGCGCTCGCCCGCCCGATGGCGGCGCTTGCCGATGCGGGCGCGGGCAAGGGCGATGCCGCGAAAGTCACCTGGCTGCTCCAGCATTTCTGGGAGAATCGCCAGCGCGCCCGCGACATGATGGCTGGGCGGATGGATGACCGCGTCGCGCGGCTGCTCGCCGGGATGATCGAAGAACGCCTGGTCGCCGGCGGCGTCGCGCCCGCCATCCCGCTCAGGCTCGCCGCCGCCCAGCTCGCCGACGCAGCGCTCGCGCCGGTGCGCGGCTGGGTACTCGCCGAAGCGCCCTGCACCCCCGGCGTGCTCGCCGCGGCGATCTGCCGCACCGGCGCGGCGATGGTCGCGAGCCTGGCCGAGCCCGCTTAAGTACGAACCCTGATGGGCTTCATCCTGAGGTCCGCGTTACCGCATTCGAAGCCATGCCCCGGCGATAACGCCAGGGAACGAGGGGATGGGGCATGTATCTCAACGACAGTCCGACGGACTCGAAGCTCGCGGTGATCGCCGATGTCGGCCGCCACGCGGTCCGGCTCTGCCTTACCGACCATGAGGGACGCCTTCGCCCCGAAACGCTGCGCGCCTATGAGCCGTCGCAGCAATCGACCATCTCGGGCGCGCTCAGCGCGTTCGGCGGCGAATGCGAGCTGGCCGCGCTCCCCCGCCGCTGCGCGATCGCCGTGTCGGGCGCGCCGGTCGGCGACATCATCTCGGTAACCAACAGCCGGTGGTACGTGTCGCGCTCGGGGCTCGCCGCGATGCTGCAGGCCGCGCCGCTCATCCTCAATGATTTCGCCGCCAAGGCCTGGGCGATCGGATCGCCGCAATCGGGCGCGGCGATCGAGACCGTGATGGGCCCGGCGCTCGATCTCGCCGCGCCGGGCAACCGCTGCCTGATCGGCGTGGGCAGTGGGCTCGGCGTCGCGGTGATTTCGCGGAACGGGCACGGCAATGTCAGCGTGCTTTCCACCGAAGCCGGTCATTGCCACTTCCCGGGCGACATTCCCGAGCTTCGAGAGGTGATGCTCCGGATGCGCCGGACAAAAAGCGCGATCACCGCGGAGGACCTGATCTCCGAGCGCGGGCTGCTCGCGCTTTATCAGGCGGTGGTCGAGATCGAGGGCGGCATCGCCCGCGCCAGCGATTCGGCCGGCGTGATCCGCCTCGCCGTCTCGAACGACTGCGCCGCCCGGCGCGCCGCCGACCATTTCTGCCGCGCGCTCTGGCATTTTGCCGGAAACATGACGCTGGCCTATGGCGCATGGGATGGGGTGATGATCACCGGCCCCGTCGCGAACGCGCTGCGCGGCCTGATCCGCCTGCCGGAGCTGTCGGCCGACTTCATCGTCGAAGGCCCCTACCAACGCCAGCTCCGCGACATCCCGCGCGCGCTGGTCACGCTCGAGCATGCCGAACTGCACGGCGCGGCCCGGGCGCTCCTGTTGAATTGAAGCGCGGCGCGTCGGCGTGAGCCGACCAGATAAAGCGCCCTAACTCAGACATTAGATCGCATATACCGGTTGCCTTCTCCGCCGGTTCGCGCCACCGTTAGCGCTAACAGGCCCCCGCACGCACGGGCCGCCGCGGGAGAGGGCAATGAGTTACTGGCAGCGTACGCGGTCACTCCGCTGGTGGATCATCGCGATCGTGATGCTGGGCACGATCCTGAATTACCTGCTGCGCCAGGTGCTCGGCGTCGCGGTCGCCACGCCGGAATTCAAGGCCGACGTGCCGATGACGGTCGAGGAATATAGCTGGGTCACCGGCGTGTTTCAGGCGTTCATCATGCTCCAGCCGGTGGTGGGCTATATTCTCGATCGGGTCGGGCTGCGCGCGGGCATGGCCTGGTTCGCCTCGGGCTGGGGCATGATCACCATCGCGCATGGCTGGGTGACCGGATGGCAATGGCTCGCGGTGCTGCGCGGTGCGCTCGGTTTCGCCGAGGGCACGTCGCATACCGCGGGGCTCAAGGTCGTCTCCGAATGGTTCCCGGCCAAAGAGCGCGGCTTTGCCGGCGGCATCTACAATCTCGGCGCCTCGGCGGGGATTGCACTGGCGGCGCCGCTGGTCGCGGTCTCGATCGCCTTGTGGAACTGGCGCGCGGCCTTTTACATCGCGGGCGCGCTCGCCTTGCTCTGGGTGATGCTGTGGCTGCGCTGGTACCGCGCGCCCGAGACGCATCCCGATATCTCCTCGGAGGAACTGGCGCTGATCCAGCAGGGGCAGGAGGCGCATATCCAGGCGGCGGGCGACAAGCCCCCCATCCTTTCGCTGCTCGGCCGCCGGAATTTCTGGGGGATCGCGCTCCCGCGCTTCCTCGCCGATCCGACCTGGGCGACGCTGACCTTCTGGCTGCCGCTCTACCTCACCACCGAGCGCGGCATGAACCTGAACGCGATGACGCTCGCGATCGTCGTCCCCTTCATCGCCGCCGATCTGGGTTGCCTGTTCGGACCCGCGGTGGTGGCGTTTCTGGGGCGGCGCGGCATCGCGCTGATCGACGCGCGGCGCTGGACCTTCACGCTCGGCGCGTTGATGATGACGAGCATGATCTTCGTGGGCAGCGTGGTGAGCCCGGTCGCCGCCATCGCGCTGCTCAGCATCGGCGCCTTCGCGCATCAGACGCTGTCGGTCACCTGCATCACCATGGCGAGCGACCTGTTCCGCAAGAACGAGCTGGGCACCGTCGCGGGCATGGCGGGAACGATGGCCAATCTGGGCGTGCTGATCTTCACGCTGCTGATCGGCGCGCTGGTCGCCGTCATCGGCTACAGTCCCTTCTTCGTCGCGCTGGGCGTGATGGACCTCGTCGCCGCGGCGCTGCTGTGGACATTGGTGCTCAAGCCCGATCGGGATCAGGGGCGCGAGAGCGGCATCATTCCGATCCTGCTCGGGATACTGCTCGCGGGCGGCTTCTATTATTATTTCGTCGTCGCGGCGGAGGCGCCCTGCGCGATCTACAGCCTGGCGCCGCTGTCCGAATGCGGCATTCCCTATGCGATCCGCGCGATCTTCGGCTTCGGCATCGTCCTGGCCGTGCTCGGCATCGTCATCGAAGTCCGCGCCCGCACCAGCAGGACCGCCGCCGCATGACGATCCGCAACCCGATCCTGCCCGGTTTCAATCCCGATCCGTCGATCCTGCGGGTCGGCGAGGATTATTATATCGCGACGTCGACCTTCGAATGGTTTCCGGGCGTCCAGATCTACCACAGCCGCGACCTCAAGCACTGGCGGCTGCTCGCCCGGCCGCTCGTCCGCAAGAGCCAGCTCGACATGCGCGGCGATCCGGACAGCTGCGGCATCTGGGCCCCCTGCCTCACGCATGACGGACGCAAGTTCCACCTGATCTACACCGATGTGAAGCGCTACGGCCGCACCACCGTCGGTGGCGCATCGGGCGCCAGCCTGCGCGACTTCCACAATTATCTCGTCACCGCTGACGCGATCGACGGCGAATGGTCGGATCCGATCCATCTCAATTCGAGCGGCTTCGACCCCTCGATGTTCCATGACGAGGACGGCCGCAAATATCTCCTCAACATGCTCTGGGACCATCGCCCCGGCCGCAATCGCTTCGCGGGCATCGTGATCCAGGAATATTCGCACAACGAGCAAAGGCTGGTCGGCGCGCGCACCAATATCTTCACCGGCACCGAGATCGGTCTCACCGAGGCGCCCCATCTCTATCGCCGCAACGGCTATTATTACCTGATCACCGCCGAGGGCGGGACGCAGTGGAACCACGCTGTCACCATGGCCCGCTCTCGCGACCTGCTCGGCCCCTACGAGCTCCACCCCGACAAATATATCCTGAGCAGCCGGACCCGGCCCGACGCGCCGCTGGCCCGTGCGGGCCATGGCGACCTGGTCGAGACGCCTTCGGGCGAGACCTGGATCGCCTATCTGTGCGGCCGCCCCTTGCGGAACCGCGGCCGCTGCGTGCTCGGGCGCGAGACCGCGATCCAGCCGATGCGCTGGGGCGACGACGACTGGCTCTACACGCTCGACGGGCAGGGCGTGCCCATGCTCGAAGCGCCTGGGCCCGATCTTCCCGAGCAGGCCTGGGAGCCCGCGCCGGCGCGCTCGGACTTCAACGCGCCCGAGCTGCCCATCGACTTCCAGTGGCTCCGCACGCCCGAGCCCGAGGCGATCTTCAGCCTCACCGCCCGTCCCGGCCATCTCCGCCTGATCGGCCGCGAGTCGATCGGCGCGCACTTCGTCCAGGCGCTGGTCGCCCGCCGCCAGCAGGCATTCTGCTACTCCGCCTCGTGCGCGATGGAATTCTCGCCCGAGCATTTCCAGCAGGCCGCGGGCCTCGTCGCCTATTACAACAGCACCAAATTCCATTACCTCCACGTCACCCATGACGACGAGATTGGCCGCCATATCCGTGTGATGTCCGCGCTGCCCGATTCTCCCGTCGCCGACGCCTTCACTCCGCCCATCCCGATCCCCGAGGGCCGCATCGAGTTGCGCGTCGAAGTCGACGAGGAGCGCCTCCGCTTCGCCTGGCGCGTTGAGGGCGGCGAATGGCAATGGCTTCCCCAACAGTTCGACGCCTCGATCCTCTCGGACGAGGCCACCGCCCCCGGGCTGCCCAACTTCACCGGCGCGTTTGTCGGCATGGCATGCCAGGACATGTCGGGCGCCGCGCTCCACGCCGATTTCGACTGGTTCGAATATGTCGAGCGCGGCTTTTTGGCCGACGCAACCAAGGGGTAATCATGACGCTTCCCGATCAGCCTTTCGTCCATCACGTCTATTTCTGGCTCAAGGACCCCTCCGACAGTGCCGCGCGCGATGGCATCATCGCGGGTCTGACCAAGCTCAAGGCCGCGCCGGATATCCTCTGGTCGCATATCGGCATACCCGCGCCGAGCCCGCGCGGCGTGGTCGACGGCAGCTATGCGGTCAGCTGGCTGGTCCTGCTGGCCGACAAGGCCGCGGAGGATCGCTATCAGGTCGATCCGATCCACCTCGAATTCGTCGATACCTGCGCGCATCATTGGGACCGCGTGATCGTCTATGACAGCGTCCAGCTCGGTTGACCTGGTCCCGCGCGCGCGTCACGCTAATCGCCTCGGATTCGGGGAGGATTCCATGGTTCGCGTACCCGCCTTGCTGCTTTCGCTGCTCGCCGCCCTGCCCGCTGCCGCACAGGAGCCGATGACCAATCCCTGCGACACCGGAAAGGTCGAATGCCGCCGCATCGAGACTATCCGCCTCCAGCAGCCCGATGGCGAGGAGGTGCTGCTCGAGGCGCACATGGATTTCCCCTGGGTGGCCGATGGCAACATCATCCTCACGCCCGGCGATTCGGTCACGGTGCGGCTCGTGCCCGATGGCGACATATTGTCGCCGGTGCTGGTCAGCTTCGGCCCCGCCTCGGCGTCGGCCCCGCTCAAGCCCGGCGAGCTCCGCTTCACCATGGCCCCGTCGGATCACGGCAAGCAGATGATGACCGCCACGAGCAACTATCCCGGCATGATCGATTACGGCGCGCTGATGGCGCTCGCCCCGGGCGGCCCGCACCGCACCAGCGTCTGCACGCTCCAGCCCGGCATCCCGGTCTACGAGATGTGGACCGACCCGATCTACCAGCTCGCGCTGATGCACTTCGTCCCCACCACCGAGCCCGGTTGCAAGACGCTCGAATGGGGCGAGGGGGCCCAGCTCGTTAAGAAGCCCGACTAGGGCCGGTTCACTCGCGCAGCGTGCGGCGCAGCGCGTCGAGCATCGCCTTGACGCGATTCAGCGGCTTGTAGCGCTCGTCGTCGGCAAAGGCGTATCGCGCTTCGAGCGCCGAGGAAATTTCGGCGAGAATCTCTTCCTGCCCCTTGAAGGCGCGGCCGATCTCCTCGTCGGTAAGCGCCTTCATGAAAGCGCAGCCATAGCCGTTGTTGCGCCGCCGCATGATCCGCGCCGCGCGCGAGCCGGCGCCCGAAAGCCCCAGCGAAACCAGTGTTCCGATCGGCAGGTCGACATTGCCGGTGAAGTGAAACCCGGTACGCGAAAAATCGTCGATGACGACGTCGATCGGCTCACCGTCCGGCGCGCGCAGCGTGCTCGGACTGTCGGCATCGAAGCGGATGGAGCCGCGCCGATCGATATCCCCCAATATTTCCAGCTTCGCGACCAGCATGACGTTCTTGGGCTCCCCGCTCGTTGCGGGAAAGCTAGGGGCCGTTCGTTAACGATTGCTTGTCGCGGCTATATGCCCCCGGGCGGTCCGAACCGCGGCAGCGTGCTGATCTGCTCGACCCTGATGTTGCGGAAATAGGTGGTGGCGCCCTCGGCCTGGAGCTGGATGCGGCCCCTGGTCAGCGGCACCCGCTTTCCGTTCGCGTCGAGCTCTGCAATGTCGCGCAGATACATGACCACCACCCCGTTGACGACATGGACCGCGTTGCCCCCGACGACATAGAGGTCGATGCGGTTCCACTCGCCGACCGGCTTCTCGGCATTGACCGCCGCGCCGACGCTGTACGCCGGATTGCCGTTGGCGAGATCGATCTCGCGCCCTTCGAACCAGAAGCGGCGATGCGGGTATTCGATGCCCAGATCCTGCGCGACATTGGTGAAGGTCCGCATCCGGTTGCCCATCGGGATCGCCATGCCGTTGTTGCCGAGCTGGAGCTGGAACTCCATGCCGCGCATCCAGGTCCCGAACACTTCGCCGGGATTGCCGTGCGAGAAATAGACGAGGCCGTTGTTGCGCTGCTGCCCGGGCTCGAGCCCGCCCCAGCGATATTCGAGGCTCAGGTGGAAGTTCGAAAGCTCGGCCTCGTGCGCGAGGCTTCCCCAATAGCGTCCGCCCGCGCGGATCACCGGCCCGCCATCGACCGTTTCGACCGCGAAGATCTCGCCGGTATCGGCGCTGGTCCCCAGCGGCGACGCGCCCGGATTGCCACGGAAGGTCAGCGAGGTGTCGGCATAGCCCAGCCATGGCTGCCAGCCCGTGAGATCGCGCCCGTTGAACAACATGCGGGCCGGGCCCTTGGGCGCGGGATCGCTCTTGATCTCATAGCGCTCGCCCACCCATTGGGGATCGCCCTTGATGATCTCCGCGCGCTGATCCTGCGCCTGCGCCACGCCCGAAACCAGCAGCAGGCACGCGCCAGCGATCGCTCCGATCCGCATCCCATCCTCTCCCTCGCCTGTTAGCGCTAACCTGCCTGCAAATTTCGGCACATGCCAGCCGCAGATTCGCTCTGGCCCGCCCGCTTCGCGCGGCTATGCTGCGGCCAAGGGGAGAATCACCATATGCGCGTATTTGCCAGTCTGATCCTGTGTGCCCTGGGCGCCGCCGCCGCTTCGGCGATGCCGCCCGCCGACGATGTGCTGGGCAACACTACCGCGCTCAGGGACTCGCCCTCGATCGCCGGCCGCCCGGATGCGGAGCAGGAAGCCGAGACCGGCGGCCCGGATCTCTCCGAAGGCCATCCGGAGATGATCGCAATCATGGACCGGATCGAGAAGACCCAGCGCATGCCCGCGGGCAGCGCGCCGATCGCCAGCTACACGCGATATTATGCCTGGGCGGATGTCCAGAAGACCAAGGTCACCGCGATCTTCGTCAAATCGGGCACGCCCGGCCGCCGCTGGACCGGCTTCGACGAGTTGCCCGCTGCGATGGGCAGCAGCTGCTCGGTGGTCGAGCTGATCTTCGACGTGAAGAGCGGCATGATCGACAGCTATTGCGTCAACGGCGGCTGATGGGCGCGCTCCGGCCCCTCAACGCCGCATTGCTGCTGATCGCGGCGGCGGCGATCGCGGGGCCGGCCTGGGCGGTGTTCGTGTTCGAGCCTTCGCTCGCGGGGACAGTTCCCGATGCGTCCATGCTCGCCCGCTTTCAGGCGATGGCGGACGAAGCCTGCAAATGCTCCCGCCTGAACGCCAGCGAGGACGGCTATGGGCGCTGCCGGGCTCCGTACGAACAAGCCGTGGCTCCCTATCAACCGGGCGGCATGGCCTCCGCATGCGGCCCGATGAGCTCCGCATGGACGTGCTTCGACGAGCAATGCCGAGCCTCGGTTGTCGTCGAGCGTTCCGGAGGTGCCTGCAGCGCCGAGGAAGAACGCATCTTCGCCGCTGTCTGGGAGCAGGCGGGCGGCGATACCGCGGAGGACGGCTGGGAACGGGGACTGGCGGCGATAGCGCGGGCACGCGAGGCGCTCGAACGCGGGGAGAAGGTCAATGTGCGTCCCGGCAGCGGCACCGGCGGCGGCGGTTGCTGAACTCATGCGCGCGACCTGGGGTATCCGCTTCGTCACGCTGCTGATCGCGCTCGCCGCGATCGGCGGCCCCGCCGCGCTGATCCTCAAGCTGCGCGATCCGGCGCGCTTCCAGCAGTTCGCCGACCAGGGCAAGGCCTGGGCGGAACAGGGCATGGCATGGGCGGAGCGGACCGCCGATCAGCTCTGGGCGATGCTTCCCCAATCTTGACTTAAGGCAGCTTTCCTGCCATATCGCGCGCATCGAGGCACCAAGCAGCGTGATCGGCGAGACACTCGCCCGGCTCTGCCTCGGCTCAGATTTCCGGCTTCCCTTGTCACGCGGGTCGTCATTTTTGACCCCGCCTTCGCGCGCCGATTCCGTGCGCGTGCCGGCCATTTTGTAAGGTTTACCATGCAGTTCAATCAACTCGGTCTCTCGAAGACCGTGCTCTCCGCGCTCGAAGCGAAGGGCTATTCGACGCCGACGCCGATCCAGGCGCAGGCCATTCCCCCCTTGCTCGAGGGCAAGGACCTGCTCGGCATCGCCCAGACGGGCACCGGCAAGACCCTCGCCTTCATCGCCCCTTCGATCGACCGCCTCATCGCCAGCGCCAGGCGCCCCCAGCCGCGCGGCTGCCGGATGCTGATCCTCGCGCCGACGCGTGAGCTAGCCGCGCAGATCGCCGAAAGCGCCCGCGCCTATTCGAAGGGCCAGCCGATCAGCGTCGCCACCGTGTTCGGCGGCACCTCGGTCCACAAGAACAAGGTCGATCTGGCACGCGGCGTCGACATCCTCGTCGCCACACCGGGCCGCCTCGTCGACCTGCTCGACCAGCATTACCTGATCCTGCTCGGCATCGAGATCTTCGTGCTCGACGAAGCCGACCAGATGATGGACCTGGGCTTCATCCACGCGCTCAAGCGCATCGTCCGCGAGCTGCCGTCGAAGCGCCAGTCGCTCTTCTTCTCGGCGACCATGCCCAAGACGATCCGCGACCTCGCCGGCCAGTTCCTGCGCAGCGATCCGGTCGAGGTGAAGGTGACTCCCGTCGCCACCACCGCCGAGCGCGTCGAGCAGTCGGTGACCTTCGTCAACCAGCAGGAGAAGCAGTCGCTCCTCACCATGCTGGTCCGCGATCCCGCGGTCGAGCGCGCGCTGATCTTCACCCGCACCAAGCACGGCGCCGACCGCGTCGTGAAATTGCTCGCGGGCAACGGCATCGCCGCCAACGCCATCCATGGCAACAAGTCGCAGCCGCAGCGCGAGCGCGCGCTGGGCGAGTTCAAGGCGGGCAAGGTCAAATTGCTGATCGCGACCGACATCGCCGCGCGCGGCATCGACGTGTCGGGGGTCAGCCATGTCTTCAACTTCGAGCTGCCCAACGTGCCCGAGCAGTATGTCCACCGCATCGGCCGGACGGCGCGCGCGGGCAAGGACGGCATCGCCATCAGCTTCTGCGCCGATGACGAGCGGCCCTATCTGCGCGACATCGAGAAGCTGACGCGCCAGAAGGTCACCGTCGTGCCGCTTCCGGCCGACTTCCTGGCCGAGTCCGCGAAGATCAAGTCGAGCCGCCAGCCGGTCGCGATCAGCCGCGACGAGGCGAATGGCCGCAATGGCCGCGCGATGCAGAACCAGCGTGGCGGCCGCCCGCAGGGTCAGGGCCGTCCGCAGGGCGAGCGCCCGGAAGGGCAGCGTTCCGGCGGCCATCGCTATCCGGACAAGCGCGCCGGCCTTCATCAGGCGCGTCCCGCCGGCGAGCGCCCCGCTCCGCAGCAGGCGCGTCCCGCCGGTGGCGAGGACCGCTGGGCCCGCCTCGACAACCGCCCCGCCCAGGGCGAGCGCCGAAACGACGCCCCGCGCGGCGACCGCCCGCAAGGCGACCAGCCCCGCAACTATGCCCGTCCCAAGGGCAAGTGGCACGGCCGCCCCTCGCAGGGCGGCCAGCGACAGGGCGGCAACCGCCCCCAGCGCTGAACCCGGCATCGCCCTCTCCCGCCCCGGCGGGGGAGGGCCGGCGCTCAATCGCCGCGGATGGCCATGCCCGGCGCGGCCCGCGCGCCTATTTCCGCGCCCCGATCGATTGCGCGAACCGCTTTAGGTCGGGAAGCCCCTTCGCCGCCGCCGCCGCGTCGATGTCGCTGGTGTATCGGAAGACGAAGATCGGACGGCCGCCGATCGAGGTGGCGCAGCCGATGGTGGCCACATTGACCGGAGCCTGCCCCTCCACCCTGAACTGAATAACCCCCGCGATATAGCCGCAGAAATCGTCGAGCCCCACCGGTTTGATCCCGGCATTGACGCTGAGGCTGGTATCGAATGCCTCGCGGGCACGGCGCTCGACGCCCTGCCGGGCCGCTTCCGACACCAATGTTTCCTTGCGCAGCGCCTCGGGAAGTTCCGCGCGCATCTGGGCGATCATCGTATCGCGTTCGATCGCCGGGCCCTCGCGCTTCACCACCACCGCGAAGAAATCATAGGGCTGCATCGACTTGATCCCGCAGCGCGCGAAGATCGCGTCGGGAACCGCCCGGGGATTCCCGCGCCGCTGCGCCTCGAGATAGGAATCGATCGCCGGCCCGGTCGAACAATAGCCCTCCGGCGCCGGGACCGAATAACGGACGCCCGCCGCCTCGAACTCCGCGGTCTGCGCGAGCGCCGGGCCCGCCACCAGCGTCAGCAGCGCCACCGCCGCATGAACCATCGTCCGCATCGATCCTCCTATTGCCGCTGCGCGCCGATCGAAAGCGCCAGCGCCTTCACCTCGGGGATCGACGCCGCCGCCTGCGCCGGATCGCCTCCGGTGCGGTAGCGCGAGACCTGGAAGACATAGCCCGAAATCACCGTCGTGCATCCCGAACCGGTCAAGTCGGTGCCGCCCGCGCGCGTGGTCCTTCCGCCCACATAGGCGCACACCTCATCGACGCCGACGGGCCGGACCTCGGCTTCGGCCCCGACTCGGCGCGCGAGCCGCGCGCTCAGCCGCTCGGTGACCGTCGCTCCGGGCTCGGCCGACAGATCGCCTTCGCCGGGCACCACCGGCAAGGTCCTCGTCAGAAAGTCGAGCAGGTCCGCGCGCCGATTGGTTCCGCCGCTTTTCCGGCTCACGAAGACGAGGAACATGTCGATCGGGCCCTCGCCCCTCGCGCCGCACGGCATCATCACCACATCGGGGAGATTGTCCGGATTATCCCGCCGCTGCTGCTTCAGATATCCCTCGACCGCCTCGCCCTCGTCGCAATAGCCCGGGATCAGCGGCACGGTGAACACGGTCCGGTCGACGGTGAATTCAACGCTCCGCGCCTGCGCGAACGCCGGGCCCGCCAGCAGCAACGCGCCCGCAGCGGCAAGAGCGAGCCTGCTCACATCCGCTTCCGGCGCTCGGCATCGTCGGCATCGGCGGCCATGCGGCGCTGGATGCGGCTGACGCCGTCCTGCGCTTCCCCGCGCCGTCCCTGGATCTGCGCCGCGCGCTCATACCAGCTCAGCGCGCCGCGCAGGTCACCCGCCGCTTCGGCGCACAGGCCGAGGTTGAAGGTGAGCGAGAGGTGGTTCGGCACTGCCCGGTCCATCTCCGCCCAGCGCTGACACGCGGTGCGCAGGTCGCGCTGGGTCTGCTTCACGATCTCCTTGAACGGCTTCACCTGGTCCTTGGGCAGCCCCTTGGTGCCTTCGATGAAGCGGATGCGATAGGTGTCGGTGCGCGGCACGATATCGCTCCGCACCGAATTTGCGACTTCGTTCACCATCGACGAAATCATCTCCTCCGAGGTGCGCGGCGCGCTCTGTCCCTCGCACCAGTCGATCTGCTGGCGTAGCGGCTTGCTCACCGAATAGACGACCTGCCCGTCATAGCGGACGATCCGCAGATTGGCGGTGAGGTTGGCGACGCGCTGGGTGCAGCGCAGCTCGACCTCTTCCTCCTTGATGCATTTGTTGTCGGCATCGCGCTGGGTGCAGCGCTTTTCCTTGCGCTTGTAATAGCTGTCCTCGACTCCACTCGAAACGCCGCCGCTCAGCGTGCCATCGGCATTGCCGCCGCTGCGCCGCCCGCCCTGCAGGTTGAAATAGCCGGTGCCGCCCAGCGCGCGCTCGATCGCCGATCCCACCTGATATCCGTCGCGCCCGTCGATCCGGCCGACCGACAGCGACACCAGCATCGCGGCTTCGCGATAGGGGGCGGGAAAGCGCCCGGTCATTTGCGCGGTCTCCGCCATCACCGGCACCGCCACCATGGCGACCGCCGCCGCCAATACCCAACCCGCCCGATTCACGCGCATGCCCGTTCCCCTGCTGATTCCGCGACCGAAATAGTCGCAGGAGAGCGCGGCGCGCGCAACCGGTTCGCGCCGCGCGCGGGACCTGATATGATACGCGCCATGACCGGTCTCCCCACCGACCCCCGCAAGCAGGGACCCCGCGCCATCGGCGCTTCGGCGCTGGGCGCGGCGGCGATCGGCGCGCTCGCGATGACCGCGGGCGCGATCGGCGCGCTGGCGGTGGGCGCGCTCGCCATCGGCAAGCTGCGCATCGGCAAGGCGCGCATCCACGAGCTCGAAATCGACACGCTCAAGGTACGGCATCTGGTCGTCGAAGAGGACGAGTCGGAACGCTGACGGACTCGGGTTGCATCGCAGCAATACCGATGCTAACCGCGCCGCGACCCATAGGGGGCGCCTCTCTTACCGGAGCGCAGCCCCCATTTTGCATGGGGCCAACTCCTGCTCCCAAGAGGAACTTAATCGCGTGGAGAATTCCGGCGGTATCCAGGCCAGCTTAAGCGGACGCTATGCCACCGCATTGTTCGAGCTCGCCCGCGATTCGAAGACCCTGCCCGCCGTCGAGGCGAGCCTCGCCACGGTGCGCGCCGCGCTCGACGAATCGGCCGACTTCAAGGCGCTGACCAGCAGCCCGCTGATCAGTCGCGCCAATGCCGGCAAGGCAATCGCCGCGGTCGCCAAGTCGCTCAAGCTCGATACGACCACCGCCAACTTCCTCGGCGTCCTCGCCGACAATCGCCGCCTCGGCCAGCTTGGCGCGATCATCCGCGCGTTCCGCGCGCTCGCGGCGAGCCATCGCGGCGAGACCACCGCCGAAGTCGTTTCGGCGCATCCGCTTTCCGCCGCCCAGGTGACCGAGCTCAAGCAGCAGCTCCGCACCCGGCTCGGCCGTGACGTTTCGGTCGACCTCTCGGTCGATCCCTCGCTCCTTGGCGGGCTGGTCGTGAAGATCGGCTCCCAGATGATCGATAGCTCGATCAAGACCCGACTGAACTCCCTCGCGCACGCGATGAAAGGCTGAAGGCAAGACAATGGATATCCGCGCCGCTGAAATCTCGAAGGTCATCAAGGACCAGATCGCCGCGTTCGGCACCGAAGCCCAGGTTTCGGAAACCGGCCAGGTGCTCTCGGTCGGCGACGGCATCGCGCGCATCCACGGGCTGGACAATGTCCAGGCCGGCGAGATGGTCGAATTCGCCAACGGCATCCAGGGCATGGCGCTCAACCTCGAAGCCGACAATGTCGGCGTCGTGATCTTCGGGTCGGACTCGGAAATCCGCGAGGGCGACACCGTCAAGCGCACCGGCACGATCGTCGACGTCCCCGTCGGCAAGGGCCTGCTCGGCCGCGTCGTCGATGGCCTCGGCAATCCGATCGACGGCAAGGGCCCGATCGTTTCCGACCAGCGCAGCCGCGTCGAAGTGAAGGCGCCGGGCATCATCCCGCGCAAGTCGGTCCATGAGCCGATGCAGACCGGCCTCAAGGCGCTCGACGCGCTCGTCCCCGTCGGCCGCGGCCAGCGCGA
>CBINJP010000011.1:0-122667 GCA_966251045.1 uncultured Sphingomonas sp.
AGCGGCTTGAAATTCTCGATGATGCCGTTGTGGACGATGGTGACGTCGCCGACGATGTGCGGATGGGCATTGTCCTCGGTCGGCGCGCCGTGCGTGGCCCAGCGGGTATGGGCGATGCCGATCAGCCCCGGGAGCGGTTTTTCGGCGAGCCGCGCGCCCAGATTGGCGAGCTTGCCCTCGGCGCGGCGGCGGTCGATCTCGCCGTCATGCAGCGTGGCGATGCCGGCGCTGTCGTAACCGCGATATTCGAGGCGCTTGAGCCCGTCGAACAGCCGCTGCGCGACGTCATGGGTGCCCAGGATTCCGACAATTCCGCACATTGGTATTCAGCTTTCCCCCCGCATCAGTGCGGGAAATTCTTGTCGATGAAGTGGATCGTGAAGTCCCAGGGATTGGGCTCGTAGCCGTGCGCCGCGATGAAGCGCGGCCGGCCCTTTTCCCACAGCTCCCTGATCGCGCCCTGCATGCCGGCGGGGAAGTTCATCCGTGCCACCACGATCTCGCGCCAGCTTCCCTCGAGCCCGAAGGATTTGCGGAATTGGGGCTCTGCCTTTTTCAGCGCCGCGTCGTCATCGGGATCGAGCACGCCGATCGCATCCATGACATAGCAGTCGAGCAGGCGGAGGAAGGGCTTGCCGGTATAGCGGTCGGGCTGGCTCATCTTGCGGCCTTCTTCGCGGTCATCGCCTCGCGGAAGCGGCGGGCCCAGCCCGGCTTCACCTGCTGCGCCGCGCGCGTGATGCCGAGCGCATTGGCCTCGACATCGGCGGTCACCACCGATCCCGCGCCGATAATCGCGCCGTCGCCGATCTTGACCGGGGCGACCAGCGCGCTGTTCGATCCGATAAAGGCGCCATGACCGATCTCGGTGCCATATTTGAAGAAGCCGTCATAATTGCAGGTGATCGTCCCCGCGCCGATATTCGCGCCGGCGCCGACCCTGGCGTCGCCGATATAGGAGAGGTGGTTGGCCTTGGCGCCGGGGCCGATCACGGCCTTCTTGGTCTCGACGAAGTTACCGATCTTGGCGCCCTGTTCGAGGACGGTGCCGGGGCGCAGGCGCGCATAGGGGCCGACCTGCGCGCCGCTCAGGATCGTCGCGCCTTCGATATGGCTGAAGGCGTGGATCGTGACCTTGTCCGCGACGCTGACCCCGGGGCCGAAGAACACATTCGGTTCGATAAGGACATCGCGGCCGATCTTCGTATCGTGTGCGAACCACACCGTTTCGGGCGCGATCAGCGTGGCGCCATCGGCCATCGCCTGGCCGCGACGGTGGCGCTGCCAGATCAGCTCGGCATGGGCGAGCTCGGCACGGCTGTTGATGCCGAGCACCTCGGCCTCGCTCGCCTCGATCACCACGCAACGATCGCTATCGCGGTTCGCGAGCATGACGATATCGGGGAGGTAATATTCGCCCGCCGCATTGTCGCAATCGACACGTTCGAGCAGCGGCCAGAGATCCGCGGCGCGCACCGCGAGCACGCCCGAGTTGCAGAGCGTGACGGCGCGCTGGGTGGGGTTGGCGTCCTTATACTCGACCATCACCAGCACGCGCCCGTCGCTGTCCGCGACGATGCGGCCATAGGCGGCGGGATCGACCGGGCGGAAGCCGAGCACGGCGATCTTCGGCGCGTCCGGACCGTCGAGCCGCTGGGCAAGCGCGGTGATCGTCTCGGTGCGGAGAAACGGCACGTCGCCGAAGCAGACCAGCACCACGCCGTCGAACCCGGCCAGCGCCTCCTTTGCCTGAAGCGCGGCATGCGCGGTGCCGAGTTGATCCTCCTGCACCACCGTCTTGACGCCAAGCGGCGCGACCGCGGCCTCGACCTGCTCGCGCAACGACCCGACCACCACCACGCGCTCGCTCGCGCCGGCCGCATCGAAACTGTCGATCAGATGGAGCAGCATCGCGCGCCCGGCAATCGGGTGAAGCACCTTGTGCAAGTCGGACTTCATCCGCGTGCCCTTGCCCGCGGCAAGGATGATGGCGGCGATAGGTGCGGTCATTTGCCCTCCGTTGCGTGAAGCCCCTGCCACGAAGACCTTGCCATTTCCATAGCGGGGCTGGCAGGCGGGCGCCGTCATGACCGATTTCTTCGATATCGTGGGTTTCGACCTCGACGGCACGCTGTTCGACACCGCCGCCGACATCGCCGCGGCCGCCAACCATGTGCTCGCCCGCGAGGGGCGGGGGACGCTGCCGATCGAGATGCTCAAGCCCATGATCGGGCTGGGTGGGCTGCACCTGCTCGAGCAGGCGCTCATGGCTACGGGCGGCTGCGATCCGGGCGCGGTCGAGCGGCTGTTTCCCGAGTGGCTGGACTATTATGGCGACAATCTCGCCAACGAGACGCGGCCCTTTCCGGGGCTGATGGACACAATGGACGCGCTCGATGCGCGCGGCTGCAAGATCGCCATCGTCACCAACAAGCGCGAGCGGTTCGCGGTGAAGCTGGTCGAGCAGCTCGGGCTCACCGAGCGCTTCGCCTGCGTGATCGGCGGCGACACGATGGGGCCGGGCAATGCGAAGCCCTCGGGCGTTCCGATCCACGAGATGATCCGCCGCTGTGGGGGCGGACGCGCCGCATTCGTGGGAGATTCGGTCTTCGACACCATGGCCGCCAGACATGCGGGGATACCGAGCGTGGCGGTCAGCTTCGGCTTCCTGACGGGGCCGGTCGAAGAGCTTCGCGCCGATGCGGTGATCGATCATTATGACGAACTGATCCCCACGCTGGAGCGGCTGGCATGTTCGGCCTGATCGCGCTGGCTTTCGGGCTGGCGATGGATGCGTTCGCGGTGGCGGTGGCGCAGGGGGCGTCGCGGCGTCCCGGACTGGCCCGCGCGCTGGCGATCGGGGCGGCGTTCGGGCTGGCGCAGGGATTGATGCCGCTGCTCGGCTGGGGGCTGGGCGTCGCGTTCGCGGGGATCATCCGCGAGGTCGATCACTGGATCGCGTTCGTCCTGCTTGGGCTCCTCGGCGCGAGGACGCTCCGCGAGGGTCTGTCCGACGCCGATGCAAGCCCCGCCCCCGCGCTGATCGGCTGGACCTTGCTGGGCGCAGCCATCGCGACCAGCGTCGATGCCGCCGCCGCGGGAGTCACGCTGCCGATGCTCGGCTCGCCGATCGCGACCGCCTGCCTCATCATCGGCGGGGTGACCGGGGCGCTCTGCGCCGCGGGCGTGCTGATCGGCGCGGCGTCGGGCGCGCGGCTGGGCAAGGCCGCGGAGGTGCTGGGCGGAATCGTGCTGATCGGGATCGGCGTGCGAATCCTGATCGGGCATCTGTTCTTCGGAGGTTAGCTCCGGTTCTTCAACTGGTGCAGCAGAATCGAATTGCCGTCGGGATCGGCGATCACGCGCATCCGGCAGACGGGGCTATGGATCAGATCGCTCTTGAAGGTCACGCCCTTGGCCTCGAGATCGGCGCACAGCGCGTCGAGATCGTCGACCTCGAATGCGATCGTCCCGCCCGCCTCGCTCGACGGCTTCTCGCCAGTGACGGTGGTGATCGCGAAGCAGCCGCCGCCCGGCATGTCATACTCCACCCAGGGCACGCTTTCCGGGGCGCTGCCCTTGGTGAAGCCAAGCACCTCCTCATAGAAGGCCCGGGCCTTGCCCATGTCGGTGACGGGATACATGGTGAAGGCGACCTTGCGGAACATCGCGACTCTCCATCGTTGAGCGTGCGCAATGTTCCAGTTATGTTCCAGCCTGTCAAGCGGGGCGATACCCCTTGCGATACTTGGTCCAGAGATGCCGCGCGAGCATGGCGGGCGGCATGCGCAGCCAGTGCGAGCGGAGATAGAAGGCGAAGCGCGTCAGCTTGCGCGTCTGGCGGCCCCAGCTGTCGCGGGCGAGCAGGCGGCGGGCGTAGAGCGGATCGAGACTGTCCCACACGCGCAGGCCCTCTGGGATCGGCGTGCCATAGTGATGGTTCGCCTGCCGGAGCGCGCGCGCGACCGCGCTCGACAGGCCGTGATGCGCGGCGCGCGCCTCCAGCCCTTCGGTGCCGAATTCCTCGATCAGGCAATGCACATCCCAGAGATTCCTCAGACCGCCTGCGAGATCGCCATCGGCGAAGAGGTGCGCCGCGGCGTGGCAGAGCATGTCATTGGGCGCGAGGATGCGGAGACCGTTTTCGAGTGGCAGGCTTTCCGCGATCAGCCCCACGGCATCGGGCCTGACCTTCGCGGTGAGCGGCAGGATCGTATGGTGGACATCGATCATCCGGTCGCGCTCGCGGTGGATCAGCGGGGGCAGTTCGTGCATCCAGCGGCGATAATATTCGTCGTCATAGGGATCGGGCTTCACCCATTCCCAGCCGGCCGCGAGCAAGGCGGTCTCAGCCTCTCCGATGCGCGCGCGCGGCACGAGGATGTCGAGATCGCCGATCTGGCGCCCCACGCCCGCCGACAGGCCCGCCGCGACGAAGGCGGTGCCCTTGAGCAGCACCACGGGGATGTCGAGCCCGGCCAGCGCGCGCCGCGCCATTTCGGCCTCCCACAAGGCGACCACCCTGCCCTGCTCATGCGCCGCGCGGGCGTCGGCGAGGACGCGCTCGGCGGCCTCGGGCTTGGGCAGGCCATCGAGCCGGTGGGCGAGTGTGCCGATGAGTTGTTCGGCCCGCGCAATGGCGAGGAGCGCGGTCCAGCCTGCCGCGTCCAGCGATGCCGTGGAGGCGGGATCGCGCAGCGCTTCGGTGAGGATGCGCGCGCTCACGCCAATTCCCCCCAAAGCCGCTCCACCTGCGCGATCGCGGTTTGGGTATCGGGATAGTCGATCGCGCGCGCGGGCACGTCGCGGACCAGCCGGGTCAGCGCATCGAAACCGCGCTCGCCCAGCGTCACATAGTTGGTCGAGGCCTGGGTCAGCCGGATGAACGCCTCGCTCGGCATCACCTCGCGCTCCTCCGCCGCGAAGCCGAAGCTGGGGAACAGGATCAGCGCGGGCGCGGCGGGCTCCGCCATGGCGGCGATGGCGCGGGCATCCGGGACGAGGTGGCCGAGACGGCCCTTCGGCGTGTCCTCCATCACCTCGCCATATCGGCCATCGGGCAGCACCGCCTGCACCACCGCCAGCGCCTCGTTCTTGAGGCTGATCAGGCGGGGAAAGCCATGGACCAGCCCTGTCGCAGGATCGACCAGCGCGAATTCGTCCCCCATCAACCGCCAGCCGCGCGCCATCAGCAACGCCGCTAGCGTCGATTTCCCCGCCCCCGAGATGCCGGTCATCAGCAGCGCCTTGCCGTCGCGCTCGACGCAGGACGCGTGGAGCAGCAGATAGCGCCGCTGGCCCAGCGCCATCTGGAGATTCATCCCCATCTCGGCCGCGAGCAGCCCCATCGAGAGCGGCAGCGGCGCGGCGTCGGGGATCACAAAATCGCCCGCGATATGCACCGAGGGCCGGAAGACGCGCCGCCATGGCCGCGCGGCGAAGAGATGGACGTTGAAGTCCGGGATGCCGTCGTCCGGCCTGGGATAGTCGCGATAGAGATCGTCGAGCGCGGCGATGGGAGCGCGCCAGTCGCAGCCGATGCGGAAGCCGATCGGGCCGATGCGGAGCGAGGTGGCGTACCTCACAGCCGCTCGACCAGCCCCGCCGCGACCAGCTCGTCCAGGCGGATCGCGAGCGCCATCGGGTCGGCGTCGGCCAGGTCGAAGCGCCGGGCGAGGCGCGCGAGCAGCGCGTCGACGCCAAGCGCCTCCTCCCCAAGCGCCTCGATGATCTCGGGCACGGGCGCGTCGACGATATGGGTGATGCCCGATGCGCGGTGATAGATGAGTGTCAGCGCGTCGAGCGGGACGATGCGGAGCGTGGCGGGCGGCGCGGCGCGATAGGCGGTCATGCGCGGTCCCCATCCGTCACCCCAGCGAAAGCTGGGGTCTCGCGACGCGAGGATTTCCATAGCCTCATGACATCCCAGCCTTCGCTGGGATGACGGGAAGCCGCCACCGCCTCAGCGCGGCATCTGCAGCGAGGCGAAGCAGGTGAAGCCCGCTGTGCCCGATTGCAGGCGGCGGATATAATTGGTGTAGGCGCGGCTGCGCTCATAATCGGCGCCGGGCAGCGTGCCGCCGCTCAGCGCGCGCTTCACATCCTCGGCCTTGAAGGGCACGCCGGGCCCGGGAAACGCGCCCGGAGTTCCAGCGGGAACGAGGCTGCCATCGGGCGCGACATAGCTGCCCGCGCGGCCCGGATCGGGGACCGGAATCTCGCAGTGGAGGACGGAGGCGCTGGTCTGGGCGAGCGCGGGACGGATCGAGACGATCGCGGACGCGCTGGCCGCGCCGAGCATTAATGCGCGGCGGCTTGCCTTCGGTCCTGCTTTTTCGTCTGCCATGGTTCCACCTTCCTGCGCCCGGCCCACTTTCGCAATCGTAAATCCGCGTTTTTGTTGCACTGCGCCGGGCTGCCGCACCGGCCCGCTCCCCTACCCGGCCTCCCACGAGTTCACTATCGTATGGGAGGTGGGAGGCCGGGTGGGGGAGCGAGCCGGTGCGGGTTCCGCGCCAGCGGAACATCATCTAAGGCACCCGGCGATGCCCTTTCCCGTTGGAACCCGTGCGCTGCTGGCGCTGGCCCTTGTCGGGCTCGCCGCCGCGGCGGGCTTCATGCTCGACCAGAATGTCCAGGTGGCGATGCTGGTGCTGGTGTGCGGTGTCGCGGCGGTGCTGATCGCCACCAGCGGCGGCGATATCGAGGCCGCCCCGGCCGACCTTCCCGCGCCGCCCCCGGCCGAACCGCCGCTCGGCGACATGATCGAAGTGATCGCCGAACCGGTGCTGGTGATCGCCTCGAACCGCGTGATTTCGGCCAACCGGGCCGCGCGGACGCTGCTCGGCCAGCATATCCTCGGCGAGGATGTCCGCCTCGCGATCCGCCACCCCGCCGCCGCCGAACGGCTGCTCAACCCCGCCGAGGCGACACCGGGGGCGCCGATCCATCTCGTCGGCCTCGGCACGCGCGATCAGCGGTGGGAGATGCGGGTTCGCGACATGGGGGCGTTGCGAGTCGTGCATCTTTCGGACCGTACCGGCAGCTATGCGACCGAGCGGATGCGGGTGGATTTCGTCGCGAATGCCAGCCACGAGCTGCGCACCCCGCTGGCCTCGCTGGTCGGCTATGTCGAGACGCTGCAGGAGGATGCGGGCGAGGATCCCGCGACGCGCCAGCGCTTCCTCAAGATCATGCATGTCGAGGCGCAGCGGATGCAGCGGCTGATCGACGATCTGATCTCGCTCAGCCGGATCGAGGCGGAGAAATACCGCAAGCCCGACGCCATGGTGGACCTGGCCGAGCTGATCGACGAGGTGCGCGCCGAGCTTTCCGCCGGGGCCGATGCGCGCGCGGACGATATCGTCATCGATGTCGCGGAAGCGCCGCCGATACGCGCCGACCGTTCGCAGTTGAGCCAGGTACTCCACAACATCATCGGCAATGCGATGAAATATGGGCGCGCGGGCACGCCGGTCACGGTCCGCCTGGCCATGGGCGGCGACGCGATGGTCCGCATCGCCGTGTCGGACGAGGGCGAAGGCATCCCCGCCGAGCATATCCCGCGCCTCACCGAACGCTTCTACCGCGTCGATTCGGGCCGCAGCCGTTCACTCGGCGGCACCGGGCTCGGCCTCGCCATCGTCAAGCACATCGTCGAGCGGCACCGCGGGCGGCTCGACATCGCCAGCACGGTCGGCAAGGGCACGACCGTTACCCTCCTGCTGCCGGCGCGCGCACTGTCATAAAGCCGTAACGCTGCTGCAAGAGAGGCGACCCGAGGGGCGAGCGATTCTCGCCCCGCGGGAGACCGGGAATTTTCGGCAGGTTGACGCTGTTGGCGACACTCGCGCTCACGCTCGCGGGATGTGACGCCAATACGACGCGCGAGATTCGCGTGGTCGGATCGTCGACGGTGTTCCCCTTCACCACCTCGGTCGCCGAAGCCTATGTCAACCAGGACGGCACGCGCCGCCCGCCCGTGGTCGAATCGATCGGGACCGGTGCGGGGCTCAAGCGCTTCTGCGACGGCGCGGGCTGGGAATTCCCGGACATCGCCAACGCATCGCGGCGGATCAAGAAATCCGAGTACGATCAATGCGTCGCCAATGGGGTGGGCGATGTGCTCGAGATCCAGATCGGCGTCGACGGCGTCGCGCTGGCCGAGGCGAAGAACGGGCCGAAGCTCCAGCTCAGCAAGCGCGACATCTACCTGGCGCTCGCCGCCAATCCCGGCGGCAAGCCCAACGCCGCCAAATTCTGGCGCGACGTCAATCCGGCGCTCCCCGCGATCCCGATCCAGGTGATGGGCCCGCCCTCCACCAGCGGCACCCGCGACGCGCTGGTCGAGCTGATCATGGAGCCGGGCTGTGCCGAGGCGGAGGCCAATGCGAAGACGCTCAAGGCCGCCGAGGACAAGGCGCCGTACGACAAGCTGTGCAAGCGCATCCGCGACGACGGCGCCTATATCGACAAGGGCGAGAACGATAACCTCATCGTCCAGGGTCTCGCGCAGAATCCCAATGCCCTGGGCGTGTTCGGCTATTCCTATCTCGAGGAAAATGCCGACCGGCTCCACGGCGTCCCGATCGACGGGGTGAGCCCCAGCTACGAGACGATCGCGGGCGGCACCTATCCCGGGGCGCGGCCGCTGTTCCTCTATGTGAAGAAGCGCCATCTGCGCGCGGTGCCCGGGCTCGGCGCGTTCCTCGCGCTCTACACCAGGATGTGGGAACCCGGCGGCAAGCTGGTCAAACGCGGACTTATCGCGGCGCCCGATGCGGTCCGCGCGCATTCGCTCGCGGTGGTCACCCAGGGGATCCCGCTCGATCCGGCCGGACTCCATTGAGGTGAACGGCTTCGCGCTCCTCCTGTTGGTCGCGGGTCTCGGGCTCATCGCCTGGCTGACCGCGCGCGCACGCGCCGCCGGGTTCGATCGCGCGGGGCAGAAACGCCTCCACTCGCTGCCCGGCCAGCATGGCTGGTATGTCGCGGCGTGGACGGTGGTACCGGCCTTGCTCTTCCTGACGGTGTGGAGCGTGGCGAGCCCCGGCCTCGTGACCCAGGCAGTGCTCGCGCAGCCCGCCGCCGCGCAACTGCCCGCCTTCGATTTCGAGCGCGGCGCACTGCTCGCCGAAGCGAAGCGCGTGGCGAACGACCCCGGCGCGACGGCCTATGATCCGGTCGCGGCCCAGCTCGCCCCGGCGATGCGCGACGCCCAGCGCCATTATGGCTGGATGGGGACGATCGCGGCGGTGCTGCTCGCCTTTGCCGGCGGCGCCTTCGCCTGGTCGCGGATCGGCGCAAGCTTCCGCGCGCGGTCGCGGGTCGAGAATGGGGTGATGTCGGTGCTGCTGATCGCGTCGCTGATCGCGATCCTGACCACGCTCGGCATCTTCCTGTCGCTGCTGTGGGAATCGCTGCGCTTCTTCCAGCAGGTGCCCTTCTGGCAATTCCTGTTCGGGACGCACTGGAGCCCGCAAGTGATCGACGCCAACGATCCCGGCGCGTCGCTGGGTGCGGTGCCGCTCTTTTGGGGGACCTTCTTCATCGGTGCGGTGATCGCGATGATCGTCGCGATCCCGTTCGGGCTGATGAGCGCGATCTACCTCACCCAATATGCGGCGCCCCGGGTGCGCGCCTGGATGAAACCGACCCTCGAGATGCTCGCGGGCGTGCCGACGGTGGTCTACGGCTATTTCGCAGCGCTCACCGTGGCGCCGGCCGTGCGCGATCTGGCGGTGATGCTGGGTATGCCCTTCGCCTCCTCCGAAAGCGCATTGGCGGCCGGACTGGTGATGGGGGTGATGATCATTCCCTTCGTCTCGTCGATGGCCGACGATTCGATCGCGGCGGTGCCCACCGCGATGCGCGACGGCAGCCTCGCCATGGGCGCGACCAAGAGCGAGACGATCGGCAAGGTGCTGATCCCCGCCGCGCTACCCGGTGTGGTCGCCGGGGTGCTGCTCGCGGTCTCCAGGGCGATCGGCGAGACGATGATCGTGGTGATGGCCGCCTCGGGCGCCGCCAATATCACGCTCAATCCGCTCGAAAGCGCCACCACCGTCACCAAGCAGATCGTCGACCTGCTGACCGGCGAGAGCGAGTTCGACAGCCCCAAGACGCTGGCCGCCTTCGCGCTGGGGCTGACATTGTTCGTCATCACGCTGCTGCTCAACATCGTCGCGCTGCGCGTCGTGAAGAAATACCGGGAGGCGTATGAGTAACGCCAAAAACCCCGAACGCACTCCCACCGACTGGAACGCGCCGGCGATGAAGGCGCGGCTGCGCAAGCGCTACGGCGCCGAGCGGCGGTTCAAGCTGTTCGGGCTGGCGGCGGTGGTGCTGTCGGCGGGGTTTCTCGCGTTGCTGCTGGTGACGATGGCGTGGAACGGCGCGCGCGGCTTCACCCGCGCCGAAATCGCGCTGCCGGTCGACTTCAAGGCGCTGGCACTGCCCGTGGGCCGCGCCCAGCTCAGCACCCCGGGCGCCGATCTCGCGCTCGCCGGGGCCGAGCTGGAAAACGCGGTAAAGGGCGCGGCGGTGACCGCCTTCGGTCCGCGCGGCGACGAGCTGATTTCCGACCATGCCTGGCTCAAGGTCCGCGACGCGATCAAGGCCGACCCCCGCATCCTCGAACAGCGCGTGACGATCCGGGTCCCCGCCTCGACGCTGATCGACCAGGCCGAGGGCGGCAACGGCCCAAGCGAGGCAGTGCAGGCGGCGCGCAAGCTCAAGGAGGGCGGTCACCTGTCACGCGGCTTCAATCGCGACTTCCTGACGATGAGCAACGCGACCGATCCGATGGTGGTCGGCATCTGGGGGGCGCTCAAGGGATCGCTGATGACGATGCTCGTCACCTTCCTGATCGCCTTTCCGGTGGGTGTGTTCGCCGCCGTCTATCTCGAGGAATATGCCGCGCGGAACCGCTGGACCGACCTGATCGAAGTCTCGATCAACAATCTCGCGGCGGTGCCCTCGATCATCTTCGGACTGCTCGGGCTCGCGGTGTTCCTCGGCACCTGGGAGATTGCGGGGCGCAGCTTCGGGCCGATGCTTCCGCGCTCGGCGGCGCTGGTCGGCGGAGTCACGCTCGCGCTGATGATCATGCCCGTGATCGTCATCGCCAGCCGCAACGCGATCAAGGCCGTCCCGCCCTCGATCCGCGACGCCGCTTTCGCGGTCGGCGCGAGCCGGGTGCAGGTGGTCTTCCACCATGTCCTGCCGCTCGCTTTGCCCGGCATCCTGACCGGCACGATCATCGGCATGGCGCGCGCGCTGGGCGAGACCGCGCCGCTCCTGCTGATCGGGATGCGCGCCTTCATCGTCACCCCGCCGCAGGGCTTCACCGATCCCGCCACCGTGCTGCCGGTCCAGATCTTCCTCTGGTCCGACGAGGTCAGCCGCGGTTTCGTCGAGAAGACCAGCGCGGCGATCATCGTCCTGCTGGTGTTCCTGCTCGCGATGAACGGGCTCGCCATCTATCTTCGCAACCGATTCGAGACCCGCTGGTGATGATCGAACCCGTTCCCCTGCCCCAACCCTTGTCGAACGCGCCTGACCGCGCCGGGCCGAAGATGACGGCTCGCGGCGTCAACGTCTTCTATGGGACCAACCAGGCGATCCGCGACGTCTCGATCGATATCGACATGGACAAGGTGACGGCGTTCATCGGCCCGTCGGGCTGCGGCAAATCGACCTTCCTGCGCACGCTCAACCGGATGAACGACACCATCCCGAGCGCGCGTGTCGAGGGCGAGATCACGCTCGACGGCGAGGATGTCTATTCGCCCGCGATGGACGTGGTGCAGTTGCGCGCGCGCGTCGGCATGGTGTTCCAGAAGCCCAATCCCTTTCCGAAGTCGATCTTCGAGAATGTGGCCTATGGCCCGCGCATCCACGGCCTCGCCGCGACCAAGCCCGACATGGCCGCGATCGTCGAACGCTCGCTGCGCCGCGCGGGCCTGTGGGACGAAGTGAAGGACCGGCTGCAGGACAGCGGCACCGCGCTTTCGGGCGGGCAGCAGCAGCGGCTGTGCATCGCCCGCGCCATCGCGGTCGATCCCGAGGTGATATTGATGGACGAGCCGTGCAGCGCGCTCGATCCGATCGCCACCGCCAAGATCGAGGAGCTGATCCACGAGCTGCGCGGCCGCTATGCGATCGTGATCGTCACGCACAACATGCAGCAGGCGGCGCGCGTCAGCCACCGCACGGCCTTTTTCCACCTTGGCCAGCTGGTCGAATATGGCGTGACCGACGAGATCTTCACCGCCCCGCGTGTTGAGCGCACCAAGGACTATATCACCGGAAGGTACGGATAATGGCCTCCAGCCACGAACATACCGTCAAGGCGTTCGACCAGGATATCGGCGAGCTTCGCGCGCTGATCTCCCAGATGGGCGGGCTGGCCGAACAGGCGATCCACGACGCGATGAAGGCGCTCCAGCGCGGCGACGCCAGGCTGGCGAAGCAGGTGCGCGACAAAGACAAGGCGATCGACGCAATCGAGGCCGAGGTCGAGCGGCTCACCGTGCGCGTGATCGCGCTGCGCGCCCCGATGGCGGACGATCTGCGCGAGGTGGTCGCCGCGCTCAAGATCGCCGCGGTGGTCGAGCGGATCGGCGACTATGCCAAGAACATCGCCAAGCGCGTGCCGATGATCCACGAGGGCCGCGAGAAGATCGAGGCGGTCTCCCTGCTCCCCGCGATGGCGCAGCTCGCCAGCGACATGGTGCATGACGTGCTCGACGCCTTTTCCGCGCGCGACGCCGAGAAAGCCGCCGAGATCCGCAAACGCGACAGCGCGCTCGACGATTTCTACGATTCGATCTTCCGGACCCTCGTCACCTTCATGATCGAGAACCCCCAGACGATCAGCCAGGTCGCGCACCTGCTGTTCGTCGCCAAGAATATCGAGCGGATCGGCGACCATGCGACCAATGTCGCCGAGATGGTCTATTTTGCAGCGACGGGCAGCTATCTGACCGATCGCGAAGCCAGCGAACAGGAAACCAACTGATGGCACGGGCACGCATGCTTCTCGTCGAGGACGACGCCGCACTCGCCGAACTGGTGACGTGGCACTTCAAGCGCGAGGATTTCGACGTCAAGCACACCCCGGACGGCGAGGAGGCGCTGCTGCTCGCCAAGGAAGCGACGCCGGACATCGTGCTGCTCGACTGGATGGTCGAGGGGATTTCGGGGATCGAAGTGTGCCGCCGGCTGCGGCGGATGCCCGAGACCGCGAACATCCCGATCATCATGCTCACCGCGCGCGGCGAAGAGGAGGACCGCGTCCGCGGGCTCGAGACCGGGGCGGACGATTATGTCACCAAGCCCTTCTCCCCGCGCGAGCTGGTCGCGCGGGTCGGCGCGGTGCTGCGCCGCGTGCGCCCGGCGCTTGCCGGCGAGGCGCTGACCTATGCCGATATCGAGATGGACACGGTCGGCCACAAGGTCCGCCGCGGCGGCGAGGTCGTACCGCTGGGACCCACCGAGTTTCGCCTGCTCAAGCATTTCCTCGAACATCCCGGCTGGGTCTTTTCGCGCGAGCGGCTGCTCGACGCGGTGTGGGGGCATGACAGCGACATCGAGAGCCGCACCGTCGACGTCCACATCCGCCGCCTGCGCAAGGCGATCAACGCGAACGGCAAGGCGGACATCATCCGCACGGTGCGTTCGGCGGGCTATGCGCTGGATAGCGGGGCCTAGTCCCCCCCTCCCGCTTGCGGGAGGGGTTAGGGGTGGGGCCTGCCCCCACTCGCCGCTTTCGAAAAAACATCCCCACCCCCGGGCCCTCCCGCAAGCGGGAGGGGAGAAGAAGGGACCCAAACCCAACCTCCTGCGTTACCCCGCCCGAGCATCCCCCACGCTCGCGTAACGACCAGGAGAGTTCCATGAAGCTGATTGCGCTCGCAGCAGCCTCGTTCGTCGCGTTCGCCGCGACCCCCGCCATGGCGCAAACTCAACCGGATGAGCCGCCCAACGTCCAGACCGTCGACGATCCCAAGGGCGGCTACCAGCCCACCAACCCCTTGTTCAGCGCCCCGCCGACGCCCGGCGCGACGGTGATTTTCGTGCCGAACACCCAGACCCCGACCCAGGCCTATCCCCCGCCGCCCCCGCTCACCAGCTACCCCATCTGCAAGCGCGGCCAGTACGACAATTGCCGCCAGCGCGGCGAATAACCGCGCCTTGCAGGGAACCGGCGTGGCCATGATGCAGCCGGTTCCCCTTTGCGCGATCCGCGCCTAGGAAGCGCTCCAAAGGAGAGCTTCCCATGACCATCGACTTCAAAGACCGTGTCGCGATCGTCACAGGCGCCGGCGGCGGTCTCGGCCGCGCCTATGCGCTCGAACTGGCGCGGCGGGGGGCGAAGGTCGTCGTCAACGATCTGGGCGGAAGCCGCGACGGCACCGGCCATTCGGACGCAGCGCTCGCGGTTGTCAGGGAAATCGAGGCGCTGGGCGGCGAGGCGATGTCGAACGGCGGCAGCGTCACCGAATACGATCAGATGGTCGCGATGGTCGTCGCCGCGAAGGCGCGCTGGGGCCGGATCGACATCCTGATCAACAATGCCGGCGTGCTGCGCGACAAGAGCTTCGCCAAGATGGAGCCCGCCGATTTCGCGTTCGTGGTCGATGTCCATCTGATCGGATCGGCGAACTGCACCAAGGCGGTGTGGGAGACGATGCGCGAACAGAACTACGGCCGCATCCTGATGACCGCATCCTCTACCGGGCTCTACGGCAATTTCGGCCAGGCCAATTACGGCGCGGCCAAGCTGGGCCTCGCGGGCCTCACCAAGACGCTCCACCTCGAAGGCGCCAAGAACAATATCCGCGTCAACACGCTCGCACCGGTCGCGGGCACGCGGATGACCGAGGACATCTTCCCCGAAGCCGCTTTCAAGCTATTCGCCCCTGAAAATGTCGCGCCAGCGGCATTGTTCCTCGTTTCCCAGGACGCGCCGACCAACGCGATCGTCGGCGCGGGCGCGGGCGTGTTCCAGGCGGCGTTCGTCACGCTGACCCCGGGCGTGCGGCTGCAGGGCGAGGAGCTGAGCCCCGAGGGCGTCGCGGCGCACTGGGCGCAGATCACCGACCGGACGGGGGAAATCGTGCCGAACTCGGGCGCCGAACAGTCGATGCTGATCATGAGCAAGCTCCAGGGTTGAACCCGGGGGCAAATCGCCGGTTGCAACCCCGCCGGACACGATACATTATATCGTGAACATCGGGAGAGCGAGGATGCGGCAGGGTTTGCTAAACCACGGACTTCGCGTCGTGCCGCTCTTCGCGGCGATGCTGTTCGCCGGATGCGCGAAGGCCCCGCCCCCGCCTCCCACGCTCCTCTTCGGCGGCCTGCCGATCAGCGGCACGCTGGCCGACGCGAAGGCGGCGGGCTTCACCGACTGCATCTATATGGACGCGGTCCGGCTGCGCTGCCGCAAGCACGGCGCGACGATCGAGAATCAGGGGCCGTACGAGGCCGCGGTCGATTTCGGGCGCGGCGATGGCGGCGGCGGCTTCCACCTGCTCACTCTGTGGCACGACCAGGATCAATATGCGGTCTACAAGATCCGCGACACACTCACCCAGCAGGGCTGGCGCCATTGCCTGACGGGCAGCGATCAGCGCGGCGACCAGGCGATCTTCATGCGCGCGGGCGCCCCGGTCTGGATTTCGATGGACCTCAGCTATTGGGGGAAGCGCCGCCTGCGCATCATCCCGATCGCGAACACTCACGGCCGCGCCTGCACGCCCAAGCCGGCCTAGCCATTGTACCGTATTGCTACACTAATACACTTGTGCTATGCGCCTCCCAACAGGAGGAGGATTCAACATGTATAGCGAGATCGATCTTGCGAACGCGGTGGAGGCGGGGGTGATGACCCAGGCCCAGGCCGATGCGTTCCGCAATCACATCGCCGAGGGCCGCTCGTCGCCCGCGGTCGACGAAGAGCATTTTCGGCTGCTGACCGGCTTCAATGACATTTTCGTCGCGATCGCGGCGGCGCTGATGCTCGCCGCGGTCGGCTGGATCGGCTTCTATATCGGCAGCCACGTCTTCAATCTGGTCAATCGCGAAGGGATCGTCGAGGGCGGCTCAGCCGTCGCAATGGGCGCGGGCGCGGTTTCGATCACCAGCTGGCTGCTCGCCGAATATTTCACCCGCCAGCGCCGCATGGCGCTCCCCTCGATCCTGCTGCTGACGGCCTTCGCCTGGGGCGTGTTCGCGGTCGTTTCCGCGCTGTTCGTCGCCAACACCCCGTGGATCGCCGAACAGCTCCATATCGACCTGAACGACGAAGTCCGGATGAAGCAGCTGGCGGGCGGCTTCGCGATCATCGTGGGCATCGTCACCGCGGCCGCGACCTGGCTCCACTGGAAGCGCTTCATGGTGCCGATCACCGTCGCGGTGGGCGCGATGGCGCTGGTCACCGTCGCGATCGGATCGATCACGGCGTTCGTGCCCGGTTCGGTCGATTGGCTGAACTATATCGTCCTCGTCGCGGGCGTGCTGGTGTTCGCCTTCGCGATGCGGTGGGACATGTCGGACCTTGAGCGCCGCACGCGCCGCAGCGATGTCGCCTTCTGGCTTCACCTGCTCGCCGCGCCGCTGATCGCCCATCCGGTGTTCCACCTGCTTGGCGTGTTCGACCATAATATCAGCATCCCGATGGCGATGGTGGTGCTGGGACTCTATGTCGTCTTCGCCGCGGTGGCGCTGGCGATCGACCGCCGCGCGCTGCTCGTCTCGAGCCTCGTCTACGTCCTCTACGCCATGTACTCGCTGTTCGAATCGACCGGCGCCGTCGAGCTGAGCGCGGCGCTGACGGGTCTGGTGATCGGCTCGGCACTGCTGATGCTCTCGGCCTTCTGGCAGCCGATGCGCCGCGGCGTGGTCGGGATGCTGGGCGGACTGGGCGAGAGCCTGCCCCCGACGCAGCAAGTCGTGACGGCCTGACCCCTAACAGGCCCGAAAAGGCGAAGGGCCCGGGAGGCGACTCCCGGGCCCTTTGTCATGCCTCCTCTCCCCCAAAGGGGAGTGGGAGCTACTCCCCCACCAGCTTCATCAGCCGCCGCTCGATCGGCGCCAGCACCGGGCCCAGCTCATGCCCGCGCTTGAGCACCGCGCCATTCTCGCCCACCAGCGCCCACATGCCCTGGCGATTGCGCAGCGCCGGGCGTTTCTCGATCCTATATTCGGGGCGCTCGGCGGCGCGGCGGAAGCACGCGAAGACCGCAGCGTCGCTATCGAGCGAGATCGCATAATCGCGCCAATGCCCGGCCGCGACCATCCGGCCATAAAGATCGAGGATGCGGGTCAGTTCGATACGCTCATAGCCGACCTGCGCAGGCCGGCCGAGGGGAAGCGGCGTTACCGTCCCCATCTAGGCGGAGACCTCAGGCCGAATCGCGCTGCGCCTCGCGACGGATCGCGTCGCGCTCGTCGATCATTGCGTCGATCCGCTTGCGCAGCGTCTCCATCTCGCACTTCATGATCTCGAGCTTCTGCGTCGCCGGATCGAACATCTGGCTGCATGGCGTGCCATAAGGGACGAAGCCGTGCTGCACGTCCGCCGCGTCCATCAGCACCGGGCGCGCCGGGATACCGACCATTACCGCGCCGGCCTGGACATCCTTGGTCACCACCGCATTGGCGCCGATCCGCGAGCGCTCGCCCACCGTGATCGGACCCAGCACCTGCGCGCCCGATCCGATGATCGCGCCGTCGAGCACGGTCGGATGGCGCTTGCCCGCGACGCCATTGTCGGGGCTGGTGCCGCCCAGCGTCACGCATTGATAGATGGTCACATCGTCGCCGATCTCGGCGGTCTCGCCGATCACGGTGAAGCCATGGTCGATGAAGAAATTGCGTCCGATCTTCGCGCCGGGATGGATGTCGATCGCGGTCAGCCAGCGCGACCAGTGATTGACCGCGCGCGCGAGGAAGAACCAGCCGCCGCGATACAGCGCGTGCGCGATCCGGTGATAGCCGAGCGCCCACACCCCCGGATACAGGAGGATTTCCATGCGCGACCGCGGCGCGGGATCGCGCGCTTTGATCGAATCGAGATATGTCGTCAGACGCTGGAACATGGCCGGACCCCTTTGTGGGCAATCACATAATAGCGCACTCATCGGATTTCCAGAACACCCCCGCGCCACCTTGTCCCGTCTAAACACGATGTATCTTGTGGGAGATCGAACCAGACGCCATTTCCGGCGTCCTGACTGCGCAACAAATGGGGCAGAATGTTCGACGGTATCGATTTCACCGCCATCCTGCCCTTCATCGCCGTCGGCTTCGCCGCGCAGATGGTGGATGGCGCGCTGGGCATGGCGTTCGGCGTCATCTCGAACACCCTGCTGCTGAGCCTGGGCGTGCCCCCCGCGGCGGCATCGGCCGGTGTGCATACGGTGGAGAGCTTCACCACCGCGGTCTCCGGCATCAGCCATGCGATTCACAAGAATGTGAACTGGAAGCTGTTCCTGCGGCTGATGATCCCGGGTGTGATCGGCGGTGCCCTTGGCGCCTATGTGCTCTCGAACATCCATGCCGAGACCGCCAAGCCCTTCATCCTCGTCTATCTGACCGGGATCGGCTTCTACCTGCTGTGGCGGAGCATGCATTATCCGCCCAGGGAGAGGGCGCCCAAGATCGTCGAGCCGCTCGGGCTGGTCGGGGGTTTCCTCGACGCGGCCGGCGGCGGCGGCTGGGGGCCGGTGGTCACCAGCAACCTGCTCGTCCAGGGATCGAGCCCGCGCACCACGATCGGCACCGTCAACACCGCCGAATTCTTCCTGACGGTCACCATCTCGGCGACCTTCATCAGCCAGCTCGGCTGGGAGGCCTTCACGCTGGCGACGCTGGGGCTGCTGACCGGCGGCGTGATCGCCGCGCCGTTCGGGGCGCTGCTCGCGAAGCGAATCGAGCCCAAGACGCTGATGCTGCTGGTCGGCGTGGTGCTGACCGCGACCAGCCTGTTCGGGCTGTACAAGGCCCTGGCCTAACTCCCCCCGCTTGCGGGAGGGACTTAGTTCACCGCCGCATGGACGGTCGCGACCGCCTTGAGCACCGCGCCGACCCGGACCGCGTCCTGGATCACCTGCGCGGGAACGCCGTGCTGCTTGAGCACCGTCTCGTGCGCATCGATGCACATGCCGCAGCCGTTCATCGCGCTGACCGCCAGGCTGAACAGCTCGAAATCGGCCTTGTCGATCCCCGGCGCACCGATCGCGTTCATCCGCAGCCGCGCCGGCATCCGCGAATATTCGTCGTTCGAGGCAAGATGGACGAAGCGGTAATAGACATTGTTCATCGCCATCACCGCCGCCGCCGCGCGCGCCGCATTGGCGGCCTCGGGGCTCAGCCTGCCCTCCACCTCGGCCTCGACCGCATCGACCAAAGGCTTGTGCCCCGTGCCATGTGCGCAGGCGAGCATCAGGCCATATTTGCGCTGATCCCCCAGCGTCTGGTCATTGACCAGCGAGCCGGCGTTGAGGCGGATGTCCTTGGCGAAATCGGGGAGCGTCTCGGCAAAGGCCTTGAGCGACATGACGGGTCTCCTGCGCCCGCGCGGAACCCCGCGGCGAAGCTAAAGATGGTGGAGTTTTGCGGGGAACGTCACCCCCTCCCGGTGGGCGGGAGGGGGGACGAAGGGTGGCGCGGGGCGGAAGGGGGGAGGTGCCCCGCGCCGGGGGTCGGTCAAAATTTCAGGCGGCAACCTTCAGGACGTCGTCGCCCTTGTTCCAGTTGCACGGGCAGAGCTCATCGCTCTGAAGCGCGTCAAGCACGCGCAATGTTTCCTGCGGATTTCTGCCGACGTTGAGGCCGTTGACCTGCACCGCCTGAATCACATTATCGGGATCAACCGTGAAGGTGGCGCGATAGGCGACATGCTCCCTGGCATCCAGAATGCCCAGCGCCTCGGCCAGCACCGAGCCGTTATCGGCGAGCCAGGGGAAGTCCGCCGCCGCGAGATCCGGGTCCGACTTGCGCCAGGCGAGATGGACATGCGCGGTGTCGGTCGAGGCGCCGATCAGCACTGTGTCGCGATCGGCGAAATCGCCCGCGAGCTGGGCATAGCCGACGATCTCGGTCGGGCAGACGAAGGTGAAGTCCTTCGGCCAGTAGAACAGGACCTTCCACTTGCCCGGATAGGCGGTGGTGATGTCGAGCGTCTCGCCGGCGGGAAGCGCGTTGGTGCCCTGCTGGACAGGAACGGGGATCGAGGGGAAGGTGTCGCCGACGGTCAGCATGGAAATCTCCGGTTGGAAAATGGTGCAACGCAGAACGAATTCTGCTGCACCGCGATATAGGCAGGCGGATTGATTGGTACAATCGTTTATTCTGTGGATATTGATCGATTGAAGCGATAAATATCGTTTCCGCGATGACCACCTATCTCCCGACGCTGAAACAGCTCCAATATCTGGTCGCGCTCCATGATTCGGGTCATTTCGGCCGCGCGGCCGAGGCGTGCTTCGTCACCCAATCGACGCTTTCGGCGGGAATCCGCGAGTTGGAGACGCTGATCGGCGTAGTGCTGGTCGAGCGGACTCGGCGCGTGGTGCGCTTCACGCCGCTCGGCGAACGAATCGTCGACAAGGCCCGGCGCGTGCTGCGCGAGGCCGATGAGCTGGGCGATCTGGCGCGCGCGGCGGGGCGGCCATTGTCGGGCGAGATGCGGATGAGCGTGATCCCGACGATCGCGCCCTTCATGCTCCCGCGAATCCTCCCGCGCCTGCGAAGGGATTATCCCGACCTCAAACTCTATCTGCGCGAGGAAACCAGCAGCCAGGCCTGCGAGGCGCTCAACCATGGCCGCGCCGATTGCGTGCTGCTCGCCCTCCCCTTCGCATGCGGCGATGTCGAGGCCGAGCCTTTGTTCGACGACGCGCTGTTCGTCGCCTTTCCCGAAGGCGAGATCGAGCCGCTGCCCCCCTCGATCAGCCCCGCCGATATCGACGCGACCCGGCTGTTGATGCTCGAGGACGGGCATTGCCTCAAGGATCACGCCCTCGCCGCCTGCAACCGCCCCGAGCTGCGCGCCGAGGCGACGATGCTGGGGACCTCGCTGCACACGATGGTGCAGATGGTCGATAACGGTCTGGGCGTGACGATGCTGCCGCAGATGGCGGTGGACGCGGGGATATTGGAGCATACCCATGTAACCGCGCGCCCGCTGGATGCGGAGAACGCTGCGAGGAAAATCGCGCTGGTCTGGCGGCGGGCGAGCCCGCGCGAGCGCGATTTCCGGTTGCTGGCAGGCGTGCTGGCGGAGGCGCGCTAGGGGCCCAGTATTTCCCGAAGCCGATCCTTCAGTTCCATGCTCTCGTGCAGGATCGCGACGATGCCAATCTCGCCATCCGATCTCTGCATCCAGTAAATAAAATGTCGTTCGTACCGGCAATAATAGCCATCGACTTCATATTCGGCGGCGATACGTCGCCATATCGCCTCACGCTTGGCGATCGCGTTGAAGCGGGTAAAAAGGCCACTGATATAGAGGTCGGCCTGGTCGGCTCCCCAATGGGCGTACGTGTAAAGGTAGATGTCGTCGAGCTGTCGATCGGCCGCAGGTTCGAGATAATAGTCGATCACCCCTGTAGCCGTTTGCGATTACGCGCGATCACCTCCTCGGCATTGACGCGGACATACTCACTCTCCGGCGTCGCAAACGCGCGCTGGAGTTCGGCTTTCAGTTTGGCGAATTTCTCCGCCTCGATCCGCTCACAATCGCGCCGGATCAGGTCGCGGACATATTCACTGACATTCTCGTACCGCCCGTTCTCACCGACTTTGTCCGCCACAAAGTCGCTGAGTTCGCCAGTGATGCGAACGTTGAGCGTCATATGTTTGCCCATGCGAGCCTCCATCGGTTCGCGTGGAATATAGTGGAATATTGTGGACAGCGCTAGGCCCACTTCGCAGCCGCGGCCGTATCGCTTGCCTTCGCCTCAACCCAAACCGTCTCGCCGCCGCGCTTCTCCTGCTTCCAGAAGGGCGCGTCGGTCTTGAGCCGGTCGATCAGATAGGCGCAGCTCTCCAGCGCTTCCTTGCGGTGCGCCGCCGCGGTGCCGATGAAGACGATATGGTCCCCCGGCACCATTGCGCCGACGCGGTGGACGACCGTCACGCCCAGCAGACCCCAACGCGCGAACGCCTCCTCGGCCAGCGCGATCAGCGTGCCTTCGGTCATCCCCGGATAATGTTCGAGCGTGAGCCCGGTGACACCGCCATCGCCGCGCACCGTGCCGATGAAGGTCGCGATCCCCCCTGCCCCCTTGATCTCGACCGCGGCCAGTTCGGCGGGCAGGTCGATCGGCGCTGGCTGGACCGAGACGTTGATCATCCGCCGGTCACCGGGGGGAAGATCGCGACTTCCTTCGCATTGCCGAGCGCGGCATCGAGCGGAACGAAGACCTGGTCGATCGCGGCGCGCAGCCGCGCGGGTTCGGCAAGCGCGGAGGCGTGGCCCGGGCTCCGGCCCGACAGCCAGCAGATCAGGTCCGCGACATTGACCACCGCCTCGGGCGGTTCGACCGTCTCGGCTCCCGTGCCGATCCTCTCCCGCACCCAGGCGAAATAGAGCAATTGCATCATGTATCCATGTGCTTGAGGCCGACGCGCAGATAGTCCCAGCCGGTGATGACGGTCAGCACCGCAGCGCCCCAGAGCCCGACGATCCCGACCTGATGCACCCATTCCCAGCCGGGCATCGCGCGCGAGAAGATCAGGAAGCCGAGCGCGCCGAGCTGGAGCGTGGTCTTCCACTTGGCCAGCGCCGAAACTGGCACCGACACCTGGATTCCGCCCAGGAACTCGCGCAGCCCGGACACCGCGATCTCGCGCACCAGGATCACCAGCGCCGCGACGATATGGAGATCGACGATCACCCCCTTCGCCACCAGCATCAGGATCACCGCGGCGATCATGATCTTGTCCGCGATCGGATCGAGGAACTGGCCGAGCTTCGACACCGTGCCCTGCGCGCGGGCGAGATAGCCGTCGAAATAGTCGGTCACCCCCATCAGCGCATAGATGGCGAAGGCGATGGCGTATCCGACGTCCCAATGCGGCCACCACAGGAACGCCGCGAGCAGCGGCACCGTGACGATCCGCGAAAGGGTGAGGATGTTGGGAAGCGTCAGCATCGCCGGGATGTAGCACTCCGATGGCTGCTATGGGAGGGGTAAGACCCCCAAATCGATAGCCATTGCCGCCGCCGCCGCCGCTCGGCTATGCCGCGCTATCTGTCGCCATCGGGGGCCCGTTTTTCCGCATGATCACCACGGTCGGCTTGCTCACGAAGCGCCGCTTCCTGCCCCTGTTCGTCACGCAGTTCCTGGGCGCGTTCAACGACAATCTCTTCAAGAACGCGATGGTCTTCTTCGCGACCTACGAGATCTACAAGAGCGTCGAGGCCGAGACCCAGTTCAGCGCGATCGCCACGGGCCTGTTCATCCTGCCCTTCTTCCTATTCTCCGCGCTCGCCGGCCAGCTCGCCGACAGCTACGACAAGGCGAAGATCATGCGGATCATCAAGATGGCCGAGGTGCTGATCATGCTGATCGGCGCCACGGGCATCTTCCTCGGCAGCCTCGAGCTGATGCTTGCGGCGCTGGTGGGGATGGGGATCCATTCGACCTTTTTCGGCCCGATCAAATACGCGATCATCCCGCAGCACATGGCCGAGGACGAGGTGCTGGGCGGCACCGGCCTGGTCGAGGCGGGCACCTATATCGCCATCCTGGGCGGCACGATCGCCGGCGGCGTGCTCGATTCGCATATCGCCGCGGTCGCGGTGGTGATCGTCGCGGGAGTGGGCTGGTTCGCCTCCACCAACATCCCCTCCGCACCGCCGCTCACCAAGCTCAAGCTCGACTGGAACATCTTCCGCTCCTCCTACCGGCTGATCGCCGCGACGCTGCACATCAGGCGGCTCTATCTGGCGATCGTCGCGATCAGCGTGTTCTGGACGATCGCGGCGGTGCTCGCGGTGCTGTTTCCGCCGCTGGTGAAGAACGTCTTCCACGCCCAGAAGGACGTGGCGAGCGTGTTCCTCGGCATCTTCTCGATCGGCATCGCGATCGGATCGATCATCATCAACCGGCTGCTCAAGGGCCAGGTTTCGGCGCGCTGGTCGCCGATTTCGGTGCTGGCGATGGCGTTGTTCGTGGGAGATTTCTACTGGTGCGCGCGCAGCTGGGGCGGCGATCCGGCCAGCCTGGCGACGACCTGGGAATTCCTGGCGATGCCGGGCACCTGGCGGGTGCTGTTCGACCTGCTGATGATCGCGATCACCGGGGGCATGTTCGTGGTGCCGCTCTACGCGTTCCTCACCACCACGGTCGACAAGTCGCAGACCTCGCGCACCGTGGCGGCGAACAATATCGTCAATTCGGCCTTCATGGTGGGCGGATCGGTCGGCATCCTCGGCGTGACTCAGCTTGGCGTCAGCGTTTCCGATGCGATCCTGATCGTGCTGCTGCTGTGCGTCGTCTCGGCGCTATGCGGCTGGCGGCTCTTCCAGGCCGAGCGCGCACACGAACTCGACTCGCGGGTGCATGTAGACGAGTGAAAGGCGGGCACCGCCGCGCTACAGCAAGAAGGTCGTGAAACAGATGAAGAAGGCGCCGAAGCTGAGCAGGAACAGCTTCAGGTCGCCATCGTCCCGGCGCTTGCGCTCGACGGCGCGCGCATGGCGAACGGTTTCGCGGATCGGGTGGCGGCGCGCTGGCTGCGCGAGGAGGAGCTGGCGTTGCATGCAAGGAGTTAACGCCTTGTTTACGATCTGCGCCAGCGAAGAGCTTGGTTAAGGAATGTCCATGCGCGGGACGGAAATTTACCAAGGAAATCCGTTGATTCGAGTGGAACCAAACGCCCCCTCCCGTTCGCCCGAACGGGTTCTTGTCTAACCGGGCTGGCGTCAGCGCTTGGGCGCCGGGCCCGTCGATTTGCGCGTCTTGAGCTCGTGCCTGAGCATCTTGTGCCGCTCCTTGGCGTCGCCGCCCAGCAGCAAATCGGCCGCGGCGGTCGCCAGCTCGGCCACCGGCTGATGGACTGTCGTCAGCATCGGCCAGACGGCGCGGGCGAGATCGGTATCGTCATAGCCCGCGATCGAAAGCTCGCCGGGAACATCGAGCCCCGCCTCGTGCGCCGCGGCCAGCGCGCCCGCCGCCATCTCGTCATTGCCCGCGAAGATCGCAGTCGGGCGCTCGGGCAGGTCGAGCAGCTTGTTCGCCGCCTCGAACCCCGAGTTGAAGGTGTAGTTCCCGGCCACCACCAGTGCCGGATCGGACGGCACGCCGGCCTGATCGAGCGCGGCGCGATAGCCCGCGAAGCGATCGCTCGACGACACATGGTTCTGCGGGCCGTGGATGAAGGCGATGCGCCGGTGTCCCTCGCCGAGCAGATAGTCGGTCATTTCGCGCGCCGCGGCGAAATCGTCCATCGACGCGCTCAGCCCCGCCCCGCGCCGTTCGCCCGGCACGATCCGGACATAGGGGATGCCGCGCGCGTCGAGCGCGTCGAGCAGGTCGAGCCGGTCGGTGACCGGCGGCGAGATGATCAGCCCGTCGAGATGTGCCTCGTCGACCAGCGCCATCACGTTCGCGACGAAATCCTTCGCCGCCAGGTCCACCGGCTGGTGCAGCAGGCGATATCCGTGCCGCACGCACGCTTCCTGCGCGCCGTGCTGGATATGATAGACATAATAGGGGCTGGGATTGTCGTAGATCAAAGCGACCTGGAACGAGCGCCGCCCCGCAAGCGTGCGCGCGGCGTGGCTGGGGCGGAAGTTGAGCTGGGCAACCGCCTCCTCGACGCGCTTCTTGGTCGCCTCGCTGACATGCTTTTCGTTGTTGAGAACGCGGGAGACCGTCTTGAACGAGACCCCGGCAATCTTCGAAACTTCCTTGATCGTCGGACGGCTGGACATCGTCTCTCCAAAGGAACGGACGTCGCTACGCTTAACCCGTTTCCGGCATATGGCCGCCTGCGCGGACCCGCGCAAGCAGATGTTGCAAGGTGTGCAACCGCATCTATCGTGCCGCCATGCCAACGTTGCCAGCCGGGGCCCCAATAGGCGCAGACGCGGCGGACCTGATCGGGACGGCGATCGAGGGCCGGGCGGCCGCGCGAAAGCCGTTCGTGCTGGGCATTTGCGGTGCGCAGGGCAGCGGCAAATCGACGATCGCGGCGCTGCTGGCGGAGCGGTTGCGCGCGGGCGGCGCGGCTGTCGCGATCCTCTCGCTCGACGATCTCTATCTCAGCGGCGCGGGGCGGCGGAGGCTTGCGGAGACGGTCCACCCGCTACTGGGTACCCGCGGCGTGCCCGGCACGCATGACGTCGCGCTGGGGCTCGAAACGATCGCCGCGCTGGGACGCGGAGGCGAGGTCCTGCTCCCGCGATTCGACAAGGGGCGCGACGAGCCGGGGGCACCGGAGGATTTTGCCGGGCCGGCGGACATCGTGATTTTCGAAGGCTGGTGCGTCGGCGCGCGGCCTGAGGATGAGGTCACGCAGGCGATCAACGCGCTCGAACGCGAGCGCGACGCTGACGGCACATGGCGCCGCTACGTCAACGATCGGCTCGCGGGGCCTTACCGGACGCTGTTCGGCCGAATCGATTTCCTCGCGCTGCTCAAGGCGCCGGGGTTCGATGTAGTCGCGGACTGGCGGATCGAGCAGGAACGGCACGCGGGCGGGCCGATGACCGACGGCGAGATCCGCGATTTCGTGGAATATTACCGCCGGCTGACGGTCCACATGCTGCGGCATGGCGAGGCATGGGCCGACCTGACGATCCGACTCGATGCGGAGCGGCGGGTGCTTGGCTGAATCCAGGGGATGTCAGGGAAATGGTGGAGCCGAGGGGGATCGAACCCCTGACCTTCGCAATGCCATTGCGACGCTCTCCCAGCTGAGCTACGGCCCCATTCCCCTGAGAGGCGACGGCCATTAGAAGGCCGCCGCGGGTTTGGCAAGGACGCTTTCGGCGTCCTTGCGCAATCGGTTCAAATCAGACTTCGTCGTCGTTTCCGCCGGTCTCGACGCCCAGATCGTCGTCGCCGCCCAGATCGACATCATCGTCGGCCGAGGGCTCCTCGTCGTCGGCGCCGATGTCCAGATCTTCGTCGCCCAGATCGGTGTCGGCCTCCTCCGCAGCAGGAGTCGCGGCCTTGGCGGCCTCGAACGGCAGCGGCTGCTTCGACTTGAGAATGGGCTCGGGCTCCCACGCATAGCCGCAGTTGATGCAGGTGACGGGCTCGTCCTTGGTCAGGTCGTAGAACCGCGTTCCGCACTTCGGGCATCCGCGCTTCGTGCCCCATTCCGGCTTCACCATGTGTTGCCTCTTGCCTTTCGAATTTCGTGATTGTCGGGGTTGTTGGCCCGCAAAGTGGGGCGCGCCTTGCCATGGTGCAAGTCGCCTGTCAAAGCCCGCGCGCAATGCATGGTTCCTCCCCCCAGAATCCAGCTCGCTCCATGAGCTTTTCCGCGCGCGGTCGGCTGCGCGGTAACGTGACCGTGCCCGGCGACAAATCGATCAGCCATCGCTCACTGATGTTCTCGGCGCTCGCGGTGGGCGAAAGCCGGATCGAGGGACTGCTCGAGGGCGAAGATGTGCTCGCCACCGCGGCGGCGATGCGCGCGATGGGCGCGGATGTGGAGCGCGGCGAAGATGGCATCTGGCGCGTCCATGGCGTGGGTGTCGGCGGGCTGCTCCAGCCGCAGGCGGCGCTCGACATGGGCAATTCGGGCACCTCGACCCGGCTGCTGATGGGGCTGGTCTCCAGCCACGCCATCACCTGCACCTTCACCGGCGACGCGTCGCTTTCGGGCCGGCCGATGGGCCGCGTCATCGAGCCGCTGTCGAGGATGGGCGCGGACATCACCGCGAGCCCCGGCGGCCGCCTGCCGCTGATGCTGCGCGGCATCTGCCCGGCAGTGCCGATCGAATATACGCTTCCGGTGGCCTCGGCGCAGGTCAAGTCGGCGGTGCTGCTCGCGGGGCTCAACACACCCGGAATCACCCGCGTGATCGAGCCGGTCCCGACCCGCGATCATAGCGAGCGGATGCTGACCGGCTTTGGTGCCGAGCTGACCGTCGAGGACTCGGCCCAGGGCAAGATCATCTCGATCCGCGGCGAGGCCGAACTCAAGCCGCAGCATATCGTTGTGCCCGGCGATCCCTCGTCGGCGGGTTTCTGGATGGTCGCGGCGTCGATCGTCCCGGGGTCCGACATCACCATCGCCAATGTCTGCATGAACCCGACCCGCACCGGGCTGATCGCGGCGCTCAGGATGATGGGCGCGGACATCGCCGAAAGGAACCCGCGCGTCGTGGGCGGCGAGCCCGTCGCGGATCTGATCGTCCGCCACGCCCCGCTCAAGGCGATCGAGGTTCCGCCCGAGCTCGCCCCCAGCATGATCGACGAATATCCGATCCTGTTCGTCGCCGCGTCGCTGGCCGAGGGCCGCACCGTGGCGCGCGGCGCGCACGAGCTGCGCGTCAAGGAATCGGACCGGATCGCGGTGATGGCCGAAGCGCTGACCGCCGTGGGCGTCACCGTCGACGAGCATGAGGACGGCCTCGCCATCCAGGGTTCGGGCGGCGCGGCGCTCGCGGGCGGCGCTCAGGTCGCCTCGAAACTCGACCATCGTATCGCGATGAGCATGGCGGTGGCTGGACTTGCCGCGAAAGCACCGGTGATCGTCGACGATGTGGCCCCGATCGCCACCAGCTATCCGAATTTCCTGCCCACCCTTGACGCCCTCACACAGTAGTACAACGTGCACCCCATGATCATCGCCGTCGACGGACCCGCAGCATCTGGCAAAGGCACCATCGCCCGCGCGCTCGCGCGCCATTACAAGCTGCCGCATCTCGACACCGGCCTGCTCTACCGCGCGGTCGCTGCGGCGGTGCTAAAGGACGAGTTCGATCCCGCGAACGAGGCCGATGCCGTCGCGGCGTGCAGCTTCGACGATTTCACGCTCGACGATCCCTGGCTGAAGAGCGAGGAGGTCGGCAAGGCGGCGTCGGTGGTCTCCGCGCACCCGCTGGTGCGCGCCGCGCTGCTGCTGCGCCAGAAGAAGTTCGCGCACCAGCCCGGCGGCGCGGTGCTCGACGGCCGCGACATCGGCACCGTGATCGCGCCCGACGCCGATGTGAAGCTGTTCGTCAAGGCGACCCCGATGATCCGCGCCCAGCGGCGCCACATGGAGCTGCGCAAGCGCGGCATCATGACCAGCCTCGACAAGGTGCTGACCGATATCCGCGCCCGCGACGAGCGCGACGCCAAGCGCCCCAGCGCGCCGATGGTCCCCGCCCCCGACGCGGTGATGCTCGATACCAGCTTCCTCTCGATCGACGCCGCGCTCCAGCGCGCGATCGCGATCGTGGAGGCTCAGAAGGCGCGGCAGGTCGCGGCGGGCTGAGGTCCTTGCGGTCACTACCTAACCCCCGATTTTAACCGCTTCCTAACCATGCATGGTCAGAGATGCTTCTGAATTTCGTCAGGGGTAGATCATGCAATTCACTGTCCGCGCTTTCGAGATCGAGACGCTGCTCGACCGTGCGCCCGAGGGGATCGAGGTCCTTTCGCTCGACTGTTTCGACACGCTGATCTGGCGCAACACCCATGCCCCCACCGACGTCTTCGCCGATCTCGCTCTGCCCGGCGGCGGGATCGAGCCGCGCACCTGGGGCGAGACCCAGGCCCGCAAGCGCGCCTGGTCCAAGCATGGCCACAGGGACGTCAAGCTCGACACCATCTATCGCCACATGCTGGCGGGTTCCGACGAGGAAACCATCGCCGCCGCGATGGCGCGCGAGCTGGAGATCGAGGCCAACCACGCCTTCGCCTTCGCGCCGGCCGTCGAATTGCTGCGCCGTGCCAAGGCGCGGGGCCTGCGCGTGGTCATCGTTTCGGACATGTATTTCGCCGAGGATCAGCTGCGCCGCCACATCGCGCTTGCCGCGGGCGAGGACGTGCTCGCGCTGATCGACCATGTCTTCGTCTCGTGCGAGCATGGCGAGGGCAAGAATGACGGATTGTTCAATATCGTGATGAACACGCTGGGCGTCACCGGCGACCGGATCCTGCACGTCGGCGACAACCGTCGCGCCGACTATGAGTCGGCGGTCAAACACGGCCTGCATGCCGCCCATCTGCTCCAGTTCGACGACGATGCCGGCGCGCGCCTGCGCATGGAGGCCGCGACCGCGCTGATGCTCGATTCGCAGGCCGGCATCTCGCGCCCGCTCGCCCAGCCGCACCGTGCCCAGATCGCGCTGCGCAGCTCGGCCGATCCCGCCTATGCGCTGGGTCATGACGTGATGGGGCCCGCGCTCCACGCCTTCTCGCTCTGGCTCAAGGCCGAGCTGGACACGCTGTCCGCCGCCGCGGGCCGCCCGGTCCGCCCGCTCTTCGTGATGCGCGACGGCTACCTCCCCTATCGCGTGTTCGACGCGCTCTATCCCGATGCCGGCGCCAGCACGGTCGAGATCAGCCGTTTCGTCGCGCTGCGCGCCTCGATCGCGGACGAGGAAAGCCTCGACCGGTATCTCGACGAATGGCTCGACCGGATTCCGATCCGTTCACTCGGCAAACAGCTGATGCTATTCGAGAACGAATACGCCAAATATCTCAAGGGCGACGCTTCCGAAGAGCAGCGCAAGGCGTTCGCGAAATTCGTCCGCTCGCCCGAGATGCGGCGCAAGATCTTCACGCGCCGCGCGGGCTTCCTCAAAAAGCTCGTCGCGCATCTGGAGCGGGCCGGCGTCCGGCAGGACGATGCGGTGTGCCTGGTCGATATCGGCTATAACGGCACCGTCCAGAACTTCCTGACCCCGGTGCTGCGCGAGGCGATGAACCTCGACGTTTCGGGCCGCTACATCTTCCTGCGCGAGAAGCAGGTGTCCGGCCTCGACAAGAAGGGCATGCTCGACGTCCGCAACTTCGATTACCGCACGCTCCACGCGCTCTCGCGCTCGATCGTGGTGGTCGAGCAGCTGTGCAACATCGAACAGGGCTCGACGATCGACTTCGAGGCCGACGGCACCCCGGTCCGCGAAAAGGTCGATGCCAAGGCGGCGCACAATGCCAGCCGCGCGATCGTCCAGGACGGCGCGCTCGCCTTCGCGCGCGAGGCCGGCCGCGGCATCGTGCGCAAGCCGCATTCGGACGATCTCGAAAGCCGCTGCCGCGCCGCCGCCGCGACGCTCGCCCGCCTCTTCTTCCTGCCCTCGGCCGGCGAAGTGAAGGTGTTCGAAAGCTTCGTCTACGATCTCAACATGGGCACCAGCGCCACCGAGATGCTGCTCGATGCCGAACGCGGCAGCCAGGGGCTGCGCCGCCGGGGCCTCACCTTCTACAACGATCATATCCCGCAGTTCATGTCGGCCGAACTCCAGTCGCAGGGCCTGCCGGTCAGCCTCGCCAATTTCGTCGCCTCGCGCTTCAAGATGGACCTGCGCAGCACCGATTTCGAAGTGGGCGGCATCCCGGTCCCCGCGATCTTCGCGACCGCGACCGACCAGGCAACCGCCGAGCTCACCGCCTATCCCACTGCCGAAGGCTATTACCGCCTGCGCGTGCCGGTGGGCCGCCAGCGTCCGACGGTCGCGATCCAGTTCGGACGGATCGCCGAATGGCTGCAGATCGAGGAAGTCAGCTACACCCGCGTTTCGGACATGGTGCCCGGCAAGGAGCACAGCAAGACCTTCGCCGCCGCGCATGTGACCGACGCGATGGACCAGGGTGCCCCCGGCCTCTATCGCGCCCAGCCCGCCGCGCTGCTGATGGTCCCGCCGCCCGATGTGGACGAGCCCGTGATGCTGTCAATCGTGTTCCGCCCGGTTGTGGCGCGCAAGGCGGTGGAGTTGAAGGCGGTCGCCTAGGCTGCCGGCTTCGCGGCCGCCGGGGCGGCCTTCTTCTTGGGCTTGCACGGCTTGGGATCGGCCGGGCCGGGCACCGTCGTCGCCACATCGCCCGCGATCAGCATCTGCGGGACCTGCGAGAAGGTCCAGTTGGTGCCGTCGCTCGAATCGAGCACCCAGACCAGGTCGAACCGGTCGCCCGGCCATTTGGGCGCGAGCGGCGTGCCCGCGACCTGCGCGATGATGCACGGGATCTCGCCATGCTGCCACGCGATCAGCACCGGCCCGTTCGCCGAAGCCGCGACCGCCGCCCTGGCCAGCGCCGCCTCCTGCCCATCGCCATATTTATGGTCGATCTTGAGCCCCATCAGCTCGGCCAGCGGCGTCACCGTATGCCGCGGCCGCTTGCTCTTGCTCGCCGCATTGACCGCCGCCGCGAAGATCCTGGTGGGCACCGCCAGCCCGGCCGGGATCGTCGAGGGATCGACCGGCGAAAAGAACCGCGCCAATGCCCCGGCCCGCTGCCAGCCCTGGACGATCAGATCCTCCTTGTCGTCCTTGCCCTTGGGCGAGACGCCGAGCGTCGTCCCGAACGGTTTTTCGCCGTGACGGATGAACATGATCTTGGGCATGTCGCCATTCTCCCCCGCAATGACCTTGCGGCTATTGCTGGCATCAACGCCGGTTCGAGGCAAGATGGCGGCAATAGTCTCGTTCCGGCTTCGAATTGCCTCGGCCGGTCCACCGCATAGCCTGACCTTGCGCTTTGCTCCCCACGCGCGTATAGGCGCGCCCGTCCGGCGAGCGGTGCTCGCGGAGGTTGGCGCGGAGGCCCGGTCCTCACGCGCCCTTTTCGCTTTTCGGCGTCTAGCATTCCTCCGCATCGTTTCGCGCGCCGGATGCCGCGATCGGCATTCGGCCGCCGTGGCAAAATCGGCCTCAAAGACCGCCGGATTCAACCGGTTGGCCGGAAAAACGTGAATTAGGACCCTTACTCTATGGCCACTTCGGCAAACCCCACCCGCGACGATTTCGCGGCGCTTCTCGAACAGACCCTTGGCGGCGCAGAAAGCTTTGAAGGCCGCGTCGTCATCGGCACCGTCACCGGCATCGAAAACGATCTCGCCGTCATCGACGTCGGCCTGAAGAGCGAAGGCCGCGTTCCGCTGCGCGAATTCGCAATGCCCGGCCAGAAGGCCGACATCAAGGTTGGCGACGAAGTCGAAGTGTTCGTCGACCGCGTCGAGAACGCGAACGGCGAAGCGATGCTCAGCCGCGACCGCGCCCGCCGCGAAGCCGCCTGGGACAAGCTCGAAACCGAATTCGCCAAGACCGCCCGCGTCGAGGGCGTGATCTTCGGCCGCGTCAAGGGCGGCTTCACCGTCGACCTCAACGGCGCCGTGGCCTTCCTGCCCGGCTCGCAGGTCGATATCCGCCCGGTGCGCGATGTCACGCCGCTGATGGACATCCCCCAGCCCTTCCAGATCCTGAAGATGGACCGCAAGCGCGGCAACATCGTCGTCTCGCGCCGCGCCGTCCTCGAAGAGACCCGCGCCGAGCAGCGTTCGGGCCTGATCCAGTCGCTGGCCGAGGGCCAGGTGATCGACGGCGTCGTCAAGAACATCACCGATTACGGTGCGTTCGTTGACCTCGGCGGCATCGACGGCCTGCTGCACGTCACCGACCTCAGCTATAAGCGCGTCCAGCACCCGAGCGAAATGCTCAACATCGGTGACACGGTGAAGGTGCAGATCATCCGCATCAACCGCGACACGCAGCGCATCTCGCTCGGCATGAAGCAGCTCGAGAGCGATCCGTGGGAAGGCGCGACCGTCAAGTACGCCGTCGGCACCCGCCTGTCGGGCCGCGTGACCAACATCACCGAGTACGGTGCGTTCGTCGAGCTGGAGCCGGGCATCGAAGGCCTGGTCCATGTCAGCGAAATGAGCTGGACCAAGAAGAACGTCCATCCGGGCAAGATCGTCTCGACCTCGCAGGAAGTCGAAGTCGTGGTGCTTGAGGTCGACGAAGAGAAGCGTCGCATCTCGCTCGGCCTCAAACAGGCCCAAGCCAATCCGTGGGAGGCCTTCGAGGCCGCGCATCCGGTTGGCTCGACCGTCGAGGGCGAGGTCAAGAACGCGACCGAGTTCGGCCTGTTCATCGGCCTCGACGGCGACGTCGACGGCATGGTCCACATGTCCGACATCGCCTGGGGCATCTCTGGCGAGGACGCGCTCAACCTGCACCGCAAGGGCGAGACCGTGAAGGCGGTCGTGCTCGCGATCGAGGCCGACAAGGAGCGCATCAGCCTCGGCATGAAGCAGCTCGAGCGTGGCGGCCCCTCGGCCGCCGGTGCGAGCAGCGCCGCGTCGGGCGACAAGCTCAACAAGAATGCGATCGTCACCGTCACCGTGCTTGAAGTCCGCGACGCGGGTCTCGAGGTCCAGGCGGGCGACGATGGCGCGACCGGCTTCATCAAGCGCACCGATCTCGGCCGCGACCGCGACGAGCAGCGCCCCGAGCGCTTCCAGGTCGGCCAGAAGTTCGACGCGATGGTGACCGGCTTCGACCGTTCGAAGAAGCCGACCTTCTCGGTCAAGGCGATGCAGATCGCCGAAGAGAAGCAGGCGGTCCAGCAATATGGCTCGTCCGATTCGGGCGCGTCGCTGGGCGACATTCTCGGCGAAGCGCTCAAGGCGCGCAGCGAGAAGAATTGATCCGTTTTGGGGGACGGTATGGCATCGGCCAAAGGCCGTCCCCCGAAATTTCGTGCGAATTTGCTGGTTTCCACGAATCTTCGGGTTGATGCAGGTTGTAATTCGGCGCTACGGTCCGGTTCGGGGTCTAAGCGCCACGGGAGAACCGCACTCCCCGCGAGCGCCAACGGGAGGATGCGGGATGATCCGTTCGGAACTGGTGCAGTTGCTGGCTGAGGATAATCCGGGTCTCTCGGTCCGCGAGGTCGAGAAGATCGTGTCGGTCTTCTTCGACGAGATCGTCGGCCGGCTGGCCGAGGACGGCCGCGTCGAGCTTCGCGGCTTCGGCGCTTTCTCCACCCGCGCCCGCGACGCGCGCACCGGCCGCAACCCGCGCACCGGCGAGACCGTCGATGTCGATGCCAAGCGCGTACCCTATTTCAAGCCCGGCAAGGAAATGCGCGTCCGCTTAAACGTGTAGGACACGCTCACGCTTCCGGAGCGCCAGAAGCAGAAGAGGCCGGAACCGCTTGACGGTTCCGGCCTCTTGCGCTTGCTGGGCATCATGCGGACGTGGCGGAACCGGTAGACGCCGGAGACTTAAAATCTTCTGCCTTTCGAGGCGTGCGGGTTCGAGTCCCGCCGTCCGCACCAGCTAATTCGCGAGGACCCCCGCCCCCGCAGAGTCCGGGGGAGCGGAAGGCGGCGTGGACTCCAGCATCGCCCGCGCGAGCGTTACGGCAGCGTAGACGTCGAGCCGCCCATAACCGAGATAGTCGTTGCGACCGCCGTCATAGGGAATGCTGCCGACTTTTGCGGCTGTCTTGGTGACAATGTCCCGCACTTCGGCCTCGCAGAGGCTCGGATTGGCACAAAGCACGAGCGCACACGCGCCAGCGACGATTGGCGCGGCGGAAGATGTCCCGCCGAAATTGAGGATGTAATCATCGTAGCCGTGCCCATCGGCGCCGGTCAGGTCGGTTGTCACATTGTCGATCCCCGGCGCCGCTACATCGATTTCGGGCCCATAGTTGCTGGCCCAGGGCTGATCATCCCGCGAGAAGTAGCGTATCGTCGGCTCGTCATTGCGGTCGCTTGCCGAGACCGCCAGAACATTGGGCAGGTTTGCCGGGAAGGCGACTGGACCACCGTCATTGCCCGCCGCTGCGACGATCACGCACCCGAGACCGCCACGGCCCTCTGTCCGGGCCATCTCGAGTTCCTCCTTTATGTCGCTGGACGGCTCGTCGTCGCCCCAACTGTTGCTGAGCACGTGAGCGCCGTTCTGCCACGCCCATCTGATTCCCTTGCGCATCTCGGTGCTGACGCAGATCCAATCTTCACCAGGTCGTGCATTTTGCACACCTTGCGCGATCCGCACGGCCAAAAGCGAGGCGCCGTGGGCCACGCCCCGTATTCCGACTCCGTTTCTTGTTGCCGCTACCAGCCCGGCACAGGCGGTGCCGTGCCAGTCCCAGCTATTCGGCTGCTGTCCGCCGGGACTCGAGGTGGCGTCGTATGATCCAACGATCGCGTCTCTGAGATCGGGATGGCTGGCTTGCACACCCAAATCGATCACCGCCACCCGCACTTTCGAAACATCTTCGACGAGATCCCAAGCCTCGATCGCCCTGACCTTCCGTAGCACATCCTGGCGGGCGAACAGCTCGTCATCGGTCGCCGGCGGCGGAGGCGAAGGGGGTATCGGCGGGAGCGCGCGGACCTTCACGAAATCGGGTTCGACGAAGCGCACCCCGGGCTCGTCTTGGATTTGGCCGATGATGTCGAACGGATCGGCTCCTTTCGGAATGCGAATGACCACACGTCGCTGCTCGCTCTCCAGTATCTCCGCCTCGTGTTTCAGGGCCAGCTCCGCTCCAATCTCCGCCGATTCGACCCCCACGACAATCCGATCGGTCGTGACGACAAGGCGCGTGCCGGAACGGAACACCGGCAGCACGTGCGCCACCTCCGGCTGTCTCGCGAGTAGCGCCTTCGCGATCGACGCGTCCCCCGAGGACACCTCAGGGCTGACCGGAATAAGCGTCAATTTCTCACCCGGAACTTCGAATCGCATGAAGAACGGGCCGGCGCCGGCAGCAGCAGTGGCGCGGAACCGCGTGCTCTTCGGACCCGGTTCGAACCGAACCGCGGCGAGGCCAGGCTCGGCCTCCAGCGCCACCACCTTTCCTTCGAACATATATTGATACGGCACGATGCACCCCCCTTCATCAGCCGCTGGGGCCGGATTCACGCGGATGTTGCCGGACAGAGCTAGGGCGTTCCGCCCATGTTGCCCGTGTCGGGATCGACAATGATCGGGATGAAATGACGAGGCTGCACAGGCGGGGGGACCTCGGGGCCCGGGATCGCCGGCGGTTGCGGCTGCGGCGTGGCAAGCGCAGTCGCGAGCATCCGGAGATGGATGTTCATGGCATAGAGATAATGCGTGTACGGATCGTTCGCGACGGTTCCGGTGATCGTTCGGCCGTTATCGTCGGTGTTCCAGAAGTTGAGCCGGTAACCGACGTTGCAGTCCCGCGTCCATGATGAGCCAGGGTCGATCTGAGTGAAATCGAGTGGTGTGAGCGTCGTGAAGGCATAGTTCATGCGCCTTGGCTTCTGCTCGTCCTGGCCGCTATAGGCACAGAAGCGGACGATCTGGCTCTGATGCGCATTGGGATCGAACCCGACGATGTCGGGATCGTTGTCGACGAACAGCACGATCACCTGCTGGCTGTTGAAGCCGAAGCGCCAGAAATTGTCGGAGTAGCGCACCGGGCGGATGGTGGAGAAATTGTTGGTGCCGATTGCTTCCAGCAGCCGCTTCCCTTGCGTCTCGGCGTCGATCATTGAGTAGTTCTGGATCGGATAATAGGCGTGGCGTGCGCGCAGCGTCGCCCCGTATTTTTCGTTCGGAGCCTGGCCGTTTTTGGCCTGCTCAAAACGCATATAGACCGCGCAGACGAAGCGCGGCCTGAAATCGGTTGTCTGGTAATTCCCGAATTGCGGTATTTCAGAAACGATCGACTGACCGTGTTCGGGCCCAGATCCAAAACCTGTAGTCATTTGACTTCCCCTTGCTTGGGCCAAATGCTGGCCCGGATTGCCGCCGCTCTCGGGGCGATATCTTTCAGCTTGGCGACTGCCGCCTGCTGCCGGTCCGCTTCGCGTAGTTCGTTCGCATAGGGCTGGCCCAAATCACGCAGCGCCCGCGCGAGAAGGAGATGCGCGCGGAGGCGGGTCAGCAACACGTCGGCGCTCCCGTTACTGCCTGTAAAGACCGTGCCGTAACGGCTCAGGCACGCCCGAAGCATCGCCACCGCGCGCGCGGGATCTCGCTGCATGATCCAGGCATGCGCCCGCTGAAGATCGGGCCATGTCCGCCTCAACGTGTAGTCGAAATTGCGTGGGTCGAGCCGCAGCAGTTCGTCCATCAACGCCGCTTCCGCGCCGCGGCTGATGAGCGCTTCGCGGTAATTCTCCATTTGAAATTGGACATTTGCCAGCCAGCCTATCCGACCAGCGACTGCAAGCTTTAGCACGCGATCTTCAGGATTTCGCGCCAGGGCCGCCCGGGCAAAGCGCAACGCGGCGGTGCATTGCTCAAGTGCGGCACCAAGGTCATGTTTATCCTGAAGACTGAGATCGCACAGGTTACCATAGGCATAGCCCTGCTCGATTAGGCCCCGTGCACCCTTGGGTTCCACGATTGCGAGTCTCTGAGCCTGCTGGAGATAGCCTTGCCAGTATCGTCGCGCCGTCGCGCGGTCACCGCGCCTGCGGGCGTATAGCCCGACATAATATTCGCTTTGCGCGTGCGTGAAGATCCGATCGGGATCGTTCGGCTTTTTTGCCAGCAGCGCCGCCGTTGTCCGGCGCGCTTCCACGAATTTAGCAAATGCAGACGTGACGTCGCCGCGATTGACGTCATCCTCACCCATCGCATGAAGGACCCGCGCCCGCCGGTCGAGACTCTCGTCGGGCAACCGCCCCAAATCCCCCTGCGAGATATAATAGGCCATCGCGCGTTCGTTGACGGCCGCCATCACTTCGGGTCTCCCGACGCCCTTCAGTTCCTCTCGCAGGTTCGTCAGCATGAATTCGACGAGTCCTTCGGCTCCAGCTCGCTGATGCTCGACCTCCGCCCGCTGGCGCTCGGCTTCCTCGCGCGCCCGAACCGCCACCACCAGCAACACCGCCATCACTACCACGAGCGCCGCCGCCCCCAGCGTGACGCCCATCACGCGCCTCACCTGCCGTTGGGCGTCGCGCTGGACCAGGGCGTCGAGAGGGAGCGCCGCGAGCCCGGCGACGATCTTGAGGAACGCCAAGCGCTGCCCCTCGCCTTCGGGGCGGAAGTCCGCCGCGAGAGGCTCTGCGCCAGTACGCAGCGCGGCGGGGAGCGCCTCTTGGGGCTCGCCGCGCGCGAGCGCGACGAGGATCGGCGCCCCCGGATGGTGCTCGCGGAACAGCGTGATCTCGCGCTCCACCCATTGCGAGCGCGCCGCATCGGGCGAGGCGACCACCACCAGCGCCGAGGACAGCGCAATCGCCTCACGCACCGCCTCCGATAGATCCGCTGCTGCGGACAGGTCCTCGCGGTCGCGGAACACCGGGCCGATCCTGCCGGGCGCCTGGCCGGGCAGGGGCGCGACACGGCCGGCGAGGCGGCGGGGCAGGCGATAGGATTCGAGCTTGCGCTGCAATCGCGCGGCGAAGGCGGCGTCCGCATGGCAATAGCTGACAAATGCCCGAAACGGTCTCGCCGGAATCATCGCAAGGCCCCCGCCCTTATTCCCGATGACGAACATGCGCTTCCTGCAGCATTCTCCAAGTAAAAAATGCGGTCATGACGTCAAATAGTCGAGAAGGAACCCCGGAGACCTTGACGGGGCCGCGGCTTGCCGCGCCGCGGCGCGGGTGGCACATCCCGGCGGTGCGCGCGCTCCTCCTGCCCCTGCTCCTCGCCGCCTGCTCGGCCGAGCCGGTGGCACGGCATCCGGCGGACACCATCGTCCGCCTTTCCGACGACGAGGTGAAGGGGCTCGATCCGCAGAAGATTTCCGACCTCACCTCGCTGCGCGTCGCGGCGGATCAGTTCGAGGGGCTGATGCGGTATCGCGGCGATGGCGGGGCCGAGCCTGGGCTCGCGGAGGCGCCGCGATGCGCGGGCTTGGTGTGCCGGTTCGCCGTGAGGCCGGGGCTGCGGTTTTCGGATGGGACCGCGATCACCGCGCAAAGCTTCGCCCGGGGGTTCGCGCGCCTGCGCGATCCGGCGACCGCGTCGCCCACCGCCAAGCTGTTCGACGGGATCGCCTCGGTCGAAGCGCCCGATGCCGGAACGGTAGTGGTCACGCTCAAGCGAGCTTTGCCCTATCTCCCCTATCTGCTCGCCCATCCGGCGATGGCGGCACTGCCGCTCCACAGGGGCGACAAATGGTCATCCGAGCGGCCGTTGGTCACCTCCGGCGCGTACCGGTTGACGGCGTGGCGGCTCGGCGACCGGCTGACGCTCGAGGCCAATCCGGCCTGGCATGGCGGCAAGCCCGCGACGCACGCGATCCGCTGGCAGCCGGCCGAGGACAAGCTGGCGGCGCTCCGCCGTTTCCGCGCGGGCGAGGTGGATACGGTGAGCGACATTCCGCCGACCCGGCTCGCCTGGGCGCGGCAGCACCTACCCGAGGCGGTCCGCGTCGCGCCCTATGCCGGCACCTATTATTTCGCGTTCAACACGCGGCGGCCGCCGTTCGACGATGTCCGCGTCCGCCGCGCGCTGTCGATGGCGATCGACCGGAAATGGATCGCGGAGAAATTGCTCGGCGCGGGCGAGCTTCCCGCGACCGGGCTGATCCCCACCGCGATCGGCGGCGCCAATCCCGACAGCCTCGGCCACGATCCCGCGGCGATCCGGCGGTTGCTCGCCCATTCCGGATATGGCCCCGGCCATCCGCTGCGCTTCACCATCCGCTTCAATTCGGGCGGCGATCATCGCCGCATCGCGGTGGCGCTGGCGGCAATGTGGGCGCCCTATGGGGTCGAGGCGCAATTGCTCAACAGCGAGTCGCAGCTCCATTTCGCGGCATTGCGCGCGCATGATTTCGATCTCGCCCGCTCGGGCTGGATCGCCGACCTGCCCGCAGCGGAGAATTTCCTCGCGGTCCATGCCAGCGATGCCGGGGCGATCAACTATTCGGGATTCGCCGATCCCGCCTATGATGGCGCGCTCGCCGCCGGCCTTGCGGGCGACCCGGCGCAGCTTCGCGCGGCAGAAGCGCGCCTGATCGATCAGGCGCCGATCCTGCTGATCAACTTCTATGTCAGCCGCAACCTGGTCGGCACCGATATCGGGGGTTGGCAGGACAATGCCATGAACATACACCCCAGCCGTCTCCTGTTCCGGAACCCCAGATGACTCGCCCGTTCTTAGCCTGTGCCCTCGCCCTTGCATTGGGCGGGTGCGGCGGCGAGGCGCGCGAGGGGGAGCCGATCGCGGTAAGCGTGGTCGGCGCCAGCCTCGCCATCGCCGATCCCGACAAGGGCCCGCTCGCCGGCAGCGACCGTGTGCTGATGGGCGCCACCGCGCAGGGGCTGGTCCGCTTCGACGCCGCCGGCCAGATCGAGCCCGGCCTCGCCCAGAGCTGGAAAGTCACCGACGACGGGCTCAGCTACATCTTCCGCCTGCAGGAGAGCGAATGGGCGGGTGGCGAGCCGGTCACCGCCGCCGAGGTCGTCCGCCAGCTCCGCCGGGCCACCGCGCCGGGCAGCCGCAACCCGCTCTCCCCCTTCCTCGTCGTGATCGAGGAGATCGTCGAGATGACCCCGCAGGTGATCGAGGTGCGGCTGAGCCGTCCGCGCCCCGACCTGCTCAAGCTCTTCGCCCAGCCCGAGCTCGCGATCTTCCGGGGAAATCAGGGCACCGGCCCCTTCACCGCCCGCCCGGAGCCGCGCGGCAGCCTGCTCCTCAGCCCGGCGGGCGGGCCGATCCTGATCGACGGCACGGAGGATGCGATGCCGCAGCCGGGCCGCCAGATACGGCTGCGCGGCGAGCGCGCGGCGATGGGGATCGCGCGCTTCAAGAATGGCAAGGTCGAGGCGGTGCTGGGTGGGACCTTCATCGACTGGCCGGTGCTGCGCGTGGCCGATATTCCCGCGGAGCGCGTGAAGATCGATCCGGTACTCGGGCTGTTCGGCATCGCGGTGGTCTCGCGCCAGGGATTCCTCGCCGATGCCGTCAATCGCGCTGCGGTGGCGATGGCGATCGATCGCGCCGCGGTGACCCAGGCCTTCCGCCCCGAATGGCAACCGGTCGAAACCATCCTCCCCGCCCAGCTCGATTCGGCCGCGCCCCCGGCACTGCCGGGCTGGAACCCGGTGCCGCTGGAGGCGCGGCGCGAGAATAGCCGGGTGCGCGTCCGCGCGTGGCAGCGCGCGCATCCCGGATTGCTGACGCTCAGGATCGCGGTGCCCACCGAGCCCGGGGGCACGCTGGTCTGGACCGCCATCGCGCGGTCGCTGCTGGCGGTCGGGATCAGCGTGCGCCGCGTGCCGCTCTCCGCCGACGCCGACCTTCGCCTGATCGACATGGTGGCGCCCTATGACAGCGGCCGCTGGTTCCTCGTCACCGCTTGCCGCCTCTGCTCGGACGATGCCCGCGCCGCGATCGATGCGGCGCGCGACGCCCCCGATCTTGCGCAGCGCGCGCAGGCGATCGCGACCGCCGATGCGCTGCTCACCGCCGACTCCGCATACATACCTATCGCGCAGCCCCTTCGTTGGGCTATCGTAACGGCGCGGCTGAGTGGCTGGCAGGGGAACAGCCGGGGTTGGCACCCGTTGAACCACCTGCTGAGCGAGATCGAGTGAGGCGATATGGCGAAACCGACGCGAATGGCTGGGACGCTCAAGGACCTCCCCCTCACCGCGGATGTCGCGCATGTGCGGCAGCGGATCGAGGCAATGGAGAAGCTCCTCGAACGCACCTTCGTCATTCCCGGCACCAAGCAGACGGTGGGGCTCGACGTCATCCTCGACATCATCCCGATCGGCGGCGACTTCATCGGCGCCGCGCTGGGGCTCTACATGGTCTGGGAAGCGCGCAACCTGAAGATGTCGAGCGGCGCGATCATGCGGATGCTGGGCAATGTCGGGTTCGACTGGCTGCTGGGGCTGATCCCGTTCGTCGGCATCATCCCCGATTTCTTCTTCCGCTCCAATTCGCGCAACCTGCGCATCATCCGGCGGCACCTAGACAAGCATTATCCGGGCACGGTGACGATCAACCAGAATTGATCCCGCTTTAGAGAAGGGGGTTCCCCGGCGAAGGCCGGGGCCCAGCCCCGATCAAGAAAAGCACGCGGCAGCGTGCCAGCGCAAAGGCGCAAGGCTGGGCCCCTGCCTTCGCAGGCGAACTAGGCTGTAACGAAATCGAGCCCCACATCCGCTGCGGGCGCGGACTGGGTGAGGCGGCCGACGCTGATATAGGTCACCCCGGTCTCGGCAATCGCGCGGATCGTATCGAGGCGCACCCCCCCCGAGGCTTCGGTCGGCACGCGACCCGCCACCAGCGCCACCGCCTCGCGCAGCACCGGCGGGCCCATATTGTCGAGCAGCAGATGCGTCGCTCCCGCCGCGAGCGCAGGCGGGATCTGGTCGAGCCGGTCGACCTCGACGATGATCCGCTCGATCCCGGCATCGACCGCGCGGCGCACCGCCTCGCCCACCGAACCGGCGACCGCGACATGATTGTCCTTGATCATCGCCGCGTCCCACAGCCCCATCCGGTGGTTGGTCGCCCCGCCCATCCGCGTGGCGTATTTCTCTAGAATGCGGAGCCCCGGCAGAGTCTTGCGTGTATCGAGCAGGATAGCGCCCGTCCCTGCGATGGCATCGGCATAGCTGCGCGTAAGCGTCGCGATTCCCGAGAGATGCTGGACCGTGTTGAGCGCCGAGCGCTCGGCGGTGAGCAGCGCCCGCGCCTTGCCCCGCAGGCGCATCAGGTCCGCCCCCGCCGCGACCCCTTCGCCCTCCCCGGCCAGCAACTCGATCTCGACCCCGGGATCGAGCGCACGAAAGAACGCCTCGGCGATCGGCAGCCCCGCCACGACGATGGCATCGCGGCTGTCCATCACCCCCGCGAACACCGCATCGGCGGGGATCACCGCTTCGGAGGTGATGTCCCCCTGCCCGCCCAGATCCTCGGCGAGCGTGGCGGCGACGAAGGCGGCCAAATCGAAATGGTCGAGCTGGAAGGTCATGCGAGGCCTTTAGTCCTTGCACTTGCAACCGTCACCCCGGCCTTGAGCCGGGGTCCCGCTTCTTCGAGCGGAGGGCAAGCGGGACCCCGGATCAAATCCGGGGTGACGAACAAGACGAAGAAGTAGCGATTGGCTCCGCGCCTTCCCCGTCCTAGACCCGCGCAATATCCTTTCGCGGAGCCCAATATGCGCATCCTTCTCACCGCCCTCGCCGCCACGACCGCGCTCGTCAGCGCCAACGCGCCAATCACGCCGACCGTCGCGGCGCCCACCAACCCCGCCGAAACCGCCTTCGCCCAGCTTGGCGACCGCTACATCAAGGGAATGGCCAAGCTTTTCCCGACCTATGCAACCACGCTCGGCAATCACGCTTATGACGGCGAGCTGCCCGACATCACCGCCGCGGGCCGCGCCGCGCAGGCGCAGTTCGACCGCGACATGCTCGCCGCGCTGGGCAGGATCGACCGCTCCAGGCTGACCCCCGACAGCCAGGTCGACGCAGCCCTGCTCGACAATGCGCTGCGCTACGATCTGTGGCAGCTCGAGGAGCTGCAGGGCTGGGCATGGGACGCGACCAGCTACAACGACATCGCCGGGGGCGCGCTCTATGGCCTCGCCGCGCGCGACTTCGCGCCCTGGTCCCAGCGGCTCCAATCGGCGACCGAGCGGATGGAGAAGCTCCCCGCCTTGCTCGCCGAGACGCGCAAGCAGCTCGTCGCCGCGCGCGTACCCGAAGTCTTCGCGAAGACCGTGTCGCGCCAGAACAGCGGCATCGTCGATATCGCCGAGTCGATGCTCGCGCCGCACAAAGGCGAGCTCGACGCCGCCGGCCAGGCGCGTTTCGACAAGGCGCTTGCCGGCCTCAAGGCCGCTGTCGCCGAGCACCAGAAATGGCTGGACGAGGTGCTGGTGCCGCAGGCCAAGGGCGAGTTCCGCCTCGGCGCCGAGCGCTATGACGTCAAGATGAAGTTCGCGCTGCTTTCGGACATCACCCGCCCCCAGCTCAAGGCCAAGGCCGAGCAGGCGGCGAAGGATATCCGCGCCGAAATGTACACGCTCGCGGTGCAGGTGCTCGGCGCATCACCCGATCGCCCCGCCAACCCCACGGCGGAGCAGCAGCAAAAGGCGATCGAGGCCGCGCTCGAGCTGAGCTACGCCAAGCGCCCGGCGCGCGGCGACCTGTTCACCACCGCCACCGCCACGCTCAAACAGGCGACCGATTTCGCGCGCAAGGCGAACCTCGTCACCGTGCCCGACACGCCGGTGAAGATCATCACCATGCCCAAGTTCCAGCAGGGCTTCGCGGTCGCCTATTGCGACAGCCCGGGGGCGCTCGAGCAGCATCTCGACACTTTCTACGCCATCTCGCCCATCCCCGACGAATGGAGCGACGAGCAGGCGACCTCGTTCCTGCGCGAATACAATACCTATATGATCCACGAGCTGAGCATCCACGAGGCGATGCCGGGCCATTATCTGCAGATCGCGCACAGCAACAAGAATCCGTCGGTGCTGCGCGCGGTGCTCTCCTCGGGCTCGTTCGTCGAAGGCTGGGCGGTCTATTCGGAGGGGCTGATGATGGACGCCAACTATCTGGACGGCGATCCGCTGTTCAAGATGACCGTCCTCAAGATGCGGCTGCGCTCGGTGACCAACACATTGCTCGATATCGGCATCCAGACCGAGGGCATGACCCGTGAGCAGGCGATGGAGCTGATGACCAAGGGCGCCTTCCAGCAGGAGCGCGAGGCCGCGGGCAAATGGACCCGGGCCAATCTCAGCTCGGTCCAGCTGCTCAGCTATTTCACCGGCTATGCCGAGCATATGGAGCTGCGCGCCGAGGCGATGAAGCGGCAGGGATCGGCGTTCAACCTCAAGGCCTATAACGACGCGGTGCTCAGCCATGGCTCGCCTCCGGCGCGCTATGTCCGCGCGCTGATGTTCGGCCTGCCGATCAAGTGAGCCCGGCGCTGGAGGAGGTGCGCGGGCTGCGCGCCTTCTGGGAAGGGCTGACCGGCCGGATCGAGGCACCGCCGCTGGGCATGGACCAGCGGGTGATGCTCGACGCGCTGGGGCTCGGGCTGGGCCAGACGCTCGCGCAAATGCCCGACCGGCCCGAATGGGAGCCGTTCAAGGCATGGATCGTCGCGATGGCGGGCGAGCCCGATCCGGTCGCCATCGCGCGCTACCATGCCTGGCTCGACGGCAAGCCCCCCCCGGCCGCGACGCGCGACCTGATCGCCGCGATCGAGGCGATGCCCCCGGCGCTCGACGCCGCCGACCTCGCGCACTGGGACGAGCATGGCTATGTCGTGCTGCGCGGCGCGGCCACGCCCGAACAGGCGGCGCGGGCCGCGGAGTTGCTCTACGGCGTCGTGGGCGCGACCCCGGGCGATCCGGAAAGCTGGTACGGCCGCGGCGTCAATTCGATCATGGTCGAACATTTCCAGGCACCGGTGCTGAGCGAAATCCACGCCAATCCCCGCATCCACAAGGCCTATGCGCAGCTCTACGGCACCGCCGATCTCTGGACCCAGATCGACCGGATGAGCTTCAACCCGCCCGTCCGCGAGCGCAGCCCCTCGCTGGGCGTCCGCCTCCATTGGGACGCCAGCCTCGTCACGCCGATTCCGCTGTTCATCCAGGGTATCCTGTACCTGACCGATACCAGCCCCGATCAGGGCGCGCTGGAGCTCGTTCCCGGCTTCCACCGGCGCATGGAAGCCTGGCTCGCGGGCCTTGGCGACGCCAACCCGCGCGACATCGACCTGAGCGCCGAGGCGATCACCGTCGGTGCGGGCGCGGGCGACCTGATCCTGTGGCACCAGGCGCTGCCGCACAGCGCCAGCCCCAATCGCGCCGCGCTGCCCCGGCTGGCGCATTACATGACCATGTATTCGCCCGAGATCCTGCCGCATCCGGAGTGGCGCTGACCGCGGCTTGATCCTTGCGGGCGCGAGGGGTAATCTGCGGGCCTTCAAGCGATCCGGAGCCAGGCCCATGCGTCTCGCTATCCTCGCCGCCGCCCTTCTCGCCGCTCCCCTGCCTGTCGCGGCGGCGCCCGCACCCGAGTTCAGCTGGGGGAAGATCGGGATCACCATCGAGCAATATCGCCGTGACGCGGTCGAGTGCGGACGGAAGGGCTATTATCGCGACGTCTCGGGCACCAATGCGGCCAAGCTCTTCAAGCGCGCCACATCGATGCTCGAAACCAATGAAGGAATGGGCGGCGGGGGAGGCCTCGATACCTACATCACCTCCGCGCATATCGTGAACAGCACGCAGCCCGAAAAGCGGATGGCCGAAGTCCGCGCCTTTCTGGAGGAGGCGGTCACCACCTGCCTTACCGGGCGCGGCTATACGCGCTTTCGCCTGACCAAGGCGCAGCGTGCACGACTGAGCAAGCTCCATTTCGGCTCGCCCGAGCGCCATGCCTTCCTGTTCAGCCTTGCCACCGATCCCAATGTGCTGGCCAAGCAGGCGGCGCCGTTGACCGCCTGATCGATCCGGGAGCCACGCCCATGCGTCTCGCCATCTTCGCCGCCGCCCTTCTCGCCGCTTCCCTGCCTGTCGCGGCGGCGCCCGCCCCCCAGTTCAGCTGGGGGAAGATCGGGATCACGATCGAGCAATATCGGCTCGATGCCGTCCAGTGCGGGCGGATGGGCTATTATCGCGATGTCTCGCGCACCGACGCCGCGCGCGTCTTTCGCGACGCCTCACAGCAATTCGACGCCATCGGAGACAGCGGCGCGGCGACGGTCAGCATGTGGGACACTACCAGCCTCGACTCCGGCGGCGGGGCGTCATTGAATGCGAGAGTCGAGCAGGCGCCGGTCCTCGCCGTCGAGCGGGCCCAGCGCACCGGCCAGCTGGTCGCGAGCACCCGCTCCGAAAAGCGGATGGCCGAAGTCCGCGTCTTTCTGGAGGAAGCGGTCACCGCCTGCCTCACCGAACGCGGCTATACCCGCTTCCGCCTGACCCGCGAGCAGCGCGCAAAGCTGAGCCATCTCCGCGCCGGTTCGCCCGAGCGCCACGCCTTCTTGTTCAGCCTCGCCACCGATCCGGGCGTGCTGGCGGCGCAGGCGGCGCCGCTGACCGCCTAGTCCCCGGTCACCCGCACCGGGCCGAGATCGCCCTGCCCCACCGTGCCGCTCGCCATCGCCAGCATCCGGTCGAGGCTCTTCTTGGCCTTCAGCCGCAGCCCTTCCTCGATCTCGATCCGGGGTTCGAGGTCGCGGAGCGCGAGGTAGAGCTTCTCCATCGTGTTGAGCGCCATGTACGGGCAGATATTGCAGTTGCAGTTCCCGTCCGCGCCCGGTGCGCCGATGAAGGTCTTCTCGGGGATCGCCTTTTCCATCTGGTGGATGATGTGCGGCTCGGTCGCGACGATCAGCGTGTCGCCGGGGAAACTCTTGGCGAATTCGAGGATGCCGCTGGTGCTGCCCACATAATCGGCATGGTCGATCACGTGCGGCGGGCATTCGGGGTGCGCCGCGACCGGCGCGTCGGGATGCTGCGCCTTGAGCTTGAGCAATTCGGTCTCGCTGAACGCCTCGTGCACGATGCACACGCCCGGCCAGAGCAGCATGTCGCGGCCCATCTTGCGGTTGATGTATCCGCCCAGATGCTTGTCGGGCCCGAAGATGATCTTCTGGTCCATCGGGATCTGGCTGAGGATCTTCTCGGCCGAGGAGCTGGTGACAATCACGTCGCTCAGCGCTTTCACTTCGACCGAGCAGTTGATGTAGGTCAGCGCGATATGATCGGGATGCTGCGCGCGGAACGCCGCGAACTGCTCGGGCGGGCAGCTGTCTTCGAGCGAGCAGCCGGCATTCATGTCCGGCAGCACCACGATCTTCTGCGGACTCAGCACCTTGGCGGTCTCGGCCATGAAGCGCACGCCGCAAAAAGCGATCACATCGGCATCGGTATCCGCCGCCTTGCGCGACAGATCGAGGCTGTCGCCGACGAAATCGGCGAGATCCTGGATCTCGGGCTTCTGGTAGTAATGCGCGAGAATGACCGCGTTGCGCTCCTTGCGCAGCCGCTCGATCTCGGCGCGCAGATCCAGCCCCGCCAGGCTGCCGCCGATGCCCTTACGCGCGTCCATTACCCTATCCTCACTGCTTGTTGGCCAGCACATCCTCGGGCCGGCGCGACATGTCCCAGACTTCGCTAGACTTGCCGGCCTCATCGGGGAAGAGCACTTCGACCGTCGCCTGCACCCCGACCGCGCGCAGCGGCATCAGGAAGCTGTTCGTCACCGAGCGCCGCGCCGAATCGCGCGCCAGCTTGATCTGGACCGGGGCGCGGGCCTGGCGCAGCAATTCCTCCTGCCCCGCCTTGCGGTTGGCGGCGTCGAGCCGTTCCTCGGCATTGGTGAAGGCCATCAGGATGCCGCCATTGCCATATTGCTGGATGCTGTCGATCTTCACCTCCGGCCCGACGACTTCGACATCGGGCAGGATGACGGTCAGCTTGCGGGTCGCGGGATCCCAGCGCAGGTCGCGCTCGCTGAGCTTCGACAGGTCGATCTCGTAGCGGACCGTGCCCGGCATGATCATCGTCTTCTGCGCGGTGAGCCCCAGCTGGGTCTGCTTCGAGGTCACCACCGCGACATAGGAGCCGGTGAGCGTGGTCAGCCGGTTCTGCTCGCGCAGCCCCTGAAGGCTCGAGGTCGCGACGGTGACCGGATCGGGGCCCATGAAACGGCTGCGGATGCTGTCGCCGAGGTACCAGACCGCGCCGCCCCCGGCTGCAAGCAGCACCACAAGCACCAGGATCGCCATGAGGCAGCCGGAGAAGCCGCCGCCCCTGCGCCGCTCGTTCATGCCGCCATCCTCCATCGCTCGGCCTCCTCCTCCACGATCCCGCGCGCCTTCAGATCGAGCAGGTGCGCGAGCACCGACCGTCCGGCTGCGCCGCTGAGGCGCGGATCGAGCCCAGCATACATGCGCGCGACCATATCCGGAATGTCGCCCGTCCCGGCCTTGAGCAGGCGCAGGATCTGCCCCTCGCGCTGCTTGCGGTGCCCGATCAGCCCGCGGACGAAGCGATGCGGTTTTTCCACTGCCGGGCCATGCGCGGGATAATAGACGCGGTCGGCGCGGTCCATCAGCTTGTCGAGGCTGCGCATGAACTCGGCCATGTCGCCGTCCGGGGGCGACACCACCGTGGTCGACCAGCCCATGACATGGTCGCCCGTGAACAGCGCGCCACTCTCGCGCAGCGCGTAGCAGAGATGGTTGGAGGTGTGCCCCGGGGTCGCAACCGCTTCGAGCGTCCAGCCGTTGCCGGAGACGGTCTCGCCATCCTCCAGGACGCGATCGGGTGCGTAGTCGCGGTCGAACACCGCATCGGCGCGCGGGCCCGCGTCGCTCAGTACCAACGGCGCGCAGCCGATGATCGGCGCCCCGGTCAGCGCCTTGAGCGGCGCGGCCGCCGGGCTGTGATCGCGGTGCGTGTGGGTGCACAGGATCGCCACCACCGGCCGCCCCGCGATCGCCATCAACAGCGCGTCGAGATGCGCGGGCTCGTCGGGCCCCGGATCGATCACGGCGACGTCGGTCGCGCCAACCACATAGGTCTGGGTGCCGGTATAGGTATAGGGCGAGGGATTGGGCGCCAGCACGCGCGCCACCAGCGGATCGAGCGCTTCAGCCACGCCGGTCGGTGCATCGATCATGGGGTGGAGATGGCCGTTCCGGGCCCAAGGCGCAAGGGCGCGCTCAGAACAGCAGGGTGATGTAGTAGAACAGCGCCCCGACCGCCGCCGAGGCGGGAATGGTGATCACCCACGCCGTGACCACATTGCCCGCCACGCCCCAGCGCACCGCCGAGGCCCGCCGCGCGGTGCCCGCCCCGATCACGCACCCGGTGATGGTGTGCGTGGTCGAGACCGGGATGCCCAGGAGTGAGGCGGTGAACACCATGATCGATCCGCCCAGCGAGGCGCTGAAACCCTGATGGTGCGAAAGCTTGGTGATCCGCGACCCCATCGTCTCGATGATCTTCCACCCGCCCGACAGCGTGCCCAGCGCGATCGCGATATAGCAGGCGATCGCCACCCAATGCGGCACATGGAATTCGCCGTTCAGATAACCGGTCGAATAGAGCAGGACGGTGATGATCCCCATCGTCTTCTGCGCGTCGTTGAGGCCGTGGCTGAGCGAATAGGCCGCCGACGAAATCAGATGGAGCACGCGGAACGACTTTTCCGCCCCGCGCGCGGATGCGCCCTTCAGCGCCCAGCTCGACAGCAGCATGATGAGCATCGCGAGCAGCATGCCGAGCGTCGGCGAGAGCACGATCGCGATGAGGGTCTTGTTGAGCCCGCTCCACTGGATGCCGGTGAAACCCGCATGCGCAACGCCCGCGCCGATCAGCCCGCCCACCAGCGCATGGCTGCTCGACGATGGGATGCCCTTGAGCCAGGTCACGACGTTCCAGAACATCGCCCCCACCAGCGCGCCGAAGACGACCGCGGGAGTGACCAGGTCCTTGTCGATCAGCCCCTTGCCGATCGTCTCCGCCACCTTGTGCAGCTCGGGGATCGCGATCGTCAGGAAATAGGCGGCGAAATTGAAGAAGGCGGCGAAGACCACCGCATGGACCGGCTTGAGCAGCCGCGTCGCGACCACCGTGGCGATCGAGTTCGCCGCGTCGTGGAGGCCGTTCAGGAAATCGAACGCCAGTGCGACGATGATCAGGCCGACCAGCAGGGGGAATGCGAGTTCGTGCACGGCGCGTCAGCTGTGATCGATCACGATGCCGTCGATTTCGTTCGCGACGTCCTCGAACGCGTCGACGATGCGCTCTAGATGCTTGTAGATCTCGCGCTGGACCGAGAATTTGAGCGGATCGCTCGGCCCCAATTCGGTGAAAGCGCGCTTGAGCCCCGCGCGGTGGATCTCGTCCGAATGGCTCTCCATCCGCACCAGCCGCTCGGTCAGCTCGTGCAGCCGCTTGCCGTTGCGGCCGACATCGCGGAGCAGCGGCATCGCCTCGGCCGCCAGCCGCGCGGCATCGACGACGATCGCCGCCATGTCCTTCATCTCGGGCTCGAAACTGGTGACTTCGTATAGGTCGATCGCCATCACCGCCGACTGCATCTCGTCGATCGCGTCGTCCATCGATCCGATCAGCGCGGTGATCGCACTGCGGTCGAACGGCGTCAGGAAGGTCTCGCGCACAGTGCGCAGCATCTCGCGGATGATCTCGTCGGCGTCATGCTCGCGCTCGATCACCTCGCGGATATGATCGCGGTTGCCGTCCTGCACCAGCCGGGCGAGCGCGTCCGCGCCGGCGGTGACGGTCACCGCGTGCGCCTCGAACATCTCGAAGAAATTGCCGGTCTTGGGCAGCAGGCGCTGGAACCATGCAAACATGGGCTTCACTTTCGATTTTTCAGCAACGGCGTTGAGGATGCCGGCACCGTTACGCTGAGTGGCGGCCTTGAATTCGGATTGGCCGAAGGACCGGATCAGGTCCCTCAGATCGGGTTCGTCGACCGCGTCGGCGGCCTCGGCAAGGTCGAACCAGCGCCGCTCGCGCTGCGATTCCTCCTTCCAGCTGGCCAGCTCAGTGTTCACCGCCAGCGGGAAGACATCGACATCGAACATCAACGAGGCGCCGTTCGGCCGCTTCTTGCGGTAACGGTACGAACCGAGCGGAGTCGGGCAGACAAGGCCGACGACGCCCGCCTCTTCCCGCGCCTCGACCGCCGCGGCGGCATGCGCCGCGACGCCCGCGGGCGGATTCCCCTTGGGAATCACCCAGCGCCCGCTCTCGCGCGAGGTGACGAGAAGCACCTTCACCGGAGCGTCGATCGCCGTGCCTTCGGTGCGATACGGCAAGGCGGCGATTTGGCGAATGGTCCGGGACTCCTGCGGGGGTGTGGAGGCGGCTGTTACGCTTTTGTGTCCGGACGTGGCAAGCGTTGATCCCGACGCCGCCGCTCCTTGAAACGAACCACGGGGCCGGCCACGAAGGAGAGTGGCCGGCCCCGCTTAGAGGCGTTCGCAAAAGGGGCAGATGTGAACGCCTCCCCCAGGCTTGGGGACCAGGGGTCCCTGTACGCTATCCGTGCGTCAGTCCTTGTCGGTCTTGCTGCGCAGTTCGCGGATCGCTTCGTCGATCCCCTTGAGCGCCTTGGCCTTTTCGTCGGCCGAGAGCGTGGTGTCGCTCTCGATCGCGCGGCGGGCATGCTCGAGGCCGACCAGCGCCGAGCGCATGCCGATGTCGCGGTGGCGGATGGCGATCCGGCGCGCTTCGCCGGCCTGCGCCTGGATGCGGTTCACACAGATCATGATGCGCTGGCGCTTGCCGGGGCTGGCCGGAGTCTCGACCACCATCTCCTGCGGCTTACCCGCCTTGCAATCGCCCGACTCGATATCGGGGATCATCGCCATGATCTGGGCCTCGTCGGGGATGTCGGGCATCTCGATCCGCTCGCCATTGACGATCATCACGCGGTGCGGGCCCTTGCCGTGATCGTCGCCGTCGCGGTGCGTGACGACGCGATAGACCCGACGCTCGGCCTTGGGCGCGTCGGGCGCCGCGGGAGCGTCAGGAACCGCGCCGGCCTTGGGCGCCTTGGGCGGCGGCGGCGCATCCTGCGGCGGCGGCGGAGCATCCTGCCCGCTCAGCGCGATGCCGGTCGCGGCCTCGACATTATATTTGATCGTTTCGGCGGCCTGGGTGCCCGAGGCGGTGAGCCCCAGCGCGGCGAGCGACAGCGCGCCCACACCGATGACACCGCCGGCGAAGCGGATGGGGGATGATTTCCGGGTCTTCGAAAGCATGCGTAGCCTCCCTTTCAATTCGTTGATTGTGTGCAGATGACATGCCGCCGAGACCGCACCCCCATGCGCGGACTTGACGATTGCGCGACCATAGGCATGGCGCAGCGCCGCTTCGCGGCCGGCGAGCACAAGCGCATCGCAGGCCATTTCCTGGTCGGCGCGAAAGGCGCGGAAGGCCTTCCAGGCGACCGGATTGAACCAGTGGATTGCAAGGACGAACAGCGCCACCCAATTGGCGATCAGGTCGCCGCGGACATGGTGGCCCAGCTCATGGGCGAGCGCGAGCGCGCGCTCCTGCTCGTCGTAACGCTCGGCGAAATCGCGCGGGAAGGCGACATATTTGCGCCAGATCCCGAAGGCGAGCGGTCCGTGCGCCGCATCGGTCTCGATCACGCGCACCTTGCCTTCCGCCACGGTGCGATCGACCCGCGCCTTGCGGAGCAGCTTCGCGCAGAAGCGGCTGTGCGAGATCAGGTGGAAGCCGAGGAACGCGATCGCGCCCAGCGCCCAGATCCCGCCGCCGACCAGCAGCCAGTCAATCGCGCTCGCCTGCGCCGCCGCCTCGGGTGCCGCATCGCCCGCGCCGCCAACATCGATCACATAATAAGTGATCGCGTCGCTCATCGCGGTGACGGGCGCCGCCGCCTGTTCGCGCCAGCTTTCAGGGAGCGGCGGCATGATGAGGCGCAGCACCGGCAGCAGCCAAAGCGCATAGGCGATGCCCGGCCCGAACGCCTTGCGCACGGGCCCGCGGATCGCCAGCACGAGCAGCATCAGCAGCGTGGTGGCGACGAAGGTTTCCAATGCCCAGCCGGTCATGACTTGAGATCCTTCAGCAGTGCCTCGATCTCGGCGATATCCTCATCGGTGATCTGGTCACGCTCGGCGAGGTGGGCGACCAGCGGGGTCAGCTTGCCGCCGAACAGCCTGTCCATCAGCTTGCGCGATTCGCCCGCGACGTAATCGGCGCGCGCGACGAGCGGGCGATAGCGGTAGCGCCGCCCCTCTTCCTCATGCGCGATGATGTTCTTCGCGAGCAGGCGGCCGAGCAATGTCTTGACCGTGTTGGCGCTCCATTCGCGCTCGGCCGGCACGCGCTCGGCGACTTCCTGTGCGGTAAGGGGCGACTTGTCCCACAGCACCTCCATCACGGCATGCTCGGCGTCGCTGATTCTCTCGCTCATCGATCCCTCTTTTGACTACGTGTGTAATCGTTACGATTACGTCTGTAGTCAAGAGGGCTGAACCGTGGATGAACGAAGCTGAACGGGCGAGAGGCGTTTCGCGCAGGACGCCGGTCTGCTAGGCTCCCCTCCCGAGGAGAATCATCATCGTCGGAATCATTGCCCACGCCCCCGTCGACGTCGTCGCGGAGGAAACCGACTCGCTGCTGGATCGGTTCGCGCTACGCAAGCTGGAATGCACCACCATGGAACTCACGCGCAGTTTCGAGCTGCGCGAGACGCTCGAGTCGCGGCACGCGCCCGCCTTCCTGCCCGGCGGCTGCGGGGCGAACATGGCGGCGGGGCTGCGAACGCTCGGCAGCGAGGTTTCGGTCGTCGCGCCTTTCGGCAACGATTCGTACGGCGCCTTCGCGCGGCGCGATCTCGAATCGCGCGGCGTGACGGTCCGCGGCTTCGCCTATGAAGGACCGCACTCGCTGATCTACACGCTGATCACCGAAGACCGCGAACGCACCTTCGCGGACTATTGCCACGGGGTCCCGTACGACCTGCTCGAACCCGCGAGGCTGCTCGACGACGAGCATATCGTCGCGATCGACGGCTATCTCCTGCTCCGCCTGGGCGTGGCGGAAGGGCTGCGCGCCTGGCTGACCGAGCCGCGCCCGGCGAACCAGAAGCTCGTCTTCTGCCCCGGCGACGTCAGCGTCCTTGTCGACGCCAAGAAGATCGCCGACCTTGCGATCGAGCGCTGCGACCATCTGGTGATGAACCGCAACGAGGCCCACACGCTGTTCCCCGGCCTTTCCGACGACGAGATCGCCGCCACGCTGCGCGCGCGGGGCATTTCTGGCGCCGTGACCAAGGGCGAGGAAGGCGCGATGCTCTTCAACGCGCACGAGACGCTCCACGTCCCCAAGGCGCGGCTCGACCGTCCGATCGTCAACACCAACGGCGCGGGTGATGCCTTCACCGCGGGCTATATGCACGGCATCGACCGCGATCTGCCGCTCGCCGAAACCGCGAGGCTGGCGACCGCCTGCGCCGCGCAGATCCTGGTGATCGAGGGCGCGAGGCCGCCGCTGGTGCTCACGCCGGAACTGGCGGATTGAGCCATATTCTGTCGGCCATTTTTACAAACACCGCAGCAGGTTAATTCGCGTTCACCATCGTCACCCGCACAAATCCGCCACTGGCACGGACTGGCACGCGCACTGCATCACTCAAGGCACCCCGAGCGTTCAACGCTTCATTTCAGGGCGGGTCGACCAGCTTTTACCGGTCGCGTCGACCCGCCCGACCCGGGCTCCCTCGAAATCCCCAAAGCTTGAGCGCAGCGCAGCCTCGTGTACGCTTGGCTGCACGAACGTGAGGGGGATTGATGGACCAGCTTCCAGTCACCACGGGCGAACGCCTCCCCGCAGCCCGTCCTTCGGCGCTCCACACGATGAAGACGGGCGGGCTCAAGATGCTCGGCAAGGTCCGCACCGAGGCGGGTGAAGCGATCGAGGCGGCAGGCGTCGCGGTCGAGAAAATCCATCAGAGGCTGATCCTGACCGTCGCCGCGCTGCTGGCGATGCTGGTGGTGGGCGCGCTGTTCCGCAGCTGGGACATGCTGTGGGTCAATTATGTGCTGATCGCCGGCTTCGGCCTCGCCGCGCTCTATGCCTTTCTCCAGCCCGTCCATATCGTCGGCGCCCTGCTGGTCAGCGGCGGGGTGGCGGCGGTAAAGGGGCTCGATACCGCGGGCGGCGCGCTGATCGGCTACGGCAAGATCCTCGGGCGGATCTTCCTTGCCTTCCTGATCCCGCTGCTGCTGTTCGCGCTCGCGCCGGGGGACCGCTCGCTGGGCTCCTCCCTTCCCTTCATCGTCCTCACGCCGGTGGTGGTGCTGGCGATGTGGCTGTTCGGGCGAGTGGCGCCCCGAGTCGAGAAGTTCGTGTTCATGGCGCTGCCCCTGCTCGCGCTGAGCATCGCGCTGGCGAACATGCTGATCCCCGAGCGGATGCTGGCGGGGCTCGGCATCCCCGCCTGGCTGCGCACCGGGCGCCCGCAGGACGACGAACTGGCGCGGATCGAGACGCTGCGGGAGAAACAGCGCAACGAGGCGCAGGCCGCGCAGCTCCGCGCGATCCGCGCCAAGCTCGAACGCGGCGAGGCGCTGACCCCGGCGGACGAGGCGGTCGTGCTTCAGGCGCAGAAGGACCGCGTCACCCTCACCGGCTGGTTCGGCAATCGCTATGAGGATCTGCGCAAGCAGGTGAGCGGCCTGATGCCCGTCCCCGCCGCCAAAGCCGCGCCGGCGCCGCCCCAAGGCGGATCGGTGTTCATCCCGGCAAGGGGCTGGTCGGCGGTCGTGCCGGTGCCCACGGGCTACAGGCTATGCATGGCCGCCAGCCCCCGCACCCAGTGCCACCCGGCCGGCGAGCCCGCGGGCGTCTGGCGGGAAGGCACCGAGGGCTGCGACGCGCTTCGCTTCCGCGCGCGGCGGAGCAAGGCGACCATCGCCTATCGCTATGTGCCGGTCGGGCAGGCCTGCTCCTAGCCCGCGAGCGAATGCCCGCGGAGCTTCCACCCGCAAGCGCCTGCCAGCCGCCGGTTGCGCCGCGCCAGCGCCGCCGGATAGATTTCGCGGAACAGCTGCTCGAAGGTGAAGCGCCAGTCGAACCGCTCGGCATGCGCCCGGGCGCGGGCGCCGATCGCCGCCGCGCCCTCGTGCCACACGCGCAGTACGTTCGCGGCCATCGCGTCGGCATCGTCGACCGGCCCCAGATAGCCCAGCCCGGCGGGCACGCGCTCGGGCATCGCCCCGCTCGCCACGCCGACCACCGGCAATCCCGCCGCCTGCGCCTCGATCACCGAAATGCCGAACGTCTCGTCGGCCATGCCCGAGACATAGATGTCGCTCGACGCCAGCGCCCGCGCCAGCCCCGCGCGATCCTTCTCGAAGCCGGGAAAGGCTATCGCCAGCCCGCGGCTCTCCTCGGCCAGCTTCTCGCGCAATTTGCCGTCGCCGATCATCACCATCGCGGCACCCAGATCGGGCGGCAACTTGCGGAACATCGCCACCAGCGCGTCGGCGCGCTTCTCGTTGTCGATCCGCCCTGCATAGACGAGCAAGGGCCCCGAGCCGGGCAGACCCAGCGAGGCGCGGTAGCCGGGATCGCGCTTGTCCGGGTGGAACAGCACCGGATCCGCCCCCAGCGGCATCACGCGCGTGTTGGTGATCCCCAGCGTTGCGAGCTGCGCACGCTGCGGCTCGCCCAGCGTGTAAACCCAGTCGAACTCGCTGTAGAGATGCCGCGCATAGCGATAGGCCATTTCCCGCGCGAACCGCGCGGGCCCCGCGCCGAACAGGTGATCGGCCACGCGATAGATGTGCGCATTGGGGAAATCGGTGCGGTAGCCCGCGACCAGCGCCGTCTCCGGATGCGCGGTCCGATGATGCACCGCCGACCAGGGCAGCACCCAGGGGCACAGCGATTCGATCAGATCGGGGCGATAGCGCTCGAGCACGTCACGCACCGCGCTGGTGCGCAGGATGAAACGGTAATTGGGACTGCCCGGCACCTTGGGCGCGCCGACCTCGACGAAGATATGGCGGCCATTTTCGGTCACCCTGTCCTCGGGCCCGGGCACGATCTGGATCAGCCGGTGCGGGGTGTGCGCCAGCACGTGATCGCGCTTCCTGCCAAGATAGGTGCTGATCCCGCCGCCCCCGCTCGGCGAATAGCTCTGGGTCAGGTCGCAGATCGTCAGCTCATGGCTGCAAACACTGGCTCCCGCCCACATGGCGGGAACATTGGACGCGTACATCACACACTCCGGCTCATTGTTATTCCGGTTGTGAAACGCCCTTGTCGGCAAAAAGCTGCGCCAGTTCGCCTGATTCGTACATTTCCATCATGATGTCCGACCCGCCGATGAACTCGCCGCCGACATACAGCTGCGGAATGGTCGGCCAGTCCGAAAAGGCCTTGATGCCCTGGCGGACCTCCTGATCCTGGAGCACGTCGACGCTTTCGAACTCGACCCCGAGATGGTTGAGGATCGCCACCGCCCGGCTCGAAAACCCGCATTGCGGGAAGAGCGGACTGCCCTTCATGAACAGCAGCACATCGTTCGAATCGACAAGGCCCTGAAGGCGGGCGGATACATCCTCGGTCACTGACTTTACTCCTCGACTGGCGCTTCGGTGGTGAGCTGGAGCGCGTGCAGCACTCCGCCCATCCGGCCGCCCAATGCGGCATAGACCGCCTGATGCTGGCGCACACGCGGCATGCCCTTGAACATCGGGCTCACCACGCGCGCGGCATAATGATCGCCGTCGCCGCGCAAGTCGGTGATCTCGACCCGGGCATCGGGGATGCCCTGCCGGATCAGCGCCTCGATCTCGTCGGCGGCCATCGGCATGTTACTTGGCTTCCATCAGCTGGCGGCGCGCCTCGACGGTCTGCGCCTCGAGCGCGGCGCGCACGGTGCCCTCATCGGTCTCGACGCCCGCGGCGAGCAGGTCGCCCAAGAGCTTGCGGATCACATCCTCGTCGCCGGCTTCCTCGAAATCGGCCTGGACCACGGCCTTGGCATAGGCGTCGGTCTCTTCCGGCGTCAGGCCCATCTGCGCCGCCGCCCATTGCCCGACGAGCCGGTTGCGGCGCGCGGTGACGCGGAACGCCATTTCCTCATCGCGGGCGAACTTCGCCTCGAATGCCTTCTCGCGATCGTCGAAACTGGTCATGCGCTACCCCTGGGCTGTCGTTTCGCCGGAGATAGGAACGGTGGGGGCGTGTGGCAACCGCTCAATCCTCCCCGGAACGGGGGGGGTGGCAGCCGCAGGCTGACGGAGGGGGCTCTCCTCATGGGACGTCCTGTGTGGCACGCCCCCTCCACCACCGCTTCGCGGCGGTCCCCCTCCCCGTTCCGGGGAGGATCAGGAAACCCGCACCGCGACCTTCCCGATCACCGCGCGCGCGGCCATCTTGGCGATAGCCTTCCCGCCATCCTCGAATGCAAAGCTCTCGGTCACGCGGGGCGCGATCTTGCCCTCCTCCCACAGGCGGAAGAGATGCTCGACATGCGCCTGATTGGCCTTCGGATCGCGCGCCGCGAAGGCGCCCCAGAAGACGCCACACACGTCGCAGCTCTTGAGCAGGGTAAGGTTGAGCGGCAGCTTCGGAATGCCCGCCGGGAAGCCGACCACCAGATACCGCCCCTCCCACGCGATCGATCGCAGCGCGGGCTCGGCATAGTCGCCGCCGACAGGATCGTAGATCACGTCCGCGCCGCCGGGGCCGCATGCGGCCTTGAATTGCTCCGCCAGCGCCTTGCTCTGGTCCTTGTCGAACGGCGCGCGGCCATAGACGAGCGTCTCGTCCGCCCCCGCCGCCTTCGCAGCCTCGGCCTTTTCCTCGCTCGAAACCGCCGCGACCACGCGCGCACCGAACGCCTTGCCCAGCTCGATCGCCGCCAGCCCGACGCCGCCCGCCGCGCCCAGCACCAGCAGCGTCTGTCCGGCCTTCAGATGCCCGCGATCGACCAGCGCGTGGATCGTCGTCGCATAGGTGAGCAGCAGCGCCGAGCCTTCCTCGAAGCTACGCCCCTCGGGCAGGCGAAACAGGCGGAAGGCCTCGATCGCCATCTTCTCGGCCATGCCGCCATGGCCGGTTACCGCGACCACCCGGTCGCCCGGCACCCAGCCCTCGACGCCCTCGCCGACGCTCTCGACCACGCCCGCGATCTCGCTGCCCGGCGCGAAAGGGCGCTGCGGCTTGAACTGATATTTGTCCTCGATGATGAGCACGTCGGGATAGTTGACCGCGCAGGCCTTCACCGCGACCACGACCTGCCCCGGACCGGCGACCGGATCGGGCAGTTCCGAGAGTTTTAGGGTTTCAGGTCCGCCCGGTTCCTTCGACAGCAACGCCCTCATGTCCGCTCCTAACCGCGATCCAGGGGCGCTCATTGGCGACGCCCGACTCATATTTCGAAATCGCGGTATCCCTTGCCAGTGTCAGGCCGACTTCGTCCAGCCCCTGCATCAGACAATCGCGGCGAAACGCGTCGAGCTCGAACGGGAAGCGGTCCTGAAAGGGCGTGGTGACGGTCATCGTCTCCAGATCGACGGTGACTTCGCTGTCCTTCGCGACCTCGACCAGCCGGTCGATCGCCTCCTGCGGCAGCACCACGGGGACGATCCCGTTCTTGAACGCATTGCCCGAGAAGATATCCGAGAAGCTCGGCGCGATCACCGCCTTCACCCCCATGTCCGCCAGCGCCCATGCGGCATGCTCGCGGCTCGATCCGCAGCCGAAATTGTCGCCCGCGATCAGGATCGGCGCGCCGGCATAGCGGGGATCGTCGAAGATATTGCCCGGCTGCGCGCGCACCGTCTCGAACGCGCCCCTGGCCAGCCCCGAGCGGCTGATCGTCTTGAGCCAGTGCGCCGGGATGATGACGTCGGTGTCGATATTCTTGGCGCCCCACGGATAGGCGCGGCCTTCGACGATGCGGACGGGTTCCATCGGTCAACACTCCAGCCGTCACCCCGGACTTGATCCGGCATCCATGTGCCCACAGCGGCGGCACGCTCGACGCCAATGCTGGTACATGGACCCCGGATCAAGTCCGGGGTGACGAAGAAATCCTATCAGCGGGCGCTTGCGGGGAAAGCCGGCAATTTGTCGACGTCGAGCTTTTCATGCTGGACGATCACCGTCGCCCGCAGGTTCGTCGCGATCCCCTTGAACCGCCCGATCGACGCCAGCGTATCGGCGCGGTTGACGTTGAACGCCGGCACCTGATCGAACTCATAGCTTTCGCGCGCATGGAACAGGTCGCCCGAAAGCAGCACCCAGCCCCTCTCCTTGAGCTTGACCAGCAGCGAGTGATGCCCAGCGGTGTGCCCCGGCATGTTCAGCATCATCACACTGCCGTCGCCGAAGATGTTCCAGTCGCCGGTCACCATCTGCGCCTTGGCGCCGCCATCGAGCCAGGGAAGCAGCCCCGCGCGGTCACCGGGATCCTTCGAGCCCTTGAGCGTCTCGAAATCCTCGGCACCGATCAGCAGCGTTGCGCCGGGAAAGCTGAGCGCCTGGCCGGTATGGTCGGAATGGCGGTGGCTGATCCCGACGAACTTCACCTGCTCGGGCTTCACCCCGATCTGGGCGAGCTGCGCCAGCACCGTCGGCCGCCCGGCCAGCGCCTTCTCGCCCACGCCCGTGTCCCACACCAGATACTGGTCGCCGTGGCGGATCAGGTAGCAGCTGACGACCAGGTCGCGCTTCTGCCCGTCATAGCGATGCGTGTCGCTGAACCAGGAGAAATCGGCGCCGTTGAACGCGCCGCAATCGAGCCGCCACATCTCGACTTCGGCGGCGGGCGCGGGATTGGCGATGGCGAGCAAGGCGGCGATCAGCATGAGACTCTCCCCGGAATGGCGAGAGGGTGCTTAGAGCATTGCGCGGGAGGCTGGGAACCGGCTTTTCGGCTGGGGCGGTCAAACTTTTGGTTCGCGCCGCGGCCCGAACGGAATTCAGTCGCTCGCGGCGAGCTTGTGCGACTTGGCCTTGGGCTCGGACTTGGCCGGGATATCCCCGTCGCTACTGGCGATGCTGGACGCCGTGGAGGCGTAAGCCGCGGCGAGGCCGCTCAGGACAGTTCCGGCAATCAACGCCACCAGTGCCCGCTTCATGATGCATCCCCGATACTCACGCCTGCCGCGTCACTTATCGGGAGTCATCAGCTCCCTGACGTCGGTCAGCCGCCCTGTTACAGCAGCTGCTGCCGCCATGGCCGGCGACACCAGATGCGTCCGCGCTCCCGGACCCTGTCTTCCTACGAAATTTCGGTTCGAAGTTGAAGCACAACGTTCGCCTGACGGTACCTTATCGGGATTCATTGCCAGACACATCGAGCAACCGGGCTCACGCCATTGGAATCCGGCCTCTTTGAAGATGCGGTCGAGCCCTTCGGCCTCGGCCTGGCGTTTCACGAGCCCCGATCCGGGCACGATCAGCGCCTGGCGAATTCCTTCGGCGACATGCCGCCCCTCGACCACCGCGGCGGCGGCGCGGAGATCCTCGATCCGGCTGTTGGTGCACGACCCGATGAACACATGCTCCACGGCCACGTCGCGCATCGCGGTGCCGGGGGTCAGCCCCATATAATCGAGCGACTTTTGCGCGGCGACCCGCTTGGAAGGGTCGGCGAAACTCTCGGGATCGGGCACCACGCCGGTGATCGGCACCACATCCTCAGGGCTGGTGCCCCAGGTGAGCGAAGGCGAAATCTCGTCGGCATGGAGCGTGACGACCTTGTCGTACACCGCGCCCGCGTCGGTCGGCAGCGTACGCCAATAGGCGGTCGCGCGATCCCAATCCTCCCCCTGCGGCGCCATCGGGCGGCCCTTCAGATATGCGAAGGTCGTCTCGTCGGGCGCGATCAGCCCCGCGCGGGCGCCGCCCTCGATCGACATGTTCGACACCGTCAGCCGCCCCTCGACCGACATGGCGCGGATCACCTCGCCGGTGAATTCGATGACGTATCCCGTGCCACCCGCCGCGCCGATCTTGCCGATGATCGCGAGGACGACATCCTTGGGGGTGACCCCGAAGCCGAGCTTGCCGTCGACCCGGATCTCCATCGTCTTCGACGGGCTGAGCAGCAATGTCTGGGTCGCCAGCACATGCTCGACCTCACTGGTGCCGATCCCGAACGCGAGCGCGCCCAGCGCGCCATGCGCCGAGGTATGGCTGTCGCCGCAGACGAGCGTGGTGCCGGGCAGCGTGAAGCCCTGTTCGGGCCCGATGACATGCACGATGCCCTGCCGCGCATCGAGCGCGTCGATATAGGGGACGCCGAACTCAGCGACATTGGCGCGCAGTGTCGAAAGCTGGTTGGCGCTCTCCGGATCGGCGATTGGCAGCGGGTTGCCCGCGGCATCGACCCGCGCCGTGGTCGGCAGATTATGGTCGGGCACGGCCAGCGTCAGATCGGGCCGCCGCACCTTGCGCCCCGCCACGCGCAGCCCCTCGAACGCCTGCGGGCTGGTCACCTCATGGACGAGGTGGCGGTCGATATAGATCAGGCACGTCCCATCGTCGCGGCGCTCGACGACATGGTCGGCCCAGATCTTCTCATACAGGGTCAGCGGCTTTGCCATGCCCGCGCTCTAATCGAATCGTGCGCGGGGGCAAGCGGAGCCGCAATTTCGATGCGCGAAGCCGCGCTTTACTTCCCCCCGTTCAGCTTCGCATTCTCCCCCGCCAGATAGGCGTGGAGCGACGCGATCTCCGCGTCGGTGAAATATCGGAAATCGTTGGCGGCGACCCTGCGCATCAGCCCGAGATCGCGCCCCGACATGCCCTGCCCCGTCCGCATCAGCTTGGTGAAATTGGGCAGATCGTAGGAGGCGGCCATCGGCGCCAGCGCCGGCACCATGCCCGATCCGTCATGCGCGGGCAGCTCCTTGGATAGCGAGTGGCAATCCATGCAGATCGCGTCGACGAAATATTGCCCAACATTGGCGGGCCGCGTCTTCGCGGCGGCGCTGGTGGCGGTGTAGCTCGAATGAAACCCGCCGAAGAGGATCAGCCCGCGGCCCAGCGGCCCGAAGCGCATCGTCGCCTGCGAGTCTTTCGGGCCGGGCTTGAGCGTGCGGATCCAGCCGATGATCTTGCCCAGATCGTCGTCGGCGATGAAATGATAGGAGCGCGCCGAGGGCATGATCCACAGCGCGCTGCCATCCTCGCGCTGACCATGCCGGATCGCGCGCACCAGATCCTCATTGCTGTAGGTCGCGGCGATCTTCGCAAGCGGCGGCGGCGCGATGCGGCCAAGCATCGCGCTGTCGACCATCACCGAGCCCTCGCCGTCCTTGCCATGGCAGCTACGGCACCCCGCCACACGCGCCAGCCGCGCGCCTTCCTCGATCGAGGCGGCGTCGCTTGGCACCGCGATCTTCACCTCGGGCGTGGCATGGCCCGCGCGGATCACCCACTCCGAACCGGCGTAGAGCACGACCACGAACACGAGAATGACGGCGGCGAGGCCGATCAGGATGCGCTTGACGATTTTCATAAAATCCCCCGATTTTCCGGAGGCCTATGCCATAATCGTTACGCCTTCGCCACTTCCTTTGGGCTGACATAATCGGCGTCATGCGCGAAGGGCATCGGCGCACCGTCACGCAGCGCAGCCAGCACCTCGGCGAACCCCGTCTCGCAGCGAAAGCCCATCACCCGTTCGGCCAGCCCCGGATCGTAAACCCGCCCGATGCCGCGCGGCAGCTGCCAGCCCTTGCGTGCATAGAGTTCCGCCGCGTCCGGAAAATAGCGGGCGATCACCGCGGGCGCATCGGCCTTGAGTTCCGCGGCGTCGTCGGGCGAGAAGGGCGTCGGCGCGGAAAGGATGAAGGTCCCGAAGCCGATCTCCGGCGCCTTCTCCAGCGCCACCAGATGCGCCCGCGCGGCATCCTCCACGGTCAGGCGCCGGTTGAGGAACTCGTTCGCCTTCATGTTGGTGCCCGAAAGATCGCGATGCGTATCGTCCTCCTCGGGGAAGAAGCGCGCGGTCCGCAGGATCATGCACGCCAGCCCGGCATCCTGGTGCGCGAGGCTGCAAAGCTTCTCGGCGGCGAGCTTGGTCACGCCATAGATGTTGCGCGGGCGCAGCGGCCCCGATTCCTCGGTGAGCCACACCGCCGCATCGCCCCGCTCGTCGCGGATCGCCGACGAGATCATCAGCGAGGTGGTCGAGGTGAAGACGAACCGGTCATGCCCCGCCGCCTGCGCCGCCTCGAGCAGGTTGAGCGTCCCCGAGACATTGACGTCGATAAAGGCCTGCGCAGGATATCGCACGATGTCCGGCTTGTGCAGCGCCCCGCCATGGATCACCGCCTCTATCCCGCGTTCGCCGAACACGCGGTCGACCAGCACGCGGTCCGCGACCGATCCGATCACTTGCGTGTCCGCCCCCGGCGCGACATCGAGCCCCGTCACCTCATGGCCGCCCGCGCGCAGCATCGGCGCGAGGAAGCGGCCCAGCCAGCCGCTCGAACCTGTCAGAAGGATGCGCATTTAGGCTCCGTATTTCGACTCAAGTAGAATGACTCACCCGTAGGATGACTCATCGTAACTTGCCTCAATTGCCCGAAATCGGGGGGTCTGCGAAAGAGGCTGCGGGTGCCGAGGAACCGCTTCTGAGGAACCGAGTATGCGTACCGAGTGGCGTACCTGAGGACTTTGAAGGCCGGGCTTCCGCCCGGCCTTCTTATTTTCGGTCAGGCCGCGGCCGGCACCGGCGATGCGAGCTCCTCCGCCGGATCGTTCATATCGGCCCATTCGGTGCGGCGCGGCATCCAGACGTTGAGGAAAAGGATCGGCAGCTTGAGGAACAGCAATTCCGAATGGATGAAGCTGTCGATCGCCCGCTCCCACCATTTGGGCTCGCGCTTGCCGTTCGCCTTGAGCCAGCCGTCATAGGGCGCCCAGTGGCTCGGCTCGTCCTTGTGGACGACCCGGAAGATCTTCATCATCACCTTGTCGTCGCGCACCAACGGGTGCTTGAGCAGGATCTCGACCTGCTTGAACCCGCGCTGCTCGGTCAGCGAGATTACCCGGCATAGCTTCTCGAACTGCGCATCCTCGGCGATCACCCGCTTGGTGTCGAGATCATCGATCGTCCGGCGGAACATGATCTCGACGAAGCGATCGATATGGCCGCAGGTCCGGTCGACCCTGAGCGGCATCGTCCCCTTCAGCTCGAACCAGCGCTTGAACATGACATAGTGTTTGCGCTCGTCGGCGCGATGCTTCTCGATATCGGCGATCAGCTTCAGATTGCCGGGCTCGCGCGCGCGGACCGCCTCGAGCACCCGGTCGATGCTCGTATACCCGCGATGCTCGTTGTAGATATAGATCGACGCGAGCAGATCCAGATAACGCCGGCGGAAAGCATCAAACATTTCAGAAATGTACGCCTGACCTGGCGCAGCGTCAAACGCGGCACCCGCCTCGAGCCGGGCCGTCGCCGCGCGCGGCCAGCGCGGCGATCCAGCGCTCCAGCGCCGCCGTTTCGGAAATATCGCCGTCGAACTTGCAGACAGGCGCCAATGGCACGTTGGATCCGCGCGATCGCCCCCGATATACTTTCATCGGCATCGAAAACTCGCCGATCCCGCTCGGCGATCTTACCGTCCGGATTTCCATATAGAGCGTGTCCGCGCTGGTCGTCTGCCCGACATGCACGGCGCCGAGCGCACGCCACAAATCGACCGCGTCAAGGCAAGCCGATGCGCAGCTCCAGTCGGTCAGCACATAGACCGGCCCCCCAAGCGCGGGCGCGACTGGCTGCGGCGCGACCTCCGCAATCGCGGCTTCATCAGGCCCCTGCCGCCACAGTGCGTCGCCCCGCGCCAGCGCGCCGGTCAGGCCCGCGATCACGCCCCGGTACCAGTGCAGCGTCGTGGAGGAGAGGACGCCGCCGGCCGAGCGCCGCGCATAATTCCGCTCGATCGCCGCCAAATTGGCGCGCGAGACCCGCCACTCGACATAGCTGCCGTCGCGCGGCAGCCGCTCGAGCGCCGCCCGTCCCCACAGGATTTCCGCGATCTGGCGCGACCAATCCGACGAGCCGCCGCCATTGCCGCGAAGATCGAGCACGATCGCGGGCGCGGCCACCAGCTCTTCCCGGCCCGCGCGCATGGCCGCGATCATCGGCGGCAGTGCCTTCCCGGCCGCGGATTGCGGTTCACCATTGAAGGACGGCATCGAAAACCAGCGCACGCCGCCGGCGCCGGTCCTGCTGGCGAAATCCCGCGGCGGCCGCGCCGTGGCCGCGCTCAACCTGCCGACGATGTCGCGGGGCGCGATCGGCTGCCAATCGAGCTGCAAGCTGCGCCGCTTTCCCCCGGCAGCGAAGGTGCAGCGCCTGATGCGGGGAACATAGCGGTTACCATCGTCAAGGAAGAGGTACCGGCCATGTGCCCGCCGCTGCGCCTCCAGCTGCCATCGGCCAATTGCCGGGCCCAGCCGCGCCGCCGCGACCTGCGCCGCGGTGCGGCCGTCGCATCCGATCAGTTGCGCGCCGATCGGCACGCCAGCGCGCTCATCCCGCACGATGACCCGCATGATCCCCTGCCCGTCATAGTCGGTCAGGAAGCCCGGCCAGCTAATGTCCATTGGCGTGTTGCCATAGACACCGAATTCCAGATGCCCGTCGTCGAACGACGCCACATAGAGCCGGAGCGCATAGAAATAATCGGCATAGCTGCGCGCGGTGCGGGCCCGTTTCAGCGCCAGCGCCAGTTGCGCGTCGTTGCGCCGAGCGAAACCAGGATCGGCGCGATTGACCGGTCCGGGATGATTGGCGGCGATATCGTCGTGCAGCGCCTGCGCATCGATGCGCAAGGCCGCTCCCCAATCGCGCTCGGCGGGCACCTGCCCCGCGGCCGGCGTCGCGGGGGACGGCAGCACCGCCGCGAGCGAGAGGGAGAACAATGCTCTCCGATAAGGGCTCATGCCGCCGCCGAAGCTCGCGCACGGCGGCGGTCGGCGCGGTCGGTCGAGCGCGTGTCGGTCATCAACGGTGAGGCATCGTCCTCCAGCGGGCGGATCGCGGCGTCGATATAGTCGAACCGCGCGGGATCGCGCAGGATGCGGAACAGCATCCGCCGCAGCCGCCAATAGGTCATCGCCGCCCCGCCGATCGCGCAGACCTGATGCGCCAGATGTTTCGCGTGGAAGGCGAGGATATTCTCGCGCGGCAGATCGGGCCGCCGCTGGGTCCGCCGCTTGATCCGGATATAGCCCGACTCAAGCTTCGCCACGCCTTCGAGCCGCACCGCCTCGCGATAGGCGAGCAGCCGGTTGATCGTCGTGAACTTCTTGTTCGATCCGAGCGCCGCCATCCGCCGGATGATGCGCTCCATATGCGCCCATGAATAGAAGCTGCGGTGCGCATCGCGATAGGCGCGCTCCCATTCGGCGTCGGACATTTTCGGATGGTGCGTCACGCGGTGGTTGAGATCATACCGGGTCAGGTCCGGGTCCATCCACACGCCCGCCTCGTGCAGCCGGCGATGATCCTCGCTCCCGGGCAGCGGCGTGAGATAGTTCAGATAGATGGTGTCGACCGCCAGCTCGTCCTTCAGGATCTCGATATCGTGCATCACCGACGCATAGCTGTCGTTCGGGAAGCCGATGATGTAGCCGCAGGTGATGAAGACCGGATGCCGCTTCCAGTCGAGGAACATCGCGCGATAATCCTCGACGCGGTTCTGGCGCTTCTTCGCGCCCTCCAGCGCGTCCGAGTTGATATTCTCGAGGCCGATGAAAATCTGGTCGGCGCCCGCCTCGACGCATTTGTCGACAAAGCCCGGAATCTGATGCGCCAGCGTGTCGACCTGGATCGCCAGCCGCACCGGGAACCCCTGGTCCCTCAGCGCGATCAGCCGGTCGCAGAACGCCTCCCAGTTGCGGTTGCGCGCGAAATTGTCGTCGGTCAGGAAAAAGCGGCTCACGCCCGCCGCGGCATTGGCGCGGATGATCGCCTCGAGATCGTCCGCAGTGCGGAAACGGCTCTTGCGGCCCTGGACGTTGATGATCGTGCAGAACGAGCATTCGAACGGACAGCCGCGCCCCAGATCGAAGCTCGAATAGCGGTTGATGTTCTTGTCGACCTGCACCCTGGGCAGGAACGGGATCGGCGCGCCGGCGATGTTCGGCGTGTCCTTCAGGTGATTGTAGAGCGGCTTCAATTGCCCGCGAAACGCGTCCTCCAGAACTTCGTCGATCCGACCATCCTCGGCCTCGCCCGCGAACAGCCCGATCCCCAGTGCCTGCGCCTCGGCAAGCTCGGGCGGCAATTGCCTGAGCATCGAGATGCAGCCCGAGACATGGAAGCCGCCGATCGCCACGGGCACCCCGGCCGCGCGGAACTCGCGCGCCATGTCCATCGCGCGAGGGAACTGGTTGGTCTGGACGCCGACCAGGAACACCACGCCCTTGCCCCCGGCGCGTACAATGTCGCGCACAATCCGGCGCGGATCGACATGGCTGTGGATCTCGTCGACGACATGAACATCGGCCGCCGCGCCAGCCAGCGCGCCGCGCGCCAGCGCATCCTCAACGATCCCGGCCAGACAGGCGAGCGAATTGGACGGGATGATCGACCGCCACCATTGCAGCGGATAGCCGTCGTCGTCGTACCGCGTCGGCTTGATCAAATGGATCTGGAACCGCTCCCCCATGGGGGGCAAGCTAATCCAGCTTGGAGCAATCGCCAATGTCCGTCCGGCTCTATTCGATCCGGAAGCTCGACACCGTGGCCAGGATCTCCCGCGCAGGTTCGCGATCTCTGAAAGCCGAATCCTCAGCTGAGGTAGCGCGCCGTCGTCTTCGCCGCCACTTCCTCGGCGGTCACGCCGGGCGCGATCTCGATCAGCTTGAACGGCGACTGATGATCGGGCCGCTGGAACACCGCGAGGTCGGTAATGATCATGTCGACCACATTCTTGCCGGTCAGCGGCAGCGTGCAGGCGGGCACGAACTTGGGATCGCCATTCTTGGAGTTATGCTCCATCACCACGATGATCTTCTTGACCCCGGCGACCAGGTCCATCGCGCCGCCCATGCCCTTGATCATCTTGCCCGGGATCATCCAGTTGGCGATGTCACCGGTCTCGCTGATCTCCATCGCGCCGAGCACGGTCAGGTCGATATGCCCGCCGCGGATCATCGCGAAGCTCTGCTCCGAACCGAAATAGGCCGATTGCGGCAGTTCGCTGATCGTCTGCTTGCCGGCGTTGATCAGATCGGGATCGACTTCATCCTCATAAGGGAACGGCCCGATGCCGAGCATCCCGTTCTCCGACTGGAGCGTGACCTCCACCCCCGGCGGAATATGGTTCGCCACCAAAGTGGGGATGCCGATGCCGAGATTGACATAATAGCCATCCTCCAGCTCGCGCGCGGCACGCGCCGCCATTTCGTCGCGGGTCCAGGCCATCAGTCGTTCTTTCCTTGAAGGGCTGTCATTGGGGCGCCTCGGGCGCAGTCGGCGATAACGTGTGGACGGGTTCGGGCGTCGGCGTGGCTGTGGGTGCAGGCTCGCCCGGATCGGTCCAGCGCTTGTCCTGCGGGAACAGGTCGTCGATGCTGCCGTGAAGGCCGGTGCCGTAGACGGGATTGGGCAGCATGAACCAGCCATTGCCCCACATCGCGGCGATCATCGTCTGGCTCGCCATGTTGCGCCGGATCGGCACGGGCACCCCGCCCGGATTGAACAGATCGGTGAAATCGCCCAGCTGATCGCCGACCAAGGCGACGACGCAATATTTCGCCGCGATCTCCCAGCGGCGGATGTCCTTGCCGCTCGAATTGGGCCCGTCGCCGCGCAGCCACAAGGTCTCGCCGACCTTCGCGGTGCCCAGCCCGGCATGTTCGAGCGCGGCGATCGTGCCGGGCGCGCTGCCTTCCGACCGGTTCGAGTTGAACACGACGACGATCCCCGAGCGCCGCGCGCCCTCGATCGTCTCGACCGCGCCGGGCACCGGGGCGACATCCTCCGCCCCGGTCGCTTCCCAGCGCTTCCAGCGGCGGTCGTCATAGCCGGTGCCGCGCTGGGCATCGTCGGCCTCATAGCCAAGATTGAGGATCACGGTCTCGTCGATGTCGAACACCACCGCGAGCGGCTTCTTGCCGCAGGGCATGAATTTGGGGACCTCGAGCGAGCCTTCCTTCGACAGCACGACGCCGCGGATCTCGAGCCCGGCCTTGCGATCCTGCGCGCGCGCCTGGAGATAGGTCCAGAGCTGCTGATAGGCCTGGAGGCTGAGCGCCGCGGCCTCGCCCGAGCCATAGAGATATTGCATCCCCGAAGGCGGCGCCTTCGGCTTTTCCTCGCCCGCGAGTACGGGCGCAGGGCCGCCCGGAACCGGCATCGGCCCCTGCACGATCCCGACCACGCGCGAGGCAGGGATATCCGCCGACGAAGCGGGCGCCGAACCCGGTGTCGGCGTCGGAGTGGGAGTCTGGCGTTCGGCGGTGCGCTCCTCGCTGCCGTTCAGCTGCTTGCGCCCGATCGCCCCGCCGGCCGCGATCGGCACCAGCGCCGCGGCGACGCAGCCCGACACCATCGGCGCGGCGCCCAGCAGCAATGCGGCGAGCGCGGCGCGCATGCGCATCACGCGGGCTCCCGCTCGCGGGTCGTGCGGAATTCGATCTTCTTGTCGTATGGCGCGCCCACGATCATCCGCTTCACATAGATGCCCGGCAGATGGATGTGATCGGGGTCGATGCTGCCCACCGGAACCACTTCCTCGACCTCGGCGACGCAGATCCGGCCCGCCGTCGCCATCGGCTGGTTGAAGTTGCGCGCGGTCTTGCGGAAGATCAGGTTGCCGCTCTCGTCGGCCTTCCAGCCCTTGATGATCGAAAGGTCGCTGCGGATGCCGCGCTCGAGGATATATTCCTCCCCGTCGAAGACCTTCACTTCCTTGCCCTCGGCGACCTGGGTGCCGACGCCCGTCTTGGTGTAGAAACCGGGAATCCCCGCCCCGCCCGCGCGGCAGCGCTCGGCGAGCGTGCCCTGGGGGCAGAATTCCACCTCGAGCTCGCCCGAGAGATATTGCCGCTCGAACTCCTTGTTCTCGCCGACATAGGACGAAATCATCTTCTTCACCTGGCGCGTTCGGAGCAGCTTGCCGAGCCCCTCGCCGTCGATTCCGGCATTGTTGCTTGCGATGGTGAGGTCCTTCGTCCCCGCCGCCTGGATCGCGTCGATCAGCCGCTCCGGAATGCCGCACAGGCCGAAACCGCCCGCGCACAGGGTCATGCCGTCGAACAGCAGCCCTTCCAGCGCTGCCTCCGCGTTCGGGTAGAGCTTTTTCATACGCTTGCGAGTCTCCGTGATCGGCCCCGCGATAGTCGGGGGCGAAGGGGCGGGTCAAGCGAACCTGAATATCCATTCAACTTTATGGCAGCCTGTCCATGTTGGGCAAAGATGGGCGGCAAATAGGCGGCTGGCTAAGTAAAAACCCTTATTCCCACACGGTTCCGCCGCATAGCCCCGCCAGTTCGGCTCCGGGGGCGTAACGCTCAGTAAAGGAACCCATCTCTCATGCGTATTCCAGCAGCAACGGCCTTCGCGCTCGCGATGGCCGCAACCCCGGCGTTCGCCCAGGATTCGGGCGATGCGGAGAAGAAGTTCGACGGTCCCTATGCCGCGGTGATCGGCGGGATCGAGGAAAGCGGCACCTCCAGCTTCGGCAATGAGGGCGCGTTCGCGGGCGGGGCGATCGGTTACGATCACCAGGCCGGGAACCTGGTGTTCGGCGTCGACGGCGAGATCACGGCATCGACCACGGAGCGCTGCACCGGCAATTTCTGCGACAAGTCGAGCCGCGACCTCTATGCTGGCGGCCGGATCGGCTATGTCGTCGGCGGCCGCACCCTGCTCTATGCCAAGGGCGGCTACACCAATGCCCGCATCGCGGGGGCACTCGGACCCGACCTCGACGGCATGCGCGTCGGCGGCGGTGTCGAGCAGAATGTCGGCGGCCGGGCCTTCGTGCGCGCCGAATATCGCTACTCGGACTATTCGCGCGACGGCCACAAGCAGCAAGGGACGGTCGGCGTCGGGCTTCGCTTCTGACGCGCTGACCGCCCGAGGAGCCGCGCGGCATGCCCCGCCGCGCGGCTTTTCGCGCCTCAGCCCAGCATGATGCTCCGCTGCGGCGTATCGGCGCCGTAGCTCTTCTCCGAGATCGTCGCCCCGGCTGCGCGTAGCGCATCGGCGCGCTCATGCTGCTTCGATCCCATGATCGCCGCCTCATATTTCATCGTCGCGGCAAAGGCGGGCACCTCCCCGACGCGCGCGATCCACGCCGAGGTTCTGGGCCAGCGCGCCGCGTCGATCGTCCAGCCCGCGATCGCGGCGTTGCGGAAGAAGGCTGCATAGCTGACGTCGGCGGTGCAGACATGGCCGAACAGGAAGCCCTCATCGGGTGCGTGTTCCTCGACCCAGTCGAGCGCCTCGGGCAGCTCGACCTCGGTCACCCTGGCGATCTCGGCCTCGTCGGGCGCGAGCTTGTGGACGCGCGGTGCGACGATCCGGCGATAGAAGAGCCGCCAGATGATCAGGTCCCCCAGCCGGCTGTCGGCATATTCCTCCATCCACCGCGCCCGCGCCCGATCGGCGGGGCTCTTCGGCATCATCGGCGGTTCGGGATAGGACTCGTCGAGATATTCGCAGATCACGGTCGAATCGTTGAGCACCAGATCGCCGTCGACCAGCACCGGGACACGCCTGAGCGGGCTCAGCCGGGTGAATTCGTCATTGCCGAAAAAGGGCACGATCGGATCGATCTCATAGCCGACGCCCTTCGCCTCCAGCGAGACGATGACCTTGCGGACATAGGGCGACACATGGCTGCCGATGATCAGCATGATTTCCTCCTTTCTCACGGGGCAGGGGCGCCGATTGACGCCCCTGCCCCGCCTTTCCATACTCGATGACATGAAGCGCGCGGCCCTGCCAATCATCCTGTGCGCGATCACCGCCGCGACGCCCGCCGCCGCGCAGGCCGAATGGGGCCGTAACGCGAATTTGATCGTCACGCGCGACGCCACCGGCTGCACCGTATCGGGCACGACGTCATACGGTGTCGCCATCGAGATTCGCGAGGGAATTGACGGCAAGCTGAGCTTCCGCGCGGCGCACGCCCAGTGGCGCTTCGCCGCGGGACGGAGCTATCCGGTCCGGCTGGTCGCTAGGACCCCGACCATGGCCATCGGCATGGACACCAGCAGCCCGGTCGCCGCGGGCGCCGCGCGCGGCTTTCGCGATGCGCGCGGCTGGCGGGGGTTCGAGCTTCCGGTAGAGCTGAACCAGATGGCCCAGCCCAAAACTGTAGCGAACATCGACATTTTCGACGGCAACGGGCCCGAGCCGATCGCGACCGTGCCGAACTTTGCCTTCACCGATGCGCTGCGCCGCAGCTGCGTGGCGGGGATCGCGCGAGCCGTGCCGCCCCCCGGCAAGCCGGCGGTGACCTTTGCCAAGCCGCGCGGCCCGATGGCGAGCTTCGTCACGGCGGACGATTATCCCGGCCCCGCGCTCTACGCCGGAGAGGAGGGGGTCAGCATGCTGCGCATCACCATCTCGCCCGCGGGCCGGGTCGAAAGCTGCAGCATCCATGCCTCGAGCGGCTCGGTCGCGCTCGATACGACCGCATGCAGCCTGATGATGCGACGTGGGCGCTTCACCGCCGCGCTCGATGCCGAAGGCCAGCCGACCCGGGACGAGTTCATCATGCCTTTCGAATGGAAGCTGCCGCCCAACTGAGTTGCGGGCATGGGGCCGCCATCCTAGGACGGCGCGCATGACCCAGAAACGCACCGGCGGCCGCATCCTCGTCGACAACCTTGTCGCGCAAGGCTGCGACCGCATCTTCCATGTCCCTGGCGAGAGCTTCCTCGCGGTGCTCGACGCGCTCCACGATGTGCCCGAAATCGACCTCGTCACCTGCCGTCAGGAAGGCGGGGTCGGCTTCATGGCCTGCGCCGACGGCGCGATGACCCAGCGGCCCGGCGTCGCCTTCGTCACGCGCGGCCCCGGCGCGACCAATGCCAGCATCGGCGTCCATGTCGCGATGCAGGATTCGCAGCCGATGATCCTCTTCATCGGCGATGTCGACCGCGGGATGCGGGATCGCGAGGGATTCCAGGAAGTCGATTTCCCCGCCTTTTTCGGGCCGATCGCCAAATGGGCGACGCGGATCGAGGATGCGCGGCGCATCCCCGAATATGTCGCGCGCGCCTTCTGGACCGCGACCAGCGGGCGGCCCGGCCCGGTCGTCATCGCATTGCCCGAGGACATGCTGTGCGACGTGGTCGAGGCGGTCGACCGTCCGAAGAGCCTCCCACACCCGCTGATGCCTGACCTGGCCGAAGAGCCTGCGCACGAAATCGTCGAGCGCATCCGTACCGCGAAGCGCCCTGTTGCTATCGTCGGCGGCGCGGGCTGGGACCGGTCGGCGGGGCTCCACTTCGCCACCTTCGCCGAGCGCTGGGGGATTCCGGTCGCGGGCGCCTTTCGCCGCCAGGACGCGATCGTCAACAGCTCGCCGGTCTGGGCCGGCAATCTCGGTTACGGTCCCAATCCCAGGCTCGTCCGGCGAATCAAAGACGCTGACCTGCTGCTCGTCATCGGCGCGCGGCTCGGCGAGGCAACGACCGACGGCTATACGCTCGTCACCCCCGACCATCCCGGGCAGACGCTGATCCATGTCCATCCAGACCCCGAGGAATTGAACCGCGTCTATCATGCCGACCTGCCGGTCTGCTGCGAGGTCGGCGTGTTCGCCGACATGCTGAGCAGCCTCCGTCCGCTCGACACGCCCTTCCCCGGCGGCGCCGAAGCGCATGCGGAATGGCTCGAATGGTCCACCCCCAAGCCCCGGGACGGCGTGAAGCTCGATCTCGGCCAATGCGTCGCCGCGATGCGCGAGCGGATCCCGCAAGCGATCATCTGCAACGGCGCGGGCAATTTCTCGGCGTGGTGGCACCGCTACTGGCATTACGGCGCGCAACCGAGCCAGCTTGCCCCCACCGCGGGCGCGATGGGCTATGGCGTCCCCGCCGCGATCGCGGGCAAGCTCCGCGCGCCCGGTCGCCCCGTCGTCGCGCTCGCGGGCGACGGCGATTTCATGATGAACGGGCAGGAACTCGCCACCGCGGTCCAGCATGGGGCCGACATCCTCGTCCTCGTGATCGACAACGGCGCCTATGGCACGATCCGCATGCACCAGGAGCGCGAATATCCCGCGCGGCTGAGCGGCACGACGCTCCACAACCCCGATTTCGCCGCGCTCGGCCGCGCCTATGGCTGCTGGGCGGAGACGGTGGAGATCACCGCCGAATTCGCCCCCGCGCTCGACCGCGCGCTGGCCGAGAAGGGCGTGCGGCTGCTCCACCTCAAGACCGAAGTGGAGATCATCACCCCAGGCACCACCATCTCGGCGATCCGAGGGGAGTGACATTTGCCGTTCCCCGGCGAAGGCCGGGCCCAGTTTCGGCGAACCGGCGACAGCGCGAGAACCGTGAGGCATTCCTGACTGGACCCCGGCCTTCGCCGGGGAACAGCATGTTCGGGTTCAGGTCAGCGAACTCCCGAACGCGATGATATAGCCGTCCGGGTCGGTCACCTCGAACTCGCGATTGTCGTAGAAGGTGTTGACGGGATCGGTCACCGTCGCCCCGCGCGCTTTCATGTCGGCATGAAGCGCGTCGGCATCGTCGACCCAGACATGCGCGTCCCACACCATCGACATGTGATTGCGGTTGGTGCCGGGCACGCTGTTCGCGCCATTGCCCTGGAGCATGAATTCCACCCCGCTCCGCGCGACGAACGCCATTACCGGCGGGTCCTTGAAGGTGCCCACCACCTCGAACCCCATCTTGTCGCGCCAATAGGCGATGCTGGCCGCCATATCGCTGACCACCAGCACCGGGGCGACGCGCCAGCGCTCAGCCATGCCCCGCCATCCGCGCCTTGTGATACCGCGTCCGCTTGACCGCTCCCGTGATCGCCAGCCCCCAGCCGATCACCAGCCCTGCCACCGTCGCGACGCCAAGCCCGCTGCCCCATGGCAGATCGAGCCGGGCGAGTTGTACGAAGCCGACCGCCGCCAGCGTCACGATCGCCAGCCCAGTCCAGCGCCACCCGCGCGCGACGCGGTGCAGTTCGGCGCGATAGGCGGCGATGCCCTCGGTGGTCTTGAGATCGGGCGGGGACATGGCGGCATATTAGCGCCGCCGCCGCGCGCAAGAAAGGGCCGCCCCGGTTTCCCGGAACGACCCCTCCGTGCGACCCTCAGGGGGTTTCAGATATCGTCGCCGAGCGCGCCCTTGACCTTGCCGATCAGCTGCTCGCCCTTGCCCTTCATCTCCTGCGCGGCACCTTCGTCGCGCGTTTCGGGATCGTCGCTCTGCTGCTTCAGCTTGCCGACGCCCTCGTTGATGTTGCCTTTGATTTTGTCGGTGAGTTCACCCATGCTATCCTCCTGCTGTGAAGCAATTTCCGTCTGTGTTTCAAACGGATGGACTGGGGAAGGGGTTCCCTGGCAAGGGTTTCGCGGGGGGAGAAGCGATGCCGGACCGGATCGCGGAACATTATGATCGCAACGCGCACGCCTTCGATCTGGCGCGGCGCAGGGACTTCGTCGAGCAGCACTGGCTCGACCGGTTCCTGCTCGCTGTGCCAAGGGACGGGCATATCCTCGATCTGGGCTGCGGCGGCGGCGAGCCGGTCGACCGCTACCTGATCGATACCGGGCATCAGCTCACCGGAGTCGACGTCTCTGAAAAGATGATCGCGCTGTGCCGCACCCGCTTCGGCCGCCACATCTGGCTGCGCGCCGACATGCGCAAGGCGGCGATGGGGCGGACCTTTCACGGCGTACTTGCCTGGGACAGCCTGTTCCATCTGCCGCATCAGGACCAGGCCGACATGATCCAGAAGATCGCGGGCTGGCTCGAACGCGGCGGCGCCTTCCTGTTCAATTCGGGGCCCGCGCATGGCGAGGCGATCGGCGAGCAGTTCGGCGATCCGCTCTATCATGCGAGCCTCGACCCGCACGAATATCGCGAGCTGTTCCGCCTCTTCGGCTTAAGCGAGGTTGCCTATGCGCCCGAGGACCCCGCGACGGGCGGGCGCACGGTGTGGCTGACGCGGAAGACGGGGTAACAAACCCACCGTTCGTCCTGAGTAGCGACTGAGCTTGTCGAAGGCGCGTATCGAAGGACAAGCCAAGCGAGCCGGACGCTTCGATACGAGCCCTCGATACGGCGCTATGCGCCTACTCGGTCCCTACTCAGCACGAACGGTTTCGGGGTTAGCGAGTCAGGGCAGAGTCCAGGAACGCCAGCACCGCCGACCAGGCATCCTCTGCCCCGCCCTTGTTGCGCTCTGCGATCAGGATCGACGAGCCGTGCGCCGCGCCCTTCACCGGCGCGAACTGGCGCTTGTTGGCTGCGGGCACCCGATCGATCAGCGCCTTGCCCGCCGCGATCTCGTCCGCGTCCTGCGACGAGGTGATGAACACCGGCATCTTGAGCGTCGCCGCGGCCGGCGCGATGGCGGGCTTGCCGTCGAAATATTCGTCGGGCGAGAAGGCGAGCAACGCCGCGACCTGATCGGGATGATCGGCCGCCACCAGAAAGGCGAGCGACGCCGAATAGCTGCTGCCCCACAGGATCACCGGCAGCTTCCTGTCGCGCGCCCAGGCCAGCGCCGCCTCCAGATCGGCGCGCGCCTCGAGATAGGAACGCTCCTTGCCGAGCTTCTTTACCGTCCAGTTGCCGCCGAACATGTCGCCGCCCGAACGCGCGTCGATGGTCAGCGTCGCGAAGCCCTGCGCGTTCAGGCGCGGCGCGATGGTGAGATATTCGCCCTGCCCCGATCCCGCCTGATGGAAGAGCAGGATGATCGCGCGCGGCTTTTCGGGGGTCGACCAGGTGCCGAATATCTCGACCCCGTCCGCCGCCTTGAGCACCACCTGTTCGGTGCGGCTGCTCAGTTCGGCTTTGGGCGCGAGCGGGCGGTTGCATCCGGCCAGCGCCAGCACCGCCAACAACAGCGCCGCGACGCGCATCAGATCAGCCCGGCCAGCGGGCTCGACGGATCGGCGTAGCGCCTTTTGCCCATCCGCCCGGCGCGATAGGACAGCCGGCCCGCCTCGACCGCCGCCTTCATCGCCGCCGCCATCATCACGGGATCCTTGGCCTCGGCGATCGCGGTGTTCATCAGCACGCCGTCGCAGCCCAGCTCCATCGCCACCGCCGCGTCCGACGCCGAGCCCACGCCCGCATCGACCAGCACGGGCACCTTGGCGCCCTCGACGATCAGCCGGATCGTCACCTGGTTCTGGATGCCCAGCCCCGATCCGATCGGCGCACCCAAAGGCATGATCGCCACCGCGCCGGCATCCTCCAGCCGCTTCGCCGCGATGGGATCGTCGACGCAATAGACCATTGGGAGGAAGCCCTCCTTCGCCAATATCTCGGTCGCGCGCAAAGTCTCGACCATGTCGGGATAGAGCGTCCGTGCCTCGCCCAGCACTTCGAGCTTCACCAGCTCCCAGCCGCCCGCCTCGCGCGCCAGCCGGAGCGTGCGGATCGCCGACTCGGCATCGAAGCAGCCCGCGGTGTTGGGGAGGTAGGTAATCTTCTTGGGGTCGATATAGTCGGTGAGCATCGGCGCGTTCGGGTCGCTGACATTCACGCGGCGCACCGCCACGGTGACGATCTCCGCCCCTGACGCCGCGACCGCCGCCGCATTCTGCTCGAAATCCTTGTACTTGCCGGTCCCGACGATCAGCCGCGAACGGAAGGTCCTGCCCGCAACCGTCCAACTATCCTCGTCCACCGGCCGCGCATGATCGCCGCCGCCGACGAAATGGACGATCTCCAGCTCGTCGCCATCCTCGACGATCACCTCGCCCAGCGTCGAACGCGGCACCACTTCGAGGTTGCGCTCGACTGCCAGCTTCTCGGGCATCAGCCCCAGCTCGGCGGCAAGCTGGAGCAGGTTGAGCCCGGCGGCCACGCGCCGGTGCTCGCCGTTGACGGTGATGGAGACGGTGCCGTCGGTGTGCACTGAAAGGTCCGATTTGTGATCGCTGACGAGCGGTCATATAGGAGGGCCCACGTACGCGCCGCAACCGAGAACGGCGACACGGCGCGAAGGGGCATTATGGCTGGCATCGTCTTCGTCTTGAATGGTCCCAACCTCAATCTGCTGGGGACGCGCGAGCCCGAAATCTATGGCCGCGACACGCTCGACGACATTGCCGGGCGGATGGAGGATCGCGCCCGCGAGCTCGATCTGACGGTCGATTTGCGCCAGTCGAACCATGAAGGTCATCTGCTCGACTGGATGCACGAGGCGCAGGCGGTCGGAGCGAAGGCAATCATCCTCAACGCGGGCGCGCTGACTCACACCTCGCAGGCGCTCTACGACGCCGCGAAATCGATTCGCGTGCCCGTGATCGAGGTGCATCTTTCCAATCCCCATGCCCGCGAGGAATTCCGGCATCACAGCTGGGTGGGCATGGCCGCCAAGGGAACCATCGCCGGTTTCGGGGCGCTGTCGTACATGCTTGCGCTTGAAGTAGCCGCTTCACTCTGACAGAGGGCGCGGTCTCATTCGGAAGAAGGGTCGAAATGGCCGACAAGGACAATGAAAACGGCGCGATGAAGGTCGATATCGACATCGTGCGCCAGCTCGCCGCGGTGCTGGACGAGACCCAGCTGACCGAGATCGAAGTCGAGGACGGCGAACGCCGCATCCGCGTCGCGCGCAAGGCCGCGGCCCAGCAGGTGGTGCAGGCCGCCGCACCGGTCGCCGCCGCTCCGATGGCCGCGCCCGCCGCCGCCGCCGCGCCTGCCGAGGCCCCCGCCGCGGCGAGCGCAGCGCCAAGTACCGCGAGCGCAGTCAAGTCGCCGATGGTCGGCACCGCCTATCTCGCCGCCAATCCCGAGGCTCCGGCGTTCGTGAGCGTCGGCGCCAAGGTGAAGGCCGGCGATACGTTGCTGATCATCGAGGCGATGAAGACGATGAACCCGATCACCGCGCCCGCGGCCGGCACCGTGACCGCGATCCTCGTCGAAAACGGCCAGCCGGTCGAGTTCGATCAGCCGCTCGTCGTGGTCGAGTAACGGACCTTGGCCAAGATCGAGAAGCTGCTGATCGCCAATCGCGGCGAGATCGCGCTGCGCATCCACCGCGCCTGTCATGAGATGGGGATCAAGACGGTCGCGGTGCATAGCACCGCCGATACCGACGCGATGCATGTCCGCCTCGCCGACGAGGCGATCTGCATCGGGCCGCCTTCGGCCACCGATAGCTATCTCAACATCTCGCGGATCATCTCCGCCGCCGAAATCTCGGGCGCGGACGCGATCCATCCGGGCTATGGCTTCCTGAGCGAAAACGCCAAGTTCGCCGAGATCGTCGAGACCCACGGCATCATCTTCGTCGGTCCCAAGCCCGAGCATATCCGGACGATGGGCGACAAGATCGAGGCGAAGCGCACCGCGGGCGCGCTCGGCCTCCCGCTCGTCCCGGGCTCGGACGGCGCGATCAGCGATATCGACGAGGCCAAGGCGATCGCCGAGAAGGCCGGCTATCCGGTGATCATCAAGGCCGCGAGCGGTGGCGGCGGTCGCGGGATGAAGGTCGTGACCAATCCCGCCGATCTCGAAGCCCAGATGCTCCAGGCGGGCTCGGAAGCTAAAGCGGCGTTCGGCGACGCCACCGTCTATCTCGAAAAATATCTCGGCAATCCGCGCCATATCGAAATCCAGGTGTTCGGCGATGGCAATGGCAACGCGATCCATCTGGGCGAGCGCGACTGCTCGCTGCAGCGGCGCCACCAGAAGGTGCTCGAAGAGGCCCCCTCCCCCATCCTCTCCACCGAGGAGCGCAACCGCATCGGCGATATCTGCGCCAGGGCGATGGCCGATATGGGCTATCGCGGCGCGGGGACGATCGAGTTCCTGTGGGAAGCCGGCGAATTCTACTTCATCGAGATGAACACCCGCCTCCAGGTCGAGCATCCGGTGACCGAGGCGATCACCGGCCTCGATCTCGTCCGCGAGCAGATCCGCATCGCCGAGGGCCATCCGCTGACGCTGCGCCAGGAAGACGTGCATTTCCGCGGCCATGCGATCGAATGTCGTATCAACGCCGAGGACCCCAAGACCTTCGCCCCTTCGCCGGGACTGGTGAAGCAATATCACGCCCCCGGCGGCATGAATGTCCGCGTCGATTCTGGCCTCTACGCGGGCTACAAGGTGCCGCCTTACTACGACAGCATGATCGCCAAGCTGATCGTCTACGGCACCACCCGCCAGGGTGCGCTCCGCCGCCTGCGCCGCGCGCTCGAGGAGTTCGTGATCGAGGGGATGAAGACCACCATCCCGCTCCACCAGGCGCTGCTCGACGATCCGGAATTCCAGGCGGGCGATTACACGATCAAATGGCTGGAAGAATGGCTGGCGAGGCAGGAGGCCTGAAGCGGGGGAGCGGGTGATGCGCAAGGCTGTTTTAGGGGTGATGCTCGGCAGCCTGATCACGGGGCCCGCCTCCGCTCAAGCCCAACGGGCAAGCCGGTTCGCCATCACGTGCAGCGGCACGTCAACCTTGAAGCTCAACGAAATCACCGAGATGGATTCCAAGGTCAGCGGCATCCGCTACATTATCGACGAAGGCGCGGAGACGGTCGGGCAGGTTTCGCTCGACGGAAGCAAGTATCACGACGTGTGCTGGTTCGACAGCGACTGTACCCGCACCTTTTCCGCGACCCGCATCACCGTCTCAGGCGACCTGACGCGCCGCCGCACTGGCGCGACGCCCGCGACCTGGCCCCGCGCATCGCGGTTCGACTGGGACCGCACGACCGGCCGGCTGGAAACCAGGCTCGAGTTCGGCACATCGATGCTGCACCAGTCATTGACCTGCAAGCGGGCGAAGATGCCCCGCGGATTCGAGGTCGTGGGCCCATGAAGGCCACCATCTGGCATAACCCGCGCTGCTCGAAGAGCCGCGAGACGCTGGCGATCCTGCAAGGCACGCCGGGCGTCGAGGTCGAGATCGTCGAATATCTCAAGACCCCGCCGAGCCGCGAGAAACTCGCCGCCCTCTACGCCCGCGCCGGCATGACCCCGCGCGAGGGCCTGCGCACCGGCGAGGACGCCGCAAGGCCGCTCAAGGGCGCCAGCGACGACGCGATCCTCGACGCGATGATCGCCGATCCGATCCTGATCGAGCGGCCCTTGGTGGAGACTGAAAAGGGCGTCCGGCTGGGAAGGCCGCCGGAAAAGGTGCGCGAGATTCTCTAGCGCGGCATCTCGCCGGTGATGTCCTGCTTCATCCCGTAAAGATGCGTCGCCCGGCCATCCTTCGCCGCGACATCGGCCGTCACGCGCATCCAGCGCATCTCGCCGTCGCGCCGATGGATCCGCGCCTCGAAGGTAAAGCTGCCGCATGTCGCGATCGCCTCGGCGCGCAGCCGGCCGAGCAGTTCGCGCGATTCCTCGGCATACATCTCGACAATCTCGCCCCGATCGAGCTTGCTGCCCTGCGGAATCCCGAACAGCTCGAACACGCCCGCGCTCCAGGTCAGGCTATCGTCCGAAAGATCGCAGCTCCAGGCCGCCGCGAGCGCCAGCGGCGCCTCCGCGTCAATCCCGGCCCGTTCGGTGAGGCGGCAGCGGATCGGTTGGACGGGCGAAGTGTGCGGCATTCTCATGCCAATGGTCTATTCCCGCGCGGCTTAACAGCCTCTTATATGCACCGTGGATCGAGTGCCGGGGTGACGCGGCGAAATGTGCCCGCTAAGGGCTCCCCCCATGAGCCAGATCACCCCCGAGATCGTCGCCGAGCACGGCCTGTCCCCCGAGGAATATGAGCGCGTCCTCCACGCGATGGGGCGCGAGCCCAACCTCACCGAGTTGGGCATCTTCTCGGTGATGTGGTCCGAGCATTGTAGCTACAAATCCAGCCGCATCCACTTGAAGAAGCTTCCGACCGAGGGCCCCCAGGTCATCTGCGGCCCCGGCGAGAATGCCGGCGTAGTCGATATTGGTGACGGTCAGGCCGCGATCTTCAAGATGGAGAGCCACAACCACCCCTCGTACATCGAGCCCTATCAGGGCGCGGCGACAGGGGTGGGCGGGATTTTGCGCGACGTCTTCACCATGGGGGCGCGGCCCATCGCCAACATGAACGCGCTGCGTTTCGGGCGCCCCGATCACCCCAAGATGCGCCACCTGATCGCCGGGGTCGTCCACGGCATTGGCGGTTACGGAAATTGTGTTGGGGTGCCGACCGTGGGTGGAGAGACAAATTTCCACCCGGCGTACGATGGCAACATCCTGGTCAACGCCATGACCGTTGGTGTGGCCCCCGCCGACAAGATCTTCTACTCCGCCGCCGCCGGCATTGGTAATCCGGTCGTGTACGTAGGGTCGAAGACCGGAAGGGACGGCATCCACGGCGCCACCATGGCGAGCGCGGATTTCGGCGAGGACAGCGAGGAAAAGCGCCCCACCGTCCAAGTCGGCGACCCCTTTACCGAGAAGCTCCTGATCGAGGCCTGCCTCGAGCTGATGGCCTCGGACGCGATCGTCGCGATCCAGGATATGGGCGCGGCGGGGCTGACCAGTTCGTCGGTCGAGATGGCGTCCAAGGGCGGCGTCGGCATCGAGTTGATCATGGACCAAGTCCCCCAGCGCGAGACGGGCATGACCCCGTACGAGATGATGCTGAGCGAGAGCCAGGAGCGGATGCTCATGGTGCTCAAGCCCGGCCGCGAGGCGTTCGCCGAGGCGATCTTCCGCAAATGGGAGCTGGATTTCGCGGTGATCGGCACCGTGACCGATACGCAGCACATGGTGCTGAAGTGGAAGGGCGAAGTGGTCGCCGACATCCCGCTCGCCCCGCTGGCCGACGAAGCCCCGCTCTACGACCGGCCCAGCGTCCCCACCCCCAAGCCCGCGCCGCTGGCCGACGAGCCCGAATCGACCGATCTCGCCGCGGACCTGCTGACCCTGCTCGCCTCACCCGATATCGCGTCGCGCCGCTGGATCTGGGAGCAATATGACCACATGGTCGGCGCCGACACCGTCCAGCGCCCCGGCGGCGATGCCGCGGTGGTGCGCGTCCATGGCACCCAAAAGGGCCTCGCCATGACCACCGATTGCACCCCGCGCTATTGCTTCGCCGACCCGGTGGAGGGCGGCAAGCAGGCCGTCGCGGAGGCCTGGCGCAACCTGACCGCGGTGGGCGCGACGCCGCTCGCCATCACCAACTGCCTCAACTTCGCCAACCCCCAGCGGCCCGAGATCATGGGGCAGATCGTCGGCTGCCTCGACGGCATGGCCCAGGCCTGCCGCGCGCTCGACTTCCCGATCGTGAGCGGCAACGTGTCGCTCTACAACGAGTCCAAGGCGACCGGCGGCGGCAGCGCGATCCTGCCCACTCCGGCGATCGGCGGGCTCGGCCTGCTCGCGGAATGGTCCAAGAGCTGCACCATCGGCTTCAAGGGCGCGGGCGACACCGTGCTCGCGATCGGCGAGCGCGGCGGCGATCTCGGCCAGTCGATCTGGCTGCGCGAGGTCCATGGCCGCGAGGACGGCCCTCCCCCGCCCGTCGACCTCGCCGCCGAACGCCGCACCGGCGACTTCATCCGCGACCAGATCGTCAAGGGAGCGATCACCGCATGCCATGACGTCTCGGACGGCGGCCTCGCGGTAACGCTCGCCGAAATGGCGCTCGCCTCGGGTCTCGGTGTGCTGGTCAACGAGCCCCAGCCGTTCGGCGTGGCCGGTTCCTTCTTCGGCGAGGACCAGGGCCTCTACGTGGTGACGGTCTGCGACACCTGCCTCGCCGACTTCATGGCCGCCGCCCACGCCGCCGACGTTCCCGCCGACCCGCTCGGCCGCGTTATCAAGGACCGGCTGATCTTCGAGCTCGACGAAGGCGACTGGACCGTCAGCCTCGCCGACCTCCGCGTCGCGCACGAAGGATTCTTCCCCGCACTGATGGGCGAGGACGCGGCCTTGGCGTAACCCTCTCGTGCTCCGGCGAAGGCCGGAGCGCTGAAGATCGCGAGGGCACCCCTTGTGGCCAGGGGCTCCGGCCTTCGCCGGAGCACGGGTGAATCCCGTCCGCGCCTAGCTCGGCACGTAATAGGGCTGGAACTCGCACCCATCGAGGCGCGTGAGGAGGTACAGTACCTCATAGTCCTTGACGCCCTTCTCGGCGTAGAAATAGCCGCCCTTGTACGGACCGACGAGCTCGACCTCGCCCGCGTAGAGCACGCGCGGCAGGCCGTATTTCATGTATTTCTTGCCGCGGAACGTGACCGCATCGTTGTTGATGACCCACGCCAGCGCATGAGCTCCGGCATGGCCCGCCTTGGGCGCTGGCACGCATTCGGCAGCGGGATTCGCACCCGCGAGCGTCAGGGCCAACATGCTGCTCAGGATCATACGCCTCTCCTCCCATCTGATTCGCCGCGGATGCTAGCCGATCGGTGCGGAGAAGCCTAAGACCTCCATCAAGGAGGAAGCGATGCCCACAGGCTATTCCGGCACACCGCTCGCGAAGAAGCTCGGCCTTGTGCCCGGGCTCCGTGCGTGGTTCCACGACATGCCCGCCAGCATTCGCGACGAGATCGATCCCGAAGGCGTCGGCGTGGACGAGCAGGCGGCCGCATCCGCGGGCCTGCAATGCGCGCATATCTTCGTCACCGAGCGCGCCGAGCTCCAGCGCCAGACCGCGGCGCTCCGTCACCTGATCGAGCCCGCCGGCTTCATCTGGGTTTCCTGGCCCAAAAAAACGTCGAAGGTGCCGACCGACATTACCGAGGATGTGATCCGCGAGGTCGCGTTGCCCACCGGGCTGGTCGATGTGAAGGTCTGCGCGGTCGACGATATCTGGTCCGGGCTCAAGCTGGTGATCCGCAAGGAGCTTCGATAGACCGGGCGCAGCAAGGGGAGAAGATCATGGGTTGGAGCACGGGCAAGCGCATCGGCGTGGCGACCGCGGTCGCGGGGACGCTCGATATCCTCGCAGCGATCGGGCTGACGCTCTATTACGGCAGGCGTACGGTCACCCAGATGCTGACCGGCGTCGCCTCGGGCCCCTTCCCCGACGCCGAAAATTGGGGCGATGCCGCGGCGGCAGCGGGCCTCGCGGTCCATTTCGTGCTGATAGCGATCATGGCGGCGGTGTTCGTGCTGCCGGCGGACCGCATGCCCGCGCTCAAGCGGCAACCGATCCTGTGGGGAGTGCTCTATGGCCTCGCCACCTATGTGGTGATGAACCTGATCGTGGTGCCGTGGCGCTTCGATCTGCCGCTGCCGCCCTCGACCGCGGCGATCGTCACCCAGCTCTTCTGCCACATCGTCCTGGTCGGCATTCCGATCGCGCTGGTGGCGCGCAAGGGGTGAGGGGGCGTTTGGGGGAGCAGCGCTCGCCAGACAAGTTACGCGGTTCCCCGGCGAAGGCCGGGGTCCAGTTGCAAGGATGTTTGTGGGGTCATGCGACGCTCGCCAACTGAGCGCTCGCAACTGCGCCCCGGCCTTCGCCGGGGAGCAATGAAGTTCGAGAAGGGGGAACGCCAGCCATGACCGAAGAGACCGCTCCCACCCCCGACCGCCTGCAATCGCTCGATCTGGTCCGCGGCGTCGCGGTGATGGGCATCTTGCTGCTCAACATCGTCGCCTTCGCCATGCCGGAGGCCGCCTATTTCAATCCGCGCGCCTATGGCGGGTCGGAGGGCATGGACCTCGCCGTCTGGCTGGCCAATTTCATCCTGTTCGACGGCAAGATGCGCGGGCTCTTCTCCTTCCTGTTCGGCGCGTCGATGCTGATGGTGGTCGAGCGCGCCGAGGCCAAGGGTGAGAATCCGGTCAAGGTCCATTATCTCCGCATGGCGTGGCTGCTCGTCTTCGGGCTCGCGCATCTGTGGCTGGTCTGGTTCGGTGACATCCTCGGCGGCTATGCGCTGATCGGGATGGTCGCCTTTCTCCTGCGCAAGATGCGCGTGGAACGGATGGTGGCGCTCGGGGTCATGCTCGTCCTGCTCCAGACCGCGATCTTCTGCGTGCTGCCGTTCGCGGTCCATTATTTCCAGTCGGTGCCGGAAGGCGCGGTGGGCCATGCCGATGCGGTCAAGCAACTCGCCGAATTCAACCGCGGTTTCGGCGTTCCCACTGCTGCGGAAAATGCCAAATCGCTCGCGCTCTTCCGCGGCGATTACGCCACGATCCTCGCCGACCGGTTCCAGCATAATCTCGCCGGGCCGATCCCGATGGCCCTGCTCTACATGAGCGAGACCGTCGCCTATATGCTGTTCGGCATGGCGGCGCTGCGATCGGGCATGCTCCGCGGCGAATGGCCCCGCGCCCGGCTGAAGCGTATCGCCTGGATCGGCTTCGGGATCGGCGTGCCCGCCTATGCCGCGGTCGCCGCCTGGCTGATCAACCAGGATTTCGCGCTTTTCCCGGTGGTGCTGTCGGTGTTCGTGCTGACCACGCCGCTCCGGCCGATCCTGTTCATCGGCTGGGCCTGCCTGATCCTGCTGCTGGCGCGGCCCGGCAGCGGGCTGACCGAGCGAATCTCGGCGGCGGGGCGGATGGCCTTCACCAACTATCTGATGACCAGCATCCTCTGCACCACCTTCTTCTACGGCTATGGCCTCGGCTGGTTCGGCTATCTCGGCCGTGCCGAGCTCTATCTGGTCGTACTCGCGGTGTGGGCGCTGATGCTGCTCTGGTCGAAGCCCTGGCTGGCGATGTTCCGTTACGGCCCGTTCGAATGGCTGTGGCGCAGCCTGTCGCGCGGCAAGCTCCAGCCGATGCGAGGCGCCGCCGCGCTCAGCGATTGAAGCGCAGGTGCTGCTCGAAGTCGCCGGGCGGAGTCAGGCGCATCAGCATATCGGCATAGACATCGTCGATTTCGGGCAGCCGCCTGCCCTGCGGCCCGCGAAAGCTGCCGCGCCAGCCGTCGCCGTCCGGGGCCATCAGCACGCACAGGATATTGCCCGGGTCCATGGGGTTCAGCCCTGCGCTCATGTCCGCGATGCCCGCGCGGTCCGCATCGCTAGGCTCGATCCCCGCGGGAAGATAGCCGATCGATTCGCCGCCCTCGCCCGAGCAAATGGCATTGCCGATCCGCCACGCGGGGTTGGCGGTCACCACAATCAGGTTGTCGCCGAGCCGCTGGATCAGCACCTCGCGCAGCGCGCCCGGCGCGAGCGTCACCTTCGCCGGGCGGGTGAAGACCCGAGTCCAGCCCGCCGGCGGCGCATCCGCTGGGACGCGGCGCCACTGCGTGATCACGGTGTGCTCGATCACGTCGCGCTGCCACACCAGCTGGCGCGGCGGCACCATATCGGGCCCGGCGACCGCGAACGGATCGGCGCCCGCGAGACACCAGTCTTCATCGCCCTCCCCCGCCATCATCTCGCTGGGCGGGGGCATCGACTCGGGAATGGCGCAGGGTCCCGAAACCGCGCTGGCAAGCAGTGCGGCGAAGATCGAAATCGTCATCGGCCAAGGCTATGCGGTCATATCGTCCCTGTCGAGGACGCGCGATGTTGCGAACGACACGCAATAGCCCTTGCGAATCACTCGCATTAGCCCGATAAGGGTGTCAGCGAGTGAGGGTTTAGATGGTCGTCTGCGTCTGCAATGCTATCCGGGAACGCGATGTCCGCGCCGCCGCGCGTGAGGGCGCGATGAGCGCGTGCCAGGCCTATCGCGCGCTGGGGATGCAGCCCAAGTGCGGCCAGTGCGTCCCGTTCGCGCGAGAGATTATCAATTCGGAACGCGCCGCGGCCTGAATTCTCGCCGCTCCTGCAAAGCACTCGCAACGGAAGAAATGGCGGATTTCCGCCATTTTTTCGCTGTCCCCTGCCCTTCCAAACGTCTAAAGCTGCCCCCGTAGCCGAACAGGGAATGTAGCCATGAAGGGTGACGCCAAAGTCGTCGAATATCTGAACGAGGTGCTCAAGAACGAGCTCACCGCGATCAACCAATATTGGCTGCATTACCGCATGTTCGATCATTGGGGCGTCAAGCGGCTCGCCGAGTTCGAGCGCCACGAATCGATCGACGAGATGAAGCATGCCGACATGGTGTCGGAGCGCATCCTGTTCCTCGACGGGCTGCCCAACTTCCAGCTGCTCGGGCGGCTCCGCATCGGCGAGACGGTCGAGGAAGCGCTCAAGGCCGATCTCGCGCTGGAGATCGAAGCGGTCGCGGTGCTCAAGGACGCGATCGAGCATAGCGAGCGCGTCCGCGATTATGTCAGCCGCGACCTGTTCCGCCGCATCCTCGACAGCGAGGAAGAGCATGTCGACACGCTGGAAACCCAGTTCGAGATGATCGAGCGGATGGGGATCGAGAATTACATCCAGCTCAACAGCAAGCCGGCGGGCGACGGGGAGTAACGCTCCCCCGATGGCTCAGCCCGTACGGCGCCCGAAGGCAGGCCGGCGCTCGACCAGCGGGTTGGCCTCGCGCTCCAGCAGAGTCAGCGTCGCCTCGAACAGCGGGCGCAGCTTCACCACATGCTCCAGCGCCTTTTCGGGCGTGTCGCGGCTCTCGATGCAGTTGCGGGCGATCTGCTCGATCATCTCGGCGAGTTCGCCGAGCGGATCGGCGCCGAACTGGCGCGATTCGCCCTTGAGCGTGTGCGCGGGGATGACCATCGCGGTGGCATTGTGCGAGCGCATCGCCTCCTCGATCTGAGCGACCGACTTGACGCCGTCCTCGCGAAAATAGCCGAGGATACGCACGAAGCTGGCTCCAAGCTCGGCCCTGGATTGCGCGAAGGCATCCCAGTTCACCAGCGAACCACTCGCGGCCGACACGTCCATACCCGACTCCGCAACTTAGAAGGCAGCGACCGTTCTTAATGCGGGTAAGTAAACAGCTAGTTGATTTCGCGCTAAGGATCGACGCGGAAGCCGCGATAATTGCCGGATTCAATTGACGTTATGTTCGCACCCGCAGCATGAGCGAGTTGCGTGAGTTCGCGTTCGGCGGCGGGATCGTCCGCCAGAATCTCGATCGCCTGGCCGGGATGCTCGCGCAGCGCGCGTGCCAGCCGGATCGCCGGCCAGGGGCATCGCATTCCGCGCGCGTCGATTGCGATCATGAGCGCCTAATTCTTGTCCTGATCGAACGGGTTCTTCGGCGCGCGCATCGTGAAGCGCACCGGCACCGCGCCGAAATCGAATTCCTTGCGCAGGCTGTTGACCAGATAGCGACGATAGCTTTCGGGCAGCAGATCGACCCGGGTGCCGAACAGCACGAAGCTGGGCGGCCGCGACTTGATCTGGGTGACGTAGCGCGGCTTGATCCGCTTGCCGCCGGGCGCCGGGGGCGGATTGGCCTCCAGCGCGCGTTCGAACCAGCGGTTGAGCTGGCCGGTGGAGACGCGGCGGCCCCACGCCTCGCGCGTCTCGAACGCGACCTTCATCAGTGTGTCGAGCCCCTTGCCGGTCGCCCCCGAGGTGGTGAGCAATGGCACGCCCCGCGCCTGCGCCAGTCCTTCCTCGAGTGCGCCCTTCACGCCGTTGAACAGGCTGCTCTGATTCTCAGCCACGTCCCATTTGTTGAGGACGATCATCAGCGCGCGGCCTTCCTGCAGCACCTTGTCGGCGATCTTGATGTCCTGCAGCTCGAGCCCCAGCGTCGAATCGAGCACGAGCACCACCACCTCGGCGAAATCGACCGCGCGCAGCCCGTCGGCGACCGAGAGCTTTTCGAGCTTGTCCTGCACGCGCGCCTTCTTGCGCATGCCGGCGGTGTCGATCAGCTGGACCCGCCTACCCTCCCACTCCCAGTCGATCGCAATCGAATCGCGCGTGATCCCCGCCTCGGGCCCGGTGATCAGCCGGTCCTGCCGCAACAGCTTGTTGATCAGGGTGGACTTGCCCGCGTTCGGGCGGCCGACGATCGCCAGCTTGAGCGGGGCGTCGGGGGATTCGCTGTCCTCTTCCTCGGCCTCGGGCTCGTCTTCGCGCTCGATATAGGGGCGCAGCGCCTCGAACAGGTCCACCAGCCCCTCCCCATGCTCGGCGGAAAAGGGGATCGGATCGCCGAAGCCCAGCGCCATCGCCTCGATGATCCCGGTCTCGCCCGCTTTGCCCTCGGCCTTGTTGCCCATCAGCACGACCGGCGAATCGGCGCTGCGCAGCCAGCGGCCGATCTCCTCGTCGAGCGGAGTCACGCCGGCGCGGGCGTCGATCACGAACAGCGCGACATCGGCCTCGCGCACCGCCGCCTCGGTCTGGGCGCGCATCCGGCCGGGCAGGCTGGCGGGATCCTCATCCTCGAAGCCCGCGGTGTCGATGATCCGGAATTCGAGCCCGAGCAGGGTCGCGTCCCCCTCGCGCCGGTCGCGCGTGACGCCGGGGCGGTCATCGACGAGCGCGAGGCGCTTGCCGACGAGCCGGTTGAACAATGTCGACTTGCCGACATTGGGCCGGCCGATGATGGCGACGGTGGGTAAGGGCATCTGTTCTTCTCTCCCCTCCCTGCGTGCAGGGAGGGAGTGATTGGTCACGATTGGGCCGAAGTGCCTCCCAGGCACTTCTTGATCATGCCGGGGGCATGATCAACCCAGTCGTGACCAATCACTGGGTGGGTGCGCGCGTCTGCGCGCTCAATAGACTCATCCGCGGGAGTTGCAAAAAGCGACGGGCGGGGCATCGAGCCCCGCCCGCCACTAACCCACCCCCAGCCCCTCCCTAAAAGGGAGGGGAGCAGTGCTCAGCGATACGCAGTCAACCGTCCCTTGTCGTCGAGGACATAGAGCGTGTTGTTGGCGACCACCGGCGGAAGCGAAAGCGAGTCGCCGCCCCGGATCGTATCGCCGACCTTGCCATCGGCGATCGCGGCCGAGACGATCTCGCCCTCGCTGTTGAGCAGCACCAGCCGCCCGCCCGCGAGAACCGGGCCAACCCAGGAGATCGGCCCCCTGCGCTTCTCCTCATTCTTGAAATGCGGAAGCTGCGAAATCCAGCGCACCTTGCCGCTGCCGCGCGAAATGCACAGCAGCCGCGCATCGTCGGTGACCACGAAGATCCATTCGCCCGCGACCCAGGGAGTCGAGATGCCGGCGATATTCTGTTCCCACAGGCGCGTGCCGGTGACGAGCTCCATCGCCACCATGCGGCCGCCCTGGCCCACGGCATAGACGCGGCCCTGATCGATCACCGGCTCGGCATCGATATCCGACAGCGACGAGACCGAGGTCGAGATCGAGCTGCGCGACAGCACGTCGCCCCACACGGTCAGCCCGTTCTCGTAGCGATAGGCGTTGAGCTCGCCCGAGGAGAAGCCCGCGATCACCGTGCCCTGGCCGGCGGCAGGCGCCGCGACGCCGAACACGCCCTGCGATTCGAGGCTCGCCGAGGCGGTCCACAATACCTTGCCGTCGGCCTGGTCGAGCGCGAACAGCTGGTTGTCCTGCGTCACCACATAGACCTGATTGTTCGCGATCGTCGGCGCGCCGCGCAGCGGTCCGCCCGGATGCGCGCGCCAGACTTCGGCGCCGGTCGCCGCATCGACGACCACGACGTCGCCCAGGCCGTTGGTGGCGAAGACGCGGCCGCCCTCGGTGCTCACCCCGCCGCCGAAGCGGGCGCCGCGGTTTTCCTTGTCCTTGGCCGTCTCGACCGCCCACAGCTTCGCGCCGGTATCGGCGGCGAAGGCGTTGATCGTACCCTCCACGTCGATCACGAACAGCCGGTTCTCGGCGATCACCGGCGCTGCGGCGAGCCGCTCGCGATTCGATCCGCCCGCAATCTGCGCGCTCCACGCCTTGCCGAGCGATCCGCCGAGCGCGAGATGGCCCATCGACTTGGCGGCGTTGCCCCCGGGCTGGCTCCAGGTATCATTGGCCACCGCTTCGGGAACGAGCACCTCGACCGAAACCAGGGTGCGATCCGGAATGATGTCATTTTCCGATGGCAGGATCGGGATGCGCTGGCCCACCACCGGGGTGCGCTTGTCGCCGCCCTTGAAAATGCCGCAGCCGCCCAGCGACGCGATCGCCGCGGTGGCGATCGCCAACCTCACCCAGTTCTTCATTTGGCCTTCTTATCCTCAGCAGTCTGATCGTTGGCGTAGACACCCAGAACACCGGCCTGCTGAACCGCGCGTTGACGAATGCTTTCGGGAACCTGGCCTTCGGGGGCCTGGGCGATCTGGTTGAACAGCTTTCCGGCCTCGGCGCGCTTGCCCTGGTTGAGATAGGCGATGGCGACCATCTCCCCGGCGGTGCCGAACCACGGCGCGCCCGGCGCGGCGAGCCCGCGCAGGCGGGTGATCACCGCCTCGGGCTTGAGCGAGTCATATTCGGCGGCGGTCTGCTGGACGAGCGCGCGGTCACGGAAGGGCTGGGGCAGCTTGGTGTCGTTCGCGACTTCGGCATAGCGGGCAGCGGCGTTCTTGCGGTCGTTGTTCGCGAGCAGCAGGTCGCCCTCGGCCAGCTTGGCGAGCGCGCGATAGCCCTCGCCGCTCTCGGTCGCGATCTTGCGCAGCTCGTCGATGCTGCCGGCCTTCAGCGCGGCCTCGAACGCCTCACCCTGCTTGCCCGCCTGCCCCTCGCTGCGGCTCTGCCAGAACAGATAGCCCGCGATCAGCAACAGCCCGCCGCCCACCACGCCGATCGCGATCTTCCCGTATCTCTGCCAGAGCGTCAGCAGCTGGTCGCGCCGGTACTCCTCATCCACTTCACGGACAAAGGCATCGTTGGTCGTGTCGTCGGTCGGGGGGAGGGCCAAGAGTTACTCCATGGGTATTCAGGGCGCGGACCTTAGCCGCGGCTTCAGGCATGCGATAGTGATTCAGTCGCGCGCCGGATAGACTTGTTCTGGGCCCGGAAAAGCCCGCGATCTGACGTCGGCGGCATAGGTTTCAACCGCGGCGGAAATGCGGCCAGCCAGGTCGTCGAAACGCTTCACGAAACGCGGCGTCCGCTCGAACAGGCCGAGCATGTCCTCTGTCACCAATACCTGTCCGTCGCACTCGGCCGAGGCGCCGATCCCGATCACCGGACACGAGACCTCGGCGGTGACGGTGCGCGCCAGCGGCTCGACGATTCCCTCGGCCACGATCGCGAAGGCGCCGGCATCGGCGATCGCGCGCGCATCGGCGATGATCTTGGCATGTTCGGCATTGGTGCGGCCGCGCGCGCCATAGCCGCCGAGCGCGTTCACCGCTTGCGGCGTGAGCCCCACATGGCCCATTACGGGAATGCCCCGCTCGGACAGGAATTTGACGGTCGGCGCCATCGCCTCCCCGCCCTCCATCTTGACCCCCGCCGCGCCGGTCTCCGCCATCACCCGCGAAGCGCTGGCGAACGCCTGTTCGGGGCTGCCTTCATAGCTGCCGAAGGGCATGTCGATCAGCACCACCGAATGATAGCTGCCGCGCACCACCGCGGCGCCATGCGCGATCATCGTGTCGAGCGTCACCGGCAAGGTGCTCGGGAAGCCGTAGATCACCTGGCCCAGGCTGTCGCCGACCAGCAGGATGTCGCAATGCGCGTCGAGCAGCTGCGCCATGCGCACGGTATAGGCGGTTAGCATCACCAGCGGCTCCTTGCCCTTGCGGTTCCGGATCGCCGGGATGGTCAGCCGCTTCATCGGCGCGGGCGTGGGGTTCGCGCGGCTGGTCGCGGTGTCGAGCGTGAGATGGGACATGGGCGCCTATTAGAACCTGCCCGCCCCCCGCACAAATCCTTCCGCCCCCGGCCATCTCAGCTCCACCCGTCACCCCGGCCTTGAGCCGGGGTCTCGCTTCTTCGAGCGGAGAGAAAGCGGGATCGCGACTGAAGGCCGGGGTGACGAGGAAATATAACCTGATGTCCGCGTACATTGACTCCATGTTTGATATTCTTTACATCGCGTCACGAATCGAAAACATTCGAGGACGGACAATGTCATTCAGGGAAAAAACCCTCTGGGCGTCGATGGCGCTCACACTCGGCATCTGGGGCTGGTATTTCGCCCGCTTCGCAGGCGCCTTCCGGGCGCGCGATTTCGACCAGGTCGCCGCCACAAACGATTTCGCGATGAGCGTGTTCCTGATCGTGGTCGTCCAGATCGCCGCGGCGACGATCGTCGCGATCTTCGCGGGACGCTATGCCCCCGAACCTGCCGACGACCGCGAGAAGGCGTTCGCGCTCGCCGCCTATCGCCCCGCTTACCTCACGATGTGCATGGGCGTGGTGATGCTGATGCTCACCGGCCCGATCCTGCTGCGCATCGCCAACGAATGGCAGCCCGCGCCCCCGCCCGGCCTCACGCCGATCCTGCTCGGCAACGCTTTGCTCTTTGTGCTGGTGCTGAGCGAGATCGTCCATTCGATTGCGCAGCTGATCCGCTTCCGGATGGGAGGGTGACCATGGCCTATCGCGAGAAGATCGCCTGGGTGCATTTCGCCGCCATGGCCTTGGTCTATTCGGTCTATTTCACCCTTGTCGCGATCCGGCCGCCGGTGCCGCGGCTGATCGACATGCTCTGGCTGTTCGGCATCGCCGCGCCGACGCATGCGCTGCTGGTCGGCATCGGGACCCTCGCGATCGGCTTTCCGCTTTGGCGGCAAGGCGTGCGCTCGGCTCCCGCCGACGAACGCGACCGCGCGATCGCGCGGCACGGCCGCAGCGTGGCCTATTTCGTGTTGATGGCCGGCACGATCCTGGTCGGCGTCATGATGCCGTTCACCGAGCCGGCCGGAAAGATCGTCAACACGGCCCTGCTCGCCATCGTGATCGCCGAGCTTACCTGCCAGGGGGTGATCCTGTTCAGCTATCGCCGGGGCTGGCATGGCTAAGGGCAGCCTCTCCAACCAGATCCGCATGCTGCGCTTCATGGCGGGCGAGATGACCCAGGCCGAACTGGGCGAACGGATCGGCGTCACGCGCCAGACCATCGCCGCGATCGAACAGGGCAAATATTCGCCCACGCTCGAAGCCGCGTTCCGCATCGCCCGGGTGTTCGGCAAACCGCTGGAGGAGGTGTTCCAGTGGGAGGAATCCTGACGCTGGGGATCGGGCTGGGCCTGGGGCTCGGCCTGTTCCTCTGGTTCGCTTCGCCCGGACCCGCCGCGGCGCATCCCTGCGGAAAGGCGCGACCCGTCCCGGTTGCGGCAATGGCGACGCTTTCCATCCTTCCGCCCAGCGGTTAGGCTTGCCGCTCAGCCGAGGGGAGGTTTTCGACATGATCCGCTATGCCCGCCACCTGCTGGTGCTGCTCGCCCTGACCGGAGCGACGCCGGCATTCGCGCAATCCTGGCATGTTGCCGCGATGTCGGGCGCGAAGCCCGACCGGACGGTGTATCTGCTCGATACCGATTCGATCGCGCGCACCGGCGACATGGTGCGCTTCACCACCCAGTCGGTCTTCGAGAAGCTGACCGACACCCGCGATTTCGACCGCTCGGTCACGCGGCGCGAGGGCAATTGTGCGACCATGTCGAGCACGATCGTCGAGAACACCTATTATGCGGGGGGCTCGTACCAGAACAACGACGCCACCCGCGGCAATACGATCGCGCACAAGGAAAACACGATCATGTACAGCGTGCTCGCTCAGGCCTGCGGCAAGCGGCAGATCGAGCAGGGCACGGTCGCCAATCCCGAAGCGGCCGTCCGCGCCTATTTCGCGCAGTAGCGCGGGTCACCGCGCCGACAGGTTCATCGCGATCGAGATGCGCTCGCCCGCCCCGCGCCACGGCCGCACGCCGTGGCGTACCCAGGCGGGGAACAGGATCAGGTCGCCGCGACGGGGCGCGATGCGGTGCTCGACATCTTGCGGCACGCCGTCCGCGCCGATCGCGCGGAAGCCGGGCAGCGTCATCTGCGGCACCGGGAAGCGCGGGTCCTCGAGGTACAGCTCGCCGCCCTCGCCCGCCTCTCCCACCGCGACATAATAGACCGCCGCCCAGAGCACCCCGGGGTGCGCATGGCTCATGTTGAGCGCGCCCGGCGGCGAGACATTCGCCCACATCCGCAACGACCAGCCGGGCTCGCCCGCGCTGAAATGCGACATGCGCTTCGCCATCTTCACCGCGGTCTCGGCGAGCTTCGCCGCGGCGGGGCCGCCCCAGTCGAGCATGTCGGTCTTCGAGTGCCAGCCGCCGACGTTAGAGCGCTCGATCCCGGGCTCCGCCGCGCGCCGCGCCAGGATCGCCGCCTCGAGCGCCGCGGTCATCGGCTCGGCTCCGGTCAGGCTGGCGTGCAGGATATTGGTCTCGAACAGCCCATGCTGCTCGGCGCGCACCCGGATCGCATCGAAATCGTCGGCCATGCCGCGCTCTATGACGCGGGCATGACGCTCCTGTTACGCTATCCAGCCGCGCTTCGCCGCCAGCCCCGAGAACCAGATCTGGAACAGCGCCACTGCGGCGATGAAGGCGGGGAACAGCGTTGCCATGGCTCCCTTGTGCGCCAACAAGTCGGTCGCGCCAAAGACATAGCCGAACTGGATCACCACACCGATCAGCGACAGGATATAGAGCAGCTTCGCGAAGCGCGACCGGGCCAGCATCGCGACCGATCCGAGCACCCCGCCACCTACAGCCACCGCATAGTCCCACGCGAACCAGCCGGGCAGCGCCGCGAAATACTGTCGTTCCCACTCGGTCTCGCCCATGGTGGGGCCATAAACGATATGGCCATAGAGCGCGACACACCCCGCGACGCCCCATAGCAGCAGGATGCCGCTGACCACCCAGAACCAGGTCGGCGGCTTCGTCCCCGCATTGCTTGCCATGATCGCTCTCCCCCGTGTTTCTATCCCGTCCCTCTACCCTAAAGCAGCGTCCGCGCCCAGATGTCGGGCTTGAACCCGACCAGCACGCCCCCGGGATATTCGAGCACCGGCCGCTTGATCACCGAGTTGTGCGCGAGCATCAGCGCGACCGCCTTGTCGTGATCGACCCCCTCGCGATCCGCATCGGGCAGCTTGCGGAAGGTGGTGCCCGCGCGGTTGAGCAGCACTTCCCAGCCGACCAGCGCGATCCACCTCAACAGCCGCGCGCGATCGGCCCCCTCCACCTTATAGTCGTGGAAATCGTAGGCAATGTGGTTGGCCGCCATCCAGTCGCGCGCCTTCTTGATCGTGTCGCAATTCTTGATTCCGTACATTGCGATCATCTGGGCTGCCTTTCCGGAGTGCGAAGCGGCCCTCTTAGTCCAGGAACCGCCCCAGGGTCATCACCTTCTGCCGCTCCAGCCCCAGCGCTTCGTAAAAACCTATCGCTTCATTCTCCTCGCGCACCATCAGCTGGATCTTGGGGGCGCCGCGCGCCTTCAGCCATGCCTCCACCGCCGCCATCAGCGCCCGTCCCAGCCCCTTGCGCCGATGATCGGGGGATACCGCGAGATAATAGACCCAGCCCCGATGGCCGTCGAAACCGGTCATCACGCTGCCCGTCAGCGCATCGCCTTCGCGCGTCACCAGCACCGCCGATGCGCCGCTCCCCAGCGCCAGCGCGAAATCGCGTGTGGGATCGTTCCACGGGCGCGTGAGCCCGCACGCCTCCCACAGCGCGATCACCGCATCGGCGTCGCCGGCTTCGGCTTCTACCGGAACTGGCAGGTCGATCCGGCCCAAAGATGGGTGATCGTCGCGTCGGGCTTGAGCGAGGTCAGCAGCCCGCCCAGATCGCCCGCGCTGAATTCGTCGCCAAGACTGCTATTCTCCACGGTCACCTCGCCGAACGCGGCGCGCAGATCCTTGAGCGTCGATCCGATCCCGATCCCGTTCATCGTCGTGTAGCCGCCCTTTTCGCGGCCATCGACGTCCCATCCGACGAACTTGCCGTCCTGGAATTCGAGGTCCAGCCCACCCTTGAAATCGACCATCTCCATCGGCCCCTGCCCGCACTCGCTATTGGTGCCGGTGCCGGTCGGCTTGCCCAAAGCGGCGCTGACCATCGGCACCACGACATCGCGCGCCATGCCGAAATTGGCGTGGCGGGTGCTGCCGCTGTCGAGCACGATCGAGACGCCGTCGGGCGCGAGCGCCAGCGCTGGCGCGGCCTCTACGGCATTGTTGACGGCCGCGGCGTTGGTGGCGGACTCGCCCTCGTTGTCGCCGGGGACCATGACGTTGGCGCCATTGTCGATCTCGATCGTGGTGATGTTGACCGGCGGCGCATTCTCCCCGCACCCCGCGAGCATGGTCAGCGCGGCAAGGCTAGCGAACAGCGAATTCCTGGTCATCGATCGATCCCCCAATCACGCCCTCCCCCCGGGCCGCGGCCATCCTAACGCCGTTGGCGGCGCACTGGCAATCGGGGGCGGTTGACTCCGCGGGCTTCAGCGTCAATACTTCACCATATGGCGAAGCTTCCCGAATCCGCGATCGACCGCACCTTCTCCGCGCTCGCCGATCCGACAAGGCGCGGGGTGCTCACGCGGCTGGAGCTGGAACCGGGGCTGTCGGTGAGCGAACTCGCCCGACCGTTCGCGCTCAAGCTGCCTGGCATGATGAAGCATCTCGACGTGCTGTCCGATGCCGGCCTGATCACGCGCACCAAGACGGGGCGCACCGTCTCGGTCCAGCTCGCGGCGGAGCCGATGCGCGAGGCGATGGATTGGCTCCGGCGGTACGAACGCTTCTGGACTGTGAGCCTCGACCGGCTTGTCGCGCTCGTCGAGGATGAGGCATGACGGCCAGCGTGACGCTCGTCCGCAAGATCAAGGCCTCGCCGGCCAAGGTCTGGGCGGCGATCACCCAGCCCGAACAGATGCTCAAATGGTGGGGACCCGATGCCGGGCCGACGCTCCGCGTCGACGCCGATGTCCGCCCCGGCGGCCGCTTCAGCGTGGTATTCCGCACGATCGACGGCATCGAGCGCAACCCCACCGGCATCTATCGCGAGGTCCTCCCCGAAAAGCGGCTGGTCTTCACCTGGGATCTGCCCGGCGCGCCCGAACCCGAAACGCTCGTCACCTTCGCGCTCAGACCGATCGAGACCGGCACCGAGCTGACCCTGACCCACCAACATCTTCCCGACGAAGCCGCGCGCGCAAGCCATGAAAAGGGCTGGTGCGGCCTGCTCGACAAGCTGCCGATCTTCCTTGGAGAGACGATATGAGCGACCTAACGATCTGGACCCTCGACTGGGTGCCCCAGGGCCCGCGTGGCTTCGTGCGCGATCTCAGGCTGCGATGGGCATGCGAGGAAGCAGGTCTCGCCTATGCGGTCGAGACCGTGGCGTTCGAGGGACGCGAGACCAATCACCTCGAGCAGCAGCCCTTCGGCCAGGTGCCCTTCCTCACCGAGGGCGCACTGGAATTGTTCGAAAGCGGCGCGTGCCTGCTGCATCTCGCCGCGAAGAACGAGACGCTGATGCCGCGCGATCCGGCGGGCGCCGCCGAAACGCTCGAATGGACGATCGCCGCGCTCAACTCGATCGAGATGGTTAGCGTGCCGTGGTGGTTTCTCAACATGACGGGCGCACCGAACGATGCGCTCACCGGATGGCTGGACCAGCGCCTCGCCCATATCGAACGCGTCCTGAGCGAGCGGGAATGGATCGCGGCCGGCCGCTTCACCGTCGCGGACCTGCTGATGGCCGACGTGCTGCGCGTCCCCAGCGTCCGCGCCTTCGGCGACCGGCCGGCGACCGAGGCCTATGTCGCGCGCATCACCACCCGCCCCGCATTCGTGAAGGCGCATGCCGACCAGATGGCGCACTTCGCCGTGGCGGACGCGGCCCGGGTGGAGCCAGCCTAACGGCCCCGGTTTACTCCCATTCGATGGTGCCGGGCGGCTTCGAGGTGTAATCGTAAGTCACCCGGTTCACCCCGCGCACTTCGTTGATGATCCGCGTCGCGCAGCGGGCGAGGAAACCGCCGGGATATTCGAACGCCACCGCGGTCATCCCGTCGGTCGAGGTCACCGCCCTTAGCGCCAGCACGTAATCATAGGTCCGCCCGTCACCCATCACCCCGACGGTACGCACCGGCAACAGCACCGCGAAGGCCTGCCAGATCGCGTCGTAGAGCCCGGCGTTGCGGATCTCCTCGAGATAGATGGCGTCGGCCTTGCGGAGAATGTCGCAGCGTTCCTTGGTGACTTCACCCGGAATGCGGATCGCGAGGCCGGGTCCGGGAAAAGGATGCCGCCCGACGAACACGTCCGGCAGCCCCAGCTCACGGCCGAGCGCGCGCACCTCGTCCTTGAACAGCTCGCGCAGCGGCTCGACCAGCTTCATGTTCATCCGCTCGGGGAGTCCGCCGACATTGTGGTGGCTCTTGATCGTGACCGACGGCCCCCCGGTGAAGCTGACGCTCTCGATCACGTCCGGGTAGAGCGTCCCCTGCGCCAGGAAATCGGCCCCGCCGATATTGCGCGCTTCCTCCTCGAACACGTCGATGAAGGTCTTGCCGATGAACTTGCGCTTGGCCTCGGGATCGGTGACGCCCGCGAGCCCGCTCAGGAACAAGGTCTCGCAATTCTTGTGGATCAGCGGGATATTGTAATGGCCGCGGAACAGACTGACGACCTGATCGGCCTCGCCCGAGCGCATCAGCCCGTGATCGACGAACACGCAGGTCAGCTGGCTCCCGATCGCCTCGTGGATCAGCACCGCCGCGACCGCTGAATCGACGCCGCCCGAAAGCCCGCAGATCACCTTGCCGTCGCCGACCTGCTCGCGGATCTCCTTGATCTTGGCGGCGCGGAACTCGGCCATCGTCCACTGGCCTTCGAGACCGCAGACATGCCGCACGAAATTGGCGAGCAGCCTGGCGCCGTCGGGCGTATGGACCACCTCCATATGGAACTGCGTCGCGTAATAGCGCCGCGCATCGTCGGCGACGACCGCGAAGGGCGAGCCCGGGCTGACCGCGACCGAGCGGAAGCCCGGCGCCAGCTCGGTCACCTTGTCGCCATGGCTCATCCAGACCTGGTGGCTCTCGCCCTCGTGCCAGACGCCGTCGAACAGCACGCAGCCATCCTCGATCTCGATAAAGGCGAGCCCGAACTCGCCCATATCGCCCAGCTGCACCGTGCCGCCCAGCTGATGCATCATCACCTGCTGGCCATAGCAGATGCCGAGGATCGGCAGCCCGCTGTCGAAAATCTCCTGCGGAACGCGCGGGCTGCCCTCGTCGAGCACCGAGGCGGGCGAACCCGAAAGGATGATCCCCTTGGGCTTCATCCGCGCAAATGCCTCGGCGGCGGCGGTAAAGGGTGCGATCTCGCTATAGACCCCCGCCTCGCGCACACGCCGTGCGATCAGCTGAGTGACCTGGCTTCCGAAATCGACGATGAGGATGGAATCGGCATGATGGTTCATGCCTGGGCCGCATAGCAGATCGTTGCCGCGTGGGAAGGCCCGTCTAGTCGGTCCGAAGCCCGCTATCGTCGATGATGCCGTTGGAATAAATCTCGACCGACACGATGCCCGAGGCGCTGAACGGGTTGGTCCCGCGAAAGATCAGCATATTGTGCGGATATTGGGCCGTGAAGCAGGTCCGCGGGTGGAAATTGTCCACCCCCAGATCGCACTCGTTCACAAACAGGGGCTTGTTCCCGACCGTGCTTTCATAGGCCATCTGGCAGGTATAGCCCTCCCGGTACCGGCTACGGCATCCGGGGGTCAGCCGCCCGCTCGCGACCCCCGCGGTGCCGCGATGGAGTGCATAGAGCGCCCCTTTCGCCACGGTATCGTTCGGCGCGCCGATGAAATGCTCGCCGCCTTGCCTTGCGCAAATCTCCCAGCCGCGTTCCATCCAGTCGCTGTCGGCCCAGGGCTCCTCCTCGGGCTCCACCAGCCGATAGCCCTGCCACACATCGATCCCATAGGCGCGAACCGGCGTGTTCGCGTCGGTCTTCTCGCGCGCGACCGGCGGCGCGGGAAGGAAGCGCATCTGCATCGTATCGCGGCGGCACAGGCCGTCCGCGATCGGATAGGGCCGCGTCGTCATCTCGATATCCTCGAGCATATTTCGCGGCGGCCAGGCCGGATCGACGCTGCGCATGTCCTGCGGTTGGAAAATGCCCCAAAGCTGGCCCTGCAATTGCTGCGCGGTGATCTCGGGCGGCTGGCTGCGGATCTGCGCCTTGGTGATCGTCTGCGCCGCGGCGGGCCCCGCCAGCATCGCGGCCAGGATCAGGCCTATCCCGAGCTTCGCCATCATAGCCTCCCCGATGAAGCGGGAAGGTGCGCGGCAAACCCTGTCGCCGGGATGAACAGGGCCGCGAGCCGGCCCGCCACGCGGGGGTCACCGGTTGTCTCCACGCGCGGGACCCCATAAGCCGCGCATGCGGATTCAACGGCGGGGCCCATCCGATGGACGATTGGTCGCACGGCTATAACGTGTCGGTGGAGTATACCTCCAATTTCTATCGCGAAATGGCGCCCGACTGGCTCGATCACTGCGCCCGGATCGGCGGCTGCGTGCCGCCGCGCCGCGAGGACCTGGCGGCCTTCCGCTATCTCGAATTGGGGTCGGGCCAGGGGCTGGGGCTTTGCCTGCTCGCCGCCGCCAATCCCCGGGCCGAATTCACCGGAGTCGATTTCCTCCCCGCGCATGTCGCACGCGCCGAACGGATCGCCGCCGCGGCGGGGCTCGCCAATATCCGCTTCGTCCAGGCCGATTTCGCCGATCTGGCGCGCGACTGGCCGGGCGATTTCGGCACGTTCGACTATGTCACGCTGCACGGCGTCTATTCCTGGGTGTCGGAGGCCCTGCGCGCGGCGCTGGTGCGCTGCCTCGCCAGCGCGACGCATCCCGGCAGCCTCGTCTATGTCAGCTACAACACCCAGCCCGGCTGGCTCTCGACGGTGCCGTTCCAGCATATCACCCGCCTGATCGAGAAGACCAAAGGCACGACGGGCAAACCGGTGCTCGGCGAATCGATCGCGCTGTTCGAGCGGCTGCGCGCGGGCGAGGCCGCGATCTTCCGCACCCTCCCCTCGCTCGGCACCCAGATCGATACGGTGAAGGGGTACAACACCAACTATCTCGTCCAGGAATATCTGAACGATAGCTGGAACCCAATGTGGCATTCGCAGGTCGCGCGCGAACTCGCGGGCGCCGGGCTGGACCATATCGGCTCGGCGACCATGGCCGAGACCACGCTGCCCGCCTTGCTCCCGCCTCCCCAGCGCGATGCGATCCTCGCGATGCCCGCGGGCCCGCTCCGGCAGGATGTCCAGGATGTGACGATCGACCAGAGCTTTCGCCGCGACATCTTCTGCCGCGAGCCACGGCGTAGCGACACGCCCTATCCGGGATCGACCGCGGAAACCCGTCTCTGTCTGCTGTCCGCGCCGGCCCCCGGCAGCGCGGTTCCCGTCGGAACCCAATTCGGCGAGATCATGGTCCAGCCGCTGGCTCATGCCGAGCTTGTCGAAGCGCTGAGCAAGGGCCCGATGACGATCGCCGAGCTCACCGCCCTCCCCTTCCTGCGCGCGCAGGGAAGCGACAACGCCGTCCAGCTCCTGCTGCTGCTGATCCATGCCGGCACGCTGGCGGTGGGCGCCGCCCGGCCCGCGACCCCGGAGATCAGCCAGCGGCTCAACGCCATCATCGCGCGCGAAGTGGTCAATGGCGCGCCCTATGATCATGTCGCGGCTTCGGCGCTCGGCGGGGCGTTCGCGGTGACTCAGCTGGACCTGATCTTCTTCGACTGCTGGTCGTCATCCGACGGCGATGCCGACGCCGCCACGCTCGCCGGGGGCGCTTCGGACCGGCTGGCGACACTCGGACGCCCCGTCCAGCACGAGGGGCGCGCGCTCGAAGGCGCCGAGGCCCGCGCTCACCTCATGGCGCGGGCGACGGCGTTCCTCGATCACAAGCTCCCGCGCTGGCGGCGGCTCGGCGCGCTGGGGTGAAGGGAACAGAGATCGTAGAATGCGAGACGCAGAGTTACTCCGCCGAGCCCGCGAAATGCGCGCCAACCCCACGCGGCCCGAAGCCCGCCTCTGGTACCATCTTCGTGCCAAGCGCTTTGAAGGCACCAAATTTCGCTTCCAGACGGTGATCGCGCCTTACATCGTCGACTTCACCAGCCGTTCGAAAATGCTGGCGATCGAGATCGATGGCGACACCCACGCCAGCCAGCAAGATTATGACGCCAATCGCGACCGCTTCCTCGTATCCAAGGGCTTCCGTGTCCTGCGTTTCACCAACGCGGACGTCACGACCAACATCGAAGGCGTGCTGGAAACGATAGCGGAAGCCATCGCCACTTCTTCTTCTGCTCCCTCTCTCCGCTTGCGGGGAGAGGGCGGCTGAGCGCAGCGAGGCCGGGAGAGGGGGAGTCACCACGGGCGATCCGCCTGTGGCTCTTGCCCCTCTCCCCGGCCCTCTCCCCGCAAGCGGAGAGAGGGAGATAATCAGTTCGCCTTCACCTCCAGCCCGGTCCAGCGCGCCGTGAACGCCCACAAATCCGAAGCCTCCTCGATGATCTTGTCGGTCGGCTTGCCCGAGCCATGGCCCGCGCGCGTCTCGATCCGGACGAGGTGCGGCTTGGGCCCGATATCGGCGAACTGGATCGCCGCGACATATTTGAAGGTATGGCCGGGCACGACGCGGTCGTCGGTATCGGCGGTGGTCGCGAGGATCGCCGGATAGGTCACCCCGCTGCGGATGTTGTGGTACGGCGAATAGGCCAGCAGCACGCGGAAATCGGCTTCCTTCGACGGATAGCCATAATCGTCGACCCAATAGCGCCCGGCGGTCCAGCGGTCGAAGCGCAGCATGTCCATCACGCCCACCGCGGGCAAGGCCACCGCGAACAGGTCCGGCCGCTGGTTGACCACCGCGCCGACCAGCAGCCCGCCATTCGATCCGCCCTGGATCGCCAGCTGCTCCTTCGTCGTCACGCCTTCCTTGATCAGGAATTCCGCCGCGCCGATAAAGTCGTCGAACACATTCTGCTTGTTCGCGAGCCGCCCGCCATCGTGCCACGCCTTGCCATATTCGCCGCCGCCGCGAATGTTGGCGAGCACGAACACCCCGCCTTGCTCGAGCCATGCCAGCCGCGAGGCCGAGAAGCTCGGCGTGTAGCTGAGGTTGAACCCGCCATAGCCCCACAGCAGGGTCGGCGCGGGCCCCTTGGTGGTCTTCTTGCGGACGATGAACATCGGCACGCGGGTACCGTCCTTCGAGGCGAAGAATTTCTGCTCGACCATGTAATCGGCCGGGTTGAACGCGACCTTGGGGGTCGCCCAGGCGCTGCTCTTCCCGGTCTTCACGTCATAGCGATAGACGGCTGCGGGCGTGTTGAAGCTGGTGAAGGTGTAGAAGGTCTCGGCGTCGCCGATCTCGCCGCCAAAGCCGCTCGCGGTGCCGATACCCGGCAGCGCCACCTTGCCCTCGGACTTGCCGTCGAGCGTGTAGCGCCGGACCTCGGTCTTGGCGTCGACCATATAGGTCAGGATCAGCCGCTCGCCGACGATCGAGGCGCGGCTGAGCGTCGCATCGCTTTCCGCCACCACCTGCTTCGGGGTCATGTCCGGCGAGGCGATGTCGATCGTCACGATCCGGTCGCGCGGCGCGCCGGCATTGGTCGAGAAGAAGAATTTGGTCCCGACATTGCCGATCGCGGTCCAATCGTTCTTCAGCTCGCCGATGACCGTCTTCGGGGTCCATTTGGGATCCTTGAGGTCGATCACGGTGACGAGATTCTTGTTGTCGGTCCCCTCGGTCGTGCTGATGACGAGGTAGCGGCCATCGTCGGTGATGCCGGCATAATGGCTGAGCTTCGGCGAGGCCGGCGTCTCATAGACCAGCTTGTCCTCGGCCTGCTTCGTCCCGAGCTTGTGGAAATAGACGCGGTGATTTTCGCTCAGCGCCTGATATTTGGCCTCGGCGGGCGGCTCGGGATAGCGCGAATAGAAGAAGCCCGACCCGTCGGGCGCCCAGCTCGCGCCCATCGTGTATTTCGCCCAGCTGACTTCGTCGCCGGTCTCCTTGCCGGTCGCGACGTCGATCACGCGCATCGTCCGCCAGTCGGTCCCGCCGTCCTGCACCGAATAGATGAGCAGCTTGCCGTCCTCGCTCGGCAGCCATTCGGCGAGCGCGGTCGCGCCGTCCTTCGACCAGCCATTGGGATCGATCAGCACGCGCCCCGGCCCGTTCAGGCTGTCGCGCACGAACAGCACCGCCTGGTTCTGCAGGCCGGAATTATGCTGGTAGAAATAATGCGCGCCCTTGCGCTGCGGCACGCCGAACCGCTCATAATCGAACAGCTGCTTGATCCGCCTGTTGAAGTGATCGCGGCCGGGCAGCGTGTCGAGATAAGCGTCGGTGACCTTGTTCTGCGCCTCGACCCAGCCGCGCACCTCCGCGTCATTGCGAACGTCATTCTCCAGCCAGCGATAGGGATCGGCGACCTTGACGCCGAACAGTTCGTCGACCTGATCGACACGGCGCGTTTGCGGATAGGTGATCGTCGGCATCGTGGCGCGGGTCTCCGGGGCGACCTGGGCGCCCGACTGCGTTGCGGGAATGGCGAGAAGCAGGGGAAGAAGAAGCGTCGTTCGGCGCATGGAAAGGCTCCGCGGATGCGTGGGATGCCCGCACCCTAGAACAGGATTCCGCCGCTTTGGAATATTGTTTCGTCGTCCGCGCCTGATCCTCGCCCCTGTCGGGCCTCAGGCGATCCCGATGCCCGTCACCGGCACGACCCACAGCATCACGAACAGCGGCGCGGAGGCGAACGCCACCGCGATCATCGCGCCCAGCCACGGCGTGCCGCGGCGCTGATAGGTCTCGGTCCGGCGGTACAGCTCGGACGAACGGGTCTTCATCTCTCGTCTCCACGGCCGGCGGAACGTGCCGGCATCGCAATGATCGCAGGGATCGTGCCAGTTCGCGGAAACCGCGGAAAAGCGCCGATCCGCGCTCCCGAGATAGATGGGGAGTGGCGGCCCACGCCAAAGTTCAGCAAATCTTGCGCAGCCGAAACAAGCGCTATCGGCCGCCGCGCAGCGCCTGCTCCGCCCATTGCACGATCGCGCCCGCCGGCATTGCCCCCGAGGTCCGCGCGACTTCGCGCCCGCCCCGGAACAGGATCATCGTCGGGATACCGCGAATGCCATAGGGCGCCGCAGCATCCGGGTGCGCCTGGGTATCCAGCTTGGCGAGCCTTATCCCCGGCTCCAGCCGCGCCGCCGCCGCCTCGAACGCAGGCGCCATCTGCAGGCACGGCCCGCACCAGGGCGCCCAGAAATCCACCAGCACCGGCAAATCGCTCTTCACCACATGCCGCTGGAACCCCGCGGGATCGAGCGCGATGGGCTTGCCCGCGAACAGCCCCTCCCCGCATTTGCCGCATTTCGGGTCCTGCCCCAGCCGCGCGCGCGGCACGCGATTGAGCGTCCCGTCATGCGGGCATGCGATCACCAGAGCGTCGACGGATTGCGAGTCAGCCATGCCGCATCAAATGCCCCCTAAGTGCTTCGGGTTCAAACCCGGACCGGATCGCCGCCTCAAGCACGGCAAGGTCGATGTCCTCGATCGCCCTGAACTTGATGCAATATCCCGTCACTGTCGCCTTGCCGATCGTCGCGCCAAAGGTACGCGCCAGGTACGTCCTGTCGTCCAGCCCCATGATATAGACCGAGATGCCCGCGGTGTTCGCGCTCAGCCCGACCCGGTAGAACTCCCGCACCTTCCCCCCGGCATGGTGCATCCGCTCGCCATAGCCGATGTTCGGATTGGACACGATCTTGCCGTCCGCGTTCCGCCCATCGAGGAACCACAGCCGCGCATCCGGCGCGATGCCGAGCACCAGCCGGTGCAGCACCGCCAGCGCCTCCCGCTTCGCGACGGGCTGGGCGGCGATATAGGCGTCGACCTGCGCTTCCGCGCTCATCCCGATTCAGAACCTCGCATAGGTCAGCAGGCCCGCGATCAGCAATGCCGCCCCCACCAGCGCGGCGATCGCGAAGACCGTGAAGGTCGCCCAGAATTGCTCGGGCTTTCCGGCCCGGGTGAGCGGATGGACCGGCCAATTGGCCGGTATCCAGCCCCAGAGCAATGCGGGGACCAGATGGATGCCGCTGACGACAAGCAATGCGACGCCGAGAAGCGCGAACCCGTTCATTCGAGCATCCTACGCCCGTTGCCGATCCGCGCCCAAACAAAAAGGCGGCCGCACCGGAGTGCGGCCGCCCATTTGTCTCTGCGGCGAAGCCGATCAGGCGGCTTCGTCGAAATCCTCGTCGCCCATCACCGGGCCCGAATCCTGGCCCTTGGCCGAGGTGTCGCGGTCGACGAACTCGATCACGGCCATCGGCGAGGCGTCCGAGGCGCGCGGGCCAGCCTTGATGATGCGGGTATAGCCGCCGTTGCGGTCGGCGTAGCGCGCGGCCAGCACGTCGAACAGCTTCACCAGCTGGGCGTCGTCGAGCAGGCGGGCATGCGCCAGACGGCGGTTCGAAAGCCCGCCCTTCTTGGCCAGCGTCACCAGCTTCTCGACATAGGGGCGAAGCTCCTTCGCCTTGGCGAGGGTGGTGGTGATCTGCTCGTGCTTGATGAGCGCGGCGCTCAGATTGCGGAACAGCGCGGCGCGATGGGCCGAGGTGCGCTGAAGCTTACGGCCGCCAACCTTATGGCGCATAATGTCTTCCTTCGTTCGTCGGGCAGCCGTTTCAGGTACTGCCAGCCAGGCGGTGAAAACGGGCCACCGCCCAAAACCCAGGTTCACGATGTCGTGAGAGCGGGCCTAAGAGCGCAAATGAAGCGATTCGTCAAGGCCAGGCGGGGCCATGCCGCGCGCGGATGTCATTCCAGACGATCAGGGTACTGAATACGAACATCGCCAGGAAGAAGAGTCCGCCAAGAATTGTGAACCCCACGGTTACCACAAAGCCGGCCGGGTTGGTCGTCCAGAAAGTGTAGATGTCCGGCGTGGACGAGGCGATGATGCGCCCGTTGAGCAACCCACCGACTGTCGTCCAGGTCCACATCGCCAGCGCCACGCCGCTGAACAGCATATAGAAGATCGGCCAAACCTTGCTGCCCTTCGACTCGCTGGCGCCCCGCTTGCGCGCCTCGCGGCGTGAGAAGAAGGCGGAAACCGCAAAGATCAGCGCGAGCATCACGGCCCGTTCGGCCAGCACCGCCCAGCTCAGTTCCAGCTCGTTCACCCAGCGATAGCCGGCTTCAACCACCACCACGACGGCAATGAACAGGACGGGAAAGAGGCGCCAAAACATCCGTTCAGCATAACGCGTGGGGCCACGGCGGCAAGATACTGCACTGGAACGCAAAAGGGCCGCCCCTTGCGGGACGGCCCTTCACCTGTTCCTTCACAATCGACGATGGGCTCAGCCCATGATCTCCTGCTCGAGCTTCTTGGCCATCTCTTCGATATTCTCCGGCGGCCAGCCCGGGATTTCCATCCCCAGCCGCAGGCCCATGCTCGACAGCACTTCCTTGATCTCGTTGAGCGACTTGCGGCCGAAATTCGGGGTGCGCAGCATCTCGGCTTCGGTCTTCTGGACCAGGTCGCCGATATAGATGATGTTGTCGTTCTTCAGGCAGTTCGCCGAACGCACCGACAGCTCGAGCTCGTCGACCTTCTTGAGCAGGTAACGGTTGATCTGCGCGGTGTCGCCGGTGTCGGCGGCCGGGGCCGCCGGCATGCCGCCCACCGCGGCCGGGGCCGCGCGGGTGACCGACGAATCGTCGAAGTGCACGAACAGCGCGAGCTGGTCCTGCAGGATGCGCGCTGCATAGGCGATCGCGTCCTCCGGGGTGATCGTCGCGTCGGTTTCGACGGTCAGCGTGAGCTTGTCGTAATCCAGCTCCTGGCCGACGCGGGTGTTCTCCACCTTGTACGACACCTGCCGCACGGGCGAGTACAGCGCGTCGATCGGGATCAGGCCGATCGGGGCGTCCGCGGGGCGGTTCGACGCGGCGGGGACATAGCCCTTGCCGGTGTCGGCGGTCAGCTCCATGTTGAGCGTCGCGCCTTCGTCGAGGTGGCACAGCACCAGCTCGGGGTTCATCACCTCGATGTCGCCCGAAACCGCGATGTCGCCGGCCTTCACTTCGGCGGGGCCGGTGGCCGAGAGCTGGAGGCGCTTCGGCCCCTCGCCCTGCATGCGGATCGCCAGCTGCTTCACGTTCAGCACGATGTCGGTCACGTCTTCGCGCACGCCGGCGAGCGACGAGAATTCGTGGAGGACATTCTCGATCTTGATCGAGGTGATCGCGGCGCCCTGGAGCGACGAGAGCAGCACGCGGCGCAGCGCGTTGCCGAGCGTCAGGCCGAAGCCCCGCTCCAGCGGTTCGGCGACGAAGGTCGCCTTCTTCTTCGAATCGCCACCGGCCTTCTTCTCGAGGCCGCTGGGCTTTTTGAGTTCCTGCCAGTTCTTAGCGTTGACGGACACGGGCTTTCCCTCTGGTTGGGCTGGCGAGAAAGGGGCCTCGCCTGCCGAAATTAAGCTGACCCGGACCGGAACCGCACTCGCGGCCCGCGCCCGGGACAGGATGCTAAATCAGACGCGGCGGCGCTTGGACGGGCGGACGCCATTGTGCGGGATCGGAGTCACGTCGCGGATCGACGTGATCTGGAAACCGACCGCCTGAAGCGCCCGAAGAGCGCTCTCACGGCCAGAACCCGGACCCTTCACTTCGACCTCGAGCGTGCGGACGCCATGCTCGGCGGCCTTCTTGCCCGCGTCTTCCGCGGCGACCTGCGCCGCGTACGGAGTCGACTTGCGCGAGCCCTTGAAGCCCATCATGCCGGCCGACGACCACGAGATCGCGTTGCCCTGGGCATCGGTGATCGTGATCATGGTGTTGTTGAAAGAAGCATTCACATGGGCGACGCCCGAGGTGATGTTCTTGCGCTCACGGCGCTTAATGCGCTGCGGTGCCTGTGCCATTTCTCAGCGCTCCCTTACTTCTTCTTGCCGGCGATCGGCTTGGCCTTGCCCTTGCGGGTGCGCGCATTGGTGTGCGTGCGCTGGCCACGGACCGGGAGGCCCTTGCGATGGCGCAGGCCGCGATAGCAGGCCAGGTCCATCAGGCGCTTGATGTTCATCGCGGTTTCGCGGCGAAGGTCACCCTCGACGGTGTGATTGGCGTCGATCGTCTCGCGGATCTGCAGCACTTCCTGATCGCTCAGGTCCTGCACGCGGCGCTCGGCGGTGATGCCCAGCTTGTCGGTGATCGCCTTGGCCTTTGCGGGGCCGATGCCGTGAATATATTGGAGCGCGATAATCACGCGCTTGTTCGTGGGGATGTTGACCCCAGCAATACGTGCCATGGAATAGTTTCTCCCAGCTCCACGGGGCCCGCATGGCAGCGTACCCCATCTCAACGCGTTGATCCGAAACGCACGATTGGCGGCGAGCGCAAGAAGCGCCGCCGGTCGACCGGAGGTCTCGGAAGAAGCGCGACATATGCAGCCGCACCGGCGCTGTCAAGCACCGTGGCTGCAAATCGTCGGAACCGGATTTATATACCTTCCGGAGCCCGGTGCCAAGCGTCTCGCATTCCAGTAATGGGATCGCTCAGAGGGCGCAGAGCATCATGCTGGACGCGGCGGCCGCCTTGCGGGGCCCTTCCAGCACCACGCCGTCGGCGGCGGTGCGCAGCGCGGTCAGGTAATGGAGCGTGCCCGAGAGATAGGCGTCGAATTCGACCTGCGCGACTCCGCGCCCGTCGACGAAGCGGCGCAGCGCATAGGGATCGGCGCCGGGCGCGTTGAGTCCCTCGCGCACCAGCGTCGCCGATTCGACGCCGCATTCCTCGAGCAAGGCGGGCGCACCGGGGTGCCAGGTACCGCTGGGATAGCAGAAATGCGCGCTGGGCCGCTCGTCGAGCACATCGGCGAGGAAGGCGCGGTTCTCCTCCACCTCCTGCCCCAGCCGGCCGAGATTGGCGGCCACATCGACATGGCGGTGCGTGTGGAGCCCGATCTCGAGCCCGCGCCGCTGGACCTCGGCCAGCTCATCGGCCTGCATCAGATGGAACTGGCGCGATTCGAGCCAGGCTTCGCTCACGCCCAGCTCGCGGCCGAACGCGCGCAGGCCGTCGAGCCGCTGCGCCTCGGGCAGCGCCTCGATCCGGCGGATCGCCGCGGTGCGCGACTCGGGTCCGCGTGCCGCCATGGCAAGGAGATAATCGACCACGACATTGACCACCGGCAAGTCGCGCTTGGCATACCAGGTGGTCGCGTACAGCGTCGCGGGCAGCTCGTAGCGTTCGAGGACGGGCAGCATGTGCGTGCGGGTCGAGACCCAGCCATCGTCGATCGTGATCACCACCGCCGCGGTCGGAAGGTCGCCCGCCGCGAGCCGCGCGACCGCCTCGCCCAGCCGCAGCACCGGCAGCCCCGATTGCTTGAGCCGCGCCATCCGGGCCTCGAACTGGCCGGGATCCATGAACAGGCAGGTGCCGAACGCCGGGCCGGGCGTCACCCAGGCGCCGTGATAGCAGAGGATGCGCAGCTGCGAGCCCGTCGCCGCGCGGGCGAGCGCGGACAATCCCGAAAGCCGGGCCGCGGTCAAAAGGGCGTGCTTGGGCGCCATGCGGGGCAAAATCGCATGACAGGCTTAAGCGAGAGTTAGCGCGGGCTCAGGCGGGAAGCGGCAGCACCAGCGCGGCGATCAGCCCGGGGTCATTGTCGCCGAGTTCGAGCCGCCCGCCGTGCAGCCGCGCCACCGCGTCCACCAACGCGAGGCCGAGCCCGGCGCCCGGCTGGCTGCGCGCCGCATCGAGCCGGCCGAAGCGCCGCTGCGCCTCGGCGCGGTCGGCCTCGGCGATGCCGGGCCCGCGATCGGCGACCGCGATCCGGAGCGCCCCCTCCCCCGCCGACAGCGAAAGGACGATGGCGCCCCCGGCGGCGGCATGGCGCATGGCATTGTCGATCAGATTGGCGATCGCCTGCGACAGGAGCTCGCGGTGGAGCGGAAGGCTGGGGAGGTCCGGCGCCAGCGTCACCGCGAAATCGAGCCCGGCATCCTCGGCGACCGGCGCGTAGAGATCGGCGATCTCCTCGATCAATGTCGCGGGATCGGCGGCGGCGAAGGCGTCGCGGGTCGCCGCCTCGGTCCGGCTGATCTCGAGCAGCACGCCGAGCATGCGCGTCACCAGATCGGTCTCGGCGATCAGCCCGGCAAGCGCCGCGTCGCGCTGGGCGGGCTCCTGTGCGGCGAGCGCGGTCTCGGCGCGCGCGCGCAGCCGGGCGATGGGCGAGCGGAGATCGTGCGCGATCGAATCGGTCACCACGCGCAGCTCGCCCATCAGCCCGTCGATCCGGTCGAGCATTTGGTTGATCCGCCCGCCCAGCCTGTCGAAGGCGTCGCCGCCCGATGCGGGAACCCGCCGGCCGAGATCGCCCGCGGCGACGCCATCGACCGCGCCCGCGATCTGATCGAGCCTGCGCGAGACATAGCGGGTCAACACCAGCCCGCCCGCGATCCCGAGCAGGATCGAGAGCAGCACCGCGACGATCAGGGCGCTTTCGATCGTGCGCTGGGCGCGTTCCCAATCGTCGAGCATGCGGCCGCTGACCAGCCAGTGCCGGCCGATCTGGCGCACGACGAAGCCCGATTCCTGTGCGGCCCATTCGCCCTGTTCGCCCAGCCTTGCGATGCGGAAAGCCGCGTTGCCGGGCGCGGGCCTGAACGAGAGGCGGTCAGGGCCGACCCCGGCGGTGCGCACGCCTGTCCCGTCGACGATCTCGGCGACCAGCGTGTCATCGCCATGCCGCGCGGCGGCGATGGCGCGTTCGAGCGCCGGCGCGCCGCCCGATTGCCACACCGCGACGAGCGCGTCGGACTGTTCGCCCGTATCGCGGCGCAGCGCGCCGATCGCGTCGTCATGCGTCGCCTGCCAGACGAACCCGGCCAGGGTGAGCGACGAGATCAGCGCCAGCCCGATCGCAAGCAGCGCGAGCCGCGCGGTGATCGAGAGCTTCATGCCTCCGGCGAAAGCTTGTAGCCGGCGCCGCGCACCGTGTGGAGGATCGGCGTCGCGAAGCCCTCTTCGATCTTGCGGCGCAGCCGGCCGATATGGACATCGACCACGTTCGATCCCGGATCGAAGTGATAGTTCCAGATCTTCTCGATCATCATCGTCCGGGTGACGACCTGGCCGGCATTGCGCGCGAGATATTCGAGCAGGTTGAATTCGCGGCTGCCCAGCGGGATCGCGCGCCCCTGCCGCGTGACGGTGCGGCCGAGCAGGTCGATCTCGAGATCGCCGACGGTGAGGCGCGTCACCTGCCCATCGGCGGCGCGGCGTTCCTCGCGGCGGAGCAGCGCCTCGATCCGCGCGAGAAGCTCGGCGAACGAGAAGGGCTTGACCAGATAATCGTCGGCGCCCGCATGGAGCCCTTCGACCCGGTCGTCCACGGTGCCCAGCGCGGAAAGGACCAGGGCAGGCGCGCGGATCCCGGCGGCGCGGATGGCGGCGATCATCGCGAGGCCGTCGAGCCCTGGGAGCATGCGATCGACGACCATCGCGTCGAAAATGCCTTCGCTCGCGAGGAACAGCCCGTCGCGGCCGTTATGCGCCACTTCGACCCCGAAACCCGCCTCCCCCAGCCCCTTGGCGAGATAGGCCGCGGCGGCAGGGTCGTCCTCGACGATCAGGATCTTGCTGGTCATCTTTGTCAGCTTCGCTGAGGGGCGGCACCGGCCCGCTCCCCCACCCGGCCTCCCATACGATAGTGAACTCGTGGGAGGCCGGGTGGGGGAGCGGGCCGGTGCCGGAACTTCAACTAAGGCGCAAAATGGCCGGCGGGAAGAGGCCATCCCGCCGGCCAAAGCATCTCCCGAGGGCTCGTGGGGAGATACTAAGGGGGTAAGGGGTCCCCCTTTACTTGCTGGCCTTCGCCTTGGCGGGCTTGGGGGCCTTGGCCGGCTTCTCGGTCTTGCCCTTGTGATGATGGGTGCCGGTGGCGGCCATGGCGGGAGCGGCGATCAGGCCGACAGCGGCCACGACGGGAGCGATGAAACGAAGCTTCATGATGCAATCTCCTTACGGACGGCGACGCGCCATGCCCGTGGAGATGGCTCTACCAGCCCGCGCCCGTCGATCGGGTGACAGGCGGATGAAATCTTTGTCATGTTCGAACGAACCTTTCCTCTCAGCCGTGACCGCGGACGTGTTCCGGGATGCACCGTGAGGCGATGGAACGGCTGGAGGCTCATAGGGCAGCCGGCGCGGCTGCGTGGACCCCCGGAACAGGTCTGGGATGACGCGTTATTTCCTGCGAAAATCGAGCGCCCTTCACCCCTTCCCGTCGAGGATCGCTTCGATCGCGGCGGTCACATGCTCGATATCCGCCATGCCATCCACCCGGCTGACGATGCCCCGCGCTTCGTAGAGCGGCAGGATCGGGGCGGTCTTGGCGCGGTATTCGGCCATGCGGGTGCGCACGGTTTCCTCGTTATCGTCGGGGCGGCGCTTGAATTCGTGATGGCCGCACACGTCGCAGGTGCCTTCGACCGCGGGCAGCTTGAACGTGTCGTGATAATTGGCGCCGCAATTGGCGCAGCTGAAGCGGCCGGTGATCCGCTCGACCAGCGCATCCTCATCGACCGACAGTTCGATGACGTGATCGAGCTTGCGCCCGCGCTCGGCGAGCAGGCGGTCGAGCGCCTCGGCCTGCGGGGCGGTGCGCGGATAGCCGTCGAAGATCGCGCCCTTGTCGCCGATCTGGTCGAGCCGCTCGCCGATGATGCCCGAGACGATCTCGTCCGAGACGAGCTCGCCCGCCTCCATCACCGCCTTGGCCTTGAGGCCGACCGGCGTTCCCGCCTTCACCGCGGCGCGCAGCATGTCGCCGGTGGAAAGCTGGACCATGCCCCGGTCCGCTTCCAGACGGCTCGCCTGGGTGCCCTTGCCTGCACCCGGCGGGCCCAACAGGATGATATTCAAACCGATCCCCTCCGTTTCGCCGCGCCTCAGCGCGTGCGGCCCTTCAGCTTCGCCTTCTTGATCAGGTCGCCATACTGGTGGGCCAGCAAATGCGACTGGATCTGCGTCACCGTATCCATGGTTACGTTGACGACGATCAGAAGGCTAGTGCCGCCCATCAGGAAGGGGATGCTCATCGCGGCGGTGATCGATTCGGGCACCAGGCAGATGATCGTCAGATAGATCGCCCCCACCACGGTGATGCGCGTCAGCACATAATCGAAATAGATCTCGGTGTTCTTGCCCGGGCGGATGCCGGGGATGAACCCGCCATAGCGCTTGAGATTGTCGGCGGTCTCTTCCGGATTGAACACCACGGCGGTGTAGAAGAAGCAGAAGAAGATGATGCCGGCGCCGTAGAGCGACATGTACACCAGCGACCCGTGCTGCAGATAGGTGTTGAGGAAGATCAGCGTCTCGCCCCACGCGGTATCGGTCGTGGTCGCCTGACCCGCGAACTGCGAGATGGTCAGCGGCAGCAGCAGCAGCGACGAGGCGAAGATCGGCGGGATCACGCCCGCGGTGTTGAGCTTGAGCGGCAGATGGCTGCGCTCCGCCTGCACCCCGCGCGCGGTCTGGCGCTTGGGATACTGGATCAGGATGCGGCGCTGGGCGCGCTCCATGAAGCAGATGAACAGCACGAGGGCGGCGACGCCGATGATGATGGCGAACAGGCGCAGCGGATCGATCGAGCCGGTACGGCCGCTCTCGAACAGCTGGACCAGGGTCTGCGGCATGCGCGCGACGATGCCCGCCATGATGATCAGCGAGATGCCGTTGCCGATGCCGCGGCTGGTGATCTGCTCGCCGATCCACATCAGGAACAGCGTGCCGCCGACCAGGCTGATGACCGCGGTGATGCGGAAGAGATAGCCCGGCTCGATCACCGCCGAGACGCTGCCGCCGGTCGCGTTTTCAAGCCCCGTGGCGATGAACCAGCCTTGGACGATGGTCAGCGCGACCGTGCCGTAGCGGGTGTACTGGTTGAGCCGCTTGCGCCCGCTCTCGCCTTCTTTCTTGATCGCGTTGAGCGTCGGCGACAGCGAGGTCGCGAGCTGCACCACGATCGAGGCGGTGATGTAAGGCATCACGCCAAGCGCGACCACGGAGGCGCGGTTGAGCGCGCCGCCGGTGAAATTGTTGAAGAAATCGAGCACGCCGCCCTGCATCTGGCCCGTCAGAACGCCAAGCTGCGTGGGGTCGATGCCCGGGATCGGGACATAGCTGAGCAGGCGGAAGACGATCAGCGCGCCGAGGGTGAACCACAGGCGCTTCTTGAGGTCCGTCGCCTGGCTGAACTTGGCCAGGCTGATACTGGAGGCGAGCTGGTCGGCTGCGGATGCCATGAACGTTTCGTGTCCCGATAATCAAAAGGCGGCGGGACCCAGTGAAAGCCCCCGCCGCCCATATAGGTGCCTTGGCGGGCTTGTCTAAGCCCCCCGCAGAATTAAGCCTTCGCCTTCGCGGCAGCCTTCTTGGCTTCCTGCGTCTTGCGATGCTTGGCCGCGTGCTTCTCGTTCGCCGGAACGATCGTGGGGATCGTCACGGTGCCGCCGGCCTTCTCGACCGCCGCGACCGCGCTCTTCGACGCGCCGGCAACGGTGAAGTTCAGCTTGGCCTTGAGCTCGCCCTTGCCGAGCAGCCGCACGCCGTCCTTGCCGCCGCGGGTCAGGCCCGCCGCGTTGAGTTCGGCCTGGGTGATATCGGTCGCCGTCAGCTTGCCGCTGTCGACTGCCTTCTGGATCATGCCCAGATTCACCTCGGCATAGTCCTTGGCGAAGACGTTGTTGAAGCCGCGCTTCGGGATGCGCATGTGGAGCGGCATCTGGCCGCCCTCGAACCCGTTGATCGCCACGCCCGAGCGCGCCTTGGCGCCCTTCTGGCCGCGGCCGGCGGTCTTGCCCAGGCCCGAACCGATGCCGCGCCCGACGCGAACGCGCTCCTTGCGGGCGCCTGCGTTATCCTTGATGTCGTTCAGCTTCATTATGTGCACTCGCTTTCGCTTTTGCCTGCCCCCGCGAAAGCGGGGGTCGCGCAAATCGGGGACGCTACTCCCCAAAAATCGTCATCCCAGCGAAAGCCGGGATTTCGTCCCCCAGACCGTTCGCTTGCGGCCTGAAATCCCTGCTTTCGCAGGGCTGACGCTCGTCAATCGACGAGCGCCACCATATGCTGCACCTTGCGGATCATCCCGCGAACCTCGGGGCTGTCCTCGAGCTCGCTGACGCGATGCATCTTGTTCAGGCCCAGGCCGATCAGCGTCGCGCGCTGGTCCTTGGTGCGGCGGATCGGCGAACCGATCTGCTTGATCTTGATCTTCGCCATTGCAGCTTACTCCGAGATCGCGGCCGCATCGGCCTCGGCGGTCGAGGAACCGCCACGGCCGAGCAGGTCGGCGATCTTCTTGCCGCGACGCTGCGCAACGCTCTTGGGCGAGGTCTGCTCACCCAGCGCTTCGAAGGTGGCGCGGATCATGTTGTAGGGGTTCGAGGTGCCGACCGACTTGGTCACCACATCGGCAACGCCCAGCGATTCGAAGACAGCGCGCATCGGGCCACCCGCGATGATGCCGGTGCCCTGCGGCGCCGAACGCAGCGTCACGAGACCGGCGCCGAAATGGCCCTTGCCGTCGTGATGCAGGGTGCGGCCTTCCTTGAGCGGAACGCGGACCATCGCCTTCTTGGCCGCCGCGGTCGCCTTCGAGATGGCTTCCGGCACTTCGCGCGCCTTGCCATGGCCGAAGCCGACCCGGCCCTTGCCGTCGCCCACGACGACCAGCGCCGCGAAGCCGAAGCGCTTGCCGCCCTTCACCGTCTTCGACACGCGGTTGATATGGACCAGCTTCTCGATCAGCTCTTCGCCGCCATCCTCGGCGCCGCCACGGGCGCCGCGGTCGTCGCGACGGCCACGGCCGCCACGATCGTTGCCGCCACGGCCGCCGCCGGGACCACGACCACGGCCGCGACCGCGACCGCCTTCGTTCTGGCCGGCGTCGAAGCCTTCGACCGCCGGAGCGTCGGTGTTGATTTCGTCAGCCATTCTTAGAACTCCAGCCCGCTCTCACGAGCGGCATCGGCCAGCGCCTTGACGCGGCCATGATAGAGGAAGCCGCCGCGATCGAAGACGACCTGCGTGACGCCGGCCTTCTTCGCGGCCTCGGCGAGGCGCTTGCCGACTTCCTGCGCCGCCGCGATGGTCGCGCCGGTCGAGCCGCGCGCGTCCTTTTCGAGCGTCGAAGCCGAAGCGACCGTCTTGCCCTCGGCATCGTCGATCACCTGGGCATAGATATGCTTGCCAGAGCGATGCACCGAAAGCCGCGGACGACCGCCGCCACGCGCACGAAGCGCGGTACGATTGCGCCGGCGGCGCTTCTCGAAGAGAGAGAGACCCTTGGTCATTACTTCTTCTTCCCTTCCTTGCGGAAGATATACTCGCCGTCATACTTGATGCCCTTGCCCTTGTAGGGCTCGGGCTTGCGCCAACGGCGAATCTCGGCCGCGATCTGGCCGACCTTCTGCTTGTCGATTCCCGAAATCTCGACCGTGGTCTGATCCGGGGTCTTGATCTCGATGCCTTCGGGCACGTCGATGTTCACGTCGTGCGAAAAGCCGAGCTGGAGCTTGAGCACCTTGCCCTGCGCGTTCGCGCGAAAGCCGACGCCGGTGATCAGCAGCTTCTTGGTGAAGCCGTCGGTCACGCCCGTCACCAGGTTCTGAACCAGCGTGCGCTGCATGCCCCAAAAGGCGCGGGCGCGCTTGGTGTCATTGGCCGGCTGCACCGAAATGCCGCCGTCCTGGAGCTCGTACTTGATGTCGTCGGCGAGCTGGAGCGACAGGGTGCCCTTGGGCCCCTTCACGCTCAGCACGCCGGCGTCGATATTCGCCGTCACGTTCGCGGGAACGGTGACCGGCTTCTTGCCGATGCGGCTCATCAGAACACCTCCGCCAGCACTTCGCCGCCGACATTCTGCTCGCGCGCTTCCGCGTCCGAGAGAACGCCCTTCGGCGTCGAGACGATCGTGATGCCGAGCCCGTTGCGGATGCGCGGAAGATCCTGCGAACCCGAATAGACGCGGCGGCCCGGCTTCGAGACGCGAGCGACGTGCTTGATGGCCGGCTGGCCCTCGAAGTACTTCAGCTCGATGCGGATGCCGGCCGCGGGCCCCATCTGCTCGTCCGAATAGCCACGGATATAGCCCTCGCGCTGGAGGACATCGAGAACCCGCGCGCGCAGCTTCGACGCCGGAGTCAGGACGGAGTCCTTCCGGGCGCGCTGGCCGTTGCGGATGCGGGTGAGCATATCACCCAGGGGATCGGTCAAAGCCAT
>CBINJP010000012.1:0-114433 GCA_966251045.1 uncultured Sphingomonas sp.
GGGGGGGGGTTGGGGGGCGGTTTACCCTCGCGCCCGGGGGCGCCGCCGCCCCCGGCCCCCTTCTCCGGGCGACCGCGAAGCGGCGGGCCGAATTGGGCGCAGGGACGTCGTTGCTCGTCGGGTACGATGTGCCGCATCGCACCACTCCTCGCGCCTAGCCCTGCACCCAATTCGGCTCCGTCACGGGCGTCGCGGGGAATGAGTACACACCCTCGCATCGTCGTCGACACCATCCGCAAGGCGTTCGGCGAGCTCCAGGTCGTCGGCGGGGTGAATTTCGAGGTCCGCGACGGCGAGTTCGTCGCGATCGTGGGCCCTTCGGGCTGCGGCAAATCGACACTGATGAACATCATCGCCGGCTTCGAGCGTGCGGACACTGGCGCGATCCGGATCGACGGCGTCGAGCGCAAGGGGCCGAGCCGCGACGGGATCATGATCTCGCAGCAAGGATCGGTCTTTCCCTGGCTGACCGTCCACGACAATCTGATGTTCGCGCTCAGCGCGACCAGCCATGCCGACAAGGAAGCGCTTGCGCGCCGTTATATCGGACTGGTCGGGCTCGCCGGGTTCGAAGCGGCCTATCCGCACGAACTGTCGGGCGGGATGCTCAAGCGCGTGGAGATCGCCCGCGCGCTCGTGGTGAAGCCCGCGATCCTCTACATGGACGAGCCCTTCTCGGCGCTCGACGCGCTGATGAGCCTGAGGATGCAGACCGAGCTGCGGCGTATCCTCGACGAGGAGCGTCACACGGTGCTGCTCATCACTCATGATGTCGAGGAAGCGATCTTCCTCGCCGACCGCATCCTGGTGCTGTCGCCGCGTCCGACCATGATCCAGACCAGCTTCCAGGTCGACATGCCGCACCCGCGCAAGCTCTCGGACCCCCGGGCGCAGGAACTGCGCGAGGCGATCCTGAAGGAACTCGGGCTCTAGATCGCGCGGCATTGCGCCCTCCGCTTCCCCGCAAAGGTTAATTGCGTTATCAAGGGGCTACAAAGGGAGCCCGCCGATGACGACGCCCGCCGAATTCGATTTCATCATGATCAAGCCGACGCATTATGATGACGACGGCTATCCGATCGTGTGGTGGCGGACCGCCCTGCCCTCCAATTCGCTCGCCTCGCTCAACGGGCTGGGCCGCGATGCGGCGCAACGGCAGGTGCTGGGGCCCGACGTCAAGATCAACCTGATCCCGATCGACGAGTGCAACACGCATATCGTTCCCAAGAAGATCGCCCGCGACGCGCGGCGGCGGGGCGCGCGCGTGCTGATCGGGCTGGTCGGCGTCCAGTCGAACCAGTTCTACCACGCGCTCGATCTGGCGAAGGAATTCCGCGCCGAGGGGCTGCCGGTGGTGATCGGGGGCTTCCACGTCTCGGGCTGCATCTCGATGCTCAAGGAGATTCCCGCGGAGATCCAGGAGGCAATGGACATCGGGTGCGCGCTGTTCGCGGGCGAGGCCGAGGAAGGCCGGCTCGATGAGGTGCTGATCGATGCGTGGAACGGCACCCTCAAGCCGATGTACAACCATATGAACGACCTGCCGAACCTGGCGGGCGCCCCCACGCCCTGGCTGCCCGCCGAGGCGATCAAGACCAGCTCGCCCTGGTCGAGCTTCGATCTCGGCCGCGGCTGCCCCTTCCAGTGCAGCTTCTGCACGATCATCAACGTCCAGGGCCGCAAGAGCCGCTTCCGGAGCCCTGAGGATCTCGAGCTGATGATCCGCGAGAATTACGCGCAGGGGATCAAGGCCTATTTCGTCACCGACGACAATCTCGCCCGCAACAAGGATTGGGAGGCGTTCTTCGACACGCTGATCCGCTTGCGCGAAGAGGAAGGGATGGCGGTTCACCTGACGATCCAGGTCGACACGATGTGCCATCGCATCCCCGGCTTCATCGACAAGGCGGCCAAGGCGGGCGCGTGGCGCGTCTTCCTGGGGCTGGAGAATATCAATCCCGACAACCTCATCGCCGCCAACAAGCGCCAGAACAAGATCACCGAATATCGCCACATGATGCAGATGTGGCACGAGCGCGGCTGCTTCCTGATCGCGGGCTATATCCTCGGCTTCCCCGGCGACACCAAGGAATCGATCCTGCGCGACGTGGAGATCGTGAAGCGCGAGCTGCCGATCGACATGCTCGAATTCTTCTTCCTGACCCCGCTGCCGGGCTCGGAGGATCACCGCAAGATGCTCTATTCGGGCCAGTGGATGGACCCGGACCTCAACAAATACGATCTCCACCACCGCGTCTCGCACCATGGCACCATGTCCGATGCCGAATGGGAAGAAGCGTACCAGATGGCCTGGGACGCCTATTTCACGCTCGACCATATGGAGACTGTGGCGAAGCGGCACGCGCGGCGGGCGAATGGCAGCCCGCGCCGCTCGCTCCAGTATATGAACGAGTTCCGCATGCTCTACCGCAACGAGAAGGTGCATGTGCTCGAAGGCGGGGTGATCCGGCGCAAGCGGCGGCTGTCGCGGCGGCCTGGGATGAAGATCGAGAACCCGCTGCTCTTCTACCCGAAATATTGGTTCGAAAGCGCGCGGAAGATCCTGAATTACCTCCACGGCTATCGCGAGGAGAAGAAGCTGCTCCGCAAGGTGCTCGAGGCGCCCGACCGCTACGACTATATGGACCTGGCGATCAGCTCGCCGGCAGAGGACGAGCTCGAAAGCCTCGGCCTGTTCCAGCAGACCCGCGGCGGCGCCGAGGCAGTGGTGCGCGAGACGCGCGTGCGGCGGCCCAAGGAAATGGAAGCCGAAACGGAAACGGTCGCGGCCTGATCGCCTCCCCATCAGATACGCCTCCCCGGCGAAGGCCGGGGCCCAGTTGCGACGCGCTTGCTTGAGCGCATTGCGCTCCGTTACGTCCACCTTTGCAACTGGGCCCCGGCCTTCGCCGGGGAACCGCTAATTCAATAGGGACGAGGATCGATGGTGAAATGGATATTGGCGGCGTTGCTCGCGCTGTTTCTGGGCGCTGCGGCGATGGCGAGCCTTCCCGGGGCGCCCACAATCTATGTGATGCGCCATCTCAATACCCCCGAGGGTGAGCGCGATCCGGACCTGACCGATGCCGGCAAGGCCAACGCACAGGCGCTGGTGACCTGGTTCAAGGGCAAGAAACTGACCGCAATCTATGTCAGCGACTATAAGCGCACCCGCCAAACCGCCGGGCCGCTGGCGGCGGAGCGCGGGATCGAGGTGCAGCTCTACGATCCGCGCGATACGTCCGCCCTGGTCGCGAGGGTCAAGGCCGAGACCGGCCCGGTGCTGGTCGTGGGCCACAGCAACACCGTGCCCGATATCGTCGAGCAACTCGGCGGCACGCGCCCGGGACCGCTGGCGCATCCCGATTTCGGCGATATCTGGACGGTCGCGGACGGCAAATCCGTACATTCCACAATCCCCTGAATGCTGGAACCCGTATCTGCTCTCTGCTAGGCTTTGCAGGTTCGCGGCGGAGGAGCGGTGACGACCCCTGAGGACCTGCCAACGCCATGCACCTTTGGTTTCATGGGAGACGAGACAGATGCGAAAACTGATCCTCGCGGCAGCGGCCGCAGTCGCGGCGCTTTCGGTCGCCGCCGTTCCGGCGCAGGCGCAGTCTTCGGGCCGCAAGGCGCAGGCGCGCGGCATGCAGGAGATTCCGCGCTGCGCCCGGCCGCTGGGCACGATCGCGATGGTGCCGCCGGACAATCAGTGGTGGCGCGACTATAATCTCGGCACGCCCGAGGCGATCCTGAAGGTCTTCGTCCAGCAATCGGGCTGCTTCACTCTCGTCAATCGCGGCGAGCGGACCATGCGCAGCCGCGCGATGGAGCGCGCATTGGAGGATCAGGGCGAGCTGCAGCAGGGATCGAACATGGGCCGGGGCCAGGTTCGCGCGGCGGACTTCCTGCTCGAGCCCGACATCGTCAGCGCCAACCGCAATTCGGGCGGCGGCGGCGTCGGCGGACTTGTCGGCGGACTTGTCGGCGGTCGTGCGGGGGCGCTGATCGGCGGGATCAACATCAAGAAGAAGGAAGCCAACGTCACCCTCGCGATGGTCGATACGCGCACCACCGAGGAGTTCGTGACCGAGGGCTATGCGCGCAAGACCGATATCGGCTTCGGCGTGGGCGGCGGCGCGGGCTGGTGGGGCGGTCTCGCGGCGGCAGGCGGCACCGGCTACCAGAATACCGAGATCGGGCAGGTGATCGTGCTCGCCTATCTCGATGCGTACATCAAGATGGTGACTCAGCTCGGCGGCTATCGCTGATTTCGGCGGGGCGGGGCCGCGCGGGCCCCGCCCGTTACCGGGCGATCAGGGCAGATCGACCTTCTGGTAGCGGCGCCCGTTTGCGGCGGGATCGTCCGGTTCGACGAACGAGCCGATGCTGCCGGGGACGATCGCCGCGAAATCGCCGCTGCCATCGAGAGTCGCCAGCGCGAAGCCGGAATTGGACGAGACGACCCGGTAGCGGATCACCGCGCGCCGATCGGGACTGGCGACCAGGACCAGCGATCCCAGCTGGAGCAGCGGCACGCCATAGTTGAGCTGGACTTGCTTGCCGTCCGCGCTGATCACGCTGATCGGGGCGAAGTGAAAGACCACCGCCCGCGCCGCCGCGAGCGCGAGTTCGTTCTGCATTTTGCCATAGGCCGCCTCGCCCGAGGCATTGCTGGTCGCTTCGAAACCATCGACCTTGGCGTTCGAGCCGACTTCGAGCTTCTTGGTCAGCGGCCGTCCAAAGACCACGCGTCCGGATCGATCGCGCACGCTGACGTCCATGCTGACGATCATGAAGGTCCGGGCGATCGCGAACTCGCGATTGTCCGGTGCGACGGGCGCCGGCCCGTCTCCGCCGCTGATTCCGGTAATATTGACCGAGACGGTGTATTGCGCGCCACGCGCGCCGATCCGCATCGTTCCCGAGGACGCCAGCGCCGATTCCAGCGTGCTGCGCATCGTGGGGAAATTCGACTCGCAGTCCTTGACCCACCAGGTCCGCCACGATGCCGCCGCGGCGACCGCCCAGCGATTGGCGGCCACGGCGACGCGCCCCGCGGACTCCTGGAAATATCTGCACGTTTGCGTGGTCGTGATCCGGCCTACCGCAAGCACCAGGCCGTCCTGCGCGCTGGCCGCAGGCGCCCCTGCCAGCGCCGCCATCAAGGCGGCGGCCGCTATGACGATTCGCATGCTCGAACTCCCCCGATAGATTCGACGCGCTTCAGCGCTTGCCTCGCTTCCTGAACCGGCTGACGTCGTTGGGCGTCGCCGTTCGGACGATCGCGCCGACCAGCGGCGGCGTATCGAAGCCGGCGGTCGGGACGGCTTTCGAGAAGCGCGGGGTCACGTCGGTGATCTGGATGAGACCGATCAACTGCTCGTCGTCGCCGATCCGCTCCCCGGTCGCGGGATCGATAATCGCCTGCCCCTTGGTGAACACGCCCATGACGCGTCCGTTGAAAACCGCGCCTTCGCCATAGTTGAGGATAATCGTCCCGTCGCCCTGCACCGCCGCGATCTGGATGGGGAAGATGGTCGTCACCAGCGCCGTGGAGATTTTGTCCGCCGCAGAACGGAACAGCAGCGCATGGTCGATCTGGGGCGTGCCGTTACAGACCGCCGCGGACTTCTGGGTTTCGTCGATCCGCGTGACATATTTCACTTCGCCGCTGTCGGCATCGGTGATCTTGATGTCGATGCTCAGCGTCACCACCGCGTTGCTGCATTGCGGCGTCGCTTCGTTCCTGTTGCTGACCAGCCCGCCCAACAGGCTCATGCCGATATTGGCCTTGCGCTGAACCGACACGCTGGTGATCGATCCGTAGATCAGATAGTCCGCGCCCTCGAAGCCGCCGACACGGCCCGGCTGATTGGTCGTGACCAGCCCCGATTTCGCTCTTGTCTGTTCTCCCACCAGCTTGCCGAGCCGCTCGCGTTCGATGACGCGGAATTTCCCCGTGCTCGAAATCGTCGTTTCGATCATTCTGGAAAACATGTCCGCCTTGCCGGTATTGGCCAAGTCGTCCATCTGATAGATGGCGACGACCGGCTTGCCCTGCTGCGCGAACGCGAGTCCCGGAAAAGCAAAGAGAATCGCAAGTACCGCAATGATTCTGGTGCGCATTATCCCCCCCTCGAAATGCACGACTCAGGAAAAAGTATATAGGGGCATCAAATATTGTAAACGCGGATTCAGGATATCACGTATTACGTGTCAATTTGCATAATTCTCGTAGAGAATCAGTAGGTTATACAATTATAATCCTCGGACCAGACCATATGTCCAATTCGGATGCAAAATCGTGACATGGTGCCTCGAAAAAGACTTGGCGGGGACTCGCGGCCTCATGTTCAGTTGGGCAGCGCGGACTCCAATCCCGGCGGGGGGACTTCACCGAAGCCCGCTCGGATCGAGCATTGCGCGGCTCGCGCGAGCGCTCGCGCACCGCAGGCCGACTGGCGGCCACATCATCTCGGCCCTTGCCCTGCCGCGCGCCCGCGTTACCATCCGCCAATCAGGGGAGGCTGTGGATGCGCGGATGGTTGCTCGGTGTGGCGGCGGCGATCCTTGGCTGCGCCGCGCCGCCCGCCAGCGATCCCGCGGGCATGCTGCTGGTCGGTAACAAGGGCGAGAATACGCTGAGCCTGATCGCGCTGGGCGACGGTAGCGAGATCGCGCGTCTTCCCACCGGCCCGATGCCGCACGAGATCGCGGTGTCGCCCGATGGCGGGCAGGCGGCGGTGGTCGCCCATGGCGGCTCCTCGATCGATGTGTTCGACCTGCGCACCCGCGCCAGATTGCGCACCATCGAGCTTGCCCCAAACCAGCGCCCGCACGGGCTGGTCTGGCTGAGCGACGGGCGGCTGGTCGCGACGTGCGAGGGCAGCAAATCGGTGGTGGTCGTGATGCCTTCGGGCGAGGTTAAGGCGATCCCCACCGGCTCGGACGGATCGCACATGATCGTCGTCGCGCCGGGGAACAAATGGGCTTTTGTCGCCAATATTCGGTCGGGGACGGTGAGCGTGCTCGACCTTCACGCGGGCACCAAGCTGCGCGACATCGTCACCGGCGGGCAGCCCGAGGGGGTCGCGCTCGCGCGCGGCGGCTCCGAACTCTGGGTGGGCGACCTGACCGCGCCGCGCGTTCAGGTCTTCAGCTCGGTGACCGGGGAGAGGCTGGGCGAAGTCGCGATCGATCCGGTCGCGATCCGCGTCGCCGCCACCCCTGACGGGATGACCGTGGTCACCAGCAATGTCGGCGCAGGCACGATCAGCGTGATCGATGTCGCGACGCGCAGGGTGACGCGCACCATCCGCGTTTCGGGCGAAGGCTCGGCGGGCCAGGTTACCCTGCTCTTCTCGCGCGACGGAAAGCGGCTCTACGCGGCCGAGACCGGGCGCAACCAGGTCGCCGAGATCGATTTCGCTTCGGGCACCGTCATCCGGCGGCTCAACGCGGGCAAGAATGGCGACGGCTTAGGCCTCGCACCCTCCCCATCCCACCACTGAAGGACAACCATGCGCCATATCGCAGTGATCGGCTCCGGGCCGGCGGGCTACTATACCGCCGAGGCATGCCAGAAGAAGTTCGGGGACGAGGTTCGCGTCGACATCATCGATCGGCTGCCGGTGCCGTACGGGCTGATCCGCACCGGGGTGGCGCCCGATCACCAGTCGATCAAGGGCGTGTCTCGCCGCTACGAGTCGGTGGCGCTGACCGACAATGTGCGCTTCGTGGGAAATGTTTCGGTGGGGCGCGACGTTTCGATCGCCGAGCTGCAGGGGCTGTACGACGCGGTGGTGCTGGCGACCGGCGCGCCGCTCGACCGGCCGCTCGACATCCCCGGCGCAGATTTGCCGGGGGTGGTGGGATCGGCGGCGTTCGTCGGCTGGTATAACGGGCATCCCGATTTCGCGGGGCTGGGGCCGGCGCTGGACGGGCCGGGCGCGGTGGTGATCGGCAACGGCAATGTCGCGCTCGATGTGGCGCGGATCCTCGCCAAGACCGAGGCGGAGTTCGATGGATCGGACATTGTCGCGCATGCGCTGACCTCGCTGCGAGCCTCGAAGATCACGACGATCACGCTGCTGGGGCGGCGCGGGCCGCACCAGATCGCGATGACGCCCAAGGAGCTGGGTGAGCTCGGCCACCTTGCGCGCGCCCAGCCAGTGGTGACGCCGATGGACCTGCCGCCCGAGATCGACGACGCGTTGCTCGAGCCGGGACAGCGGAAGTCGGTGATGCATTTGCGCGATTTCGCGGGGCGCGAGGACGATCCCTCGAAGCCCGTCCGCGTGATCTTTGATTTCTTTGCCATGCCGGTCGCGATCGAAGGCGATGGCCGCGCGGAACGCATCATCGTCGAGAAGACGCGGCTCGAGCCCAATGGCGCGGCGGCAGGCACGGGCGAGACCTATGCGATCCCCGCGAGCCTGGTGGTGAGTTGCATCGGATACCGGACGCCCCCCATCGAGGGCATTCCGTACGACGACCGCGCGGGCCGCTTCGCCAATGACGAGGGACGCGTGATGCCGGGGCTCTACGCGGTCGGCTGGGCACGGCGCGGGCCGACGGGGACGATCGGGACCAATCGCCCCGACGGGATCGCGATCACCGACCGGATCGCCGAGGATATCGGGGATGGTTCGGGGAAGCAGGGCCGCCCGGGGCTCGACGCTCTGCTCGCATCGCGCGGGACGCAGGTGGTGACGTTCCGCGACTGGCAGAAGATCGAAGCAGCGGAGAATGCCGCCGCGCGCGAGGGCTCGCCGCGCGAGAAGTTCGTGAGCATCGAGGCGATGCTGGGGGCGAAGGGCTGATCCTTCGTCAATTCGGTTCCCCGGCGAAGGCCGGGGCCCAGTTGCCACGCCAGTCGTAACGAAGCGCACCGCTCCCCAGCGCCGCCATTGCGACTGGGCCCCGGCCTTCGCCGGGGAACAGTAGTTTTCAGGGATTCGAAATCCCGCGCGAGGCGCTTGCGTCCCTCCCGCAGCCTAGCTATAGGCGCGCCTCCAAGCACCGGTAGGGCCCCGAAAGCCCCACGATCCGGAACTCCGTCGGGGAGTAGCTCAGCCTGGTAGAGCACTGTCTTCGGGAGGCAGGGGCCGGAGGTTCGAATCCTCTCTTCCCGACCATTTCCTTCGCTGTGAAAACGCCATTTCGCGCCCGCCCCACCAGGGCCACAGGTTCGAACTGACCCTCGCCGAAATCGCGTGCGCGCTGTCGTCTGATATACAGGCGTCACCCCACGACCTGCCGAGGAGTCCACCCCATGCCCGAGTCCCTCGTTCTCAACCGCACCGCGACGCCGAGCTCCACCGGCGGGATGCGCGTCGCCGGCAATCTCGGCGAGATGGGTCTGACCTCGATGGGCGGCGATGTGTTCCGCTATTATTGGGAAACCAAAAGCTTCGGCCAGATCTCGGTCATCAAGGGACTGGGGACGAACCGCATGTCGATCGAGAGCAACGGCGACATGGTCCTCATCGCCAAATCCGGCGTGTACGAGTTCGAGGGGCTGAGCGGCCTCATCACGGCGAGCACGGTCGAGTTCCATGGCTTCGAAGCGATCTCGTCGAGGGGCCGTCCGATCAACTTCACCAATCGCCGTCATGTCGACGCGAAGGTGACGCCCGCGATCGCGACCAATTGCCACGCGGAGGTCGCCGACACCTTCGAATGGCGCAAGCAGGACGGCAATGATGTCGAGACGATCGAGGTCGTCGCGAAGGTCGGCCGCGATGGCGATTTCGAGGCACGCTCGTTCAAGGGCATGCTTACCACCGAGACCGAGGCCGAAGTCGGGACGATCACCGCGACGCACACGCTCATCCTCTACGATGCCGCCGGCAATGCCTTTCGCGTGCCCGCCGAGTTGGTCAGCCCGGCCTGAATTGCGCGGACCACGGCCTGCGATGCGATTGATTTGCAACAGGAACTCCTGACCCGTTCGCGCTTTCGAGCCGCAAACGAAGGAGATTCCCATGGCCGATACCCCGACCGACGCGATTGCCTTGCTCAAGGCCGACCACCGCAAGGTGGAGGAACTGTTCGAGAAGTTCGAGGGCGCGAGCGGCGCCGCCACCAAGCAGAAGATCGCGCACCGGATCTGCACCGAGCTCAAGATTCACACGATGATCGAGGAAGAGATTTTCTACCCCGCGCTGGAGGGGAAGATCGACGAGGACCTGCTCAAGGAGGCGTTCGTCGAACATGATGGCGCCAAGATCCTCATCAACGATATCGAAGCCGGAGACGCCGACGAGGCGTTCTACGACGCCAAGGTAAAAGTGCTCTCCGAAGAGATCGAGCATCATGTGAAGGAGGAGGAGGCCCCCTCCGAAGGCATGTTCTCCCAGGCGCGCAAAACCGATGTCGACATGGTCGCGCTGCGGGACGCGATGCTGGCGCGCAAGGAAGAGCTGATGGCGCTGGCGGAAGGCGAAGGACTGCCGCCCGCGAAGCCGACGGTGGTGGACGCCTGAGCTACCTCTTGACCCTCTCCCGTCTTCACGGGAGAGGGCCTGATTGGGCTTGCCCCCTGCCCCAATCCCTATCATCCTCTCCGAAAAGACCGGAGAGGGAACCCCATGCACAAAGCCATCCGCCTCGCGCTCGCCGCCGCCATCCTCACGCCCCTTGCCGCCGCACCGACCGCGCTGGCTGACAACGTTGCCACTTTCCCCATCAACAAGAAGCGCATCGATGCGTCGCTGGCCGAGATGGTATCCGGCGGGCGCGTCGTCGGGGTCTCGGCGCTGATCTGGCAGGGCGGCAAGGAGCGCTACTACGGCCAAGTCGGGCTTGCCGACCGCGAGGCCAACCGGCCGATGACCCGCGATACGCTGGTGCAGATCTTTTCGATGACCAAGCCGGTCACCGGGGTCGCGCTGATGACGCTTTGGGAGCAGGGCAAGTTCGGGCTCGACGATCCCGTCTCGCGCTACATCCCCGAATTCGCCAATGCGCGCTTCTATGCGGGGAAGGATGCGGCGGGGGTCCCGCTCTACAAGCCCGCATCGCGCCCCGTGCTGATCCGCGACCTGATGCGGCATACCGCGGGCGTGCCCTATGGCTTTACCGACAGCGCCCCCGACGCGCTGTGGCGCGCGAACAATCCGCTGAGCCTCGACAACGACCTCGAGACCGCCGCGAAGATGATCGGCGGGCTGCCCTTGATCTTCGAGCCGGGGACGCAATGGTCGTACAGCTCGGGCGTCGACGTGCAGGCGCGGCTGGTCGAGATTTTTTCGGGGATGAAGTTCGCGGACTATGTCGAGAAAGCGATCTTCGCTCCTTTGGGGATGAAGGACAGCGCCTGGGCGCCGCCCGCGGACAAGCTGCCGCGCTTCGCCGCAAGCTATACCAAGAGCACCACCGGGCTGACGCGCGTGCCCGATCCGATGGCGCAGGCAATGAGCTGGTCGGGCAAGAAGATGACGATGGGCGGCGCGGGGATCGTCTCGTCGATCGACGACTATATGCGCTTCGCCCGGATGCTGCTGGGCAAGGGGACGCTCGACGGGGTGCGCGTGCTTCGGCCCTCGACGGTGCGGCTGATGTCGACCGACCAGCTCGATCCGCGCGTGACCGAGCGGCTGTGGCTGCCGGGCAAGGGTTCGGTGGGCTTCGGGCTCGATTTCGCGGTGCGCGTGTCGCAGCCCAAGGACGCCAAGGAGAATCGCGGCGCGGTGGGCGAATTCTTCTGGGACGGCGCGGCCTCGACTTTCTTCTGGGTCGATCCGGCCAACGATCTGGCGGCGGTGTATTTCGTCCAGGTGTTTCCGTTCGACGGGACGCTGCACCATGATTTCCGCGAGGCGGTCTATGGGGCGGATTATCTGGGGCCGCCGGGGGATTGAAGTGTTCGTCACCCCAGCGAAAGCTGGGGTCTCGCGCCGCAAGCCGTTCGCTCGCCTCCTGAGATCCCAGCTTTCGCTGGGATGACGAGGGAGAGTTGTTCCGCTAACGTTCTACCCGCATGACCCGCAAGATCATCCATGTCGACATGGACGCCTTCTTCGCCTCGGTGGAGCAGCGTGACGATGCGGCATTGCGCGGGAAGCCGGTGGCGGTGGGGAGCGCTTCGGGGCGCGGCGTGGTCGCCGCGGCATCGTATGAGGCGCGCAGATTCGGGGTGCGGTCGGCGATGCCCTCGGTCACCGCACTCAGGCGGTGTCCCGACCTGATCTTCGTGCCGCACCGGTTCGAAGTGTATCGCGCGGTTTCGGCGCAGATCCGGGCGATCTTCCGCGACTATACCCCGTTGGTCGAGCCGCTGTCGCTCGACGAGGCCTATCTCGACGTGACCGAGAATCTGAAGGGCCTGCCCTCGGCGACCGAGACCGCGACGGAAATCCGCGCGCGTATCCTCGATGAGACCCGGCTGACGGCCTCGGCGGGGATTTCGTACAACAAGTTTCTCGCCAAGCTCGCCTCGGACCAGAACAAACCCAACGGCCAGTTCGTGATCACCCCCGCGCAGGGGCCGGCCTTCGTCGCCGCCCTGCCCGTCTCGCGCTTCCATGGCGTCGGGCCGCGCACGACCGAGAAGATGAACCGGCTAGGGATCCACACCGGCGCCGATCTGCGCGAGCGCGAGCTGGCCTGGCTGACCGCGCGTTTCGGGAAGGCCGGGGCCTGGTATCATGCGATATCTCGCGGGGAGGATCATCGTGAAGTGACGCCCGACCGCCCGCGCAAGTCCGCCGGATCGGAGACCACCGTGGAGGTCGATCTCGCCACGCCCGAGGCAGTCGAGGCGGCGATGCTCGAACAGGCCGACGGCGTGTGGCGCTGGATCGAGAAGAGCGGCGGGCGCGGGCGGACGGTGACGGTGAAAGCACGCTATGCCGATTTCCGGATCGTGACACGCAGCCGGACACTCCCGGCCCCGGTGACCGATCGGACGGTGCTGCACGAGGTCTCGCTGGCGCTGGTGCGGAGCCTGTTTCCGCTGCGCGATGCGATCCGGCTGATCGGCGTGACGCTGTCGGGATTCGAGGAGGGTGTGGCTAGCGAAGAGACGCTGCTGGATTTGATTTGAACGTCCCCCGGCGAGGGCCGGGGAACTGCCCAACGACTAGCGCGGGTTCCTGAACTGCGGCGCCTCGGGGGGCACCGCCGCGTTTCGCCAGCGCTCGACCGGCACCACCTCGGCTTCGCCGCGCTCGTTCCAGCTCCGCTTGAGCAGGGTCGCGCTCTGCTGGCTGGTCCCGCCGATCGTCGCGCGCGTGCGGACCCAGAAGGTGGTCGAACGGAACGACGTGCCCCAGGGGATCGTCACCTTCGCCTCGATCAGGTCCTGCGGGGTGAGATAGCCGCGGCGCTGGCGGAGCGCGACGAGGCGCTGGGCGACGAAGCTGTCGCGGAAGAGCAGCGCCAGCATCTCCTCGTCGGCGGCGTTGAGATTGACCGTGGTGGTGCCGGGAAGCGCCGTCACCAGCCGCTCGAGCCGCGCCACCATCTCCTCCCTCAGGCCGAGCTGCCTCAGCGGACGGAGATCGGTGACCGGGCCGGCGAGGCGGATCATCTGGACGCACAGGTCGATCTCGTCTTCGTTCAGACCCACGTCGCGCGCGATCGTCTGGAAGAGGAGCAGCGACGCGGCCTCGCCGCTGCGAACCGAATTGATGTTGAAGCGGCCCTCCGCGTCGGCGATGGCGAGGTCGAAGGTGCCGCCCTCGATCGGGGCGCCGCTTTCGGAGAGCGATCCCCAGGGTTCGCCGGGATAATCCTGTCCGGGAGAAATGTTGCCGTCGCGGCGCAACGCGACGATCGCCGAGAGCTCGCCGCCGCGCACCGCCGCCTGGGCGCGCGAAGCCTCGCGGGTGCGCAGACCACGATCGAGCGCGAGCTGCTCGCGGTTGATCATCAGCAGGACAAGGCCGGCGGCGATCGCGACCATCATCAGCACGTTGACGAGGATCATGCCCTGTTCACCGGGCTCGGGAAGCCGATGGGTTTCGGGGCTCATAGCGCGGCGGGGGTCGGTTCGGGTGGAAGCTGGACGGGCAGTACGATCACGCGGCGGATCGTGCCCGCCGGGCCGCCCTTGGGGCTGACGATCTGCAGCTCCATCTCGATCGCGCGGGGCCAGATGTCGGCGGCTTCGGCGGTCATCGGCCAGCGGTCGCGCCACTCGCCATCCCAGAAGCGCCAGCGCGCGGCGGTCACGCCGGGGAGCAGGCGCTGGACCGCGGGGCCACCCTTCCGCACCAGCATCCCGCCCGCGACCAGATACTGGATCTCGATGCGCGCGCCGCCCATCCCCGGCGCGGCGCGGGTGAATTTGAGGCCCTCCCTGGGATTGCCCGAGACGCGGCCGGTGGCGATCTGATCGATATCGCTGGTGACGACGAACAGGGTGCGCTGGAGCTCGGCGAGGCGATCCAGGCGAATTTCGGTGCGGCCCTGGACGTTGATGATGCCCTGCACCATCGCAAGCCCCGCGACCGCGATCAGCGCGAACAGGCCGAGCGAGATCATCAGCTCGATCAGGGTGAAGCCGGATTCCTGTTTCGTCACCCCGGCGAAAACCGGGGTCTCATGCCGCATGAGATCCCGGCTTTCGCCGGGATGACGGTGTGTCATGATCCGGAGCTCACCGCGACGGGCTCGTAGCCGGTGGGACGCGCCACCACGATCGCGAAATCGCGCGCGACGCTGCCGTCGGTGCGAAAGCGGACCGGACCGGTGACGCCGTGGAAGCCCTGACTGGAAAGCAGCCCCTCGGCCGAGAGCTTGTTGTTCTCGCGCAGCGCATTGGCGATGCCCGCCGCGTCATAGGCCAAAGCGGCGATCGCGCCGGGATCGGTGCCGTTGCGCGCGGCGAACTCGCTGGCGAAGGTGCCGAAGGCGGCGGGATCTGGACTGGCGAGCCAGGCGCCGTCCAGCACGCCGAGCGCATCGGGCCGGTGATCGAGTGCCTGGAGCGTGCCGAGCAGCTGGACGCCGCTATCCTTGAGCGCGCGCGCGGCGGCGAGGACGGGTTCGCCGCTGCCGGGAAGCAGCACCGCATCGGGCACCTCCCCCGCATCGGGAAGCGGCGCGCCGGGACGCACCTGAAGCACGCGGACGCGCAGCCCGATCTCGGATTCCATCCGTCCCGCGGCGACCGCCGATGCGGCGGACCAGGGGCTGCCGTCGTCGATCACCACCACGCTGCGCACCCCGCGCCCGCGGGCATAGCGCAGCACCGCGCCTGTGACCTGTCCGGCGGTGATGCCGAAAATATAGGTGCCCGGGCTCTTGAGGACCGAATCGTTGCTGAAGGCGATGATCGGCACCCGGCCCGCGATGGTCGAGGTCACCGCGGGAACCTCCTCGGCAAGCAGGGGACCGAGGATCAGGGCAGGCTTGAGCTTGAGCGCGGCGGTGGCGGCCGCGGCGGCGCCCGTAGCGGTTCCGGCTGTGTCGAAGCTCTTCACGAAGGTGCTGTTTTCGGCGAGCAACGCCGCCGAACGCATGCTAAGCCCCAGCCGTGCCCGCTCCCCGGTGAGCGGCACCAGCAGGGCGATGGGGCGCTTGTCCTTCTTTTCGCCCAGCGCGAACGCAGACGAGGGAAGAACGACCGATGCCGCTGATGCGACAAGGCCTGATTGCAGGAGCTTCAACAGGTCCCGGCGATGCATTTGCGACTCCCGATGCGCCTCACGATGCGCGGACTGTAGCACGGCGGCGTCTTATCCGCTTCGCGCTGCTGGGCATAGCCGCTTATGCCGTGGCGATGATCGCGACGATCCCGGCGGGGGCTGTTTTCAAGAATTATGCGTGGCGCAGCGGCATTTCGGGGACGATCTGGAATGGCGAGGTCGGGATTGCGGGAGGCAGCGTGGCCGAGTGGCATTTCGCCCCGCTGCGCTCGCTGGTGAGCCTCGGCTATGCGGCGGATTGGCGGCTCACGGGCCCGGATACCGATCTGGGCGGGCGTGTGGTTTCGGGCTTTGGCGGGACCGTGCTCGACAAGGTGAGCGGACGGGCGACGGCCTCGCTGCTCCAGGCAATCCAGCCCAACCTGCCCTTCACCTGCGATATCGCGGCGCAGGTCGAGATCGACCGGGTGGCGGTGGGCGGATCGAGCCGCATGATGACGGCGCGGATGGTGAGCGATCCGGGTGCCTGCCGCCCGCGCGGCGCCGGGGGCGCCACCCAGCTGCCCTCGCTGATCCTGACCGCGCAGAAGACCGGCAAGGAAACGCGCATCCGCCTGGCGCCGGCGACTCAGCGGCTCAAGATCCTGCTCAACGGCACGCTGGCGGAAGACGGCACGCTGACGATCAGCCTGACGCCCGAGGGTGCGGAGATGATGCCGTTCATCGGGCTGCGCGCGGGGGTTCCGTTCACGGGGAAGATGTGACGCGCAGCGTCATCCCTGCGAAAGCAGGGTTCTCAGGCGGCAAGCGAACGGGCTGTGGCACGGGATCCCAGCTTTCGCTGGGATGATGGCCACGCCGTCACATCCCCACCAGATTGTTGAGGTTGATGATCGGCAGCAGGATCGCCAGCACCATCGTCAGCACCATTCCGCCCATCACCAGCAGCACCAGCGGCTCGACCAGCGCGACCAGCGTCGAGACCAAGGCATCGAGTTCGCGTTCGAGCTCGTCCGAGGCGCGGCCCAATGCGGGAGCGAGCTTGCCCGACGATTCGCCCGAAGCGACGATTGCGACGAGCATCGAGGGGAATACCTCGGCCTCGGCCATCGCCGCGCGCAGGCTGATGCCCTCGCGGACGCGCTGGGCGACATGGAGCGCGCGCTGGCGGACATAATGGTTGGGTGTGACCGCCGCCGCCGCATGGAGCGCGTCGACGAGCGGGACCGCGCTGCCGACCAGCGTGGCGAGGCTGCCGGCGAAGCGGGCGGCGTTGTACTGGCGGCTGAAACGGCGGATCGGGCGGCGCTCGGTGAAGAAGCGGTGCATCAGAAGCTTGTTCGCGGGGTTCCGCCGCCAGCGGCCGAAGGCGAGGATCGCCACCGCGATGGCGAGCAGCAAATAGAGCCCGTAATATTGCAGGAATTCGCTGGTCGCGATCAGCATCCGCGTGAGGAAGGGCAGATCGGCGCCGCGCGAGACGAACACCTTCACGATATCGGGCACGACATAGACCAGCAGCAGCGTGATCATGCCCAGCGAAACCAAAGCGAGCAGGCCCGGATAGAGCAGCGCCAGCTGGAGCTTCTGGCTGTTCGCCTGCCGGTTCTCGACGAATTCGGCGAGATGGTTGAGCACGTCGGGCAGCTTGCCCGAGGCCTCGCCCGCGGCGACCGAGGCGCGGTAGAATTCGGGGAAGGCCTTGGGGTGCTGGCTGAGCGCGGCGGCGAAGCTGCGCCCATCGAGGATGGCGCCACGAACCTCGAGCAGCAAGGTGCTTACCGCCGCTTGTTCAGACTGGGTGGCAACGAGGCGGAGCGATTCCTCGATCGAGATATCCGAGCCGACCAGCGTGGCGATCTGGCGAGTCACGGTGGCGAGCTGGCGCGGCGTGACTCCGCGGCGGAGCGCCGGGAGGGTGATCCCGAACGCCTTTTCGCGCGTGGAAGCGGCCTCGACCGAGAGCGGAAGCAGCGCCTGTTCGCGCAGCAAGGCGCGGGCGGCCGCGGGGGACGATGCCTCGATCACCCCTTTGCGGGGAGCGCCGGTCTTGTCGGCGGCCTTGTAGGCGAAGGCGGGCACTAGGCCTCGTCCCGCACCACGCGCGCGACTTCCTCGACGGTGGTCAGCCCTGCCCTCACCTTGGCGATGCCGTCGTCGAGCAGGCTCGGGCTGGTCTTGCGCGCCGCCGCCTCCAGCTCCGCCTCCGAGGCGCCGTCATGGATACGCTTCTGGAAAGCGTCATCGACCGCAACGACCTCGTACAGGCCCTCGCGCCCGCGATAACCTTCATTGTGGCATTTGGGGCAGCCCCTGGGACGCCACAGCGTCTCGCCGGGCTTGATCGCGCCGCCAAGCAACAATGCGTCGCCCTCGGTCGCCTTGTCCTCGGCGCGACAGCTCGGGCAGAGTTTGCGCACCAGCCGCTGCGCGACCAGGCCGACGACCATCGGCGCAAGCAGATAGCGCTCCACCCCCATGTCGATCAGGCGCGTGACCGATCCCACCGCGCTGTTGGTGTGAAGCGTCGAGAGCACGAAATGGCCGGTCATCGCCGAGCGGACCGCGACCTCGGCGGTCTCCTGATCGCGGATCTCGCCGACCATGATGACGTCAGGATCCTGGCGCAGGATCGCGCGCAGGCCGCGCGCGAAGCTCATGTCGGTGCGCGCGTTGACCTGAGTCTGGGCGACGCCGGGAAGTTCATATTCGATGGGATCTTCGACCGTCATGATATTGCGTTTGCGGTCGTTCAGGCTGTTGAGACCGGCATAGAGCGTGGTCGTCTTGCCCGATCCGGTGGGGCCGGTGACGAGCAGCATGCCATGGGGCCGCTCCAGCATCCGGTTGAACACGGTCCGGTCGCGCTCGCTCATGCCGAGCACCCCCAGATCGAGGCGCATCGATCCCTTTTCGAGCAGGCGCATCACCACGCGCTCGCCATGCTGGGTCGGGATGGTCGAGACGCGGGCATCGACGTCATGGCCTCCGATCCGCAGCGTCACGCGGCCGTCCTGGGGGATGCGCTTCTCGGCGATGTCGAGCTTGGCCATCACCTTGATGCGGCTGACCAGCAGGGGCGCGAGCGCGCGGGGCGGCTCGATCATGTCGCGCAGCACTCCATCCACTCTGAAGCGGATGACGAGGCGCTTTTCCTGCGTCTCGACATGAACATCCGAAGCGCCTTCCTTGACCGCTTCGAGCAGCAGCGCGTTGATCAGGCGGATAACGGGGGCATCGTCGCGCGTGTCGAGCAGGTCGTCGACCGCGGCGGCGCTGTCGGCGAGCGCGGCGAGATCCATGTCGCCCAGATCGAGATCGGCGGCGGCGGCGTTGCCGCTGTAAACCTGGCTGAGCGCGGTATCGAAGTCCCCGTCCGCGACCGCGACGAAGACGGCGTCGGGCGCGACGCGCTGCACCTCGAGCATCGCGTCGAGGCTGACCCCGGCGCGGTGGACGCACTCGATGCCCGTGGCGGTGGCGCGGAGCAGCACGCCCTGGCGGCGGGCATAGCTGTAGGGCAGCGCGGGGGCGGCTTCAGTGACGATCACGGTCTCGTTCATGGGGCGAAATCCACGGTCGCGGCGACCCGGCCGGGTGCGTTGCCGCGGGTGAGCGAGACGCGGCGGACGGTGAGCGTGCTGGTGGCGCCCAGATCGGCGAGCCAGCCGACCAGCCCGTCATAGCTGGCATCGGGGATCGTCGCGCGGACGCCGCCGGGAATCGCCGCGACCTGCGGGGCAATGCCGAAACTGGCCGCGGAACTGGCGATCACTTGCGCGGGAGCCCCGTTGCGCGGGGCAACTTTTTGGGGCGAGAGCGATCCCGCGGCGCGGATGCGGGCGTTAAGCGTCTCATAGGTGCGGATATCGGCAAAGGCCCTGGCGCGGGCGTTCTGGAGCGGGAAGATCACGCCATAGACCAGCACGACTCCCCCGATCAGCACGCCGAGCACCGAGAGCATCAGCCGCTCGCGGGGCGCGCGCGCGTCCCACCAGCGATCGAAGCGCGCGATCGTCGATTCGAGCGCGGAAAGGCGGATGATGCGGACGATTTTCATGAAGCGCTCGCGGTGAGGCGGATGCCGTCGGGGCCATCGACGACATTGGCCTTGATTCGCGCCGCCGCCATCGCCGCGCGGATGCGGGCGGAGAGACCGGGCTGGAACGGAATGTCGAAGGTTATCGTGTTGCCCTGGAACTCGATCGCCTGCGCATCGATCGCGCCCAGCGGGCCAAGCGCCGCCGAGACGCGGTTGAGCAAGGGCAGGAAGACCTGCGGCGCCCCTCCCCCGCCCCTGGGCAGGAGATTGGAGACGGTGGTGGGAAGATCGCCGGTCAGCAGCACGCCGGGGGCCATGACGCTCACCAGCTTGCGTGTATCTTCGGCGCGGCGATCGGCGATGACGCGGAGCATCACCGTGTCCGCCAGCGCGATGCCGGTATGCGCGAGGGCGCCGAGCGCGACGATCCAGCCGATGCGGCGCAGCGTGTTCGATGTGCCGCGGCGGCGCGAATAAGCGCCCTGGCGCAGGTCGAGCGCGGGCGCCGCGAGGCGGCGGGCCAGCGCTTCGGGCTGGAGCACGGCGCCTTCGAGCATCATCGCGGCGGGGAGCGGCGCGCCATAGGCAGTGGCGGGCGGCTTTCCGGCAGCCTCCCAGGCCGGAGGGAGCATCGCGGCGTTCAGCGCGAATCCGCTGCCGTCGCCCGCGCGGACCACGGCACGGTTACCCGCCAGATCGACCGACCACGCGCCCTCGGGCGGCACCGGCAGCGCGAGCGCATCGGGAACGATCGCGGCATGGCCGAGCCCGGCCGCTTCCGCGGTCTCGACCCAGCCGGCCATCACCTCGTGGCGGACCACCCCGACAAGATATCGCTTCGGCGCGATCTCGGCCCCGAGCGCGAGATGCACCGCGTCGATCGAATCGGCGATCCGGTCCTCGATCGCGAAGGGCAAGGCGTCGAGCCGCTTCGCCCGGCTGCTCAGCGGAAGATCCACCACGAGCAGCAGCACCGATTCGGTGGGAACGAGGATGGTTGCCGGGCCGTCCGGCTCGTTTATGATGAGCCGGCCGCCGGAGAGCGACCAAACGCCCGCCGCCCTGGCTGTAACATCAGTTTCACCGACCGACCGCATGGAACCCCGGATGCGCATAGTAATGAGACATTTCAAGGACTGCGTTGCGACTCAGTCCAAAACCTCCCGCTCCGTGCCGCACAATGTGCCCCGGGGCGAGACGGGATTGACGCTGATCGAGATGATGATCGTGCTGGTGATCATCGCGATCGTTTCCGGCCTGATCGTGGTCAATGTGATGGGCCGCCCGGACGAGGCGCGCGCCACCCGGGTCAAGACCGACCTCAAGACGCTGTCCAGCGCACTGGCGATGTACCGGCTCGACAACCTGACCTACCCGACGACCGAGCAGGGACTGAAGGCGCTGTTCGAGCGGCCCGTGACGCCGCCGGTCCCGCAGGCATGGCACAGCTATGTGGCCGAGGCCCCGACCGATCCCTGGGGCAACCCCTATACCTACACCAGCGACGAGACGGGCTATACGATCACCTCGCTCGGCCGCGACGGCAAGGCCGGCGGCGAAGGCGTGGACGCCGATATCAGCCAGAAGGGCCAGTAACGCCCGTGCGTGCGCCCGGGGCAGCGGCGGATCAGCGCGGCTTCACGCTTGTCGAGATGCTCATCGTGCTCGCGATCTTCGCGGTCGCCGCGGGCGCGGTGGCGCTGAGCGTGGGCAGCGTGACGCGCGCGCCGAGCGTCGAAGCCGAGGCGAGGCGCCTCGCCACCCGGCTCCAGGCCGCCGCCGACGATGCGATGATCGGCGACAGAACGATCGCCTTCACGATCCAGAAGGACGGCTATGGCTTCGCGACGCTGAACGGCAAGGAGTTGATCCCGCGGACCGACGAGGGCCTCGCCTTCCACCGGCTGCCGGCGGGGATGGTGGTGACGCTCAACGTCAATCCGCCGGTCCTGCTGGGAGTCGATGGCGTGGGACAGCCGCTTCGCGCGGTGCTGGAGAGCGGCACGCAGCGCTGGACGGTCGTCTATGACGGCATGACTGCCACCGCGATGCCGATGCCGAAGACGTGAAGAACGAGGACGGCTTCTCACTGATCGAGGCGCTGGTCGCGCTCGCGGTCCTCGCCATCGCGACCGTCGGGCTGATGCGCACGGTCGAATCGCACATCGATTCGACGCGCGGGCTCGAACGGCGCGCGGCCGCGATGTGGGTGGCGGAGAATCGCCTCGCCGAGATCGAGCTTGGCGGCCCCGCCGCCGATGCACCCGAGGTCGAGATGCTGGGGCAGATATGGCGGGTCGACGTGGCTGAATCCGCGACCGACGATGCCGAAATCCGCAAACTGCGCATCACCGTCTTCAACGGAGCGGATCGCGCGCCGCTTGCATCGCTCGACGGGTTCGTGGACGGAAGGCGCCGATGAACGCTCTTCCCGCCCTTACCCCGCGCCAGACCAGGCTCGCGCTCGACCTGCTGACCGGTGCCGTCGTGATCTCGGTCGCGTTCGCGCTGGCCGGGCTGACGTGGCGGATCGCGGGCCATGCCGGGACCGGCGCGATCACGGTGCCTTCTGTGCATGGCGGGCCCGCCGTGCCCGCGGCCACCGGTCCCGCCATCGCGCTGGCCCCCTTCGGCAAGGGATCGGTGACCGATGCCGGCCAGCCGACCGCGTTACCGCTGACGCTGCAGGGCATCGTCGCGGCGAATCCTGCAAGCGCATCGACGGCATTCATCGTGGTGGAGGGCCAGCCGCCCGCCCCCTTCCAGATCGGCCAGACCGTCGGCGGGGCGACGATCCAGGGCATCCTGCGCGACCGCGTCATCCTCTCCAACCAGGGGAAGCTGGAATATCTGACCTTCCCCGACCCCAACGCCCAGGCCAATGCGGCGGCACGCGATCCGCTGAACGCGGGCGCGCCGGGGATGCCGGGCGCGCGCGGCGCGCCGCCACCGGGACCCCCGGCCCCGCCCGCGGCCGCAGCCCAGCCGAATCCGGGACAGGGACCGCAGGCGATCCTGCAACGCTTCAACGCCACCCCGGCCGAAGGCGGCTATCGCATCGGCAGCGCGGTGGCGCCGGGGATCAATGCGGGCGACATCCTCCTGTCCGTAAACGGGACACCGTTGAGCGATCCGCAGGCAGCGGGCGCCGCATTCTCCGCCGCGCAATCGAGCGGCTCCGCCACGATCCAGATCCTCCGCGACGGTAAGCGCATGACGCTGACCGTTCCGCTCCGCTAAAGAGATCCCTGTGAAATCGATTCGCACCCCCATCGCCTTGCTCGCGCTCGCCGCGCTGGCGCTCGATTCGGTCGTCGCAACGGCACAGGTTCAGGCGCCGCCCGCGCAGGATGCCCCCGCGGACGATGTCGTCATCAACATGCGCGGAGTCGAAATCGCGGATGTCGCCGATCAGGTGTCGCGGATCACCGGGCGCACCCTGATCCTCGATCCCGCGGTGAAGGGTCCTGTGACGGTCACCTCCGCCACGCCGCTGTCGCCCGCCGGCGTCTGGGAGCTGTTCCTGTCGGTGCTGCGCGCCAACGGTTTCGCGGCGGTGCGTTCGGGCCGGGCATGGCGGATCGTTCCCGCCGCCAATGCGGTGCGCGAGGGCGGCGTGCCGTCGCGCGGCGCCTCGGGGCAGCAGCTCGTGACGCGGATGGTGCGGCTCAACAATGTGCCAGCCGCCGATGTCGCCCGCGTGGTGCGGCCCCTGGTCGCGACCTTCGGCAGCGTCGAGCCGCTGACCAATCCCAACGCGATCGTCATCACCGACTATGCCGACAATGTCCGCCGCGTCGAATCGATCGCGCGCCAGCTCGATGGCGGCGGTGGCACGACCTACGCCACCATCACGCTGCGCAACGGCAACGCGGCGGACGTCGCGCAGACGCTGTCCACGGTGCTCGGCGAGGGCGTCCGCGTCGCCGCGGACCTGCGCAGCAACACGGTGATCGTGCGCGGCATGCCGAGCTCGGTCGCCGAGGCGCGCAAGATCGCCGCCTCGCTCGACGAGCCCGGCGGCGCCACTCCGATCACGCGGATGTTCCGCCTCAACTTCGCCGATTCGGAATCGGTGACCGAGGTGCTGCGCGGTGTGCTCGGCCAGGGCGAGGGGACCAGCAACCCGGTCGCGCGCGCGCTCCAGCCGGGCGCGAGCCGGCTCAACCGGCAGCAGACCGGCAACTCGCCGATCTCGACGCTCGCGACCAGCAATGCGCAGGACAATGCGGCGCGGGCGGCCGGAATGGCGCCCCAGCAGACGGGCCCGCAGAACTACTCGACCGTCCAGTCCGCCGGCACGGCTCCCGAAGGCGCGGGCCAGGGCTTCTCTACTCCCGATCTCACCGTTCAGTCCGCCCCCGAGCTCAACGCGATCGTGGTGCGCGGGACCCCCGCGGCGATCGCCTCGATCGAGCCGCTGATCATCGATCTCGACGTACGCCGTCCGCAGGTCCGCATCGAGGCGGTGATCGCCGAGATCACCGGCGACGATGCCGAGCAATTGGGTATCCAGCTTGCCGGCGGCGGCGCCGCGCTGGGGATCTCGAACGGCGCGGCGACCTCGTTCAGCAACACCGGCCCATCGGTGGCCGCGATCCTCAAGGTGCTGAACGTGCCCGCGGCGGCGCTGCTGGGCGAGGGCTTTACCGGCAATCTCAACATCACCGACGATTTCGGGATCATCGTCCAGGCGCTGGGCGTGTCGACCAAGGCGAATCTGCTCTCGGTGCCGCAGGTGACGGTGCTCGACAACACCCCCGCCGAGATCGTGGTGGGCCAGAACGTGCCCTTCATCACCGGCTCGATCCTGACCAACACCAATTCGGCGACCCCTTACACCACGATCGAGCGCAAGGATGTCGGCATCACGCTGCGCATCATTCCCCGCATCAACGCGGGCGAGGTCGTCCGGCTCGAGGTCAGCCAGGAAGCCTCGTCGATCGCGACCGGGCTGGGGGTCGAGGCTTCGGACCTGATCACCAACACCCGCACGATCAACACCACGGTGCTCGCCGATAACGGCCAGACGATCGTGCTGGGCGGTCTCGTCTCCGACGACTATCTCGAGGCGCGTCGGCAGGTGCCGATCCTGGGCGACATCCCGATCGTGGGCGAGCTGTTCAAGAGCCGCCGCGAATCGCGGACCAAGCGCACATTGTTCATCTTCCTGCGCCCGACGATCATCCGCGACAGCGACGATGCGCGCGGCGTGACCGATGAGAGCTATGCCCGCCTGCGCGCCGACGAGATGGACAATGGCAAGTCGCAGAGCCTGTTGCTGAGGCCCCGGGCCCCGCGGCTGACCGTCGAGATCGACGGGATCTACTAGCCCGCCGGCAACGGCACCCGCTGCCGCTCGGTGCCGCGCGTGAAGAAGGCCGCGTCGATCGCGAGGCTCTCCAGTTTCCATCCATCGACGCTGTCGCCGACCTTGAGCGTCCGGCTGGTGCCGTCGGCGGTGCGGACGATCGCGACCGCGTCGCGATCGAGCCGGCCGACGATGCCGACGAGTTGCGGCGCGTCCGCCGAGACCTCGGCGGCCTCGGCGGGCGGCGAGCCGAACAGGGTGCGATCGAAGGCGGCGGCGAGCGGCGCCTGCTCCGGCGCGGAGAGCGGCGGCTGGGCCTGGCGCTGGGCAGGAGGTGGCTCGGGCGAGCCCGGCATCAGCAGGATCACCGGCATCGCAACCGCCACGGCGCCCGCCGCGCCGAGCGCGATCCATTCGTTCCGCGCGATCACCTTATCGCTCCCACCGCCTCGGCGCTGAGCCGCACGCCGCCGGAAATCGCGACCAGCTTCCAGCGCCCGAGCCGCACCAGCGGGGCCTCGCGCTCGAGCGAGTCCGCCAGCGCGAGCACCGCTTTCTCCGCCCCCGAGATGCGGAAGCGGATGACGAGCAGCGAGCCGGAGCCCTTGAGCACCGCCGCTTCCTCGACGAGCACCCCGCCGCCGCGCGCGCGCTCGCGGATGCGCGCGATCACGGCATCCTCGCCGCCGGTGATTGCCAGGCCGGGAGCGACCAGCGCCGCATTGCTTTCCGGCGCCGACAATTGCCGGGTCAGCGCCGCGCGCTCGGCCCGTGCGCTGGCGAGCTTGCCCAAGGCGGTGCCCGTCGCGGGGGCGAGCGCCGCCGCGAGCGCCAGCCCGCCCGCGACGCCGATGGCGAGCGGGGGCAGTCTCATTCTGCCACCTCCTTGAACGACACCGTCATCATCAGCTCGCCGCGCTGCTGCCCTGCATCGCGCAGCCGGGCGAGTGCGGGTTCGGCGCGCAGCGCGGCGCGGAGCTTGTCGGGATCGGGGGCGCTGACGTCGATCTCGAGCAGCCCATCTCGGCCCCGCTCGGCGCGGATCAAGACGGCATCGACCGGGAGCGCGCGGGCGAGTGCCTCGGCGGTCGCGCCCAGCCCGGGCCGCCGCAGCATCACGACCAACGCCGCGCGGTCCTCCGACGCCGTTTTCGCGGCGGCCGCGCGGGGCGCGGCCTGCGCCTCCAGCCGGCGGACCTCGCCGCGAACACCGTCCGCGATCAGGCCGCCCACCACAATCGTCAGCGCGGGTCCCGCCGCGATCAGCGCCGCGAGCCCGCCCGCGACCCACCAGTCGCGCTTCGCCGCCGGAACCGGGGGCCGCGCGGCCCACCAGCCGCGCGTCGCACCGGCCGCGCCGCGCGCCGCGCCGGCCAGTCCGGCGACCAGGCTGCGCTGCTCCGGCGGTTGAGGAATCCCGTCATCCATCGCCGCGCCGCTTACGCAATGCCGGCGCCCAAGGCAAAGCCGGCATGAGTCTCGAAAGAGTCGCCCCACCGTCACCGCGCCGCCACGGCAATCGCCTCACCGCGTAAGACTGGCCCCGCATGGCATCCCCGAACCGGGCGCAACGGACCCGGCAGTTTTCAGGGGATTGGGCATGAGCGATTCAACCGGGCTGACCATCGGCTATACCGATGGCGACGTCGATACGAACAACAGCAACAATCCTTCGCTGAACGAGATGATCGACGCGCGCTATTCGCGCCGCCAGACGCTGCGCGGCGGCGCGACCGCGCTGGCGACAGCGGTGCTCGGCGGATCGGCGCTCGCCGCCTGCGACACCGCCGAATTCGTCCCCAACGACAATCCGGCCGTCGGCGCGGGATCGAGCGGCGCGACCACATCGGGCCGTATGGTGACGCTCACCGGCACCGCCAGCGACGGCGACACGATCGGCGCGGTGGCCTGGAGCCAGACCGTGGGGCCGGTGGTGACGCTGAGCAACCCCAGCACGAATACCTCCACCTTCCTCGCCCCCAGCGTCGCGGCGCCGACCGATCTGGTGTTCCAGTTCGTCGCCGCCGACAGCAAGGGCGCGACCAGCATCGCCACCACCACCGTGACGGTCAGCCCCGCGCAGCTCGGCTTCGCGGCGGTAGCCAAGAACAAGCTCGATGTCGTCACCGTGCCCGCGGGCTATTCGGTGCAGATCCTGACGCGTCTCGGCGATCCGATCGCGGCGGGCGTCCCCGCCTATGCGAACAACGGCACCGACAGTGATTTCGCCAATCGCATCGGCGATCATGGCGACGCGCTCTACTGGTACGGCCTCAACGCCGCGGGCGCGCGCGACGACAACAGCTCGACGCGCGGGCTGATGGTGCAGAACCACGAGAATCTCAACATCCAGTACCTCCACCCCACCGGCCCGACCATGACCGCGCCGCGCCCCGAGGCCGAGGCGATCAAGGAGATCGAGGCGCATGGCGTCAGCGTCGTCGAGTGCGTCGAGGGCGCGAACCGAGCCTGGACCTATGTCCAGGGTTCGGCCTTCAACCGCCGCATCACCCCGCTCACCCCGGTCGTGTTCAACGGGCCGGTCAAGGGCTCGCCGTGGCTGGTCACCGCCTATTCGCCCACCGGTGTGGCGGGCCGCGGCACGATCAACAATTGCGCCAATGGCCATACCTTGTGGGGCACCAACCTCACCTGCGAGGAGAATTGGGCGGGTTATTTCCGCCGCCCGAATACCGACGACGTCAACCGTACGCCGCGCGAGCTGGTCGCGCTGCGCCGCTACGGCCTCGCCAATGCGGCGGGCAGCTCGTACCTTTGGGAAACGGTGGTTCCCGCCGATCCGGCCAACACCAGCTTCGCGCGCTGGAACGCGACGGTGACCGGCGGCGCAGCCACCGCCGACTTCCGCAACGAAGCCAACCAGTTCGGCTGGGTGGTCGAGCACGATCCCTATGACAAATCGCTGGCCCCGAGGAAGCGCACCGCGCTCGGACGGATGGGCCATGAAGGCGCATGGTACGGCAAGTTCATCGCCGGCAAGAAGCTGGCGGTTTATCTGGGCGACGATTCGCGCGGTGAATATTTCTACAAATATGTCTCGAACCAGAGCTGGGTCGCCGCCGACGCCAGTGCCGCCAACCGCCTCGCGATCGGCGACAAATATCTCGATTCGGGCACGCTCTATGCCGCCAAATTCAACGCGGACGGCAGCGGCGTGTGGCTCCCGCTGGTGTTCGGCTCGGTGCCGAACCGCCCCGCGCAGGGCGCCGATCCCGTCTATGTCTTCGCCGACCAGAACGACATCCTCGTCAACACGCGCCTCGCGGGCGATGCGGTTGGCGCGACCAAGATGGACCGGCCCGAATGGACCGCGACCAACAATGTCACCGGCGAAATCTACCTGACGCTGACCAATAACAACGCATCGCTGCGCCCGCTGAACGGCACCGACGCAGCCAATCCGCGCCACTATAACGACCCCAAGGGCGCGTCGAACCAGTTCGGCAATCCCAACGGCCACATCCTGCGCCTGAAGGAAACCGCCGACGATCCCGCCGCGACGACCTTCACCTGGGACATCTATCTGTTCGGCGCGGATTCGGCGCAGGCCGATGCGGCCAATGTCAATCTCTCGGGCCTCACCGCGGACAACGACTTCTCCAGCCCCGACGGCCTGTGGTTCTCGCGGCCGCAAAATGCCGGCGGGCTCGTCAAGCCGATCCTGTGGATCCAGACCGACGATGGCGCCTTCACCGATGTGACCAACAACCAGATGCTGGTCGCAATGCCCGGCACCACCGGCGACGGCGGCGCGCGGACGATCACCAATACCGGCTCGGGCGGCGCGACCGCGACTCAGGCCACGCGCGTCGGCGCCCCCGCGACCGCGGCGACGCTGCGCCGCTTCCTGGTCGGCCCGGTCGAGTGCGAGCTGACCGGCGTCGACACCACCCCGGACGGCCGCACGCTCTTCGTCGGCATCCAGCATCCAGGCGAAAGCGGCACCGCCGCCGCGCCGACCAGCCATTGGCCGGACAGCCAGGCGACCGGCACCGCCGGCGCCACCGTACGCCCGCGCTCGGCGATCGCGATCATCACCAAGAATGACGGTGGCGTCGTCGCGCTCTGAACGCCAGTCCCGCCCGCCTGAAGGGGAGGCCGCGGCGCGGCCTCCCCTTTTTTCGGCTAGCGGCCCGTGTCCGACCGGCTGACGATGTTGACCGTGCCGTCGGGCGTCACGCTCAGCATGTATTTCTGGCCGTTCTTGCAGTCGGCGCGCCACAGCGGGACGCCCCGGTCCTCGCCGATCGTCTCGGCCTTGACCACGCCGTCGCACTTCAGGTCGGCCGCGGCGAGCGCGCGGGCGAAGGTGAGGCGGCGGGTGCCGTCGTTCATCGCCGACACGGTGTCGGCGTCGTTCTCGCCGGTGACAGCATTGGTCAGGTTCGCCTCGGGCACCGCATTGGCTTGAGGCTCCTTGTCACCGCACCCCGAAAGCAGCAGCGCGCCGAACGCGGCCATGAGCATCGTCGTCCTCATCTCACTCTCCTTGGCCCCTCAATGCCGTGCCCGTAAGGGCGGTTCCCTCAGCGGTCATATGCCTTGGGCAGCACCCCTTCGACGGGGTCCCAATAGCGGTCGCGCAACCGGGTCTGGCGGTTGGCGAGCGGCTGTTCGACGCCATCGATATAGACCGATGTCGCCGCCGTCCCCAACTCGAGCGGATCGCCGTCCCAGATCACCACGTCGCCGCGCCGCCCTGGCCGGAGCGAGCCGAATTCGCCCCCCATCCCCATCGCCTCGGCGGGTTTCGAGCTGATCGCCGCGAACGCCGCGCCCCAATCGAGGCCCGATGCGCCCGTGACTCTGCCGAGCGCGACGAGGTTGCCGGCATATTGCTTCACGAGCCGCGCCTGGTGGGCGTCGTTATCGTTGATCATTCCGATCCCGACCACGACCCCGGCCGCCTTCATCCGGCCGATGTTCGACTGAGTCGCCGCCAGCTTCTCGAACGAGGCGGGCAGATCGGCGAGCGCGGTGGCGATCACCGGCACCTTGGCCGCCGCGATCTCGCGCGCCACCATCCAGCCCTCGGTCGCACCGACCAGCACGATATCGAGCGTCGGGAATTCGCGCTTGAGATCGAGGATGGTGAGGATGTCGGTCGCGCTCTCCACATGGACGAGCAGGGGGACCTTGCCCTGGATCACCGGGACGAGCGCCTCGGCGTCCATGCGCGTCAGGAAGGCATCTTTGCCGCGATCGTTGAAGCTTGCCGGATTGCGCGCATATTCGCGCGCTTCGAACAGGGCATTGCGCAGCATCGCCAGCGCGGCGGGGCGGCTGCCACCGGCACTGCCCGCGCCCGCCTCGCCATATTCGATGAACTGAAAGGCGCGCGCGCGGCTGATCGGATGGGCATCGGCGCCGAGATCGATGATCGCCCCCTGCCCCGCGAAGATCGAGCCGGCGGTATCGGGCGCGACCAGCGCGCGCGTGACACCCTCGGCCCGGCTGAGCGAGATCGCAGAGACGCGCCAGTTGACCGCGGGCGCGACGTCGATCGCGGCGTGGAAGGGCGATCCGCTCGCGGCGGCGTCGTTGGTGCCGTCGACCGCGTCGACCTCGACGATGCCGAGGCGCGAGAAACCGGCGAAGATTCCCGGCGAGACCCAGGCACCTTTCGCATCGACTACGGGCACTCCAGCCGGGACGGCGACGCCCGCGCCCACGGCGACGACGCGGCCGTCGCGGATGACGACGGTGCCGCCATCGACGGGGGCCGAACCGTCGCCGATCACAAGCTTCGCATTGGTGATCGCGACATTCTGCGCGGCGGCCGGGCTGGCAAGGGCGAGCGCCGTGCCGAGCAGAAGGGCGGCCATCGCCTTCAATCCCATCGCCTCCCCGGCGAAGGCCGGGGCCCAGTTACGATGCACTATCGAAGGTGAGTCACCGCACGGCCTTCCCAACTGGGCCCCGGCCTTCGCCGGGGAAGCAGTCTTTTTCGGAACGCGGGGCGATTGGAGAAGATGTTTCATTTGACGTCTCCCTCGCCCGGCTGGCCCAGCTCGAAGTCGGAAACCGGCCTCAGCTTCGGATTGTTCATGTCGTAAAGCAGCGCGCCGTCGATCCAGACCATCTGGGGCCGGGTGTAGACGCTGAAGGGATTGCCATTCCACAGCACCAGGTCGGCCATCTTGCCCGGCTTGATGCTGCCGGTGCGGTCGCCGATGCCCAGCGCCTTGGCGGGATTGATCCCCACCCATTTCCACGCGGTCTCCTCGCTGATCGGATAGCCCGCGCGGATGCCCGCGACGCGCGCCTTGGCGATTTCCTGGTTGAGCCGTTGGATGCCGTTCTCGTCGTCCGAATGGATCATCGCGCACGCGCCCTGTTTTTCCAGGATGGCGAGATTCTCGTTGATCGCATCATAGGCTTCCATCTTGAAGCCCCACCAGTCCGCCCAGACCGCGGCGCAGGTGTTGTTGGCCTTGAGCAGGTCGGCGATCTTGTAGGCCTCCACCGCATGGTGGAACGCCGAGACATGATAGCCAAACTCCTTGGCCATATCCATGACGATGGCCATCTCGTCGGCGCGGTAGCAATGGTTTTGGACGAGGATCTCGCCGTCGAGCACGCCGCGCAGCGTATCCATCTGGATGTCGCGCGCGGGGGCGTCGCCGCCCTTCTCCTCATATTTATCCCATTTGCGGTCATATTCGACCGCCTTGGCCCAGGTCGCGCGATCAACCGCGATATTGCCCATGCGGGTGGCTGGCGAGCGCTGGCGGCTGCCATAGACGCGCTTGGGATTCTCGCCGCATGCCATCTTGAGGCCGTAGGGCGCGCCAGGGAACTTCATCCCCTGCATCGTGCGCGAATAGACATTCTTCACGACGACCGAGCGGCCGCCGAACAGGTTCGCCGAACCCGGGAGTATCTGGAGCGTGGTGACCCCGCCATTGGCCAGCGCGCGGCCGAAGCCGGGATCCTGCGGCCAGACGCTGTGCTCGGCCCAGACCTCGGCGGTTACCGGGTTGGTCGCCTCGTTGCCGTCCGAATGCGCCTGTACCGAAGGCGAGGGATAGTCGCCCAGATGGCTGTGGATATCGATGATCCCGGGAGTCAGATATTTTCCGGTGCCGTCGATCACGGTCACACCGGCCTCGGCCTTCAGGTCGGTGCCCGCCGCGACGATCTTGCCATCGCGGAACAGCACCGAACCCTTGTCGATCCGCCCGCCCTCGCCATCGAGGATGGTGACGTTGGTCACCATGGTGGGCGCGCCGGCATAGGGCTTGTAGGTCGAGGGATAGGGATCGTGATTATAGCCCTTGCCCTTGCCCGGCCCTTTCGCGGCGGGTTCGGACGATGCGGACTTGGCGGGCTTGCCGCCGCCCATGGCGCAGCTCGCGAGCGCGGTCGCGGCGCCCAGCATGAGGAGTGTTCTGATCACGCGGGTTTCCCCTCCCGTTAATGGATCTGGCGCCGGCCGGCGCCGCATGCGCCTGTGATCGCGGGCCGCGCGCGCTTTGGCAAGATGGCGGAAACCGCCCGCGATGGACAAAGCCGGATTTTCAATCGAAACGTGGGCCGATGAAGGAAAGCCGCTGGGCCCTGCGCGAACTGCCCACGACCAAGCAGGTCGCGATCGGCTTTGCCGCGCTCGCCGGCCTGTGCAGCCTGCTCGCCTTTTCGGGATGGGTGTTCGACAGTCCGGGGCTGCGCGGCTTCGGGGTCGAGAGCCGCCCGGTCTGGCCGCTCACGGCCTTGGGCTATGTCGCGCTGTCGCTCGGCTTCCTCGCGGCGATCGAAGGGCGGTTCCGCGCCGCGCGGTTGCTCTGGGCCTTCCCCCTGCTGCTCGCGGCGGCGGCGTTCAGCCAGACCTTCTGGCAGCTCGATTTCGGGATCGACCGGCTGCTCTTCCCCCAGACGATCACCCAATACAGCTTCCCGCATCCCGGCCGGCCCGGCCCCACACCGATCACGATCTTCTCGCTGCTGGCGATCGCCGGCTTCGCCTCGACGCGCGCGACCCGGCAGCGCAACGAGATCGCCGGTCTGGTGTCCAGCGCCGCGCTGGGGCTCGCGATCGGCACGACGATCCTGCTGCTCTTCGCCTCGCCCGAGGATCCGCTCTCGAAACTCTATTCGATCTCGATCCCTTCGGCGATCACCGCGCTGTCGCTCGCCGCCGCCTATGTCTTCTGGCACGCCGGATTCGGCTGGGTCCGGCTGCTGACCCGGGACCGGCCCGGCGGGCGCGTGCTGCAACTGCTGCTGCCCGCCGCCCTGTTGTTGCCGGTGCTGCCTTCGCTGCTCGAAATCCTGATCGATCGCGCGGGGCTGGTTTCGCCGCTCGGCGGCAAATTGCTGGTGATGTTCCTCAACATCCTGCTCGTCGCGCTCGTTGCCTATTGGGCGGTCACCCGGGTTGGGCGCGAGCAAACGGCTTTGCTCAGGACGCTCGACGATCTGCGCAAGAGCGAGGAGCGGCTGAACACCGCGACCGCCGCGCACGAACTGGGCGTGTTCGAATGGGATGTGGCGAGCGGCGCCTTCGCCTGGTCTCCGGGCACCGAGCAGCGGCTGGGAGTCGAGCCGGGCTCGATGCCCGATTTCGATCGCTGGGCGGCGTTGGTCGAGCCCGGCGACCTGCAGCCCATGCTCGACACGGTGGCCCGCGCGGTGGCCGAGCGCGCCGACCGGTTCAGCTACCGGTATCGGTTCCGTCAGGCCAATGGCGCGGTGCGCTCGGTCGAGGGATCGTCGCGCGCCTTCTACGACGATGACGGCAATCTGGTGCGCACCGTCGGCGTGATCCTCAACGTCACCGAGCGCGACGCGCGCGAGGCCGAGCTGCGTCGCCGCGAGGCGCAGCTCCGCTCGATCATCGAAACCGTGCCCGACGCGATGGTGGTGATCGACGAGAGCGGCGCGATCCGCGAGTTCAGCTCGGCGGCGGAGGAGCTGTGGGGCTATCCCGCCTCCGCGGTGCTGGGACGGCATTTCACGATGCTGGCTCCCGCCGACGAGCGCGAACGCTATGCCACGGCACTGCGGTCCTTCCTGCACAGCGACGAGCATGGCGAGGATGGGCGCGGCATCCCCGCCGCGGGTGAATCCGCCGACGGCCGGCGCTTTCCGCTCGAGGTCCGCTCGGGCATGGCGCAGGTCGATGGCGGGACGCTGCTGACCGTCTTCTTTCGGGATATCTCCGAACGGCTCGCCTCCGAGGAGCGGCTGAGCGAACTCAGCAGCGACCTTGCCCATGTCTCGCGCCAGAGTGCGATGAGCGAGCTGGCGGCCGATCTGGCGCACGAGCTCAACCAGCCGTTGAGCGCCACCGCCAATTTCCTGGCCGCCGCCGGAATGCTGATCGATCGGGGCGAGGAGACCCAGCGGATCGCCGACCTCCTGCGAATGGGACAGGAACAGACCCAGCGCGCGGGACAGATTATCCGCCGATTACGCGAGTTTACCGAACGTGGTGAAGTCGAGATGCAAGCAGAGTCGGTAGAGCAGACGATTCGCGGCGCGGTGGAACTGGTTCTCGTGGGCACGGGGCAGTTTCAAATCCGGCTGGTGTATGATCTCGATGCCACGGCCCAACAAATCTACGCCGACAGGATTCAAGTCCAGCAAGTACTGGTCAATCTTTTACGAAATGCCACCAACGCATTACGTGCTTTGCCGCGCGAACAACGGCAGATTACCATTACGTCGCGCAAGATCGATGATCACATGGTTGAAATTGAGGTAGCGGATAGTGGGCCCGGCATAGCCGGACCGGTCCTGAATCAACTCTTCTCCCGCTTTACCAGCACAAATGAAAATAGTGACGGAATGGGTATTGGACTTTCCATCAGCAAGCGTATTATTGAAGCGCACGGTGGGACCATGAGCGCCGAGAATCGGCCTGAGGGTGGTGCAGCGTTTCGCTTCACTCTGCCCGCCGTGGGAGAGGGCGTGGTATGACAAGAACAATATATATCGTCGACGACGATGACGCGGTCCGTGCGTCTCTACATAGTTTGCTTTCCGTCAGAGCTGACCTCGTTATCCGCAGTTACCGTTCAGGCGACGCCTTCCTGGCTGAGGCGCACGAGCTTGATAGCGGTGTGTTGCTGCTTGATTTCCACATGCCCGGAGCCAGCGGGCTGGACGTGCTGCATACATTGAACGGCGGCAGCGCGTTCGTTCCGATCATCCTGACCGGCCAGGGCAATGTGAGCCTTGCCGTGCAGGCGATGAAGGCGGGCGCGCTCGACTTCATCGAAAAGCCCTATGAGGCCGATCAGCTGCTCCAGATTGTCGACAGCGCATTCTCGCGCCTCGAGGCGGACAGCGACGCGGCGGCGCGCGTGGACCAGGCGGCGGCGAAGATCGCCAAGCTGTCCCCCCGCGAGACCGACGTGCTCAAGGGCCTGATCGAGGGGCGTTCGAACAAGGTCATCGCCTATGAGCTCGACATCAGCCCGCGCACGGTGGAGATCTACCGCGCGAACCTGATGGAAAAGCTTGAGGTGCGCAGCCTGTCCGAAGCGCTGCGCGTCGCGTTCGCGGCGGGGCTGTTTCCCAAGGACTAGCGGTTCAGACGCCCGCGGCCCCGGCGGCTTCGGCCTGCCATTGGGGCATCAGCGAGGCGATGACATTGGCCGCCGAGTCCGACTTGATGTAGATCAACCGCTCGTCGGGGCCTTCCGCGCGCCCATCTCCCAGGACCACCACCCGAAGCCATTGCGGCACCGCCAGCAGCGCCTGAAGCCATTCGGACGAGCGGTCCGCGACCAGCGCCTCCTCAAGGATCAGCACCGCCGGCCCTCGCACGCTGCGCGCGAGCCCCGGATCCTCGACATCGTTGGTGGTGAGCAGGTTGGCACCCGCCATGGTGAGCCGCGCAGCCAGTGCGCTACGAAAGCCCATTTCACGAGCGGCAAGAACCAGCAGAAATTCGCTTGAGCTCACGCGCCTTCCCCGAAGACCGGCCGATTGGCGGTCCGTCAAAAGTAGGGAGGGGGGAAGCCACCCGCGCCTAAGGATTATTACCTAGCGCGGGACTCGTCATTCGCCCAGCCGGCGAGAAGTTCGGAAAGCAGCTTGCGGGCATTGCTCCCGGCGATGCGGACGAGCCACGCGCCCCCGTCCACGGGCCGGGGCGCCGCGCCGGTCAGCACCACCAGATGCCGCCAGTCGCCAAGGCTGCGCTGCTTTTCGATCCAGCGATCGGGATCGCAGGGGATCAGCGCTTCATCGATCACGAGGATCGCGGGCGCACGGACCATCGTGCTGCCGAGCAGGCCGTAGCCGATGCCGCTCGCGGTGAGCAGTTCGAAGCCGTCGAGAGAAAGGTGTGCGGCCAGGGCGCTACGCAGCCCCGCATCGCGAACCGCAACAACAACAAGGATCGCCGGCGCGGCCATCACAACCTTTCCACTCGATACGCATGAGGGAACAGGGGCACCGCCTTGGGGGGATTACTCGAAGCGGTGCCCATCCGCCACGCCCCACGCTGTACGATCACTTTGCTTAGAAGGGCCTTTCCGGGCACCTCCGGACTTGTCCGTGTACGTAGTCGTCCCGCGACCGTGACAAGCGGCGGCGCTGTGCCTAGGACAGCCGCGAACCGGCCTGCGGAAGGGAAAGTCAGTGGCACAACTCGTGGCGATCGAAGGCGCGGACGGCGCCGGCAAGGCCACCACCGCGCGGACGCTGGCGGAGGCCGTCGCCGCGAGCGGGCGCAGCGCGACGGTCATCGCCTTCCCGCAATATGGCAACACCGTCGGCGGCGTGACGATCGGCCGCTTCCTCGCGGGCGAACTGCCGGTACCGGTGACGCCGCAGGCCGCGGCGGTACTCTATGCACTCGACCGGTTCGAATGGCGCGGCGCGATCCTCGAGGCGGCGGACACGCACGATGTGGTGATCTTCGACCGCTATATCGCGTCAAACATGGCCTATCAGGGCGCCAAGCTGCCCGAGGACGAGGCACTGAGGATCATGGAGTGGATCCTCGCGCTCGAAACGGGACAGTTCGGCCTGCCCTCCCCCACGCTTTCCATCTATCTCGATACGCCGTGGGAGATGGCGCGCGCGATGATCCTGCAAAAGGCGCAGCGCAGCTATACCGACCGCAGCTTCGACGAGCATGAGGCCGATGCAGCGCTGCAATTGCGTGTTCGTAACAATTACGAGGCGATGGCGGCCGCCGGACTGCTCGGTCCGTGGCGCGTCGTGCGTGCCAGTTCGGGCGGCGCGATGCGGCCGCCCGCCGAGATTGCGGCGGAAATCCTAGGATATCTGGCGCTCTGAACGAATGACACCGTTGCCGGATTGGCTTGACAGTTGGGCCCGCGTAACCGAATGGTAGCGCTATCAAAGCAGAAACTGTCTTGGGCGAGCGAGAGTCTTGGAAGCGTTTACAGGGGATATGCTGCCGTCCGATCACGGACAGGCGATTCTGGTCGGGCGCGTCCTGCTTGATGCGGGCCCCACCCCGGTCATCGTGCGCGACGGTGTTGTCCACGATGTTTCCGGAGTGGCGCCCACGGTTGCTGACCTGCTCGAGCGCGACGATCTTGGCCGTTTGAGCGGTCCCGCGCTGTGCGAGGTCACCGCGCTCAACGCCCCCGGCCAGCCGCGCCTGCTCGCCCCGGTGGATCTGCAATGCGTCAAGGCGGCGGGGGTTACCTTCGCGGTCTCGGCGATCGAGCGCGTGATCGAGGAGCGCGCGCGCGGCGATTCGGCCAAGGCCAACGAGATCCGCGGCGATCTGGAGGCCAAGTGCGGCTCGATCCGCGACGTGGTGCCCGGCAGCGAGGCGGCGGCAACGCTCAAGGCCTCGCTGATCGAAGCGGGCATGTGGTCGCAATATCTCGAAGTCGCGATCGGCCCGGATGCCGAAGTATTCACCAAGGGCCCGGTGCTCTCGGCGGTGGGCTGGGGCGCCGATGTCGGCGTCCGCTCGAACAGCGACTGGAACAATCCCGAGCCCGAAGTGGTGATGGTGGTCACCCGCGACGGCACGATCGTCGGCGCGACGCTCGGCAACGACGTCAACCTTCGCGATATCGAAGGCCGCTCGGCGCTGCTGCTCGGCAAGGCCAAGGACAACAACGCATCGACCTCGCTCGGACCGTTCATCCGCGTGTTCGACGAGCACTTCACGATGGACGACGTCCGCAGCGCGACCATCGACCTCGTGATCGAGGGGACCGACAATTACCGGCTCGAAGGCACCAACAAGATGAGCCAGATCAGCCGCGATCCGACCGAGCTGGTGCGCCAGACGATGAGCGAGCATCAATATCCGGACGGCTTCGTGCTGTTCTGCGGGACCCTGTTCGCGCCGATCCAGGACCGTGACCATCCGGGCCGCGGTTTCACCCACAAGATCGGCGACACCGTCGCGATCTCGACCCCGAAGCTGGGCAAGCTGGTCAACCGCGTCACCACGTCGAAGGACGCCGCCCCGTGGGAATTCGGCATCCGCGACCTGATGCGCAACCTCGCAAGCCGCGGCCTGCTCGCAGCAAAGGCCTATGCGTGATTCTTCAATCTCAGGCGGCCCGGGGGCGTATCGCCCCGTGCTGCCGCCATCTTTCCGATCTGGAGCCTTATGTCCGAAGCTGATCCCATGCGCGCACCGCTGACCCGCGACCAGCGCGCCATCTATCCCAGCCTGAAGGGCAAGCGTGTGCTGATCACCGGCGGCGGCTCGGGCATCGGCGCTGGGCTGGTCGAAGGCTTTGTCCGTCAGCATTGCGACGTGACCTTTTTCGACATCGCCGAGGAGGATTCGGCCGCGCTCGTCACCGGGCTTTCGGGCGTCCAGCAACCGCCGATCTTCCACAAGGTCGATCTGACCGACACCAAGGCACTGCAGGCCAAAATCCAGGAGCTGATCGACGCCAATGGTGCGTTCGACATCCTCATCAACAATGCCGCCAACGACGATCGCCACACGATCGAGGAGGTCACCGAGGATTATTGGGAAAACCGCCTCAACGTGAATCTCAAGCACTTGTTCTTCGCCGCGCAGGCGGTGATCCCGGGGATGAAGGCCAAGGGCGGCGGCGTGATCGTCAATCTGGGCTCGATCTCGTGGCACCTGGCACTTGAGGGGCTGACGCTCTACCAGACCAGCAAGGCAGCGATCGAGGGGCTGAGCCGCAGCTTCGCGCGCGAGCTGGGTGGCGACGATATCCGTTCGGTGTGCATCGTGCCGGGCAATGTCCGCACCCCGCGCCAGCTCAAATGGTACACGCCCGAGGGCGAGGCAGAGATCGTCAAGGCGCAGTGCATGAAGGGCCGGCTGGTGCCCGACGATATCGCCGCGATGGCGCTGTTCCTCGCCTCGGACGATGCCCGCCTCGTCACGGGCCATACCTATTTCGTGGACGCGGGCTGGCGCTGATATGCGCGTGGCGACGTCCGAGCCCGTCAGCATCTGGGGGCTCGGCGGGCCGTTGCTCGAGGGGCCGGTATGGGTGCAGCGCGACCAGGCGCTGTGGTTCACCGATATCAAGCGGCACACCATCTATCGCTACGATCCCGCGACGGGCGGGAAGCGGCAATGGGAAGCGCCGGGGCAGGTCGGTTTCGTGCTGCCGGTCGCGGGCGGCGGGTTCGTCGCGGGGCTCAAGCAGGGGCTGTACCGGTTCGACGAGCGCGACGGGAGCTTCACCACATTGTGCGATCCCGAGCCCGGGCATCCGGGCAACCGGCTCAACGACGGCACCGTCGATCCCTCGGGCCGGCTGTGGTTCGGGACGATGGACGATGCCGAGGAGGCCGTGACCGGCGCGATCTGGCGGCTGGACGCGGACGGCAATTGCGTCGCCGAGAGCGAACTGTGCTGCATCACCAACGGCCCGGCGCTGAGCCCCGATGGGCGGACGCTCTATCACACCGATACGCTGGGCGGCTTCATTTACGCCTGCGACGTGTCGGACGAGGGCCGGCTTTCGAACCAGCGGCTGTTTGCGGTCATCCCCAACGAAGAGGGCTATCCCGACGGACCCACCGTCGATTCCGAGGGCTGTGTGTGGACGGGGCTCTACAAGGGCGGCGCGGTGCGGCGCTATTCGCCCGGCGGCGAGCTGCTCGAGACGGTGACGTTCCCGGTCAGCGCGATCACCAAGATCGCGTTCGGGGGGCCGGACCTCAAGACCGTGTTCTGCACCACCGCCGCCAAGCATCTGACGCCCGAGGAAGCCGCGGCCGAGCCCGGCGCGGGGGATCTGTTCCGGTTCGAGGTGAGCGTGCCCGGGCTGCCGGGGCATGAGATCTCGGTGGGGATCTAGCGCTCCTGCGAAGGCAGGAGCACGGCAAGGAGAAGAGGTCATGCGCACATTACTGACTGCCCTGATCGCCCTTCTCCTCACTACCCCCGCCATGGCCAAGGGCTTCGACTGGCCCGCCGGCAAGACCGCCGCGATCGTCCTGACCTATGACGACTCCCTCGCCTCGCATCTCGATATCGCCGCGCCACAGCTCGAGGCGGCGGGGTTTCGCGGAAGCTTCTTCCTCAATGGCACCTTCAATATCGCACTGATGCCGCGCTGGCGGGCGCTGGCCGAGCGCGGGCATGAGCTGGGCAACCACACCGTCTTCCATCCCTGCCCCGCCGGCTCGTTCGCGATGGAGCCGCAATTCCATACCGAGGGCTATACGATCCCCGGCATGCTCCGCGAAATCGGGGCGATGAACAGCTTCCTCTACGCCATCGACGGCAAGACCCAGCGAACCATGTCGCTGCCGTGCAGCGTCGCGCTGGCGGGCGGCAAGGATTATACCGACGCGCTGCGCGCCTCCGGACTGATCCGCTATGTCCGCACTGGGACCAATGGCGGCGCGTTCGTCAGCGATCCCGCCGCGCTCGATCCGTTCCGCGTGCCCAGCCGCTCCTTCCCCGACACTGTCACGGCGGAGCAGCTGATCGCCTTCGTCAAGGAAGTGCAGGCAGCGGGCGGCATGGGGGTGTTCATGTTCCACGGCGTCGGCGGCGATTACCTGATCAACTCGGCCGAGGCGCATCAGGGGCTGATGGACTATCTCAAGGGGCATCCCGAGATTTGGGTCGCGCCGTTCCAGACGGTGATGGACCGGGCGACCAGGCGCTAGATAAAGTCCCTGAAGTCACGCCATTTGTAACTTTTGCCCGAGGGGAAATGCGACATTCCGGCGCGGCGTGGAGCGCCATGGCTGCATCGATCGACCGTTTCAAAGAGCGGGTTCGATGAAGCACCCGAAATCCTACATTGCAAGCCCCGCCCCGCGCGACGCTCAAGCGCTCTCGAACGCCGCAATGATCGGGCACGGACCTGACGAGGAGGCCCCGCACTCCTTCGCCAGCTTGACCAGCGAGGCGCGCGCCGCGCTGAGTTCGGCGAGCCTGGCATCCAGCACCGCGATCTGGCCGCGCGCCAGTTCGCGGGCGCGGGCGCGGTCCTCGCCCGCATCGAGCGCGAGCAGCTCGGTGATCTGATCGAGGGTGAATCCCGCCGCCTGCGCCGAGCGGATGAAGCGCAGCCGCCGCACATCGCCCGCATCGTAGCGGCGGATCCCGTCGCCCTTCGCGGGAACGCCGAGCAGCCCGCGCCGTTGATAATAGCGCACGGTTTCCACACCCACGCCGCCGGCCTTTGCCAGCCCCGCAATCGTCGTCATTTTCCCGCTTGACTCCGTACCATGGTACGGAAGCTATATGGGGCTGGTCCACTCCCGGACAAGAAGGAGAATGACCATGACCGATGAAGCGCAGGCCGCCGAAGCCGAGACCCGTTGCAGCTGCAATCCCTGCACCTGCCGCGACTGCGGCTGCTGAACCGGCCGGGCCGCGCGTCCCCCGCGCGCGGCCCGCCCCCCAAGGCTCGAAAACGAAAGGCTTCATCATGGCCGCCAAACCGACAGCCATTCTCTACCGGATGGCGATGCCCACGCATCTTTGCCCCTGGGGCCTGCGCGCGCGGCATTTGCTGCGCAGCCGCGGCTATCGGGTCGAGGATCATTTGCTGACCACCCATGCCGAGAATGACGCGTTCAAGGCCGAGCATGGGGTAAAGACCACGCCCCAGACCTTCATCGAGGGCCGCCGCATCGGCGGGTACGAAGATTTGCGCCGGTATTTCGGTCTGAGGGTCCACGATCCCAAGGCGCTGACCTATGCCCCCGTGATCGCGGTGTTCGGCATGGCGGCGGCGATGGGGATGGCGCTGAGCGAGGCGGTGCTCGGCACCCCCTTCACGCTCAGCGCGCTGCAATGGTTCATCGCGATCGCAATGTGCGTGCTGGCGATCCTCAAGCTGCGCGATCTCGACGGCTTCGCGACCGGCTTCCTCGGCTATGACCTGCTCGCGCGGCGCTGGGTGCCCTACGCCAGAATCTATCCGTTCGCGGAGGGGCTGGCGGGGGTGCTGATGCTCGCGAGCCCGGCCTTTCACTGGATCGCCAGCCCTATCGCGCTGGCGATTGGCGGCATCGGCGCGGTTTCGGTGGTCAAGGCGGTCTATATCGACCGGCGCGAGCTGAAATGCGCCTGCGTGGGCGGCGACTCCAACGTGCCGCTCGGCTTCATCTCGCTGACCGAGAATCTGCTGATGGTGGGGATGGCGATCTGGATGACCGCACTGGCGCTCTAGCGCGCTTGCATCCCCTCCCCGCTTGGGTCAGCTTGGCGGGCGTGCCCATGCGCTCCCGCCAAGCGCCCAAAGGCATCAATTGGGGAGGTGTGCCGATGAGACTGATCCGGCTGTTGACGCTGCTTGTCCTGACAGCGCTGTCCCTCCCCGCCACTGCCAAGCCGGTGCCCTATCGGAGCTTCAAGGTCGCGGTCTATGCCCGCGCCTATGAAGTGCGCGAGATGGGCAAGCTCGACTGGCTGACGCCGCGCTGGGAGCGAATCAACCGCGACCTGCATGTCGATCACATCTATCTCGAGACGCACCGCGACATGATCCTGGTCGATGGCAAGACGCTCGACCGGACGATCAAATTCTTCCGCGACCGCGGGCTCAGGGTGTCGGGCGGGATCACCTGGACGATCAACGAGCCCAACCGCTTCGAGACCTTCTGTTATTCCAACCCCGAGCATCGCGCCTGGGTGAAGAAGGTGATCGAGCACACCGCGCGCTATTTCGACGAGATCATCCTCGACGATTTCTTCTTCACGAGCTGCAAGTCCGACGTGGAGATCGCCGCCAAGGGGAGCATGAGCTGGACCGATTACCGGCTCAAGCTGATGACCGAGGCTACCCGCGACCTGATCCTGGGGCCGGCGCGCACGGTGAACCCCAAGGTCAAGGTGATCGTGAAGTACCCCAACTGGTACGCCCATTTTCAGGGGCTGGGCTTCAATCTGGAGACCGAGCCGGGCCTGTTCGACGCCATCTATACCGGGACGGAGACGCGCGATGCAGTGACCAGCGCGCAGCATCTCCAGCCCTATCTCGGCTATCAGATCATCCGCTATTTCGAGAATATCGCGCCGGGGCGGAATCTGGGCGGCTGGGTCGATCCGTTCGGCTCGCGCTATCTCGACCGGTATAGCGAGCAGCTTGCGATGACGCTGTTCGCCAAGGCGCCCGAGATCACCCTGTTCGACTTCCGCTCGCTCGCCCAGCCGATCACGCTGGCGCACCGGGCGGAGTGGCAGGGCCAGGGCACCAGCTATGATTTCGATACGCTGACCGCGGGCTATCGCGGCACCGATGGGGCGCTATCGAGCGACCTGACCATCGCGACGCCCGCGGGGCGGACCTTCGAGATGCTCGACAAGGTGGTGCGGCAACTCGGTAAGCCCATCGGGATCAAGGGGTACCGCCCGCATCATTCGCGCGGCGAGGATTTCCTGCCCGATTTCATCGGCATGATCGGGCTGCCGATGGACGTCTATCCCGCCTACCCCGCCGATGCCGACACCATCTTCCTGACCCAGAGCGCGGCGCACGATGCGGGCATTGTCGGCAAGATTCGTACCTCGCTGACCCAGGGCAAGACGGTGGTGATCACCACCGGCCTCGTCCGCGCGCTGCAGGACAAGGGGCTGGGCGATATCGTCGAACTGCGCGTGAGCGAGCGGCGCGCGCTGGTGAAGGATTTCCAGGTCGGTTTCGGCCCGCTGGTCCAGTCCGAGAACCCGATCCTGATCCCGCAGCTCGACTATCTCACCAATGACAGTTGGGAGAACGCCTCGGCGATCGATGGCTGGATGGGCTGGCCGATGCTCCACGACGCCGATTATTCGAAAGGGCATCTCTTCGTGGTGACGATCCCCGACAATCCGGCAGACCTGTACGACCTGCCCCCGCAGCTCCTCAATCGCATCCGCGCGAGCGTGGCGCAGACCATGTTCGTGCGGCTCGAGGGGCCGTCAAAGGTGGCGCTCTTCACTTATGACAACGACACGCTGATCGTGGAGAGCTTTCGCGATGAGCCCGTCGATATCGGGCTGCTGACGCAAGGGCGGTTCAAGCGGCTACGCGACCTGCAGACGGGCGAGGTGCTGACCGGCGAGACTTTGGCGGAGAACCCCCGCCGCCGCGCCGGATGGGCGCCGAACGATGCCGGGAAGACGAGCTTCAAGCTGGGACTGAAGCCGCACTCGTTCCGGGCATTCCGGGCGGAGTAAAGGCCGGTCAAGCCACCCCCGGCCTTGAGCCGGGGTGACGCTGCCTCGACCCGGCGGAAGAAGAAGCGGGATCCCGGCTCAAGGCCGGGATGACGATGTGTTCCGGTTGAGGCCGGCGGTCAATGATTGTGCCGCGGCACCTTCTCGCTGGTCCGGCGGTACTTCAGCGCGAATTCGAGCGCGCCGCCTTCGCCGAGCTGGCCGGTCTTTTCGCGGTACAGCTCTTCCCACGGGGTCTGGCTCTCGGGGACCGGCGGGGGCGGTTCGTCCTGCAGGCGGCGCGCGATCTCGCCCAGATCGACCAGCGCGTTGCAGGTGCCGGCGTTCAGGTCGATCCGGATCGTATCGCCGGTGCGCAGCCACGCCAGCCCGCCGCCCGCCGCGCTTTCGGGCGAGGCGTTGAGGATCGAGGGGCTGTCCGATGTGCCCGATTGGCGGCCGTCACCCAAAGTGGGCAGACTCATCACGCCCTTTTGGATCAAATGATCGGGCGGCTGCATGTTGACCACTTCGGCCGAGCCGGGCCAGCCGAGCGGGCCCGAGCCGCGGATCACGAGGATGCAATGCTCGTCGATCGCCAGCGCGGGGTCGTTGATGCGGTGGTGATAATCGTCCGACCCGTCGAACACGATCGCGCGGCCCTCGAACACCCCCTCGGCACCGGGGCGCGACAGGTAGCGCTCGCGGAAGTCGGGGCCGATCACGCTGGTCTTCATGATCGCCTGGTCGAACAAATTGCCCGACAGGACGAGGAAGCCGGCCTTCTCCTTGAGCGGCTTGTCCCAGGCGAAGATGACTTCGGAGTCCTTGTTGACCGCGTTCGCGACATTCTCGGCGAGGGTCTTGCCGGTGACGGTCTGGACCGATCCGTCGAGCGCGCCATTCTCGATCATCGCCTTGACGATGACGGGGATGCCGCCGGCGCGGTGGAAGCGCTCGGACAGGAATTTGCCCGCGGGCTGCATGTTGACGATCAGCGGCAGGTCATAGCCCGCCATCCAGTCCTCGGGGGTCAGCTCGAACCCCGCGTGGCGCGCCATCGCGTCGAGATGCGGCTGGGCGTTGGTCGATCCGCCGATCGCGGTCAGCAGGTTGATCGCATTGAGGAAGCTCTGGCGGCTGAGCACCTTCGACGGGCGCAGATCCTCATAGGCCATGTCGACGATGCGTCGGCCGGTCTCGTACGCCATCTGGCCGCGCTCGCGGTACGGCGCGGGGATCATCGCGCAGCCGGGGAGCGACATGCCGAGCCCCTCAGCGAGCGAGTTCATGGTCGAGGCGGTGCCCATCGTGTTGCAATGGCCCGCCGAGGGCGCCGAGTCCGTCGCGCGGCGCAGGAATTCGGCCTCGTCGATCTCGCCCGCCGCCATCTTGCGGCGGCTGCGCCAGATCACGGTGCCGGAGCCGACCAGCTCGCCCTCGTGCCAGCCGTCGAGCATCGGGCCGCCCGAGAGAACAATCGCGGGGATGTCGACAGTCGAGGCCGCCATCAGCGAGCTCGGCGTGGTCTTGTCGCAGCCGGTGGTGAGAATCACCGCGTCGATCGGATAGCCGTTGAGGATCTCGACCAGCCCCAGATAGGCGAGGTTGCGGTCGAGCGCCGCGGTGGGGCGGCGGCAATTCTCGAAGATCGGGTGGAGCGGGAACTCCATCGGCACGCCCCCGGCGGCCAGGATGCCCTCCCGCGCGCGCTTCACCGTCTCGAGGTGGATGCGGTTGCACGGGGCGATATCGCTGCCCGATTGCGCGATGCCGATGATCGGCTTGCCCGATTGCAGCTCGGCGGGCGTGATGCCGTAATTCATGAAGCGCTCGAGATAGAGCGCGGCCATGTCGCTGCGGCCGGGGGCGGCGAACCATTCGCGCGAGCGGAACGGGCGTGCGGGAGTGCGGGTCATATCGTCCTTCTAACAGAAAGGGGTGCGGCTCCGCAGCCGCACCCCCGGAAAGTTGGTAACGCCGGGCCGAGCGATCAGCCCTCCATCGCCTCGAGCTCCTTGCCCTTGGTTTCGGTGATGAACTTGGCGACCAGGAAGAAGCTGATCACCGCGCACACGCCATAGAAGCTGTAGCTCGCGGCGAGCCCGATCGTGGTCAGCATGATCGGGAAGGCCTGGGCGATCGCGTAGTTCGCGAACCACTGGAAGAAGCCCGCGACCGCGAGCGACGATCCGCGGATCTGGTTCGGGAACATCTCGCCCAGCATCACCCACATCACCGGGCCCCAGCTGACGTTGAAGAAGATCACATAGATGTTCGCCGCCCACACCGCGATCTCGCCGGTTTCGGGCGAGAGCACGAGCTTGCCGTCGACAAGGCCGCCCTGGCTGAAGGCATAGACCATCACGAACAGCGACGCCGCCATGCCGAGCGAACCGATCAGCAGCAGCGGCTTGCGGCCGATGCGGTCGATCAGGACGATCGTCACGAAGCAGGCCGCGATCGAGACCGCGCCCGAGACGATGTTGATCATCAGCGAGTCCTGCTCGCTGAAGCCGGCCGCCTGCCACAGCGTGGCGCCGTAATAGAAGATGACGTTGATGCCGACGAGCTGCTGGAACACCGCGAGCATGATGCCGACCCAGACGATCGAACGCATGCCGAGGAAGCCGCTGCCGCCCTTGGGGGTCAGCACGTCGCTGAGACGCGGGCGGTGATCGGTCGAGAAGCTCGCCTGGATCTCGGCGAGCTTGGCCGCGGCCGCACCGGCGCCGAACAGGTTGGTGAGCACCGCATTGGCCTCATCGTTGCGGCCCTTGGACACCAGATAGCGCGGGCTTTCCGGGATGAAGAACAAAGCGACCAGGAAAACCACCGCAGGCACTGCCTGGAGCAGGTACATCCAGCGCCATGCCTCGATATCCGCCCAGAGCTTGTTGGTCGACACGCCCGCCACCGAGGTGACGTAATAGTTGACGAGGAACGCCGCGGTCAGGCCGGTGATGATCATCACCTGCTGCACCGTGGTCATCCGGCCGCGAATGCTCGCGGGCGCGACTTCCGAGATATAGGCGGGCGAGAGCACCGAGGCCGCGCCGACCGCCATCCCGCCGAAGATCCGGGCGACGAGGAAGATGGTGTGATCGTGCGCGAGGCCCTGGACTACCGCGCCGCCGAAGAACAGCACCGCGGCGAGGCGCATCACGGTGCGGCGGCCCATCGAGTCGGCCAGCGTGCCGGCGAAGAAGGCGCCGATGAAGCAACCGATCAGCAGCGAGCCGACGGTGAAGCCGAGACCGGCTTCGTCGAGGCCGAAAGCGGCGACGAGGCCGGGCTGGGTGCCGTTCACGGCACCGCTGTCATAGCCGAAAAGCAAGCCGCCGATCGTCGCCACTGCGACGATGGCGAAGACGAGGCCCAGATTGGTCCTCTCTGCGCTGTCATTCATTATGCAGGTCCCCTCTCCTCACCCCGTGCGGATGCTCTGCCGGGCGTGTTAGCGGTAACGGTGGCCGCATCAGAGAGGAAAAGCAAGCCGATTAGGCCACTTCAGGGACGGATAACGGACTCCACGGGCTTGCCCGTGCGGCGCTGGCCGCCATTCGCGCTTTCCTTGGGCGGCGGGCCCGAGGATTCGCGGACCACCAGCTCGTAATCGAGCACCTGCTCGTCGGTGCGCCCCGCCTCGTCCGGATCGTTCGACCGCAGCCGTTCGAGCAGCATGTTGAGCGCGGTCTCGGCCATCGCCGCGGTCGGCTGGCGGATCGTGGTGAGCTCGGGCCAGATGGTGGTGGCGAGCTGGGTATCGTCGAAACCGACGACGCTGAGATCCTGCGGCACGTGCATCCCGCGCCGGTGCGCCACCCCCACCGCGGCGGCGGCCATATCGTCGTTGGTCGCGAAGATCGCGGTCGGCGGATCGGCGCGGTCGAGCAGCCGCTCGGTCGCGATGATGCCCGAGCGGAAGGTGAAATAGCCCTGCTCGATGGCGACGTCGGACAGCTTCATCCCCGCTTCCTCGATCGCCGACACGAAGCCGCGATAGCGCTCCATCGATGCGCTCTGGTTCGGGTTGCCGCGGATGAAGCCGATCTTGCGGTGGCCGAGATCGAGCAGATAGCGGGTCATCGCCGCCGCCGCGCCGAAATCGTCGATGCGGACATTGAGCGTGCCGGGCACCGAGACGCCGATCGCGACGCAGACCGCAGGGATATCGGCGGTGGCCAGCTCGGCCTGCACCGCCGGCGCTTCGGACAGCGGGCACGGCAGGATCACGCCCTCGACATCGGTCGAGGCGAAGCGGCGCGTCGCCTCGGCCTGCGCGTCGGGCCGCTCATTCTCGCAGGCTTCGAGGACGAGGTGGCAGCCGGCATGGCGCGCCGCGGCGAGCGCGCCGATCAGGAATTGCGAGAGATAGGCGGCCGAAGGATTCGAATAGAGCAGGCCGATCCGCGTCGCCTCGCCCGCCGCGAGGCTGCGCGCCGCGCTGTTGGGCGAATAGTTGAGCTTCTCGATCGCCTCGAGCACCGCCTCGCGCGTGGTAGCGCGAACATTCGAGCCTCCGTTGACGACACGCGAGACAGTCATCGCGGACACGCCCGCGGCCCGCGCAACATCCTGCACGGTCACGGTACCACGGCTTCGCCGGCTAGGTTTGCTCAAACATCCCTCCTGCGGTGGGAATAGGTTTGCAGTCGCAATAAAGCAATAATCTTGCTCAAACCGTATCTCGGTTGACCGTCGCGATCCGCGCCTCCTATAGTTGATAGCGCTACCAAAAACCCGACAACGCAGGACAAGCCGGCGCGGTCAGGAAGCGCAGACAGACGGTGCAGCAGCGCCGCGTACCGAGGGAGAGGAACTATGACCGTTGCCGGCCAGCGCTTGGGCGGAGCATCCACCCGCCGCATCCGTATCGCTGCCCTCGCCGCCGTCGCCGCGCTGGGACTCGTCCCGCTGTTGGGTTCCACGGCGACCGCCGAGGCACCCGCGGTCAAGCCCGATGTACCACTCTACAAGGACGCCTCGCAGCCGGTTTCGGTGCGCGTCGAGGACCTGCTCGCGCGGATGACGCTCGACGAGAAGGCGGCCCAGCTGATCTCGATCTGGCAGACCAAGGGGCTGATCCAGAACGCCCAGGGCGATTTCGATCCGGCCAAGGCCTCCGCCGCTTTCCCGCACGGGCTCGGCATGATCTCGCGGCCGTCGGACCGGGTCGGCGTGGTGCAGGCAACCGGGGCGGGGGCGGTCGCCAATAGCGGCAACCGCAGCGGCGAGGAGATGGCGCGCTACATCAACGCCGCGCAGAAATGGTCGATGGAGAATACGCGGCTCGGCATCCCGATGCTGATGCACGAGGAATCGCTGCACGGGCTGGTGGTGCCCGGGGCGACCAGCTTCCCGCAATCGATCGCGCTGGCGAGCACCTGGAACCCGGGGCTGCTCGAGCAGATCTTCACCGTCGCGGCACGCGAGGCCCGCGTGCGCGGCGCCAATCTCGTGCTCGCCCCCGTTGTCGATGTCGCGCGCGATCCGCGCTGGGGCCGGATCGAGGAGACTTATGGCGAGGACCCGTATCTGGTCGGCGAGATGGGGCTGGCCGCGATCCGCGGTTTCCAGGGCACCACGCTGCCGCTCGCCAAGGACAAGGTGTTCGTCACGCTCAAGCATATGACCGGCCATGGTCAGCCCGAGAACGGCACCAATACCGGCCCGGCGCAGATCAGCGAGCGCACGCTGCGCGAGATGTTCTTCCCGCCCTTCGAGCGCGCGGTGACCGAGCTGCCGGTGATGGCGGTGATGGCCTCGTATAACGAGATCGACGGGCTGCCGAGCCATGCCAACAAATGGCTGCTCACCGACGTGCTGCGCGGCGAATGGGGCTTCAAGGGCGCGGTGGTCAGCGATTATTTCGCGATCCGCGAGCTGGTGACGCGCCACAAGATGTACGGCAATGCCCGTGATGCCGGCGCACGCGCGCTCGATTCCGGGGTCGATGTCGAGACCCCCGATGGCGAGGGCTTCAAGGACCTGGCCGGGCTCGTCCGCGAGGGGCGGATCAGCGAGGCGCAGATCAACAATGCGGTGCGCCGCGTGCTGACGATGAAGTTCCTCTCGGGCGCGTTCGAGAACCCCTATGTCGATGTGAAGAAGGTGGCGAAGGCGACCGGGACCCCCGCCGACATCGCGCTGGCGCGCGAATCGGCGCGGCAATCGGTGGTGCTGCTGCGCAACCAGAATAATGTGCTTCCGCTCGATGCGAGCAAGATCAGGAAGCTGGCGGTGATCGGCACCCACGCCAAGGACACGCCGATCGGCGGCTATTCGGACGTTCCCACCCACGTCGTCAGCGTGCTCGAGGGCATGGAGGCCGAGGGCAAGGGCAAGTTCGAAGTGGCCTATTCGGAGGGCGTGCGCCTGACCGAGGGTCATGTCTGGGCCAAGGACGAGGTGGTGCTGACCAGTGACGCGGTGAACGACAAGCTCCGCGCGGATGCGGTCGAGCTGGCCAAGACGGCCGACACGATCGTGCTGGTGCTGGGCGGCAACGAGGCGCTGAGCCGCGAGGCCTGGGCCGACAATCATCTGGGCGACATGGACACGCTCGACCTGATCGGGCCGCAGAACCAGCTCGCCAAGGAACTGATCGCTCTGGGCAAGCCGGTGGTCGTGGTGCTGCTCAACGGGCGGCCGATGTCGGTCAATTATCTCGCGGGCAATGCGCCGGCGCTGATCGAGGGGTGGTATCTCGGCCAGGAGACCGGCAACGCGCTCGCCGACGTGATCTTCGGGCGGTACAATCCGGGGGGCAAGCTTCCGGTGACGATCGCGCGTTCGGTGGGCCAGCTCCCGGTCTTCTACAACCGCAAGCCCACCGCGCGGCGCGGCTATCTGTTCGGCGATGTGACTCCGCTTTATCCATTCGGTTTCGGCCTCAGCTACACGAGCTTCGACATGGGCGCGCCGGTGCTGGCATCGAGCACGATCGGGATCAGCGACAGCGTCCGGGTGAGCGTCAGCGTCAAGAATACCGGCAGCCGCGCCGGCGACGAGGTGGTCCAGCTCTATGTCCGCGACGACGAGGCGACGGTCACGCGGCCGGTGATCGAGCTCAAGCGCTTCCAGCGGGTGACGCTCCAGCCCGGCGAAACCAAGACCGTCACCTTCGAGCTGAAGCCGTACGACCTGAGCTTCTACAATGTCGGCATGAAGCGCGTGGTCGAGCCGGGGACTTTCACCATCTCCGCCGGACCGAGCTCGGCGACGCTCAAATCCACCACCCTTACGGTGAAATGACGGCACCGTAAGACCTTCCCCCGGGGTTCGCGCCCCGGGGGATTTTCTTAATCCTCCCCGGCACGGGGAGGGGACCGCCGAAGGCGGTGGAGGGGGCGCGCCGCAAGCGATTCGCGTGAGGAAGTCCCCCTCCGTCAGCTTCGCTGCCACCTCCCCCTCCGGGGGAGGATTTAGTTGGTCACCGATCCAGCCAGGCCGCCACCCAGAACAGCGGCGCGTTCCAGTTGATCGCCACCTCGTTGAGCGTGAACAGGTTGATGTCGTCCTTGTAGCAGGCCATCGGCGCGCAGGGGCCGCCGATCGCCTTCCTGACCTCCTCGCTCATGAAGCCGCTATTGGGCCCGCCTGACAGCACGCCGGGCGGCGGACCGGGATATTTGGCGTCCGCCTGGTGCGCCCAGAAGCGGTGGTGCGGATTGCGCATCGGGCGGGCGCCATAGCCGCTGATGTAGGACTGATCGATCGGGTTGCGGCCGAGCAGATAGTCGATCGAGTCGATCACGCCGTCGCGGTATTTGGCATCGGCGGAATGGTCATGAACCAGCGCGAGGATCATCGCGCGGTTGAGCAGGCTGGAGGTCGAACCCCAGGGATAGGTCTGAGGGTTGTAGGGAATATGGTAGCCGGTGCGGGCGCTGTCGGCGAGGAACCGGTCCGCGGCACGCGTGAGCATTGCCCAGGCGTGCGTGATGTCCGCTTCAGTCGGCCTTCCGGACGTCGCGACCGCGATGATGCCCAGCGCGGCGACGCGGGGCCAGCTCGCCTCCTGGACCTCCGCGGTCCAGTGCGGCGAGGCATGGACGAAGTCGCCATATTCGGCCTTGCCGGTCGTAACGAACAGCTCGGCGGCGGCCCAGAAGAACTCGTCGGAGACATCGCGGTCGCCATAGCCGCCGCTGCCGGTGAAGGCGCCCTGGGCATAGATTTCGGGGTTGCGCCTCGCGGCCGCCCAGGCGCGCTCGGCGGCGGCGAGGCAGCGCTCGGCGAAGGGCCCGTCGATCGTCTTCCATATCCGCGCGCACTGGGCGGCGGTGGCGGCGAGGTTGAGCGTCGCGGCGGTGGTGGGCGGATAGATCACCCGCTCTTCCCTGTCCTCGTGCGGCGCGGTGGGGAGCTTGGTCCAGTTGCGGTCGGCAACCTTGGCGTGCGCCATGCCCGACGCGTCGATCTCGGTGAAGACGAGCGGCGGCGGGGGCGCGGGCTGGGTGCCGGGCGCGGGCGGGGTGAAGGGCGGCGGGGCGCCGACGGGCACCTTCAGCTTCGTCCCCTCGGGCACCTGCATCCGCAGGAAGAATTCCATCTCGTAACGGGTCTCGTCGAGCAGGTCGTTGATCCCGTTGCCCGCCTCCGGGATGCGGAGCCCGCCATCCGCGAAGGTCCTGACGCCATAGGCGTGCTGGAGCGTCCACAGCGAGATGCCGCCATTGACGATATACTTGCCGTGGTCGCCGGCATCGTACCAGCCGCCATGGACCTCGAGCGTGTAGGGGCAGCCGGGGAAGTCGTTGCCGCGCGCATCCTTGCCGGAGAAGCACGGCGCCGTCTCGGTGGCATGGCCGGCGGGGCGCGCCCATGTCTGCCCGACGAAGCGCGCCTCGATCGGGATGCCCGCGCGCTGGTGATAGAAGAAGGCAATCGCGTCCTTCGCCAGATTGCCGCGCGGCCTGGCGCCGATGTCGAAGGGGCGGCTCTCCATTGCGCCGACCCTCAGGCGATACCCCTTCCCTGCCTTGCGGAAGCCCGAGAAGTCGATGGCATGGACATGCTCGCCCGAGGCCGCGTCGGCGCCGAACACCGTCGTGCGCCCGCGCAGCTCCACCCCGCCCCGGGCGTTCACCAGCTGCCAGTCGATCGCGCCGTGGGAGGCGTTGCCCAGCATCGCCCGCTTGGGGCCGAGGGTCTCGAACCCGGTCTGGTTGAGCCGGATCGGGCGGATCGGCTCAGCGACCTGCGCGGCGGCGGGCACCGCGAGCGCGAGCGAGAGGGAAGCGAGAGCGAGACGCATGGAGAGGCTCCTATTGCGGGCTGTAGGCGTAAGGCCCGAAGGTCGCGCCGATGAAGCCGCCGGCGGTCTTGGTGCTCAGGAAATGGCCGTCGATCTCGCCAATCTCCGTCCAGGCGGCATTGGGGCCGATCGCGTAGGAGAAACGATAGCTCGGGCCCTTCGCCGCGATCCGGAGGCGCACCGGGGCGCCCGACGCACCCTCGGCCGCCGCGGTGGCGAGCACGACGCCCGCCGGAGGCTGACCCGGGCCGTTGCGCGCGATCAGCTGGAGGACCGGCTTGCCGCCCTCCATCCCGATCCCGACGAGCGCCCAATAGTCGTCGTTCTGGAACACGACGAGGCCCGCGCGGTCGCCATCCTTGCGCGGCGAGAAACGCATCGAAGTCTCCGCCTCGGCATCGAGATGCTGCTGGCGGCGGCCGAGGAAGGAGGGGTTGCCGAAATCGCCGAGACCCACCGGCCGCGCGGTGAGGGTCAGCCCCTGCGCACCCAGCGCATACCATTGCTCGCGCGGGTTGCGCAGCATCATCCAGTCGGCCCCCAGCTTCCGCGCCGCGGAGAAGATCGTGATCAACTGCAGCGGACCGTTGCTGCGCTTGATGGGCGGCGACGCGGTGAGGCCGGCGGGCCGCTTGTGCGTGACCGGGATCGCGTCGCGCGTCATCATGGGCCAGCCGTCCTTCCACGTCACCGGCAGCAGGAAGGTCTCGCGCCCGGTATTGTAGAAATCGCCTTCATAGGGCCGCACCGCGAGGAAGGTTGCCCACCATTGCCCGTCGGGCGTCGTCACCAGTTCGGCATGGCCCGCGGAGGTGATCCGGCTGGGCCGGTCGCCGGCAAGCCCTCGCTGCGTCAGGAACGGGTTGTTCGGGCCCGCGACATAGGGGCCGGTGACGTTCTTCGAGCGCAGGATGACCTGGCTATGCCCCTCCGCGGTGCCGCCCTCCGCCGCGCTCAGATAATACCAGCCGTCCTTGCGGAAGATGTGCGGCCCCTCGATCCAGATCGGCTTTTTCGAGAAGTCGATCCCGCCATTCACCAGCACGGTGCGCGGGCCGAACGATTGGAGCGTCTTGAGGTCGAATTCCTGGATCCAGATCGCGCGGTGGCCCTGATATTGGGGCTCGCCCTCGGGCGCGCCGTTGTTGAGGATCCAGGTGCGGCCGTCGGTGTCGAAAAAGAGCGAGGGATCGATCCCGCCGACAAGTGCGGGCAGCCAGACCGGATCGCTCCACGGCCCGGCAGGGTTCTTCGCGGTAATCACGAAATTGCCGCCGCAATCGACGCAGGTGTTGAGGATGTAGAATACCCCGTCCTTGGCCTGGATCGTCGGCGCGAACACGCCGCGCGACATGCCGAGCCTGGCGAAATCGAGCTGGTCCGGCCGGTCGATCGCGTTGCCGATCTGCTCCCAGTCGACGAGGTTCCTCGAGTGCCAGACGGGGATTCCGGGGAAGTAGCTGAAGGTCGAGGTGACCAGATAGAAATCGTCGCCGACGCGCGTCACGCTGGGATCGGGATAGAAGCCCTGCAGGATCGGGTTGGCATAATCGCCCGGGCCCGCGGGGCCGAACCCCCGCGCCGTATCGTCGCCCGCATAGACGAAGCTCTCGAAGGTCGCGGTCAGCGGCCCCTGCGCCGCGACCGGTGAGGTGAACAGGGCGAGCGCCGCCGCCAGCAAAAGCTTCAACTTCATCGATTCCCTCTCCTTAGCCGCGGCCGGGAGCATAAGGGGTCTGGATCGCCTTGTACCAGTCCAGATCGTGCGCGGGCGGATTGTGGCCGGCGGGCAGCGGCCGCTTCGACACCGACTGGAAATAGGCGATCGAGGCATCGCGCCACCAGATCGCCTCGTCGAGCTGGATCTGGAGGAACATGCCGACTTCCTCCCAGCGCCTGGCGTCGACCTTTCCCTTGAGACCGTCCCAGGTGGCGATCATCGCGCGCACCCTGTCCACCCCGCGATCGTAGCGCGTGATCAGCTCGTCCCAGACGCTGCGGCCCGATTTGAGGCGATAGTCCCAGGGCACATGGTGGAACCAGAGCAGATATTCGTCGGGCACGGTCTTGAGATTGCCCCAGCGCTTCGCGATCTCGGGCGCGTACTGGCCAAGGGCGTCGCTACCGCTCCTGGTGCGGTCGAAGCCGATGCCGCCCAAGTCGGCCTTGTGATAATAGACCGGGTTCCATTCGGGCCGGGCCAGATCGGAAATCCAGGGGCCGGGGCCATGATGATGCCCGGTCGCGAAGAGATGGCCGAGGCCGAGCGCCCCGGTGTAATCGACCACCGCCTCGCGCGACCCCATCATCATGGCGACAATAGCATCCACGGTCGCTGGATCGTCGCTCCACGTCATCCGCGCCCAGTCGCGCGCGATGGTCTCCGCCTTGGCTTCAGGGTTCCACGCGAACTGGCCATAGGCGTACCAGTTTGCCTGATCGAATTGCGAGCCCGACCAGTTGCGGCTGTTGCCGATATTGGCGACCCCCGCGATCCCGGTGACCGCGCCGGGCGAGACCGGCTTCTCCAGCACGGTGGCGACGGTGTTGCCCCTGGGCCGGAAGGTGTCGCTCTCCAGCGCCTCCTCCCACATGGTACCGAGATAGGCGAGGTGGGTGTTGAAGCCGAGATATTCCTTGGTGATCTGGAATTCCATCATCAGCGGCGTGCGCGGCATCGCGCCGAAGATCGGATGGAAGGGCTCGCGCGGCTGGAAGTCGATCGCGCCGTTCTTGACCTGCACCAGCACATTGTCGCGGAAACTGCCGTCGAGCGGCACGAAATCGGCATAGGCCTGCTTGTGCCGGTCCTCGGCATTGTCGGCCGAATAGACGAAAGCGCGCCACATCACGATTCCGCCATGCGGCTTGAGCGCGTCGGCCATCATGTTGGCGCCGTCCGCATGGGTGCGCTTATAGTCGCCGGGGCCCGGCTGCCCCTCCGAATTGGCCTTGATCAGGAGGCCGCCGAAATCGGGGATGACCGAATAGATCTCGTCGACCTTGGCCTTCCACCACGCCGCCACCGCGGGATCGAGCGGATCGGCGGTCTTGAGCCCGCCGATCTCGATCGGGGCGGAGAATCGCGCGGTCAGATAGACGCGGATGCCATAGGGCCGGAAGATGTCGGCGAGCGCCTTCACCTTCACCAGATAATCGCCCTTGAGGATCACCGCGTTGGCGTTGACGTTGTTGAGCACCGTCCCGTTGATGCCGATCGAGGCATTGGCGCGGGCATAATCGGTGTAGCGCGGGTCCCTGAACTTCGGCAGCGTCTGCCAGTCCCACAGCGAGATGCCGGCGTAGCCGCGCTCGACATGGCGATCCATATTATCCCAGTGGTTGAGCACGCGGATCTGGAGCTTCGGCGCGTCGCTGACGTCGAGTCGGTCGATGGGCTGACGAAGCTGGATCTGCCGCAGGAAGCGGAACACGCCGTAGAGCACGCCGACATCGCTGTTGCCCGCGATCACCGTGGCGCGCTTGCCGCCGATCATGACCGAGCGAATCAGGAAACCCTCGCGGCCGAGGCCGGCAAGCGGAAGGTTGAGCCCGGCGACGATCAGCGAATTGGCCGGCGTGCCGATCACGATCGCGCCATCGGCAACGACGGCGGGGACCAGAGGCAATTTGTGCCCCAGCATCCCCTTCACCCCGTCCTGAAGCTCGCGTGTCGCCGCATCGAGCGTGGCCCCCCTGCCCTCCGCCACCAGCAAGGCCGCCACGGGATCATAGGCCCTGTGCCACTGAGGCTCCACGGCTCGGTAGCGCAGCCACAGATCATATCCGTCCTCGGCCCGCGCCCCGCCGGGGATTGCCAAAAGCACGACGAGAAACGAAAGCAACTTCACCAACTGGCGCATCGAAATCCGCTCCCAAGACTGCCGGGCGGTCGCTCGCCGCCGTTGACAAAGACGATAGCATGGCGTTTTTGGTAGCGCTATCATCATACAATTGCGCACATCGGTCCGATTGCGGCAATAGGGGGAGAGGATAATGCGGGCAACCCGCGCAGGAAGGGCCGCGAATGGCTGAGATCATATCCGCGCGCGTGATCGTCACATGCCCGGGCCGGAACTTCGTCACGCTGAAGATCGAGACGAAGGACGGCGTCACCGGGCTCGGCGACGCGACTCTCAACGGCCGCGAGCTCGCGGTCGCATCCTATCTGGCGGATCATGTCGTCCCGATGCTGATCGGGCGCGACGCGCAGCGAATCGAGGATATCTGGCAGTTCCTCTACAAGGGCGCCTATTGGCGTCGCGGCCCGGTGACGATGAGCGCGATCGCCGCGGTCGACATGGCGCTGTGGGACATCAAGGGGAAGATCGCCGGACTGCCGCTCTACCAGCTGCTGGGCGGGGCGAGCCGCGAGGGCTGCATGGTCTATGGCCATGCCAATGGCAGGGACATCGCCGAGACGATCGAGAACGCCACCGCCTACAAGGAGCAGGGCTATCGGGCGATCCGGCTGCAATCGGGGGTGCCGGGGCTGGCCGCGACCTATGGCGTGTCGAAGGACAAATATTTCTACGAGCCCGCCGACGCGGCGCTGCCGAGCGAAAGCCTGTGGTCGACCGAGAAATATATCCGCTCGGTCCCGCCGCTGTTCCAGAAGGCACGCGACGCGCTGGGCTGGGACGTGCATCTGCTCCACGACGTCCATCACCGCTGCACCCCGATCGAGGCGGGGCGGCTGGGCAAGGACCTCGAGCCCTATCGCCCCTTCTGGCTGGAGGATGCGACTCCCGCCGAGAACCAGGCGGCGTTCCGGATCATCCGCCAGCACACCACGACCCCGCTCGCGGTGGGCGAGATCTTCAATTCGGTGTGGGACGCCAAGCAGCTGATCGAGGAGCAGCTGATCGACTATATCCGCGCGACCGTGGTGCATGCCGGCGGCATCACTCACCTCCGCCGGATCGCGAGCTTCGCCGATATGTACCAGGTCCGCACCGGCTGCCACGGTGCGACCGACCTTTCGCCGGTGACGATGGCCGCGGCGCTGCATTTCGGGCTGTCGGTGCCCAATTTCGGGGTGCAGGAATATATGCGCCACACCGAGGAAACCGACGCGGTCTTCCCCCATGCCTACAGCTTCAACGACGGCCTGATGCATCCGGGCGAGGCGCCGGGGCTAGGCGTCGATATCGACGAGAAGCTGGCGGCGACCTTCGAGTATAAGCGCGCCTATCTGCCGGTCGCGCGGCTCGAGGACGGGACCATGTTCAACTGGTGATCTGGAGAATGGGATGACGGGCATCACGCGCCGCGACATGCTGGCGGCCGGGACGGCGCTTGCCGCCGCCGGCATCGCGGGCAAGGCGCACGCCGCCCGCTCGGACGCCACCGGGCTTGCCGCTGTCGCGCAGTCTCGCGGGTTGCGCTTCGGTTCCTGCGTCTCCTGGAGCCCGCCGGGCGCGGATCGCGGTTCGTTCGCCAACCCCGCCTACGCCGCGCTGCTCCAGCGCGATTGCGGGCTGCTGGTGCCCGAGAACGAGTTCAAATGGCAGCGCACCCGGCCCAACGCCGCCAGTTTCAACTTCGAGCCCTTCGACGCGATGATCGACTGGGGCGACGGCAGGGGCATGAAGATGCGCGGCCACACCTTGCTGTGGCACAAGACCGAGCGCTTTCCGCGCTGGCTCAACGACCATGATTTCGGCGCCGATCCCAGGAAGGAAGGCGAGCGGCTGCTCGCCGAGCATATCCGCACGCTCTGCGGCCGCTATGGCAAGCGCATATACAGCTACGACGTCGTCAACGAGACGATCAGCGAGAAGACCGGCGCGCAGCGCGAATCGTCATTATCCAGGGCGATCGGCAGCGCGGACGCGATGTGCGACCTCGCCTTCCACACCGCGCGCGAGGCCGCTCCGCACGCCGAGCTGGTCTATAACGACTATATGGACTGGGGCAGCGACGCGACGCACCGCAACGGCGTGCTCAAGCTGCTCGAGCGCTTCCGCAAGGACAAGGTGCCCGTGGATGCACTCGGCATCCAGGCGCATATCGGCCCGCCCGGGCTGGACATCGCCGCCGCGGTCAAGGAGCGCGAGCGCGGCTGGCGCGACTTCCTCGATGCCGTGACCGGCATGGGCTACCGGCTCTCGATCACCGAGTTCGACGTCAACGACCGCAACCTGCCCGCCGACCACGCCGTGCGCGACCGGGCCGTCGCGGACTTCGCGCGCGCCTATCTCGACATCACGCTGAGCTACACGCAGCTCAGGGACGTGCTCGTCTGGGGGATGTGCGACAAATATAGCTGGCTCAACGGCTTCAGCCCGCGCGCCGACAAGGAGACGAAGCGCGCGACGCCCTATGACGCCGCGTTCGCGCCCAAGCCGCTTTACAAGGCGATCGAGGGCGCGCTGGCCGCGGCGCCGCGGCGCTAGGGTCCGCTGAAGATCTGCTTGAGCGTCGCGTGCATCCGCGCGCGCTTTTCCGGAGTCACATGGCCGAGCACGCCCTGGGCGCGTTCGGGCAAATGGCCGACCGGATTGCCGTTCGTCTCGAAGACGAAATTTTCGAAGACCATCTGCCACACCCTGCGCTGATCCTCGGGCATGCCGCGAAACGCATAGAGCGCGTGCATCAGCGCGTCATAGGACTTGCCCAGCCCCGGGGGCGCTGGGTTCCACCAATAGTTGACGAAGGCGTTGACGCCGTCGAGCGAGTCGACGCCGTGCCACCAGTGAAACGGGATGTAGATGCCGTCGCCCGGCTCTAGCACCGCCGACTGGGCATGCTTCGCCGCTTCCGCGTAGCGCGGGAAACGGTCGAGATCGGGGTTGTGCGGATCGACCATGCTGACCGGCGTGCCGGCGGGCGTCACCTCGATCGGGCCGACATAGAGATTGGGGAGCTGCTCGGGCGGAAAGAGCGTGAAGCGGCGGCGGCCGAGCACGACCAGGCCGACATTCTCCATCAGGTCGAAATGGGGCGCGACATGGATGCGGTTGCCGATCCAGATGCGCGGCTCGACCGCGGGTTCGATCAGGTCGACATGATTGTCGCGGACGAAGCCCGGCAGCCCTTCGGGAATCACCAGCGACTGGACCGCGAGCGAATAGGGCCGCTCCACCTCGCGGTCGCGCAGCAGCCGGTCGAAAAAGACCCGCAGCGCCACGGTCGCGCGGTCGAAATTCATGCCGCTGAAGTCCGGCTTGTAGAAGAAGCGTCCCTCGATCTCGGGCGCCCCCACCAGCGCGGGCACCGCATCCGGGATCGCGAAGGAGAGGATGTAGTCGACCCCCTTCTCGACCGATTCCTTTGCGGCCTGCACCGCCGGCCAATCGGCACCGATCCCGCGCAGCACAACGGGCTGGCAGGCGGGGCGGATCTCCGCGTCGAAGGTCCGCCGGTCGACTCCGCTGACTTCGCGGAGGGGTTTCGGTTCGGGCAACTGGTTCAAGACGCTTTTCTCAACACCACATCGCAATTGCTGCCGTTTTGCCGCAGGAATTCGCGCTGGGTCGGCATCTGCAGCGCGGTGCTGGCGATGACCTCGCGGATGCTCTTGAGCCGCTTCAGCGTCTCCTCGTCGGGCAGCAGGTCCGCGGCGGGGTGATAGCCGCCCGCCTTGATCCCCTGCCCGATCAGCACCGCCTGCCAGCTGCTCTCGGTGAACAACTCCTCATGCTCGCGGAAGATGCGGCCATTGGCGCGGAACATGGCGAGCTTTTCGGCGAGGCCCGCGGGCGGATCGATGTTGCGGCAATAGTCCCAATAGGGCGTGTCGTTCCGCTCGGTCGCCATATAGTGGAGGACGAGGAAGTCGCGGATATCGACATATTCCTCCTCGGTCTTGGCGTTGAACCGGTCGATCTCGGCGGAATCGAAATTGCGCGTGGGGAAGAGCGACATCAGCCGCGCGATGCCCGACTGGACGAGATGAATGCTGGTCGATTCGAGCGGCTCGAGGAAGCCGCCGGCCAGCCCAAGCGCGACGACATTCTTGACCCAGGCCCTTTTGCGGTGGCCCGCCTTGAAGCGCAGCGGATTGGGATCGGCGAGCGGTTCGCCGTCGAGATTGGCGAGCAGGGTCGCCAGCGCCTCATCGTCCGAGATATGCGCGCTCGAATAGACATAGCCGTTGCCGACGCGGTGCTGAAGCGGGATGCGCCATTGCCAGCCCGCGGTGCGCGCGGTGGAGCGGGTGAGCGGCGTCTCGTCGTCGCTACTTTCGCATGGGATCGCGATGGCGCGGTCATTGGGCAGCCATTTGCCCCAATCCTCGAACCCGGCGCCCAGCGTCTGCTCGATCAGCAGCCCGCGGAAACCCGAGCAATCGATGAACAGGTCGCCTTCCACCCGCGCGCCGCTCTCGAGCAGCACCGCCTCAACGAACCCGGTCTCGGGATGCTGCGCGACTTCCGTGATCCGCCCCTCGGTGCGGACCACGCCCCAGGCCTCGGCCATGCCGCGCAGGAAGCGGGCATAGAGCCCGGCATCGAACTGAAAGGCATAGGCCAGGCTGGAGACCGGCGAATTGGGCAGATCGTGCCGCGGGCGCAGCATCCGCGACTTGAGCGCGCCCACCGCGCTCAGCGAATATTCGTCGAACTCGGAAGTGTCGCCCAGCGTCCGGCCCTTGAGCCAGTGATGGTAGAATTCGACCCCCATCATATTGACGCCGTGGGTGCCGAACGGATGGATATATTTGTGACCCAGCCGGGTCCAGTCGACGAACTCGATCCCCAATTTGTAGGTGGCGTGAGTCGCCTTGACGAAGGTGTCCTCGTCGAGCCCCAGCATGTTGTTGAACAGCACGATCTGCGGGATCGTCGCCTCGCCCACGCCCACGGTGCCGATCGCGTCGGATTCGATCAGCTCGATGCGCAGGCCGGAATCGCCAAGCACCTTCGATATCGCGGCGGCCGCCATCCAGCCGGCGGTGCCGCCGCCGACGATCACGACCTTGCGGATCCGGTCGGCTCTCACGACGGCGCGCCCCAATCGAACGGCACGGTGGCGGGCGGTTGCTGCTGCGGCGGCGGCGCCATGATCCTCGCGAGGAATTCGCGGTGCGTCGGCATCGCCTGGGCGGTCTGGAAATAGCCCTGGCGCAACTGCTCCATCGCCTCCGCGATCCGGCCTTCATCCATCGAATCGGCGATGGGATCATAGCCCTCGGGGACGATGTTCTGCCCCAGCATCACCGCGACCCAGCTGGTGGGGCCGAACAGGTCGAACCCGCTATGGATGGTGCGTCCCTTGGCGCGCCACAGCTTGATCGTTTCCTCGAGGCCCGCGGGCAGCGGCATCGTGCGGCAATAGTTCCAATAATCGGAATCGCCGCGCGTGGTGGCGGCATAATGGAGGATGATGAAGTTGCGGATATACTCGTATTTGTCCTGCATGATCCTGTTGAACTGGTCGCGCTCGACATCGAGGAAGCGGCGGTCCGGGAAGAGATTGAGCAGCAGCGCGATCGCATTCTGGATCAAGTGGATGCTGGTCGATTCGAGCGGCTCGATGAACCCCGAAGACAGCCCCATCGCGACGACGTTGCGATTCCACGAACGCTTGCGGCGCCCGGTGAGGAAAGGGATCTTGCGCGGCTCGTCCAGCGCTTCGCCGTCGAGCCCGTCGAGCAGAGTCGCCACCGCCTCGTCGTCGCTCATATGCGCGCTCGAAAAGACGATGCCGTTGCCCGTGCGGTGCTGGAGCGGGATGCGCCATTGCCAGCCCGCGCGCTTCGCGGAGGCGCGCGTGAAGGGCGCGATCTCGGGCGGATTGGCGCAGGGCACCGCATAGGCGCGGTCGTTGATCAGCCACTGCCCCCATTCCTCGTAGCCGGTCTCCAGCGCCTGCTCGATCAGCAGCCCGCGAAAGCCCGAGCAATCGATGAACAGGTCGCCCTCGACCGTCTGGCCGCTCTCGAGCTGGACCGCCTCGACATATCCGTCCCCGGCGCGCAGCTTCACGTCGACGATCTTGCCCTCGACGCGCGCGATCCCCGCGGCTTCGGCATAGCGGCGCAGATATTTGGCGTAGAGCCCGGCATCGAAATGGAAGGCATAGCCAAGCTCGCGGATCGGCGACTGGGCCTGCGGATTGGGCCGCCCCATCTTGCCCAGATGCGCCGCCTGGGCGCTCATGCAATAGGCGTCGATCGGCGGCATCGGCCGGCGCGTGGCCTCGCGCAAATAGAATTGATAGAAATTGATCCCGTGAATCTCGTGCCCATACTGGCCGAACGGGTGGAAATAGCGGTCGCCGACCTTGCCCCAGTCGACGAACTCGATGCCCAGCTTGAACGTGCCCTGGGTCGCGGCGAGGAACTCATTCTCGTTGAGTCCCAGCATCTGGTTGAAGGTCAGGATCGGCGGGATCGTCGCCTCGCCGACGCCGACGATGCCGATCTCGTCGCTCTCGATCAGCACGGTGCGCGTGTAGCCATTGTTGAGGAAGCGGGCCATCGTCGCCGCGGCCATCCAGCCGGCGGTCCCCCCGCCGACGATCACCACCGTGCGGATACGGGGATCGCTTTCGATCGAAACGTCTTGGTTCATTTCTGCGCACCTGAGGAAAGCTGGCGCAGATAGGCGCCCTGGGTAGGCAGGTTGGGGACCATGCCGGCGATCCCTTCCCTGATCTGAGTCATCGCCCGCTCCGATTGCTCGGGCGGAACGACATCGATGAGCGGATCGACACGGCGCGGCATCACGCCCTGGCCGAGCAGGACCGAGGTCCAGCTATGGCGCGTGAACGTCTCTTCCTCATAGATGGGCAGGCGGCCGCGATCGCGGAACAGCGCCAGCGAATGCGCGAGCGATGCAGGCGGCGCGGCAGCGGCGGCATCGCGCCAGAAGGGCTCGCCGCGGCTCGCAGTCACATAATGAAGCACCGCGAAATCGCGCGCGCGATCGGCCTCGGCCGCGCATTCGCGGTTATAGTCCCACAATTCGACCGGCGACCAATCGCGGTCGGGCATCTTCGCGACCAGCCGGTCCAGCGCGCTGTGCGCTAGATGGAGGTTTATCCATTCGAGCGGGTCGATCGTCACCGCAGCATCGCCAACGGCGACGCAGTTGCGGAACCAGGGCTGCGAGCGGCGACCGGGCCGCAAGCCGAGCGCGGACGAATCCGGAAGCATCGCCTCAGCCTCATCCTCGCCCAGATGCGCCGAAGCATAGACCAGGCCGCGCGAGCCCGAAGCACGCGACTGCGATTGCCAGGCCCAGCCGGCGGCGTGGGTGGCCGCGGTATCGAGCGAGGGCGGATCGGCCGATCCCGGCCCGGTGGCGAAGCGAACGCGGTCGCAGGGCAGCCACTGGCTCCAATCCTCGAACCGGTCGTCGAGCTTCGACCGCACCAGCGCCGCCGGGCCCGTGCAATCGACGAACAGATGCCCGCCAATCTCGCTGCCATCGTCGAGCAACAGCGCCTCGATATGCCCGTCCTCGCCGGCAAGCCGCACATCGGCCACCCGCCCCGTACGCTCGATCACCCCGACGTGGCGCGCAAAGGCCCGCATCAACTCGCGGTGGAGCGCCGGATCGATGACGAGGCCATATTCATAGGTCGAAAGTGGCGAATTGGGATCGTCCACCGGATGGACGAAGCGGTTCGCGCGGCCGAGCATCGCCGCGGGCGAATGGCTGTCGAACGGGCCGACCTTGCCCGATCGCGCCTGCCGCACCCAATGGTGATAAAAGGGCGTGATCCCCACCGGCCGCCCGACTTCGCCATAGGCATGGACATAGGCGGAACCGTCGCCGGTCCAGCCTTCGAACGCCGTCCCCAGCCGGAAAGCCGCGCCGGCGCCCATGAAGACCTGGCCCTCGTCGATCCCCAGATCGGCATGGAAGCCGACGATCGAGGGCAAGGTGGCGTGGAGCCGGTCGCTGAGCGCATCGGCGGGGGGCGGGCCGACGATGGTCACCGTCGCGCCGGGCACGCGCCGCTTCAGGAAGGATGCCGCGTACAGCCCGGCCAGGCCGCTGCCCGCGACGACGATCTCGCGGATCGCGCGCTCCCCGCTCACATCTGCACCATCGGGCAATAGCGCTCCAGATAGTCACGGTGCTGCGGCATCGCGGCGACCGCCGCGCGGATCTCCGCCTGGACGCTTTCCATCGCGCGGGCGAGCTGATCGAGCGGCGGCCCCTCGGCGCGCATGTCATGCCCTTCGGGGATCACCCCCTGCCCCAGATAGACCGCGATCCAGCTGGCATCGAGGAACACCCCCTCGCGATACTTCACCACGCGCCCGCGCTTGCGGAACAGCTCCATCTTGTCCGCAAGCGTATCGGGGATGCTCATCGTACGGACATAGTCCCAATAGGGCGTGTCGTTGCGGATGGTCGCGTGGTAATGGAGGATCAGGAAGTCGCGGATGCGGTCATATTCCAGATCGACCAGCCGGTTATATTCGTCGCGATCCGCCGCCCCGATCGGCTTTTCCGGAAACAGCTCGATCAGTGCGGTGATGCCCACCTGGGTCAGATAGATGCTGGTCGATTCGAGCGGCTCGAGGAAACCCGAGGCCAGGCCCACCGCGACGACATTCTTCACCCAGCTCCGCTTGCGCCGGCCCGCGATGAACTTGAGCAACCGCGGATCGGCCATCGGCATTCCCTCGACCGCCGCGACCAGCGCATCCGACGCCTCCTGCTCGCCGATGAAGCGCGTCGAGAAGACATAGCCATTGCCGGTGCGGTGCTGGAGCGGGATGCGCCAGCGCCACCCGGCGGGCATCGCGGTGACCGTCGTCAGCGGAGTCAGCGCGGTCGCGGTCTTGCAGGGCATGGCGACGGCGCGATCGTTGGGCAGCCAGTGCGACCAATGCTCGAACGGCTCGCCCAGCGTCTTGCCGAGCAGGAGCGAGACGAAGCCCGAGCAATCGACGAACAGGTCGCCCGTGATCGTCTCGCCGCTCTCCATCGCCAGCGAGACGATATCGCCGCTCTCGGGATGCTGGTTGACGCCGACCACCCTGCCCTCGGTCCGCCGCGCGCCCGCTTCCTCCGCGACCTTGCGCATGAAGGGCGCATAGAGCTGCGCATCGAACTGATAGGCATAGCCGAAGGTCGAGGCGATCGAGGCGGGATCGGGATCGGGCAGCGCGAAACGCGCCTGGCGCGCGACCTGCACCCCCATCGACAGCTCCTGCAGATCGGGCACGGCGACGCCCGCCTGACGCGCGCGCAACCAATATTGGTGGAAATCGACCGCGCCGCCGCCCCGCCCGAAGGTGCCGAACGGGTGGATATAGGAATCGCCGATCGCGCCCCAATCGTTGAACTCGATGCCGATCTTGAAGGTGGCATTGGTGGCGGCCATGAACTCGGCTTCGTTGATACCGAGCCGCTCGTTGAACGCGCGGATATGGGGCAAGGTGGCTTCGCCAACGCCGACGATCCCGATCGCCTCCGATTCGACAAGGCGGACATCGACACGCTGCGGCAGCAGCTTCACCAGCGCCGCAGCCGTCATCCAGCCGGCGGTTCCGCCGCCCACGACCACGATCCGTTGAACAGAGTCGGCCTTCATCCGATCCCCGCGCCTCCTCTACCCCAGCCTCCCGGTTAGGGCGCACGGCGCAGCCAAGTCAAACCCCGATTCGGCGCTTCGGAACCTGCACGCCCATAAAATGCCAATTTGGAGCGTTTATTCCCGTCAGCGCTGTCACATCGCCCGGTTTTCCGATGTCCCGCGACGGGAAGAAAGCCCCGTCCAACGGCCCGAAATGCCCCCCGGCAACCGCCATGGCCATCGCCATTAACCGCGGTTTTCCGCGGGTTTCGCTCATGTGGCGTTGCGCGGATGCCACATGTGACAGCTTTATTGCTATATGTGTCCGGCGCCCCCTGCGGGAGCCTTGCAGTTGGTCCCACATTCCGGTACCGCTAACATTAATAAGTAGAACAATTTGTACTGTCAGCGTTGTCAGTGCGCTTCAAATGGGGAGGAAGCTTCAATGATTCGGAACGTTAGTGGATCTGCGCGGCAGGCCGGCATGAGCCGTCTGCTCCGCTCGGGCGCTTCGGTTGTCGCGCTCGGGGTGATGGCCCTCGCCGCCCCGGCCTATGCGCAGGACGAGGAAGAGCCGACGATCACCGTCACCGGCATCCGCGCGAGCCTGCAGAACTCGCAGAACATCAAGCGCAATTCGGACACCATCGTCGATGCGATCACCGCCGAGGATATCGGCGCGCTGCCCGACCGTTCGGTGACCGAGGCGCTGTCGCGCGTTCCCGGCGTCGCGATGAACCGCTTCGCCGGCGCCAACGATCCCGATCACTTCTCGGCCGAAGGCTCGGGCGTCGTCGTCCGCGGCCTCACCTATGTCCGCTCGGAGTTCAACGGGCGCGACGTCTTCTCCCCGGGTGTCTACGGCCAGGCGATCGGCTTCCAGGACGTTCCCGCCGACATGCTCGGCTCGGTCGAGGTCTACAAGAACTCGACCGCCGAGCTGATCGAGGGCGGCCTGTCCGGCACGGTCAACATGAACCTGCGCAAGCCGTTCGACCGCAAGGGCTTCTTCCTCGGCGTCAGCCTCGAGGGCGTTTACGCCGACATGCGCGAAAAGTGGGGCACGGTCGGCTCGCTGGTCGTCAGCAACACCTGGGATACCGGCATCGGCCGGATCGGCCTGCTCGGCGCGGTCTCCTACTCGAAGCTCTTCACCCGCGCGGACGGTCTTCAGGTCAGCAACTTCCAGACCCGCGACGGCCGCTATGCGGTGCAGTCGAACACCTCCGATACGCTGGTCTGCCGCAACCCGCTGCCGAGCACCTCGGACAGCACCGGCTTCCCGCCCAGCATCCCGTTCAACGGCAATGTCGGCGGCACCGTGGTGGGCGACCCCTGTGTCGGCACCGCCAGCGGCGGACCGAACGGCTTCCTCGACTATCGGCCGGTGTCCTATGCCCCGCTCGGCGGCCAGTTCCGCACGCAGGAATATGACCGCATGCGCAACGGCGTGGCGACCTCGTTCCAGTGGGAGAGCAACGATCGCCGGGCGCGCTTCACCGCGCAGTATCTCCGTTCGGAGGCCACCACCCAGTGGGGCGAATATACGTTCGAGGCGGGCTCGGACCTTTCCGAGTACAACACCTATCCGGACGGCTGCCGCCCGAACAACGGCGCTCCCGGTGGCGGTCCGCGCGCGGAATGCCCGACCAACATCGCCAACTATCAGTATAACTCCGACGGCATCTTCGAGAAGGGCTATATCACCCTTCCGGTCGGCGGCTGGCGCGGCAACATCCTCGCCGATGTCGGCGATCGCGTCCCCCATGGCGGTATGCAGCAGACGCTGACCCGCCGCATGGTGGACGAGAGCAACATCGTCAACGATGCCGGCTTCACCTTCCAGTTCGCGCCGACCGACCGCTGGGCGTTCAATTTCGACGCACAGCACATCTGGGCCCGCCGCGACCAGCTCGACTTCAGCGTCACCGGCTCGAATTATGCCGATCAGGAGCTCGACCTGACCGGCGAATATCCGGTGGTCCGTCCGCACAAGCCGCGTCAGCTCGGCCTGTGGGCGACCTGGTCGCAGAATTCGGCCGTGTCCCCGGCCCTCGCCAATGCATCGGACGCCGAATATTTCGGCAACAAGCGCTACACCTTCTGGCGCTCGGCGATGGATCACATCGAAGAGAGCACCGGCACCGAATATGCGGTCCGCGCCGACCTCCAGTACAACTTCCTGGACGACGCGCCCTTCCTCAAGCACGTCAAGTTCGGCGCGCGTTATTCGGACCGCGACCAGCAGGTGCGTTACACCACCTATAACTGGGGTTCGCTCAGCGAGACCTGGACGGGCAACGCCGTGCACATGGACGAGTTCGGCTCGGCCCAGGCTTCGCCGCACGATTGGGGCAATTTCTTCCGCGGCCAGACCGTCGCGCCGCCGGTGGGGAATTTCTACAACGGCGATCTGATCAACAATTATCAGAGCTCGGTCGCCTTCTTCCAGCAGATCCAGGGCTTTGCGGCGCTCAACGGCGGCGGCGGCGCCACCAGTTGGGTTCCGCTCGCCGGGCGCGCCCGCGTGCTCCCGGGCACGCCGTTCCTACCGGAGGACATCCAGCCGGTCAGCGAAGTCAACAAGAGCGCCTATGTGATGCTGAGCTTCGGCAGCACCGATCCGATCTTCGGCGGCGTCACGCTCGATGGCAATATCGGCGTCCGCTACGTCAATACGGACACCGTCTCGCAGGGCAATATCGGCTTCCCGACGCAGCAGGCGCTGGGCATCAACCTTCCGTACCTGACCATCCCGGCAGGCCCGGGCGGCGTTCCCGCGGCGGTTGCCGGCCGATGCGATCCGGTGATTCCGCCGGCGCCGGCGCCGCAGGTTGCGGGCCCCCAGAGGGGCGTCTGCCTTCTCGGACCCGCGGGCTATGCCGCGCTCCAGGCGTTCGCGAACGGGGCGTACACCAACGTCACCACGGCCGAGAACCAGTATGACTATTTCCTGCCGAGCCTGAACCTCAAGTTCGGCCTGGCGGAGAACCTCATCCTGCGCTTCGCGATCGGCCGTAACCTCGCCCGTGCGAGCACGAACGACATCCGCCTCTTCCGGACGATTACCGGTTCGGGCGGCACCAGCGACTTCCAGTTGACCGGCACCTCGGGCAATCCGTTCCTGAAGCCGGCAATCTCGGACAATCTCGACCTGAGCCTCGAATGGTATTTCGGCGGCTCGCGCGTCGGCTCGCTGACGCTGAACGCCTTCGCGAAGAACATTCACAATTTCTTCTACCAGGCGATCGATCAGCAAACGCTCACGAACAACGGGCAGACGTTCAACGTCTTCATCCGTCGTCCGGAAAACTACAACGAGACCGGCAAGATCCGCGGGTTCGAAGTTGCGTACCAGCAGACCTACGACTTCCTGCCGGGCTTCCTGAGTGGCTTCGGCCTGAGCGCCAACTACACCTATATCGACAGCACGGGTCTTTCGAATTCGCAGGTCTTCGCGGGCACGCGTGCTCCGATCGGTACGCCCGGGAACCTGCCGCTCGAGCAGCTGTCGAAGCATAACTTCAACATCCAGCCCTTCTACGAGAAGGGGCCGATCTCGCTCCGTGTCGCGTATAGCTGGCGTTCGAAGTTCCTGCTCACGGCGTCGGACGTGATCTTCCCCTACTTCCCGATCTACAATGCCGCGACCGGCACGTTGGACGCGACGTTCTTCGTCAAGCTCAACGACAATGTGAAGATCGGTGTGCAGGGCGTGAACCTGACCAACGAAGTGACCAAGACGCTGCAGCAGTTCACGACGGACGGGCGGCTCGGGCCGCGGTCGTACTTCATGAACGATCGCAGGTTCCACCTCATCCTTCGCGGCAGCTTCTAAGCTTCCACGAAGCATCGGAGACAAGGGCCTCCCGGAAACGGGGGGCCCTTTCTTTTTGCGCGGACAACCAGGCCGCGAATGCGGACATATCGCGGCGCTGCCCGGAAACATGACGGCGCTCCCCGGCGTGCACAGGCACCGCCATGGCCGATGTCGCGCCCCGCCTGCCCCTGCCCGGCCCGCTTCCCGAATATGGCGGCATCGATTCCATGCGCTTCGCCGGCGAGATCGAGCCCGGATACCGCCCGGCCGTGCTGCGCGGGCTGGCGGCGGACTGGCCCGCGGTGGCGGCCGCGCGCGACTCCGACGCCGAGCTGGCGCGCTACATCGCCACATTCGACCGCGGCGCGGCCGTGGAGGCGTTTCTGGGGCCCGCGGCGATGCAGGGGCGTTATTTCTACGGCCCGGACATGCGCGGATTCAATTTCGAGCGGCGCAAGGGACCGCTGGCGGGGGTTTTCGACTACCTGCTGCGTTCCGCGGAGGATCCCGCCCCGCCTTGCTTCTATGTCGGCGCGGCGCCCGTGCCCGAAACGCTGCCCGGCTTCGACGCCGCCAATCCGATGACGCTGTTCGCGCGCGGCGCCGCGATGCCGCGCGCCTGGATCGGCAACCGATCGACCGTCACCACCCATTTCGATGTTTCGGACAATATCGCGGTGGTGGTGGCGGGGCGACGGCGCTTCACCCTGTTCCCGCCCGAACAGCTATCCAATCTCTATATCGGCCCGCTCGATCACACGATGGCGGGGCAGCCCGCGAGCATGGTGTCGCTCCACGCACCCGATCTCGACCGCTTCCCGCGCTTCGCCAAGGCGATGGGCGCCGCGATGACCGCCGAGCTCGAACCGGGCGACGCGATCTACATCCCGTCGCTCTGGTGGCACCATGTCGAGGCGCTCTCGCCGGTCAACATGCTGGTCAATTACTGGGTCGACCGGCAAGCGGATGCCGGATCGCCGTTCGACGCGATGATCCATGGCATCCTGGCGATCTCGACGCTCCCGGAGGCACGCCGCGCAGCGTGGTGCAGCTTTTTCGACCATTATGTCTTCCGCCCCGAGCACGACCCCGCCGAGCATTTGCCCCTCGAACATCGCGGGATATTGAGCGAACAGACGCCCGCCCTGCGCGAACGGATCCGCCAGTTCCTGCTGAGAGGCCTCGCAACGCGCTGAGCGCCCAAATTTCCTTCACGAACGGCGTGCTAATTCGAACATCCCGGACTAACAGCATGTTCAAGGGCGGATGTGGCTCCGGCGGGGAGTGGTTCGATGGCGGCGAGCGCCGCGGGCGAGGAATATGAGACGCTGTTGAGCGAGGTCGCGGAGCGCCGCGATCTCGACACGGCGCTGCTGCTCGCGCTGGCCGACGCGATCGCCGCGATGCACGCGCGGTCCGCGATTGCCCCCGCGGCCCCGGCCATTGCCGGCCTCGAGCGCCATGCGGCCGCGCTGGCAGCGCGCGCCGCGGCCGGCCGGGTGCGCGCCGGGCATGGCGATCTCACGCTTGCCCATATCGCGCTGACCGAGGGAGGGCCCCTCCCGTTCGGCGGCGCGGGTGCGCCGATCGACGTGCTTGCCGATCTCGCGGTGCTGCTCACCGATCTCTGGGAGCGCGGGCTGATCGTGGAGACCAACATCGTCGCCAATCGCTATGTCGATGTCGCCCCGCAGGGTGCGAGCGGTTGGGCGCTGCTCCCGCTGCTGATGGCAGCCCGCGCGGACGATCCCGCGCTGGCGGACCCGGTCGCGCCACGGCTGGTTGCGATCGGCGGACTCTCGGGAACGGGCAAATCGACGCTGGCGCGGCAGCTTGGCGGCTATCTGGGCCGCACGCCGGGGGCGCGCGTGCTGCGCAGCGACGTCTTCCGCAAACGGATCGCCGGATTGCCGCCCGAGGCGCGGCTGCCGCCCTCGCACTATACCGCGCCGATGGACGCGGCGACCTGGGAGGCGCTGTTCGAATCGGCCGACGACCATCTGGCGTGCGGCACCAGCGTCATCCTCGATGCGGTGTTCATGCGCCGGAGCGAGCGCGACGTCGCCGAGCTGCTCGCCGCGCAGCGGCGCGTGCCGTTTATCGGGCTGTGGCTCGAGGCACCCGAGCGCGACCGGATCGGCCGGGTGATGGCGCGATCGGGCGATGCATCGGATGCCGGGACCGACGTCGTTCGCGAGCAATCGCGGCGATCGGTGGGCGAACTCTATGGCTGGCACCGGATGAAGGCGAACCGGCCAATGGAGATGCTCGTTCCCGCCGCGCGGGCGGCGCTGGAGCGGGCCCGGCGCTGAAAGCAGCCTATTCGGCGATTCCTGGGCCGGATTTCATTCCAGAACGGTTCAGGCGGTGGCCTCGGCCCCGCACAGCAGCCCATGGAGCGTTTCGAGCATCTGCTTCGCTTCCGCGCTCGACAGCGAATAATAGATGGTCTGGCCGGACCGGCGGGCGGTCACCAGGCCCTGGCGGCGGAGCAGCGCGAGCTGCTGCGACACCGCGGTGTCGCGGGCGTCAGTCAGGCGCGCGAGTTCGCCGACGGACTGCTCGCCATCCCACAAATGGCACAGGAGGAGCAGCCGGCTTCGTCCCGACAGCGCCTTGAGGAACATCGACGCCTGGTCGATAGCGGCAATCATTTCATACTTCACGCGGGCACAGCTATTGCCCTGCGCCGCCGATTTCAACCGCTATCTTACAGAAATCTCACGAAAAATAGTTTCGCATTCGTGCATTTATCCCGGCACGAAGCGGCTGACGACCTCCTTGGCAAGCCGCGCGGGGCGCTTCGTTGCGCTATCGAGGCAGCACCACACGCTCTTCACTTCGGCGACGACTTCCTCGCCGCGCCTGATCGCGGTGTTGAAATAGGCACGGACGCCCTGCATGTGTTCGGCGATCACGTCCGCGACGACCAGGTCGTCGAGAAAAGTCGGCTTGAGATAGGTGATCTCATGCTTGAGCGCGACCCAGAGATGCGCGGCGACGGCCTCAGCGGGCGCGATCCTTTCCCAATATTCGACCACCGCATCCTGCACCCAGCGCAGATAGACCGAATTATTGACGTGACCCATGTGATCGATGTCGTCGGGAGCGATGCCGATACTGTGGCGGTACATGCTGTCATCCACGCGCGAGAGGGCTGTAGCGCGCCATTGCTGACACGGTTGTAAACAGCCCGCAAGCGCGATTTTGCGTTGCAGCAACGGACGCTACGGCATCCGTGCCGAGTAGAGGCTGTGATGCGTCAGGATGAAGAGCGTCTTCCGGTCCGCGCCGCCGAAGATGAGCTGGAGCGGGCGTTCGGGCACTTCGATCAGCCCCACCGCCTTACCGTCGGACGCATAGACCCAGATTTGGCCATTGGCGACATAGACCCTCCCGTCCGGCCCCTGCGCGACGCTTTCGCCGCCGCGATTGGCGAAGGGCCGAAGCTCGGTCAGCGCCCCGCCGAAGCCGATCCGGCCGCTATAGGTCCGGTTCTCCGCGCCCGCGGTGAAGAAGATGCGATCGCCCTGCTTGCCGGCGACAAAGCCATAGGCGTCGAGCGTGTCCGACCAGCGCCAGCCGAGGAAGGTCGGGCCGCCCTGCGCGATGGTGCGGAAGGCAGGCAGGACGAGGCTGCCGTCAGGCGACACATATTCGCGCGGCTTGGGGCTCGCGACGTCGCGCGCGAGCAGTTGCGGCAAGGTGGCGAACAGATCGGCGACCGGATCATATTGATCGCGGAATTCGCCATTGTTCCAGACATTGACCGGCAGCGCGGTGAGCGCGCCCGCGCGGGGCGCCGCGGCGGTCGGCGCGATGACCGTCATCGATCCGTCTTGCGTGCCCGGCTTGAAGGCATAGACCGTCGCCTCGAGCCCCTCGATCGACAGCACCATGATGTTGCCCGAGGCGTCGATGGCGAGGTTGACCGGATCGGTCGGTGCGTCGCGGACCAGCTCCAGCCCCCTGCCCTCGGTCCAGCGATAGATGCGGTGGAACTTGCGCTCGACGAAATAGAGCTGGCCCCCGGCATCCACCGCCGCGCCCGAGATCGAATAGAAGCCGGTTTCGAGCCGCTCGACCTTCACCCCCGGCAGGCTCGCCGAGGCGGGCCGCGCGGGGTTGAACGGCACGTCGAGCACCGCGAACTCGCGCTCGCGCACCTCGAGCTTGCTGGTCATGTCCTGGATCGCATTCTCGAACGGGAACTTGCTCGCGCGCAGATAGGTGCCGCAACCATTGTGATCGCAAAAGGCATAGCCGCTCTCGGCGTTCGAATGGAGATTGCGGAAGCGGATGTCGCCCGAATTGTAGAGCCGCACCGCGGCCGGCGCGGGTTTCTGCGAGCGGGTGACGCGATAGCCGTGATAATTGTTGAAGCGGATATTGCGCGAGTTGCGGATCTCCAGCGCGACCGTGTCCCAGCCGTCGCGCTGCTCCTGCTCGGTCTGGGGGGCGTAGAATTCCCAATTCTCGACGCCGTCGAGGACGATCTCATGGCGGACATGGTGTTCGGCGGACATCTCGTAGACCACGCCCGGCGTCCTGGTGTTCGCGACGAACAGCCCGGCCTGAGTGAAGGTGGCGGGCGTCCAGACCGAGTTGAAAGTGCCCCCGCCCCCGTCGATCACCATGATGCTGGGATATTGGCCGTCCCAGCGCGCGCGCGGATCGTTGAAGCCGAGCTGCTGCCCGCCCGGCCGCGTCGTGCCGGCGCCGCCATGGATCCGCACGTCATCGACCTGCGACGCCGCCCCCGCCTTCCACATCAGCGCGGTCGCGCGCGGGTTCTGGATGCCGGTGTTGAGCCCGATCGAATAGAGCATCGCATCGCCGCCACTGGCGCTTTCCAGCAACGGGCGCGGGGCGCCGATCCCGCGATAATTGGGGGTCTCCTCGGGAATGATGAGCTGGGTGAGGTTCGGATGGAGCGCGATCAGCACGCTGTCCGGGCGGAGCTTGAGCGTGTCGGTAACGAGGTAGCGGCCCATCGGGAAATAGACCACGCGGTGCGCGTCGATCGCCTTCTGGATCGCGGCAGTATCGTCGGTCTTGTCGTCGCCCATCGCGCCGAGCGACTTGACGTTCACCCATTCAGATACCGGCGGCAGCGCGCGGATCGCGGGCTTGCGCGGCGCGGGGAGCGACTTGAGCGCTGCAATGTCGGCGCGCTGCTCGAACGCACCCATTGAACCAAGGCCGGGCAGCGTGAGGCCGTAGGTGAACGCGTTCACCCGGTAACGCGGCCCCGGCCCCGCCACCGTCTTCCCGCTTTCGCGATAGCGCGCAAAGACGGGCGTGTTGCTCGCGAGCAGAGCGTCGAAGCTCACTTGGGTGAAGACATTGTCCTCGTTGCTGATCAGCACCGCGGCGTTCGAGACATTCTCGAAGCGGATATCCTTGCCATAGAGCTGGTCGCTGTACCCCTTGTCGATCTCGATCCCCACGGGGGTGCCCCGGATCGTGATGTTGACGAGGGTGAGCTGCATCTCATGCTCGCGGATCGCCGCGCCGCGCTGCCCCTCGAACAGTGAATCGAGCAAGGTGTATTGCCAGGCGGGCGAGGTCTTCTCCGCGACGATGCCGTAGCGCCCGCCAAAGAAGCGCAGGTCGTAGCCGACATTGCCGGCCTGATAGATGCCCGCGAAGCCCGATCCGAGATGGAAGTCGATATGCGACAGGAAGCTGTGCTGCGCGGTGCGCTGGCGCACGCCGGCGGCGGCGGGATTGCCCTTGCCGATCCAGAAATCGACGTTGGACATCGCCGAATAGAAGGTCGCCGAGCTGGCATCGTGGATCTTGTCGTTCGCGGGAACGATGGTGGGGATCTGCACCGGGACCGCGGCCATGTTGTACTGGTTGCCGCCCGCGAAGACGAACATCGTGCCGACGCCCTGCTGGAAGCCCGGTGTGTTGTCGGCGAGGACGAAGACCGGGCGGGTCTTGCCGTATCCGAAGATACGCACGCCCGGCCAGATGAAGATGGTGCGCGTCAGCCGGTAACGCCCCGAGGGTACGAACACGATGCCGCCGCGTCCCTCGTTGCGCGCGGAATCGATCGCGGACTGGATCGCGGCGCTGTCGTCGGACTTGCCGTCGCCCCTGGCCTGCAGCGTGATTGCGGCGGGATCGTCAGGCTTCGTCAGATAGGCCGAAATGGAGGCGGCATGCGCGGGAAGCGTGAAGGCGCACAGCAGCAGTGCCAGCGCGGCGATCAATTTCCTGGTCACGTCCCCTCCTGCGTCGTTGCGCTTATTGGCGTACTCCAACCAGCCACGGCTTGAACTTGGGCGCCGGGCGGCCCTTTCCGTCGAGCCGTTCGGCCCGAATGATCTGGACGGGGCGAGTCAACATCTGCCCTTTCATCGCGCCCGATCCGCCGCCGCTGGGCATGGCGAGGATGCGGCGGACGATCGGCATCCCCTCGACCACCTTGCCGAACACGGCGAAGCCCTTCGACCTGGCGCTGGCGTCGAGCGCCGGATGCGCGCCGGCCAGTAGCGAGAAATTGGCGTTGCCCGAATTGGGATTGTCGCCATGCGCCATCGAGATCGCGCCATCGGTGTGGCGCAGGCCGGTGACATTGGTCGGCTCGAGCTGGACCGGCGGCAGCATCCGGCGATAATCGGTGCGAATTCCGCCCTGGATGAAGCCCATGCCCTTGGTGAACTTGCTGCGCGAGGCACGATAGAAGCTGGTGCCATCGAGCCGTCCGTCATCGACATAGTTCAGGAAATTGGCGCTGGTTTTCGGCGCGCGCTTCGTATCGAGCGCGATGACGATATTACCTTCGGCGGTGACCAGCCGGACGCGGACGAAACCCGGGACCGCCCGGTTCTGCGCAGCGAAGCCCGGCGCCCCGAGCAACAGGATGGCGCAAAAGAGGACAAGCAGCCGCATATACCCTGATTAGACGAGATATTCTGACAACGCGAGACAGAGTTTGACTGTTCGCAGTTGCAGCATAAACTATGCTGCGAAAGCGAGGGATTCGTTGCGCATTGCGATCATCGACGAAAGCGGCCTGCGCGCGACCATCCTGGAAGAGGGTCTGCGCGAGGCCGGATTCGACGATATCGACGTTGTGCCGCCGACGGGGGCGTTCGTCGCCCGGCTCGAACGGATGGCGCCCGATGTGGTGCTGATGAACCTCGGCAATCCCAGCCGCGATTCGCTGGAGGAGATGCTCGCGGTCAGCCGCGCGCTCGCCCGGCCCATCGCGATGTTCGTCGATCAGAGCGACGACGACATGATCGGCGCGGCGATCGATGCGGGGGTCTCGGCCTATGTCGTTGACGGGCTGCGCAAGGACCGGGTCAAGCCGATCCTCGATCTCGCGATCCGCCGCTTCCACGCATTCTCGCGCTTGCAAGCCGAGCTGGACGAAGCGCGCACCGAGCTGGCCGAACGCAAGACGATCGACCGCGCCAAGGCGATCCTGATGGAGAGCCGCAAGCTGGGCGAGCCCGAGGCGTACGCGTTGCTGCGCAGCACGGCGATGAGCCAGGGCCGTAGGATCGTCGATGTGGCGGAGGCGCTGATCACCGCCGCCGGCCTGTTGGGAGGCACGAAATGACGCCCCTTTCGATCGCCTTCCTGCCGCTGACCGACGCCGCGCCCCTGATCGCCGCGGCCGAGCTGGGTTTTGCCGAGGCCGAGGGGCTGACGCTCAGCCTGATCCGCGACACGAGCTGGGCGACGGTGCGTGACCGGCTGGTCTATGGCCAGGTGCAGGCGGCCCATCTGCTCGCGCCGCTCGCGGTCGCGGTGACGCTGGGGCTCAGCCAGACGCCATGCGCGATCGCCGCGCCCTTCAAGCTCAACGACAATGGCAATGCGCTGACGCTGTCGGCGGAGTTCGCCGCCGCGCTCGATCCGCGCCCAAGCAACCGCGTCGACGATCCCATTGCGACCGCGCATGATTTCGCCGCCGCCATCGGGCTGCATCGCCGCAAGCCGGTGATCGGCACGGTCCACCGCTTCTCCAGCCACGCGCTGATGCTGCGCTATTGGCTCGCCTATGCCGGGGTGAACCCCGACCGCGACATCATCATGCGGGTGCTGCCGCCCTCGCTGATGACCGAGGCGCTGCGCGCGGGCGAGATTGACGGCTTCATCGCGGGCGAGCCCTGGAGCAGCGTCGCGGTTTCCGAGGGGCTGGGCGAGATCGCGGCGGTAGGCACGCGAATCTGGCAGCGGGGGGTGGAGAAGGTGCTGGGGCTGCGCGCCGATTGGGCCGAGGCCAATCCCGAGACGGTCGACAAGCTCCTGCGCACGCTCGACCGCGCCTGTGCCTGGTGCGACGATCCCGCGAACCGCGGCGGACTGAGCGAGTTGCTCGCCCAGCCGCGCTTCGTCGGTCAGCCCGCGCCGCTGATCGCGCAGGCGTTGAGCGGGCGCATGGTGCTGCGGCCGGGCGAGGAGCCGGTCGAGGTTCCCGACTTCCTCGTCTTCCATCGCGGCGCGGCCAACTTCCCGTGGCGCAGCCAGGCGCTGTGGATCTACTCGCAATTCGTCCGCTGGAAGATGATCGAGGCCAGCCCCGAAGCGCAGCGCAAGGCGGCGGGGGTGTTCGCGTCGGACATTTACCGGCGCGCGCTCGCCGGGGGCGCGACGCCTATGCCGGGAGCGAGCATGAAGGTGGAGGGATCGATCCACGCACCGCTCGCTGCTGCAACGCACCAAGGGAGTCTGACGCTGGCGCCGGACGCGTTCTTCGATGGGAGAAGCTTCGATCCCGAGGCGATTTCGGCCTATTTGCGGGGACTTGGCGCATAGCATGCCGGCCGCCACCGTGGCGGCTGGCATCACCTTCCCCCACCGTCATGCTGAACTTGTTTCAGCATCCATCACGCAACAAGCCCCACCATCGCTCGTGGAAGGTTGGACCCTGAAACAAGTTCAGGGTGACGGAGGAAATGAGGAGGGCGCAGGGCGCATCACAGCCCAAAATTTTTGCACTTGCGAAATAGCCGGAGATTCGTCAGCTTATACGAGTCGCCCGGCAGATCGGGCGGCGCGAGCGGAAGACGCGGCCAGTGTGGGCAGCGCTTCCTTCAACCAAACAGCAAAGCCGCTGTCCGGTCACCGCATTCTCGCGGGGGATCGGAGGCGGCTTTTTTCGTGCCTGCGCGGCATGGGGAGCGTGGCGATGAAGATCGGGGAATTGGCGGCAGACGGTTTTGCGGCACTGGGTGGCGGATCGGATGTGGAGCCGGCGCCGCCGCGCGCCAGATCGAGTTTCTGGAGCAGCGGGCACACGCCCACGCTGATCGCCGCCTTCCTCTATTTCGACCTCGCCTTCATGGTCTGGGTGCTGCTCGGCCCGCTCGCGCCCGAGATCGCCAAGACATTGCACCTGAGCGCCGCCGAGAAGGGACTGATGGTCGCCACCCCCACGCTCGCCGGCGCGATCCTGCGCGTGGTCAACGGGCTGCTGGTCGACCGGATCGGGCCGAAGCGCGCGGGGGCGATCAGCCAGGTGATCGTGATCGCCGGACTGCTCTTCGCATGGATCATGGGCGTCAACAGCTTCGCGGGGACGCTGGCGCTGGGTGTGATCCTGGGCTTCGCCGGGGCGAGCTTCGCGATCGCGTTGCCGCTGGCGAGCCGCTGGTATCCGCCCGAGCATCAGGGCAAGGCGATGGGCCTTGCAGGGATGGGCAATTCGGGGACGGTCTTTGCCGCCCTGTTCGCGCCGACGCTGGCCAAATGGTTCGGCTGGAACGCCGTGCTTGGGCTTGCCTGCATCCCGCTGACGATCGTGCTGGCGCTGTACCTGGTGATGGCGAAGGATGCGCCGGACGGCCCCGCGCCCAAGCGCCTGATCGACTATTTCGAGCCGCTCAAGCAGGCCGATGCCTGGTGGTTCATGGGCTTCTACAGCGTGACCTTTGGCGGATTCGTCGGGCTAGCGGCGTCGCTGACCATCTATTTCACCGACCAGTTCGGACTGAGCACGGTCGCCGCGGGCTATTGCACCGCGGGCTGCGTGTTCGCCGGATCGCTCGTGCGGCCGATGGGCGGGGCGATGGCCGACGCGATCGGCGGCGTGAAGACGTTGAGCGGGGTGTTCGTCGTCGCGGCGCTGGCGCTCGCCGGGGTCAGCGGCGCGCCGACCGTATCGAGCGCCCTGGTACTCTTCGTGATCGCGATGCTGGCGCTGGGCGCGGGCAATGGCGCGGTGTTCCAGCTCGTTCCCCAGCGCTTCGGCAAGGAGATCGGGATCATGACCGGGCTGGTCGGCATGGCCGGCGGCGTGGGCGGCTTTTACCTCGCCTCTTCCCTCGGCTTTTCGAAGCAGATAACCGGGACGTACCAGACCGGCTTCCTGGTGTTCGCGGCGCTCGCCCTCACGGCGCTCGCGGGGTTGACGCTGGTCAAGGGGAAATGGCGCTCGCGCTGGGATGCAGCCGCGAACGGCGTCAGGATCTGAAGGGATGCGTGGGGGTAATGCGATGAAGTGGTTTCTCCTTGGTGGAGCGGCGATCTGCGCCGCGGGTCCGGCTTACGCGCAGGATGTGACGTTCAAGCCGATCCTCGAGGCGCGGACGCGCCTGGAAATTGTGGATCAGGCGGGGCTCGCCGACGGTGCGACGGCGGTCACGCTCCGGGTCCGCGCGGGCGGCACGATCACGCGCAAGCGAGTGAGCGCGCTGTTCGAGGGTCAGGCCAATGTCGCGCTGGCCGACGATTTCTACGACGGGCTCCACGGCGCGGCGACGCGGCCCTTGGTTGCCGACCCGCAGAATATCGGCGTGTCGCGCGCGCAAATTCAGTATCGCGACAAGGCGGTGGCGGTGACGGTGGGGCGGCAGCGTATCGCGCTCGATGACGAGCGCTTCATCGGCGCTTCGGCATTCCGCAACAACAGCCAGAGCTTCGACGCGGTGCGCGTGGAATGGACGGCCGTGCCCAAGCTGAAAGTCGATATCAGCTATGCGTGGAGCGTGCGGACGATCTGGGGCGTGGACGGGACCGGAGCGCGCCAGCCGGCGGTTTCTGGGGACAATGTCTTCGCAAATATCAGCTACGCCACGCCGGCGGGCACGCTGACCGGCTTCGCCTATCTCGTCGATCAGGACGAGGCGGCGGTGCAGGGCTTTCGCCTCTCCAACCAGAGCTATGGCGCGCGGCTGGCGGGGAGCCGGAAGATCGGACCCAGCGCGAAGCTCAACTATGCGCTGAGCTATGCGCGGCAGAGCGACTATCACCGCAACCCGAACACGTACGACGCCAGCTACTATCTGATCGACGGCAGCGTCGAACTCGGCGGGTTCAAGCTGGGCGGGACCTATGAAGTGCTCGGCGCGAGCAGCGGCGCGGCGCTGACCTCGTTCCAGTTCCCGGTGGGCACGGGCTTTCGCTACCAGGGCTGGGCGGGCAAGTTCGGACCGACTCCGCCCGATGGCGTGCGCGATCTGTTCGGCACCGCGACCTATACCCTGCCCGCGGCGGGCCGGTTCAAGGCGGTCACCTTCCAGGCGAGTTATCACCGCTTCACCAGCGACCGGCTCTACCGTCCCTATGGCAGCGAGATCGACCTGCTTGGGAGCGCGAAGCTGGGCCGCTACACCCTCTCGGCGCGCTATGCCGGATACAAGGCCGATGGCTTCGCGACCGATACGGACAAGTTCTGGCTGCAGGTCGATTGGGCCTTTTGAGTCCCATTTTGCTGCAGTGCGAAAAATACACTTGATGCGGCGGCGATAGCCGCGCATCATGCGGGCATCGGGCAAGGACGCCCGGACGAGACATAGCCGCCGCTTCCAGGGACGGGAGACGGGGGTGCATCGGGCGGGAAACCGCTCAAAGGTGATTGGCAAGGCCGCCATGCGGGCATCTCTTCGGAGGTGTCCCGCATGGCGGCCTTTCGCGTTTTGGAGCTTGGGCGATGGAGCTTTCAGGGACTGACTGGGCGGGCGAGGAAGCGGGTGGCGTGCCCCCCGCCCCGCCCCGCCGCGAGCATCTGGTGGTGATCGGCAACGGCATGGCCGGATGCCGCGCGATCGAGGAATTGCTGGCGCGCGATCCGGATCGCTACCGCGTCACCATCTTCGGCGCCGAGCCGCATGTGAATTACAATCGGATCATGCTGTCGCCGGTGCTCGCGGGCGAGAAAAGCTTCGAGGACATCATACTCAACGGGCATGACTGGTACCAGGGCAATGGCATCGAGCTGATCGCGGGCGACGCGGTGGTCGCGATCGACCGGCAGGCGCGGACGGTGTTCGCGGCGTCGGGGCGGACGGTGGCGTACGACCGGCTGCTGATCGCCACCGGCTCCGATCCCTTCATCATCCCGGTGCCGGGGCATGACTTGCCCGGCGTTATCAGCTTTCGCGACATGCACGATGTCGACCGGATACTTGCGGCGGCGGACGCGGGCGGCGATGCGGTGGTGATCGGCGGCGGACTGCTCGGGCTTGAGGCCGCGCATGGGCTCAGCCTGCGCGGCATGAAGGTGACCGTGCTCCACCTGATGCCGACGCTGATGGAGCGGCAGCTCGACGAGGCGGCGGGGTGGCTGCTCAAGACCGCGCTGGAGGCGCGCGGGCAGACGATCCTGACCCAGGCCGACACCGCCGAGATCGTCGGCACCGGTGCGGTCGAAGGCGTGCGGCTGAAGGACGGGACGCTGATCCCCGCCAGCCTCGTCGTGATGGCGGTGGGCATCCGCCCCAACACGCGGCTGGCGCGCGAGGCGGGGCTGGCCGTGGGGCGCGGCATCCATGTCGACGACCATATGGTAACGTCGGACCCCGCGATCCTCGCGGTGGGCGAGTGCGTCGAGCATGACGGGCAGGTCTATGGCCTTGTCGCGCCGCTGTTCGACATGTGCCGCGCGCTGGCGGACGGGCTGGTCGAGAAGCCGAGCGGCTATCGCGGATCGGTGACCTCGACCAAGCTCAAGGTTTCGGGGATCGACGTGTTTTCGGCGGGCGATTTCTCCGGCGGCGACGGCGCGGAGGACATCGTGCTGCGCGATGCGGCGCGCGGCGTCTACAAGCGCGTGGTCGTCAAGGACGACCGGATCGTCGGCGCGGTACTCTATGGCGATACCGGCGACGGCGGCTGGTATTTCGACCTGCTCAAGCGGCAGGAGGATGTCTCCGAGCTTCGCGACCTGCTGATCTTCGGCCAGGCCTTCGCCTCGGGAGGGGGCGTGGCGGACCCTAAGTCGGCCGTTGCGGCGCTCTCGGACGATGCCGAGATTTGCGGCTGCAACGGCGTTTCCAAGGGCCAGGTCGTCTCCTGCATCGCCAAGGGCGCGCACAGCCTCGATGCGGTCCGCGCGACCTGCAAGGCGTCGGCGAGCTGCGGATCGTGCACCGGGCTGGTCGAGAATCTGCTGGCACTCACGCTTGGCGACGAGGTGCAGGCAGGCCCGAAGACGATGTGCAAATGCACCAGCTTCGGTCACGACGATGTCCGCCGCGAGATCGTCGCGCAGGGCATGCGCTCGATCCCCGAGGTGATGCAGAAGCTCCACTGGAGCACGCCCGACGGCTGCTCCTCATGCCGCCCCGCGCTCAATTACTACCTGCTCTGCGCGCTGCCGGGCGATTATGCCGACGATGTCCAGAGCCGCTTCGTCAACGAGCGGATGCACGCCAACATCCAGAAGGACGGCACCTATTCGGTCGTGCCGCGCATGTGGGGCGGGATCACCAATCCGCGCGAGCTGCGCGCGATCGCCGATGTCGTCGAGAAGTTCAATGCGCCGATGGTGAAGGTCACCGGCGGGCAGCGGCTCGATATTTTCGGGATCAGGAAGGAGGATCTGCCCGCGGTCTGGGCCGATCTGAACGCCGCCGGGATGGTTTCCGGTCATGCCTATGGCAAGTCGCTGCGCACGGTGAAGACGTGCGTGGGTTCCGAATGGTGCCGCTTCGGCACGCAGGATTCGACCGGGCTCGGCGTCAAGATCGAGCGGATGACGTGGGGGTCGTGGATGCCCCACAAGTTCAAGATCGCGGTGTCGGGATGCCCCCGCAACTGCGCCGAGGCGACGATCAAGGATTTCGGCGTGGTCTGCGTGGACTCGGGCTACGAGCTCCATGTCGGCGGCAATGGCGGCATCCATGTCCGCGCGACCGACCTGCTCTGCAAGGTCGCGACCGAGGAAGAGGCGATGCGCTATTGCGCCGCCTTTGTGCAACTCTACCGCGAGGAAGCCCGCTATCTCGAGCGCACCGCGCCGTGGATCGAGCGGGTGGGCGTCGAATACATCCGCGAACGGATCGCCGATGACGCCGAGGGCCGCGACGCGCTCGTCGCCCGCTTCCTCTTCTCGCAAAGCTTCAGCCAGGAAGACCCCTGGGCCGAACGCGCCTCGGGCGCCGACCGCGTGCAGCACGCGCACATGGCCGAATTCCATCCTCTGGGAGAGATCGCATGATCGCAGACTGGCTCGATATCGGCTGGGTGAACGAGATCCCGGTTCGCGGATCGCGCACCGTGCCCGTCCCGGGCGGCGAGGAGATCGCGGTGTTCCGGACGGGCGACAATCAAGTGTTCGCCTTGGTCAATCGCTGCCCGCACAAGGGCGGTCCGCTGAGCCAGGGGATCGTCCATGGCCACAGCGTCGCCTGCCCGCTGCACAACTGGAACATCGCGCTGAAGAGCGGGATGGCGCAGGGCGAGGACAAGGGGTGTACACCGGTGGTGCCGGTCAAGGTGGTGAGCGGGCGGGTGCTGATCTGCCGAAGCTCGGCGTTGAAGGCGGCGGCGTGATGAGCCAGAGCAAATCCTCCCCCGGAGGGGGAGGTGGCAGCGCAGCTGACGAAGGGGGAGCGCCTCAAGCGCTATCGCCTGTGGCAAACCCCCTCCACCGCTTCGCGGTCCCCCTCCCCCTCCGGGGGAGGATTTGATGGAGTCGATCCGCACCACCTGCGCCTATTGCGGCGTCGGTTGCGGGATTACCGCCACCGTTACCGGCGAACGCGCGGTCGACATCAAGGGCGATCCAGAGCATCCCGCCAATCGCGGGCGGCTCTGTTCGAAGGGCACACATCTCGGCGAAACGGTGGGCCTAGAAGGCCGCCTTCTCCACCCGACCATCCACGGCAAGCGCGCCAGCTGGGACAAGGCGCTCGATCTGGTCGCGCGGCGCTTCCGCGATACCATCGCGCAGCACGGCCCGAACAGCGTCGCCTTCTACGTCTCGGGCCAGTTGCTGACCGAGGACTATTATGTCGCCAACAAACTGATGAAGGGGTTCATCGGCTCCGCCAATATCGACACCAATTCGCGGCTCTGCATGTCGAGCGCGGTGGCGGGGCATTTGCGCGCGTTCGGCGAGGATGTGGTGCCGGCCAGCTATGACGATCTCGACGCGGCGGATCTGATCGTGCTGGTCGGGTCGAACACCGCATGGTGCCACCCGATCGTCTATCAGCGGATCATGGCCGCGCGGGGCGTGCGGGGGACGAAGCTGGTCGTGATCGACCCCCGCCGCACCGAGACGTGCGAGGATGCCGATCTGCACCTCGCAATCCGTCCGGGCAGCGATGTCGCGCTGTTCAACGGGCTGCTCGCGCATTGCCGCGAGACCGGCCTGATCGATGAGGCTTACCTGTCCCGAAGCGTCAACGTCCCTGACGACTTCTGGGACAAGGTGGGAGAGGGGAGCGACCTGTGGTCGGTGGCGCGGACGTGCGACGTCCAAGCCGCCGATCTCAGGCGCTTCTTCGATCTGTTCGCGGCCAATCCACGCACCGTGACCTTGTTCAGCCAGGGCGTGAACCAGTCGCTGCGCGGCACCGACCAGGTCAATGCGATCACCAACCTGCATCTGGCGACGGGCCGCATCGGCAAGCCCGGCGCGGCGCCTTTCTCGATCACCGGTCAGCCCAATGCGATGGGCGGGCGCGAGGTCGGCGGGCTCGCCTCGACGCTCGCCGCGCATATGGATTTCGCGCCGGAGAATGTCGCGCGAGTGGGGCGGTTCTGGGCGGCGCCGAACATGGCGGCGAAGCCCGGCCTCAAGGCGGTCGATCTGTTCCGCAGCCTCGGCGAGGGGCGGATCAAAGCGCTGTGGGTGATGGCGACCAACCCCGCTGTCTCGATGCCCGATGCCGGCGCGGTGCGCGAGGCGCTGGCCGCCTGCCCGTTCGTCGTGGTCTCGGATTGCATCGCCGAGACCGACACCAGCAAATACGCCCATGTGAAGCTGCCCGCCGCCGGATGGGGCGAGAAGGACGGGACGGTCACCAATTCGGAGCGGGTGATCAGCCGTCAACGCGGCTTCCTGCCGCTGCCAGGCGAGGCACGGCCCGACTGGTGGATCGTCAAGGAAGTGGGCCGCCGGATGGGCTGGACCAGCGACTTCGCTTACTCGCGGCCCGCCGACATCTATCGCGAACATGCCCGGCTCTCGGCCTATCAGAATGGCGGCGCGCGGCTGTTCGACATTGGCCGGCATGCCGCGATCGGCAATGCGGACTATGACGCGATGGCGCCGTGGCGCTGGGGCGGCGAGGCGTTCGCGCACGGGCGCTTCCCGACTCCCGATGGCCGCGCCCGGCTGGTTCCGGTGCAGCAGGCGCCCCTCCCCGCCCCGCTCGCCAATTGGCCGATGACGCTCAACACGGGGCGCTATCGCGACCAGTGGCACACGATGACGCGCACCGGCCTGTCGCCCAAACTGGCGAACCATCGCCGTGAGCCGATGGTCGAGATCCATCCCGCCGATGCCGAAGCACTGGGTATCGCCGAGGGCGATCTCGCGCGCGTCTCCACTCCGCGTGGGGCAAGCGTGTTCCGCGCGACATTGAGCGAGGGGCAGCGCCGGGGCGAGATTTTCACGCCGATCCACTGGACCGACCGGCAATCGACCGGCGGCCGCACCGGGCTGCTCCCCCGCCCCTTGGTCGATCCTCATTCTGGGCAGCCGGGGTTCAAATCGACACCCGCCAGCGCCGAACGCGTGGCGGTCGAATGGCGCGGCTTTCTGGTGGCGCGCGACGAGCCCGCCACAATCGACGCGGTCTGGGCGACGCGGGTGCGGGTGCCGCAGGGCTGGCTGGTCGAGCTGGCGGGCGATGGCGATCCGGCGCGGCTGATCCGTCAACTCCTGCCCCGCGGCGCCCGGATCGAGACCAGCGATCCCGCGCGCGGCCAGATGCGGCACGCGGTGATCGTCGAAGGCAAGCTCGTGGCTGCCCTCTATCTCTCACGCACCGGCAGTCTCCCTCCGCGCGACTGGCTGATCGCACAGCTCGCCGCGGCCGATGCGCCGCCGACGCTGGAGCTGCTCGCGGGCCGCCCCGCCGCGCCCCAGTCCGATCGCGGGCCGGTTATCTGCGCCTGTTTCGATGTGGGCATGAAGACGATTCTCACCGCGATCAGCCGACAGGGCCTCACCAGCGTCGAGGCGGTCGGCGGGGCGCTGTCGGCGGGCACCAATTGCGGATCGTGCCGCCCGGCGATCCAGCGGCTGATCGGCGAGACGAAGGAGAGCGCGCATGGTTGAACCCGGCACGGTGTGGCTCGTCGGCGCGGGACCCGGCGATCCCGATTTGCTGACGCGCAAGGCCGAGCGGCTGATCGGGGCGGCGTCGATCGTCTTCCACGACGCGCTGATCGGGCCGGGCATCCTCGCGATGATCCCGGCGCATGCTCGCCGTGTACCGGTCGGAAAGCGATCCGGGTGGCACTCGAAGGACCAGGCGAGCATCAACGATCTGCTGCTCGCCGCAGCGCTCGACGGCGAGCGGGTGGTGCGGCTCAAGGGCGGCGATCCCTCGGTGTTCGGCCGCTCGGGCGAGGAGATCGGTCACCTTCGCGCGGCGGGCGTGCCCGTCCATGTCTGCCCCGGCATCACCGCGGCGAGCGCGGCGGCGGCGAGTGCCTGTACCTCGCTGACCTTGCGCGGCTTCGCCCGCCGGCTCCAGCTCGTGACCGCGCATGCCCGCGCGGGCGAGGCGCTCGATCTCGACTGGACGGCGCTGGCCGATCCCAAGGTCACGCTCGCAGTCTATATGGGCCGCGCCGCCGCGCCCGAGATCGCGCGCGAACTGATGGCGCATGGGCTGAGCGGCAGCACGCCGGTGCTGATCGCCGCCGATGTCAGCCTGCCCCGCGAGCGGATGGTCTTCACGCGGCTCGACCTGTTGCCGCTCACCGTCGCTTCGGTCGCCGGAGAGAGCCCCGCCTTGCTGCTCATTGGCGAAGCGATGCGCGCCGGCGCAAGCGGCCGGACTGAAGATATCCATGACTCGGAGCGCCAGCGACTGTCCGGCGAGGCTAAACGCGGTAGCGATTAGGCCAGACACTTTGCCGGTTGCTTCTCACCCCGGAAGCGACAACTATCCGGCTTCATCCATCGCTATTGGGGGCCATCATGGCACGGCGCTCGGTCACTCCTGATGTCGTCATCGAGGATGGCGATTTCCTTGTCGTCACGCCCGCCGATTCCGCGCCCGTGCGACGCGGCGGACCTGCGGCGGTCGCATCGAACGAGGATCTTCGCTCGGCGCTCCGCGGCGCCGATTTCGAGATCGCCGCCGAATTCGTCGCGACGCCCCCCGCCGAAGCCCCGCCCATACGGCGCGGGGAAGCGCTCGCGCAGCCGCGCGTCGCGGTGGCGGTGGCGCCCGGCGAGTCGGCGGTGCTGCTCTACGAAACCGAAGGCGGCGTGCTCGCCTGGGGAACCGGCGGCGCGCGCGAGGAAGCCCCACCCCGGCGGCGCGGCGATGTGGCGGCAAGCGGCGGGCGCGAGGAGACGATCACCTTCGATCTCGCGCCGCCGCGCGGCGCCCCGCCCGAGCCCACCCGGCGCGGCCCGCTCACCGACTGGTTCGTCGACAAGGCGATCGAGCCGGTGCGCACCTATGTGCTGCGCTTCGTCGTCACCAGGGCGATCGACGCGGCGGTGGCGCGGATCGAGGGCGACAATCCGCTGGGCCCGGTGGTGATCCGCGACCTCGATGCCGCCAAATGGGTCCCCGCGCCGATCGACTTCACCTATGAAGGCAAGCCGCCGGTCCGCATCCTGCTGATGGTCCACGGCACCTTCTCGTCGACGATGAACAGCTTCGGCGCGCTGACCGCGAGCAAGAATGGTGTGGCGCTGATGCGCGCGGCGTTCGACACTTACGACCTGATCCTGGGCCATGACCACCGCACGCTGGCCGACACGCCCGAGACCAACGCCACCGCGATCCTCGCCACCCTGGCCGCGCTCAAGCTGCCCGCGGGATCGTCGATCGACGCGGTCGGCTTCAGCCGGGGCGGGCTGGTGCTGCGGACCCTGCTGGAGACATTGCTGCCCAAATCGGGGCTCGACGTGACGCTGGGCAAGGCCATCTTCGTCGGCTGCACGAATGGCGGCACCCAATTGGCCTCGCCCGCCAACTGGGTCGACCTGACCGACCTCTACACCAATATCGCGGTCGCGGCGGGCAAGGGCGTCGCGATGCTGACCGGCGGGACGGCGAGCCCGCTGGTGACGCTGACGATCCGCACGCTGGGGCGCTTCGTCCAGCTCTTCTCGCAAGTCGCGATCGGCGAGCGCAAGCTCCCCGGCCTCGCGGCGATGGAGCCCGGCGGCGATGTGGTGGCGGCGCTCAACATGGCGACAACGCCCAATCCCGCGGTAGCCTATCATGCGATCACGTCGAGCTTCGAGCCGGGACTGACGCTGGCGCGCGGGCTGACCGCCGAGGCGACGCGTTTCCTCGCCGACCGGATCACCGACCGGCTGATGAAGGAACCCAACGATCTGGTGGTCAACACCGCCTCGATGACCGAATTCGGATCGCGGCAGGAACTGCTGGCGGCGGACGCGACGCTGGCGCTGGGCGATACCGCGAACGTCTATCACACCATCTATTTCGCCGATGAAGGCGTGGCCGGGCAGATCAGCGGCTGGCTAGGGCTCGACTCGCTCGGCCTGCCGCAATCGGGATCGCTGGTGTCCGGCGACAGCTGGACGCCGCGCATGGCCGAGGAGGAGCGGCCGCGCGGCATCACGATCAGCGACCGGGTCGAATATGAAAGCGAGCCGACCGTCCGGGGCGCCGCATCCGTCACCCGGGTACCGCCAGGACCTCCGCCGGAGCTGTCGGACGACGAGTCCATGCCCGATCTGCCGCGCCACCCGGTTTCGACCCGGCGCGGCGGCGGGGACGGTTTCGCGATGGCGGAGCCGCCCGGCGAGATGTTCGAAAGCATGAAGTCCGCCGAGCCGCCCGCCGTCGAGGCGGCGCCGATGGCCGCCGCGCCCGCAGCCGAACCGGTGAGCACCGCGGCGCCCGAACCCGAGACCGTGGAGCGCTTCATCGCCGCCGAGATGGCGCCGCAGCCCAAGCTGGGCACGCCGGTCAATGTCTGGGTCGCGATCTCCGCCGCCCCCATCGCGGTCGCCGATCATGCCGCGGCCGACTCCACCGATGTCGCCGCCAAGCTGATCGCCAAGGCGCCGCTGCGGATCGAAATTATCCCCCGGCGCAACTGCAGGGTGATCGGCGACGACGCGCGCGAGTTCGACATCAGCGGCGACCAGATCAACACGCGCTTCGAAGTGGAGGGCATCGCGCAGGGCGAGGCCGAGCTGATCATCGAGGCGCGCCAGGGCGTCCGCGTGGTCGCCTCGTTCATCCTCAAGCCGGTGTTCGTCGGCGCGGAGCAGGCAGTGATGCGCGTCGAGCAGCCGATCAACCCCGATCCGCCCGCGGGCGAGGGCTTCGCGGTGCTGCGCATCTATGAGTTCAAGCGCCCCGGCGGGATTACGCTGCGCTTCGATATCGTCAGCGACGATCCCGTCTTCGCGCGCGGCGGCACGCTCGAAATCGACGGGTTTGATATGGGCGCCTATGTCGGCGAAGTGCTGCGCGAGATCGAGGATGCGTGGAACCTCAAGGGCGAAGGCGGCGCGGCGGACATTTACAACAGCTTCCGCGAGCGGCTGGCCGACAAGGCCAAGATCCGCACCGAGGCGCTGATCCCCGAGGGCATCCGCCGCGAACTGTGGAAGAACCGCGACAAGATCGAGGCGATCCAGATCATCTCCGAGGATGCGCAGATCCCGTGGGAGCTGATGTTCCTGACCGATCCCGACCGGCAATCGTTCGACGATGAGGGCTTCCTGTCCGAATGGGGGCTGGTCCGCTGGCTCCACGGCGCGCCGATGCCGGGGCGCCAGCTGGGCTGCGCGGGAACCGGCTGCCGCTATGTGATCCCGACGTATCAGGATGCGGGCAAGCAGCTGAAGGGCGCGCAGGACGAGAAGACGATGCTCGAACAGCTGTTCGCGGGCATCGCCGCGGTCCCCGCCACGAGCCGCGACGTCAGCCGCTATCTCGAACGCGAGGCGCAGGATTGCGATATCCTTCATTTCGCCTGCCACGGCCTCGCCGAGCAGCGCGCCGTGCTCGATTCCAAGCTGTTGATGGAGGGGCAGGTCAACGCGCAGGGCAAGGTGATCGACGATCCGCTGAGCATCGAGCAGGTCAAGGCGCGAGCACGGTTCAAGCCCGGCACGCCGCGGGCATTGGTATTCCTTAACGCCTGTCAGGCGGGGCGCGAGGGCGAAGGGCTGGCGGGGGTTTCGGGCTTCGCGGATTCGTTCATCCGGCCGCTATCGGGGCAAGGCGTAGCGGCGTTCGTCGGGGCGCTCTGGTCGGTCGACGACCGGCTGGCGCTCAATTTCGCCGAAACCTTCTACCGCGAGCTGAAGGACGGGAAGACCATCGTCGAGGCCACGCGCGCAGCGCGCAAGGCGGCGGACGCCAAGCATGACTTCACCTGGCTGGCCTATACCGTCTACGGCAATCCGTTCGCGCGGATGCGCTAGCCGGCGCGGATCATCGCGCCATTTGCTGCGTGTCGTCGCGCGGAAGGCTGAATTCGATCTCGACGCGGTCGTTGACGCTCGCACCCTCCGCGCCAAGCGGCTGGCTGCTGCCAAAGCCCTGCGTGAATATCCGCGATGCGGGAACGCCGCGCAGCACCAGATAGGCCTTCACCGAATCCGCCAGCCGCTGCGACAGCCCCACCGCATAGGATGCCCCGCCCTTTCCGCGATTGCTGTGGCCTGAAAGATTGATGTCGGCCCGGCCGCCAGCCGCTTTCCATCTTCGGAAAACGGTGTTGAGCACCGTGCTCGCCTCGCGCGTGATGATGGCGCTGTCGCGGTCGAAATAGACCGTGAAGCTGGTTCCGGTCGGGTCAACAGGCGGCGGGGTCGGGGTGGGTGTCGGCTTCGGGGTGGGTGTTGGGCTCGCGGTGGGCACCGGGCTCGGCACCTGGCTTGGCACCGGCGTAATGGATGGCTGGGGCGAAGGCGTGGCGGCGCCGGACGAGGGGCTGGGTGTCGGGCTCCCGGTGGGGGTGCTGCTCGGCGTCCCGATGGGCACGGAACTCTGCCGGATCCGGAATTCGGGCGAGGGCACCGTCTTCTTACGGCCCGTATCGCGCGCCTCCAGCGGGATCGGGTTGCGGACCAGCGCGACCAGCGCGAGCGCCGCGACGGCGGCCACGCACAATTTCACCGTGGCGCTGCCGCGCCAGCGCTCGACGCGGCGCGCCATGCCCTCGCTCGCGCGCAGGCCGAGCAAGGCGGGGGGGCGGCCCCGGAACATGTCGATCAGGATCGGATCGCTCAACTCGCTGTCGGGGCTATGCGACAGCCAGGTGAGCAGCAGGCGGCGCTTGGCGGGATCGCGGCCCTGCTCGATCGTGATGTCGCGCGCCTCGCCGCCTTCGATCGTGGGAAGCAGAAAGGCCTGGATGGCTGCCGCGGCCGAAGCGAGCGTTTCGGAGTCGAGGCCGTGCGCCAGTTCCAGCCGCAGCCATCGCGGCATCGCGCCGCTGCGCATCCAGGGCAGCCGGGCGAGCGCGAGATAGCGCGCGTCGGTGAGCACCGGCTCGCCTCGCTTGTCCTTGAGGTGGCTGCCGAGATAGAGCGTCAGCGCGGGTTCGAGCCAGGGGAAGAGCGACAGCGCGGCGAACCAGCGATAGGCCTCGGGATCGAGCCACGCCGCCAGATCCTCAGTCACCCCCGCGACGATCGCCGGTCGCGGCGCTTCCTCGGCGAGCAGCAGCTTGCGTTCGGCATCGAGGCTGCGCGGCAGATCGAACTGCGCCGGGCCGGCCGCCAGCAGGCCGTGCAAGGCGCGCGGATCGGCGAGGCGCTGCGCCATCGCGGCGATGCCGCGCGCATTGAGCGCGAAGGAACCGATGCCGTCTTCGGCGAGCAGCGCCTCGCCCTCGCCCATTCCCCCGCTCTGGCGCGGGTTGAGATGAACCGCGGGGCCGGCGTCGGTGACACGCTCGACCCAGGCGGGGGTCAGTGGCCCCTCGCGCAGGTCGAAACCCTCGGCGAGGATCATCGACCGCGCATCGGCATGGCGCGCGAGCACCGAGGCGAGCGGGATGCTCGCCCGCTCGCCGCCCGCCGCGCGAAGCGGGTCGGGGCGGCCGAGAAATTCGTAATGGCCCATCGCCACATTTTCCTGCCGGATGCGCTGGGCCAACGCCTCGCCCGCGGCGGCGAGATGGTCGCGCGGCGCCTCGCGCTCCGCGAGCAGGAGATATTCGGGCATCAGCCAGCGCCCGCGAAACCGCGCCTGTGGCTGGCCGCCCGCGCGGATCGTCGCCGCGATGCTCGCGCGCACATCGAGCCGCCCGCCCGGCTGGGACCGGTGCCGCCGGAGCCGGCGCAACCCCACACGGATCGCCTGCGACGCGAACAGCCGCGTTTCCTCATGCCGCAGCGCGAGCGGGACCGCCTTGTCGGGTTCGGGGCTGAAATTCGCCTTGACTGCGCGCAGCCGGCGCCGGCGCCACAGCCAATAGCCGATCGCCGCGGCGACGATCCCGGCCATCACCGCGATCGAACCCCAATCGGGCACGATCACGCCGCTCTGGACCGGGACTTCGAGGGGGACGGTCTGTCCGGTCGGCTCGAGGATATTCTGCAGCGTCGTCAGCTCGATGGCCGGCGACACCGGGCGCGTGCGCCAGAGGATCGCGAGCGTGACGGCAAGCGCGAGCGCGAGGCCGGCAACGGTCGACAGGATGAGGCGCAGCCGGTCATGTTCGAACCGCTCCGACGCTTCCTTGTCCCTGTCCGCCGTGCGGGCGCCCGGCGAGGGAGAAGGCGGCAATGGCGGAGGGGGCGGGGGCGGCACGAGTTCGGCCAGAAAGGCCCGCCGCTGCTCCGCCGAGCGGCAAAGCGCGGCGGCGAACCACAGGGGCACGCGCGGATCGTCGGCGGCGACACCCTCGGCCCGCAGCCTTAGCGCGACCGCTTCCAGCCGGATCCGGTCCGCCGGCCCCATCCCGAGCGCACGCGCTGCATCGGCGATGCCCGGATAGGCGTCGCTGGCAAGGTCTTCGGCGAGGGGCGCCGAAGCCATGGTCTCAGCCCTGCGCGAGCCGCTGGACCGCGCCCTTGGCGAGCTTGAGATCGTCGCGCGACTTGGCGATCGCGCACAGTGTCTTCTCCACCCGCTCGGGTTCGCGCCGGTACAGCTCGATCAGCGACGCGCCGGGGTCGACTCGTTCGCGGTGAAGCAGGATATCGAGCCAGGCAAGGAACTCGGCGGTCGCGGGCTTCTTCGAGAGGTCGCGTTCCTGCTGGACCGCGACGAAGAGCTGGAGCGCACTGTCGAGCAGCGCGCCGCCGCCCTGAAGCTCGAGAATCGCGTTGGTCGCGATCGCCTGGAGCGTTTCGGGCGTCGGCGAGGGGATGTCGAAGAAGACGCAGCGGCGCAGGAACGGCCCCGGCAACTCCTTTTCCGAATTGCTGGTGAGCACCACCACCGGCCGCATCCCCCAATCGGCGCGGACCATCACCCCCAGCTCGGGAATCGCGAAGGCCATCCGCTCCACCTCGAACAGCAGGTCGTTGGGCGTGTCGCGCGGCGCCTTGTCGAGCTCGTCGATCAGCACGACGCGGTGTTCGGGCGCGGCCTTGGCGAAGCCCTTGTCGTCGGGGATCAGCAACGAGACGGTCGGCGCGCCTTTCACCGGGCCGAAAGCGCGATCGAGCACCGCTTTGTTCGCGGCGAGCGCCGCGCCTTCGAGCGGGTTGCCGAAGCGGTCGCAGAGCAATGCCTGCCCGCCCGCCGCGCGCACGATCGCTTCGCCCAGCGCATTGAGCCGGAGATAGTCGACCAGAGGCTTGACCTCGGACCGGCTGGAATCGCGGAAGCGCGCGACCTCGTCGAAGCTGTAGAGCAGCTCGGTGCCGGTCGACATCGACTTGACGTCGTAGCGCAGCGCAGGGGCTACCCCGAGCGTATCCGCCAGCCAGATCGCCGCCTGGGTCTTGCCCGTCCCCGGCTCGCCGGTGAGCAGCAGCGGCGTGCCCAGCATCATCGCCACATCGATCGCCTCGACCAGCCCGTCGGCGAGCACATAGTTGCGCACCGCCATGTGCCGCTGGGTGAGCGGCGCGCGCAGCTTGAGCGGCGCGGCGCTCTCGATCGCCCGGAAATCGGTCATGCTTCTTGCTCCGCCTGTAGATTGAGCTGCCGGATCCACGCCGCGACTTCCGCGAAACGCGGCCGGCTATCGTCCGGAAATTGCGCCGCGGCGCGGATCTGGATCGTGGTGACGAGGTCGCGGTCGAGCGTCAGCGCCACGCCGGCCTCGCGCACCCAGTCCTGAACATCGTTGCTGGCGACACGCTTGAGCAATTGGATGCGCAGGATCGGCGCCTCCTCGCTCTCGCCATGCTCGCCGTTGAGCGCCTTGACCGCCGCGCGATAGCGTTTGGCGAGCGCGTCCTCGTCCTTGGTGTCGCCGGGCCCGCGCAAATGGATGACGAGGAAATGGATGAATTTGAGCGCGATCCTGCCGCGCGTGGCGGCATCGACGAACTCGGCCCAGCGGCGGATCAGGTCGCGTGTGTTGCGGCTCTTGAGCGAATCCTCGTCGAGCCGGCTATAGGCGATCAGCGGGACCGAGCGTTCCTCCAGCTTCGCAACCAGATCGCCGGGCTCGATGCCGGCCGCGCCCAGCTCGCGCTTGAGGCCGTTCTTGAGGCGGCGCAGCGCATCGTCGGCGCTCATTTCGGAAAGGCTGGGGATCGGCAGCTCGACCGGCAGCGCGCGGTCCTCGATCTCGGGGGCGCAGCCCGCAAGCTTGAATGCGTCGCGCGCCAGCCGGTCGCGGCACAGATAGGGCTGATCGGTATCGAACCCGCCCAGCGTGCAGACCAGCCCCGAGCGCCGCCGCTGCGAGATCTGGAGAAACTCGTCGAAATCGAATTCCTGCGGCTGGCGGTCGAGCGCGTCGAGCTTGCGGAACAGGGCGCTATGGACATCGGCGCGCTTCGTCGCGGCCGCCGGCGCGGTCACGATCGCCGCGCGGCCCAGCACTTCGGCAAGGACGCGGCCCTGGATCATGAATCCCGCCATCTTCCCCTGCCCTTCGCTCACCATCCCCACCAGCCCGCGGCCCGGCTGGAACAGGCCGGCCCCCGAGCAGCCGGGACGGATCGCCTTGTCGCTTTGCGGCGAGGTGAGCATCGAACGGCTGCCGATGGGATCGCCCAGCTCGCAGCTCAGCGCCACGTCGCGATGCTCGACCGACGTGCCGCTGCCCACCAGGATCGCGCCGCTTTCGGGCAGATCGGTGCAGATCGAGGCGACACGGCTGCCATCGGATGCGGGGAAGCTGCCGTCATGGGGCTCAAGCAGGCAGATATCGTGGAAGCGCTCGATCCCGTCGAGATCGGGATGCTGCGGATCGGCGGGCCAGGCGCGCACGACGCGCATCCGGATATCGATCGGCTCGTCATCGGGGATGCGGACGCGGACCTCGCGGCGTTCGAGATCGGCATCGGGACCCAGCCCCAGCGCGTCGGTCACGACATGGGTGCAGGTGATCGCGAGCGCGGGGCCGACGATGACGCCGCAACCGATTTGCGCGGCCTTGCCGCCCACGGACTCACCGAGCACGCGAATCTGGCAACGGCTACGTGCAACTCCGTCCATCGACTCGCATGCGCCCCCTTCGCGCAAAGCACTGCCAAATCCCGGCAAATAACGTTGCACGCATGTTCTGCGCCCGCAACCGATCAAGCCAAGAATAACTATGCCATGAGCGCACGTTCGGCCGGAGCGATGTCCTCGGGGTTGTTCACCTCGTGGAATCCCCCGGCGAATGCGGGAACCTCGATGGTCTGGGCTGGCTGGGGCGCCAGGATTCGAACCTGGGAATGGCGGCACCAAAAGCCGCTGCCTTACCACTTGGCGACGCCCCAACGGAGCCGCGCTTATAGCCAGCGCGGCCTGGGATGGAAGGGGTTCAGAACAACCTTTTCACCCAGCCATGCGGATCCTCGGCGCGGCCGCGCTGGATCGCGACGAGATCGCTCTTGAGCCTTTCGGCGACGAGGCCGGGACCCTGATTGCCGATCGCGAACTCGAAGCCGCGGCCGCGGACCTTGCCGATCGACGTGACCACCGCCGCGGTGCCACAGGCGAACGCTTCGCGCAGCCGCCCGCTTTCGGCATCGGCCTTCCACTGATCGATGCTGTAGCGCTCCTCGCGCACCGTGATCCCGGCGTCGCGAGCGAGAGTAAGCAGCGAATCGCGGGTGATGCCCGGAAGGATCGTGCCGCCCAGCGGGGGCGTCTGGATCGAGCCGTCCTCGAACACGAACATGATGTTCATGCCTCCCAGCTCCTCGACCCATTTCTGCTCGGCGGCATCGAGGAAGACGACCTGGTGGCATCCCTCGCGGATCGCCTCGGCCTGCGCGACCAAAGACGCGGCGTAATTGCCGCCGCACTTGGCGGCGCCGGTGCCGCCCGGCGCGGCGCGGGTATAATGCTCGGACGCCCAGAGCGTGACCGAATCGGCGCCCTTGAAATAGGCGCCGGCGGGGGACGCGATCACCATATAGGTGAATTCAGACGCGGGCTTAACGCCCAGAAAGGTTTCCGAGGCGAACATGAAGGGCCGCAGATAGAGCGATCCGCCCTCGATCTCGGGGATCCAGTCGCGGTCGGCCGCGACCATCTGCTTTAGCGACTCGAGGAACATCTCCTCCGGCATGGTTGGCATCGCCATCCGCTCGGCCGAGGCGTTGAAACGGCGCGCATTCGCCTCGGGGCGGAACAGGGCGGCACCGCCATCGGGCAGGCGATAGGCCTTGAGCCCTTCGAATATCTCCTGCGCATAATGGAGCACCGCGCAGGCCGGGTTGATCAGGATCGGCGCATGCGGCTCCACGGTGGGACGATGCCACCCCTTCTCGTCCGAATAGCGGATCACCACCATGTGATCGGTCAGCGTCTTGCCGAATCCGGGATTGGCGAGCGCTTCGGCGCGCGCCTCGGGCGAGACGGGATTGCTATGAGCCTCGAACTCGAAATCCAGGGTCACGTCTTCCATCTGCGCCATCCGGTCTCTTCTGTCTGGGTTGCGAAGGACTATGCTGCGTGGCAAGATACGTCAACATGGCTGCCCCAATTCCCGCCTCTCCACTCTTCCTGCGCGAGCCCGAGATCCGCCGCGGCGTCGAATTGCTCTATTTCGGCTATTCGCACCTCACGCGCTCGATCGACGAAAGCCTGGCGGACCAGGGCCTGGGCCGGGCGCACCACCGCGCGCTCTATTTCATCGCGCGCAAGCCCGATCTGACGGTGAGCGACCTGCTCTCGCTGCTCGCCATCACCAAGCAATCGCTCGGCCGCGTGCTCGGCGATCTCGCCGATCGCGGGCTGGTCGAGACGCGCACCGGCGAGAAGGACCGGCGGCAGCGGCTGCTGCGGCTCACCCCGCAGGGCGCGGCGCTCGAGGCCGGACTGTTCGAGGCGCTGCGCGAGAAGCTCGCCGCGGCCTATTCGAGCGCGGACCGCGAGGCGGTGGGCGGATTCTGGGCGGTGCTCGAAGGGCTGATCCCGGCCGAGGAGCGCGAACGGATCGCGGCACTGGGGCGGTAGGCGATGATGTTCGCCAAGCAGTTGCGCGACCGCGTCATGCTCGGCGAAATCACCTGTTCGGTCCGCATCTGGCAGCGCCCGCACGTCAAGGTGGGCGGCTGCTATCGCCTCGGGCCCGGCCATATCGAAGTCACATCACTCCGTGAAATCGCCCCGGACCAAATCACCGACGACCTGGCGCGCCGATCGGGCTTTGCCGATATCGCTGACCTGATGAAGACCGCGAAGCACGGCTCCGGCGACATCGTCTATCTCGTCGAGTTCGAATACCGGGGGTGACAGGTCGCGCATGACCCGCACAGTCACGCCATCTTGAACCCCTCCTTGTTCATCGCCAGCGCGAGCGCCTTGTTCTTCTCCTCGCTCAATTGGGCGCGAAGCATCGGGAAAAGATTGGTCTCCTCCTCGGCGACATGCGCCTCGATATCGGCGCGGAGACGGCGGACGGTCGCGATCCATTGCGGCGAGGCGGTGGGCGTATTCTCCAGCTCGTAGAGATACTGCTTTACGTAGCCATGCTCTTTGTTGAGTTCGTCGGCCGCCTCGCGCTGCCCCGCTTCGCGCAGCGCCGGATAGATGACATTTTCCTCCTCGATGGCGTGTTTGGTCAGCGCGTGCTTGAGCTGGGTGAGCAGCAGGTTGCGGCGGATCGTCGCGCTCTCGTCGGTCGCCTCGATCGCGTCGAAGAGCTTCGCCACCGCCGTATGCTCGAGCGTCAGCGCCTCGACCCAGTCATGCGCGAGCGCGCTGGGGGCCTGCACCAGCGCCTTGCGGCCGAACATCGCGAGCAGCCCCAGCGCCGCGCCGCCGGCCGCCGCTCCGGCGATGATGCCGAGATTGCCGCGGCTGCCATGATCGGCGCCGTTCGTCCGGGGTTTGGCCTTGAACCGGCCCTTGCTGTCACGCGTCGCTTCGGTGGTCGCCATGTCCGCCTCCGTTGATTTGAGAGTCGGAAGCAAAACCGTTCGAGAAGGCTGGCGTTCCGCTATTCGCGCGCAGCCGCGGCCAGTTCGGCGCTACGGCGCGCGGCAGCCGACAGGGTTTCATCGACGAGGCGCTTGAGCGCTTCCTCGCGGTCGAGCACGTCGAGGCCCGCCCTGGTGGTGCCACCGGGGCTGGCGACGCGGTTGGCGAGCGTGGCGGGGCTCTCCCCTGCTCCATCGGCCAGCGCCGCCGCGCCCTCCACCGTGGCGATGGCGAAGCGCAGCGCCTGATCGGCGGGCAGGCCCAACGCCGCGCCCGCATCGGCCAGCGCATCGATGAAGCGATAGACAAAGCCCGGACCGCTGCCCGAAAGCGCGGTGACGGCGTCGAACAAGGGCTCGGCGTCGATCCATTCGACCAGCCCGAACGGCGCCATCAGCCGCTCCGCGGTGGCATAGGCCTGGGTGCCGAGATCGGTGCCATGAAGCGCGACCACGCCCTTGCCGATCGACACGGGCAGATTGGGCATCGCCCGGATGATCGCCCCCGCATCGAAGCGCGCCGCTAGCGTCGCCTCCTCCACGCCCGCGAGGATCGAGACGAGCAGTCCGGCGGAGAGGCGCGGGATCTTGTCCAGCATCTGCGGCTTGACCGCGAGAACCAGCACGTCCGGCGCGCCTTCGGGCGGCTCGGCCAGCACGGTCACGCCATCGGGCACCGCGGGATCGAAGGGATCGATGACGGTGATGCTGGCCGGGTCCGCGCCCTCGGCGATCCAGCCGCGGAGCATCGCCCCGCCCATATTGCCGCACCCGATCAGCCACAGGCTGGCCGGGAAAGGTATGCGCGGGCTCACGCCTCGCCCCCCATCACGCTTCGCCTTGCGTCTCGATCAGCGCGGCGGAGATCGCCTCGGCGGGGCTCTTCCCGCCCCACAGCACAAACTGGAACACGGGATAGAAGCGCTCACATTCGTCGATCGCGCTTTCGACAAGCAATTCGGCCTGGGCGAGGCTCAGCGTCGGCTCCTCGCCATCGACCAGCGCGGCGTGGCGGAAGAGCAGGATGCCGCTCGCCGACCAGAGTTCGAAATGACCGATCCAGAGCTGTTCGTTGACCAGCCCGATCGTCTCGTAGAGCGCCGCGCGGCGCTCGTCGGGGACCCGGATATCGGGGAAGGCGAGAAATTGCAGGACGCCGTCATCCTCGCGCCAGATCGCGCGCAGCTCATATTCGGTCCAGCTGCCCTTGACCTTGGCGACGATCTCCTCGTCCTCGCGCTCATGGGTCCAGCCATGCGCCGCGAAGTAATTTTCGAGCATATCGATCGGCGCGGCGTCCTCGCGGTCCAACTCGGCCTCGTCGAGCATCACAACCTCCACCCACGATGGGTGATGCTTGCCTGCCGCCCGGATTCGGCACAAGCGCGGCGTTCAGAACTCTGTCGAAAAGCTGTGGAAAAGAAGTTCAAGCTTTTCCCGACGGCTTCTTCGCCGGCTTTGCCTTGGCCTGGGGCTTCACGGGGGCGGCGGCACCGCCCAGCTGCGCCTCAAGGGCCGCCACGCGAAGCTTGAGCGCATCGGCTTCCTCGCGCGCGGCCACGGCAAGCGCCTTCACCACCTCGAATTCGTCGCGGCTGATGAAATCGAGCCCGCCGATCCATTCCTTGGCGCGTTCGCGCGCCTGCTCGCCGCCCTCGCGCGCCATCCCGGCAAAGGTGCCGGCGGCGCCGTTCACGAACTTGACGAAATCGTCGAACAGCTTGTTGTCAGTCTGCATTACCCGGGCTTCCGCTATCGTTTCCGTCCACCAGCACGGTGTCGTCATCCTCGATCTGAATCTGGTCACTCGACCGCGCCGGTACAAGGCTTCCGGCGTTCGGATTGAGCTTGTCGATCTGATAGAGGAGGAAACCCGCATAGCAGACCCAGGCGAGATAGGGCACCAGCAGCACCGCGGCACCCAGCCGAATCCGCCCGAACAACAGCAGCGTGATCAGCACCAGCACCCCGAGCACGCCCAGCACGATCAGCGCGGTCATGATCTGGTGCATCCCGAAAAAGATCGGGCTCCAGGCGAGATTGACCGCCATCTGAACCGCGAACAGCACGAGCGCGGGGCCGCGCAAGGTCGATCCGCGCGCGTTGATGATCATCGCCAGCGCGAGGCCCAGCAGCACGTAGATCACCGTCCAGGCGACCGGGAATGCCCATTCGGGGGGCATGTTGTCGGGCTTGGTGAGCGCCACATACCAGGAATTCTGCGATCCGGTCGGCGCGAACCGCGCCGAGGTGAATCCCAGCAGCAGGATGAATGGCACCGTGACCACCGCCCATCGCAGATAGGCGAGCCTCAGCTGGCCCTTCGACGCGATCTCCCTCAAGCGTTCCTCCTTATTCCGCCGGCTGCTCCACCAGCGGCGGCGCCCCCAGCGCCGCATCCAATTCCCGACCCACGGCCTGGGGCGACCCGGTCCGTCTGGCCAATCTACTATAGAGAATTGGAATAAGGAAAAGAGTGATCAGCGTTGCAAGCGCGACGCCGAACACGATCACCACGCCGATCGAGGCGCGCGCCGCTCCGCCCGCCCCGCCCGCGATCACCAGCGGGATCGCTCCGGCGATGGTCGCGATGGAGGTCATCAGGATCGCGCGGAGGCGCCGGGCGGCCGCCTGGCGAATCGCGTCGCCGATCGCCGCGCCCTCGTCGCGCAGCTGGTTGGCGAATTCGACGATCAGGATGCCGTTCTTCGCGGCCAGCCCCACCAGCATGACGATGCCGATCTGGCTGTAGAGGTTGAGCGAGACGTGCATCACCAGCATCCCGATCAGCCCGCCGCCAACCGCGAGCGGCACCGTGGTGATGATCACCGCCGGGTGCACGAAGCTCTCGAACTGCGCGGCGAGCACCAGATAGACGATCAATATGGTGAGCCCGAACACCGCCAGCATCGATCCGCCGGTCTCAACAAAGGCCTGGCTCTCGCCGCGATACCCCACGGTCTGCACCTCGGGCGATGCCGACGCCTGCGCGCGGAGGAAGTTCAGCGCCTCGCCCATCGAATAGCCGGGCGCCAGCGCGCCCTGCAGCGTGATCGCGCGCAGCTTGTTGAAGCGGCCCAGATCGCGCGGGCCCGAGATCTGGCGCGTGGTGACGAGGTTCGACAGCGGCACCAGCGAATTGTCGCGGGCGCGGACATAGATGGAGTTGAGGTCGTCGAGCGTCGATCGCTCGCCCTCCTCGGCCTGGACGATGACGCGATATTCCTCGCCGCGATCGACATAGGTCGAGACTCGGCGCGAGCCCAGCAGGGTCTGCAGCGCCTGGCTGACCGCATCGACCGACACGCCCAGATCGCCCGCGCGCTGGGTGTTCACGTCGATCCGCAGCTGGGGCTTGGTTTCCTTGTAGTCGCTGTCGAGGTTGATGATGCCCGGATTGTCGCGCGCGGCGGCGAAGATGCGGTCGCGCGCCTTGACCAGCTCCTCATAGGTGCTGCCGGCGATCACGAAGCCGATCGGCTGTCCGCGCCCCCGCCCCAGCGCCGAACGGACCTGCGCATTGCCGCGGATCGCGGGCATGCCGGCGAGCTTCTTGTTGAGCTGCTGGACGATGTCTTGCGTGGTCAGCTTGCGCTCCTCCCAGGGGCGCAGGAAGACGACGAAGGTGCCGCTGTTGAAATCGTCGCTCGCGCCGAAGCCACCGGGGGTGCGGGTGATCAGGCTGCGGACCGTGCCCTCCTTGAGCATCGGCATCAGCTGCTCCTGGGCCTGCGTCATGTAGCGGTCCATCTGCGCGAAGCCGGTGCCCTCGGGCGCGCTGACCTGGACCTGGGCGATCCCCTGATCCTCGGCGGGGACGAGTTCGGAGGGCAGGGTCGCGAAGGCGAGCCCGGCGACGCCGAGGAATGCCGCCACGCCCAGCAGCGGCACCAGTGGCTTGCGCAGCGCCCAGTCGAGCCGGCGGCCATAGGCATTTTCGAGGCTGCGGAAGCGATCGTCGATCCAGCCGGTGAAGCGCCCGCGTCCCTCGTGCCGGAGCAGCTTCGAGCAGAGCATCGGGGTGAGGCTGAGCGCGAGGAATCCCGAAAAGGCGATCGCACCGATCATCGCCACCGCCAGCTCGCGGAAGAGCAGCCCGGTCTGGCCCGACAGGAAACTGACCGGCACGAACACCGCGCAGACGACGAGCGTGGTCGACATCACCGCGAAGCCGACCTGCCGCGTGCCCTTGAAGGCCGCGACGAGGGGAGGCTCTCCCTCCTCGATCCGGTGGTAGACATTTTCGAGCACGACGATCGCGTCGTCGACCACCAGCCCGATCGCGAGCACCAGCGCCAGCAGCGTCAGCAGGTTGATCGAGAAGCCGAACGCCCACAGCACCGCCATGCTGCCGAGGAGACAGATCGGCACCGTGATCGCCGGGATCAGCGTCGCGCGCCACGATCCGAGGAACAGGAAGATGACCAGCACGACGAGGATCGCCGCCTCGGCCAGCGTGTGCCACACCGCCTCGATCGCGCGCGAGATGAACTGCGCATCGTCCGATCCGACGTCCATGCTCATGCCATCGGGCAGCGTGGGGGCCAGATCGGCCATCAATTTCTTGGCGCCGTCGGCGACCGCAAGCGTGTTCGCGCCCGATTGGCGGACGATGCCGAGGCCCACCGCCTCGCCGCCATTGACGCGGAAGCTGGAATAGGGGTTCTCGGCGCCCAGCTCGACCTGCGCGATGTCGCCCAGTTTGACCTGATAACCATCGGGGCCGCGGCCCACGACCAACGCCGCGAAACTCTCCGGCGTGCGGAACTGGCGCTCGACACGCAGCGTCATGTTCTGCTGCCGCGATTCGATGCGACCGGCGGGCAGCTCGACATTCTGGCGCCTCAGCGCCGCCTCGACATCGGCCGGAGTCAGCTGGAACGCCGCGAGCTTGGCGGGCTGGAGCCAGACGCGCATCGACGGCCGCGCATCGCCGCCGACGAAGACGCGCGCGACACCATCGATATTGGCGAAGCGGTCGGTCAGGTTGCGGTCGACCCAGTCGGACAGTTCGAGGCGCGACCAGCCCGGGCGCGCGATGGTGATGAACATGATCGGCGAGGCGTCGGCATCGACCTTGCGCACCTGCGGCGGCAGCGCATCCTCGGGGAGGTCGTTCGCGGCGCCGCCGACCCGGTCGCGCACGTCGTTGGCCGCCTCGTCGATATTGCGCCCCGGGCGGAACTCGACCGAAATTTCGGAGGTGCCGTCGCGCGATCGCGAGGTGATCGTCTCGAGCCCTTCGATCCCCGAAAGCCGGTCTTCGAGCGGCTGGGTGATCCGCGCTTCGATCACGCTCGCGGCGGCGCCGGTATAGGTGGTCTGGACCGAGACGATCGGCGGATCGGTGTCGGGATATTCGCGCACCGACAGGCTCGTGAACGCCACGATGCCGACGATGGTGAGCAGCATCGCCATCACCGCCGCGAAGACGGGGCGGCGGACGGAGATATCCGAGAGCACCACCGTTAGTTGCCCTTCGGCTTGCGGTTCTCCGCGCTGGTCAGGCGCACCTTCTGGCCGTCACTCAGCTTGACGACGCCCTCGGTCACGACGCGCTGGCCGGGCTGGAGGCCCGAAAGGATCTCGACGAAACCGTCCTGCCGCATCCCCGTTCGGACCGGAACGCGCTTCGCGGCGCCGCCGTCGACGACATAGACATAGCTTTGCTCGCCTTCGCCGATCACCGCGAGCTCGGGCACCGCCGGCGACATCCGGGCCTGCGATTCGATCGTGACGGTCAGCAGCATGCCCGGCTTCAGCCGCCGGTCGCCATTGGGCAGGAGCGCGCGGATCGTCGCCGATCGGGTCTGCGGGTTGAGCACCGGATCGATCGTCGCGATCACGCCGGAGAAGGGCTGGTCGGGCCAGGCGGCGGCCCGCGCCAGGATCGCCTGCCCGGGCGCGACGCGCGACAGCACGGTTTCGGGCACGGCAAAGTCGAGCTTGATCTTCGAGATGTCGCTGATCATCGCGATCTCGGTTCCCGCCTGCACCACCGCGCCGGCGGAGATGGTGCGCAGCGACACCCAGCCCGAAAAGGGCGCGCGGATCACGCGGTCGCCGATCGAGGCACGCGCCTGCGCCGCCTGGGCATTGGCCTGGCCGGCGAGCGCCACCTGCGCGTCGACCGCGCTGTTGGTCGCGAAGCCGCGCTGCTTGAGCTGGTTGAGCCGCGCGAGCTGCTGCTGCGCCTCGCGGGCACGGGCGCCGGCCTCGGCAAGCTGGGCGGTTTCCTGCCCCGCGGCGAGCACCGCGACGACCTGGCCCTTCCGGATGAAGGCGCCATCGTCGAAATTGAGGCGGACGATGCGTTCGGTGACCGGCGCGGCCAGCGTCACCTGCTCGTTGGCGACCGCGGTACCGACCGCGTCGATCTTCTCGACGAAGCGCATCGTCGTGACCGCCGCGGCGGTGACGAGCGGAGCCTCGCGCTTGGTGCTGGCACTGCCGTTCGCCTGCTGGCCGCAGCCGCCGAGAAGCGCTGTCAGCGCGAGCATCACAACAGAAATTCGCATGAACACTCTAGCGGCTATTCCGCACAGGAAGGAAACGCAAGGGCCCGGCCCTCGGTTGCAGGCTCTGTGCGTTCACTATTGCCGGTGTATGTCCAACATTGTCTATCCCGCCTCGCTCAGATGTCCGCGCCGAGGCTCAGCGAAAAGCGGCGCGAGCCATTGGGCACGTAGAAGCCGCTGCCGCCATTGTTCCAGCCGAAGACATTGGTGATGTTGGCGACCTGGAACCGCAGCAGCGCATCGGCCTCGCCCAGCTTGAAGCGATAGCGCGTGCCCAGGTTGACGATCGCGCGCGCCGGGATGAACAGCGTGTTCGCCGAATTGGCGACGGGACGGCTGATCCCCTCGGCATAGGCGTCGAACGAGAGGGGCGAATTGGGCAGCCGGTAATCGAGGCTGACGATCGTGTGCCGCCGGAAGCTCGCGACCGGGCGCGAGGCGATAGTGCCGTTATTCACTTCCTCGCCCGAAACCCGCGCGTCGATCAGGACATTGCCCGCCACCAGATTGAGCCCGGGCATGAGCTGTCCCGCGACCGAGAATTCGATGCCGCGATTGCGGACCATGCCGAGCTGGCGGAAGCGCAGCGCCGGATCGAGGTTGAAATAGGGCTTCTCGACCTCGAACACGCCGACCACCGCGGTGACCTTGCCCACGCTCCAGCGCACCCCGGCATCGGCCTGGCGGGTGCGGATGGCGGGCGGCGCCTCGTTGAGGTTGACCGCTTCGTTGGGCGCGACCGGGCTCTCCTCGAGCCCGCGCGTATAGCCGCCATAGACGGCGAAGCGCGGCGTCACATAGGCCGCGGCGGTGGCGCCGAACAGCCAGGGGGCGTCGCGCGATTCGGGGATATGGATCGACGGATCGGGATCGGTGACGCGCTTCGAATAATCGGTCTTCTGGATACCGAAGCCGAGTTCGCCCACGCCCTTCCAGCGGCCCTGATAAGCCACGCCAAAGGTCGTCTGGCGCACGCGGTCCTGCGTCTTGGGCCCGTTGGTGTAGGCCGGCTCGGCGCGGAAATCCTCGCCCAGGCTGGTGCTCGCACCCAGGTCAATCAACGCCGCGCCGCCATAGCGCCGGTCCTGCGCCCGCCCACGCACCGACGCAATCAGCGTGTGCCGGCGCGGCCCCTCGTCGAAATGACGCGAGACGCGCAGTTCGCCCGAGGTCGAGGCCGAACGGTCATCCTTCGAAATGACGATGACGCGCCTCCCCACCGATCCATCGGCATCGGTATCGAACAGCAGGTCGGCGGCTGACTGGTCGGTGCCGGAGATCGAACGGAACACGCCCAGCCGCACGTCGAACCCCGCCGGATCGGCGCGCGCGAGCAGGCCGTAATTGGTCGATTCGCCCGAATAATCGGCCCAGCGCTGGCCGTAGAATTGATTCCGGGCGAAGCGCTTGGGCAGGAAATCGCCGCTGGTGAAGAGCAACGGCTGCGCCTCGGCGTCCGTCGTGCGCTCGCGGCTCCAGAAGGGGACGATCTCGACACCCGGCCTGGGCGCCCAGCGCACCGTCGCGCCGAGCGAGAAATCTTGCGGGGAACCGGCATGGGGCTGGCCGGACCGGTACAAGCCCGCCCCCGCCGCGATGCCGAGCCGCTCGCCATCGATCGGCAGCTGGACGTCGACTTCGCCATAACCGCCCATCCAGGGTCCGAACCCGGCCCCGACCGAGACGATCCTTTTCGCACCGGCTTTGCGAAGCGTCAGATCGGCGATGCCGGTGGGCGCGGGGAAGGCATAATTCTGCGCGGAGATCCCGACCCGCACGGTCGATCCGTCCGAAACACGCCCGTTCAGCTCGGTCTGCATGTCGAAATACAGCCCCTCGATCCGGACATTGCCGGCATCGACGGGCGAAAATCCGCGTACGTCATAATCATTGTAGATGCCGATCGATTCGTCGCCCACGCTGGTGCCGAAGGCGTCCTCGGCCTGCGTCACGGCATTGTCGTCGGTCCGCTGGGCGAGCGCCGCATCGCTGATGCACAACGCCATCGCCGCGGCTCCGAGCCGCGCCGTTCCCTTCCACATGCCCTCAAACCCCAAGTGTATTGTTACGATAGCGCAGTAACACGTCCCGCCGGCTGAATGCCCTATGAACGGATAGTCGGATTAGCAATATGCGGCGATGAGGAATTCGACATTGCCTTCGGGCCCGGTGATCGGGCTGGCAGTCACGCCCTCGACGGTCCAGCCCTTCGAAACGAGCCATTCGGAAACCTCGCGGCACACCCGCTCATGCACCTGCGCGTCGCGGACCACGCCACCCTTCCCCACTTCGTCGCGCCCCGCCTCGAACTGCGGCTTGATCAGCGCGATCAGCCGCCCGCCCGGCCGCACGAAGCCGAGCGGCACGTCGAGCACCTTGGCAAGCCCGATGAAGCTCGCGTCGCACACCACCAGGTCGATCGGCTCCGGGATGTGCTCCGCCGTCAGGATGCGTGCGCTGGTCTGCTCATGCACGATCACCCGCGGGTCCTGCCGCAGCTTCCAGGCGAGCTGGTTGGTCCCCGAATCGACTGCGTAGACCCGCGCCGCACCCTTGCTCAGCAGCACATCGGTGAAGCCCCCGGTCGAGGACCCCACGTCAATCGCGACCGCCCCGGCAACGTCCCAGCCGAAATGATCGAGCGCATGCGCCAGCTTGATCCCGCCGCGCGACACCCAGGGATGATCGCGCCCGCGCACATCGAGCACGGTCTCCTCGGCGAGCATCTGCCCCGCCTTGTCGATCTTGCGCTCGCCCGCGAAGACCAGCCCCGCCATGATGAGCGCCTGCGCCCGGCTGCGGCTCTCCACAAGGCCGCGATCGACGAGCATCTGATCGGCGCGGAGCTTGGCCATGCGGCTCCTTAGGCCGCGCGCTCCGCCCAGCGCAATGCCGGCGAGGCGCGCTCCCTGCTCGCGGTCAATGCCACCGAGGCGGAACACGCGCATTTCCTCGGCGCCTGAGCGCAATCGGCTATCGGGTCATCGCAGTTTCAATGGCGGGCGCGGAGGAAACACCTATATCCCATATTGCGGGCACGGCCGGGCGGCGTCCCCCTAGAGCGACCGCTCGGCCTACCCGTACTCCCGATTGCCGAGCCCCCGGATTCGCGGCAAAGTGCCGCGATGACACCGGTTGATCGCCGTACCGTGATCGGCACCGCGCTCGCGGCCTCGATCCTTCCCGCCCCTGTCCGCGCGGGCGCCGCGGCGCATCCCCAGCCCGCCTTCAGCGTGAACCTCTGGCCCGGCGAGGCGCCCGGGCTCACCGATCCTTCGCTCAAGGACGAAGTCCTCGAGCGGAGCAAGGACCCGGCGATCCTCGACCGTGCGCTGGTCAGGATCCGCACGCCGCGGATGGACGTCTTTCCCGCGAAGAACCCCAATGGTGCCGCGCTGCTGATTACCCCCGGCGGCGCCTATCAACGCGTGGTGATGGACAAGGAAGGCTATGAGCTCGCCGCCTGGCTGGCGGAGCGCGGCGTGACGGCGTTCGTCTGCTTCTACCGCCTGCCCGGCCAGGGCTGGAAGGATCCGCGCAACGTCTCGCTCGCCGATGCCCAGCGCGCGATGCGGCTGATCCGGCACCGCGCGGCGGAATGGAAGATCGATCCCAAGCGCGTCGCCGCGCTCGGTTACTCCGCGGGCGGCCATGTCTGCGGCGATCTCGCCACGCGCCATGCCGAGAAAGTCTATACCCCCGTCGACGCGGCCGACGCGCTCGATGCGAAGCCGATCGTCGCCGCACCGATCTATCCCGCGATCGCGATGGACCCGTTCCTGAGCGCGCAGTCCGGCACGACGCTGGGTACCAACACACAGGTCCCGGAAAACGGCCCCGGCTGGAAGATGCTCGACGCGCAGGTGAGCAAGGCCACGCCGCCCTGCTTCCTCTGCCATGCCGAGGACGACAATGTCCTCCCCGTCGCCAACACGATCCGCCTGCGCGACGCGCTCAAGGCGGCGGGCGTGCCGGTGGAAACCCATATCTTCGAGGAAGGCGGCCACGGCTTCGGTCTGCGCTTCACCGCCGGAAAGCCGATCGCCGTATGGCCGGCGCTCTTCACGGCCTTCGCCGCCCGCCACGGCTGGCTGGGTTAGGCGGCGTCGAAGGCGATCGACAGACGCAGGCCGGGCGCGCCCAGCGGGTCCGTCCAATGGACATAATAGGACGGGATCAACACCAGCAGTCCCGACTCGGGCCTGATGTCCGCCACGGGCCAGCCGGGCGGCGCGGGATCGCTCCAGCCACCGATGCGCAGCGATCCGCCGACAATATCCGCGTCCAGCCCAACCGGATAATAGACCCCGGTCGCCCAGCCCTTCGGGTGTTGGTGACGCGTGTTGTAGCCTTCGCCCCGCGAGATCAGGCCCCAGGCGTCGATCTCGAAATCGCGCGGCACAAGGTGCGCGAGGGGGTGATCGCTCGCCGCCCAGCGCGCGAAATAGGCCTCGGTCTCTGCGCGGCACGCCGCCAGCACCGGCGCGAATTCGGCGATGCGCTTGAGCCCCAGTATCTCTCGCATGTTGCGCACCGAAAGGTTCGATCCGACTTCCAGCCCGGCCTCGCGATCGAGCAGCGCTCGCGCCGCCACGTCGCCCCCGCCGATACGGACGCAATGCAACAGCAGCCCGGGATCGAAGATCGCCGCTACCTCCGCGCTTCGCTCGAGCTGTGTGAGCAGGCGCAGATAACGGTTTATCATCCGCGGATTGGCCAGGCCCTTCGCCAGCAGCGCGGCATATTCGGCCGCTTTCGCGGCGAGTGAAGCGTCCTTGCCCGCCGTCTTCCACGCCAGGTCGCCGCCCGTCCGGATCGTTAGTGCCGTCAGCAGCTCGGCGGCGCCGTCCCGCCCAGCCTCGCGCAGCAGATGCACGTGGAGCCCCAGCGGAAGCTCGCCGAACGCCCGCGGCCGCGCGACCGAGCGATAGCGCGCCAACCCCTCCGAATCGTCGCCAGCAAGGCACAGCCGCAATCCCTCGGCGACGGCTTTTCGCGCCACGTCGAGATCGATTTCCCTGCCCTTCATGCCGCGATCTTAGGGTCCGGCCTCAGCCAAACAAACCGGATTCTGCGCGAAATTCGGCACAATGATATGTTGTAACTTAATCCTTGCGGAGTTATATCGTCTCCCATGCCGGTGACTCTCTCCCTGTCCCGCTTCTGGGGCGGCCTTGATGCACGCATCGATCGCATTGCGATGGGTGTGAGCGGGCTGTGCCTTGCCCACTGCCTCGCGACGACGATCTTCCTCGCGCTCTTCTCCGCCGCGGGCGGGCTGCTCAACCCCATCATCCATGAGATCGGGCTGACGCTGGCGATCGGCTTTGGCGTGATCGCGCTTGGCCGCGGGATCATGAGCCATGGCTACATGATGCCCGCGGTGGTGGGCGCGTTCGGACTCGGCGTCATGGCCGGCGCGCTGTCGCTGCCGCACAGCGATTTCGAAGTCGTGTGGACGCTCGTCGGCGTCTCGCTGGTCGCGCTCGGGCACGACCTGAACCGCCGGGCCACTTACTGAGGCACCGCTTGCCGCGGGGCATGCAAGCGCCTAGATTCCGTCCATGGGCCATCACGATCATCACGAGCATCATGGCAGCGACCTGACCCGCGCCGCGCAGACCACGCTGGAAAAGTCCGGCGAGCAATGGACCGCGATGCGCGAGCGCGTGTTCGAGGCACTGGCCGGGTTCGACAAACCGGCGTCCGCCTACGACATCGCCGAGGCCGTCTCGAAGGTCGAGGGACGCCGTGTCGCAGCCAACAGCGTGTACCGCATCCTCGATCTGTTCGTCGGATCGAACCTCGCCCGCCGGGTCGAGAGCGCCAACGCCTATGTCGCCAATGCGCATCCCGATTGCCTGCACGACTGCATCTTCCTGGTCTGCGACAATTGCGGCCAGACCACGCATATCGACGACGACGCGATCACGAAGACGGTGCGCGCCGCCGCGACGGGCGCGGGCTTCTCGCCCGTCCGCCCGGTGATCGAAGTGCGCGGCAAATGCGCTGACTGCGACGACTGACGCGCGGTTGAGCCGGGGGGCCATGCCATGCTGACCAAGGCCGCGCTGCTGTTCGTGCTGCTTGCGGTGATGGCGCTGTTCGTCGCCGTGCCTGCGATCATCGCCGCGCTTCGCCGGCATCCGGACCGTCAGCTCATCTACAAGCTGACGCCGCTGACGATCTTCTCCTTCCTGCTCTGGTTCGCCCTCATCGCCTGGGCCGCATCGGACCAGCGCGACGACGCGGTCATCCAGAAATATGTGACCAAGCTGCGCGCCAACAACCGCCTGCCGGTGCTGATCGCGCTGCTGGTGCTGGCCGGCCTCGCCGGCAGCCTCTTCATGTGGCTGCGCTGAGCCTTCCGCTACGGCTTCCTGCACCGAAACTGCACCTGAATTCCTGAATCACAGCGTTCGACTTGATCGCCCGCCTGGGGTACAGGGGCCCGATGTCCGATCTGCCACCGACCCCGTTGCTCGACACGGTCGATACGCCTGCCGACCTTCGCAAGCTCAAGCCCGCCGACCTCCGCCAGCTCGCCGACGAGTTGCGCGCCGAGACGATCTCGGCGGTCGGCACCACCGGCGGGCATCTCGGCTCCGGGCTGGGCGTGGTCGAGCTGACGGTCGCGATCCATTATGTCTTCAACACGCCCGAGGACCGGCTGGTCTGGGACGTCGGCCATCAATGCTATCCGCACAAGATCCTGACCGGCCGCCGCGACCGCATCCGCACGCTGCGCATGGGCGGGGGCCTGAGCGGCTTCACCAAGCGCAGCGAGAGCGAATACGACCCGTTCGGGGCGGCGCACTCGTCGACCTCGATCTCCGCCGCGCTCGGCTTCGCGGTGGCAAACAAGCTCGCCGGCACGCCCGGCAAGGGCATCGCGGTGATCGGCGACGGCGCGATGAGCGCGGGCATGGCCTATGAGGCGATGAACAA
>CBINJP010000013.1:0-107848 GCA_966251045.1 uncultured Sphingomonas sp.
GGCCGGCGCCGCGCCGGTGCCCGTGACCGCGCCGCCGGCCTCGCCCGCGCCCGGCGCGGCGCCGCGGCCCATGCCCCGGCCCGGCTCGCCCGCGAGCGGCTATCGGCCGCGTCCGGAGCCGCAGGGCGGCGAGCGCCTGCCGCCGCGCCCGCCGCGGCCGCAGCCCGTGCCTCCTTCGGTGGCCGCGCCGAGCGCGCCCCAGCCGGCAGCGGTCGTGCCGACCATGCCGCCGCCTGCGCCACCGCGCCCGGTCCGCGTCTCGCCGCGAACCGTAACCGGCGACGAATCGCGTCCGGCGCGGCCCAGCTACCAGCCGCCCGTGCCGCAATCCTCGCGCCCGGTCGCGGTGCCGCCGGCGCGGACCTATAGCCCGCCGCCGGCCCCGAGCTACACGCCGCCACCGCCGCCGGTCCGCGTGGCACCGCCGCCGCCACCCCCGGTCCGCGTGGCGCCACCGCCGCCTCCGCCGCCCCCGGTCCGCGTGGCGCCGCCACCGCCGCCGCCTCCGCCCCCGGTCCGCGTGGCGCCACCCCCGCCACCGCCGCCGCCCCCGGTCCGCGTGGCGCCGCCACCGCCTCCGCCGCCCTCCCCGCGATCGGTCGATCGGGTCATCACGAGCGACAATTGATGCGGGACGCCGTCCATGCTGGGTTGGGGGGCATGGACGGCGAGCGGCGAGGCGAGGAGGAAGGCGCGGGCGAGAGCGCCCCCTTCGCCGCGACCGTCGAGGATTACCGGCGCGCCTTCGCCTATGCGATCGCGACATTGCCCGAAGCACCGCCGCCGACCTTGAGGGCGCGGCTCGCCAGCGCGCGCGATTATTGGGTGGTCGGATCGCTGGTCGGGCTGCTGGGATCGGCGGTGTGGGCGATCAACAGCATCTTCCGGTTCGGGATGGCGCCGTGGGAAGTGGTGCTGGAGGTGGGGCCGGCCGCGATCGGCGTGGCGCTGGCGATGGCGCCCGCCGCGCTGATCGTCAGCCAGGTTCAGAATTGGGACGCGAGGGGATGGCGGCGGCGCTTCCCGCGCGAGCGCGCGGCGTGGAAGCGGCCGGGGCGGATGCGCATCCGGTGGAGCGATACGGGGCTGGTGGTGGCCGGGCAGGAAGGGTTCGCCAGCTTTGGCTGGAACCTGATCCACGCCTGGATCGACGCGCCGGCCATGCTGGTGATCTTCACCGGGGTCTATGATCCGGTGCCGCTGCCGCACGCCGCGCTGGCCCCCGAGGCGCTGGACGATCTGCGCCGCCGCCTCCATGCGGCGGGCGTGCCGCAACAATGGCGGCCGATGTCGGGCGAGGCGCTCGGTTTGAAACGCGTGTTCGACTAGATTGTATCGGCATTCAGCCCATGGCGGGCTGCAAATGGCAGTTCCGCGCGCTTCCGGTGCTCACGTGCCTTGAGCACGCTGCGCTCCGGGTCATGCAAAACTACCATTTTCGCCGCACCGTGAACTGAATGCCGATACAATCTAGAAGGGCAGGATCGCCTCGATCTCGGCGAGCGGGGGGGCTTCGGGGATGGCGGCGCCGCGGCGGAGCATGAAGGCGTGCTGGACGAGCATCGCCTGCTGCTCGATGCCGTAGCGGGCGAGGGGACGGCCGGGCGCGAAGGCGTAATCGTAGCGCGCCCAGGGCGGACGCCGCAGCGGCAGGAAGATGCCCGACTGGTGCTGCCAGACATGCACCATCTCGTGGATGAAGAGCGCCTGCAGGCCCAGCGGCGCGGCGGCGAAATCGTCGCGATAGCGGTCGCCGCGCGGGTGGAAATGGATATGGCCCATCGGCGCCATCACGATGTGCGGCGGCTGGAAGAAGGCCCATTTGCGGCGATGGATGCGGACGCGCGCATAGTCGATCGCGTCGCCGAATACGGCGCGGGCGAGGGCGATTTCCTGCGGGGTGAGGGGGCGATCGCGCATGGTGCCGCGCTAGCGCCCTAACGCTGGCAGGTGAAGCCGATCAGCGCGACGACCAATGTCGTGTCGGGATGTTTGAAGCCGCCGGTCGGTGTCGTCGCCTTTTCGAACGTGAAGTCCTTTCCGCTGCGCCGGGTGAGTTCCCAGGCAAGGCCCTGCGCCACTTCGGCATTGTCACCATAATAGACCACGCTGGAACGTTTCGGCAGCGCCCGGACCGGCGCGCTTAGCGGCTTTTCCTGTGTGATGGTGGTGAAGGCGAGATCCCTTTCCAGGATCGTCTCGACCAGCGTCCGGCGCTGGATCGCATCGAATGCGCATTCCTTGATATGAATGCGCCAGCCGGCGCGCGGGGAAGGAAGGCGGTGCCCGGCGACCGGACGAATTGCCACGCCCGCGAGGGGGTCCGGCGCGCCGCCCGGACCATCCGGCTTGGCCGGCGCCTTGTTATTGACCACTGCCGCGATCATCAGCGCGAGGCCGATGGCCAGCAGGCTGTGGCCCAACGTGCGCGTATGGATCGTGACGCCGAAGATTTCCGAAGCGAATTCGTGCGCGGGGCCGTCGTCGCCCTTGCTACGTGAGCGATAGATCAGGGCGATGCCGGCCACGATCAGTGTGGCGCCGAACAGGGCGACCCCAGCATAAATGCTCATTGACGCCCCCTCCAATGCGGTGTCGCGCCAGCCTCCCGCACGCAGCGCGCGATTGCAACCCTGCCCGGCCGCGCGCATCGGAGTCGCGATGCGCACCTTTCTCACCTTCGACTCGGTTTCCGCCGCGACACCTGACGGCGCACCGCTTTTCCATGATCTGACGCTGGCGGTGGGCGCCGAGCGGATCGGTCTGGTGGGGCGCAACGGCTCGGGCAAGTCGACCCTGCTGCGGATCGCGGCGGGGGAGGCCGCGCCTTTCGCGGGGAGTGTTTCGCGGGGCGGCACCGTGGGGGTGCTCGTGCAGGATTGGCCGGGCGAGCTCGCGGTCTCCGATGTGCTGGGGGTGACCGCGATGCTCGCGCAACTGGCGCGGCTGGCGGCGGGGGAGGGATCGGAGGCGGATTTCGACGCCGACTGGACGCTGGAGGCGCGGATCGAGGCAGCGCTGGCCGGGACGGGGTTGAGCGACATGGCGTTCGACCGGAAGATCGCGACGCTGAGCGGGGGCGAGCGGACCCGCGTGGGGATCGCGCGGCTGATGCTCGATGCGCCCGATCTGCTGCTGCTCGACGAGCCGACCAACAATCTCGATGCGGATGGGCGCGCGGCGATCGCGTCGCTCGTGAGCGGTTGGTGCGGCGGCGTGATGGTGGCGAGCCACGACCGGGCGCTGCTCGAGGCGATGGACCGGATCGTGGCGCTCTCGCCGGTCGAGGTGCGGGTGTTCGGGGGTGGCTGGAGCGCCTTTGCGGAGGCGCGCGGGGCGGAACGGGAACGGGAACGCGCGGAACTGGAGCGCGCCGGGGCCGGGCTGCGCGATGCCGAGCGCGCGGCGCAGCGCCAGCGCGAGGGCAAGGCGAGGCGCGACAAGGCCGGGCGCGACTATGCCGCGAGCGGCTCCGCGCCGAAGATATTGATGGGGATGCAGGCCGAGCGCGCCGAGAATTCGGGCGCGCGCGGCGAGCGGCTGGCCGAGCGCGCCCTGGACGCGGCGGGCGGGCGGCTGGAAGCGGCGAAGGCGCGAGTCGAGGTGGTGACTCCACTGACGATCGTACTGCCGCCGAGCGGGCTGCCAGCCAACCGGCATTTGCTGGCGTTCGAGCAGGTGACGCTGGCGGTGGGCGGGCGCGTGCTGGGGCCGTGGTCGTTCGAGATCATCGGGCCCGAGCGGGTGGCGGTGGCGGGGCCCAACGGGGCGGGCAAGACCAGCCTGTTGCGGGTGGCGACAGGCGCAGCAGCGCCAAGTTCGGGCGTGGTGCGGCGTGCGGAAGGGCGGTTGGCGATGCTCGACCAGCATGTCGGGCTGCTCGATCCTTCGCTGTCGATCCTCGACAATTTCCGGCGGATCAATCCGGGGCTGGCCGAGCAGGAGGCGCGCGCGGCGTGCGCGCGCTTCGCGTTCCGCAACAAGGACGCGCTACGGATCGTGGGGACGCTCAGCGGCGGCGAGAAGCTCCGCGCGGGGCTGGCCTGTGTCCTCGCGGGCGAGGCGCCGCCGCAGTTGCTGTTGCTCGACGAGCCGACCAACCATCTCGATATCGAGTCGGTCGAGGTGCTGGAGGGCGCGCTGCGCGGCTATGACGGCGCGCTGCTGGTGGTGAGCCATGACCGCGCGTTTCTGGAGGCGATCGGAGTGGAGCGGGAGGTGGCGGTCTAGCGCCGGGGCCCTAGTTCACCACATAGTCGCACACGATGATGGCGAGCTTGCCCTCACGGTCGCCCCGGACCGTGATCGAATCGAGTTGCCCCTCGGCGGCGGGGGACGAGGGCCCCCAGATACAGATGCCGTCGGTATCGCACGCGGCGAGCCCGGTCTTCTGCGCGGCGGCGAGGCCGGCCGCATAATCGTAGGTCGGGGCGGCGGGGATCGCGATGCGCATCTGGCGGACGCGGTCGCCGGCGTAGAAGACCTGAGTGCTGACCGGCACGCGGCCGAAGACCCGCGGACCGCCGCGCGCGAAGTTCGTGCCTTGGGCCGGGGTGAGCGTCATGAGAAGCGCGGCCGCGTCGCTGGTATTGGCCGGGCAGATTCCGGCGGCGGCGTGGGGCGGGACGAGGAGCGCGGCGGCGGCGAGCAGCGCGGCCGGCTTCAAGGCGTGTCCCCCAGTCCCTCCTGCACCATGTCGATCTCGCGCACCCCGCGCTGGCGGCGCGCGGCGTCGACCAATTCGCGGAGCTTCTCGCGGCGGGCGCGGGCTTGCGCCACGTCGCGGATGACGAGCGCGCCGTCGCGGGTGGTTTCGTCCGACGAGGTGATGGTGATCGTGCCGATATCCGCCATCTGATTGACGATGGTGAAATCGATGCGGACGTCCTTGACGCGGTAAAGCTCGATCTCGTCGATCGATTTCACGAGGATGCCCTTGTGGAGGATCAGCCGCTCGGCGTTCAGCTCATAGGTGGTGGCGAGATTGGCGATCCACTTGACCGCGACGATGACCAACGCCGCGCCGGTCAGCGCGAGCGGCCAATAAGCGGCGGTGACGAGCCAGCCGACGATCCCGGCGGGCACCAGCAGCAGCGTGCCCCACCCCGCGAGCGTGCCGCGGAGCCAGCCCCAGGTGGATGAGCGGAAACGGTCGATCATTAGGGGCCCTCCTGATTGCGGGGCGATCATAGCCGGACCGGGCGGAGGGAGATAGCGGTGTTGATCGGGCGCCGGACGTGATAGGATCGCGGCATGAGCGCGCAGGTCAATCGTTTCGAACCGTTGGCGAGCCACTTCGAACCGGACGGTGACGGGTTTTTCTATCGCCGCTACCCGGACGATGCCCCTGTGCGCGTATCCGCCGCTGAATATGACGCCTTTGCCGAGGAAACCCGGCGCAGGAGCGGCTGGCTGGTCGTGACGATGCTCACCCTGCTGGTCGTGCTGGGGGCGGCGGGGGTGTTTCTGACCCGCGGTCCCGGCGGCGATTCGGCGCCTTGGGCCCTGGGGCCGGTGGCGTTGCTGGTTGGGTTCAGCTGCTGGGCGACCTGGCGCGTGGCGCGTACGCCGCCACGGACGTCATGGCCGCCGCCGCGGCCGGGCGAATTGCGATATGAGGTGGAGAACCGCTACATTGTCATCGCGACGTTCAGCTATCGGCAGCTGGCATGGGCGGTGCCGATCGCGGCGATCGCCGCGATGAACGTGATGTTGTGGACGGACGGGCAGCCCGGCTGGCGCTGGCTGTGGCTCGTGGCCGGTGCGGCGATCCTGTGCCCGCCGGCGGTGCAGGCGTTCCGCAAGTGGCGCGAGGAGCGGGCGGGCTAATCCAGCCGCAGTTCGTATTCGACATTGTCTTCCTCCACCCCGTCGGGCCAGCGGTGCGGGACCGCGCCGGTGCGGGTGAAGCCGCTGCGTTCTATGGCCCTGCGTGACGCGGTGTTCGAGGCGCGGTGGCTGACGATGACGCGAGTCATGCCGTTGCCGCGGGCCCAGTCGAGACGGGCCTTGTGGAGGGCCGCGGCATGGCCTTGCCCGCGCCAGGCCGGGCGGATGTAGGACATCGCGAAGCCAGCGGTTTTGCCGGTCGGGTCCTCGTCGGCGATGTAGATGGCGGTGAGGCCGGCGAGCGCTTCGCCGTCGAACAGGCCGAACACGGTGAGCGTGGGGCTTTCCAGCATCGCGCGCCAATCGGCCTCGGTCCGCGCCTCGGCTTCGGCGAGCGAGGTGAAGTAATTGCCCGGAAACTCGGCCAGCGCCTCCAGGCGGATATCGCGATTGGCTTCCCAGTCGTCGATGGTCAGGCGGCGGATGATCACCAGCCTGTTCCCCGGCGAAGGCCGGGGTCCAGTTTCCAAGGTTTATCGAGAGGGAAGTGAACCATCGCAAAGCGCTTGTAACTGGGCCCCGGCCTTCGCCGGGGAACCGTGTTGGGAATGGCGAGGGTCACTTCGGCGCCGGATCGCCCGCGCCCACGATGATCGCCTGGACCTCGATCATCCTGCCGTCGGCGAAGGTCAGCGTCATGGTGGCCTTTTCGCCGGGCTTGAGCGAGGGAGCCAGGTCAAACAGCATGACATGCTTGCCGCCAGGCTCGAACGACACGGTGCCGTTCGCAGGGACGGGGACCTGCGCGACCGGGGCCATGGTCATCATGCCCTCATGGCCCTTCATGCTCTCGTGAAGCTCGGTGCGGACCGCGAATTTGGCGCTGGCGGAAAGCAGGACCGCGTCCTTCGATCCGCCGCGCAGCGTGAAATAGGCCGCGCCCGGATTGCCCGCGACGGCGGGCAGGCGGACCCAGGCGCTGTCCGCCGTCACGTCCTTGGGTGCCTGCTGGCAACCCGCCACCAACGCCACTGCCGCAATCGCTACAAACGCACGCATTTTCGTTCTCTCCCGTTTCGGGAAAATCCCTAGATGCGCTCAAATCTTGCGGCAAGCCGGATGCCACCTATATCGCACTTCGGAAACGCTTCGGGCCGCCTCTTTTGGGACCCGGGCATGGCATGAATTTGAACTGAGGGGCCGACACGGACCATGGCAAAAGTAATCGGGATCGATCTGGGTACCACCAACAGCTGCGTCGCTGTGATGGAGGGCGGCAAGCCCAAGGTGATCGAGAATGTCGAGGGCGCGCGCACCACGCCCTCGATCGTCGCCTTCGCCAAGGATGGCGAGCGGCTGATCGGCCAGCCGGCCAAGCGCCAGGCGGTCACCAACCCCGAAAGCACCGTGTTCGCGGTGAAGCGGCTGATCGGGCGCCGCTTCGACGATCCGATCACGAAGAAGGACACCGAGCTGGTCCCCTACACGATCGTGAAGGGCGCGAACGGCGACGCATGGGTCAAGGCGGGCGGCGAGGATTACAGCCCCTCGCAGATCTCGGCCTTCATCCTGCAGAAGATGAAGGAGACCGCCGAGTCGTATCTTGGCGAAACCGTCACCCAGGCGGTGATCACCGTCCCCGCTTACTTCAACGACGCCCAGCGCCAGGCGACCAAGGACGCCGGCAAGATTGCGGGCCTCGAAGTGCTGCGCATCATCAACGAGCCGACTGCGGCGGCGCTCGCCTATGGCCTCGAGAAGAATGACGGCAAGACCATCGCGGTCTACGACCTTGGCGGCGGCACGTTCGACATCTCGGTGCTCGAGATCGGCGACGGCGTGTTCGAGGTGAAGGCGACCAACGGCGACACCTTCCTGGGCGGCGAGGATTTCGACGCCAAGCTGGTGACCTATCTGGCCGAGGATTTCCGCAAGGCCGAGGGCATCGACCTCACCAAGGACAAGCTGGCGCTCCAGCGGCTCAAGGAAGCCGCCGAGAAGGCCAAGATCGAGCTGAGCTCGGCGCAGACCACCGAAGTCAACCTGCCCTTCATCACCGCCGACGCCAATGGGCCGAAGCATCTGGTGAAGACCGTCAACCGCGCCGAGCTGGAGCGCCTCGTCGAGGACCTGATCCAGCGCACGCTCGAGCCGTGCCGCAAGGCGCTGGCCGATGCCGGCGTCAAGGCGAGCGCGATCGACGAGGTCGTGCTGGTCGGCGGCATGACCCGCATGCCCAAGGTGCGCCAGATCGTGAAGGAGTTCTTCGGCAAGGAGCCGCATACCGGCGTGAACCCCGACGAAGTCGTGGCGATCGGCGCGGCGATCCAGGCGGGCGTGCTCCAGGGCGATGTCAAGGACGTGCTGCTGCTCGACGTGACCACGCTGTCGCTGGGCATCGAGACGCTGGGTGGCGTGTTCACCCGGATGATCGACCGCAACACCACGATCCCGACCAAGAAGAGCCAGGTCTATTCGACTGCTGACGACAATCAGCAGGCGGTGACGATCCGCGTCTTCCAGGGCGAGCGCGAAATGGCGGCGGATAACAAGATGCTGGGCCAGTTCGATCTGGTCGGCATTCCCCCGGCGCCGCGCGGCGTGCCGCAGATCGAGGTCACCTTTGACATCGACGCCAACGGCATCGTCAACGTGTCGGCGCGCGACAAGGGCACTGGCAAGGAGCAGCAGATCCGCATCCAGGCCTCGGGCGGTCTCAGCGAGGCGGACATCGACCAGATGGTCCGTGACGCCGAGAAGTTCGCCGAAGAGGACAAGACCCGCCGTGCGGCGGCCGAGGCGAAGAACAACGCCGAGAGCCTGATCCACACCACCGAGCGCCAGCTCGCCGAGAATGGCGACAAGGTGGACGAGGCGCTCAAGGCCGAGATCCAGGCCGCGGTCGACGAGACCAAGGCCGCGGTCGAGGGCGGTGACGCCGACGACATGCAGGCCAAGGCGCAGAACCTCGCCCAGGTCGCGATGAAGCTGGGCCAGGCGATCTACGAGAAGCAGCAGCAGGCCGAGGCTTCGCCCTCCGCCGGCGGTGCCGCGGAAGAGGCCGGTCCGGCCGAGGAAGTCGTCGATGCCGAATTCTCGGAAGTGGACGACAACAAGGCGTAAGCGGATGCACTCTCCCCGCCACGCGGTTTATACGCGTGGCGGGGACGAGGGGCGGGGGCCGAGTGAATGACCACCGAAGTCGATTTTTACGAGCTGCTGCAGGTCGAGCGTACCGCCGACGATGCCACGCTCAAATCCGCGTACCGTAAGCTCGCGATGCAGTATCACCCCGACAAGAACGGGGGCTGCAAGGATCATGAAGCCAAGTTCAAGGCGGTCAGCGAAGCCTATGAGGTCCTGAAGGACCCGCAGAAGCGCGCCGCCTACGACCGGTTCGGCCACGCCGCGTTCAAGCAGGGCATGAATGGCGGCGGGGGCGGCGGCGGACCGCAGGATTTCGGTGCCTTCAGCGACATCTTCGAAAGCGTGTTCGGCGAGTTCATGGGCGGGCGCGGCGGCCAGCGCCAGCAGCGGCGCGGCGCGGACCTGCGCTACGACATGGAAATCAAGCTGGAGGACGCGTTCCACGGCAAGAAGACCGAGATCACCGTCGATGTCGCCGGGTATTGCGACACGTGCGAAGGCACCGGTGCCACCCCCGGGACCAAGGCCAAGACCTGCCATCACTGCAACGGCCAGGGCAAGGTGCGCGCGCAGCAGGGCTTCTTCATGGTCGAGCGAACCTGCCCGGGTTGCCACGGCCAGGGCGAGCTGATCCAGGATCCGTGCGGGCGCTGCCGCGGCCAGGGCGTGATCGACAAGACCAAGACGCTGAGCATCAACGTACCGCCTGGCGTCGACGAGGGCACGCGCATCCGCCTGCAGGGCGAAGGCGAGGCGGGGCCGCGCGGCGCGCCGCCGGGCGACCTCTATGTCTTCATCCATGTCGCCAAGCACCCGATCTACACACGCGAGGGCACCACGCTCCACGCGCGCGCGCCGATCAGCTTCACCACCGCGGCCTTGGGTGGCGAGATCGATATTCCCGGGCTCGACGGCACCCGTCATCCGATCAAGATCAGCCCCGGCACCCAGTCGGGCCGCGAAGTGCGCCATCGCGGCGCGGGCATGCCGGTGCTGCAGGGCCGCGGGCATGGCGACCTGGTCGTCCATATCGTGGTCGAGATGCCGACCAAGCTGACCGCGAAGCAGCGCGAGATCCTCGAGGAGTTCCGCGCGACCGAAACGGGCGAGGAATGCCCGCAGTCGCAGGGCTTCTTCGCGAAGATCAAGTCGGCTTTGGGGTAAGGCCCGCCGCCCCCGCATTATACCGTCATGCTGAACTTGTTTCAGCATCCATCGCGCCACAAGCCTTGTATCGTGCTTGGAGAGATGGACCCTGAAACGAGTTCAGGGTGACGGCGGATATTGGCTTGGGGTCGGTGACTAACGGGACTCAATCCGCGTCGCCCCAGTAGCGCAGCAGATTCTCCTGGACGCGCTGGAGGCGCGTATAGGTCTCGACATCCATCTTCTCGCCGGCGATGGCGGCGATGTCGTTGAGTTCGAACAGCCATTCGCGATGCTCGGCATTGGCGATGCGGCTCTCGATGAAGGTCAGCGCGATCAGCCGCGAGCCCGAGGTGACCGGCTGGACCTGATGCAGGCTGGTGGAGGGATAGAGGATCGCGCTGCCGGCCTTGCCCTTGATGTCGATCTCGGCGGTGCCGAGCCGGATGCGCAGCTCGCCGCCCTCATAGTCGCTCGCGTCGCTGATGAAGACGGTGCACGACACATCGCTTCTGAGTGCGCGCGCGCCCACCGGCATATAGGCGGAATCGACATGGATTCCGTACGACATGCCCGTGTCGTAGCGCGTCAGGATCGGCGGCATCATCGTCTTGGGAAAGGCGAAGACGCGGAAATCCTCGTTGCGGATCAGCGCCTGGGCGACGATCTGGGACGCTTGCTCATGCGCGGCGCGGTCGGCGACCTGGAGGTTGTTCTTGTGGGGCGATCCGGCGGCGGTGAGCTTGCCGTCGGCGAAGCTGGTGCGCGCGGCGATGGCGCGAAGCTGAGCCAGCTCGGCCTGGGTCAATACGTCCGGGATGTTTCGGAACATTGCGCGAGGGTATCAGTGAAGCCGCGACCTGCCTAGGGACCCCTTTACGTGAACGTAAGCTGCAAGCCGGGTTCAGGCGCGGTTCGAACCGACTCGCATAGAAGCATCCTCAGACGCGGCGAAAAACGCCGGGCCACAGAGGAGTAACGAGCATGAAAAAGACACTGATCGGCCTCACGGCCCTCGCAGTCGCGGTCCCCACCATGACCGCCACCCCCGCCGCGGCGCAGCGCCACGGCTATTATCAGGATCATGGCCGCTACGAGCGCAGCTATCGCGACAATCATTACCGCGATCACGGCCGCAATGGCTATTACACCGGCCGCACCTGGCGCGACGATCGCGGCCGCTACCGCTGCCGCCGCAGCGACGGCTCGACCGGCCTGCTGATCGGCGCCGTGGGCGGCGCGCTGGTGGGCCGCACGATCGACACCCGCGGTGACCGCACCGCCGGCACCCTGCTCGGCGCGGTCGTGGGCGGCCTGATCGGCAACTCGATCGACAAGGACAGCAATCGCGGCCGTTATCGCTGCCGCTAAGACCTTCGGGTCGCAACTCGAAGAAGCCCGGCCGCTTTCCCCTGCGCGGCCGGGCTTTTTCGCGTCCGATCCTCCCCCGGAGGGGAACGTGAGGTTGGATTGCCCCCGGCAATCCAAGCCCATGCTGGGAGCATGGGCGACCTCACGTTGGGACCGCGAAGCGGTGGAGGGGTATTATCCGCGAGCGATGGCGACGATGTGGTGTACTACCGCTTCCATGTCGCGCAGAATTTCCACCGCCGCCATACGAAGCACGGTGACGCCTTGGGCGTGAAGCCACGCATCGCGCTCGGCGTCGCGTTCCGGCTGGCCCATGGTCTCGTGGATCGCCCCATCGACCCCGACGGCAAGCCTGGCACTCGTGCAGAAGAAATCGAGGACGTAGCGCCCTGAGGGGTGCTGGCGACGAAACTTCAGCTCGCCGGGACGTTTTCGAAGTTCCCGCCACAGCAGTACCTCGGGCAAAGTCATTTCGCGGCGCATGCTTGCGGCGAGCTTCTGGGTCGATTTCGGGCCCTGGAGCATGTTGAGACAACCCCTCCACCATCCTCCGGATGGTTCCCCTCCCCCTCCGGGGGAGGATTTGTCTTCAGTGGCCGTTGTCGCTCCAATGGGGCGGGTCGCTGACCAGCTTGAACACCTTGTAGCTCGCGCCGACCTTGTGGAGCGCGGCATTGTCCTTGCCGTTGCGCGGGGCGCCGATATTCTTCACCGCGCCGTTCGCATCCTTGATCGCCAGCCTGCCCGCCCATGAAATCGTCATGTCGATCGCGCGGGCGAAGATGTGGAGCGAGGTGAGCGAGGCGGGGAAGGCGATATCGAACAGGTCGGCCATTTCCTGCGCGCCCTTTTTCGACGCGGCGAGATTGCCATGGTCCCACTGGATGTCGCAGCCGGCGATGGCGGGGACCTTGTTCGGCGCGATCTGGCCCTTCGCGACCTTGACGCAATAATGCATCAGGTGCGCGCGGGTGGGATGGCGCAAGGTCGCGCCGATGCTGACGCTCGCCCCGGCATCCTTCATCGCCTTGATGAAGGCCGCGGCATTCTCGCGGAAGGGCGATTTGAGATCGTCGACCGAATGGCTGGTCGGGTATTTGGCCTGATTGGCGTGCCACCATGCCGCGCCGCTCAGGTTCGAGGGTGCGGGGCCAGGGGCCGGAGCCGGGGCCGGAGCGGGCGCGGGGGTGGGCCCGGGGCTGAGGCCGACACCCGCGTCGAGCTTTTTCCAGGTGCCGCCGCCCACGTCGATCCGGCCGTCGGGATTGGCGTGCCCGCAGATCTTCGACTGATAGGACTGGATCGTCAGGATCGTATCGACGGTCACGAACCCGTCGGCGTTGAGCAAGGGCTCGCCCTGGACCGTCAGGAACTTGTTGAGCAGCTTTTCGACCGTGACGACGTCGGCCTTGTTGTTGACGCCGTTGCTGCCGACCGATCCGCTGATGCTCGCCATTAGCTGCCTCCCGCGTGCTTTTCTTGCGGTCAGATTAGCGGCCCGAATCCCACATTAGAAGCCACCGCGTCAGAGGGTCGTGCGGATCGCCGGCTTGAGGTCAGACACGACCGAAATGCGCGGCTCGCCGGTCAGTGTCGGCACCACGTCGTGGAAAATGTGCGATGGGAATAGCGTCAGCCAACCGGAGACTGCGGGGATGGCGCGGGTGCCCCAGCAGGGCGCATGACCGTTCGAATAGCGGCCGCACGGCCCCAGCAGCAGCGCGCCGCGCCCGTCATCGGCCCGCGCGATCTCGTCGGGCACCCGCACATGATAGACGGCGGAGATATAGCCGTTGCGGTGAAGATGCTCGCGGTTGCGGCCCGGCCCGGTGAGCACCACCGTCCCGCAGCCGATCGTCGCATGTCGCGGGGGCGGGGGCAACGCGGCGGGCTCACCATAGTCGCCGCGCCGCGCCGCATAGTCGGTGAACGCCGCGCGGATCGCGGCGCGGAGCGCGGTGAGGCGGGGATTGTCGCGCGTGCGCGGGGACATGTTGATCCGGGTCCCCTCATATTTCGGCGCGGGCGGCGGATCGCGCAGGATTTCCTCGGCCAGCGCGGCGTTGAACGCCTCGATCCCACCGAATTCGGCAGCCGGCTCGAAGGGGATGCGCATCACGCTGCGATCGAGGTCGATGATTGCCCGCGCCTCTTCGCGGCGACCGAGCAGGCTGAACGCCAGCGCGCGATAGCCGCGCACGACGGCTGTGCCGCTGTAGCGCGCGTCGAGCGCGTCGCACGCTTCGAGCAGCGGCCCGCCATCGCCGTCCCTGCCGAGCGAACCGAGCAGCACCCCCAGCGCGGTCAGGGCGGGATCGCCCAGCCCGACCGCGCGCCACAGCGCGGCGCGGCCTTCCGCGGCACGATCGAGCGCCAGCAGGGCGACGCCGCGCTGCGTATGCCAGGTTGCGCGCTCCGGCGCGGCGAAGCGGTCGCACAGTGCGAGCGCGGCGCCGAATTGCCCGAGCGAGAGGTGGCAGGTCGCCAGCTCCGACCAGCGGTCGCGCTCGATCCCGGAATAGGTTTCGATGGCTTCGGCGAAACGCGACATCGCGATCAGCGCGTCGCCGAGTTCAGCCTGGAGCCTCGTATCGTGCGGCGACCGGGCGGCTGCCTCGCGGATCGCGGCGAGCTTGAGCTTCGCGGGAACACGCCAGGGCGTTTCGGTCTCGATCCACTGCGGATCGCCCCCCATGGCGCCGCCTTCAGGCGCCGAAGACGCGAGCGAAGATCGTATCGACATGCTTGTAGTGATAGCCCAGGTCGAACAACGGATCGAGTTGTTCCGGCGGAAGCGCGGCAGTGACCTCGGAGTCGGCCTTGAGCAATTCGAGCAGCGACAGCTGGCCGTCCGATTCCCACACCTTCATCGCGTTGCGCTGGACCAGCCGGTAGGAATCCTCGCGGCTGACTCCGGCCTGGGTGAGCGCGAGCAGCACGCGCTGCGAGTGGACGAGGCCGCCCATCCGGTCGAGATTCTTCTGCATCCGTTCGGGATAGATGACCCATTTGTCGATCAGGCCGGTCAGCCGCGCGAGCGCGAAATCGAGCGTGATGGTCGCATCGGGGCCGATATAGCGCTCGACCGAGCTGTGCGAGATGTCGCGTTCGTGCCACAGCGCCACATTCTCCATCGCCGGCGCGATGGAGCCGCGCACGACGCGCGCGAGCCCGCAGAGGTTTTCGCTGAGCACCGGGTTGCGCTTGTGCGGCATCGACGAGGAACCCTTCTGGCCGGGCGAGAAAAATTCCTCGGCCTCGAGCACCTCCGTGCGTTGCAAATGGCGAACTTCGGTCGCGAGTCGTTCGATCGAGGAGGCGATCACGCCAAGCGTGGCGAAGAACATCGCGTGGCGGTCGCGCGGGATGACCTGGGTGGAGACGGGCTCGACCGCGAGGCCCAATTTGTCCGCGACATGCTGCTCCACGCGCGGATCGACATTGGCGAAGGTGCCCACCGAGCCCGAAATCGCGCAGGTGGCGATATCCGCGCGGGCGGCGAGCAGGCGGGTTCTGGCCCGGGCGAACTCGGCATAGGCCTCGGCGAGCTTGAGCCCGAAGGTGACGGGTTCGGCATGGATGCCGTGGCTGCGGCCGATGGTGGGAGTGAGCTTGTGCTCGATCGCGCGCCGCTTGAGGACTTCCAGCAGCGTGTCGAGATCCGCGAGGAGGATATCCGAAGCCCGGGCGAGCTGGACCGCGAGGCAGGTGTCGAGCACGTCGCTGCTAGTCATGCCCTGATGCATGAAGCGCGCCTCGTCCCCGACCTGCTCGGCGACCCAAGTGAGGAAGGCGATCACGTCATGCTTGGTCACGGCCTCGATCGCGTCGATCGCGGCGACGTCGATGGCCGGCTCGGTCGCCCACCAGTCCCACAGGGCCTTGGCCGCGCTCTTGGGCACAACCCCTAGCTCCGCCATCGCGTCGGTCGCGTGCGCCTCGATCTCGAACCAGATCGCGAAGCGGGTCTCGGGCGACCAGATCGCGGTCATGTCGGGGCGGGAGTAGCGGGGAACCATCGGGAGCCTTTCGGGGGAGTCGCGGGGGCCCTAGCAAGGGGGAGGCGGTCATACAATCGATCGACCCGTCTCAATTCCCGCCGTCACCCTGAACTTGTTTCAGGGTCCAGCCCTCCAGCGGCGCCGCCGTCGCTTGTTGCGCGATGGATGCTGAAACAAGTTCAGCATGACGGAGCAGGTTAGCGAAGCGTCTACCCCAGCTTCCAGCGATACCTGCCGGTGATCGGCCAATCGAGCAGCGCATCCTCCTCGCGTGCGCCGCCGCCGATATTGTGAATGATCAGCGGGGAGGCGCGGCCGGGACGGTCGGAGACGATGCCGATATGCGTGCCCGTGCCCGAAACCAGCGAGGTGAAGATGTCGCCCGGCCGCCACCCGCCGCCAGCCGCCGGGATCGGCAGCGCGGCATGCTGGCGCGCGAGCCAGGTGCGCAGATTGGGCACGCGGCGATGGTCGATGTTGCGGTCCGGCGCGCCGAGGCCCCATGTCTTCGGATAGGCGGCAAAGGCCGCGCGCATGTCCGCGTTGACCAGCGCCTGCAGGTCGAGGCCGAAGGCGTCGCGATAGGCGCGGATCACCACATCGGTGCACACGCCCTTGACCCGCGGCACGTCGCCGTTCGGGAAGGGGAGAGCCGTGTAGGCGGGGTCATAATGAAGCGTGACGCCGACCTGCCTGCGCGCGGCGGCGATCAATTGGCCGGCCCTGGTGGTGGATTCGGGCACCGGGGCCGACGTCGCGGCACGGCAGCCGGCAAGCGCGCCGAGGCCAAGCAACAGGGTCCTGCGATCGAACAACGTCATCGCACGATGCCTAGCATGCCGGGCGGCGTTGCGGGAGAGTCACACGGCAATCGAATTGCGATGAGGCGTCGCGCGTCCGGGGCGAAGCGCGTTTTCGGTTTCAGATCAGGGGAACATGATCGTTAGATCATCGGTTGATTGCTGGACTGAAACTGTTTTCCTGCCCGTCGATCCTCAAGTCTATCCGGGCATACAAATCGATGAGAGGCTGAAATGCTCAAATATATTCTTCTGGCAACCAGCATGTGTATTGCCGTGCCTGCGTTCGCGCAGGAAACGACGCCGCCCGATACTCAGGCGCAGGATCAAAAGCCCGTGACCGAGCCGGTTCCTGCCGCCCAGGACGCGCCGCAGCCCGCCGAGCCCCAGACGCCGGCGAACCCGGCGCCGGTCGAGGCGGCCGCGCAGCCGGCAACCCCCGCGCCCGCGGCTCCCGTCGCCGAAGCCGTGGTGCCCGCCGCGTCCGCGCAGCCGGTGGCCGCCGCTCAGCCGGCGACGCCCGCCGCTCCGGCGACCACGCAGGATCAGGTCGCGCAGATCGTGAACCTCGAATTCCCGAAATACGACAAGGACGCGAACGGCGCGCTCGACAAGGCCGAGTTCACGGCGTGGATGGTCGCGCTACGCAAGATGTCGGACCCGGCCTTCGCGGCCGAGACGCCCGAGGGCCAGTCGTGGCTCGCCGCGGCTTTCACCCAGGCCGATGCCGACAAGAATGCCGGTATCAACGCGGTCGAGCTGACCAGCTTCCTGACGCCCAAGCCCGCGGCCTGATTTCCGCCCCAGAAGCTCCCGTGGCGGCCGCCGGACCCCAGATCCGGCGGCCGTTGCGCATCACCAGCCGTTGAGCGCGATCCCCGAAAGACCGATCAGCCCGACGATGCCCGCGCAGGCGGCCAGCGTGAGAACGGTGATCGCCAGCGCGATCCCGGAGATCACCAGGCCCGAAATGCTGAGGAAATAGGCGGTCCTGTCGGGCAGGTCGCGGCCGAGATTCTTCCCCTTGATGCCGAAGATGATCGAGACGACCAGCGTGATGATGCCGATATAGGGCACCAGGAAAGTCGCCACCGCGCAGACCAGCGAGACGATGCCCGCGGTCATTGCCTCGCGCGCCGGATCGCCGCCGCCGAAATCGAGCGGGCCGCCGCCGGGAACGACGAAGATCTCGCTCGCCTCGCCATCGACCAGCTCGAAATCGACCAGCCGCCCCGGGACCGGCTCGCCGGGGCTTCGCCACGCCTCGCGGCGGAACCTCAGCCGCTCGCCCGCGAGATCGTTGATCGCGCCGGTGCCCGTCGCCGCATCGAAGCCAAGGATCGTCCCGCGCATCGCCGTCTCCCGCTAATCCAGCTTGACCTGCATCCGCGCATAGGCGCGCGCCTCGGGCTCGCTGTCGATCCAGATCGCGGGACCCGCCGGCACCGTGCCTTCGCACGCGAAGGCGAAGGCGACGCCGTTGGGCGAACCCGGCGTGGGCGCGATCGGATCGGAGGTCGCCGTGAAATCGCCCAGCTGATCCTCGCCCAGATACACGGTGGCGCGCACCGCGTGCACCGTGTTCGCGTCGCAATCGAACACCAGCGCGAGCGTGGCGTTGTCCGCGCCGCGCGGGCCGCTGGGCTTGAGGTTCGCGGCGACCGCGATCAGCGCGCGCCGGTCGCGAGGGCCCTGCGCCTCGCTCGCCAGCACCGCGAACTCGCCGGCACGGCCGAGATAGCGGAAGCGTGCCTCTTGCGATTGCGGTTGTTGCGCCGCGCAGGTGAGCGGGACGAGGAGCGCGGCGGCGAGGGCTGCGGCCTTGACCATGAAGCCGGCTATTGCCCCATCGCCGCGCGGCCCTGCTCGCGGGCCGCGCCGAGACCGCGGACCCTGGGCGTGTTGCCGCGATGGACCAGGCCCTTGCAGGCATATTCGACCACCGATGCGTCCATCGTCTCTTCGCCGGGCACGCGCTTCTCGTCGCTCGCCGGCAGCACCGCGAGCTCGCGGTCGCCGGCATAGACCACCGAGCGCGTATATTCGATCGTGCCCGCCGGGCAGTCGACCACCACATCGGAAACGAAATTGTCGGCGCCGCTCGCGCCCGGGCTGTCCGCCATCATGATGTTGGTGAGCCGGCGCGCATTTTGCGGGCCGCTGACCGAGGTGCTGACCATCGTCGCGCTGTTCGCGTTCGCGGCGAGCAGGCGGTATTCGAGGCCGTCATGATCCTGGGCCTGGGCGGCGCCGGCGAAGCCGAGCGCGGCGGCGATGACGAGCGGCTTGACGATGTTACGCATGATTCCCCTCCAAGGCTGTCGAGACACGGCTATCGCAGGGGCGGGGCCCCCGCAAGCAATCAGATCAGGCCCATCGAGCGCAGGCTCGAATGGCCTTCGGCGCCCATGATGACATGATCGTGAAGCGCGATGCCGAGCCTTTTGCCGGCTTCCTGCACCTGGCGGGTCAGCTCGATATCGGCGCGGCTGGGGGTGGGATCGCCCGAAGGATGGTTATGGACCAGGATGATCGCGGCCGAACCGAGATCGATCGCGCGGCGGATCACCTCGCGGACATAGATGGCGGCCTCGTCGATCGAGCCCTCGGACATGAGCTCGTCGCGGATCAGCATGTTGCGCGAGTTCATGTGGAGCACGCGGACGCGCTCGGTGAGCTGATGGGCCATGTCGGCGCGGAGATAGTCGAGCAACGCCTGCCAGTTGGCGAGCACCGGCTGTTCCCTGATGCTGGCCTGAGTGAGGCGCAGCGCGGCGGCGTGCGCGGTCTTGATCGCCGCCGCGGACGTCTCGCCCATGCCCGGAAAGGCCGCCAGCCGCTCGGCATCGGCGGTGAGCAGCCCCGCGATCCCGCCGAACTCGGCGAGCAAAGCCTTGGCGAGCGGCTTGGTGTCGCGGCGCGGAATGGCGAGCGCGAGGAGATATTCGACCAGTTCGTGATCGAGCAGCGCATCGGGTCCGCCCTCGAACAGCCGCTGGCGCAGGCGCGCGCGGTGGCCGGAATTGTCGGGGGAAGGGGTGGGCATGGGGGGACTATAAAGGCAAAATCGGAGGCGTCATGATGTCAAATCCTCCCCCGCCAGGGGGAGGTGGCAGCGAAGCTGACGGAGGGGGAGGAGGGCGATGCGGCTGGAAGGGTCCGGAAGCGGCCGGCGCAACGCGAAGCGGCTTCGCAAGGAGATGACGCCGCCGGAGATCGGCGTGTGACTGGCGCTTCGCAGCAATGAGGCGGGCTTGCGCTTTCGCAAGCAGCATGGTGCCGGCGACTATGTGCTGGATTTCTACTGCGCACCCGCGTTGCTCGCCATCGAGGTCGATGGTGAGGCGCATGAACGCGGCGGCCGGCCGGAGCGAGATATTGTGCGCGATGCATGGCTCGCTGCCAAAGGCGTGCGGGTGTTGCGTTATTCGGCCAAGGAAGTGTTGGGCAATCTGGAAGGTGTGGTTCTCCAGATCATCGCGACCGCGATTGAACGCCGGGACAAATCTCAGAGCTGATCGCTTACCTCCCCCTCCGTCGCCTTCGGCGCCACCTCCCCCTGGCGGGGGAGGATTGTAGATCCACTACTGCGCCGCAACATGGCGGTGTTGACTCGGGCGCACCCCCTTCCTAAAGCGCCCTCGCGTCGCGGCCTTTGGCAAGCGTTGCATCGTGTCGCCGCCTGCAGAGCGGCGGCTTTTTTCATATCTGGATCGCCTGAGAGCCTTGTCCGACGACCGCAATCCCGACGACCTCGACCGCCGCATCGCCGATGCGAAGGCAGCGAGCGTGCGCGGTATTTCGAACGCGCAGGGGCAGGCTGAAAGCCGCGGCTGGGCCGTGGGGATCGAGTTCGTCGGCGTGACGCTCGTCTCGGGCTTTATCGGTTGGGCGATCGACAACTATGCCGGGCTTGGCACCAGGCCCTGGGCGATGATCGCGATGCTGGTGCTCGGCTTTATCGCCGGTGTCTATCGCGCGCAGAAGACCTCGGCGCAGTTCGACGCCGATCCCTCCACCGGTAACGAGAAGTAAGCACCATGCCCGGCCCGATGGACCAGTTCAAAGTCAAGGACCTCTACCCGATCGAGGTGGCCGGCTATGACCTGTCGTTCACCAACTCGTCCTTCTGGATGCTGGTGGCGCTGGCCGCGATCTCGGTGTTCCTGTTCGTCGGCACCGCCCGTCCGCAGCTCGTGCCGACGCGCGCGCAGGCGGCGGTCGAATATCTCTACGATTTCGTCCGAAAGATGCTCGACGAGAATGTCGGGCCCGAGGGACGCCGCTATGCGCCACTGATCTTCTCGATCTTCATCTTCGTGCTCGCGTGCAACCTGCTGGGGCTGATCCCCTGGGTCGGCGCCTTCACGCCGACCAGCCATATCTCGGTGACGCTGGGCCTCGCGCTGATCGTGTTCGTCACTGTCTGCGTCGTCGGCTTCCTCCGCCACGGGCTGCACTTCTTCAGCCTGTTCTGGCCGAAGGGGACCAATCCCGCGCTCGGCGCCTTCGTCTTCATCATCGAGTTCCTCAGCTTCCTCAGCCGCCCGTTCACCCTCGCGATCCGACTGTTCGCGAACATGACCGCGGGCCATGTGCTGCTCAAGGTGTTCGGGACGTTCGTGGTGTCTCTGGGCTCGTTCGGGGCTTTGCCCTATGTGTTCGGCATCCTGCCGCTTTCGGTGAACATCGCGCTTTCGGCGCTCGAGGTGCTGATCGCGGTGGTCCAGGCCTATGTCTTCGCGCTACTGGCGTCGCTGTATCTCAACGACGCCGTCAATCTTCACTAAGCATCACTTACTCAACGGAAGGGTTTTGAAATGGACGTAGCAACTGCAGCCAAGATCGGTGCCGGCCTCGCGGCGATCGGTGCGGGCCTCGCCGCGATCGGCGTGGGCACCATTTTCGGCATGTACCTCCAGGGCGCGCTGCGTAACCCGGAAGCCGATGCCAAGATGGGCGGCCGCCTGATCTTCGGCTTCGCGGTGACCGAAGCGCTCGGCCTCATCGCGGCGGTCGTCGCGCTGGCGCTCGCCTTCTCCTAAGGGAAACGGCACCCCGCCATGCCTCAGTTCGACTTCGCCAATGTGTTCGTGCCGCAGATCGCGTGGCTCGCACTGTTCTTCGTCATCCTGTATTTCGGGGTGGTGCGGCTGACCCTGCCCAAGGTGGGCAAGGTGATGCAGGCGCGCGAGGATCAGGTGAGCGCCGATCTGGATACCGCCGAAAAGGCCAAGGCCTCGGCGGATCGGCTCGCGGCGGATTACGATGCAGGCGTGGCGGCGGCGCAGGAAACGGCGCGCGCGAGCCTGACGGCTTCGCGCGCCAAGTCCGCCGCGGCGATCGAGAAGAAGCTCGCCAAGGCGAACGAAAAGCTGGCCGCCCAGGCCGAAGCCGCGGAGGCCGATCTGTCGGCCGCGCGCGCCAAGGCGCTGGGCGAGATCGAGGGTGTCGCGGCGGATGCCGCCGCCGATATCGTCGAGAAGCTGACCGGCAAGCGGCCGGCGGGGACGCAGGCGACCGCCGCCGCGCGCTCCGCGCTGGCCTGAGGACACTGGAAGATGGCCGCACACGGCACCCCGCCCGCTGAGCACACGACCGCCCATACCGAAGTGGATGGCGGCCCGGTGCATGAGGATCATGGCCCCACGCTGCTCGGCCTGAGCGCCGAAGGCTGGGTCTATGTCGGCCTCACCATCTTCCTGCTGATCGCGATCTTCGTGGCCAAGGCGCCGCGCAAGATCCTCGACGCGCTCGACGCCCGCATCGCCGATGCCCGCAAGGAGCTCGACCGCGCCTATGCCATCCGCCAGGAGGCGGAGGCCCTGCTCGCCGAGGCGCACAAGCGCAACGCCGCGAGCGCCGGCGACGCCGCCGCGATCATCGCGCATGCCGAGGCCGAGGCCAAGGCTCTGGTCGCCAAGGCCGAGGCCGATGCCGCCGATCTGGTCAAGCGCCGCGCCAAGATGGCCGAGGACAAGATCGCCGCCGCCGAGCGCGCCGCACTCGCCGAGGTCCGCGCCAAGGCAGCCGATGCCGCCGCCAGGGCCGCGGCGTCGCTGATCGCCGACACGCATGGCGCGGCGGCCGACAAGCCTCTGGTCGACAAGACCATCGCCGGGCTCGCGCGAGTCAACTGATCGCCGTGAGGGGACCCGTCCGCGGGTCCGCTAGTGCGACGCGGCGAAGACCTGATCCGCGTCGTCCGCCGGATCGCCTATCGGCGTGCCGCCCTTGCCGTTGCAGACGAAGTCCAGCATTTTCTGGCTGATCGAGCCCTCGTCCGGCGTGCGGCGCCGATCGCTCGACGTCGAGGCGTGGTTGCTCAACTCCTCGCCTTTGATGCCGAGATGGACATAGCGGAGCGAGCGGTAATAGCCCTCCGCGCAGCCAAACGCATAATGGACGCGCGCCGCGTGGACGCGCCCGTCGATGGGCGTGGCGAAGACCGACAACGTCCATGCCTCGCGCTCGCTCGCGGCCGTCCGGATGCTCGACGCATCGACATAGGTGACCGAATTCTCGTTTCCGCCAACGCGGTACCAGCTTTCCGCCGCGGCGATCGCAGCGGCAGGCAGCGGCGCGAGAATCGCCGCTGCCGCGATCATCATCGTTCTGCGCATTTCGAAACTCACTTCTGGCGGCCCCGGGGATCCTTTTCCCAATCGGTCAGTGGGTCGGCGACGCGCACGGCATGGCTGCGCGAGATGTTGCAGATGAAGGTCAGCGCCAGCTCCCCCGCCGAGCCCGGATCGGAGATTTTCCATTCGCCCTCGTCGGGGTCTTCCAGCTTTCCGATCGACTCGTTCCGGGCGTCGAAGGCCTCGAAGCTGAGGAAATGGGCCTTGCGATCCTTGCAATCATATTCGGCGGTGGTCCGCCCCCATTTGAGCGGCGTGTCCTCCAGCCCGTTGCGGTAGACGATGAGCTCGGTTGCGAGCACCATCCCGTCTTGGGTGCGGACGCTGTCGAGATCGACATAGGCGCGCAAATTTCCGTCATCCGACACGCGGTGCCATTGCTGCGCCATCGCGGGGAACGGCGCCAGCATCGCGAAGGCGGCGGCAAGCAACAGGCGCATGGCAATCTCCTCGAACGCGGCAAGCGGAGCGTCGACGCGGCGCGGCGAAACCCCTCCCCGGTTTCGAAGCGGATGGTGGCACGGCGCGGGCGCGAGCGGAAGCCCTTGCGGCGATGGTGGAATCTGTGTTCCAGATTGGGCGCGATGAGCGAGCCCGTGCCCGTGATGCAGGAGATCGAGAAGCTGCTGACGCAGGTCTTCGTGGTGGCGCTCACGCTCGCCGCGGGATCGCTGACCCGGCGCGGGGTCTATTATCATGTCTACCGCAACGATGAGGTGGTCGCGGGCGGCTTCGCGCTTGCGCTGATCTGGGCGCTGACGATCCTCTTCGCGCGCTGGCGCCAGGGGCCGAGTGCATGGTGGCTGCTCGTCAGCGCCCCGATCGTGCTGGCGATGCCGGTGACTCGGATGCTGGGGTGGCTGTTCGCCTGACGAAACGCCTCCCCCCGGAGGGGGAGGATTTCCTTACTTCGGCTTGCGGAAACGGTAGACGAACTGGTCGGTCTTGCCCTGCACCGAGGGGTCGAACACGTTCGCCGTGCGCGGATCGGCGGGATTGCGCAGCACCGGGCTCTCGCCGTCGAATACGAAGCCCACGCCTTCCAGCTCCTTGCGCGCCGCCGCCGGATCGATCCTGTGGAGCTTGTCGGGCACCGCGAAGCCGGGATCGTCGTTCGCGACATGATCGACGATGAGCAGCACGCCGCCGGGCTTGAGTGAAGCGTAGAGCTGCGCGGCGATCATCGCCGCCGCGCCCGGAGGGGCGAAGCCGAGATGGAGGTCGTGATAATTCTGGACGGTGATGATCATGTCCAGCGGCTCCGGAAAGGCGAGTTCGCGCAGGCTCATCCGCAGCGGAACGACATTGGCATAGCCCTTCACCGCCGCGTCCTGCTCGGTTGCGTAATCGGCGCGATAGGCGATGAATTCGGCGGCCTGATAGGCATAGACCTTGCCGTTGGGCCCGACCGCGGGCGCCAGGATGCGCGTCCAATAGCCGCCGCCCATCAGGAAATCGGCGACCTTGTCGCCCGGCTTGACGCCCGCGAAGGCGAGGATCTCGCCCGAATGGCGCGCGGCGTCGCGGTCCTTCTGGGCCTGCGGACGGGCCGGATCGGCGAGCGCGGCGGTGATGTGCGCGGGGACCGTCTGGGCATGCGCGGCGCCAGAAAAGAGGGGCGGGGCGGCGAGCGCCAGCAGGGCGGCGGAAACCAGCAGCTTCATCTCGACTCTCCTGTCCGGGGTGTTTTGCGAAACTATTACACCTGCGTTTCGGAACGGGCAAGTTGCCGCGCCCGCCCGGGCCTCCTAAATCCGCCCGGTGTCCGACCCCAATTCGCCCAATCGCTTCAACGAGGAAAAGGCCACCTACGCCGTGCGCGGCGAGGGGACGCCCGATCTCGACGCGGGGGTGGCGGCGATCCGCAATGTGCTCAAGACCCTGCCCGCGCGGCCGGGCGTGTACCGGATGCAGGATGCGCGCGGCGACGTGCTCTATGTCGGCAAGGCGCGGGCGCTCAAAGCGCGGGTGACCAACTATACCCAGCCGGCGCGGCTCTCGAATCGCCTCAGGCGGATGATCGCGCAGACGCGGTCGATGACGATTGTCACCACCAACAACGAGGCCGAGGCGCTACTGCTCGAGGCGCAGCTGATCAAGCGCTTCCGGCCCGCCTACAATGTGCTGCTCCGCGACGATAAGTCGTTCCCGTACATCCTGCTGCGCGGCGACCATGACTTTCCCCGCGTCCAGCTCCATCGCGGCGCGCGGCGGATCAAGGGCGACTATTTCGGGCCCTTCGCGGGGGCGGGGCAGGTGCGCAAGACGCTCAATGCGTTGCAGAAGCTGTTCCTGCTGCGCTCGTGCACCGACGGCTTCTTCGCGACGCGGGACCGGCCCTGTCTCCTTTATCAAATCCGCCGCTGCTCGGCGCCGTGCGTGGGTCGGATCGATGCGGCCGGCTATGCCGAGCTGACCGCCGATGCGCGCGACTTCCTGATGGGCAAGTCGACCAAGACCCAAGCCAAATTGGGCGAGGCGATGCAGGCGGCGGCGGAGCGGCTCGATTTCGAGCAGGCCGCGGTGCTGCGCGACCGGCTCAAGGCGCTGACCTTCATCCAGGGATCGCAGGCGATCAACGCCGAGGGGGTGGGCGACGCCGATGTCTTCGCGCTCGCCTGCAAGTCCGGGGTGATGGGCATCCAGGCCTTCTTCATCCGGGGCGGCCAGAATTGGGGGCATCGCAGTTTCTTCCCCGCGCACACCGCCGATGTGCCCGAGGAGGAAGTGCTGAGCGCCTTCCTGATGCAATTCTACGAGGAGGTGCCGCCGCCCAGGACGGTGCTGGTCGACCGCGAACTGCTCGAGGCCGAGCTGCTGATGGAGGCGATGGCGGAGCGGGCGGGGCACAAGGTCGCGCTCTCGGTCCCCCAGCGCGGCGACCGGCGGCGGCTGATGGAGCAGGCGCAGCGCAACGCCGCCGAGGCGCTCGACCGGCGCATGGCCGAGAGCACGACCCAGGCGAAACTGCTCGCCGAGATCGCCGATTTCTTCGACCTGCCCGAGCCGCCCGAGCGGATCGAGATCTACGACAACAGCCATATCCAGGGCACCAACGCGATCGGCGCGATGGTGGTCGCGGGGCCGGAGGGCTTCCGCAAGAACCAGTATCGCAAGTTCAACATGAAGCGGCCGGAGACGATCGCGGGCGACGATTACGGGATGATGCGCGAGATGTTCGGCCGCCGCTTCGCCCGCGCGCAGGAGGAGGACCCCGACCGGCAGGGCGAGACCTGGCCCGACCTGGTGCTGATCGACGGCGGACGCGGCCAGCTCAATGCGGTGATGGGGGTGCTCGAGGATCTGGGGATCGAGGACGTCATGCTGGTCGGCGTCGCAAAGGGGCCCGACCATGGCCGTGAGGGGCGCGAGGTCTTCCACATGATGGACGGCAGCGAGCGGATGATGCCGGTCAATGCCCCTGCGCTCTTCTACCTCCAGCGGCTGCGCGACGAGGCGCACCGCTTCGCGATCGGCGCGCACCGCACCAAGCGGGCGAAAGCGATCGGCGCGTCGCCGCTCGACGATGTGCCGGGAATTGGGCCGGCCCGAAAGAAAGCGCTGCTGATGCATTTCGGGACAGCGCGGGCTGTTCGCGGCGCGAGCCTGGAAGACCTGCAAAAGGCGCCCGGCGTGTCCAAGGCAATGGCGCAACAACTTTACGATTATTTCCACGCGCGCTGATCTGCACCGAAACTGCACTTGATCCATATCAGCAATACGCTTGCCTACCCTTCGCAAACCGTTAGGTTTGCTGGAAGAATCGAGGGGGGATCATGCTGGCTCGCATCCTGTTGGCGGCTCTTGTGCTGCTGGGTTTCATTGGCGTCGCGCATGCGGGGGACAAGGTGTTGTACCAGCCCGCGCCGAGCTGGGTGATCGCAGCGCCGCCGATTGACCCCGCCGCGCTGAACGGATCGAGCCCCGTCTTCATCCGCTTCGACCAGCAGCAGCGCTTCGGCAGCGACGGGCAGGTCTGGGGCTATGCCGACATCGCGACGCGGATGGCCTCGCCCCAGCAACTGACTCAGGCGGGAACCATCACCATCCCGTGGAGTCCCGAAAAGGGCGACCTGATCGTCCATGGCGCGGAAATCCTGCGCGGCGGCGAACGCATCGATCTGCTCAAGGGCAGGCAGCGCTTCACCGTGCTCCAGCGCGAACAGATGCTGGAACGCGCTTTCATCACAGGGATGCTCACCGCGACCTTCTCGGTCGAGGGCCTGCGCGTGGGCGACGTGCTCCACATCGCTTTTTCGATTACCAACCGCGATCCGGTGCTCGGCGGCCGTCTCCAGACGATCCTGCCGGTGATGCCCGATACGATCAAGGTCGGGTTCGGCCGGGTCCGGCTGCTTTGGCCGAGCAGCATGGACCTGCGCTGGCGCGCCTATGCCAAGGATCCCGCCACTCAGTTGAGCGAAGCCGGCGGCTACAAGGAAATGACGCTGACGCTGCCTCTGCCCAAGCAGCCCGAAGTCCCCGGCGATGCGCCGATGCGCTTCCAGCGCCCGCCGCTCCTCGAGGCGACCAATTTCACCGGCTGGGGCGGCGTGGTTCAGAATATGGCGCCGCTCTACCGCACCGACGGGCTGATCCGGCCGCGCAGCCCGCTCGACGCCGAAGTGAAGAAGATCGCCGCGGCGAGCCAGGATCCGCGCGTGCGCGCCGCGATGGCGCTCCAGCTGGTGCAGGACAAGGTCCGCTATCTGTTCAAGGGGATGGACGAGGGCAATTACGTGCCCCAGACCCCCGCCGACACTTGGCAGGTCCGCTATGGCGACTGCAAGGCGAAAACGCTGCTGTTGGTGGCGATCCTGCGCGCGCTTGGGATCGAGGCCGATGCCGCGCTGGCCAGCATGAGCGCGGGCGACTTGCTGCCCCAGCGCCTGCCGATGCCGGGGGCGTTCGATCATGTCATCGCGCGCGCAGTGATCGGCGGCGACACGCTATGGCTCGATGGCACCGCCAACGACGCGCGCCTCGCCGACCTCGACGATGTTCCGCCCTTCCGCTACGCGCTGCCGCTTCGCGAAGGCGTGACCGAACTGGTCGCGCTTCCGCTGCGCGCTACCGCGCGGCCGGATCAGGACGTGACGGTCGAGATCGACCAGCGCGCGGGCATCGGCTTCACTTCGCCCTTCACCGTGACCGCCCGGATGCGCGGCGGGCTGACCGCGATGCTGCGTGTGGCGAGCGCCTCGATGGCAACCGAGCAGACTGACGCGATGGTCGATTCGCTGCTCGCGCCCTATATCTTCGGCGGTACCGTCGTCGAGCGCACCATGACCTATGACGAGGAATCGGGCGTCACCACCATCGTCGGCACCGGCTTTGTCGATATGGCGTGGAGCAACGAAGGCAGCGGCCTGCGCTACAAGCTTCCGCTCGACACATGGCTCGACAATTCGAGCTTCGCGCCCGATCGCGCGCGGGCGGCGTGGAAGGACATTCCGGTCGCGACCGGCGAACTGAGCAACCGGCGCCAGCGGATCGTGATCCGGCTGCCCGACAAGGGCCAGGGCTTCACGCTGGAAGGCGATCAGACACTGCCGTCCGCGCTGGGCGGGATGCAAGTGGCGCGCAGCAGCACGATGAGCGAAGGCGTGGTGACGATCGAGGACCGCGTGATCACCGGCCTCGGCGAGATCGCCCCCGCCGATCTGCCTGCCGCGCGTCAGCAGGTCGCGCGCGCCAAGGCCCGCATCCTCAAGGCCAGCTCGCCCCCCGATTATCCCGCCACCTGGCAACTGGTCGACGATGCGCGAGCGGCCAAGGCATTTGATCCGGTGCTGGCGATCTTCGGGAAATATATCGCGCTCAAGCCCCATGAGGCGGAACGCTATGTCTATCGCGCTGCCTTCCTCCAGACGATTTACGACCGCAAGGGCGCGCTCGCCGATTACGACAAGGCCATCGAGATCGCGCCGACCGCCGATATCTATGCGGCGCGCTCCTATCTGCGTTCGTCGATGGGCGATCATGAAGGCGCCGCGGCCGATGCCCGCGCGGCCTTCGATCTCGATCCGGGATCGGCGACCGCGGTGCGGCTGCTCGCGAGCGAGCTTGCAGAGACCGGCCAGCTCGACGAGGCGCTGAGCCTGCTGACCGAGCGGATCGAGGCGGGCGGCGAGGACAGGAACGGTTATATCCAGACCAAGGCTTCTATCCTCGCCGATGCCGGCCGCGCGCCGGAGGGGATCGCATTGCTTGATGCCGCGATCGCCGAAAATCCGCGCGACGCCGCGCTGCTCAATAGCCGATGCTGGCTGAAGGGCACGATGAACATCGACCTTAAAGGCGCGATGGAGGATTGTAATTTGGGGATTCAGCTGAGCCAGTTCGCCTCGCATATCGTCGATAGCCGCGGCATGGTCTATTACCGTCTGGGCCAGCCGGTGCAGGCGCAGAAGGATTTTGACGATGCGCTCAAGCAGAATCCCTACACCGTAGGCAGCCACTATATGCGCGGCGTGATCCGGCTGGAGCGTGGCGACAGGGGCGGGGTGGACGATCTCGCCGTGGCGCGGCGGATGAACCCCGACGTCGACCGCGACTATGCTCGCTACGGGATCAGGCCGAAGGAATAGGCCGGGCGAACGCGCGTTCGGAGTTTCTTCACCGCGCTCCGCTAATCGGAGCGCATGACTCGCGTGTTCCTCACCATCGACACCGAGCTGATGTGGCGCCACCACGTCGCCGGGCTCGATATGGATACGATCGTCCAGCGCTCGCTCGAGCCCGCTGGGGTGGGGGTCGCGTGGCAGCTCGATCAGCTCAGGCGCTACGATCTGAAAGCCACCTTCTTCGTCGATCCCATGCCCTGCCTGATCTACGGCACCGACTGGATGAAGCGTTGCGTCGGCGCGATCCTCGATGGCGGGCAGGAGGTGCAGCTCCATCTCCATCCGAACTGGGCGGGCGCGAAGATCGGGGACGGGGGCGCGGCGCACGCGCTCTTCGAGCTGACCGAATATAGCTATGACGAGCAGGTCGAGCTGCTCGCGGGCGCGTCCGACATGCTCACCGCCGCGGGCGTGCCGGAGCCGGTGGCGTTCCGCGCGGGCAGCTATGGCGCGAGCGACGATACGCTGGCGGCGCTGGCCGAACTCGGCTTCCTCTACGAATCCAGCCATAATGGCGCCGAGCACCCCTGGCCCAGTGCGATCAGCCTGCCGGTGCGCCAGATCGCGCCGATCCTGCATCGCGGCATCGTCGAAGTGCCGGTGACGGTGATCGAGGACCAGCGCGGGCACCTTCGCCATTTCCAGATCTGCGCGCTCTCCGCCGCCGAGATGCGCGACGCGCTGGATCATGCCGCGCGCGCCGGACATGCGGCAGTCACCATCGTCGGCCACAGCTTCGAGCTTGCCAACCGCGCCGGGACGCGGCCAAATGCGGTGCATGTCCGCCGGTTCGAGACCCTGTGCTCGATGCTGGCGGCGCGCCGGGGGGTGTTGATGACGACGCATTTCGCCGAGCGGCCCGATCTGCCGCTGACGCGCGAGGACAAGCCGCTGGGGCCGAGCACGCTGCGCACGACGTGGCGCAAGGCGGAGCAGCTCTGGTCGAACCTGGTCGAGGAGCGCGCCGCTTGACCGTAGCGCTGCCCGCGCGGCCGGTGCCGCTCAAGTTCGAAGTCGGCGCGCGGACGCTGATGGCGATCCAGCGCAGCCTCGCGCGCGTGCCGCTGAGCCTCGACGATGCCCGCGAGGGACGGCTGCCCCAGCTCCCGCCGCTTGAGCGCGATGCGCATGGCTATTCGGTCACCTCGCTGCCCGAGGACCGGCAGGCGGCGATGATCTATGCCTCGGGCGGGATGCTGCCCTTCGTGCGCCAGCGCTACACGCGCTACTACACCGATTTCGCGGGCGGGTTCGATGCGTGGTTCGAGGCCCTGTCGTCGAACGCGCGGCAATCCTTGCGCCGGAAAGCCAAGAAGATCGCGGCGGAGAGCGGCGGCGACCTCGATATCCGCGCCTATCGCACGCCGGAGGAGCTGGAGGCGTTCCACGACGTCGCGCGGCGCATCTCGCTGCGCACCTATCAGGAGCGGCTGATGGGATCGGGCCTGCCCGATACGCAGGAGTTCCTGAACGACATGGTCGCGCTCGCGGCGGCCGACCGGGTGCGCGCCTGGCTGCTCCATATCGGCGGCGAGCCCGCGGCCTATCTCTATTGCCCGGTGGTCGGCGAAACGGTGATCTACGCGCATGTCGGCCATGATCCGGCGTTCAACGATCTCTCGCCGGGGCAGGTGCTCCAGCTCGAGGCGATGCGCGACCTGTTCGAGGAGGGGCGCTACGCACGGTTCGACTTCACCGAGGGGGAAGGGCAGCACAAGCGCCAGTTCTCGACCGGCGGGGTCGCATGCATCGACCTGCTGCTGCTCCGCCCGAGCCTGATGAACCGGATGACCACGCTGGCGCTGGGCGGGTTCAATCGCACGGTCGCGCTGGGGAAGAAGACGGTGAACGCGGTGGGGCTGGGCAAGCTCGCGAAGAAGGTGCGGCGGGGCGGCTAGCCCTCGCCCAGCGACGCCGCCCAGGCCTTGGTCCCAGGACAGCTGTCCATCGCCCGCGCATAGGCATTGCGCGCCGTGGTCCGCGCGATATAGTCGCGCTCCGCCTCGCCTGGGGTGTGGAAGCCCGTCCGCCGCGCGAATTGCAGCGCATAGGTGATCGAGATGTCCGCGGCGGTGAAGCTATCCCCCGCCATGTACGGCGCGCGGCAAGCTGGCGTGTCACCAGCCGCATCCGTTTCTCGAAGACCTCCAATGCCCAGCCCACGCTCCAATTCTTCTTCTCCGCCTCGGGCGCGAGGATGAGCGCGGCGACGCCGATATTGATCGGCATCGCCAGCCCCGCCTCGCCGAGATGGAGGAATTGCAGGTACGCGGCGAAGTTCGGATCGCCCGGGGCCGGCGCCAGCGGCGTAGGGCCGTGGCGCGCCATCAGATATTCCATGATCGCGACCGATTCGACCATCACCGTGCCGGCATCCTCGATCGCGGGGATGAACCCGGCGGGGTTGATCGCGAAGAATTCGGTGTCGCTTTCGATATCGTCGAGCAGCTGAACGTCGCGGACGCGATAGGGGAGGCCCAATTCCTCGAGCAGCCAGATGACACGGAAGCCCCGGCCTTCGCCCCAGACGGTGATCATGTGCGCTGTTCCCTTGCGTGAGGACACACAATCGCGCCGGCCAGCCCATAGCGCAATCCTCCCCCGGAGGGGGAGGTGGCAGCCGCAGGCTGACGGAGGGGTATTGTCCACGGGCGATGCCGCTTGTGGTGACTACCCCTCCACCGCTTCGCGGTCCCCCTCCCCCTCCGGGGGAGGATCATCTAGACCAACCCAATGCATCTCCGCGCCGAAGCCATTATCCTGTCCGTCCGCGCGCATGGCGAGCATGGCGCGATCGTGCGGGCGCTGACCGAGAGCGACGGGTTGCAGGCAGGCTATGTCCGGGGCGGACGGTCGCGGCGGCTCAAGCCGATCCTCCAGCCGGCCAATATCGTCCTGGGCGACTGGCGCGCGCGGACCGAGGAGCAATTGGCCGGGCTTACCGTCGAGCTGATCCACAGCCGCGCGCCGCTCTTCCGCGAGCCGCTCCCCGCCGCCGCGCTCGATTGGGTCGCCGCGGTGACGGCGGCGTTGCTCCCCGAGGGGCAGGCCTATCCGCGCCTCCACGCCGCGCTCGATGGCGTGCTGGGCGCGGTCGAGGCGGCGCCCGCGGCGCGTGGCTGGGCGGTGGCTTTGGTGCGCTACGAGCTGCTGCTGCTTGCCGAACTGGGGTTCGGGCTCGACCTGGAACATTGCGCGGCGACCGGGCGCAACGACGATCTCGCCTTCGTCAGCCCGAAAAGCGGCATCGCGGTCAGCCGCTCGGGCGCGGCCGGTTACGAGAACCGGCTGCTCCGCCTGCCGCCGTTCCTGACGCAGGGCGGGGCGGCGGAATGGGACGATATCCTCGACGGGCTCAGGCTCACCGGCCACTTCCTGACCCGCGACCTGCTGATCGCCAGGGCCGCCGATGTGCTGCCCGCGCGCGACCGGCTGGTCGATCGGCTCAAGCGGGCGGTTGCGTAAGCCGCGCGGGGGCGGCAAAGGCCCTTCGTTCTTTGAAGGAGCGAAAATGCCGCTGATCGCAGTGCTTGCCGGTGACGGAATCGGACCCGAGGTGACCGCCGAGGCGCGGCGCGTGCTCGAAGCGCTCGGGCTCGATCTGAGCTTCGAGGAAGCACCCGTCGGCGGCGCGGGCTACACCGCGACCGGGCGGCCGCTGCCCCCCGAGACGCTCGACCTCGCCAAGCGCTCGGACGCGGTGCTGTTCGGCGCGGTGGGCGATCCGCGGTTCGAGGCATTGGAGCGGCGCTTGCGGCCCGAGGCGGCGTTGCTGGGCCTGCGCCGCGAGCTCGGCCTGTTCGCCAATATCCGCCCGGCGACGATCCTGCCCGGGCTTGAGGATGCCTCGCCACTGCGGCCCGAGATCGTCCGCGACCTCGATATCGTCATTGTCCGCGAGCTGACCGGCGACGTCTATTTCGGCGAGAAGGGCCGCCGCGAGACGCTGGAAGGGCTGCGCCAGGGCTATGACTGGATGTCGTACGACGAGCGCGAGGTCGAACGGATCGCGATCGTCGGGTTCGAAATGGCGAAGCGGCGCAAACGCAAGCTCTGCTCGGTCGACAAGGCCAATGTGCTCGAAACTTCGCAGCTGTGGCTCGATGTCGTCAACGAGCTGGCGTGCAACTATCCCGAGGTCGAGCTGACGCACATGTATGTCGACAACGCGGCGATGCAGCTTGTGCGTAATCCCACCCAGTTCGACGTGATCGTCACCGGAAACCTGTTCGGCGACATCCTCTCCGATCAGGCGAGCATGTGCGCGGGATCGATCGGCATGCTGCCTTCGGCCTCGCTCAACGCCTGGACCGGAACGGTGGGGATGTACGAGCCGATTCATGGTAGCGCGCCCGATATCGCGGGTCAGGGCAAGGCCAATCCGTGCGCGGCGGTGCTCTCGGCCGCGATGCTGCTGCGGCATTCGCTCAGCGACGAGGCATCGGCGCAGCGAGTGGAGAAGGCGGTCGCGGGCGCGCTCGCGGCGGGATTTCGTACCGCAGATCTGGGCGGCAGCCACACCACGCGCGAGATGGGCGATGCGATATTGAAGGCGCTCGGATGACGCTCGAGCTGGCGGTCGTCATCCCGACCTTCAACGAGCGCGCGAATGTGCCGCGGCTCGTCGCGGCGCTCGATGCCGCGCTGAGGGGGCGGAGCTGGGAAGCGATCTTCGTCGACGACAACAGCCCGGACGGCACCTCGGACGCGGTGCGCGAGCTGGCCCAGCGCGACAGCCGGGTGCGGGTGATCCAGCGGATCGGGCGGCGCGGGCTTTCGACCGCCTGCATCGAGGGCATGTGCGCCACCGCCGCGCCTCTGGTCGCGGTGATCGATGGCGACATGCAGCATGACGAGACGCTGCTTCCGAAGATGCTCGACGCGCTCCAGGCGGATGCCGCGCTCGATCTCACCGTCGGCTCGCGCTTCGTCGATGGCGGCGGGACGGGCGAATGGGACCGCGACCGCGTCGCCAAATCGGCTTTGGCGACAAGGCTTTCGCATGCGATCCTCAAGGTCGATCTCACCGATCCGATGAGCGGCTTCTTCATGATCCGCACCCGGATCGTGCGCGATCTGGTGCCCAAATTGTCGGGGATCGGCTTCAAGATCCTGCTCGACATCATGACGGCGAGCCCCAGGCCGCTGGCGTTCCGCGAACTCGGCTATGTCTTCCGCACGCGCGAGTTGGGGGAGAGCAAGCTCGATCATGTCGTCGCGCTCGAATATCTGATCGCGCTCTACGATCGCCGTTTCGGCCGGATCGTGCCGGTGCGCTTCGCGATGTTCTCGGCGATCGGGGCGCTGGGGGCGGGGGTGCATTTCCTCGTCCTCGCGGCCTTGTTTCGCGGGGCGGGCATGACCTTCGTCGCGGCGACCATCGTCGCGACCGCCGTGGCAATGACCTTCAACTTCTTCCTCAACAATGCGCTGACCTATCGCGAGCAAAGGCTCAAGGGCGCGGTGGCGCTGCTGGGCGGCTGGGTGAGCTTCTGCCTCGTCTGCTCGGTCGGCGCGGCGGCGAATGTCGGGGTGGCGGCCTTCCTCCACGATGCCCAGCACGGCGACTGGCGCTTCGCGGCGCTGGCGGGAATCCTGGTGGCGGCGGTCTGGAACTATGCGCTGAGCTCGCGCTTCACCTGGGGACGCTATTAACCCTCACAACCAGCTGTCGAACCACATCCAGGTCTGGAAGCTCTGCGCCTCGTTGAGCGCCGAGGCGGCGATGATCGGATAGAAATAGAGGAAGAGGAGCAGCGCGGTGGCGGTGAACCATTCCCCCAGGGCGTATTTGCGCTGCGGGTCGAGCAGGTCGAAGGTGACCGGCAGCGCGAGGCACAGGAAGATGCTCGACAGATAGTAATAATAATAGAAGCCCAGCGATTTGGGGATGACGATGTAGATCGCGACCGACGCGATCCACAGCAGCGCCACGAACCCCGGCCGGATCGCCTTGCTCTCGATCCACGCGATCAAGCAGAGCGCGACCGCGAGCAGCCCGGCCCACATGATCAGCGGATTGCCGACCAGCAGCACCCCGCGCTGCGCCCCCGCGTCGAATTCATAGAAATACCAGATCGGCCGCGAGATCAGCGGCCATTGATACCATTCGGACTGATAGGTGTGTGCGCTCAGCACCTGGGTCTGCTGCGCATACATGTCGAACTGGAAGGGGATCAGCGTCCCCAGCGTCAGCGGGTTCTGCGCGTAGAAGAAGGCGGGCAGGAAGGTGAAGAGATAGACGGCGATGCTCACCGCCCCCATCAGCAACAGCCCGGGAATCGTGGGCAAACCCGCCCAATGCGGCTGGTCCTTGCCCGCCAGCGCCGCCATCGCCGGCTTCTTCGCCAGCCGTGCGTCGCGGACGCGCAGGATGATGAAGGCCAGCCCGGCCATCGCGACATAGGGGATCGCCGCCCATTTGACTCCGACCGCCAGCCCCAGCAGCGCGCTCCCGGCGATCCAGCGCCATCGAATCTGATTGAGCGTTCCATGGGCCGCCCACAAAAACATCACCATCGCCCAGATGATGAACGCCCCCAGGAACACATCGAGCATCGCGATCCGCGCCTGGATGAAGACCATCTGATTGAGCACCAGCAGCAGCGATCCGAGCACCGCCAGCCGCACATTGCGCAGCATCAGCATCAGCAGCGCGAACACGCCCAGTACGGTCGCGGTGCCGAACAGGCTGGGAATCAGCCGCCAGCCATAGGGATTGTCGCCGAACAGCGCGATTCCCGCCGCGATCAGCTCCTTGGCGACCAGCGGATGCTCGGTGTTGCGCGGCATATCGAGATCGAGCAGCCCGCGCGCCGCCGGCAGATAGTGCACCTCGTCGAAAAAGGGCTTGGTCGGCACCCCGATATGGAAAATGAACAGCAATTGCGCGCCGAGCCCGAGCAGCAGCGCGACGCGCAGCGGACTTTGGGCGAGGCGGTCGGCAAGGGCCTTGAGGCGGGCGAGCATGGCGCTTCGTACCCGACGATCCACCCTACGTCATCCCCGCGAAAAGCGAGCAGCTGTACTCCGGCGAAGGCCGGAGCCCTGTCCGCAAGCGATGCGCATGACGCCAGCGCTCCGGCTTTCGCCGGAGCACAACGAGGTTGCTCCTCCCACACGGTGGTTGACGCAGCGCCCTTCGCCGCCCCAAAGGTCCCAGCCATGAAGCGCCGTACCGGACAAGACCGCAGCGTCACCACCCAGTGGAAGCCCGCAACCCAGGCGATCCGCGGCGGCACCGCGCGTTCGGAGTTCGGCGAGACCAGCGAGGCTTTGTTCCTCACCTCGGGCTATGCCTATGACTGCGCGGGCGATGCCGCTGCGCGCTTCTCGGGCGAGCAGGCCGGGATGACCTATTCCCGGTTGCAGAACCCCACGGTCCAGATGCTCGAGGAGCGGATCGCGCTGCTGGAGGGCGCCGAGGCGTGCCGTTCGATGGCGTCGGGGATGGCGGCGATGACCGCGGCGTTGCTCTGCCAGCTCGAAAGCGGCGATCACCTGGTCGGCGGGCGCGCGGCGTTCGGATCGTGCCGCTGGCTGACCGATACGCTCCTGCCCAAATTCGGGATCGAGACGACGATCGTCGATGCACGCGACACCCAGGCCTTCCAGGACGCGATCCGCCCGAACACCAAGGTGTTCTTCTTCGAGACGCCCGCCAATCCGACGATGGATATCGTCGACATGGAGGCCGTCTGCGGCATCGCGCGCAAGCACGGCATCGTGTCGGTGGTCGACAATGCCTTCGCTACCCCCGTGCTCCAGCGCCCGCTCGACTATGGCGCGGACGTGGTCGCCTATTCGGCCACCAAGATGATGGACGGGCAGGGCCGCGTCCTTGCGGGCGCGGTTGCGGGGAGCGCCGCCTTCATCAACGATGTCCTGCTGCCCTTCACCCGCAACACTGGCCCCACGCTCTCCGCGTTCAACGCCTGGGTGGTGCTCAAGGGACTGGAAACGCTCGATCTGCGCATCCGGCGCCAGAGCGAGAACAGCCTCAAGGTCGGCCGCTTCCTCGAAACCCGCGTGCCCCGCATCCTCCACCCGGGCCTGCCCAGCCATCCGCAGCATAACCTTGCGATGAAGCAGATGGAGGCATGCGGCCCGATCTTCGCGTTCGAGGTCGATGGCGGGCGCAAGCAGGCGCACGGGCTGCTCGACGCGCTGGGTCTTATCGATATCTCCAACAATATCGGCGACTCTCGGTCGCTGATGACGCATCCTTCCTCGACCACCCATTATGGCGTGGCCGAGGAAAAGCGGCTGGAGATGGGCGTGACCGAGGGCATGATCCGCATCAATGTCGGGCTCGAAGACCCGGACGACTTGATCGCCGATCTCGATCAGGCGCTGCGGGCGGTCGGGCTATGAGGGCCGGGCTGTGATGAAGGCGCTGTTCGCGGAGGAGGCGGAAACGCGCGGGGTGATCGTGCGCGTCTCGGTCTCGTACCTCCCCGAACAGTCCGAGCCCCAGCGCGGGCGCTGGTTCTGGGCCTATCATATCCGGATCGAGAATGAGGGACCGGTCACCGTCCAGTTGCTCACCCGCCAATGGATCATCACCGACGGACGCGGCCACCAGCACACCGTCGAGGGCGAGGGTGTGGTCGGCGAGCAGCCGATGATCGCGCCCGGCGGCAGCTTCGATTACGTTTCGGGCTGCCCGCTCTCGACGCCCACGGGCTCGATGCAGGGCAGCTACCAGATGGTGAGCGAGGACGGCGCCGCGTTCGACGCGGTCATCCCCAAATTCGCGCTGATGGCGCCGGCGGTGATCGGGTGAGCATGGCCCACGCCCCAACCTCCGTTCGCCCTGAGCTTGTCGAAGGGCAGTTCTCCTTTCGCGAGCATGGGACGGGGGGAGGACTGTGCTTCGACAAGCTCAGCACGAACGGGTGCTGGATGCGGAGCCTCGGCGCATGAAGCGCACTCATCTCCCCCTCAACGGCCTCCGCGTCCTCGACGCCGCCGCGCGGCACCTCAGCTTCACCCGCGCCGCCGACGAACTCGCCGTCACGCCCGCCGCGGTCGGCCAGCAGATCCGCGCGCTCGAGGATACGCTGGGCGTCGTGCTGTTCCGCCGCACCACCAAGGGGCTCGAGCTGACACCCGAAGGCGAGGCGGGGCTCGCGGCGTTGCGCGCGGGCTTCCTCCAGTTCGAGGAGTCGGTCCGCGCGATGCAGGCCGGGCAATCGTCCAAGTCGTTGACCATCGCCGCCCCGCGCGACCTCACCGCCAAATGGCTGATGCCGCGCCTCGCCGAGATCGCCCGCGCAGATGGCGAGATCCGCTTCATGCTGGTCGCCGCGGACGAGGCGGTCGATTTCACCGAGGCCAATCTCGATCTCGCGATTCGCTGGGGCGAGGGCCCGGGCGAGCATGAGGGCGAGGCGCTGGAAAGCGACGGGATGGTCACGGTCGAGCGCCCTGGCGGGAGCGCGGATGTGAAGATTTCCTGGCCCGGCTGCCTCGCCGAGGACGCCGCGTCGCTGGTCCGCGTCGCCGATGCCGGGCTCGCGCTCGACGCGGCCGCCGAGGGCCTGGGTCGCGCCACCGTCCCCGAACTCCTCGCCCGCACCGATATCGAGGCGGGCCGCGTCGTCACCGTCGGCGAGGCCAAGTCCTCGCGCATGGGCTATTGGCTGGTCGCTCCGCTGCCCCAATGGCGGCAGAAGAAGGTCAAGGCGCTGGTCGACGCGCTGGCGAGCTAGCGCGCGGCCCTAGGGCATGATCCGCTTGCCCGTGAACGTCGCGCCGCCCTGCGTCAGCACCGCGCCGGTCACCGCGCCGCTGGCATCGACGGTAAAGCGGATCTGCGCGTCCACGACCTTCCAGAAAAAGGCCAGCGGTGCTTCGGGGAAGATCGGAAACGGCGACGCCCCGGGGATATTCTCACGTTGCACGAGCAGCGGTCCATTCTGGCGCGTGACGGCGATGGTGAAGCCGGACCCGAAATCATAGCGGCCCACAAACTTGTCAAGCTCGGCGGGCGGCAGCGAGATTTCGGTTCGCCTCACCGTGGGCGGCGGCGCGGGCGGCACCGGCGGCGTCGGCGCCATCGGCGCGCCGATGAGCAGATGCAGCCCAAGATCGCCGACGCCGGGTTCGGCGGCCGAGTTGATCAGCACCACCACCGCACGCCCCTTCGAGGGTTCGAGCGCCAGGATCGTGCGGAAGCCGCCGGTGCCGCCATCGTGCAGCACCAATTCGCGGCCGGGTTCGGGGTGCAAGATGACCCAGCCCAGCCCCTGCTCGACCCGCGCGTTCCCGCCCGGCACGCGTACCGACAGCGTGGTCTTCACCGCCGCGGCGATCGGCGATTTGGTATCGAGCACCGCATTGGCGAAGATCAGCATGTCGGCGGCGCTTGAACGGATGCCGCCCGCGCCCGTCAGCACACCGATATCCCATATCTTCACCGGCCGCATATAGGCGTCGAACGCCGGCGCCATCCGCCCCGCATGCGATGGCGGCAGGGCGATCAGCGTGTCCTTCATGCCGAGCGGGCCGGTGATCCGCTGGCGCAGCAGTGTTTCGTAGTCGGTCCCCGCCGCGCGGGCGAGCAGATAGCCCAGCAGGCCGACGCCGAGGTTCGAATATTCCCACTCCGCGCCGATATCGCGCGTCAGCTGGTAGTGATCGAGGAAGTTTAGCAGCTTGGATTCGCTGAAGTTGATGAACGGGCCGTCGGGATCGTCGATCGCCCCGATATCGTCGGGCATCCGCGGCAATCCCGAGCGATGCGTGGAGAGATCGCGCAGCGTGATCTGCCGCCCGCCCCGCTCGGGCATGCGGTGCCCCGGCGGCAGGAACTTGGCCGCCGGATCGTCGAGCGAGACCTCGCCCTTGTTGACCATGTCGGCGAGGATCAGCGCGGTGAAGACCTTGGAGATCGAACCGATCTCGTACAGCGTGTTGCGGTCGACCTTCGCGCCCGCGCCGGTCCCGCCCGAGACGAACCGCCGGCCTTCGGGGCCGAGCACGCCGATGGCGATCCCCTGGCCCGGGCGCGGCGCGTTGCGGTTGGCGATCAGCTTCGCGATGTCGCTGTCGGGCGGCAGCAGCCAGTCGGCAGGAAGCGGCTTTGGCGGCGCGGGGACGGAGAAGGACAGCGGCCAGCTCTGCCCGCCCTGGCGCCATTCGCCCTTCCACGCCTTGCCGGTCGCGTCCCACTGGCCCGCATAGCTGGCGCCGATCGAGGGCAGTGTGAAGGACAGGCGCCCCGCGCCGGCCGTGACCTCGGCGAGCGGCAATCCCTTCACGCCCTGCGCGGGGCTGTCCAGGGTTCCGCTCAGCGCCCCGGCTTCGTCTCGCGCGATATGCAGGACCAGCGGCAACTGGGCTCCCGGTACGGGCTCGAGGACGCCCACCCAGTTTCCAGCGGCTTCCTGCGCGGATGCCGGGGCAGCGATCGCGATTGCCGCGATCAGACCGATCGCGATGGGCTTCGAGAACCGTGTCATCGTCCGAATTCCTTTCTCAACGCGAAAGCAGTTTCCGCCGCCCCAGCACGATGAAGCTCGCCGCGAACATCAGCACGGTGAGCAGGGTCAGCCAGTCGAGCGGCGCGGCGGCCGCGACGAAGCCGAGATGCGCCAGCATCGCCCAGCCGCCGCCGACCGCGAGGATCAGGTAGCAGGCCATGTTGCCGCTCTCGTGCGAAAGGGTGCGATCCAGCTCGTCCATGATCCGCCAGACGGCGACCCCGAGCGCGGCCGCGACCGCGATCAGCGCCAGCGCGCCCGCAAGCGCGGCTGTGGGGGACAGCAGGTCCGCGGGGCCGCCGAGCGCCAGCACGATCAGCATCAGGCCCCACGCGATCATCCAAGCGAAGCTGTAGAGCAGCAGGCGGCTGCGCTCGAGCATCTCCTCGGCGGCCGCTTCGTCGTCGATCAGGTCGGCGCGGCCATGGGCGATCCCCACCGCCAGGCTGCCAAGCGTGGCCACGACGATGATCGTCGCGCCGGTCACCGCCGCCGTCCAGATCGAGGGCGTCATCGCGCCGGTGCGGACCAGAGCGCCAAAGCCCTGCACCGCCAGCAGGAAGGCGCCGACCGCCACCCCGTTATGGATCACGAAGTTCCGCAAGGTCCGCGCGCCGAAGCGGCGCTTCCGATAGGTGAAGCCGAACACGCCCATCGACAGGACCAGCCCGAGCCCCAGCATGGCGGCGGTCCGGCCCGAGCCAAGGATCGCGGCGGCGATCGCGCCAAGGCCCTTGCCGTTCACGAACAGCGCGCCGCCCCACATGACGAGGATATAGAAGACCGCGCCGACGGCGCTCCAGACCGCGACGTTGCGCCATTGGGCCGCGGGCCCTTCATTCGCGAGCGCCATCATTCTTCTCCCGGTTCCCAGGTGTCGACGAAGATTTCGGGCACGGCGACGCCGAACAGCTTCGCCATGCGCAGGGCAAGCGGGAGGCTGGGATCATATTTGTCGGTTTCGACCGCGTTGATCGTCTGGCGCGAGACGCCGAGCCGCCGGGCAAGCTCGCCCTGGCTCCATCCCCGCCCTTCGCGGATCGCCTTCAAATGATTTTCCAACCCGGCCTCCTGCCTGTAAAGAGCTCTTTACAAGCGAGGAGTCCGGGATGTCAAGAATTCTTTACAGGCGCCGGTGCGCGCGGCGCGGGCCGATCGTTTCAGCTCGCCGTCTTGGTGAAGCCGTGCATCACGATCCAGCGGTAAAAGGCATCGAACCAGCCGGTGCTGGTGGTCGTCTTGGGATACATGCCGAAGCCGTGCCCGCCCTGCTCGTAGAGGTGGAATTCGACCGGCTTTTTCGCCGCGCGCCAGCTGTCGATCAGGCCATAGCCGGCATTGCCGAACAGCGGATCGTCGGCCGCCAGCGCGACGAACATCGGCGGCGCATCGGCGGGCACCGGCATCGCCGCGAGCGGCCCATAGATGTTGCCGATAAAGGCGGGCTTGGCATCCTCGCCCGCGATCGTCGTCGCCATGGTGAGCATCGCGCCCGCCGAAAAGCCGACCATGCCGATGCGGTTCGGATCGACCTTCCACTCGCCTGCGCGCGAGCGGACCAGCGCGAAGGCGGCGCGGGAGTCGGCGATCATCGGCGCGATCCCCGCCATCCGTTGCTCGGGCGTCATGCTGCCCGGGGGCGGCCCGCCCATCGGTGCGCTCGCAAAGTCCGGCAGGCCCGCCGGAGTCGGATTGAGCCGGTATTTGAGCACGAAGGCGGCGATGCCCCGCGCCGCGAGCGCCTTCGCCACGTCCCAGCCCTCATTCTCCATCGAGAGCGTGCGGAAGCCGCCGCCCGGGGCGACGATCACCGCGGCGCCGGTCGCCTTGGCCGGATCGGGGAGGAAGGGGGTCAGCGTCGCGGTCGTCACGTTGCGCGCGAACATGCTGCCATATTGGCTGTGCCAGGATTCGGCGGCGGTCTGGCCGGGCATCGGGCCGGTGCCCAGCACGATCGCGGTCGGCTGCGCCGGGATCGCGATCGGCGTCATCTTGTCGTTCTGCGCCAGCGCCGCGCCCGCGCCGGCGAGCAAAAGCGCCGCCGCGGCCAGGGGCAGCGCGGCCCGCCGCGCGAGGCGCGCGAAGCTGGTGGTCGCCGCGATGGTCTTCATGGCACGTCTCTCCTTTGTCGATTGCGGTTTGCCGCGTTTCACTTGCGAGGCGGGACGGACACCCCCGCCCGGGTCTGCACCACGGGCTTCATCGTGCCGTCGGCATTATATCCCAGATATTCGACCGTCACCGCGCGCCGGCCGATCGCGCCGCTCTGATCGCCGACCGCGAGATCGGCATTGTGTAGGAAGAGATACCATTGCCCCCGGAACTCGGCGATGCCGGGATGGATGGTGAAGCTGTACTTGCCCGATCCGGTCAGCAGGCCGCGATGCGTCCAGGGGCCTGAAAGCGACGGCGCGGTCGAATAGGAGACATGCTCGTCGCGCTGGGTCGTCCGGTCGAGCGAGGCATAGGTGAGGTAATAGAGGTTGCCGCGCTTGTGCAGCCACGGCCCTTCCTCGAAATGCGGCGGCGTGATCTCGGTGATCGGGCCGTCGATCTCGATCATGTTGGGCTTGAGCTTGGCGATATAGCATTGGCGGTTGCCCCAGGCGATCCAGGTCGTGCCGTCGTCGTCGGTGAATACCGTGGGGTCGATATCCTCCCAGCTATGCGTGCCCCTGGGTGTCATCTCGTTGGTGATCAACGCCGATCCCTTGGCGTCCACGAAGGGGCCGGTAGGGCTGTCCGACACGGCGACGGCGATCGCCTTACCGGGATGAGTGTTGTCATGCTCGACCGCGGCGTAGAACCAGTATTTGCCGTTCTTCCGGATCGCCTGGGAGGCCCAGGCGTCCTTCTTCGCCCATTTGAAATCGGTCACCTTCATGATCGGGCCGTGATCGGTCCAATGCTTCATGTCCTTGGTCGAATAGACCAGCCATTCGCGCATGTTGAACATCTCGTCGCGCTCGGCCTGATCGTGCCCGACATAAAGGTAGAGCGTGTCGCCGACGACGAGCGGCGCGGGATCGGCGGTGAACCTGTCGCGAATGATCGGGTTGGCGCCGGGGCGATCGGCATCCTGCGCCGCCGGGGCTATGGAGAGCGTGAGAAGGAGCGCCGCGGCCGATGCTGCATAGTGGCCGATTTTCACCGTTTTCCTCCCCGAATCGTTGGAATTACTCAGACCATATTTTTGGAAGCGGGGCGAGAGGGAAAGTTTTGCGGGATAACGGCTCAGCCCTCGGCGCCGCGCACCACCTCGCCATCCTCCTTCACGAACCCGGCGGGGCGGCGGTCGAGAAGCTCGAGGACCGCTTCGGACGGGCGGCAAAGCCTGGTGCCTTTGGGCGTCTCAACGATCGGCCGGTTCACGAGGATCGGGTGCGCGATCATCGCCTCGACGATCGCTTCATCGGAGACCGACGGATCGAGCAGGCCAAGCTCGGCGGCGGGCGTGCCCTTCTCGCGCAGCAGGCCGCGCGGCCCGGCACCCATCGCCGCGAGAAGTCCGTCCAGCTGCGGGCGGGTCCAGCCGGCGTCGCGATAATGGACGATCCGCGGCGCATATCCCGCCGCCTCGATCATCGCGAGCGCGTTGCGCGAGGTGCCGCAGTCGGGGTTGTGATAGATGGTGATCGGGAATGAACCGGTCATGCGGGGCGTTCCTCCCTCAGGAGCCAGGTGAACAGCGCGAGTGCGGCGATCGTCCCGGCAAACTGCCCGGCGATAAAAAGCGGCACCGATTGCGGCGCGATCCCCGCGAAGCTGTCCGACAGGCTGCGCGCGATCGTCACCGCGGGATTCGCGAAGGATGTCGAGGCGGTGAACCAATAGGCCGAGGTGATGTAGAGCCCCACCGCGACGGGCGTGAACTCGGGCCGGTGCCGCCGCACGCTCAAGATGGTCCCGATCAGGCCGAACGTGGCGACGCATTCGGCAAAGGCTTGCGGCATGCCGTCGCGCGCCTTGCCTGATATCTGGACGACCGGCTCGGCGAACATGGCGTGCGCCGCCCATACGCCGACGATCGCGCCGGCAAGCTGCGCGGTGGCGTAAAGCAGCGCGGTTCGCGCCGCCATCTCGCGCTTGAGCAGCACGGCCAGCGTCACCGCCGGGTTGAAATGCGCGCCGGAAACCGAGCCGAACATGTGGATGAGGACGACCAGCCCCGCGCCCGTGGCGATCGTGTTGCCGAGCAGCGCGACGGCATCGTTCCCGGCCGCGAGGCGCTCGCCCATGATGCCAGAGCCGACGACGATCGCGAGCAGCATCGCGGTGCCGGTGAATTCGGCGGCGAGGCGGCGGGACAGGCTTATGGGCAGCAACCGGCTTCTCCAGCCAGATCGGAAAGCGAACCGCAAATCTCGGGCCGCCCCGCGCAGCAATCGGCGACGAGGAAACCCAGCAGATCGCGCATCCGGTCATAGTCCGCCGAATAGATCACCGAGCGGCCCTCGCGGCGCGACCGGACCAGCCCGGCATTGCCGAGGATGGTGAGGTGCGCCGAAAGCGTGTTGGGAAGCGCGCCGACCTCGCGCGCGATTTCGCCCGCCGCCACGCCTTCCGCCCCGGCGCGCACCAGCAGGCGGAACACGGCGAGGCGGCTCGCATGGGCGAGCGCGGACAGCGCCTCGACCGCGACCGGCAACTGCATCAGCAGCACCCGGCGCCGGCGGGTTTCGGCGCGGCGGGCATGACCTCGTCCTCGCCATAGGCGGTGGCTTCGCCGTGCGTAAAGAAGGTTTCCCAGCGTACGCCCGCGGTATCGGTCACCCATGACTTGTCCGATTTGGCGTAGCAGCAGGTCGTGGCTTCCTGGTCGAACGTTTTCTCGCCCGCCGCCTTGAGCCGGCCCGCAAGCTCGTCGAGTTCGTCCCGGCTGTCGACCTGCACGCCGACATGATCGATCCCCGGCGCGCGCGCCCGTGACGAGATGGCGAGATTGACGCGCGGATCCTCGAGCATCCATTTCGCATAGTCGTCCTTCACCACCGAGGGCGGGGCGCCGAACAGGGTGCTGTAGAAGCCGATGGCCGGTTCGAGGTCCGGTACGCTGACATGCAGGTGAAGCCGCTTCATTTCACTCTCCAATGATTCGATATTTCCAGAATAATCGAAATAATGGGCGACGCAAGCCTTCACTTGCAATGAGGCCGCGGACCAGTGTTACCCTAGTGTCACCTTCCGATTGCAGGAGACCCGATCATGTCCCCCAGCCCCTGGGCTCATCACAGCCGCAATCCCGGCCTCGCCGACGATATCGATTTCGAGATCAAGGGGCAGGAGCTGCAGTTCGTCGAGATCGAGCTCGATCCGGGCGAGAGCGCGATCGCCGAGGCGGGCGCGCTGGTCTGGAAGGACGCGGCGGTCGGCATGACCACCGTGTTCGGCGACGGCAGCGGCGGCGAGGGCGGCGGGTTCATGGGCAAGCTGCTGGGGGCCGGCAAGCGGCTCGTGACGGGCGAGAGCCTGTTCACCACCGTCTTCACGCACAATGGCAGCGGCAAGGCGCGCGTGGCGTTCTCCGCACCCGTGCCGGGGGCGATCATCCCGCTCAAGCTCGATGCGGTCGGCGGGACTCTCATCTGCCAGAAGGACGCGTTCCTCTGCGCCGCCAAGGGCGTGTCGATGGGCATCGCGTTCCAGCGCCGGGTGATGACCGGGCTGTTCGGCGGCGAGGGCTTCATCATGCAGAAGCTGGAGGGCGACGGCTGGGTGTTCGTCCAGTTCGGCGGGATGGTGGTCGAGCGCACGCTCGGGCCCGGCGAGGAGCTGCATGTCGATACCGGCTGCCTCGCCGCGCTGACGCCGTCGGTCGAGTTCGACCTGATCACCGCGGGCGGGGTGAAGAGCATGATCTTCGGCGGCGAGGGCGTGTTCTTCGCGCGGCTCCGTGGCCCGGGCAAGGTGTGGATCCAGTCGCTTCCCTTCGCGCGCCTGGCCGGCCGGGTGATCGCGACCGCGATGCCGATGGGCGGGCAGAATCGCGGCGAGGGCTCGATCCTTGGGGGCCTGGGCGATTTCATCGGGGGCAATAATTGAGCCTTGAGCCCCGCGAGACGGTGGTGATCGAGACCGCGCGGCTGCGGCTGCGGCCGCGCTCGGTCGATGACGCCGAGGCGCTGCATCCCGCCTTCGCCGATCGCGCGGTGATGGAATATTGGTCTGACTCGCCGCACACCGATATCGAGCAGACCCGCGCCAGCCTCGCCAAGACCGACCCGGCTTGGCGCGGCTGGGCGATCACGCTCAAGGGCGACGACACCGCGATCGGCCTCGCCGCCGCGGGGGAGAAGCGCCAGGGCAACGTCACCGAGATCGGCTATATGGTGATGCGCGAGCATTGGGGCCGCGGCATCGCCACCGAAGCGGTGAGCGCATTGATCGACCAGATCTTCGCCGAGGGCCAGCGCCGCGTCTTCGCCGATACCGATCCCGATAACGCCCCCTCGCGCGCGACGCTGGAAAAGCTCGGCTTCAAGCTCGAAGGCTATCTGCGCGCCGAGTGGGAGACGCATCTGGGGGTGCGCGACACGACGCTGTACGGGCTGCTTCGGAGCGAGTGGGAGGCTAGGGTGCGCTGACGCCCGGTCCGTCCCAGCCGTTGCGCGACGCCCGGTCGATGCCGCCGATGGGTATGGGAGGCAGGACCTCCGCAAGCGGAACGGGGCGGAAGTCGCGATGCAGGAACAGCGAGCTTACCGCTCGCACACGGTGAAGCGGGCGGAAGTCCGCGAAATCGACCTGGATCAGGTCCTGCGCGCGCAGCCATGCGGTGGTGTTCGGATACCAGTCGCTATTGTCGAGCAGGATCGCGCCGCCCGCGCGAAGCCGCCCGATGCTGGCGATGGCGCAGTCATAGCGGCTCGCGGCGCAATCGAGTATGATCAGGTCGAACGGTCCTGGCTGCGCGCGGATCGCCTGAGGGAACGCGTCCTGCGCGACGGGAACCAGGGTGATGTTGGTGAGCGCCGCGATGTCGGGCATCCAGCGCGGATCATGCTCCAGCGTCACGACACTGCGTGCCCGCGCGGCCCAGAATAGCGTAGATTGCCCGCCGCCCGCTTCGAGGATGTCCATATCCCTCAGGTCGAGCGACATCAGATACTCGACAATCGAATAGGACATCATCGGGACCGGCGTGCCGTCCCCCAGCACGCTGACGCCCTCGCGCGCCGATCGTCCGAACCCGAGGAGCTTGTCGAGGATATGAAGTACCGCGACGATCATCTGCGCGGCGGATCTGGCCGGCGTTTCGCCGGCTTCAGGCATCGATGACTTCCTCGTCGAGTCGCGCGGCATTTTCCTGGATGAAGGCGAATCGGTGCGCCGGATTGTTGCCCATCAGCCGGTCGACCAGGTCCTTCACCGCCGCGCGCTCCTCATATTCCTGCGGCAGCGTCACGCGCAGCAGGCTGCGCGTGGCGGGGTTCATGGTGGTTTCCTTGAGCTGGTTCGGGTTCATCTCGCCCAGACCCTTGAATCGGCTCACCTCCACCTTCTTGCCCTTGAACACCGTCTCCTCGATTTCGGCGCGGTGGGCGTCGTCGCGGGCATAGGCGCTCCTGCTGCCCGAGACGAGGCGGTAGAGCGGTGGTTGGGCGAGATAGAGATGCCCTTCGCGGACCAGATCGGGCATTTCCTGGAAGAAGAACGCCATCAGCAAAGTGGCGATATGGGCGCCGTCTACGTCGGCGTCGGTCATGATGATGATGCGGTCGTAGCGCAGATTGCCGGGGTCGCAGTCCTTGCGGGTGCCGCAGCCCATGGCGAGGATGAGGTCGGCGATCTCCTGGTTCGCGAGGATCTTGGCGGAGGTCGCGGACGCCACATTCAATATCTTGCCGCGGATCGGGAGGATCGCCTGGGTCTTGCGGTCGCGGGCCTGCTTGGCGCTGCCGCCCGCGGAATCGCCCTCGACGATGAACAGCTCGGTGCCCGCGGGGTCGTCCGCCGAGCAGTCGGTGAGCTTGCCCGGCAGCCGCAGCTTGCGCGCGCTCGTCGCGGTCTTGCGCTTGACCTCACGCTCCTGCTTGCGCCGCAGCCTTTCGTCCATCCGCTCGAGCACATAGCCGAGCAGCGCCTTGCCGCGGTCCATATGGTCGGCGAGGAAATGGTCGAAATGGTCGCGCACCGCGCGCTCGACCAGGGTCGCGGCCTCGGGCGAGGTCAGCCGGTCCTTGGTCTGCGACTGGAACTGCGGCTCGCGGATGAAGACCGAGAGCATCAGCTCGCTCCCCGTCATCACATCGTCCGCGGTGATGTCCTTCGCCTTCCTGTTCCCCACCAGCTCGCCGAACGCGCGCAGCCCCCGCGTGAGCGCCGTCCGCAGCCCCTGCTCATGCGTGCCGCCATCGGGCGTCGGGATGGTGTTGCAATACCAGCTGTACGACCCGTCGCTCCACAGCGGCCACGCGACCGCCCATTCGACGCGGCCCTGATTCTCCCCCGGAAAATCCTGGCTCCCCGTGAAGAAATCGGCGGTCGCGCATTCTCGGGTCCCGATCTGCTCCTTCAGATGGTCCGCCAGCCCGCCCGGAAACTGGAACACCGCCTCCGCCGGGAGACCGGCTTCGCGGTCTCCATCCAAAATCAGCGACGCATCGCACTTCCAGCGGATCTCGACCCCCGCGAAGAGATAGGCCTTGGACCGCGCCAGCTTGTAGAGCCGCGCGGGCTTGAACAGCATCTCGCCGAAAATCTCGCTGTCGGGCACGAAGCTGACCGAGGTGCCGCGCCGGTTGGGCGTGCCCCCCAGATGCTCGAGCGGACCCAGCGTCTTCCCCTGGCTGAAGCGCTGGCGATAGAGCTGCCGGTCGCGCGCGACCTCGACCACCGTCTCGACCGACAGCGCATTGACCACCGACACGCCGACGCCGTGCAGCCCGCCCGAAGTGGCATAGGCCTTGCCGTCGAACTTGCCGCCCGAATGGAGCATCGACAGGATCACTTCGAGCGCAGACTTGTCCGGGAATTTGGGGTGCGGATCGATCGGCATGCCGCGGCCATTGTCGATAATGGTCAGCCGGTTGCCCGCCTCCAGCACGATCTCGATCCGGCTGGCATGCCCCGCCACCGCCTCGTCCATCGAATTGTCGAGCACTTCGGCGGCAAGATGATGCAGCGCGCGCTCGTCGGTCCCGCCGATATACATGCCGGGGCGGCGGCGGACGGGCTCCAGCCCTTCGAGCACTTCGATCGAGGAGGCGTCATAGGCGCCGGGAACCGCGGTGGGGGAGGAGGCGAACAGGTCTTCTGACATGGAGGAGGTATAGGGGGCGGGGATTCCCGTGCGCAAGGCGGAGGTGGGGGTGGGAGGGGAGAATGGTGGGGATAACGGGGACTTCGGATGACGAAGCCTATGTCCAGGCACCAGATTATCCCGATAGATCGATATTGTGGGTGGCTTGCGTAAGATGCGGCTGCGCGCAATGATACTAATATGAGCGATCAGCACGATACTAAATGCCCTATCATAACCATCAAAGTTGAGACTAAGAGCATTGTGTCTGCGGAGACCGCTGGGGACATTCTGAAGGCAATCGGCCACGGTTTTGAGCGTCATGCTCGCGCTAAAGGGCATCGAGATTTACGTCTCGGCATTCAGCGCGTGGACATTGGCAGCCTGATGATCAATTTAGTTGTCGTTGGGGCTAGGTCTCATCAGGCACAGACCGTGGTGCGCAGCTTTATGTCAGCGACGGAAAAGCTGCTTCTGATTGCGCAGGGTATTGTTTCAGGGAAGATCAAGCGAATGGACGCCCGCTTGGTTGATGCACTTAGCTCGCCAGTAGCGGATGGGAGGGCCGACCGCGTGGTGTTATCTTCCCGCGATAACCCCGAGGAAATCGCTATCAACAGAAGTGTTGTTAGTCTGATCAGTCATGAACGCAGCCGTGCCACTTCGGTTTCGTCAGACGAAGTGGCGCACCGGACTGTGCCGGAAGATAAGAAGCAAGCCGAAGTGCCGCGTCTCCTGGAATTGCGCGGAAGGCCCGGTATCGTGCTCGACGTCAAGGGGCGTTTGTATGTGCGGCTTGAAGGGGAAGGTGGTGTACTAAATCCACTCGAATTGGGGAGTGGCGTAGCGGTGGAAGATGATGGCGTGTATCTCTTTGATGGCATTTGGGAAGGTCGGAGCTATCGCATACGAGCTGCGCAGCGCATCGCTTAAGAATTCAGCTTGATTCCCGGTGCAGGGGCTGCGCTCTACGTGATTGCTAACCTTCTGGGAGGCAGAGTTGTTCTCGCCGTTCGAAAATTCGCTAGAAAATCTATCAGCAGTCGATTTGGATCGTTTGCGTGATACTTCGGAAGGCTGGTATGTTGAGTATAAGTCGGAGCTGTCGAAGGCTCCCGATATTGCCAAGTCGATATCCGCTCTAGCCAATACTTATGGCGGCTGGGTATTTTACGGAATTGAAGAGAAGTCGAAAGACGAACCCGTTGCGGGCAGTTTTCCAGGTATCAAGAAGCAGGACGCCGACGCTGCACTCCAGCGGATCAGGCAAGCCGTTGCTCAACTTATAAATCCTGCCGCGCATTTCGATGCGAGGGCGGTTGAGGGTGACGGAGGCAGCCTGGCTATCGACCGTGTCGTGATTTGTGTGCGCGTGCCGCAAAGTCTAGCTGCGCCTCATGTTCACACGTCGGGCAGGATCTACCGCCGCGTTGCAGATGGTTCGGAACCTAAGGCTGAGAACGACCGCCACTTGCTCGATCAGATGTTTAGGCGTTCAGATCAGCTGCGAAAGGATTTTGCCAAGTGGGTAAAGCGAGATCCTGAATTTTCCAAAGGCGAACGTGAGGCGCCATACCTTAGGCTCTTGATGATTGCTGACCCATGGGGCGACAAAGATCCCTGGATTGACGCTACCACCGCCGAACTCAAGCCAATATTCAATAGGGAGAAAGGGCTCGTGAGCGCAGTACCCTTCGATACTATCTATACATCATCACGAGGATTCGTGGCACGGCAGGTTAATAACAACGATCCCCACAGTCTCGGGCTTACTTGGCGCTTTCGGGAATCTTTGGTGAGTGACGTCTATGTGCCCCTCAATCTCTATGACGTCGATAGCTGTTTGGATTTAGATGAGCATTTGGAGGGTTACGAGCACACCGATCGATTTATCGAACTGCTTGAAAAACAAAATTACTCGTCACCTCGTGTAGTCGATCTAAATTTCCTTTTCAGTTTGCTGATTGGCGTGGTGGAGACGCAGCGTCGGCTGCTCGCCCTGGCAAAATGGACAAAGCCGTACTTTGTGAAAGCTAGACTGTTGAATGTTTGGCGGACGGTACCCTTTCTTGATCTTGATTCGATTATTGATAGTTTTGAGGCTGACGGATTACCGATCTGTCTGGACGGCATTGTAACTGCACCCTCGGGAACAGACCCCGAGACCTTCCAATTGGTTGACCCTATGGCTGATGTGGAAGGCGAAGAAGCCCGTATCGTGTTGCAAGCACTTGTCATTTTGCAGCCGATCGCCAGGGCTTGGGGGCTGTCATTTGAACTAGGCCGCAAGATGGAACCTCTATTGTTCCAGCATCTGCACGCTGCCGGCAACCGGGCGATGGAAGTCCAGGCGCGGAAGGTGCATCAAAGGGATTTGCAAGCGCGACACTTCTGACGCGGGACGAGAGCGAACTCGCCGCGTCGTCGGGCGTTGGACGTGTGTCTGTCGAGGCATAAGATTTAACCAAATAGGATCTATTGCTTGCAATGTAGGATTCCATTTGGTTTGCTCCCGCCTCACACGAAGCGGGGGCGGATCAATGGATAACAGCGCAATACGCGGCGGCAATCGCCGCAAGGTGCAGGTTCGGGCTGAGCGGAAGGACGGGTTTACCGCGGCGAAGCGGCAGACGTTTCTCGATCATCTGGCGGGGTGCTGCAATCTGAAGCGCGCGGCGGCGGCGGCCGGGATCACGCCGGAGTGCGTCAACTATCACCGGCGGCGCGATCCGGCGTTCAAGGCGGCGTGTCAGGAGGCGCTGGACGCGGGGTATCTGGCGCTGGAGGCCATGATGATCGAGCGGGCGGCGGGGGCTGGCTATACGCCCGGGCCCGATGCCGAGGCCGCGCCGGGGCCGGAGACGCTGGATACCCCGATGGCGCAATTCCTGATGGGGCTGCGCGCGCGAGAGATGGGGCGGCGGACGGGCGACACCAGCGGGCATCGGCCCCGGAGCGCGACCGAGAAGGAATTGAACGACGCCATCATGGCGAAGCTGGCGATCCTCGACGCCTCGCTACGCACCGGGCGGAGCAAGCTGAGTGGGGGCAAGCCGAGCGGGGGCAAGCGCGGCGGGAGGAAGGCTGGCGCACGGAAGTCCGGCGTGGAGAAGAGCGCGTGAGCGCGATCGCGAAGCAGCTGGTGCGGACGGTGCGGCGGCTGGCGCGGCGGCCGGTGGACCATCGCTATTTTGTCGTGCGGCGGCTGACCATGCCGCAGAAACGGGCCTTGCTCGAATTCTGGCCCGCATGGCTGCATGCCGGGCAGGCGCCGCCTTCGGGGGACTGGGCGGTGTGGCTGATGCTCACCGGGCGCGGCTTCGGGAAGACGCGGGCCGGGGCGGAGTGGGTGAGCGAGCTGGCGCGGGCGGATGGGTCGTTGCGCATCGCCTTGGTGGGGGCGACGATCGAGGATGCGGTCAAGGTGATGGTGACCGGGCAGAGCGGCGTGATGCGCGTCGCGCGGACGGGCGAGCGGGTGACGCTCAACAAGAGCGAGGGACTGGTGCGCTTTGCCTCGGGGGCGGAGGCGCGGCTCTATTCGGGGGCGAACCCGGAGAAATTGCGCGGGCCCGAGCATCATGTGGCGTGGTGCGACGAGATCGCCAAGTGGCGGCATCCGCAGGCGACGTGGGACAATCTGCAGCTGGGGTTGCGGCTGGGGAAGCGGCCGCGGACGCTGGTGACGACCACGCCGCAGGGCGCGGTGCCGCTGCTGGGCAGACTGGTGGAGAGCGCGGCGGTGACGCGAGGGCGGACGGCGGACAATCCGCATCTGCCGGCGGCCTGGGTGGCGCGGATGGAGGCCGAGTATCGCGGGACGCGCAAGGGGCGCGAGGAGCTGGACGGCGAATTGCTGATGGAGGCCGAGGGCGCCTTGTGGAGCGTGGCGACGATCGAGAAGTGGCGGGGGCCGGCCTTGCTGGGGACGGAGACGGTCGGCGGCGAGCGCTGGATCCGGCGCGTGGCGATCGGCGTGGATCCGCCCGCGTCGGCCGCCGGGGATGCGTGCGGAATCGTGGCGTGCGCGGTGACGCGCGACGGCGTGGCGCATGTGGTGGGCGACCATAGCGTGCGCGGGCTTTCGCCCGAGGGCTGGGCGGGGAAGGTCGTCGAGGCGGCGCTGGCCTGGGGTGCGGAGCTGGTGGTGGTCGAGGCCAATCAGGGCGGCGACATGGCGATGAGCGTGCTCAAGGCGCGCGATGCGGCGCTGCCGGTGCGCAAGGTTTGGGCCCGCTATGGCAAGGGCGAGCGGGCCGAGCCGGTGGCGATGCTGTTCGAGACGGGGGAGGCAAGAGTCGCGGGGCGCTTTCCCGAGCTCGAGGACGAGCTGTGCGCGATGACGCGGGGCGGCGGCTGGGCCGGGCCGGGGCGATCGCCGGACCGGGCCGACGCGATGGTCTGGGCGATGACCGAGCTGATGCTGGGCAAGCGGGCGACGGCGCGGGTGCGGCGGATGTAGGCTGCCCCGGCTTGGGGACTGCCGGTCGCTTCTCGTCACCCCGGGCTTTGACCCGGGGTGACGGAAATCAGCGGACCCTGGGCCCGCCGAAGGGGAGCGGCGGGGGCGGGCGGCGGTCGCGGCGGGGGAGCTGGGCCTGATAGGCGTGGCCGCAATGCTCGACGCAATAGGGGAAGCCCGGGTTCACCTTGTCGCCGCAGAAATGGAAGTCGGGCTCGCCGGGATGGCCGATCGGCCATTTGCAGATGCGGTCGTTGAGATCGAGCAGGCTGGTCTTGCCCGCGATCGCGTCGCTCGGCCGCGCGGGGACGAGGCGGCGGGGCGGGGCGGGCTGGATCGGCGCGGACTGCTCGCCGGGGTTCTGGCGCAGGAAGCCGCCGGGGCCGACCGAACGCATCGCGGGGGTGGTGTCGGGCTTGGGCGCGGCAGGCTCGGCGTCGGCGCTGGCGGCGGCGCGCGGCTCGGGCGGCGGCGCGGCGGCGCGGGGCGCGGAGGGGGCGGGCGCGGGGCGGGGCTCGGCGGGCGCGGAAGCGGCCGCGGCCTTGGCCTCGTTGGGCTTGACCGGCGAGGGGCGCGCGGGAAGGCCCAGGCGGTGCGCCTTGCCGATCACGGCGTTGCGGCTCACCCCGCCCAGCTCCTCGGCGATCTGGGTCGCGGTCAGGCCGCTATCCCACATCTTCTTCAGCGTCTCGATACGCTCGTCGGTCCAGCTCATAATCTTCCTTACCTTGCGGCCAGCTTCTCTTGCGGCATATGCGGCCAGCGGTTACGCGAACGCGCGATGACCAGCCAGCCTGAAATCGGCGAAACCCAGATACCCCCGTTCGGCGTGCCGGTGATCCGCAACGTCAATTGGGGAGGGCTCAGAACGCTCTATATCAAGGAGGTGCGCCGATTCTTCAAGGTGCAGCTCCAGACGGTGTGGGCGCCCGCGGTCACGACGCTGCTGTTCCTCGTGATCTTCACCGTCGCGCTGGGCGGCGGCGGGCGGACGGTGAGCGTGCAGGGGCATGCGGTCCATTTCGCCGATTTCATCGCGCCGGGGCTGATCGTGATGGGGATGCTGCAGAACGCGTTCGCCAATGCCAGCTTCTCGCTGCTGGTGGGGAAGATCCAGGGGACGATCGTCGATTACCTCATGCCGCCGCTGTCGATCGGCGAGCTGCTCGCGGCCTTGGCGGGGGGATCGGTGACGCGCGCGGTGTGCGTGGGCGGGACGGTGTGGCTGGCGATGGCCTTGTGGGGCGTCGACGTGATGCCGCGGCATCCCTGGGCGATCCTCTGGTTCGGGCTGCTCGGCTCGCTGTTCCTCGCGCTGATGGGGGTGCTGACCTCGATCTGGGCGGAGAAGTTCGATCATGCCGCGGCGGTGACCAATTTCGTGGTGGCGCCGCTCGCTTTGCTGTCGGGCACCTTCTATTCGGTCGAGCGGCTGGCGCCCGCCTTCCAGACGATCAGCCATTTCAACCCCTTTTTCTACATCATCTCGGGCTTCCGCTACGGCTTTATCGGCGCCGCGGACTCGCCGATCCTGCTCGGCAGCGTGCTGATCCTGCTGCTCGATATGGCGCTGGGGCTGTTCTGTTACTGGCTGCTGCGCAAGGGCTGGAAGCTCAAGAGCTGAGGCAAAACCGCCGTTCGGTAAACGCCCCGATAACGAACAATCGACGCCCGCGCCGCCTCGTCCTTCAACTTGGCGTTAGGGAGGGGACCGCGCGGATGCTATGAACGGCCGTCCGGGACCGAGTCGAATTTGCGACCGACCGATACAACCGCATTTTTGACCCTCTCGCGAGACGACGGCGCCGGCCCTGTCGGCCGGCTTACCATACCGTTCACAGGGAGGGAGCAATGCGCTCGCCTTGCGGACGAGGAGTCGACCATGACCCAGCCAATAGAGACCGCACCGCCGCAGCCACAGCCCGTGCCCGGGATCGAACCGGCGACGCCCGGGCAGGATATGCCGCCCGAGAAGGACGATGGCGCGACGCAGACCTTCATGCTGCCCGACGCTGGCGAAGCGGCCATCCGCCCCTTCGAATTCCATGCCTCGGACGACGACCTCGCCGACCTCCGGCGCCGGATCCTGGCGACGCGCTGGCCCGACCGGGAGACGGTTCCGGACGATAGCCAGGGTGTGCAGCTGGCGACGATGGAGAAGCTCGCGACCTATTGGGCCAACGAGTATGACTGGCGGAAATGCGAGGCGCGGCTCAACGCCCTGCCCAATTTCATCACCGAGATCGACGGGCTCGACATCCACTTCATCCATGTGAAATCAAAGCACGCGGGCGCGCTCCCCGTCATCGTCACCCATGGCTGGCCGGGCTCCATCGTCGAACAGCTCAAGATCATCGAGCCGCTGACGGACCCGACCGCGCACGGCGGCACGGCGGCCGACGCCTTCGATGTCGTGATCCCGTCGATGCCGGGCTATGGCTTCTCGGCGCGGCCGACCACCCCGGGCTGGAATCCGCCGCGGATCGCCAATGCCTGGCTCACGCTGATGAAGCGGCTCGGATACACGCGCTTCGTGGCGCAAGGCGGCGACTGGGGAGCGTTGATCACCGAGATACTGGGCGCGATCGCGCCGCCGGAACTGGCCGCGATTCATACCAACATGGCGTCCACGGCGCCGCCCGAAGTCTTCGACGCGCTGCGCGCCGATCAAGGCCCACCTGCGGGTCTCGGCGAGGAGGAGAGCTGGGCCTATGAGCGGCTCGATCTCTTCTTCCGGCACGGCATCGCCTATGCGCAGCAAATGGGCCAGCGGCCGCAGACCTTGTACGGGATCGCGGATTCGCCGGTCGGGCTCGCCGCGTGGTTCCTCGATCACGACATCGCGAGCTATCGGATGATCGCGCGTGCGTTCGACGGCGTGGCGGAAGGGCTGACGCGCGACGACGTGCTCGACAACATCACCATCACCTGGCTGACCAACACGGCCATTTCCGGCGCGCGGCTCTATTGGGAAGCGCTTCCGCGCACTTCGCCGGGTTTCGGCATCGCGCACAACAACGCGCGCTTCTTCGAGCCGATCGGAGTCAAGGTGCCGATCGCGGTGAGCGCATTTCGCGACGAGCTCAACCAGGCGCCGCGAAGCTGGGCGGAACGGGCCTATCCGAAGCTCATCCACTACAACCGGCTCCCCAAGGGCGGGCACTTCGCCGCCTTCGAGCAGCCCGGCGACCTGGTTCAGGAGATGCGGGCCGGATTCAGTTCGGTTCGCTGAACGCACGGGCGCGGGCGGCGTCGCCGGCGACCGCCCGCGCTACCGCAACCCAACGGGAGACACGTCATGCGTATCCGATATCCGATGGCGATCGCGCTCGCCTGCTGCGCGGGTGCCGCGTTAGCGCAAACGCAGCGTCCGCCAGGCTCCACGCGCACCGATCTCCAGCGCCACGACCTGGCTATTCCCGGTTGGGAGACGATCCAGGCGCGCGTCGATTTTGCGCCTGGCGCGAGCTTCCCGGCGCACCGCCATCCCGGTGAGGAGATCATCTATGTGCTGGCGGGCAGGCTCGAATACCAGCTCGAGGGCCAGCCTCCCGTCGTGCTCGCGGCCGGCGACGTTCTTTTCGTCCCCGCCGGCGTTTTCCATTCGGCGAGGAATATCGGCACGACGCCGGGCAGCGAACTCGCGACCTATGTGGTGGAAAAGGGCAAACCGCTAACCGAGTTCGCCCCCTGAGCGTCCGAGGGCAAGCGCGGGCAGCGACCGCAACTATCGGGCGCCGCGACGATCGTGCTGCGCGGCGAATTGGGGCGCGAAGCCGTCGGGCCAGCACGTGCGGCTCCCGGTCGGTCGAGCCGGCGCCGGTTGTGCCGCGAGCGGCGGCGCAATTCATTGCCGAAAATGGATGATTTGCATGATGTCGCGACGTCGCGTTCGCGTAACTGTCACTGACGGCACTTGCAAAAGCTAAAGCGTCGATTTGCCAAGAAAAACGTGCCGGGATTATAGACGAATCCGTCGCCCGCATTTATGATCCGCCTGGACAATATTCAGGGAGATCGGCCATGCATCGCAACGCAAGGATCGTCGCGGGTTCACTGCTCTTGCTTGGCGTCAGCGGCTGCATGCACACGCGTCCTCCGGCCATCGCGGGCTGCGCCTATCGCGCGATTCCGCTGAGCGTCGATTCCGGCGGGCTCCAGCCGGCCCAGCCCGAAGCCGAACCCGACGCGCTGACCGCCGAATTGCGCGGCGTCTTCACCGCGCAGCAATCGAACCGCCGCATCGCGCCGCAGGGCAGCGCCGCGACCAGCCCGCCCGAATATCTGGTGCTGAGCGGCGGCAGCCAGCATGGCGCGTTCGGCGCGGGCTTCTTCTACGGGATGAAGGACATCCCCAGCTACGACGTGGTCACCGGCGTCAGCACCGGATCGCTCCAGGCGACCTTCCTGTTCCTCGCCAACCAGCCCGTGCCCAAGGACCGCAGCTATGGCTGGGTCGACGGCCCGCTGGCGGACATCATCAAGCCGGGGGAATCGAATCCCGGCGACCTGGCGCTGGCCTATTCGATCGCCAAGGAAGGCGACATCGTCACGCCGAACAAGGGCGGGGTCCTCGGCGGGCTGGCGGCGGGCGCGATGGCGAGCTTCGGCCCCTTGCGCGCGCGGCTCAAGGCGGCGCTTTCCCCCGATACGCTGCGCGCGGTCGCCGAGCAGGGGGCGGCGCCCTATAACCGCAAGCTGTTCGTCGGCACGGTCAATCTCGACGACGGGCGCGGCTATGCGATCGACCTGACCGAGCTCGCCGCGCGGATCGACACGCCCGCATGGAAGGGCCGCACCAGCCAGCTCCAGGATTGCTATGCCGACGCGCTGGTCGCCTCCTCCTCGGTGCCGCCCGCGGCCTATCCGGTCTCGCTCGAGATCGCCGACGGCGGCGGCACGCGCACCAATCTCTATATGGACGGCGGCGCGCGCTTCGGCGTGTTCCTCGAGCCGATCCTCGCCGCGCTGGGCGACGAGGTGGCGAAGGACGCGCGGGTGGACCTGATCGTCAATGGCGGGCTCTATGGCGACGACTGGACCGCCAATGGCAAGCCGGTGACGACCTGGTCGTCGGTCACCACGGCGCTGCGCGCGGTCGATATCCTCGAAAACCAGGTCTATCGCTTCTCGGTCGCCAATACCGAGACCTTCGGGCTGCGCCATGGCGGGGTGCGGATGGCGTTCATCAGCAACGAGAATCTGCCCGCCGGATCGGTGGATCCGAGCCTCTATGTCTTCCGCGGCAAGACCTGCGCGGCGTGGAACGATATCGACAATCTGGCCAAGCCGCTGGAGTTCCACCCGAATTACATGGGGTGCCTCTCGCAGTACGGCACCTCGCGCGGGAAGATCGGGCAGTGGAACTGGACCAAGGCGCGGATTCCGGGGCAGTAGCGCGCTTCCTTGGCTCTCCTCACCCCGGACTAAATCCGGGGTGACGAGGAGGAGCTTGGCGCGCGCTGGACAGCTACCCTTAGACCAACTGGCAAAGCATCAGCACCAGCCCCGCCATCGCCACGCCCCAGGCGCCGGTGCGCAGCCAGGGGATGCCCGCCAGATAGATCAGCGCATAAGCGGCGCGGCCGCCGAGGAACAGGTCGGCGCCGAGCGCGGTCATGGCGTTGGCGCGGCCCGCCGTCACCGCCGCCAGCGCGAGCGCGGCGAAGAGGATCAGGCTTTCGAGCATGTTGCGGTGGGCGCGATGGGCGCGGCCGGCGAGGCCGGTGAATGCCGGAACCTCCTCGCGATTGCCCGCGAGGATCGGAAGTCCGACCTGCGCGATCCCCGCCAGGATCGCGACGACGAGCTGGGCCAGCGTCAGCGCGACCGACCAGACCAGAATTGTGAGTTCATGTGCCATGTCATTCTCCCCTGATCGGCGGAGAGTGTTGCGCGCCGGGGATAAATGCAAGGTCGTGCAGGCTTGCCGTTCGCGCGGCGTGGCGGAAGGCGCGCGAACGCATCCAGATGGCGGTGCTCCCGGTCGTTATCGCCTGTCAGGCGTCGCGGATCGTGCGCTTCTTCGACGTCGTGCAATAGGCCTTATACCGGCAGCCGGTATGGTGCGCGGTAGCGGGGGGTGATCAGGGCGTTGGCCTGGGCATCCCCCTTGAACCGGCCCTTTTTGGCGTCCCAATGGACCTTGCGGCCGGTGCGCCAGGCGACATTGCCCATCTGGCAGACGATGGCGGTGTTGGCCGCCGATTCGATGGGGCAGGCGGGGGTGCGGGCGCGGTCCTTGATGCAGGCGATGAAATCCGCCGTGTGCCGGTCGATCCCGCTGTCGCTGGCCCTTGTGACAGGGATTTCGGGGGTCAGGGGCTTGCCCCCGCTCATCTCCGGCGCGACCCACCATTTGCTGCGGTCCACCACCAACGTGCCGGTCTCGCCGACAAAGGCGACGCCATGATCATGGCCGCCATAGGGGCCGTTGCTGATGCCGACGGCATGTTCCCATTCGACCGAATAGCCGCCGAAATCGAAGATCGCGGTCTGGGTGTCGGGCGTCTCCATCGCCGAATCGGGATAGCCGTACGCGCCGCCCAGCGCGCTGACCGCGTTCGGCACCTGGGCCTTCATGCCCAGCAGGGCGATGTCCATCAGGTGGACGCCCCAGTCGGTCATCAGCCCGCCGGCATAGTCCCAGTACCAGCGCCAGCTGAAATGGAAGCGGTTGGGGTTGAAGGGGCGCGCCGCCGCGGGGCCGAGCCAGCGGTCATAATTGACGCCCTCGGGCGCCGGCTCGTCGGGCTTGGGCTCGACGCGCTTCATCCAGCCCATATAGGCCCAGGCCTTGACCTTGCGGACGCGGCCGATGCCGCCCGAATGGACATGGGCGACGGCATCGGCCCAATGCTTGTTGCTGCGCTGCCACTGGCCGACCTGGACGACGCCGCCATGGCGCTGCTTGGCGGCGACCATCGCGCGGCATTCGGCGATCGAATTGCCCAGCGGCTTTTCGCAATAGGCGTGCTTGCCCGCCGACATCGCGTCGGTGAGCTGGAGCGCGTGCCAATGATCGGGAGTGGCGATGATCACCGCATCCAGCGACTTGTCGTCGAGCATGCGGCGATAATCGTCGTACAGCGCCGGGGCGCGGCCGGAAGCCTTTTGCAGCTCGGTGCCGCGGCTGGTGAGGACCCTGGCGTCGACGTCGCACAGCGCGACGGGGGTGACGTCGGCCCCCTTGCACATCGCGGTGAGATTCCCCCAGCCCATGCCCTTGCAGCCGATCAGGCCGACATTGAGCTTGTCGTTGGCGGAGACGCGGCGGCGGTGGGCGAAGACCTCGCCGAGTGGCACGAAGGTAGCGGCGGACGCGGCAAGGCCGCCAGCCAGCAGCGCGCGGCGATCGAAGCTGGCGGTCATTCTGCTCTCCCCGGATTATTTTCCGGCATTTGGTAGCGCGAAAATGCGCCGCGGCAAGGGCGCAGCGCGCGCCCGGCTTCGTCAGGGACGAACGCGGATGATCGTCTTGCCCGGGCGGCGCTGGGTGGGGTTGAAGGCGGCGACGGCGTCGTCGAGCGAGGCGACGGCGCCGATATGGGTGCGCAGCCGTCCGTCGCGCACGCGCTGGACGATCCCGGCGAGCTGGGCGCGATCGGATTCGACGACGAAGTCGATCGCGCGGCCATCGGCGGGGCGCGCTTCGGAAGGGCCGACGATCGAGACCAGGGTTCCGCCCGCCCGGACGAGGCGCGCGGAGCGTTTGCCGATCTCGCCGCCGATGAGATCGAACACGAGATCGACCGGGCCGACATCCTCCAGCGCCTCATTGTCGAGATCGACATAGTCGTTCGCGCCGAAATCGAGCGCCGCCTGGCGGTCGGCGGCGCGCCCGGTGCCGATGACATGGGCGCCGAATTCGCGCGCGAGCTGAGTCACCATCGAACCGACCGCGCCGGCCGCCCCGTGCGCGATCACGCGCTGCCCGGCGCGGAGGTTTCCATGCACGATCAGTCCCTGCCATGCGGTGAGGCCCGAAATGGGCAGGCTCGCGCCCGCGGTGAAATCGACCTCGTCCGGCAGCGGCGCGAGATTGCGGGCCTCGACTGCGGCATATTCGGCGAGCGTGCCGTCGCGATACCAGTCGGTGAGGCCGAACACCCGCTGCCCGACCGACAGGCCGGTCGTGCCATAGCCCAGCGCGGTGACCACCCCGGCCAGCTCGTGCCCGGGGATCGTCGGGGTGCGGTCGCGGCCGAGGCGGTCGGTCCAGGTCGAGGGCCAGCCCAGCTCGGTGTTGACGAAGCCCGAGGCATGGATCCGGACGATGACGTCGTTGATCGCGGGTTGCGGCTCGGGGCGCTCCGCCAGCCGCATCCCGGCGGTTCCGGCGGACGGGTCGGTTACGATGATCGCTTTCATGGGACTCTCCCTGGCCGCGGGGCATGCCGCGCGCCTCGCCGCCGATATGGGCAGTGCGGCGGGCCAGTTGAAGATGCCGGCGGTGTTGACGCGCCTCACCCCCGAAACGTAAAAGCGCGCTCCGGCGGTCCCGGTGGGCCGCCTTTTTCTTTTTGAGGAGAAGCCCCGTGACCACACCTGCGCTCATGCCCGTCTATCCGCGGTGCGGTGTGCGGCCGGTGCGAGGCGAGGGGTGCTATCTGATCGGGGAGCGCGGCGAGCGCTATCTGGACTTCGCGGCGGGGATCGCGGTGAACGCGCTGGGGCACAGCAACGCCTATTTCATCAAGGCGGTGCAGGAGCAGGTCGCGACGCTGATGCATGTGTCGAACCTGTACGGATCGCCGCAGGGCGAGGCGCTGGCGCAGCGGCTGGTCGATATCAGCTTCGCCGACACGGTGTTCTTCACCAACAGCGGCGTCGAGGCGATCGAGTGCGCGATCAAGACCGCGCGCCGCTATCACGACGTCAATGGCAACCCCGATCGCTACAAGCTGATCACCTTCAAGAACGCCTTTCATGGCCGCTCGCTGGGGGCGATCTCGGCGACCGACCAGCCCAAGATGCGCGACGGGTTCGAGCCGCTGTTGCCGGGGTTCGACTATGCGCGGTTCAACGATCTCGAAGGCGCGCTGGCGCTGATCGACGACGAGACCGCGGGCTTCATGGTCGAGACGGTGCAGGGCGAGGGCGGGATGACCGCAGGCACGCCCGAGTTCATCCAGGGGCTGCGCAAGGCGTGCGACGAGCACGGCCTGTTGCTGATCCTCGACGAGATCCAGTGCGGTTACGGGCGCACCGGCAAGATGTGGGCGTACGAGCATTACGGCATCGAACCGGACATCATGACCGTCGCCAAGGGCATCGGGAACGGCTTCCCGCTGGGCGCGTGCCTGGCGACCGAAGAGGCGGCGAAGGGGATGGTGATCGGCACGCACGGATCGACCTATGGCGGCAATCCGCTGGCGATGGCGGCGGGGCAGGCGGTGCTCGACGTGATGTCCGAGCCCGGCTTCCTCGATCATGTCACGCGGATGGGCGAGCGGCTGCGCCAGGCGTTCGAGCAGATGATCCCCAATCACGACCATCTCTTCGAGGAGATTCGCGGCAAGGGGCTGATGCTGGGCGTCAAGCTCAAGGAGCCCGCGGTCGCGCGCGAATTCGTGGCGCATCTGCGCGACAATCACGGGCTGCTGACGGTCGCGGCGGGCGAGAATGTGTTCCGCGTGCTGCCGCCGCTGGTGATCGAGGAATCGCACGTCGCCGAATGCATCGAGCGGCTGAGCGCGGGCGCGCGGAGCTACACGCCGCCGGCGCCTGCCTGATCTTGTTCAACTCCTCCCCCGGAGGGGGAGGGGGACCAGCGAAGCTGGTGGAGGGGTAGTCTCCGCGAGCGATAGGTTGTCCTTTCTGGAGACTACCCCTCCGTCATGCTTCGCATGCCACCTCCCCCTCCGGGGGAGGATTTGAGGTGAATATGCGCCACTTCCTCGACCTTTCCGACGCCGGCCCGGACGGAATCGCCGCGGTGCTGAACGACGCGATCGACCGCAAGGCCGCGCGCGCGGGTTTCCCGAAAGGCAAACCGGACAGCGACGCGCCGCTATCGGGGCACACGCTGGCGATGGTGTTCGAGAAGAACTCGACGCGCACCCGCGTCTCGTTCGACATGGCGATCCGCCAATTGGGCGGCAGCTCGGTGATCCTCGACGCGGGCACCAGCCAGCTGGGGCGCGGCGAGACGGTGGCGGATACCGCGCGCGTGCTTTCGGGCTATTGCGACGCGATCATGGTGCGCACCGACGACCATGCCAAGCTGCTCGAAATGGCGGACTATGCCAGCGTGCCCGTCATCAACGGGCTCACCGACGCCTCGCATCCCTGCCAGATCATGGCCGACCTGCTGACGATCATCGAAAGTGGCAAGGCGCTCCCGGGCCTCAAGGTCGCGTGGCTGGGCGACGGCAACAATGTCCTCGCTTCGATCATCGAAGCCGGCGCGCTGATGCGGTTCGACGTGGTCGCGGCGTGCCCGCAGGGATTCCAGCCGCCCGAGAGCGACGTGGCGCGCGGGCAGGGCCGGGTGCGGGTGGTCGGCACGCCGCAGGAGGCTGTGGAAGGCGCGGACGTGGTCATCACCGACACCTGGATCTCGATGGGGCAGGCGCATGCCGAGACCAAGCTGGCGGCGATGATGCCGTTCCAGGTGACCGCCGAGCTGATGGCGAGCGCGAAGCCCGATGCGAAGTTCCTCCATTGCCTCCCCGCACATCGCGGCGAGGAAGTGACCGGCGAGGTGATCGACGGGCCGCAGTCGCTGATCTGGCCCGAGGCGGAGAACCGGCTGCACGCGCAGAAATCGGTGCTGCGCTGGTGCTTCGGGCAGATTTAGCAAATTTCCTTGTCATCCCGGCCCTGAGCCGGGATCCCGCTTCTTCTTTGTGCCTTCGTGCCTTTGTGTGAGCAAATCGACTCACACGAAGACACAAAGGCACGAAGAGAAGAAAGACTAGCGGGACCCCGGCTCAGGGCCGGAGTGACGGGGTTTGCTGAAATCCCGCCTGAGTTGTCTCGCGGGGTCGCCGCGCCTACCTAGCGCGCGTGACTGAAACCTCCCCTCCCGATCTCGACCGCGCGATCGGCTTCACTCTTCCCGAACGCCATGCCCGGGGCCGCATCGCGCGGCTCGGGCCGGTGCTCGACGAGATCTTGCGCGCGCACGCCTATCCGCCCGCGATCGAGACGATCCTGGCGGAAGCGCTGACGCTCACCGCGCTGCTGGGCTCGACGCTCAAGGATGCCGGCGGCCAGCTCACGCTTCAGGCGCAGACCCAGGGCGGGGTGATCAGCCTGCTGGTGTGCGATTACCGGGGCGGCGAGATCCGCGGCTATGTCCAGTATGACGAGGACAAGCTGGCCGATGCGGGGCCGAGCCCCTCGCTGTTCGCGCTGTTCGGCACCGGCTATCTGGCGATCACCTTCGATCAGGCGGCGACCAAGGAACGCTATCAGGGGATCGTCCCGCTCGACGGCGATTCGCTCGCCAGCGCGGCGGAGAGCTATTTCCTCCAGTCCGAGCAGATCCCCAGCCTGGTGCGGCTGGGGATGAAGCGCGGCGCCGATGGCGGCCATATCGCGGGCGGCATTTTCCTCCAGCATCTTCCCGAGGGCGAGGAAGGCCGCGAGCGGCTGCACACAAGGCTCGACCATCCCGAATGGGAGCATGTCGCCGCGCTGGGCAGCACGATGGGCACCGACGAGCTCGCCGACCCGTCGATCCCGCTCGAGACGCTGATCTGGCGGCTGTTCAACGAGGAAAGCGATGTCCGCGTGCTGGGTGAAACCGCGCTCGGCCGCGGTTGCCGCTGCGACCGCGACTATATCGCCTCGGTAATCGCCAAGTTCCCGCCCGAAGATCGCGCCGAAATGGCCGACGAAAACGGCATCATCAGCGTCGATTGTGCCTTTTGCGCACGGAAATTCCCGGTATCGCTCGCCGACATCATTACACCCCCGTTGTAATCGTGTGCGCCTGCGCCATATCCTGAGGAAAGGGATTCGGCTGGGGAAGGCCGATGCCCGCGCGTTCGGGGGCGGGGAGTTGGTTGTGATGGACCTCAGGCCTGTCTTGCGCCCGGCCGCCGCCGGCGTGATCCTGTTCCTGACGCTTGGCGCAGCGCCGCAGCGCGATTCCGCGACGCTCGTCGCGCTGGGCAAGATCGAGCGCGGCCAGTGGCAGCTCAAGGAAGCCGGTGGCCCCGCGCAGAAACTGTGCTTGGGGAACCCCGCGCAACTGCTCCAGTTGCGCCACAGGGGCGCGAATTGCAGCCAGGTGGTGATCGAGAACAGCGCGAACACCGCGACGGTCCATTATACCTGCCCGAGCCGTGGCTATGGACGGACCACCGTGTCGGTTGAGACCGGGCGGCTGGTGCGGATCGAGACCACGGGGATCGTCGACGGCGCGCCGTTTTCTGCGGAGCTGGAGGGGCGGAAGCTGGGGGCGTGTAATTGACCTTAGCTTGATGCCGAGGCGCCGAAGCACTATGATTAAATCATAGTGGAGGTTTCCATGGCAGCAAAAGCGGTTACGGTGACGCTCGGCAAGATGGCGGAACGCGCCCAGGCGCATATCGCCGCGGGCAAATATTCGACGATGAGCGAAGTCGTCCGCGAGGGCCTGCGCGCGCTGGACCGCGAGGAAGCGCTGCTCGACGCGATCTACAAGCGCAAGCTCGAGGAGGCGCTGGCCGATCCGCGGCCGAGCATTCCCGCGGAAGAGGCATTCGCCGCGGTGAGGGCGGCGGCGCGCGAACGGCGCGGGTGAATTATTCGCTTCGCTTTCTGCAGACCGCTCGTGACGACCTGATTGCGCTTCACGCCTGGGTCGAAGGTGAAACAGATGCCGTCATCGCCGACGCTTATCTCGAGCGTATCGAGGCGCGATGCTGGACTCTGAGGGAGTTTCCGGATCGCGGCACGCCACAAGACGATCTGAAGGCGGGTGTTCGCTCGATCAGTTTCGAGCGGCGGATCATCATCTTCTACCGGGTGCACGGATCCATCGTCGAAGTCCTGCGCATCGTCAGCACCGCGCGCGAACACCGCACGCTGTTGGGCTGAACCATTCCCAATTGTGGCAAAATCTTGTTCATGATTCATTTACCATTAGGGCGGTATAGGGAGAGCGTTCCTTCCTGGAACATTCCTCTCTGGCAGGGTTTTCCCCTAAACTGAGGGTCGCTCCGGCGGCCCTTTTTTCTTGGGGCGCGCGCGAAAAGCGATTAGCGCTCCGCGCCATGGCCAGCACCGCCCCTTTGCCGATCGCCATCGTCCTGATTTCGGGCGGGCTCGATTCGATGGTCTCCGCCGCCATGGCGCGGGAGCAGGGCTACCGGCTGCTCGCGCTGTCGATCGACTATAACCAGCGGCACCAGATCGAGCTGGCCGCGGCGCGGCGAGTCGCGAGCGTGCTGGGGGCCGAGCGGCATGTCGTGCTTCCGCTCGATCTGCGCGCGTTCGGCGGATCGGCGCTCACTGCCGAGATCGACGTGCCGAAGGGCGGGGTGGGGGACGATATCCCGGTCACCTATGTCCCCGCGCGCAACACGATCTTCCTCAGCCTCGCGCTGGGCTGGGGCGAAGCGGCGGGGGCGCGCGACCTGTTCATCGGGGTCAATGCGCTCGATTATTCGGGCTATCCCGATTGCCGCCCCGAATTCATCGCCGGGTTCGAAAGGCTCGCCGAACTGGCGACCAAGGCGGGGGTGGAGGGCCATCCGTTCCGCATCCACGCGCCGCTTCAGACCATGACCAAGGCCGACATCATCCGTGAGGCGGACCGGCTCGGACTCGACATGGGCATGAGCTGGTCGTGCTACGATCCCGCACCTGGCGGGCTTCACTGCGGGTTATGCGACAGTTGCCGGATCCGTGCGCGCGGATTCGAGGAAGCGGGGATCGCCGACCCGACGGTCTACGCCGCGACACCATGAGCTACGCGGTCAAGGAGATGTTCCTGACGCTCCAGGGCGAGGGCGTGAATGCCGGCGCGCGCGCGGTGTTCGTGCGCTTCGCCGGGTGCAACCTCTGGTCGGGCCGTGAGCAGGACCGGGCGAGCGCGGTCTGCACATTCTGCGACACCGAATTCGTGGGGACCGACGGGCTGGGCGGGGGCAAGTTCGCCACCGCCGAGGCGCTGGCCGACGCGGTGCTGTCGCATTGGGGCGAGGGCCGCTGGGCGCGCTTCGTGGTGCTGACCGGGGGCGAGCCGATGCTCCAGGTCGACGACGCGCTGGTCGATGCGCTGCACGCGCGCGGCTTCCGCATCGCGATCGAGACCAACGGGACGCTGAAGGTGCATCCCGGGATCGACTGGGTGTGCGTCAGCCCCAAGGCGGGAAGCGCGGTGGTCCAGCGCTCGGGCGACGAGCTCAAGCTGGTCTGGCCGCAGCCGGGCACCGATGTCGCCGATCTGGAAACCTGGGACTTCGCGAACTTCCTGATCCAGCCGATGGACAGCGACGCGGCGGAGGCGAACACTCGCGCGGCGGTGGAATTCGCGATGGCGCGGCCGCGCTGGCGGCTGACGCTCCAGACCCACAAGATGCTGGGGTTGCGGTAGAGATGCCGTTCCCCTGCGGGAGCAGGGGCGCACGGGCTTGCGGGATCACATCTCCGGCAGGATCTTGATCGGCCCGCACTTCTTCACGACATATTCTTCCTTCTTCCAGCACTGCTCGTTCTCGAACGGCGGCATCGGAATGCGCGCGGCGAGGGGGCGGAACTGGTCGCCGCTGTTCCAGCGCTGCTCGGCCCAGGGTGTCAGGCTGTTGCGCAGCTCGCGCATCCGCTCCTCGGCGAGGTCGCCCAGCGTCCCGCGCTTGGCGAACAGCGCGTCATGGCCGATCCGGCCGGCGGCGACGCAGAACGTGTGCTGGGCCGAGACGGTCGAGAAGCCCGAATAGACGCGGGTGCCATAGCGATCGAGCTCGTTCTGGCCGAGCTTCTTGTTGTTCTTCGAGATGCGGACGAAATATTTCTCGAGCGTCTGATAGGCGAGCCGCAGCTCGACCGCGTGATCGCGCAGGATCGAATTGTAATTGCTCAGCGTCAGCAGGCTCGGCTCGAACTGGCATTGCAGCGCGGCGACGTTGAGCGCGGCGCGCAGGTTCCAGACCAGAGCGGCGCGCAGCTCGGCCGGAGTCGCATCGGGCAGCGCCGGGCCGGTCATCCCGGGCTCGACCCCGGTGACGCGCTCGCCGCGAATATCGACGGGCTTCATGTAGAACTGCGCCGAAGCGGGCGCTGCGGAAACCAATCCGGCGGCAGCCGCCAGGATGAACACGATACGCGACACGGACACGATCCCCTCTTGCCACCAATCCCCGGAAGGCTGGTTAGGGTTTTTTGCGGAAAGCCCCAAGAGTCTTTTTGTTTCAATGGCGCGGCAAGTGCGCCGAAATGTTGCGCATCGGTGGTTCAGCCGTCGCTGGAACGGGCCGGTGCCGCTTCATCGCCGCGGGGCGATCAAACCAAAAGGGCCGCCCGGTTGCCCGGGCGGCCCTTCATCATCGTCGCTTGCGCGAAGATTAGTTGGCGTTGGTCGTGACGGTGGTCGTCTCGGTCGTGGTGTTCGCCGTCACGGTGTTCTCCGTGGCGTTCGCCGCATCGACGGTGCCGGTCATCGTGTCTTCCGCACCGACATTCTCGGTGGTGACTTCGGTGGTGTCGGTGACGTTGTTGGTGGTCACGGTGGTCTGGCTGCCGCAAGCGGTGACGAGCAGGCCGGCGCCGGCGATCATCGAAACCACAGCGACCTTCGAAAGAATTGCACGCATTTAAAGCTCCCTAGATAATGGATTCGGGCGGCAGGTGCCTTTATTCCCCAAACCAAGGTGGACATTAGACGGTTCGGTCCGAACCCTCAAGACCCGTTTGCGCCCAAAGTGTGTAAAAATGGCAAAAATGTGGCAAAAAGCGACGAATCGAGTTGTTCTGCCTTAATTGAGAGCCCAAGCGCGGCGGCGCTGGTGACCGGGAAATCCGGAATCCCGCACGGGACGATGCCGGTGAAGTGGCTCAGGTCGGGATCGAGGTTCACCGCGAAGCCATGGAGCGTCACCCATTGGCGGATCCTGACGCCGATCGCGCCGATCTTGGCCTCGCGGCCCTCGCGGTCGAGCGTCCAGATGCCGATCCGGCCGGGCGCGCGGAACGCCGCGATCCCCAGCTCGCCCAAGGCCGCGATCACCCAGCCTTCGAGCGCGTGGACATAGCAGCGCACGTCCTGGCGCCGCTTGCGCAGGTCCATCACGACATAGCCGATCCGCTGCCCCGGCCCATGATAGGTGTAGCGCCCGCCGCGCCCGGTGCGGTGGACCGGGAAGCGCGGGTCGAGCAGTTCGGCCGCGTCGGCGCTGGTGCCCGCGGTATAGACCGGGGGGTGCTCGAGCAGCCACACCAGCTCGCGCGCGCCCGGATCGTGCGCCCGCACCGCGTCGGCGCGCGCCTCCATCTCGGCGAGCGCTTCCTCATAGGGCACGCGCCCGGGCGAGACGCGCCATTCGATATCGTCCAGACCAGCCATGGCGCGCCGATTGCGCGCCCCGCGCCGATTTCGCAAGCATTGGCAATACCCGGCCGTGGCGCTAACAAGGACGCCGGGGATCGCCCGAAGGGGAAAGCGCTTTGCCATGGTGAAGATGGGTACCGTCTGGGAGCGGACGGCCGAATTCCTGACCGATAATTTCACCGTCATCCTGCCGATCTCCCTGCTCGCCTATTTCGTGCCGCTGTCGATCCAGGGGAATTTCGGGCCGGTGATCGAGAATGCGGGGCCGGAGCTGGTGTTCGCGCTCAGCCTGATCACGCTCGGTTTCTCGGCGCTGGTGACCTGGGGCTGGCTGACCCTGGCCGCGATGGCGCTCGATCAGGAACGCGATCCGGGCGCGGTCGGGCTGCGGCGGCTGCTGCCCGCGCTGATCGTTTCGATCCTGATCTTCCTTGCGCTCTGCCTGCTGGCCTTGCCGCCCGCGCTGACGATCATGGTCACCGGGCGCGGCGCGGAGGACCTGTCGCTCTCGCTGCCGATCGCGGTGATGTGGGCGCTCTCCATCTATTGCCTGCTGGCGATCGTCGCCGGGATCTGGATCACCGCGCGGCTGATCCTCGTCTATCCGGTGATCGTCGCCGAAAAGGCGATGCTGGGCGCGGTCCTGCGCAGCTGGCGGCTGACGCGAGGGATCGCGGTGCCGATCGTCGGGGTCACCTTGCTCTATACGCTGGTGGCGACGGTCGCGGTGGTCGCCACCAAATTGGTGTTCGGATCGGTCTTCACTTTGGTTGCCGGGCCGGGGGGCGGGCTCAGCCTGTCGAGCGTGCTCACCTCGGTGATGGTCGCGGCGGTGCAGACCGGCTTCTTCGCGGTGGTGCCCGTCTTCACCGCCAAGCTCTATCAGGCGGTCATCGGCGCGGGCGCGGCCGTGCGCGCATGAGGCTGGGTTACGGCGCGATCTTCGCCGATGCCGGATCCCTGTGGCGCAGCGAGCATGGCGTGCTGGTGCCTGTCGCCGGCATCTTCTTCTTCCTGCCGGTGTTCGCGCTGCTGCTGTTCCTGCCGGTCGCCGACACGCGGGGGCTCGCCGAGGAAGCGGCGCGGGCGGCGGAAGTCGCGCAGATGACGCGCAACCTGCCCTGGCTGTTCGGCCAGATCGTCGTCCAGGCCTTCGGCGCGGCGGTGGTGCTGCAATTGCTGCTCGATCCGGACAGGCCCCAGGTGGGCGCGGCGATCCTGCGCGCGGTGCGATTGCTTCCAGGGTTGCTCGCGGCGCAGATCATCGCCTTCGCGGCGATCGCGCTGGGGCTGCTGATCCTGATCGTGCCGGGCCTCTATCTGATGGGCCGCACCTTCATCACCAGCCCCATCTATGTCGCCGAACCCGGCCGCGGCCCGGCGGGCGCGGCGATCCTCTCGTTCGAGCGGACGCACGGCAATGGCTGGGTGCTGTTCGCGGTCTCCTTCACCGTCTCGGCGGTGAATTACCTGCTCGGCAGCATCGCCCAGCAGGCGACGCTGACGTTGCTGGCGTCCGGACCCTTCGTGACCATCCCGTTCGACGCGGGAGTCTCGGTGCTTGCCGCCGGCTGCGTGCTGGCGATGGTGCTGCTCCAGGCCGCCGCCTATCGCGCGTTGCCGGTTCCCAAGACCGGCCCCAAGACCGGGATGTGAGGCGAACAGTCGCGGGGCATGATCCCGGCGAGGCGCGGATCGGCGAAGGTCTCGACCATCCGCTTGAAGGGCACGAAGCCGTGGCGCTGGTAGAAGCCCAGCGCATTGGGATGATCGAGCGTGCAGGTGTGGACCCACACCCGCTCGACGCCCTTGCGCCACGCCAGGGTCAGGGCCTGATGCATCAGCCAATTGCCATGGCCCTGTCCGTTGAGCTCGGGCACGAGGCCGAAAAAGGAGAGCTCGCAGGTCGCCTCGACGCGGAAATCGAGTTCGAGCATCCCGATCTCGATCCCGGCGCGATCGGTGGCGGCATAGATCTCGACCGCGGGATGCTGGATGATCTCGCGCAGCCGATCCTCGGCCATCACCAGCCGCGAGAACCACATCCATGGCTCGCCGACGCGGCGGAACAGGGTGCGGTAACGCTCGTTCGACGGCGCCTTCCAGTGGACCAGCGCGAAGGGTGAGTGCGGGGCAGGGCGCGCCGCCGGCTTCGCCTTCATCTCGAGCGAGGTGACGATCGTGGCGATCTGATCGTCGGGAACCGGGGTCAGTCCCATGACGCCACCGGGGGCAGGCTCATCAGGATCGCGTCGACATTGCCGCCGGTCTTGAGCCCGAACAATGTGCCGCGATCGTAGATGAGGTTGAATTCGGCATAGCGGCCGCGCCACACGCGCTGCTGCTGCACCTCGGCGTCGGTGTATGGCATGGCCATGCGGCGGCGGACGATGCGCGGGAAAATGTCGAGGAACGCGCGGCCGACATCCTGGGTGAAGGCGAAATCGGCGTCCCAATCGGTTTCGAGATGATCGTAGAAGATCCCGCCCACGCCGCGATGGACCTGGCGGTGGGGGATGTAGAAATAATCGTCTGCCCATGCCTTGAAGCGCGGATAGTGCGCCGGGTCATGCGCATCGCAGGCGGCCTTCAGGCGCGCATGGAAGTCCGTCGTGTCTTCTTCGATCGGCAGGGGAGGATTGAGATCGGCGCCGCCGCCGAACCAGCGCTTCGTCGTGCACAGGAAGCGCGTGTTCATATGCACCGCGGGGACATGCGGGTTCGCCATGTGCGCGACCAGGCTGATGCCGGTGGCGAAGAAGCTCGGGTCGTCGCCCGCGCCGTGGATCGTCTTGGCGAAATCGCCCTCGAAGCTGCCCCCGACGGTCGAGACATTGACCCCGACCTTCTCGAACACGCGGCCCTTCATCACCCCGCGCACGCCGCCGCCGCCCTCGCCCGAGGGGTCGGGGCGGTCCCATGCGGTGTAGTCGAACGCCGCGTCCGATCCGGCCTCGCGCTCGATCGATTCGAATTCGGCGCAGATCGAGTCGCGAAGCGATTCGAACCAGGTGCGGGCGGCGGTTTGCTGGGGGTCGAGGGTGATCATGCGCGGCCCCTACACAATCCTCCCCGGTACGGGGAGGGGGGACCGCGAAGCGGTGGAGGGGGTTTGCCACGGGCGATGGCGCTTGGGGCGCTCCCCCTCCGTCGCCTTCGGCGCCACCTCCCCCTCCGGGGGAGGATTTGGTGTTAGTGGCACCCATCCTCTTCGAGCCGCTTCCGGATCATCTCCCCGATATCATAGCCGAAAATCGTCAGCCCCTTGATGTTCGCATTCTCGATCGTCACCCCGCTCAGATTCACATCCTCGAATCGCGCGCCGGAGAGATTGACGTTGTGGAAGCGCGCACCCGCGAGGTTCACATCGTCGAACACTGCATCGGCCATCCGCCTGTTTTCGAATCGGTCCATCATTCCCTCCTTCAGGGCCAGCCACTCGTTTGCCTCAGCGCCTCCGCCAGCGCGATTCCCGCCGAGACGCCCAGGTTGAGCGATCGCACCTCGGGCTTGATCGGAATACGCACGCGCAGATTGGCGCGGGCATGGACCGAATCGGGCACACCGGACCCTTCCGAACCGAACAGCAGGACATCGCGCGGCTCGAACCGCGCTTCGTCCATCCGGACCGCGCCTTTGGTGGTGAACAGCACGATCCGTCCGCTGGTCGCCGCGAGGAAAGCCTCCCAATCGGCATGCCGCGTCACCGATACATGATCGATATAGTCCATCCCCGCGCGCGCGACGCGCTTGTCGTCCCATGCGAATCCCATCGGCTCGATCAGGTCGACCGCGGCGCCCAGACAGGCGGAAAGGCGCAGGATCGCGCCGACATTTCCGGCGATCTCGGGCTGGTAAAGGGCGATGCGCATGGCCCCACACATACAGGCGAAACGCCCGCTCTCCACAGCCCCGTCACGCTCGCGTCAAAATGCTGTTGGCAAAGCCGCGTTCGCGCGTCTATCAGCGCCCCGAGCCACCGGGGGCACCGGAGGGCTTTCGGACGTATTCGTCGCGTCCGCGTCCCGATTACCGCGCGTCCGCGCCCAAATGGTTGAAGTGCAAGGGCTGAAGCATGGCAACGCTTGAAGATGGTGTTTCTCCCGAGGATGCCGGGCTCGAAAACCCCCGGCGCCGCGATTATCTGACCTATGCCGCGGTCTCGTTCGCGGGCGTCGGCGCGGCCGTGACCGTGCTGCCGCTGATCAATTCGATGAACCCCTCGGCCGATGTTCTCGCCCAGTCGACCACCGAGGTCGATATCTCGGCGATCGAGCCCGGCCAGGCGATCAAGACCAGCTTCCGCAAGCAGCCCCTGTTCGTCCGCAACCTGACCCCGGCCGAGATCGAGGCCGCGAACAAGGTCCCGGTCTCCGAGCTGCGCGATCCGCAGACGCTCGCCGAGCGCACCAAGGAGGGCAAGGCCAACTGGCTTGTCACGCTGGGCGTGTGCACCCATCTCGGCTGCGTGCCGCTGGGCGCCGGCGAGGGCGAGGCGCGCGGCGATTTCGGCGGCTATTTCTGCCCGTGCCACGGTTCGCACTACGACACCGCGGCGCGCATCCGCAAAGGCCCGGCGCCGCTGAACCTCGCGGTGCCCGACTATGAGTTCAAAACCGACACCGTGATCGTGGTGGGTTGAGGAAAAAGACGCGATGAGCTTCCCCTGGGCACGCCATTACGAGCCGAAGAATCCGGTCATGAAGTGGGTCGACGAGCGGCTTCCGCTCCCCCGCTTCGTCTATAACGCGGTGGGCGCCGGCTATCCGGTGCCGCGCAACCTCAATTATTTCTGGAACTTCGGCGTCCTCGCCGGCGCCGTGCTGGTGATGCAGATCGTCACCGGCATCTTCCTCGCGATGCATTTCCATTCGAGCGGCGCGGAAGCGTTCAACTCGGTCAATGGCGGTATCATGCGCGACGTCAACGGCGGCTGGTTCCTCCGTTTCGCGCACGCCAACGGCGCGTCGATGTTCCTCACGGTCATCTACATCCACATGTTCCGCGGTCTTTACTACGGATCGTACAAGGCGCCGCGCGAGATGGTGTGGCTGCTGGGCGTGGTGATCTTCCTGCTGACCATGGCGACCGCGTTCATGGGCTATGTGCTTCCCTGGGGGCAGATGAGCTTCTGGGGCGCGCAGGTGATCACCGGCTTCTTCTCGGCGATCCCGGTGGTCGGCGAGTGGATCCGCGTGTGGTTGCTGGGCGGCTATGCGCCCGACGACGCGACGCTGAACCGCTTCTTCTCGCTCCATTATCTGCTGCCCTTCGTGATCGCGGGCGCGGTGATCCTCCATATCTGGGCGCTGCATATCCCGGGCTCGTCGAACCCGACCGGCGTCGAGGTGCAGGGCGAGCAGGATACGGTGCCGTTCCACCCATACTATACCGCCAAGGACGGCTTCGGGCTCGGCGTGTTCATGATCCTCTACACCGCGCTGATCTTCTTCGCGCCGGACTATCTGGGTCATCCGGACAACTATATCCCGGCGAACAGCCTCTCGACCCCCGCGCATATCGTGCCCGAATGGTATTTCTGGCCCTTCTACGCGATCCTGCGCGCCTTCACCGCGGACTTCATCCTGCCGGCGAAGCTGTGGGGCGTGCTCGCGATGTTCGGCTCGATCCTGCTGCTGTTCTTCCTGCCCTGGCTCGACAAGTCGCCGGTGCGCTCGGCCAATTACCGGCCGATGTACCGCATCGCCTTCTGGGTGCTGGTGGTGGACGTGCTGGTGCTCGGCTATTGCGGCGGCGCGGCGGCGACCCCGGTCTACATCATGCTGAGCCAGGTCGCCGCGGCTTATTATTTCGCGCACTTCCTCATCATCGTCCCGATCATCTCGCGATTGGAGACGCCCAAGCCGCTGCCCGGTTCGATTACCGAGGCGGTGCTGGGTAAGGCCGTGAGCGCGTAAGGGGGAATGAATCAAATGCTTCCGCTGTTCATGCGCTCGATCAAGTTCGTCATCGGCCTCGGCTTTGTCGGCGTCCTCATGTGGGCGCTGCTCTGGACCGCCGTGCCCTATTTCACCGAGCCCCAGGTGCAGACCGCCGAGCACCATCTCCACAAGCATCCGGAGAAGCTCGCGCTTTCCTCGGACGGGCTGTTCGGCAAATGGGATCTCGCCCAGCTCCAGCGCGGCTTCCAGGTTTACAAGGAAGTCTGCGCCCAGTGCCACTCGCTCGGGCTGGTCTCGTTCCGCGAGCTCGAAGGGCTCGGCTATAACGAGGCGCAGGCGAAGAAGATCGCGGCCGACTGGGCGACGCCCCAGCCGACGCTCGATCCCAAGACCGGCGACCGCGGCACGCGCCCGAACCTGCTCTCGGACAAGATCCCGACCGTCTATTATGCCGGCGCCGGCAACCCGCCCGACCTGACGCTGATGGCGAAGGCGCGGCATGGCGGCGCGAGCTACATCTACTCGCTTCTGACCGGCTATCAGGACCAGGACGAGGAACTGCTCAAGCATTACCCGACGGTGAAGTCGCCCCCGGGCACCTTCTACAACCCGTACTTCGCGAACCTGAACCTCTCCATGCCCAAGCCGCTGACCAGCGACGGGCAGGTGACCTATGCCGACGGCACCCGTGCGACCGTGCCGCAGATGGCGGCGGACGTTTCGGCCTTCCTCGAATGGACCGCCGAACCGACCGCGCAGACCCGCAAGCGGGCCGGCTTCGCGGTGGTGCTCTTCCTGCTCTTCACCACGCTCCTCGCCTTCGGTGCGTACCGGACGGTGTGGCGGGGAGTGAAGCACTGACATGAACTCCCGCGCGGCCGGACGCCGCGCGGGTCCTCCAGCCTGAAGGGCATGCGCATGGACGCCGTCGCTGGAACCGCGAACGACGATATTCGCGCTCGCATCCGCACCATCCCCGACTTTCCGAAGCCGGGAATCATGTTTCGCGACATCACCACCCTGCTGCTCGATGCCGAAGGGCTCCGGCTCACGGTCGAGCGCATGGCCGCGCAGGTCGAGGGCCCGGTCGATCTGATCGCGGGAGTCGAGGCGCGCGGCTTCGTGTTCGGCGCGGCGCTGGCGGTAAAGCTGGGGACCGGCGTGCTGCTGATCCGCAAGGACGGCAAGCTCCCCGGTGCCACCATCGCCGAGGATTATGCGCTGGAGTACGGCACCGACCGGATCGCGATCCATGCCGACGCCTGCGCGCCGGGCGCGCGCGTGCTGCTGGTCGACGACCTGATCGCCACGGGCGGCACCGCGCGCGCCTCGGTCCGGCTGCTGCGCAAGGCGGGGGCGATCGTCACCCAGGCGGCGTTCGTGATCGACCTGCCCGAACTCGGCGGCGCCGACGCGCTGCGCGAGGACGGGCTGATCGTCACCTCACTGGTGGCGTTCGACGGCCACTGACCCCGGGGGTCACTGACCCCCGCTATGCTCGGCGCGGTAGCGGGTCTGCCATGCGGTGAGATCGTCGATCTTCTGCGCGCCTTCGGGCGGCTTGCCGCTACAGGCGACCGCGAGCGCGGCCGGGGCGGTCGGATCGCCCGGGGGCAGCGCCGCGAGATCCTCGGTGAGGTTGAAGCTGTGGACGAGCGTTCCCGTGTCGTCGCGCGCGGTGAGGACGAGCGGGCGAGTGAGGTTTCTCGCGCAGTCGAACTCGGCGGTGGCGTCGATCCGCCAGACCTGCATCCCGGCGGCATCGGCGGGCGCGGGCAGCATGATGATCCGGGTGATCCGCGCGCGGTCGCCCTCGCGGACGCGCGAACCCATCGCGACGAGGCTGGTGCCGTTCGGGCCGGCGCCGGTGACATAGAAGGGCCCGGTCAGCGCGGGTTCGGCCTGGGCATTCGCCGCCGCCGGAATCGCGGCCATGGCGAGCGCGGTAAGTATCAAGAATCGCATGTAATCTTCTCCCTCGCCCCGCGCCGATCCAAGCGGGAACCGCGCCATGGGTCAAGCGGTTGAAGGCGTACGGGGCGTGGGCGTCACGTTTCGGGCGCCGCGCCTGTCCTTTGGCACGGAGAGCATCATGAACATCCTCGGGAAGACAGCGATCGGCGCCGCCTGCATCGCGGGCGCGGCGCTGTTGGGCGGCTGCGCGGGCGACCGCGGCTATGGCTATAGCGGCGTCTCGGTCGGGTATAATGCGGGCTATGGCGACCCCTATTGGGGCTGGTACGGCGACTATTATTATCCGGGCGTCGGCGTGTATGTCTATGACAGCAACCGCCGCCGCCATCGCTGGAACGACAGCCAGCGCGGCTATTGGCAGGGCCGCCGCGACCGCTGGCGCGGCGACCGGCGCCACTATCGCGGCAACTGGCGCGATTTCAGGCGGCGGAACCTTTGATTTGATCGCCTCACGGCGATGAACGGGCTGGTGCCGTACCCTCGCCAGCGCAAACTCTAGGCAGGCCGGCGCCGCATCAGCACGATCGCGGTGAAGCGCATCACCGGCTCGTCATGCTGGTTGAAGGTGGTGGTCTGGCTGCGGATGCTGCCCATTTCGGGGCGGCTGTTCGACGGGCGGACCTCGGTCACTTCGGTCTCGCAGCGCAGCGTGTCGCCGGGATAGACGGGCTTGAGCCAGCGCAGCTCGTCGACCCCCGCCGCGCCGAGGCCGGCGGTGGGATTGTCCTTCATCGCCTCGACATTCATCGCCATCGTCATCGCGCAGGTGTGCCAGCCGCTCGCCGCGAGCCGCCCGAAATGGGTCTGGGCGGCCGCCTCGTCGGAAAGGTGGAAGGGCTGGGGATCGTATTTCTTCGCGAATTCGAGGACTTCCTCGAGCGTCACTTCGTAACGGCCGAAGCTGCGCTTCATGCCGACCTGCATGTCTTCGAAATAGAGCATGGGATGGGTTTCGGATGAAAACGGGATTTTGGCAAGACCCTTACCGTCGTCATCCCGGCGAGCGCGGGGACGACGATCAGGGTTGAACCAGCACCGGCCTGAACACCGCGTCGCTCCCATCGACATCGCGTGCCGGGGGCAGCCCCAGCAGGTCGCGCAGCAGCGCATAGACATCGACATTGTCGAACGCGGGCAGCGTGCCGGGGCGGAAGGCAGGGCCGTTCGCGATGAACAGCGCGGTCATCTCGGACGAGGCATTGTCATAGCCGTGATTGCCGCCGGTCCCGGGCTCGCGCGCGGGCCTGTCGAAGATCTGCCAGCCGATATCGGCGAGGCACAGATAGGGCGGGATGCGGCGGTTCTCGCCATAGTGGAAGCGGGCGGGGATATCGGCCTTGCGCCAGCATTCGTGATGCGCGTGCCGCCCCAGCAGCGCCTTTTCGAGCTCGGCCTCGCGGCCCGGCGTCGCGACGAAGGTGGCATAGGGCCCACCTTCGACGAGGCGATAGCTTCCGGCGGGCAATATGGCGGTCGTCACCACCACGCGCTCGCTGCTGGTCTGGGCCATGCCGTGATCGGCGACGATGACGAGGTTCGCGGGCTGGCCCATGTCGCGCAGGCCCGCCACCAGCATCCCGATCAGCCGGTCGACACCGGCGACGGCCTCGGTGGTGCGCTTGTCGTCGGGGCCGAACTGATGCCCGGCGGTGTCGACCGTGTCGAAATAGAGGGTGAGCAGCCGGGGCCGGATCGCCGCGGGACGCCGCGCCAGATCGAGCACGCCGTTGACGCGCTGCTCGCCCGGGATCGCCATGTTGAATTCCTGCCAGTCGCGCGGGCGCACACCGCCTTCGACTTCGTTCCAGTTGCCGGTCCGCCGTCCGCCGATGGCGACGTTCGATCCGGGCCAGAACATGGTGGCGGTGCGGATGCCTGCCTTTTCGGCGCTCACCCAGATCGGGTCGGCGGCATTCCACCATTTCGGATCGTCGGTCTCCATGGTGAAGGGCTTGTCGGGCACCTCCGGGTCCTCGATCCGGTTCGCGGTGATGCCGTGGCGGTCGGGACGCAGCCCGGTGACGATGGTCCAGTGATTGGGATAGGTCTTGGTCGGGAAGCTCGGCCGCATCGGCCCGCTCGCGCCCTCGGCGGCGAGGCGCGAGAGATTGGGCGTGACGCCCCGGTTCAGATAGTCCGCGCGGAAGCCGTCGATCGAGACAAGGATGACGACCGGCGCGCGAGCCTCGGGCTGGGCGGTGGGGACGGGCGCGACCTGGGCGGTCGCGCAGGCGGGCAGCAGCGCGGCGAGGGCCGCGGCGAAGGGGAGGATCCAGCGCATGGACCCTCGCCATGCCAGCTTTGGATGACGGGATAAAGTCGCGGTCAGAAGAGCGAGACCTGGCCCCCCGAGGCCGCATAGGCCTCGAACACCGACTGTGCTTCGGCGCGGAGCGGGCGCATCGGCGCGAACCGGGTTCCCAGCGCCATGATCAGGCCGCTGTCGATGCCCGGCCATTCGGGAAGCATGCCGCAGGTCGGCCGTCCGGTCTCGACGAAGCAGGACCAGTAATCACCCATCAGCGTCGCGATCCGGTCGTCGCGGATGGCGAAGGGCCGCTCGGGCGTCACCGTCAGCGTGCCGAACACATAGGCCAGCTCGGAGGAATGGAAGGCGCGATATTCGGGCTTCGATCCGGGCTCGGGCCAATCCCATAGATAGCCATAGACGGGAGGCGCCCCGGCGGGCCGGGCCCGCGCCCAGGCGAGCATCGCCGCGATCCCGCGCTCGCGATTCATCAGCCTGCCCGAAGCGGCGGCGGTTTCGGCGTCGATCGCGGGATAGAGCGGCGCGAAGCGCTCGGCGAAGGCGCCATAGCGCCGCTCGAGCGCCGCGCGGATGCCCGCCGCGTCGGTGATCGCATATTCGGGCGCCCCCGCGCTGCCCTCGTCGGCGGTCAGGCCGGTGAGCACCGGGACGAGGCTCACCGCCTTGTCCGGATCGGGAACCAGCGGCGTGCCGCCGAGCGGGGCCCAGCGCGTGCCGCGCATCTCCGGATTGCCGAGCGCAGCCTTGATCTGGTCGGGCGACATCGCGCGCAGCTCGGCGAGGCTCTGCTTGCCCGCGGCCTGGGCGAAGCGCGTGCCGGCCGCCTCGCCCTCCGCGAGCGTCGGCCAGTTCCGTCCCATTCCCGATCCGCTCTGCGCGATCGCCTGGTGAAACAGCCCCTTGGCCTGCGGCGAGGCGATCAGCGCGTGCACCGAGGCGGCGCCCGCCGATTGCCCCATGATCGTCACCCTGCCGGGATCGCCCCAGAAGGCGCCGATATTCCGCTGCACCCATTGCAGCCCGGCGATCTGATCGAGCAGCCCGTAATTGCCGGAGGTGCCGGCTTCCTTCGTCAATTCCGGGTGCGCGAGGAAGCCATAGATGCCGACCCGGTAATTGACCGAGACGACGATGATCCCCCGGGCGGCCAGCGCGCTGCCGTCATAGAGCGGGAGCGAGGTGCCCCCGCTGGTGAAGCCGCCCCCATAGATCCAGTAGAGCACGGGCAGCTTGGCGCCCCTGGGGTTGGCGGGAACCCAGACATTGAGGAACAGGCAATCCTCGCTGACGGGTCCCTGCGTCAGATATTCCCATGTCCATGGCCCGATCGCGCCACGGTTCGGCACCACGTCCTGCTGGCAGTCCGCGCCATAATGCATGGCATCGCGCAAGCCCTGCCAATGGGCAGCGGGCTGTGGCGCGCGCCAGCGGTTCGCGCCGGTCGGCGGCGCGGCAAAGGGGATACCGAGATAGGCATAAGACGGCACGGGCATAGCGCCGGGCTCGGCGGCTAGGGGACGGGATGTGGGCTTGCCCATCAGCACGCCGGTATCGATCCGGATCGCTTGCGCCGACGCCGGAACCGCCATCAGCATCGCCACCACAGCCGCCAGCCACCGCATCCGCCGATCCTCCCGATTTTGGCCGGGAGGATCGGCGGAACGCGGCTTTTGGTCAATCGCCCAGCGAGAGCTTGGCGAAGCCGGTGAAGCCGACCGGATTCCCGTAATAGGGGGCCAGCGCGGCGGGTTTGGCATAGGTCATCACCGTGCCGCCCAGCGCGAGGTTCACATTTTCCGTGAGGGGGATGCGATACGCATAGCCGCCCTCGAACTTCGCGACGCGGAAGACGCGGTCGTGGAGCGGGTGGGCATGATCGGGAAACAGCTCGTCATTCTCGACGATCTCCACCCGGCCGAACAGATTATGTCCGCCCGCGGGGTTCCAGTTCGCCTCGGCCAGCCAGGCGGTGAGCGTCGGCCCCGGTATCCGGTTCTTGGCAGAAAAGGCGAGCATCGCGCTGACGCGGCCATCGGCATATTGGATGCTCGCGGTCGCGCGGCCCTCATCCTGGCCCGGATGCATCGCCTCGGGTTCGGTCAGCCGCCCGTAGCTGACCTGCGCCAGCCATTCGGGCGAGGGCGAGAAGCTCGCGCGAACGCTCCAGCTGTCGAGCGCGGGGGTCTCGATGTTCCAGCGCCGTTCGTCGGGCTCACGCCCGCGAAACGCCGAGGCCTCGACCTGGAAGGTCCGCTCGCCATAGCCGAGCGTCACCACGCCATAGGTGATGTGGGTGCTGTCGAACCAGTGATGTGCGATCGGCGCGAGCGGTAGATAACGCGCCGAGACGCGGTGCATGAAGGCCGAGGGCCCCAGCGCCGGCTCGGCGACGGGGCCGCCATAGACGAACACGCGCTTGCCCGGCGCGACATCGACATCGACGCGCGCGGCCAGCTCCATGAACAGGTCGTGCGGGTGCTGGCGGTCGACCAAAGGCGCGCCGTTCGCGGTCTCCCCGGTCGCGAACAGATTGGGATAGCCGGGCGCCCCCATCGCGGGCTCGAGGCTCATCATCGAGCGGAGCTGGAGCCGCCCGCCGCCAAGATCGCGTTCGCCCGTCAACATCGCCATCGAGGCGACGAACCCCATGGAATCGCCGCGCGGTCCGCTCTGATCGGTGGCGACGCCCCAGGCATAGCCATGCGCCATCACCATCCACTTGCCGGCCATGACGTGCAGCCCATGCATCCCGCCATCGGCGCCGGGAAGCCGCGAGCTGCCCGATCCCTCGCCATAGGGGCGATACACCCCCGCCCCGGCGATGCGCATGTCGGGGGACAGGTTGCTATCGGGCTGGGGCGCCGGATGCCCGCTGTGGTCCGAATGATCCTGGGGGTTGGGAGCCGGGGTGGGTTGAGGCGCGGGCATGGGATGCCCGCCATGGTCCGAATGACCCTGGGGGTCGGGAGCAGGGGTGGGCTGAGGCGCGGGCATGGGGTGCCCGGCATGTTGTGAATGGTCTTCCTGCGCCGCGGCGGGAAACGCCGTCAGCGCCGCCGCGGCGGCAGCCGCGAGCAGATAATGTCTCGTCATGTGTAAACTCCGTAAGCGTGAGGGTAGGACGTCACGCTTCGGAACGGGGAGGGGGCGTCGCGGGCGGATTGCCCAGGAGCTTGTGCCCCGCCAGCACCTCGCCCGGCGCATCGGCGCGGTCGAAGGCCGGCGGCGGAGCGAATTCGGGCGCGCGCGCCGTGGTGGGCGCGACGCAGCCGATGCAGAGTTGCTCGGCGGCGGGCGCCTGCTTGACCGGCGCGTGCTTCGTGCCGTGATGATGCGCGGCGGGCGCCGGAGCCTGCGCATGGCACGCCGCCGCCGCCGGCATCGGCAGCAGCGCGATCGTCAGCGCGAGGAGCAGGCGGAGCAGCATCGGCTCCACAATAGGGTCGCGCGGGCGCGTGGACAATCTTATGCTGGCAAAATGATCCGCCGCGACGCGCTCCTGCTGCTGCTTGCCGGTACGGCCTGGCCGGGCGCCGCTTTGGCGGCCGATACCTCGCCGACGGCGATCGGCAATTTCGCCGCCGACGCCTGGCTCGATCGCCCCGAGTTCATGATGTACGAGGTCGGCGAGGTGCGCGCGCTTCACTATGCGGAGGTCTGCTGCGCCTATGGCGCGCTGCGGCTGGCAGCGGCGACCCGCTCGGACGCGCTGCGGCTGGGGGTCGCGATACGCCATGGCAAGGTGACCGACGCCAATCTCCCCAATACGCTCAATCATGTCGACGCCAATGTCTTCGGCGTCTGGCCGCTGGAGATGTGGCGGCAGGGCATCGGGCGGACGCGCGAGCGCGATGCCGGTCTCGCCATGGCCGACGGGCAATGGGCCGAGACCAGTCTCGACGGACTGACGAAGCAGGCGCGCTACTGGATCGACGATATCTGGATGATCGGCGTGCTCCAGCTTTCGGCGTGGCGAGTGACGCGCGAGGCGAAATATCTCGACCGCGCGGCGCTGATGGCGCGCCTTTACGTGGCGAAGCTCCAGCAGCCGAACGGCCTGTTCCATCACGGCCCCGACGCGCCCTTCTTCTGGGGCCGGGGCAATGGCTGGGTCGCGGCGGGGCTGGCGGAGATCCTTTCCGCGCTACCGCGCACGCATGCCGATTTCCCGCCAATCGACGCCGGATACCGCAAGATGATGGCGGCACTGCTCAAGCATCAAGCCCGCGACGGCATGTGGCGGCAGCTGATCGACCATCCGGAGGCATGGAAGGAAACCAGCGGCACCGCGATGTTCGGCTTCGCGATGGCGGCGGGGGTCCGGCGCGGCATCCTGACTGCGCCGGCCTATGTGACCGCCGCGCGCAAGGCGTGGAAGGCGCTGACCCGCTATGTCGGCGAGGACGGCAAGCTCTCGAACGTCTGCGTCGGCACCGGCCAGTCGAAGGACGTCGCCTATTATCTGGGGCGGCCCACCGTCACCGGCGATTTGCACGGGCAGGCGGCGCTGTTGTGGTTCGCGGCGGCGATGGTGGACTAGCTCAGGTCGGCGTGTCGATTTCGTCCCAGGGGGTATCGGGCGGATTCTGGAAGCCGGTGAGCCAGTTCAGCGCGAAGTGGCGCTCCAGCATAACGTCGGGGTTCAGGCCTGTCGGTTCGGCGCCGCCCTGGTGCGCCTGACGGACGATCCAATGCTCGCGCCACGTCCGGTCGAGTGCGTCGAGGATTTCCGGGATGGGGCGCAACCGCGGTGTAGCGGGCATCGCCTCGGCCAACGCCAGCGCGGCGCGTGAGACGGTAGCGGGCTCCGCAGCGACGTCGCTGCGCTCGATGGCGCCCCCCGGATCGCCCAGCGCCCAGAGCAGGGTGTTCAGCGCCTCATAGCGCCAGATCATCTGCGTGACTGTCTGCGGGTCGGGCGTCTCGGCTGCGATAAAGGCCTGCTCGTTCGGCGTCAGCGCCGCGATGCCGACCCGGTTCAGCTCGCGCAGCCGCGGGCGGATGTCGTCCTCTCCGGTTTCGATACCCTCGGCACGGACAGCTACACAGATCAGCCCAAGCGCGCGGCGAAGCACTTCGGACGCCGGACGAAGCACGACCTCGGCTTCGCCCAGCGCCGGCGGCATGCTGGCGGGCGGTTGCGGCTTTAGCCCGGCGAGCCGCGCCAGTGTCCGTTCGCGACGGGCGACCGCATCGGGCGGATAAGGCAGGGCGGCGGCGGGATCGCTTGCGCCTGTGCTATCCAGCAGCACCGCGCCACCGGGTGCACGGATCGATCCGTCGGGCAGAAACAGGATGGCATTGGCGTCGCTCGCCCATTGCTCGATCGAGCCGAAGGCGCCCGCCGCGACCGAGAAGCTGAGCTGGTTGCGCACGCGCTGAATATGGCGCCACAGATGATAGCGCGTTGCCGTCATCTGGCCGTCGCCGCGGCTCATCACATAGCCGATAAAGCCGTTCAGATGCTCGGCAAGTTCGGGGTCCGACAGGTCGCGGCGGTTGTGCAACTCATGCGAGAAGCCGAGCGGTGGCACCTCACGCAGCGTGGCGTAGGCGTTGACCAGCACGGGTTCTTGCGATTCCGGCCGGGCTTCGGCTTTCGCAGATCCAAACAGCTTACCCAGAAGACCCATCGAAACCGCTCCCGCGATTGCCCGGCGGCGCGTGTACATCAGCTGTGCAGGAAGTGCATCACGTCCCCGTCATGCACCACATAGGCCTTGCCCTCGGCGCGTAGCTTGCCGGCCTCGCGCGCCTTCGATTCCCCGCCCAGCGCGACATAATCGGCATAGGCGATCGTCTCGGCGCGGATGAAGCCCTTTTCGAAATCGCTGTGGATCTCGCCTGCCGCTTCCGGAGCGGTCGCGCCGGCATGGACGGTCCAGGCGCGCGCTTCCTTCGGGCCGACGGTGAAGAAGGTCAGCAAATGGAGCAATTTGTACCCCGCGGTGATGACGCGGGCGAGGCCGGTTTCCTCGAGCCCCAGCTCGGCGAGGAAGTCGCCGCGCTCCTCGGCGGGCATGGTCGCGATCTCGGCCTCGATCGCGGCGGAGACGACGACGGCCTCGGCGCCCTCGGCCTTGGCCTTTTCGAAGACGCGGGCGGAGAGAGCGTTGCCGTTGGCGGCGTCCTCCTCGTTGACGTTGCAGACATAGAGGACGGGCTTCGAGGTCAGCAGCTGCGCCTGCTTGAACACACGCGCTTCCTCGGCGTCCTTGGGCTCGGTCAGCCGGGCGGGCTTGCCCGCACGCAGCAGTTCGAGCGCCTGCCCCAGCACGCTCGCGCCGATCTTCGATTCCTTGTCGCCCTGCTGGCCCTTCTTGATCAGGTTGGGGACGCGCTTCTCGAGGCTTTCGAGGTCGGCGAGCATCAGCTCGGTCTCGACCGTCTCGGCATCGGCGATCGGATCGACCTTGTTGTCGACATGCTGGATGTCGTCATTCTCGAAGCAGCGCAGCACATGGACGATCGCGTCCACCTCGCGGATATTGCCGAGGAACTGGTTGCCGAGGCCCTCGCCCTTGGAGGCGCCACGGACGAGGCCGGCGATGTCGACGAAACCGAGCTGGGTTGCGATGATCTTCTGCGACCCCGCGATCTTCGCCAGCGCATCGAGCCGCGGATCGGGCACCGCGACGTTTCCGACATTGGGCTCGATCGTGCAGAAGGGATAGTTGGCCGCCTGCGCCGCCGCGGTTTCGGTCAGTGCGTTGAAGAGCGTGGACTTGCCGACGTTCGGTAGCCCGACGATGCCGCAGCGGAAACCCATGGGAAAATGCCTGTTCGTAATTCCGGAGGAAGCGCGCCCGATAGAGGCTTAGCGCCCGGATTGCTAGGCGTAGACCGTCCGCCGCCGCCCGCCGCCGCCATGCCCCGTGCGTGAGGCGAGCATCGTCCCGGCGGCAGCCAGCGTGAAGCCGATCAATGCGCTGTTGGTCAGCTGGGGTATCTGCGCGGTGATCCCCAATGCACCGTGCGCGAGGCCGATATAATGCGCGAGCAGCGGCGCGAGCTGGCCGGCATAGGGCAGGCCGCCAAGCCCGATCAGCCAGGCGGGCGCCGAGACGAACGCCGCCGCCAGCGCCACGAAGCCGAGGATCAGCTTCCATGCCCCCGCCGCGCCCTTGTCCTCGTCGCCCCCCACGCTCAGCGCGAGCAGCAGCACGAGCAGGAAGAGCAGGGGGACCAGCGCGGGGAGTTCGAGCAGGTTCGCGAGGTAATCGGGCGCCATGAACCCGCTCAGCGCCACGAACAGCGGCATTGCCCCGGCCAGCATCAGCAAGGCGAAGGGAAAGGCCCAGGCAAAGGTGCCCGTGGTCAGCGTCCGCATCGCGATCGCCACGATCAGCGGCGCCAGCACGATCGCCAGCACGATCCAGCTGCCATGATATTCGAGCGCGGCGGTCAGCGTGTCGCACGCGCCCTGCGTGGTGGCGCATCCCGAGTTCGACACCAATGCCCGGATCAGGAAGGGCTCGAGGACGATCAGTCCGCTCAGCAGCGCGAACAGGCCCAGCCAGCGGCGCATGAAAGCCTCCGCGCTCATCTGGATCCGTCCCGATCGACTGGCATTGTCCGTTCCCCAACCCCGATAACATCGTAAACTCAGGGCCTTGACGGATTATTACCGGCAAAGGTTATCAAGCCGTCGTTGACTCGCGTGGCGCCCATGCCAAAACATGGCGAAACAAGGGGTTGGGGAGGGAATATGACGCGGAGCAAGGCAGGCCGGCTGGCCCTGGTCGCGGCCGGCGCAGCGATGGTTCTGGGCACCGCCGGGTGCGACAACCAGGCGGCGGCGGACAAGGCCTACAAGGCCGAGGTCGACAAGCACGAAAAGGCGCAGGCCGACGAGAAGGCGATGCGCATGGCCGGCTATGCGGTCGAATGCCTCAGCGCGATGCGCTGGAAGCGGGCGTTCCTGGGCGGGGCGAGCGTCGGCAATGTCGATATCTATGTCGCGCACTATCGCGCCCAGCTCGAAAAGGCGCTCGGCGACAACAGCGTGCCCGCGGCCGATGGCGCGCCCGAACTTTCCAAGGCCAGCATCGATCCCTATCTCGACTGGGCCTATGAGAATCACGTGAAGACCAAATTCACCGCCGGCCGCGACTATGACAATGACGGCACGGTGACGCCCAAGGAGAAGAACGCGCAGGGCTATATGCGCGTCACCGCCTGTATCCAGCAGGCGGCCGAGGCGGGCGCCGGCCCGCTCGCGGGCAAGGACAAGACCGGGCGGATGTTCAAGATGGAGGCGCTCCGCGCGCGCCTCGACGCGAGCGACTGAGCGGCGCCATCGAACAAGGGGGGCGAAGTTTTGCCGCAATCGCCATCCATGACTGGCACAGGTTGAAGGACCGGAATCCGCCAAGCGCTTGTGTTGGCGGGACTTCGGGGCCATTCGCCTCGTCCGGGCGGACGGTCGGGAACCCGACTCGACGCCGCTTGTTCATCCGGGGTACAGGGGCGCAGGCCCTTTCGGGTGCCGCGATTCCTGCAAGGAGCTGGGTTATATGATTCGCCGTTCGTCCGTGTTCACTGGTGCCGCGCTCTCGCTGGCGATGATCCTCGCCGGCTGCAGCGGCGGCGACGATCCCACGCCGACTCCGAGCCCGTCGCCCTCGCCCAGCCCGACCGGCACGCCCACGCCGACTCCGATCAGCTATACGAGCTTCCCGCTGACCACGGCGACCGAGTTCGGCACGATCAACGCCTATACCAGCTACACGGGCGACCCGAGCGGCGCCGGCACGCTGGAGCTGGGCACGTCGGGCGTCGAAGGCCCGTCGACGCGCTTCCGCCTCGCCGTGCTGGCCGATCCGGCGACCGCCAGCGCCACCGGCAGCCAGCAGGTGGTTCGCGAGAATACCGAGGAATCGCGCTTCGTCGCCGCCGATCTGACCGCCGGCACGCCGCCCGTGGTCGGCGTGACCGAATATGTCTTCACCAAGGACGGCGCCACCGCCGGCCAGACGGCCCGCGCGGAATTCCTCAACAATACCGTCAAGGACAAGGTGACGACCGATACGGGTCTGGCGCTCACGCGGACCAGCTATACCGGCTGGCTGCGCGCGGACAGCACCGCGGGCGCGCACCGCATCACCTATGGCGTGTGGGGCTATCCCACCGTCGCCGCGGACATGCCGACCACCGGCACCGCGACCTACACCGCGCGCATCGTGGGCCGCGGCGTCACCGGCGGCGCGGGTGGCACGGTCGTCCGCATCGGCGGTACGGTCGCCATCACCGTCAACTGGGCGACCGGCGCGGTGGGGATCACCGCCAATGTCACCACCGTGGGCGCCGGCGGCGTCGAGACGCCCTACGGCACCTTCACCGGCACCGGCTCGATCGCGGTCGGCGCGACCACCTTCACCGGCAATTTCGGCGCGGCCAGCCCGATCCCCGGCAACCTTATCGGCGCCTTTTTCGGCCCGCAGGGTTCGGAAATCGGCGTGAGCTTCGCGGCGTCGGACGGCATCACCGGCGTGGGCGGCACCCGCCTTGTCGGCGTGGTGGTCGGCAAGAAGAACTGATCCGCGCCCCGGCGTTTGCCGGGCGGGGAATGAAAGCGCCGCGGGGCTCCGGCCCCGCGGCGTTATTCTTTTCTCGAGCCCTCTCCGCGACCGCGGGAGAGGTGCGATCCTCACCCCATCCGCAGCGCCACTTCGCTCATGAACCGCGCATCGTCGCCAGTCGCCAGCCAGGGCGCCTCGGCCGCGACCGCGCCGAGCAGGTCGGTCAGGTCCTCGATCTCGCTCTTGGCGTAATTGCCGAGCACATGGCCGGTCACGCGGTCCTTGTGCCCGGGATGGCCGATGCCGATCCGCACGCGGCGGAAATCGGGGCCGATATGCTGGTCGGTCGAGCGCAGCCCATTATGCCCCGCCGTGCCCCCGCCGGTCTTCACCTTGACCTTGAACGGCGCGAGGTCGAGCTCGTCGTGGAAGACAGTGACGTCGCCCGGCGCCAGCTTGTAGAAATCCATCGCCGAACGCACCGAACGCCCGCTCTCGTTCATCCAAGTGCCGGGCTTGAGCAGCACGATCTTCTCGCCGCCGATCCGCCCTTCCTGGCTCCAGCCGAGGAACTGCTTTTTGGGCGCGGTGAAATCATGCACCTCGGCGATGGCGTCCACGACCATGAAACCGACATTGTGCCGGTGCATGGCGTAAGTGGGGCCGGGATTGCCGAGGCCTACCCAGAGTTGCATGCGTCATTCCCGCAAAAGAAAATCGCCCCCGCACTAGGGTGCGGAGGCGATTTCTCAAACCATCAAGTTCGAAAGGGGCTTACTCGCCCTCTTCCTCGCTGGCGGCCGCGGTCTCGTTGTCGCCTTCGCTCGACTTGAGCGCCGACGGGGCAACGATCGTCGCGATGGTGAAGTCGCGGTCGGTGATCGCGGAAGTCACGCCCTTGGGCAGGGTGACCGACGAAATGTGGATCGAATCGCCCACGTCGGTGCCCTTGAGCGAGATGTGGATCTCGTCGGGAATCTCGGCCGCGTCGCAGACCAGCTCGAGCTCGTGGCGGACGATGTTGAGCACGCCGCCGCGCTTGATGCCGCGGCTTTCCTCTTCGTCGGTGAAGACGATCGGCACATTGACGTGCACGGTGGTGTGCTCGCCGATGCGCAGGAAATCGACATGGATCGGGCGATCGCTGACGACGTCGAAGGCGACGTCCTTGGGCAGCGTGCGCTGGCCGTTGATCATCACGACCGAATTCATGAAGTGGCCCGTCATGAGCAGCTTGGTGAGCTCGCGCTCGCTGACATGGATGCCCTCGGGATCCTGCTTGTTGCCGTAAATCACGGCGGGGACGCGGCCTTCGCGACGAAGCGAACGGGAGGCTCCCTTGCCAACCCGGTCGCGCGTCTCGGCCGACAAGGTAAGCGTTTCGCTCATCTGTCTTCCAATGCGCTAAGTGGTTTCAGTCTTCATGCCCGGCAGGCCTCCAGGGATGACCCTGCCGCGGCAAGCGTGCGCCCCTAGCGGAAAGGGGGGCGGAGGGCAAGGGGAGGGCACCGCTCGCCCCAAGCCATGACCGTCACCCCGGATTTAGTCCGGGGTCCCGCTTCTTGTCCGGGCCAGTAGAAGCGGGACCCCGGCTCAAGGCCGGGGTGACGAAGATGGGCGTTACCGCAATTCCACCAGCAGCTCTTCCATCTTGTCGAGGCTCTGGCTCCAGCCCTCCTTCATTCCCGCGAGCGCCGGCATCAGTTCGTCGCTGACCTTCAGCACGCGCGTGGTCAGCGTCATCCGCGTCGTGCCGTCCGTGGTCTCCTCGAAGGTCATCGTGCTGACATGCTCGATCCCCCAGCTGCCATCCGCCGCCTGGAAGCCGCGCAGCACGAATTTGAGCCGATCGGGTTCGGACACTTCGAGATATTCGCCCTCCACGACATTGATTCCATAGGGCTCGGGCCCGCGCATATGGATCAGGATCGCGCCGCCGGGCCGCGCATCGCTTTCGGCCACCGGCGCGTCGAAGGTGCGCGGGCCCCACCAGCGCGCGAGATGCTCGGCCTTGGTCATGCAGTCGAACACGAGCCCCCGCGGCGCCTCGAAGCGGCGCTCGATCGTCATTTCATAGCCCACGCCCAGCGTATCGGTGCTCATGCCCTGTCTCCTTGGATCTGCTTCAGATAATCGTCGAGATCGTCGAACTTCGCTTCCCAGAAGCGGCGATATTCGGTGAGCCAGTCGGTCGCGGCCTTGAGCGCGGCCGCCTCCAGCTTCGCCGGGCGTTGCTGTCCGATCCGCCCGCGCGAGATCAGCCCGGCACCTTCGAGGACCTTGAGATGCTTGGTGATCGCGGGGCCGCTGATCGCGAAGGGCTGGGCCAGCTCGCCGACCGCAGCCTCGCCCAGCGCCAGCCGCGCGAGGATCGCGCGCCGCGTGGGGTCGGCGAGCGCGGCGAAGGTGGCGCTGAGCGAATCGGGCTGCATCATTTAACCTCTGGGATAATTAGCCCATCGGTTAAATACGAGTCGCCAGGGAGTCAAGTCAGTAGGAAATTCGCGTCGCGCTAAAGCCGCGCCGCGCCAGCTCGACCTGCACCGAGCGGTCCCCCGCCAGATGCCCCGCGCCCACCGCGACGAACACCGTTCCGGGCTGCGCCATCCGCGCGGCGATCCAGTCGGCCCAGTGCCGGTTGCGCGTCACCAGCAGCGCCTCGGCCATTTCGGGCGATTCCTTGAGGTCCGCGTTGAGCAGCGCCGCGATCGCGTCGGCGTCGCCCGCCCCCCATGAGGCGACGACCGATTCGAGCGTCTCGGCCGCCTTGGGCAGCCCGTCGATCGTCGTCATCATCAGCCCGCGCTGGGCGGGGAGCGACAGCCGGTCGAAATAGCCGAACTGCTCGCGCGCTGTCTCCAGTCCCAGCACGGGCTTGCCCGCCGCGTTGGCCGCCCGGGTCAGCACTGCCTCGGCGCCGTCCTCGGTGGCATAGCCCGCCGCGCGCGCGGGCAGGTTCGCCAGCTGCACCGCCGCCAGCCACGGCTCCAGCCCCTCCAGCGCATCGGCCGGCATCCCCGCGCGCCGCAGCGCCTCCTGCAACCGGACCCGCTCGGCATCCGAAAGCTGGTCGGACAGCCGAGCCTCCCGCGACACCCCGAGCTCGCGGATCAGCGTCTGCAGCTCGTTATCGGGCGGCAACACCAGTTCGAGCACCAACGTATCGCTCTTGTCGAAGGCGTCCTTCACCGCTTCGTCGAACCAGCTCAGCCCCGGCTTGAGCGCATGGACGGTGCCGAAAAGGTAGATGGTCGTGTCGGCATCCTTGACCACCCAAAGCGCGGGATCGGCGTCCACCGCCTTGGGCGCGGGCGCCCCGCAGGAGGCGAGCGCCACCAGCGCCAGTCCGGACAATAATCTTCTGAACATGGAAGCGGCCTTACTGCACCCGCTCGACGCGCACACCGCGTTTCTGGAGCAGGTCGATCACCGAGCCCGGCCCCACGAAATGCCCCGCCCCGGCCGCGAACAGGGTCACCCCCGGCCTGGCCGCCAGCCGGGCGATCAGCGAATCGACCCAGGCGCCGTTGCGCTGGGTCAGCAGCGGATCGGCCATCGCCGCCGAGGGATCGGTCACGTCGGCGAAGATGCGCAGCGGCGAATCGTAACCGACATTGCCCTGCGCCCAGGCGTGCGCGGGCGCGTCGAGCCGTTCGTGCGTCCGGTCGGGCGCGGCGAGCGCGGCGTCGAGCATCATCCGCTGCGCCGGTTCGGGGATCGCGTTGATGTTGCTCACCACCGCCTTCGAATTCTCGATCGCCTCCACCGGCCGCCCGGTGTTGCGGAAATGCTGCTCCAGCCAGTCGTCCGCGCCCTGGCTCGGCATGTCGCCGATCAGCATGTCGCGAAGATAACCCACTCCCATCGCCGCGATCCAGGTCGGCATCCGGTCGAGCCCCTTCGCCGTATCGGCGGGCAGCATCGCGAGCAGTTCCCTGAGCTTGGGCCGGAATTGCGGCGAGGCGCGCTCGATCAGCGGAGGCAGGCCGGCATCCTGCGGCATGCCCTCCATGAAGGTGACGTCGTCCCCGTCGGTGGCGGTCGATTCGAGCAGCAGCGTGTCGGCGCGGACGATGATCGCCTCCAGCCCCGGATTGCGCCATTTGAACCCGGGCGGGAGCGAATGGACCGTGCCGAAGAGATAGATGGTCGTGTCCGCGTCGGAGATTTTCCAGATCGCCGGGCGCGGCTGATATTTCTGCGACGCCGCGACCCGGACGCGCTCGCGCTGGGTCGCCTCGTCGCGCCGCGCCTCGGCTTCGGGGCGGACCAGCCGGCCCGCGGCCGTGAGCTGCTCGTCGGGTGCTAGGCTGGCATAGTCGAGCCTCGGATCGGTCCGCTCCTCGGCCATCGCCGCGCCGGCGAGCGCGAAGGTCAGCAGCAGCGCGCGCAGCACGCCCCAGCGAGTCTTCCGGCGATGTGCGATTCTCCCCACGGCGCGAGCAGATATTAACCATTTGGGCCTGTCAACGCTTGCCATTGACCCTCTCCGGCCTCTCCGCCAAAGCGGCGTAAATTTCCCGCAGCCGGTGGTTTTCTTGTCACAGCCTCTCAGCTTCCAGCGCATGATCCTGACGCTCCACGATTACTGGAGCGAACGCGGCTGCCTGATCCTCCAGCCCTATGACATGCGGATGGGCGCGGGCACCTTCCACACCGCGACGACGCTGCGCGCGCTGGGGCCGGAGCCGTGGAACGCCGCCTTCGTCCAGCCCTGCCGCCGCCCGACCGACGGCCGCTATGGCGAGAACCCGAACCGGCTCCAGCATTATTACCAGTATCAGGTCATCCTGAAGCCGAGCCCGCCCGACTTGCAGGAGCTCTATCTCGGCTCGCTCGCGGCGATCGGGGTGGACATGCAGACCCACGACATCCGCTTCGTCGAGGACGATTGGGAATCGCCCACGCTCGGCGCCTGGGGACTGGGCTGGGAAGTCTGGTGCGACGGGATGGAGGTGACCCAGTTCACCTATTTCCAGCAGATGGGCGGCTTCGACTGCAAGCCCGTCTCGGGCGAGCTGACCTACGGGCTCGAACGGCTGGCGATGTACATCCAGAACAAGGACAGCGTGTACGACTTGGCCTTCAACGATGCCGGCGTGACCTATGGCGACGTGTTTCTCGAGAACGAGAAGCAGATGTCGAAGTATAATTTCGAGGTCGCCGATACCGAGACCTTGTTCGAAGGCTTCCGCAAGGCCGCGGGCGAATGCGAGAATTGCCTCGCCAACGACGTCCCCATCGCCGCGTACGAGCAGGCGATCGAGGCGAGCCATATCTTCAACCTGCTTCAGGCGCGGGGGGTGATCTCGGTGGCGGAGCGGCAGGCCTATATCGGCCGCGTCCGCGATCTGGCGAAGGGCAGCTGCCAGGCGTGGATCGATCACATGACGCCCGAATGGACCGCGAAATATCCGGAGTGGTCGCTGTGAGCCCGCGCGTTCAGCCCCTTCTTCGTCATCCCCGCGAAAGCGGGGACCCAGCTCCCTTGCTCTCCCGCTCCACCGCCGCCGTGAAGCGCGGCGAAAGCAGGAGCTGGGTCCCCGCTTTCGCGGGGATGACGGTAGGGGAGTTGGCTCGATGACCGATTTCCTCCTTGAACTCCGCTCCGAGGAAATCCCCGCGCGGATGCAGGAAAAGGCACGCGCCGATCTGGCGGCGCTGTTCGCCGCGCGGCTGGAGGCGCTCAACCTCGAGCATCAGGGCATCGAAAGCTACGCCACCCCGCGCCGCCTCGCGCTGATCGTGCGCGGGGTCGCCGACACCACCACCGCGATGACCGAGGAGCGCAAGGGCCCCCGCGCCGATGCGCCCGCGCAGGCGATCGAGGGCTTCCTCCGCTCGACCGGCCTCACCCGCGACCAGCTCGTCGAGCGCGACGATGCCAAGGGCGGGAAATTGCTGTTCGCGGTGATCGCGCGCCCGGGCCTGCCCGCGCCGTCGGTGCTCGCGAACGCCTGCACCCATGTGCTCCATGCCTTCCCCTGGCCGAAGTCGATGCGCTGGGGCGCCGCCTCCAGCTCGACCGAGAGCCTGCGCTGGGTCCGCCCGCTGCAGGGGATCGTCGCGCTCTATGGCAATGCGCTCGTCCAGTTCGAGTGCGCCGGAGTGAAGAGCGGCGCCACCACCGTCGGCCACCGCTTCCATCATCCGGGGCCGGTCACCATCGGCAGCGCCAGCGATTACATCGAGAAGCTCCGCGCCTGCCACGTCATCGTCGACGGCGCCGAACGCCGCGGCATCATCGCCGTGGGCGCCAAGATGGCCGCGCAAAAGGCCGGGCTGACGCTGATCGAGGACGAGGGGCTGCTCTACGAAAATGCCGGGCTGACGGAGTGGCCGGTGCCGCTGCTCGGCCGCTTCGACGAGGCGTTCCTTGAGGTGCCGCCCGAGGTGATCCAGCTGACCGCGCGGGTGAACCAGAAATACTTCGTCTGCCAGGACAGCGCGGGCAAGCTGGCGAACGCCTTCATCTGCACCGCCAATATCGACGCAGCCGATGGCGGCGCGAAGATCGTCGAGGGCAACCAGAAGGTCCTCGCGGCGCGGCTCAGCGATGCGCGGTTCTTCTATGAGACCGACCTCAAGACGCGGCTGGAGGATTTGCAGCCCAAGCTCGAGAAGATCGTGTTTCACGAGAAGCTGGGCACGGTTGCCGACAAGGTGGACCGTGTGGCGAAGCTGGCGCGCTGGCTGGTCGAGGAGGGGATCGTCAAATCCTCCCCTGCAAGGGGAGGTGGCGCGCGTAGCGCGACGGAGGGGTATCGCCCTCTCGATGGCGCGACACCCCTCCACCAGCCTGCGGCTGGTCCCCCTCCCCTTGCAGGGGAGGAATTGGCCAACCAGGCCGAACGCGCCGCCCGCCTCGCCAAGGCCGATCTCGTCACCGGAATGGTCGGCGAATTCCCCGAGCTCCAGGGCCTGATGGGCGGCTATTACGCCGCCGCGCAGGGCGAGGACCCGGCGGTCGCCGAAGCGATCCGCGATCACTACAAGCCGGTGGGGCAGGGCGATGACGTCCCGACCGCGCCGGTGACGGTGGCGGTTTCGCTGGCGGATAAGCTGGATACGCTTGGTGGCTTCTTTTACGTGGGACAGGGGCCGACAGGGTCAAAAGATCCGTTCGCTCTTCGACGTGCTGGGATCAGCGTTCTGAACCTGCTGCTTGTGAACGAAATCGACGCAGATGCGAGCGAACTCGCTTTGCATGCGATTTATGGTGCGAGTTACCATGACGAGGAAACCTGGGCTTCTTCGAAGGCACGAGTTATTCACGAATTGTCCGGCTTCCTCGCTCAGCGCTTTGGTCAAATGCTGATCGCTGACGGCATGTCGAAGGCGTGGCTGGATGCATTCTTTGTGGAGGGCGATCCGGGCTTTCGACCTGTGGATATGCGCAAGCGCGTCCATGCGCTGCAGGCGTTCGTCACGACCGAGGATGGCCGCAACCTGCTCGCCGGGTACAAGCGGGCCGCGAACATCCTCAAGAAGGAGCAGTTCGAGCCCGGCGCGGTCAATGCCGCGCCCGAGCCTGCGGAGCAGGCGCTCGCCGACGCGCTCGATGCCGCCGAGCCGCGCGCCGAGGCCGCGATTGGGGCGGAGGATTTCGAGGGTGCGATGGCCGCGCTCTCGACGCTGCGCGCGCCGATCGATGCGTTCTTCGATAAGGTGACGGTCAACGATGCCGACCCGGTGAAGCGCGCCGCTCGCCTCGCCTTGCTCACGCGGATGCGCGACGCGGTGCACCGGGTGGCGGACTTCTCGAAGATCGAGGGGTAGCCTTTCTTCTCCCTCTCTCCGCTTGCGGGGAGAGGGAAGAGCCGCGAAGCGGCGAAGGGAGAGGGGCATGAGGCTCAAACGCCACGCCTGTGGTGTATGCCCCTCTCCCGACCTCACTTCGCTCGGCCACCCTCTCCCCGCAAGCGGAGAGAGGGAGAAGAAGGTTGCAATGTTGGATTTCGCCTGCTTGGCTCGGCGTGCCGGGGCAACCCGGCCGCTCTTTGACATCGCCGGTCTGCCGTCCCGAAACCGCGCTTGGCCTCCATTTAATTCCAGATAAGCGTCCGCCCTTCGCACCTGCGAAGCAAAACTTCTCCCTGACAACGCGGTCAGCACCTTCCGGTTTGTTCGCACGTGCGGTAGGCGGGCCTCGGCCCGCGCGGGGGCACGAGCAAGGAAGTTTGATGACGCAATATGTCTACCGCTTCGGCGGCGGGGTCTCTGACGGAGGCAATGGCGACAAGAACTTGCTCGGCGGCAAGGGCGCCAATCTCGACGGCATGGCGAGCATCGGGCTGCCGGTGCCGCCGGGCTTCACGATCAGCACCCCGGTCTGCGCGCTCTATTATGAGCAGGGCGGGAGCTTCCCCGACAGCCTGAAGGCCGAAGTCGCGAACGGGATCGCGCATATCGAGGGGATCACCGGCAAGCGCTTCGGCGACGCCGCCGATCCGCTCCTCGTCTCGGTCCGCTCGGGCGCGCGGGCCTCGATGCCCGGCATGATGGACACTGTCCTCAATCTCGGCCTCAACGACGCGACTGTCGCGGGCCTCGCCGAGATCAGCGGCGATGCCCGCTTCGCCTGGGACAGCTATCGCCGCTTCATCCAGATGTATTCGGATGTGGTGCTCGAACTCGATCATGGCCGCTTCGAGGAAGCGCTGGAGATCGCCAAGGAGGATCGCGGCCACTTCCTCGATACCGATATGACCGCCGCCGACTGGCAGGCGCTGGTCGCTGAATACAAGGATCTGGTGCAGGAGCTGTGGGGCAAGCCCTTCCCGCAGGATGTGCACGACCAGCTCTGGGGCGCGATCGGTGCGGTGTTCGGATCGTGGCAGTCCGAGCGGGCCAAGGTCTATCGCCGGCTCAACGATATTCCGGGCGACTGGGGCACCGCGGTCAACGTCCAGGCGATGGTGTTCGGCAATATGGGCGACACCTCGGCGACCGGCGTGGCCTTCACGCGCGATCCCGCGACGGGCGAGGCGGCTTATTATGGCGAATTCCTGATCAATGCCCAAGGCGAAGACGTCGTCGCGGGTATCCGCACCCCGCAGTACCTGACCAAGGCCGCACGCGAGCGGGCAGGGGCCAAGCCGCTCTCGATGGAAGAGGCGATGCCCGAAGTCTATGCCGAGCTGGCGAAGGTGTTCGACCTGCTCGAGCGGCATTACCGCGACATGCAGGACATCGAATTCACGGTGGAGCGCGGGACGCTCTGGATGCTCCAGACGCGTTCCGGAAAGCGTACGGCGAAGGCCGCGCTCAAGATCGCGGTCGACATGGCGGCGGAAGGGCTGATTACTCGCGAGGAGGCGATCCTGCGCGTCGATCCGGCGGCGCTCGATCAGCTGCTCCACCCGACGCTCGATCCCGCCGCCCCGCGCGACGTGCTGACCAAGGGACTCCCTGCGAGCCCGGGGGCCGCATCGGGCAAGGTGGTGTTCGACGCCGACACTGCCGAGAAGCGCAAGGCGGCGGGCGAGGCGGTGATCCTGGTCCGCGTCGAGACCAGCCCCGAGGACATTCACGGCATGCACGCCGCAGAGGGCATCCTCACCGCGCGCGGCGGGATGACCAGCCACGCCGCGGTGGTCGCGCGCGGCATGGGGCGGCCCTGCGTTTCGGGCGCGGGGACGCTGGCGATCAACCCGCATCTCAAGGTCTTCCGCGTCGGCCAGCGCGAGGTTCGCGAGGGCGAGGTCATCACCATCGACGGCACCAGTGGCGAGGTGATGTTCGGCGCGGTGCCGACGGTGCAGCCCGAGCTGTCGGGCGATTTCGGCACCCTCATGGAATGGGCCGATGCCGGGCGCAGGCTCAAGGTCCGCACCAATGCCGAGACCCCGGCCGATTGCCGCACAGCGCGCGATTTCGGCGCCGAGGGGATCGGGCTGTGCCGCACCGAGCATATGTTCTTCGACGCCGCGCGGATCACGGCGGTGCGCCAGATGATCCTCGCCGAGGACGAGAAGGGCAGGCGGGCGGCACTCGCCAAGCTGCTGCCCGAGCAGCGCAGCGACTTCACCCAGATCTTCGAGGTGATGGTCGGGCTGCCCTGCACGATCCGCCTGCTCGATCCGCCGCTGCATGAGTTCCTGCCCCACGAGGAAGAGGAGTTCGGCGAGGTCGCCGCCGCGACCGGGCTCGATGTCGAGAAGCTCAAGCGCCGCATCGCCGAGCTGCACGAGTTCAACCCGATGCTGGGCCATCGCGGCTGCCGCCTCGGCGTCACCTATCCCGAAATCTACGAGATGCAGGCCCGCGCGATCTTCGAGGCGGCGTGCGACGTTGCCGAGAAGAGCGGCGAGGCGCCGATCCCCGAAGTGATGATCCCGCTGGTCGCCACACGGCGCGAGTTGGAGCTGATGAAGGCGGTGGTCGACAAGGCCGCGGCCGCGGTCTTCGCCGAAAAGGGCCGCACGATCGACTATCTGTGCGGTACGATGATCGAGCTCCCCCGCGCCGCGCTCCGCGCCGCCGAGATCGCCGAAGTGGGCGAATTCTTCAGCTTCGGTACCAATGATCTCACCCAAACCACGCTGGGCGTGAGCCGCGACGATGCCGGCCGCTTCCTGACCACCTATGTCGAGAAGGGCATCTACGCCCGCGATCCGTTTGTCAGCATCGACGAGGAGGGCGTGGGCGAGCTGATCCGCATCGCCGCCGAGCGCGGCCGATCGACCCGGCCCGACATCAAGCTGGGCATTTGCGGCGAGCATGGCGGCGATCCCGCCAGCATCGCATTCTGCGAAAGCGTGGGGCTCGATTACGTCTCGGCTTCCCCCTATCGTGTCCCGATCGCACGGCTCGCGGCTGCGCAGGCGGCGCTCAGGGGGAGGTAGTCACAAGGGGCATGATCCGGTCGATCGAAGATCTGCTCCACCCGCACGATCCGGCCCGGCTCGACGCGGCGATGCTCGCCAACGCGCGGCTGCACCTCAAGGGCGGTCGCGCGGCGGAATTCGCCCGGCTGTTGCCCTGGGAAGTGTTCAACACGCTGCCCACCGCCGAACGGCTCCTCAGCGCCGAGCTGACGATCGTCCAGCGCGCGCGCCCCGCCTTTTTCGACCTGGCGGCCCCGGGCACCAGATATGGCAGCGCGCGGCCGCTGCGCGCCGAGGCGCTGCACGGACTGTGCGAGCAGGGGATGAGCCTGGTCCTCAACCATGTCGAACATCATGTCGCGAGAGTCGCGGCGCTGAACGCGATGATCGAGCGCCGCTATCGCGCAGCGGTCGCCACCAATTGCTATGCCAGCTTCCGCAAGGAAAGCGCCTTCCCGCCGCATTTCGACGGCCATAATGTGCTGGTCCTGCAACTCCATGGCAGCAAGCGCTGGTATTGCCACGGCCAGCCCTATCGCTTTCCGCGCGCGAATGGCCGTTTCCCGTCCCCCGAGGATCCCGGTCCGGTCGAGGCCGAAATCGTGATGGAGCCGGGCGATCTGCTGTTCCTGCCCCGCGGCGACATGCATTGGGCGGAAATCGAAGGATCGAGCTCGATGCACCTGACGATCGCCATCCAGGCGCCGGTCGGGTCCGGGGCGGTGCAGTGGCTCGCCGACAGGGCCGAGGCCGAGCAGATCGCCCGCGAGGATATCAATCCGATCGAAAGCGCCGAAGCGCGCGAGCAGCGCACGGCCGCGTTGCGGGCGATGCTCCACCGGCTCGCCGACACGCTCGATCTCGACGCATTCCTCGCCGATGCGGACCGGCAGCGCGAGCCCATGCGGCCGTTCAACCTTGGACAGCTGCAGGAGTTGCAGGCCGAGACGCTGGTGCTGGCCTCGCTGCGGCGGCGCATCGCGCTGCCGGAGGACGGCAATCTCAATCTCGCGGGGCGCACGGTTTCGCTCTTGCCCGGCGAGCGCGCGGTGCTCGCGCTGCTGCTCGAGCGGGACGGGCTCACCGTCGCCGGGCTCGCGGCGGCCTGTCCGGCGATGGAGCCGCGCGCGGTGCAGGACGCGGTGGCCGGCCTCGCGGGCAAGGCGCTGGTGTTCCTCTTTCCTCCGGACTGAGGGGCCCTCCCGCGGGACTCGATTATGGCTCGGTCTCGCCCTATCGTGTTCCTGTCATACGATCGGCCGCGGCAAGGGGCGGCACTGGAAGGGGAAAAGATGATCAAGCTGATCGCCGCGCTGGCGCTCGCCGCGGCCGCGCCTGTCCAGCAGGATGTCTATGAGGCAAGCTGGTCCTCGTCGCACTGGAGCCTGCTGGCGATCGACGGCGATGCCGGGGAGCGCGTCGCGGTGCTCGTCGACCGCGATTCGATCCGCACCGGCGCGAGCGTCAATCTGCGCGAGTTCAACCTGCTCTCGACCGTGGAGGGCATGGGCCGGCGATGGGGGATCGTCGCGCATATCCGCGTCGATTGCGATGCCCGCCAATATATGGAGCTGGGCCGCGTATCGTTCCTCGCGGAAGGGCGCCGCGATCCGACCCCGCCGACCGATATGGTCAGCATCTCGCCCGACTCCGGGCTCTACCGGGCATTGGGCGGGATTTGCCGCGGCGACTGGAACGGGTTCACCTCGATCGACGTCGCGGGCAGCATCGTTCCGCTGAAGGTGTTCGAGCAATGACGGGACTCGCCCGAGGCCCCCGCTTCATATTATCCTGAGGGCTCCGGGTGTGGAGGGTTGGATGAAGCTGTTGGTTGTCGCGGGCGGCCTCGCCTCGCTTGCAAGCTCCGCGCTCGCGCAGCCCCAGCCGACGCCCGATTGGCGCGCGGTCAGCTTTGTCGGGCGCGGCGACGATGAAGGCGTGGCGCTGGTCGATATCGCCTCGCTCCGGCGCCCGGCGGCGAACCTGCGCGAGATCCGCACCGCGACCGTGACCGAACGCCCGGGCAAGCTCGCCCGGGGCCAGGCCTTCTCGATGACGCAGGTCGTCTACCGCTTCGACTGCAAGGGGCTGACCTATGCCCCGCTGCATACCGAGGCCTGGTCCGCGAAGGGCCGGGTGATGGCGGGCGACAATGAGGGGCCCGTCCGCAGGGTCGAGGCGGGCACGATCCTGGAGGATGTCCGCGCCGCGGTGTGCGACGGGGCCTTCGCGCATCTTCGCAAGGTGCCGGGGCTCAACCCGATCGCGCCGTCGCTGGAGCTGATCGCGCAGCGCCAGTCGCTGGTCGACAGCCGCGGACGTGGCGGCTGGCAGCGGCTGACCGACAGTGGCGAGGCGCCCGACCGGCTGCAATATTTCGCGGCGCGCGGATCGGTGATCGACGATTCGGCCGGGCGCCGCCTCGTCAGCACGATGGTGCTGATCGAGAAGCCCGAAGGCGGGGTTTCGCGCATCCATTATCTGGTGCGCATCGACTGCAAGGGGCGCACCGGCGAGACCATCTATGCCGAGGCGTTCGGCGGCGACGGCCATCCGCTCAGCGAGATGCTGATCAATACCGGCGCCCAGCCGCTCGAACCCGGGCGGATGGCGGCCGCGCTGGAGGTGCCGGTGTGCCGGGGCGACTGGAACACCGGCGCGCCCGAGATCCGGCTGCCCGAGCAGCTGGCGCGCGAGGCGTTTCGCTAGGACGCCTCGGCAAACCGCTTCGAATGTTCGTCCTCGTTGCCGGCGCGCAGCAAGGCGGCCTGTTCGCGCCATTGCTCCGCGGCGATCGCGCCCTTCTCCATTTCGAGGCGTTGCTCGAGCGCGGCCTCGTCGTCGGGCGTCATCTTCTCGATCTCGCGATAGGTCTTGATGCCCAGCTCGTTGAGGCGCTTCTCGCGCGCGGCGTCGACGCCCTTGATCCGCGAGAGATTGTCGCGGCCCCAGCCGAACCAGCCGCGCCAGCCGGCACCCGATTCATCGCTGGCGACCGCCGGCGCGGGCGTCACCGCCGCGGTAGCGGCGGTCGCCTCGGCGGCGGTCACCGCCTTTTTCAGCCGCTCGCATTCGGCTTCGAGATCGCGGACGCGGCGATTGGCCTCTTTCAGGTCGATCTCGGCCTGGTGGCGATAGCTCGAATGTTCGACTTCCTCGTCCTGATAGCGTTCGCGCCACTTGCGGCCCCCGGACGAACTGCCCAGCCCCAGCAGCCATCCGGCGATGAGCGTCAGTACCAGCGCCGTGAATTGCGTCGGCGACTGGAACGGCAAATCCTGCATGATCGATTCCCCCAAACCTTATTGGGGTGAATTTACCTTTTGCGGGAGCATCGTGCCAGACTCGATCCGCTTGCGCGGCCTAGCGGTTGATGAAGCTGTCGTTGATCGAGCAGGCCGCGGGGCCGAGAATGACGATGAACAGCACCGGCAGGATGAACAGGATCAGCGGGATCGTCATGATCGCGGGCAGGCGCGCGGCCTTTTCCTCGGCGCGCATCATGCGCTCGTTGCGGAACTCGGCGGAGAGCACACGCAGCGCCGACGCCAGCGGTGTGCCGTATTTTTCGGTCTGAATCATGGTGGTTACGACGCCGCGGACCGCGTCCAGATCGATGCGCTGGGCGAGATTGTCGAATGCCTGGCGGCGATCGGTGAGGAAGCCCAGCTCGATCGCGGTGAGCGAGAATTCGTCGCCAAGCTCGGGATAGGCCTTGCCCAGCTCACGCGCGACGCGGCCGAACGCGGCATCGACGGTCAGTCCCGCTTCGGCACAGATGACGAGCAGGTCGAGCGCGTCCGGAAGCCCCTTGCGAATCGCATGGCTGCGCTTGGTGATCTTGTTCTTGAGGTAAATATCCGGCGCCTTGTAGCTCATGATGAAGGTGATCGCGACGAGGCCATAGGCCTTCATCGGGCTCCAGTCGGCGAACATCTCGGTGCCATAGACGAGGAAGATCATCGTCCCGCCGAACACGATCGGCAGCACCAGCCGGCCGAAGATCACCGCGGGCGCCCATTCCTTCGAACGGATGCCTGCCTGCATCAGCTTTTGCTGGGCGATCTTGAGCTGGCTGTCCTGCAGCACCTTCATCGAGGAAAGCAGGGCGCGGATCTTGTCGGCGCTCTCGTTCTTCTGGACCAGCTTGGCGCGCCGCTTCGAGGTCGAGGCGGTGATGCCGGCCTTGAGCTGTTCGCGGCGGTCGTTGAGCGCCTTGACGCGCTTGGCCATCGGATCGCGCACCGTGGTCGCGGCATAGACGGCGAGCATCACCGCGAAGGCGGCGATGGCGGCGAGCAGCGTGGCTACCCACAGTACATCGACGCCCAGGATCGTCGGTCCATTTGTCGGTTCCATGGCGCCCTCAGATCTCGAAATCGACCATCTTGGCCATGATGAAGGCCCCGATGCCCATCCAGATCAGCCCGCCTCCGCCGGCGACCATCAGCCGCTCGTCCTGGAAGAATTTGAGCATGTATCCGTTGTTGATGAACCAGATCATCCCGAACACGATGAAAGGCAGCGCGCCGACGATCAGCGCCGATGCCTTCGATTCCGAAGACATGGCCTTGATCTTGAGCTTCATCTGGCTGCGCTTGCGGAGCACGTCGGCGAGGTTGCCGAGCGTTTCGGCGAGGTTGCCGCCGGTCTCGCGCTGGATCGCGATGGTGATGGTGAAGAACTGGAACTCGGGGGTGCCGAGCCGGTCCGCGGTCTCCTGGAGCGCGACGTCGAGCGTGCGGCCGATCTTCATCTTGTCCGAGATGGCGCGGAATTCCTCGCCGACCGGGCCGTCCAGCTCCTGCGCCACGACCGCGATCGTCTCGGTGATCGGCAGGCCCGAGCGCAGGCCGCGCACCAGCAGCTCGATCGCGTCGGGGAATTTGGCGGTGAACAGGGTCACGCGCTTCTTGATGAAGAAGCCGACCACCTTGTGCGGCAGTCCGACGCCGAAGAACAGGCCGAGCGCGAGCGAGAGCCAGATCGGCGCGCCGCGCAGCCACAGCAAGGCGACGGTCAGCAGCAGCAGGCCGAGCGAGACCATGGCATATTTGCCGACGGTCCAGTTTTTCCCCGTCATCTGCAGCCGCTTCTTGAGCAGCGCCGGATTGGGGATGAAGCGGCCGGCGAGCGCGTCCATCCGAGTATTGCGGTTGTTCGAGATGCGGCGGAGCTGCGCTTCCATCGCGTTCGCGACGGGCGAGCCGGTGTGACGGCCGCGCATCGTGGCGAGGCGCCGCGCGCCGGCGCGCTCGACCGAGGGTCCCGAAAAGGCGAAGATCATCAGCGCGAGAACCATGAAGGCGCCGCCACCGATCATCACATACGGCAGAAATTCCATGCCGTTCCCGTCTCCGCCAACCGATCGTGCCAACCGCGGGGCAGGATAGCCCCATTCCGGTTAGCGATTACTTGCTCTTCTTCATGCCCAGCTTGAGCTTGCCGAGCAGCGAACCGCCGCTGCCCTTGGCCTCAGCCTTGCCCGGCTTGGCCGGTGTGTCGTCGCGCTCGCCCGAATCGGTGATGCTGGTGATGCGCGCCGCCAGGTCGGACAGCGGGTTGAGCGACTTCGCATTCTTGCCGGCCTCGGCGAACGGCTTGCCGAGCTTGGCGGCCTGCGCGGCGATCTTCGCCTCGATCGGCACCACGAAATCGACCTTGCGCTCGATCGAGCCCTCGAAGTCCTTGCGGCTGATCTCGAGCATCGCGGCGGGCTGGACCTTGTTGGCCAGCACGATCACCTGGGTCTGGGGCGCGTTCGACTTGAACCAGGAAAGGATGCGGATCGCGTCGCGCGCGGCGGCGAGGGTGAACTCGGTCACCAGCACCGCGACCTGAACGTCGGTGATCAGGTGCGGATGGAGCACCAGCATGTTGCGGGGCAGATCGACGATCGTGCTTTCGAACGCGCCGCGGATCTCCTCCTGCAGCTGGTAGAACGCGGCGCCGTCGGTGAGGACCGGCGAGTTGATCGGGGCCTCGGCGCTGAGCACCGCCAGCGTGTCCGATGCCTTGACCATTGCGCGCTCGATGAAGAGGCCGTCGATGCGGCTCGGATTCTCGATCGCGTCGGTCAGGCCGCGGCCCGGCTCGAGGTCGAGCGCGAGCGCGCCGGT
>CBINJP010000014.1:0-97933 GCA_966251045.1 uncultured Sphingomonas sp.
CGCCATAGGTTTCCTGGCCGCGGCCCCAGCGCGGATCGCGGAAGATGTTGATGTTGGGCGACCAGACGGTGAGCCCGCGATAGAAGTCGCTGCCGCCATCGGGGTGGCGGCGCTCGACGAACTTGGCGCGGAATTCGGTGCTGACGGTGTCGCCGACCTTGTGCATCAGCGGCTCGTCCCACGACGCGGCCATGCCGATCGCCTGGGGGAAGACGGTGGCGATGCCCGCGCGGGCGACGCCGTGCAGCCCCTCGTTCCACCAATTATAGGCGGGGACGCCGAGGCGGGGGATGGCGGGGGCGGTGTGGCCGAGCTGCGCCGCCTTTTCCTCGAGCGTCATGCGCGAGACGAGATCGGCGGCACGGACTTCGGGGGTGAGCGCGGGATTGTTGAACGGCGTGGCGGAGCCGGCCGGCGCGGTCTGCGCGCCGCCCGCGGCGCTCCACATGGCGGCGGACGCCATCAATCCAAACGCGATCATCAGCTTGCGCTTCACGGGATACCTCTCCTGCTGTTTCGGAGAGGCGTAACCGATAAATGGTAGCGCTACCAGTGGGTCCTCGCGCGCACGCGTATATATAGAGCATGGGAAAAGCCCCGGTGATCCGAAGATCACCGGGGCTCCCCATGCGCCCTCCCCCGAGCAGGAGAGGTGACCGGCCGTGGTGCCTGTCAGGGGGGTGACACCCCGACCGGCCCACGCTTAACGAAGCAGCGTCAGAACCGACTGCTGGCTCTGATTGGCCTGCGCCAGCATCGCGGTCGACGCCTGGCTCAGGATCTGCGCCTTGGCGAGCGCCGCGGTCTCGGACGAGAAGTCCGCGTCCTCGATGCGGCTGCGCGCGTCGGTCAGGTTGGTGACGTTCGAGGTCAGGTTGTTGACCACCGATTCGAGACGGGCCTGGGCCGCACCGAGCGTGGCGCGAGCGGTGTTGACCGTGACCAGCGCGTCGTCGAGCGTCTCGAGCGCGTCAGAAGCATCGTCGGCGTCCGAGATGTCGATGTCGACGGCGTCGTCGAGGTCGACTTCGGCCAGGCTCAGCGTGACGGTGTCGTCCGCGGTCGAACCGACCTGGATGGTGACGTCGCCCGAGTCGCCGGCCGAACCGTCGAACAGCACAACACCGTTGAACTTGGTGTTCGACAGGATGTCGCTGATCTGGCCGGTCAGCTCGGTGACTTCCGCCTGAAGGTTGGTGCGGTCGTCGTCGCTATAGGTGCCCGAAGCCGACTGAACCGAGAGCTCGCGGATGCGGTGAAGCATGTTGGTGACTTCGCCCAGCGCGCCTTCGGCGGTCTGCGCCATCGAGATGCCGTCGTTGGCGTTGCGGATCGCCTGGTTCATGCCGCGGATCGACGAGGTCATCGTCGAAGCGATGGCGAGGCCGGCGGCGTCGTCCTTCGCGCTGTTGATGCGCTTGCCGGTCGACAGACGCTCCATCGCGGTGCCGAGGGCCTTCGACGCGGCGTTCGAAGCGTTACCCGCCCGGAGCGCCGCAGTGTTGGTGCCGATAACAGTCATGGTGTTTACTCCATTTAGCTTGGCGCTTCCCGCGCACCCCCCAGACGGGAGCTTCCGAGCCGCCAAGCCAAGGAACGGCAGGGGCCGCCCGAGATTTAGCGAAAAACTTTAGGGGCCTCCGCGCGCGCGGGCATGCGCACATGAGGGCGCGCCCGGATCGGGGGGAGTGTAAGTAGTCGTACTGACCCCCGTAGTTTTACCGGGTGTTAACCAACAAAAGCGCATTGGTGGCTCGTCACAGGGGGTACCCGAATGCGATCGATTGTCCCGTCTGCAGCGGTGCTGCGGCAGAAATATGCGCTGGTCTCGGCGCTTCGCGCGCAAGGTTTCGCGATTGGCTCGTGCGAGGGGGAACGTCCCCAGCCGGGCGACCTCTATCTCATCGCCGATGGCGAGGTTCCTCCCGCCCCGTCGCGCACGCTGATCCTCGGCGAAGGCGCCCCCCAGGCGATCCCCTTTATCGACGGCAATCCCGCCCGTCTCTCCTATGGCCCGGATGACAACGCAATCGGCGCGGGCTTCGCCAGCGCGATGGCGCGCGGGGCCCATGCGCCCGTCGCCGCCGATCCCGAGAGCCTGGCGCTGCTCGCGCTGAGCGAGCGCGTCGCGGCCAGCGATATCACCGTGCTGATCAACGGCCCCACCGGCACCGGCAAGGAAGTGCTCGCCAAGGCGATCCACAATGCCTCGGCGCGCAAGGACGGCCCCTTCATCGCGATCAATTGCGCGGCGCTTCCCGAGACGATGCTCGAGGCGATGCTGTTCGGCCACCAGAAGGGCAGCTTCACCGGCGCCTCGTCGGGCGGCCAGGGCTTCTTCCGCGCCGCCAATGGCGGCACCATTCTGCTCGACGAAATCGCCGAGATGCCGCTCAACCTCCAGGCCAAGCTGCTGCGCGTCCTGCAGGAGCGCGAAGTCGTGCCGATCGGCGGGACCATCCCGGAGAAGGTCGATGTCCGCGTCATCGCCTGCGCCAATCGCGACCTGCACGGCGAAGTCGAGGCCGGCCGCTTCCGCGCCGACCTTTACTACCGCCTCTCGGTCTTCCCGCTTTCGACCAAGGCGCTTTGCGAGCGCCCGGGCGACATCCCCGCCCTGGCGGCCGCGATGGTGCTGCGCCACGCGGCGGGCCGCGCGACGCTTCCCTGGATCTCGGCCGAGGCCGTCGAGATACTCACCGATCACCAATGGCCGGGCAATGTCCGCGAGCTCGAAAATGTCATCCAGCGCGCGCTGCTGATGGCGCCGGGCGACACGATCGAGGCCGAGCATCTGATCTTCGACCGTCCCGCCCCGCGCGCCGCCAACGCCAATGAGGGCGCCGCGACGCTGAGCAACATCGTCCAGATCCACGAATTCCAGGCGATCCGCGAAACGCTGGCCGAGTGCAACGGCAGCCGGATCGAGACCGCCCGGCGGCTCGGCATTTCCGAGCGCACCCTGCGTTACCGGCTCGCCAAGGCGCGCGAGCAGGGTGACGAACTGATCCAGAAGGTGTCGGCATGAGCGGTGTCAGCGGAATCGGCGGCGGCGCCATGGGCATCGACCGCGTGCTGCAGCTTCGGCAGCAGATCCTCGAGCGCAACCAGGCGCTGAGCCACGCCAACAGCGTCGCGCCCGCAAGCGGGCTGACCGAAAGCAAGCCCACCAGCTTCGCCGCGACGCTCGAGAACGCGCTCCAGGACGTCAATCAGGCGCAGAGCCGCGCCGGCGCGCTTTCGGCCGCCTATGAGCGCGGCGAGACGGTCGACATCGCCAAGGTGATGCTCGCCCGCCAGGAAGCCGCGGTCGGCTTCGAAGCCACGCTTCAGGTCCGCAACAAGCTTTTGTCCGCGTACCAGAACATCATGAACATGCCGGTGTAAGATAGATGAGCAACGCACTTACCGAAACCGCCCCCGGCTCCTCCGCCAACCCGCTCCGGCAGGTCAGCGGCCTGCTCGGCCAGCCCGCCGTCCGGCGGGCGATGCCGTTTCTGTTCCTGGTGGCCCTGGTCGCCGCGGGCTGGATCGCCTGGTCGATGATCGCGACCGGGCCGCAGCGCATCCTCTTCACCGGGCTGACCGATTCGGACAAGGCCGCGGTGACCGCCGCGCTCGACAGCGCCGGGATCCAGTCAAGCATGGACAGCGCGGGTTCGGTCACCGTCAACGAGGATGATTTCCACAAAGCGCGGATGCTGCTCGCCACTCAGGACCTGCCCAAGGCGGCCCCGGGCGGCTACCAGATCCTCGAGCAGATGCCGATGGGCGTCAGCCGCGCGGTCGAGGGCGAGCGGCTTCGCCAGGCGCGCGAGACCGAGCTGGCGCGATCGATCAAGGAGATCGACGCGGTCGCCGAGGCGCGCGTCCATCTCGCCACGCCCGAAGCCAGCGCGTTCGTTCGCGACAAGGCCCAGCCTTCGGCGAGCGTCATCCTCAAGCTCCAGCCGGGCCGCGCGCTCGGCGACGCGCAGATCCGCGCGATCGTCAATCTGGTCGCCTCGTCGGTCCCGGGCCTCACGCCCGAGAGCGTCACCATCGTCGATCAGGCCGGCGCTTTGCTCTCCAAGTCGGGCGGCGTGGGCGGCACGTCGGCGGGCGACACCCGCATCGACTTCCAGCGCCGCGTCGAGGACAAATATCGCCAGCAGCTCAGCCAGCTGCTCACGCCTTTGCTGGGCGCGGGCAATTTCTCGGCCGAGGTCCAGGTCGATGTCGACCTGACCGAGAGCCAGGCGACACGCGAAAGCTATGACAAGGAAAACTCGGTCGTCCGCGCCGAGCAGGGCAATTGGCAGGGCACCGGCCCGAACCAGAACGGCTCCGCTCCCGGCGGCATCCCCGGCGCGCTGTCGAACACGCCGCCGCCCGCGAGCACGATGACCGCGCCCAACGCGCAGCCGAGCCCGGCGGCCACGCCGGCGCCGGGTGCGACTCCGGGCGCCGCGCCCGCAGCGGCTGCCGCCGCCGCCGCGCCGGCGATCCAGAAGCAGAGCGACCAGTTCACGCGCACCTATGATCAGGGCCGCGAAGTCTCGGTGACTCGCGCGGTTCCGGGCGGGGTCAAGCGCGCCTCGGTCGCGATCCTGCTCCGCGAGGAGCCGGGCAAGCCGCGCGGCAAGGTGGAGATCGAGCAGATCACCCAGCTCGTGCGTGCGGCGATCGGTTTCGATCAGGCGCGGGGCGACAATGTCACCGTCATCAGCCGCAAGTTCAGCACCGCCGCCGATGCGGGCGATGCGGGCCCCGCCTGGTACGATGCCGGCTGGGTGCCGCTGGTGGTGCGCAATGTCACCGCGCTGGTGATCGCGCTGCTCGTGCTGTTCCTCGGCGTCCGCCCGCTCGCCAAGGCGCTGATGAAGCGCCGCGACGATGCCGCGCATATGCGCCCGGCGCTGGCGATGGGCGGCTATCAGCAGCAGGGGCAGCCGGGCCAGCCCGCCGGCGGTCCTCCGGTCAGCGTGGACATGCTCCAGAGCGGCCAGGCCAAGAGCTATGACGAGCGGGTCGGCCTCGTACGCGGCTTCACTCGTGACAATCCCGCGCGCGCCGCCCTGGCGGTCCGCGACATGATCAAGGCGGACGCCCGGTGAACATGCTGCGTAGCTTCAACGGCGTCGAGCGCGCCGCCGTGCTGATGATGCTGGTCGACGAGGAGGAAGCCGCGTCGATCCTGCAGAAGCTCGATCCCGAGGAGGTCCGCCAGCTGGGCAAGGCGATGTACGACGTCGCCGATGTCAGCGAGGCCGAGGTCGAGCAGGTGCTCGACGATTTCACCTGGAAGGCGCGCAGCCGCACCGGCGTGACCTTCGATCCGGGCCCCAAGATCGAGACGATGATGAACAAGGCGCTCGGCCCCGAGCGCGCCGAGAGCGTGCTCGCGCGGATCATGCCGGCCTCGCAATCGGCCAGCATCGAGCTGCTCGAATGGTTCGAGCCCGCCGAGATCGCCAATATGATCGAGACCGAGCATCCGCAGATCGCCGCGGTGCTGCTCGCCAATCTCGATCCCGAAATCGCCGCCAAGGTGTTCGAGCATCTGCCCCAGGACGTCCAGCCGCAGATATTGCGCCGCGTCGCCAAGCTGGGCCCGGTGCCCCCCGAGGCGATCGAGACGCTCAAGGTGATGCTCCAGAGCCGCGCCGGTTCGGCCAAGAAGCCGAGCGCCGGTCTCCAGCTGGGCGGCACGCGCGAAGCGGCGAAGATTCTGGGCGGCGCGCGCAAATCGACCGAAGCGCGGGTCATGCCCAAGCTCGCCAAGATCGACCGCGATGTCGCCAAGGCGATCGAGGAGGCGATGTTCGTCTTCGACAATCTGCTCGAGATGGACGACAAGAACCTCTCGACCCTCATCCGCTCGATCGACGGCGATGTGCTGATGCGCAGCCTCAAGGGCGTCGAGGAGGATGTCCGCGAACGCTTCCTGGGCTGCATGTCGAGCCGCGCCGCCGACGGTATCCGCGACGAGATGGAAGCGCGCGGGCCGATGAAGATGGCCGAGGTGCTCGAAGCGCAGAAGGTGATGATCAACATCGCCCGCGGCCTGATCAAGGACGGCACGATCACGATGCCGGGCAGCGGCGAGGACGATTATGTCTGAGTTCCAGCCCGGTTTCGCGGGGCGGCATCGCGCCGCCGCGCACATCCTCCAGCGCGCCTTCTCCGAACCCATCGGCTTCGCGCCGTCGGAAGTCGACCAGATCGGCCGCCGCCGCTTCGACGAGGAAGTGGCCGCGCCCAAGCATTTCAGCCCCGCCGATCCGGGCAGCAACCCGACCGAGGGCTGGGACCCGTTCGCGAGCGAGCTGCCCAGGCCAGGCGGCGCGTTCAGCGATCCGATCGCCGCCGCGCACGCCGCGGGGTTGGCCGAGGGCCGCGCCGCGGCGCTCAGCGAGATCGAGGACGCGCATGCGCGCGAGGTCGCGTTGCTCGACCAGGTCTCGACCGCGCTCGCGCAGGGCGCGCATTTCGATCGCGAGCGGATGGCGGGGCAGCTCCGTCAGACCGTGCTTCATCTCGTTTCCAAGCTGGTCGGCGAGGTCGGGATCGCGCCCGATGTGCTTGCCGGGCGGATCACCGCCGCGGTCGACCTGCTCGCCGACAGCGCCGAATCGGCGCTGCTGCGCCTCCATCCCGACGATGTGCCCCTGGTCGAGGGCAAATTGCCCGCGAGCATGTTCCCGGTCGGCGATCCGCATCTGGCGCGCGGCGCCTTCGTGATCGAAAGCGCCTCGACCATCGTCGAGGACGGCCCCGATCTGTGGCTCGAGCAACTCGCCGCCGCGATCGACCGCGTGCCGATTCCGCCGCCATGCTGACAGACGCCATGCTCAACGGCTTCACCGACGATTATCTGGGGGGCCTTGGCTGCGGCGATTTCTCGCCCAAGCCCAAGGTTTCGGGCCGGCTGTCGTCGTTCGACGGGCTGCTGATGGAGGCGGTCGGTCTCTCGCTCCCCGTGGGCACGGTCTGCGCGGTCGGCACCGGCGCCAGCCGGATCGAGGCCGAGGTGATCGGCTTTCGCGGCGGCAAGACGCTGATGATGAATCTGGGCGGCCCCGCCGCCCTGCTCCCCAACGCGCCGGTGCGGCCGATCGGGCCTCCGGGTGAGGCCGAGGTGGGCGCGGCGATGCTCGGCCGCGTGGTCGATGGATCGGGCAAGCCGATCGACGGGCTTGGTCCCATTCGCGGCGCGGGCAAATGGCCGCTCGCGGGCAAGCTCCAGTCGCCGCTCGACCGGGGCCGCGTGCTCCAGCCATTGGATGTCGGGGTGCGCGCGATCAACGGGCTGCTCACCATCGGCCAGGGCCAGCGCGTCGGCATCATGGCGGGTTCGGGCGTCGGCAAATCGGTGCTGTTGGGCATGATCGTGCGCGCCGCGCAGGCCGACGTCGTCGTGGTCGGGCTGATCGGCGAGCGTTCGCGCGAAGTCGCGGATTTCCTCGAGACCAAGGTGTTCGGCGCCGCGCGCGCCCGTGCCGTGGTGGTCGCGGTGCCCGCCAACCATTCGCCAGTGCTGCGCATCCGCGGCGCGCTTCGTGCGACGGCCATTGCCGAGGCGTTCCGCGCCGAGGGCAAGAAGGTGCTGCTCATCATGGATTCGCTCACTCGCGTCGCGCATGCGGGCCGCGAGATCGGGCTTGCGCTGGGCGAACCCGCCTCCGCGCGCGGCTATCCGCCCAGCGCCATCGCGATGCTGCCCAGCCTGATCGAGCGTGCCGGTACGGATGTCCATTCGGGCGGCTCGATCACCGCGATCTACACCGTGCTCGCGGACGGTGACGACGGCAACGATCCCGTGGTCGATTCGGCGCGCTCGATCCTCGACGGGCATATCGTGCTCAGCCGCCAGCTCGCCGAGCGCGGCGTCTATCCCGCCATCGACCTGGGGCCCTCGGTCAGCCGCGTGATGACCGATATCGCGCCCAAGGATCATGTCCATGCCGCGCGCGTGCTGCGGCGCTATCTCGCCACCTATGAGGAAAATCGCGATCTGGTGCTGATGGGCGCCTATCGCGCCGGCGCCGATCCGGAGATCGACGCGGCGATCGCCGCGCATCCGGCAGTGATGGAATATATCAAGCAGGGCGCCGACGAGGTCGTGACGCTCGCCGACGCCGTCGCCGAGCTGACCGGCGTGTTCGGCGATGCCTAAGAGCGCCAAGCGCTTCGACCGGCTGCTGCGCGTCCGCACGCTCCAGCTGGGCCAGGTCCGCTCGCAGGAAGTCGCGGCGCGCGCCAAGGTCGCGCAGGAGGAGGCGCTGCGCAGCCGCATCGACCAGCTCGCCGCGGGCGTCGCCCCCGCCGAGCAGCAGGGCATGGCCACCTCGCTGATCGCTGCCGCGCATTACCGCGAACGCCTTCACCAGTCCGCGCTCGTCGCCGCCCAGCGCGTCGACGCCGCCGAGCAGCAGCTCAGCCGCGCCGAGAACGCCACCCGCGAGGCCAAGCGCGATCAGAGCGCGATCGAGAAGCTGATCGCGCGCGGCGAGGCCGAGGCCGCGCTCAAGGCGCTGCGTGCGCTCGAGGCGCTGCCGTCCACGGGCAAAAACCGGCACGATCTTTGCTGATTAGCCGGTGACGTTTCACCGGAGGCAATGCATTGACCCAGGTTTCGCCTGCACCTTCGATTTCCGGACCTGTCTCGATCCGCCAGATTCCCTCGGGAAATGGCGGAGAAACCGGCTTTTCGCTTGCGCTTGGCGGCGTTGAGCGGCCCCGCGTGACGGTGCCCCGGCCCGCGCCCGAACCGGCCGACGCCGAGACCGAGGCGCGGCAGGCGGTTGCCGGGACCGGCAAGGATTTGCCGGGTGAGGATGCACCGGCCGGCGCTGAGGACGAGCGTGGCGAGACCGATGTGGCTTTCGCCTGGTTCGGCATGGCCCTGCCAGCGCCCGAAGCCGCCCCGGTGGCCGTCATGGCTTGCCAGCCTGCGACGGTAGCGATCGCGCTCCCCGAGGGCGAAGCCGCGCCGCTTCCCGCGATCATGCTGCCCGGGCAAGAGAGGGCGCCCGGTTTCGCGGTCGAGCCGGCGGCGGTCGAGGCCGCCCTCGACGCGGCCAGCGCCGAAATCGCCAAGGCCATCGAAGCCGCGGCCGCCGGGCCGGTCGAGATCGCCACCGAAGCACCGGTCCGCCGGATCCAGGGCATCGACATGTCGCGCCTGTCGCGCGCCGACGCGCCCGCGCGGATCGAGCTTCCGGCCAATTCGCCGATCCTACAGACGCTCGCCGCGCTCCAGCCGCGCGCCGAGGCCAATCCGCTCGCGGCGATGCTCGCGCCCGGCATCGAGCTGCCCGAGCAGTTCCGCAGCCCCGCGCCGCGCGATCCGGCGGTCGCGATGCTGACGCCGGTCAACGGCCTCGAGATGCAGCGCGCGGGCGTGGTCCAGGCGGTCGCCGAGATCCAGCAGGCCGCGATCGACACGCGCCGTCCGGACTGGATGACCTCGACCATCGAGCGGATCGAGGCGCTACGCGATTCTCCGAACTCGCGCGAAACCAGCCTTCGCTTATCACCGGACGCACTCGGCAAGGTCGACGTGTCGATTCGCCAGGAAGGCGACCGGATTCATGTGCGCTTCACCGCGGAAACCGCCGCGGCGCGCACGCTGCTCACCGAGGCGCAATCGCGCCTGAACGACATCGCCGAGGCGCGCGGGCTCAAGCTCGGCCAGACGTCCGTCGATTCCGGGGTGAACGCCGGCGGCCAATATGGAGCCGGCGGCCAGGGCCAGCGGCAGGATGCCGCGCCCCGCACCAACACCGCATCCGCCCCGGCCACCGCGTCGGGCGGCGAAACCGAAACCACGACTGATGACCGTGTCGCCTGAGACCGAAGGAGCGTCCAATGCCTGCTGATATCGACGAAACCATTCCGGCCCCGCCCAAGAAGAAGAAAAAGGGCAAGCTGATGCTGTTCGTCGTCCTCCCCGTGCTGCTCGCCGGGCTGGGCGGTGGCGGCTTCTATGCATGGCAATCGGGGATGCTGAACGCCGTCGCCGGATCCGAAGCCGCGGCGGCCGAGTCGCACGGGCCCCGGCTCGTCCCGAAGGAGGAAGAGAAGCGCGTCTCGGCCAGCGGCGAGGAGGGCGGCCATGGCGGCGGCGGCGCGGCGCACGGTCCCCCCAAGGGATCGGGCGGCGACAAATACGCCTCCAGCTATTTCCAGTTCGAGAAGGAATTCACCTCGAACCTGCAGGGCAGCGTCCACTTCATCCAGGTCGGGATCGCGATCTCGACCCCGTATGACGAGTCGGTGGTCGAGGGGATCAAGACCCATGAGATCGCGATCCGCTCGGCGATCCTGCTCGCGCTCGGCGAAACCACCGAGGACGAGGTCTTCACCGCCGAGGGCAAGGCCCAGATGCAGAAGCGCCTCGTCACCGCGATCAACGCCGTCCTCAAGCAAAAGGAAGGTTTTGGCGGGGTTGGTAACGTCTACTTTACCAATTTCATTGTTCAGTGAAGATCGATGGTTAACGACCCTTCACCGAATGACGCGTCCGAGCGGCGCGAGCGCCCCAGGGCCAGCGCGGATCACGCGCCGGTGCTGGGCGCCTCGTCGCTCAACCCGTTCGGCGATCTCGTCACGCTGCAGCATCTTTCCGCGCGGCTGGCGAAATCGCTGAAGAGCGTCTTCGAAGGGTTGCTCCGCAAGGAATTGCGCAGCTGGGCCGAACCGCTCTCGGTCCAGCGCTACGCCGATTACCGGGCCGAACGCGGCGCCGGGCTTTGCGCATGGCAGGCGCTGGCGATGAACCCGGGCAAGGGCCGCGCGCTGATCGTCCTCGACGGCAAGTTCGTGCTCGAAATGCTCGACTGCTTCTTCGGCGGCGACGGGGAGGCCCCGCATCCGATGCCCGAGGAATTCTCGCCGGCGGCCTATGCGCTGGTTACGCGGCTCGCCGAGGCGATGTCGGGCCCGCTCGATACCGCCTGGGAGCCGCTTGCGAAGATCGGATTCCGCCCCGGCGGCGCGATGACGATGACCGCGCCCGATCTCGGCAGTGACGATCCGGTGGTGGTGACGCGCTTCGGGCTGGCCGAGGGCGAGCACAAGCCGGTCTTCGTCGATCTCATCTATCCGGTCGCGGCGCTCAAGCCGCACACCGCGTCGCTCACCGCCAAGGTCCATGACAAGCCGGTCGAGGTCGAGCCCCAGTGGCGCTCTGGCCTGACGCGCGCAGTGATGGGCGTGCCGCTCGAGGTGCGCTCGGTGCTCGCCGAGCCGGTGGTGCCGCTCGCGATGCTGCTCGATCTCAAGCCCGGCGACGTCATCCCCATCGATTTCGGGGCCGAGGTCCCGGTGATGGTCGCCTCGCGGCGGCTGGGCACCGGGCTGGTCGGCACCAGCAACGGCCGCGCCGCGGTCCGTCTCACCAGTTTCGAACCGATCAGTGCAGAGGATTTCCGATGAACGACATGACGGGCAACTTCGTGGCCGATGCCGCGGTGGGCGCCAATTTCCACCTGCTTCAGGGCGTCGATGTCAAATTGACGGTCGAGATCGGCTCGACTCAGCTGACGCTGCGCGAGCTGCTGGCGCTGGGCGAATCCTCGGTGATCGAGCTAGACCGCGAGGCCAACGAGCTGCTCGACGTGTTCGTCAACGGCACGCTGATCGGCCGCGGCGAGGTCGTCACTGTCGGCGACAAGTTCGGCGTACGCATGACCGAGCTGGTCAGCCCCGAGAAGCGCGCGGCCAAATAAGATGATGTGGTCCTACATCCTCAAGCTGGTGATCCTGCTCCCGCTCGTCTGCGGGCTGCTGATCGGCTGCCTCTATGCGTGGCGCAAGCTCGAGGCGCGGCTGCCCAAGAACCAGGGCGAGCGCATGGTGCAGGTCAAGGAGAGCATGATGCTCTCCCCTGGCCTCCGCCTCGCGGTGATCGAGTTCGAGGGCAGGAAATTGCTCTGCTCGGTCAGCCGCACCGGCGTGACTCTGGTCGACAAGGCCGATGCCGGCCAGCCGGCCCCCTCGACCTTCCGTCCGCTCGATCGCCCGGGAAGCGCGATCTGATGCGCGCGATGATGCCTGCCCCGCGCCGCCTGACCCGCGGCGCCGTACTGCTGATCGGGCTGATCGCCTTCGCGGTGCTGTTCGCCTTCCCGGCCTTCGCGCAGGGTGCTCCGGCGCCCGCGCCGACGCCCGGCATGGGTGACGCGGTCGACCGCGCGCTCGGCGATCTGGGCGGCGGCAATGCCCCGCTCAGCCTGTCGCTGCAGGTCCTCATCATCATGGGCCTGCTCACGGTGCTGCCGGGCATCTTGCTGATGATGACCAGCTTCACCCGGATCATCATCGTGCTCGCGATCCTGCGCCAGGCGCTGGGGCTCCAGCAGACTCCGCCCAACCAGGTGCTGGTCGGCCTGTCGATGTTCCTGACCTTCTTCATCATGGCGCCGGTGCTCAACCAGGCGAACACCACCGCGATCCAGCCCTATGCCGAGGGCAAGATCACCGCGAGCCAGATGATCTCGGGCACGGGCACCGCGCTTCACGGCTTCATGATCAAGCAGACGCGCAACCGCGACGTGAAGATGTTCTCCGACATGGCCAAGCAGGGCCCCTATGCGAAGCCGGAAGACGTGCCCTTCTCGGTGCTGCTCCCGGCCTTCGTCACCAGCGAGCTCAAGACCGCCTTCCAGATCGGCTTCCTGATCTTCCTGCCCTTCATCGTCATCGATCTGGTGGTCGCCACCGTGCTGATGTCGCTCGGCATGATGATGATGTCGCCGACGATCATCTCACTGCCCTTCAAGCTGCTGCTCTTCGTCCTGGTGGACGGATGGGCGCTGACGATGGGCTCCCTCGCCTCCAGCTTTGTGACCTGATTCCCATGGACGCAGATTATTTCATGACCGTCGCGCGCGAGGCGATCTGGGTGCTGGCGCTCGCCAGCGCGCCGATCCTCATCCCCGCGCTGCTTTCGGGTCTGATCCTGGGCATGGTGCAGGCCGCGACCTCGATCCAGGAACAGACGCTCACCTTCGTTCCCAAGCTGCTCGTCGTCGCGATCTCGATGATGATCTTCGGGGGCATGATCCTGGGCCTGCTCGGCGATTTCACGACGAGCATCTTCGAGCGCATTCCGGAACTGGTTCGGTGACATCCATGCGGTGCCGTTGCACCACCCCTCCCGCAAGTGGGAGGGGATCATCGCGCCGGCCGTCCCCCGGACGGCCTGCGTCAGCCTGTGGCTGCCGCACGCGATGATGGGCTTCGGCCTCTCGATCGAGCCGCAGCTCTGGACGCTCCTGTTTGCGATGATTCGCATCGGGGCGGCATTCGTCGCGGCGCCGGTGTTCAGCGCGGTCTCGATCCCGCTGCCGGTGCGGATCACCCTGTCCGCCGCGATCGGGCTGCTGGTGATGAACGTCGCGCACATCACCCCGCCACCGTCGATCTTCTCCTTCACCACGATCGTCATGGTCGCGTCGGAAGCGCTGATCGGGCTCGCCATGGGCTTCGTGCTCCAGGTCGCCTTCTCGGCGCCCCTGGTCGCGAGCGAAGTGATCGGCATGGGCATGGGGCTCGGCTTCGCCAATGCGATCGACCCCGCGAGCGGCCATCCGACGCCCGCGATCGGCCAGTTCCTGTCGATGCTGCTCACCCTGCTGTTCCTCGCGGTCGACGGGCATCTCGTCCTCGTCGATCTGGTGGTGCGCAGCTATGAGGTGATGCCCCCCGGCGCCTGGGTCGCGCCCGAACGGCTGCTCGGGATCGCGATGTTCGGCGGCTATGCCTTTCTCGCTGGCCTGCTGCTGGCGCTGCCGGTCGGCTTCCTGCTGCTGTGCCTCAACATCATCGTCGGGATGCTCAGCCGTGCCGCGCCCGCGCTCAACCTGTTCGCGGTGGGCCTGCCCGCCAGCCTCGCCTTCGGCGTGGTCGCCATCCTGATCGCGCTGCCCGCGATGGGCGACTATCTGCTCATCATCATTCGCGAGGCGCTCGACGCCGCGCCGACGCTGGTGCTCGGCTGATGGCGGAGGAATTCGGCGAAAAGACAGAGGCACCGACACCCAAGCGCAAGCAAAAGGCAGTCGAGCAGGGCCAACTCCTCAAATCGAAGGACTTCGCCGCCGCGATCATCGTGCTGATCGGCTGCGCCTGGATGGCGCTGCTCGGCCCCTCGCTGATCGGTGCGTGCAAGGCGGTGATGACCGCCAGCTTCAAGTTCGGCCGCGAGGATATCGAGCATTTCGAGCCGTGGCGCCCGCTCGCCGAGGCCGGATGGGATCTCGCCCCGTCGATCGCCGGGCTGCTCGCGGTCTCGGTCGCCGCGGCGATCATCAGCCAGGCCGGGCTCGGCTCGCTCGGCTGGAACAACAAATTGTTCGCGCCCAAGGCCTCACGGATCAATCCCGCCTCGGGCCTCAAGCGCATGTTCGGCCCGACCGGCTGGATCGAGGTGGGCAAGGGGATCGCCAAGGTCGTGCTGCTCGGCGCGATCGGCTGGTACATGCTCGATTCGATGATGGCGATGTCGGTGAACCTCGTCTCGACCGCCGATCTCAATGCCGCGGTGGGGGCGATGGGGGGCAAGTTCATCGCCCTGCTCTTCGCGATGGCCGCGGGACTGCTGGTGATCGCCGGTATCGACCTGCCGATCCAGATCATCCGCCACCTGAACCAGCTGCGCATGTCGAAGCAGGAAATCCGCGACGAGCACAAGGAAGTCGAGGGCAATCCCGAGCTCAAGGGTCAGTTGCGCGCGCGCCAGCGCGAGATCCTCAAGGGCGGCTTCCGCAAATCGGTCGCCACCGCGCATGTCGTGCTCACCAACCCGACGCACTTCTCGGTTGCGCTGCGCTACGATCCCGCCAACGATCAGGTGCCGGTGGTGGTCGCCAAGGGCCGCGGCCAGACCGCGCTCGCCATCCGCGAGCTCGCCGCCGAGTTCGAGGTGCCGGTGCTCGAATATCCGGCGCTTGCCCGCGCGGTCTATTTCACCAGCCGCGAGGGGCAGGAGGTCCGCGACGATCTCTATCTCGCCATCGCGGCGGTGCTCGCCTTCGTTTTCGGGGTCAACCAGCGCGCCGGCGGAAGCCCGCCGCCGGTCACGGTCCCCGACACCGCATTGTTCGACGAAAATGGGAAAAAACAGGCGCGCGCGACCTAAAAACCGGCCCCGCGCAGCCGTTTATCGGATCAGAGGAAGACCATGGCCATCGAATCGATCGCAAAGACACTGGGAACCGGATCGGGCATCGATATTTCGGCGCTCGTGAACGGCCTTGTCGACGCCCAGTTCGCCGCCAAGACCGCCGCGCTCACCAAGAAGGAAGAGACGCTCAAGGCGCAGATCTCCACCGCGGGCGAGCTCAAGAGCGGGATCGCCGCGTTCGACACCGCGCTCAAGTCGCTGATCAAGACGGGCTCGCTTTCGACCCAGCCGGTCAGCGCCAATACCGGCATCGTCAAGGCGAGCGCGCTCACCACCACCGCCGTCTCGGGCCTGCCCGCGCAGGTCGAGGTGCGCCAGCTCGCCCAGGCGCAGGTCGCCAGCAGCGATCCGGTGGCCGACAAGAGCGCCGCGATCGGCACCGGCAAGCTGACGCTCACCTTCGGCACCGCGACCGTCACCGACGGCGAGATGACCGCCTTCACCGCCGGCGCCACCGCCGCGGTCGATATCGACATCACCGCGAGCGACAACAGCCTCACCGGGATCGCCGCCGCAATCAACGCTAAGAAGGCGGGAGTGACGGCTTCGATCCTCACCGATTCGCAGGGCTCGCGCCTCGTGCTCAAGAGCAGCACCGGCGCGTCGCAGGCCTTCACCCTCACCGCGACCGAGGATGTCGGCGCCGAAGGGCTCGCCGCGCTCAATGTGGGCGTCGGCGCCACCGCGACCACGATCGGCACCACCGCCCAGTCCGCGATCGTCGCGGTCGACGGCGTCGCGCTGCAGCGCTCGAGCAATTCGGTGCTCGATCTGATCCCGGGCGTCCGGCTCGACCTGGTCTCGGCGTCGGTCGGCACCAAGGTGACGATCGAGGCGCAGGCGCCCACCGCCGCCATCGGCCAGGCGGTGCAGGACGTCGCCGACACCTATAACGAGCTGCTCGCCACGCTGAAGACCGCGACCGATCCGATCACCGGCACGCTGAAGAGCGATCCGGCGGCCAAGGCGCTGCTCAATTCGCTGCGCAACCTGAGCACCAAGGAACTGATCGACGATCCCGATTCGAACCTGGTCTCGACCTTGTCCGAACTGGGTGTCGCGACCAATCGCGACGGCACGCTGCGCGTCGATGCCTTCCGGCTCGCCACCGCGCTCGCCAATGACAGCAGCAGCGCCGAGGCGATCTTCAAGAGTGGCAAGGGCCTTTCGGCGGCGCTGACCGTGATCGCCAATGCCGCCGCGAGCACCACCTATGGCCTCGCCGCCAGCGTCACGCGCTTCAACGAGGCGAAATCGGACCTTGCCGAGCAGCAGGAAAAGGCGACCGCTCAGGCCGAAGCGATGCGCACGCGTATGACCCGCCAGTTCGCCGGGATGGATTCGGTGGTCGCGGCGTACAAATCGACCCAGACCTTCCTCGAGAACCAGGTCAAGGCCTGGAACAGCAACGACTGATGCCACGCTACGCCACCGCGCTTGCCGGCGATCCGGCCCAGACCTACCGCCAGATCGACCTCGCCGGCCGCACCGGCGCCGCCGATCCGCACGCGCTGGTGGGGCTGCTCTACGAAGAAGGCATCGCCGCGCTCCGCGCCGCCGCCTGGGCGGCCGAGAACCGGAAATTCTCGGTCAAGAGCGAGCGCGTCGCGCGCGCGACCGCGGTGTTGTTCGCGCTCGAGGCGGGGCTCGATTTCGAGAAGGGCGGCGATGTCTCCAAGGCGCTCGCCACTTTCTATCACGGCATCCGCAACCAGGTGATCCAGGCCGCGATCGGCAGCAATCCGGCGCCGTTCCGCGATGCCGCCGACAGCCTGGCCGAAATCGCCAGCGCCTGGTCGAGCGTCCGCCACGCCGGCTAGTTCCAGCGCTCCAATATCGCTTCCACGGTCTCGGTCTCGGGCGGCACCGCCTTTGCGGGCGAATCGGAGAAGCGCGGCGCGGGCATCGGCTGGACCATCCCCGCGGGCGCCGCGAAGGTCTCGCGTGCCTGATTGTGCGGATGGTAGGGCGCCTCGGCGAGCGACAGCACCGGGGTGACGCACGCATCCTTGCCCTCGAACGTCTCGGCCCAATCGTCGCGCGTTCGGGTGGCGAAGGCTTCGGAAAAACCATCGTACATCTCGGCCCAGCCGGCGCGGTCATATTGCTCGTACCGGTCCTGCGGGATGCCCAGCCCGTCGCACAGAGCGGCGAAGCTCTGCGGTTCGAGCGCGCCGACCGCGACATGGCGGCCATCGGCGCAGGCATAGCAGCGATAGAAGGGCGAGCCGCCGTCGATCAGGTTCGACGCGCGCGTATCCGCCCAGCGCCCGGCGCCGTGGAGCGCGTAATAGAGCGTCATCAGCGTCGCCGCGCCATCGGTCTGCGCCACGTCGATCACCTGCCCCCGCCCGGTCGCCTGCGCCGAGAGGATCCCCGCGACCAGCCCCAGCGCCGCGAACAGCGCCCCGCCGGCATATTCGCCGAGCAGGTTGAGCGGCACCGCCGGCCCGGTCGGCCCGCCGATCGCGTGGAGCACGCCGGTCAGCGCCAGATGGTTGATGTCGTTCCCGGCCGCGCCCGCGAGCGGGCCGTCCTGCCCCCAGCCGCTGACCTTGGCATAGACGAGCCGCGGATTGGCGTTGAGGCAGCGCGGGGCGTCGAGCCCGATCTGCTCGGCCACCCCGTGGCGAAACCCCTCGAGCACGCCATCGGCCCGCGCCACCAGCATCAGCGCCTTTTCGCGGTCGGCGACATTGGTCAGATCGAGCGTGACTTCGGAGCGGCCGCGATAGAGCAGAGGCGCGATCGCGCTGCCGTCGGTCCCGGTCCGGCGGATGCGCACCACGTCGCAGCCGAGATCGGCGAGGATCATCCCGGCGAGCGGCAGCGGCCCGGCGGTATCGAACTCCACGATCCTGACGCCCGCGAGCGGCCCGTGAACGCTATCGACCACGATCTTCCCCCAATCATCTCTCATGCAAGCTGGCCCGGCGCGCGTTTGCGCGCAAGCTGGTATCGTGGGCAGGTTTCCGCTAGCGAAACCAGCATGGCAGCACCGCATATCGTCGCACTCGGAGGCACGCTCCGTGCCGAATCCGCCACCGGCCGGCTGCTCGCGGCGGCGCTGGCCAAGGCGGAAGCGCGCGGCGCGCGCACCAGCCTGTTCACCGGCGCCGACATCGCCTTGCCGCATTACGAACCCGGCGCCGCCGAGGGCGATCCGCGGCTGGTCCGCTATCTGGAGGCGCTGCGCAGCGCCGATGCGATCATCGTCGGATCGCCCGGCTATCACGGCACGCTTTCGGGGCTGGTCAAGACCGCGCTCGATTATGTCGAGCATCTCAGCAAGGACGCGCGGCCCTATCTCGACGGGCTGCCGGTCGGGCTGATCGCGACGGCCGCGGGCTGGCAGGCGGCGGTCTCGACGCTCCAGGCGCTGCGCACCGTCACCCATTCGCTGCGCGGCTGGCCGACGCCGATGGGGCTGACGATCAACACCGTCGAATCGAAGGATTGCGTCGCCGATTCGGACGTGCAGATGGGGATCATGGTCGACCAGATCTTCGGGTTTCTGGAGCACCGCTAGACGGCGGAACCGATCTGCGTCATCTTCGGGCCATGTCCGGCGATCCGTTCGAGACCGTAGCGATCGCCTATAGCCAGGCCCAGGCCGATGTGATCCTGTCGCTGTTCGCGTGGAACGGCATCCCGGCCTATGCCAGGAATATCGAGCATGTCCGCACCGATCCCGCAATGACGCTGGCACTCGGCGCGATCCCGATCCGGGTTTATGGTGACTATGCCGAAGAGGCGCGGGCGCTGCTCATCGAGGCGGAAGCCAATGCGACCGAGGGCGTGAGCGAGTCGCTTTCGGGACGCATCGGCAAGCTTGGTTTCGGGCTTATCGGACTCGTGCCGCCGCCCCGCGTCAGCGCCGAGATCGTGCGCTAGCGGTTCCAATCATTCATGGCCGAGGCCGGGGCGGCAGGCCCCGAGGGGGAAAGCGATGGCGCTGATCGAAGGCGATGAGAATGACAATGTCCTGACGGGGACCGATGGCGCGGACACGATCAGGGGCTATGGCGGCAACGACCAGATCGATGGCGGGGGCGGCGATGATCTCATCTCTGGCGGTGCCGGCGCGGACGTGATGTCCGGTGGCGCTGGCGACGACGATTATTGGTATGTCGACGCCGAGGATCAGGTGATCGAAGCCGTTGGCGGCGGGCGCGACAGCGTGATCGTTTCGCGCAGCTTCACGCTCGCTCCGGGGCAGGAGATTGAATCCCTCCAGCTGTACGACCCCAATAGCCCCGGCGTCCCCATCGTCCTTACCGGCAACGAATTCGCCAACACCATCACGGGCATGAATGGCAGCGCCGAGATTTTCGGCGGCGGCGGAGATGATATTCTCGATGGCGGCGATGGGCTGCATGGCTTCCCCCCCGGTTCCGCGCGGCTCCACGGCGGCACTGGCAACGACATCTTCGTCGTCCGGCAGCAGTCCGACCAGATCCATGAGGAAGCTGGCGAAGGCATCGATACGGTCCGCAGCTCGGCCAGCATCTACCTCTATGCCAATGTCGAGAATCTGGTCCTGACGCCCCAATTCGGCGCACTCTATGGCGTGGGCAACGAACTCGACAATGCCATCACCGGCAACGAATCCGCCAACCTGCTGATCGGCGGGGCCGGCAACGATGCGATCCGCGGCGGGGACGGCAATGACAGCCTGTTCGGCGAGACAGGCAACGATCAGCTCTTCGGCGATGCCGGGATCGACTATCTCGTCGGCGGGACCGGCAACGACATGCTCGACGGCGGCGGCGATGCCGATGCGCTTTACGGCGAGGATGGCGACGACACGCTGGCCGGCGGCGACGGGTTCGTCACCGATATCCTGGTCGGCGGAAGCGGCAACGATGTGCTGCGCGGCGATAGCGGATTGGCCGATTACGACCGGATGGACGGCGGATCGGGCAATGATTCATATTATGTCGATACCGGCGACGACCTGACCTTCGAGGCGGCCGATGGCGGCACCGATACCGTTTATGCGAACGTCGCGGGCGCCAATAACGGCGTCTATCTCTACGCGCATGTCGAGAATCTCGTCCTGCTCGGCACCACGGCGTTTGGCGTCGGTAACGAGCTCGCCAATATGCTGACGGGCAGTGCCTCGGGCAACTGGCTGCTCGGCGGCGCGGGCGACGACACACTCAACGGCAAGGGCGGCGGCGACGTGCTGTTCGGCGAGGGCGGTGCCGATATCTTCGTCTTCGATCATGGCACCGGCGGCGATGTGATCGGCGATTTCCTCGCGGGCACCGACAAGATCGACTTGCGCGATTTCGGCTTCGGCAGCTTCGCGCAAGTCCAGTCGGTGATGGTCGAAAATGGCGGCACGACCGCGATCGACCTGGGCAATGGCGACTTCATCGTCATCAACGGGGTGACCAATGCCGCGCTTCAGGCGGGCGATTTCATCCTGTCGGGCAGCGCCGCGGCGGCGCGCGCGGCACCGGATGCGGGCCATGGCGCGGTCGCGGTGCATGATCTTGTCCACGATCTCGGCCTGCCGGGCCTGCACCTGGCGATCCATGGCGATGCCTGGGGCGATTGGGCGCTGCCCTGATATTCGCGCCGGGGCCGCGTCTCAGCGCTGAGCGTGCCGCTCCGCCTGGCCGCAGGTTCGGGCATCGATCGCCAGTTCCGGATCGCCGACATGCGCAGGCACCGCGATGACATCGACCGCGTCGCCCGCCTTGCAGCGATAGACCTCGCTCCACAGCATCGACACGAACCTGTGCCGTCCGTCCGTGAATGCGACTTCGACCGACCCCGAGGGCGCGCGCGATTTATAGGCCGGCACATAGGTCAGCTTCACGATCCGCGCAGCGGCATGGGTGCGCGGACCGGCGGTGGGCTGGCGCGCCCACATCATCCAGCTGAAGCCCGCGACCATCGCCAGGATCACCAGCGCCGTGGCGACGTCGCGCCAGGGGATCGGCGCCCGGGCGAGCCGCGCGGCCATTATTCGGCGGCCACGGCCTCGACGCTGTCGTCGAGGGGGTGGGGAAGGCGCGTGAGCATTTCCTTCGGCACCACCTGCCAGAAATCGCCGACAGTCCGCTCCCATTCGTCGAGAAGGCCGCGCGCATAGGCGCTGTCGGTGGCCTCGACATGATCGACGACATGCGCGCGCAGCACGCTTTCCCAATGCGCCGAGGACAGGCGCTGCCAGACGATGCTGTCCGGATTGGCGCGGCGCGCGAAGCTCTGGTCCGGGTCATAGACGAAGGCCATGCCCCCGGTCATGCCCGCGCCGAAGTTCATGCCGACCGCGCCCAGCACCACGGCGATCCCGCCGGTCATATATTCGCAGCCATTGGCCCCGCAGCCTTCGACCACGACATGCGCGCCCGAATTGCGCACTGCGAAACGCTCGCCCGCCTGCCCCGCCGCGAACAATTTACCGCTGGTCGCGCCGTAGAGGACGGTGTTGCCGATAATCGTGTTGCGCCAGCTCTCGATCGGCGAGCTGACCATCGGGCGCACCACGATGATCCCGCCCGACAGACCCTTGCCGACATAGTCGTTGCTGTCGCCGAACACTTCGAGCGTGATGCCCTTGCACAGGAAGGCGCCCAGCGACTGGCCCGCCGAGCCGCGCAGCCGGACATGGACATGGCCGTCGTTGAGCGCGGTCATGCCGAAGGTCCGCGTGACTTCCGACGACAGCCGCGTCCCCACCGCGCGATGCGTATTGCGCACCGTATAGGTCAGTTGCATCCGCTCGCCGCGCGAGAAGACCGCGGCGGCGTCCTTGATCATCTGCGCGTCGAGGCTGTCGGGAACCTCGTTGCGCCAGGTATCGAGGCTGAAGCGGCGATTATCCTCGTCGGCATCGACCTTGGCGAGGATCGGGTTGAGATCGAGATCGTCGAGATGCTCGGCGCCGCGGCTGACCTGCTTGAGCAGTTCCGTCCGTCCGATCACTTCGTCGAGGCTGCGATAGCCGAGCCGGGCGAGGATCTCGCGGACCTCCTCGGCGATGAAGGTCATCAGGTTGATGACCTTCTCGGGCGTGCCGGTGAACTTGGCGCGGAGGCGCTCGTCCTGGGTGCAGACGCCCACCGGGCAGGTGTTCGAATGGCATTGCCGCACCATGATGCAGCCCATCGCGACGAGGCTCAGCGTGCCGATGCCGAACTCCTCGGCGCCGAGGATCGCGGCGATGACGATGTCGCGTCCGGTCTTGAGCCCGCCATCGGTACGGAGCTTCACCCGGCCGCGCAGCCCGTTGAGGGTGAGCGTCTGGTTGACTTCGCTCAGGCCCATTTCCCAAGGCGTGCCGGCGTACTTGACCGACGTCACCGGCGATGCGCCGGTGCCGCCGACATGGCCGGCGATCAGGATCACATCTGCGTGGGCTTTGGCGACCCCCGCCGCGACCGTGCCGATCCCCGCCGACGAGACGAGCTTTACGCACACCCGCGCCTTGGGGTTGATCATCTTGAGGTCGTAGATGAGCTGCGCCAGGTCCTCGATCGAATAGATGTCGTGATGCGGCGGCGGCGAGATGAGCGTCACCCCCGGCGTCGCATGGCGCAATTTGGCGATGAACTCGGTCACCTTGAAGCCGGGCAATTGCCCGCCCTCGCCGGGCTTGGCGCCCTGCGCGACCTTGATCTCGATCTCGTCGCAGGCGTTGAGATACTCCGCCGTAACCCCGAAACGTCCCGAAGCGATCTGCTTGATGACGGAATTGGCGTTGTCGCCATTCTCATAGGGCTTGTAGCGCGACGAATCCTCGCCGCCCTCGCCCGACACCGCCTTGGCGCCGATCCGGTTCATCGCGATCGCCAGCGTCTCGTGCGCCTCGGGGCAGAGCGCGCCGAGCGACATGCCGGGGGTGACGAAGCGCTTGCGGATCTCGGTGATCGCCTCGACCTTGTCGACGGGTACGCCCTCGGCCGGGAAGTTGAACTCGAGCAGATCGCGCAGATAGACCGGCGGCATGTCGCGCACGCCGCGCGAGAATTGCAGATAGGTCGAATAGCTGTCGGTCGCGACCGCGCTTTGCAGCAGGTGCATCAGCTGCGCCGAATAGGCATGCGTCTCGCCGCCATGGCGATAGCGATAGAAGCCGCCGATCGGCAGCGTCGCCACCGCCGGATCCCATGCCGCCTCGTGCCGCATCATCGCGTTCAGGTGGAGCGAGGCATAGCCCTCGCCCGAAATCTTGGCTGGCATGCCGGGGAAGAGATCGTGGACCAGCGCGCGGCTGAGCCCGACCGCCTCGAAATTATAGCCGCTGCGATAGGAGGAGATCACCGCGATCCCCATCTTGGAGAGGATCTTGAGCAGCCCCTCGTCGATCGCCTTGCGGTGCCGCGCGAGGCAGTCCTCGATGCTCAATTTGCCGAACAGGCCGCGCGAATGGCGATCGGCGATGGCGGCTTCGGCGAGATAGGCGTTCACCGTGGTCGCGCCGACCCCGATCAGCACCGCGTAATAATGGGTGTCGAGGCATTCGGCCGACCGCACATTGACGCTGGCATAGCTGCGCAGCCCCCGGCGGACGAGATGGGTATGCACCGCCGCCGCGGCGAGCACGCTCGCGATGGCGACCCGGCTTTCGGAGATATGCTCGTCGGTGAGGAAGAGTTCGGTGCAGCCCGCGCGGACCGCCTGTTCGGCCTCGAAGCGGATCCGCTTGATCGCCGCGCGCAAGGTTTCGGCCCCATTGGACTCTGGGCCGCCTGCGTCGAAGGTGCAGTCGATCTCGGCGCACTGGTCGCCGAAATGGCCGCGCAGCCGGTCCCAGTCGGTCGAGGTCAGCACCGGGCTTTCGAGCACCAGCACCTTGCCCGGCGCGCCCTCGGTATCGAGGATATTGGCGAGGTTTCCGAAGCGCGTGCGCAGCGTCATCACCTGGCGCTCGCGCAAACTGTCGATCGGCGGGTTGGTGACCTGCGAGAAATTCTGGCGGAAGAACTGGCTGATCAACCGCGGCTTGTCCGAGATGACCGCGAGCGGGGTATCGTCGCCCATCGATCCCACGGCCTCTTTCGCCGTCTCGACCATCGGCGAGAGCACCAGCTCCATATCCTCGAGCGTCTGCCCCGCCGCGACCTGGCGCCGGGTGAGCTCGGCGCGGTCGAAGCGCAGCGGCGCGGTTTCGGGCGCGGCGAGATCGTCGATCGTGACGAACTCGCCGATCTTGGCGGCATAGTCGGCCTCGCCCGAAATCCGGTCCTTGATCGCGAGATCCTCGAGCAGCACGCCCTCGTCGAGATCGACCGCGATCATCTGGCCCGGGCCCATCCGGCCCTTGGCGATCACGCTGGTCTCGGGGATCTGGACCATGCCGGTCTCCGAACCGACGATCAGCAGATTGTCCGAGGTGCGGACATAGCGCAGCGGGCGGAGCGCATTGCGGTCGACACCCGCGACCGCCCAGCGGCCATCGGTCATGGCGAGCGCGGCGGGGCCGTCCCACGGCTCCATCACGCTGGCGAGATATTTGTACATCGCCAGATGGTTCGGCGGCGTATCCTCGTCGGACCATGCCTCGGGAACGAGCATGAGTTTCGCGGTCGGCGCGTCGCGGCCCGAGCGGCAGATCGCCTCGAACACCGCGTCGAGCGCGGCGGTGTCGCTGGCGCCCGCCGGGATCACCGGCTTGATGTCTTCGGAGTGCTCGCCAAAGGCGAGGCTGGCCATGCGGATCTCGTGGCTCAGCATCCAGTTCTTGTTGCCGCGGATCGTGTTGATCTCGCCATTATGCGCGAGGCAGCGGAAGGGCTGGGCCAGCCACCATTGCGGGAAGGTGTTGGTCGAATAGCGCTGGTGGAAGATCGCGACCCGGCTCTCGAACCGCGCGTCGCGCAGGTCGGGGTAGAAGTCCGACAGCGCCTCGGCGAGGAACAGCCCCTTGTAGATGATCGAGCGGCAGCTGAGCGAGCAGATGTAGAAGCCGTTGACCTGCGCCGCGATCACCTTCTTCTCGATCCGCCTGCGGATCAGGTAGAGATTCTTCTCGAATTCGGCGGCGTCGACATCCTCGGGCATCGGGCCCGCGATCATGATCTGCTCGATCTCGGGGCGCGTTTCCTGTGCCTTGCGGCCGATCACCAAGACATCGACCGGCACCTGGCGCCAGCCATGGATGCGATAGCCCGCGCCGATGATCTCGCTCTCGACGATGGTGCGGCACGCCTCCTGCGCGCCCAGATCGGTGCGCGGCAGGAAGACCATGCCGACCGCGAGCCGGTTGGGCAGCAGCTGGTGTCCCGAGGCCTGGATCGCATCGTCGAAGAAGCGCACCGGCAGGTCGACATGGAGGCCTGCGCCATCGCCGGTCTGGCCGTCCGCGTCCACCGCGCCGCGGTGCCACACCGCCTTGAGCGCATCGATCGCCGACTGGACGACGCGGCGCGACGCCTGGCCGTCGGTCGCCGCGACCAGCCCCACGCCGCACGCATCGCCCTCGAATTCGGGGCGGTACATGCCTTCGCGGGCGAGGCGGATGCGTTCGGATTCGGGGCTTGGGTGAGTCACGGATCGACTTTCATTCCGGTAAATCGCTCGACGACGGGGATAAGCACGGCCTCCAGCTCGGCCTGGACTTCGGGCGACGGGCGGTTCGACCAGTCGGCCATCACCGCCGCCATGCGGGGCTGCAGCGCGACCGCCCGGCGCCCCGCGGGGGTCGCCGCGAAGCGTGCCGCTTCCGCGATCTGCGCCTGCGTCATCTTGCCCACGGCGGCGGTCGCCGCCTGCCGCGCCGCGGCGCTCAGCTCCTGGCCGGTGGTCGTGTCGTCCTCGTCGGCCATCAGCTCCTGGAGCATGGGGCCAAGCTGCGCGTCGCTGGTCATCAGCTCGATGATGCGGGTGCCGGTCGGGGTGCGGTAAAAGCCGATCACGGCGCGCAGGTCGGCCTCGCTCAGCTCGCTATAGACGACCGCCATGCGATCCCAGAGCTCGGGCATGGACTCGCGCAGATAGCGCAGCAGGATCGGCCGCATCGCATCGGCCATCGCCTTGACGATGCCCGGATACCGGGCCTCCATCTCCTTCATTTCCGGATCCGCCAGCAGCATCTCCGGCAGGCTATCGCCGAACGCCGCTTCCAGCGCGGCCATGACCGGCGCCTCGGGATTGAGCAGTTTGGCGAGCTCATAGCCGAGTGCGCGGCGCGTGGGATCGGCGGTCGCGGTGATCGGCGCCGATTGGGCGAGCGCCGCCGACGGGGCGACCGCCGCCGCGGCGAGCAACAGCGTTGCTGCCGCGCGGATCATGGCGCCGGCTCCAGCTCGGGCTCGTTGAGGTCGGCGACGTCGACACCCAGAAGGCTGGCGAGCCGCTGGCGCTCGTCGTCGCTCAGATCCTCGATCCGGCGGCGTGGCGGCAGCGCCTCGATCTTGGCCTGCTGGCCCGCCATCAGCGTCGGGATCTCCTTCATGATCTCGGGCATCAGCGCCGCCATCTCGTCGGTGACGTCGCGCCCGGTATAGACGAGCAGCGACTGCTTCGCGAAGCGCGCGCCGGTCGGCGTTTCGAGGAAGCGCAGGATCTCGTTCAGCTGCTCGACCGTGAATTCGCGGGCATAGGCGCGCGCCATCGCCTCGCGGACGCGCGGCTCGAGCCGGTCGAGCAGATCGCCCGTCGAGCCCCAGAGACCGGTGGTCATCAGTTTCATCCGCTCGCGCCAGGCGGGATCGAGGATGTCCATCACCTCGCCCATGTTGGCATCGCCCATGGCCTTGACCTGGTCCTCGGTCAGCCCGCCGATCCCGGCGATGGTGGAGAAGGGGATCGACGCCATCGCATCGAACATCGACGACATCATGTTCCGGAAATTCTCCCCCAGCATCTCGCGATAGCTGCCCGGCGGGAACATCTTGAGGACCACCCGCTGCGCGACCGCGAGCCGCGCCGGATCGGGCGCGGGGAGCGGCGGCGGCGCGGGCCTGGCCGGCTGGACCGGAGGCGCCGGCGGCACGGGAACGGTCTGCGCGGCCGCGGTCCCGGCAAGGCCCAGCGCGGCGGTTGCGGCGATGCCTCTCGCGAGCCCGCGGATCACTGGCCGCCTCCCTGCTTGCGCTTGTAATCCGCGATGGCCTGAGTGCGCAGCGTCGCGAAGCGCGGTCCGTGCCTGGCGAGCAGCCGTTCGGCCCAGGCGGCGCTGGCGTTGCCGAGCAGCGGGCCGATCTCCTGCATCTTCGCCGCGCCGCCGCTCGCCGCGAAGCGAGTGACCGCCGGATAATCGTCGGGGGTCAGCACCGCCATGAACCGGTCCGATGCGTTGTTCGTCCGCTCTTGCGTCCCGGCGGCGGGGTTCGCGGCCATGTCCTCATAGATGATCGCCAGCAGCTTCTTCCCCGCCGGGCTCGAGAAGAAGATGGTCAGGTCGCTGATCTCGCCGGGGGTCAGCTCCGCGGTGAAGACCCTGACGAGGTCGGCGCGCAGCTCGGGCATCGCCGCGCGCATCGTCTTCGAGACTTCGGGCCACATCCGCGTAATCACGAAGTCGAGCATCGCCGGATCGTTCGACAGCTCGCTGCGGCGGCGGGTGTCGTTGCGCACCGCGGCGAGCGCGGTCTCCATCACCCGGCCCTCGGGAAAGAGCAGTTCGACCAGCCGTTCGGTCTCGCCGGCAGCGACGGCTGCGGCCGGCGGCGCGGTAATGGCGGGCAGCGGCTGGGCCATCGGCGTGGCCAGCGCCAGGGCTGCGAGAATGAGCTTCATGCGGCGTCTCCCTCAGGCCGCGCGGGCGGGGCGGGCCGCGCGCGCGCGCATCCAGGCATGCATATGCGCCGCCACGTCGCGGCCGTCGCGAATCGCCCAGACGACCAGACTCGCGCCACGAACGATATCGCCCGCCGCGAACACGCCGTCGAGGCTGGTCATCATCGTCTTGCCGTCGGTGCGCAGCGTTCCCCAGCGGGTGACGCCCAGCTCGGCCGCGCCCCACAGCTTCGGCAGATCCTCGGGATCGAAGCCCAGCGCCTTGATCACCAGATCGGCCTTCACGCCATAGCTGTTGCCCGGATCGATTTCGGGCGCGCGCCGGCCGCTGGCGTCGGGCGCGCCGAGCCGCATCTGGCTGACCTTTACGCCGGAAACCGTGGCGCCGCCCTCGAACGCCTCGGGCGCGGAGAGCCAGACGAACTCGACGCCTTCCTCCTCGGCATTGGTCACTTCGCGCTGCGATCCGGGCATGTTGGCGCGGTCGCGGCGATAGAGGCACTTCACGCTGAGCGCGCCCTGGCGCTTGGCGGTGCGCACGCAATCCATCGCGGTATCGCCGCCGCCGATCACCACGACATGCTTGCCCTGGGCATCGAGGCTGCCATCGTCGAAGGCGGGGACGGCATCGCCAAAGCCCTTGCGGTTCGACGCGATCAGATAGTCGAGCGCCTCGACCACGCCGTTCGCGTCGACGCCCTTCGCCTTGATCGCGCGCGCCTTGTAGACGCCGGTGGCGATCAGCAGGCTGTCATGTTTCGCGCGCAATTCGTCGAGCGTCGCGTCGCGGCCGACCTCGAAGCCGGTATGGAAGACGATCCCGCCCGCCTTCAGCCGCTCGACGCGGCGCGTGACGACATATTTCTCCAGCTTGAAGCCGGGGATGCCATAGGTGAGCAAGCCGCCCGCGCGGTCGTGCCGGTCATAGACATGGACCTCATACCCCGCGACGCGCAGATATTCGGCGGCGGCGAGCCCGGCGGGCCCCGCGCCGATCACCCCGACCGATTGGCCGCGCGGGGCCCCCGGCACCAGCGGCTCGACCCAGCCTTCGTCCCACGCCTTGTCGGTGATGAACTTCTCGACCGAACCGATCGTCACCGCGCCATGGCCGGAGAATTCGATCACGCAATTGCCCTCGCACAGCCGGTCCTGCGGGCAGATGCGGCCGCAGATCTCGGGCATGGTCGAGGTGCTGTTCGACAGCTCATAGGCCTCGCGCAGCCGCCCCTCGGCGGTGAGACGCAGCCAGTCGGGGATATGGTTGTGGAGCGGGCAATGCACCGTGCAATAGGGCACGCCGCATTGCGAACAGCGCGACGACTGCTCCTCGGCCTTCTCGACCGCATAGCGATCGGCGATCTCGCGGAAATCCTCGGCGCGCAGCTCGGCCGCGCGCTTGGCCGGAAAGGCCTGCCCGGTTTCCACGAATTTGAGCATCGGATCGTCTGCCATGCCGCGTCCCTAATCGAGTGCGGCGACATAATAAAGCAGCAATACTGACCTATTTATTGCTTCGCCCGCAGAAGGCTGCCGAGCGCGTAATATTATTGCGCCAAATTAAGGCCGAAACGGCCCTTTATCGCATTCCCAGCCAGATCAGCGCCAGCGCTCCGGCGCCGATTCGGTACCAGGCGAAGGGCGCGAAACCGTGTTTGGTCACGATCGCCAGGAACGCCTTGACCACCGCCAGCGCCACCACGAACGATACCGCGAAGCCCACCGCGATCAGCCCGATATCGTCCGCGGTGATCGCATCGCGATGCTTGTAGAGCTGGAGCACGGTCGCGCCGCTCAAGGTCGGCAGCGCGAGGAAGAAGCTGAAATCGGCGGCGGTGCGCCGGTCGATCCCCAGCGCCATCGCCCCCATGATCGTCGCCCCCGAGCGGCTGACCCCGGGGATCATCGCGAGGCACTGGACCAGCCCGATCTTGACCGACTGGCCGAGCGAGACGCCCGCGATGCCCAGCACATTCTCGGTTTTCACCAGCCGTTCGACGATCAGGATCGCGACGCCGCCCGCGATCAGCGCCCAGGCGACCACCACCGCGTTCTCGAGCAAGGCCTCGATCTGGTCGCCGAATGCGAGGCCCAGCACCACTGCGGGGAAAAAGGCGATCAGCAGGTTGCGCACGAACGCCACCGACTGTTTCTCCCAGCGCAGCAGCCCCCGGAACACCGCGACGAAGGTCCGCCAATAGAGCACGACGATCGCGAGGATCGCGCCGGGCTGGATCGCGATGTTGAACACCGCCCATTTCGCCGCGTCATAGCCCATCAGCTCGGTGGCGAGGATCAGATGCCCGGTCGATGAGACCGGCAGGAATTCGGTGATCCCCTCGACGATGCCGAGCAGGATCGCGACGATGATGTCAGACATGGAAATACGCCCCCGTTACGCGTGCCATCCTGGATGCGAAGTAATTAAGGCTTTCAGGCGGCAAGCTTCCCGAACCGGCCATGGCGGCGATACTGGACTAGCCAGCCCGGCGCGACCGCCGCGAGCGGAGTCGGATCGATGCCGAGCGCCGCGAAGCCTCTGGCTCCCGGCGCCACCAGATTGTCCTGCTTGAGCATCCGCCACTGATCGCCGGTGATCGGCGAACCCGGCAGCATCGGGATCAGCGCGCCGATCGGGTCGGGCAAGTCGACAAAGGCCGGGTCGGCGCCAATCTCATGCGCGATCCAGCGGAACAGCTCGGCCATGGAGAGAATGTCGGGCCCGCCCAGCTCATAGGTCTGGCCGCCATGCGCGAGCGTATCGGAAAGCGCGTTGGCGACCGCCATCCCTGCATCGGCGACCCAGGCGGGCTGGAACCGCGCCTTGCCCCGCAGCACCGGCACCACCGGCTTCCCCGCGATCATCCCCGCGAAGCGATTCACGAACTTGTCCTCGCGTCCGAACAGGATCGAAGGGCGCAGGATCGTGGCGGCACGAAACGCCTCGCGCACGACGCGTTCGCCATCGGCCTTGGACTTGCCATAGCCCGAGGGCGATTCGGGATCCGCGCCGATCGCCGAGACCTGGACGAAGCCGCTGGCCCCGGCGCGGCTCGCGGCGATGGCGGCGGTCTGCGCGCCCTTGACATGGACGGCGTGGAACGCGTCGGTCTTGAAGGTGCCGACAAGATTGACCACGGCATCCGACCCCGCGACCGCATTGGCGATCGTCTCGGGCACGGTGAGGTCGGCCGCGACGAACTGGGTCTGGCCGAGCCCGCCCAGGGGTTTCAGGAACCAGGCGTCGCGTGGGCGGCGCTGCGCGATCCGCACCCGGGCGCCACGCGCCAGCAGTTCCTGCGCGACATAACGGCCGAGAAATCCGCCGCCGCCGATCAGGGTTACGAGCTTGTCTTTCATGAACGCCTCCAACGCGGAGTCGCCCAATGCCGCGTGGCGGCTCAATCGGCAAGCGGCTCCGGTAGCTTGACCAGCGCGGAATCGATGAAGATCGCAATGACCGTGAGCAGATAAATGCCGGCGACCGCGAGCGGCAGCACCGTCAGCCGTGCGTCGGGCATCCACAGCCATATCAGCGTACACGCGACCGCGCGGACGATCGAATGTGCCGAGAACAGCCCGGTCCGCCCATAGCTCCACCCGATCACCGGCCAATGGAGCGACATGCCGATGGCGAGGATCAGCGGCACCAGCTGCGGCGCGACTTGCACCGCGCCGACGATCATCGGCCAGAAAAGCAGCATCGAAATGAAGGCGGGCAGCAGGACGTCGCCGGTCGCGGTCCGGTCCTTCATGAAGGGGTTGCGGAAGATCGCGGCGAAGAGCAGTGCCAGCGGGAAGATCGCGCCCGATCCGATAAAGGCGGTCATGCACCATGTCGGAAGGTCGGCGAAGGTGCCGAGCCACGCCAGCGCGCCCCAATAAACGGTTCCCGCGAGCGGAATCGGGAAGCCGCCGCGCAGCCGCTTATAGGCGGCGAGGCGATCGGCGAGCAGCGCGGCCTTGAGCCTGTCTGTATTATTCATATAATACGGTTACCGTTTCGCCCCCATCTTGCCAATAATGCGAAACGCTATATCATTTGCACCATGGCCGGCGCCGTCAGCCCCGTGCGTGTCCTTCTCCTCCGTGCCGATGCCGACGCGGACGCCATCGGCCAGCTTCTCGAGACCCTGCCTCAGGCCGAATGGATCGGCACCGCGTCGAACGCGGCCGAGGCCGAACGGCTGGTGATGGCGGCGGCGGCCTGCGGTGAGGAATTCTGGGCGCGGTCGCAGGGCCGCTATCGCCGCGTCTGCGCGAGCGAACTCGACTGGGTCGAGGCCGAGCGCGACTATGTCCGCCTCCACGTCACCGGCGCCTCGTTCCTCCACCATGAATCGCTGGCCGCGGTGGCAGCGCGGCTCGATCCGGCGGCGTTCCGGCGGGTCCATCGCTCGGCGATCGTCCGCTGGGACCGGACGCGCGAGGTGCGCCGCGGCCCGGACGGCCTGCTCACCGTCGTCACCGGTCTCGGCGCCCAGGTCCGCGTCGGCCGCACCTTCGCGCCCGGCGTCCTCGCCGCGCTCGTCTGATGTGACAAAGCGGCAACAGCCCCGTCGGATTGTGATTATTGCGTTTCGCAATATGCTTGTTTTGCGCAAGCGATGGCGGGATCGCGAAAGCCGCCGCTCGTTCGGCGCTGCAAGCCTGGCCTCACGCAACCAATAGGGGCCTCATATGCGCATCATGCACAAGCTGCTTTCGGCGACCGCGCTCGCGACCGCCATTCTCGTTCCCGGCGTGGCACTGGCACAGGACGACACCGCCGCCGACACCGAAGCGTCCGCGCAGGACGGCGAGACGATCACCGTCACTGGTTCGCGCATCGCGCGTCCGGGGCTCACCTCGGTGGTGCCCGTCACGACGATGCAGGCGGGCGAGCTGATGGACACCGGCAATGTCTCGCTGGGCGACGCGCTCAACCAGCTGCCGTCGATGCACCAGACCTTCGGCCAGGCCAATTCGGGCGGCTTTATCGGCACCGCCGGGCTCAACCTGCTCGACCTGCGCGGCCTCGGCACCGCGCGCACGCTGGTGCTCGTCAATGGCCGCCGCCACGTCACCGCCCAGCCGGGTACGCCCACCAGCGTCGATGTGAACACGATTCCCGTGGACCTGCTTGAGCGCGTCGATGTCGTCACCGGCGGCAATTCTGCGATCTACGGGTCGGACGCGGTCGCGGGCGTGGTCAATTTCGTGCTCAAGCGCGATTTCGAGGGGCTGCGCCTCCGCGCGCAGGGCGGGATCACCGGCCGCGGCGATCGCGGCACCTATCTGGTCACCGCGACGGCGGGCAAGAATTTCGCCGACAATCGCGGCAATATCGCGGTCAGCCTCGAATATGCCCGCGCCGAGGACGTCTATTACACCGACCGCGACGATCTCTACGGCGCCTATTCGGGCCGCCCCCAGTTCAACCAGGTCCAGAACACGCTGGGCGAGCCCGCGGCGGGCGACGGCATCCCCGACAACGCCTTCCTCACCCGGATCTTCAACAACAATGTCTCCGAGGGCGGCACCTATGCCTCGACTTGCCCCGCGGCGGTCGCGCCCGGATCGCCCAATTTCGCCGCGGTCCAGGCGCGCCGCGCGCTCAACTGCACCGGCCAGCTCAGCAATACCGGCGCCGAGCTCGGCTACAGCTTCATGTTCGACGACCAGGGCAATCTCACGCCCAACACCTGCATCCGCGACCTGCGCACCGTCGGATCGAACAATTGCGTCGGCGGCCGCGGCTCGTCGCTGCGCCTCACCGGCCAGCTCCTCCCCCGGCTCGAGCGCAAATCGGCGAACGTGCTGCTGAGCTTCGAGGTCAGCCCGGCCTTCCGTCCCTTCTTCGAGGGCAAGTTCATCCGGATCGAGGGCAATCAGGAAGGCCAGCCGACCAGCATCGCCAACCTCCAGGGCACCTATAATCTCTCCAATCCCTTCCTGACCGCCCAGGCCCGCGACGTGCTGACCCGCAGCCTCGCGCCCGGCGCCACCACCTTCAACATCCAGCGCTTCAACGTCGATTTCGGCGGCCGCGGCGAAGTCTACAAGCGCGATACCTTCCGCCTCGTCGGCGGGATCGAGGGCGTGTTCAACGAGGATTGGCGCTACGAGGTCGCGGTCAATTACGGCCAGACCGACACGCATTTCGACGCGACCAACCGCATCCTCCTGCCCAATTTCCGCAATGCCGCCGATGCGGTGATGTCGGGCGGGCAGATCGTGTGCGCGATCAACGCCGATGCCGATACCACCAACAACGATCCCGGCTGCGTGCCGATCAACGTGTTCGGCAATGGCAAGCCCTCGCGCGCGGCGCTCGATTATGTCAGCGCCGATGTGTTCCGCGACGAGCGCGCCTCGCTGCTCAGCGTCAGCGCCTATGTCTCGGGCGATCTGTCGCAGCTGTTCGAGCTGCCGGGCGGTCCGGTCGCCTTCGCGCTGGGCGGCGAGTATCGCCGCGAGACCGCGCGCTCGGTCTATGATCCGATCACTGCGAGCGGCGTCACCGATTTCAACGTCATCCTGCCGTTCAACCCCCCGGCGCTGAAGGTGAAGGAGGCGTTCGGCGAACTCCGCGTTCCGCTGCTCGCCGGCACGCCCTTCTTCGAGGAGCTGACGATCGAGGGCGCGGGCCGGGTTTCCGATTATGATTCGGGCGCGGGCAGCACCGGGACGGTCTGGACCTATAATGTCGGCGCGATCTATTCGCCGGTGGCCGGGGTCCGCTTCCGTGGCGGCTACGCCAAATCGGTGCGCGCGCCGACGCTGGTCAATCTCTATCGTCCGCCGTCACAGACCTTCCTCAACGGCCTGATCGATCCGTGCAGCCAGGCCAATATCAACAACGGCACCGCCAGCCGCGCCGCCAATTGCGCCGCCGCGGGCGTGCCCACCACCGAGCTGGTCAATGGCGCTCCAACGCCCTGGACCAACCTGCCCGCCTCGGGCATCCGCGGGCTTCAGGGCAGCAATCCCAATCTCAACGAGGAAGTCGGCACCAGCCTGACGCTCGGCGCGGTGTTCCAGCCCGCGATGATCCCCGGCCTGTCCTTCACGGTCGACTATTACGACATCACGGTGGACAACGTCATCCTGACGCTGGCGCCGCAGACGATCATCGATCTCTGCTATGACAGCAGCAGCGGCATCGCCAACCAATATTGCGCGGCGGTTTTCCGCCGTCCGGACGGCACCTTCCAGGGCCAGTCCAACCGCAATGTCGGCGGCACCACGGTGCAGTACACTGTCGGCCCGAACGACAATTCCTTCCTCGCGGGACCCTTCAACTTCGCCCGGCTCAAGACCTCGGGAATCGATTTCGACGCGGCCTATGCCACCCAGATCGGCGGCGTGAAGGTGAATCTGCGCGGGGTGGTGAGCTGGCTGCTGACTCGCGACAATTTCACCAACGTCAACGATCCCAGCTTCCGCGACCGCGCCAAGAGCGAGCTCAACGAGCCCGAATTCGCCGGCAGCCTCGAGGCGAACCTCGATTTCGGCGATTTCGACCTGGGCTATAATTTCCGCTGGATCGGGCCGCAGACGATCGACTTCTACGAGACGACGCACAGCCTCGACGGGCGCCCGCCCACCGACCTCGACAAGTTCCCGGTCGTGTGGACGCCGGACATGTTCTACCATTCGGTCCGCCTCGGCTTCGAGCCGAACAAGACCTATCGCTTCTATTTCGGGGTCGACAATCTGTTCGATACCTCGCCGCCCTTCGGGTTCGACGGCACATGCGCCACCGGCGGCGTCTTCGCCTGCGGCGCGGGCGGCACGGGCACCGCGATCTACGAAAATGTCGGGCGCTTCTTCTATGCGGGTGCCGTGCTCAAATTCTGATCGCCGCCCCGCGATCCGAGCACGGTGAGGGGGCCGGCGATTCCAGGTCGCCGGCCCTCTTTCGTTGATCGAGGGCCCAAACGCTCGTCGTCTCACCCCGCCATTCGTCGAAACTCCGGTGGCCGCGCCCGGACCCCACGCGCACACTCCCCGCGATGGCCACGCATGCCCAGCCTCTCGCCGCGCCCCCCGGCGCGCCGATCCGCCAGTCCCTCCCCCGGACGGGCACGCGGCTGCGCTGGCCGGGCGGGGAGGCGGTCCTGTGCCGGGCGGATGCGCTCGCCAGCCTCCCCGCCTTTCCCGCCGGGCATTTCACCATCCTCTTCGCTGCGAAGGACCGCGGCCGCTGGGAGAAGGCCGAGCCCGAACGCCGCATCGTCGACGCGGGCCCGCGCCCCGCGTCCGCGGCGGGCTTCGCGGCATCCACGCCGTTGCTGGCGGTCGCGCTCAGCCCGGCCTTTCTGCTCGATGCCGCGGGCCTCGCCTGGCACCCCAATCTCGCCTTTCGCAGCGCCCGCGACGGCGGCGACGATATCGCATGGCTGATGGGCGTGGCGCTGCGCCGGGAATGCCGCGACGGCGGGCGGCATGGCCCCGACTATGCCGCGCGGCTCGCCGGCGTGCTCGCCGCGCGGCTGGCGGAGCGCCATGTCCGGCTCGATACGGTGCGGCCGCTGCAGGGCGGGCTCACCGGGCGCCGGCTGCGGGCCTGCCTCGATCATATCGAGCGCAACCTCCACCGCGACGTCGCGATCGCCGAGCTGGCGGGGCTGGCGGGGCTGAGCGCCACCCATTTCGCCCGCGCCTTCCGCAAGTCGCTGGGCGAGCCGCCCTATCGCTATTTCCGCCGGCGCCGGATCGAGCGCGCCAAGACGCTGCTAGCCGAAACCGATCAGGGGATCGCCGAGGTCGCGCTCGAATGCGGCTATGCCGCGCAATCGCATTTCAGCTCGGCGTTCAAGCTGCTGACGATGAAGACCCCGGCGGCGTGGCGGCGCGCGGCGCGGGAAGCGGGAGAATAGCTAACGGTGCTCCGGCGAAGGCCGGAGCGTTGGCGGCTGGCGATGTCTTCGAAATCCAGGGCTCCGGCCTGCGCCGGAGCACGGGGCTCAAAGCGCAGCGATCGCCCGGTCGCCCTCGGCCTGCTCGACCGGGAAGCCCTGCGCAATCCAGGCGGCGAACCCGCCATTGACCAGCTTCACCGAATAGCCGAGCTCGGCGAGCGCATGCGCGGTGCGCACCGCGTCCATCCGCAGCGCGTCGCTGCCATAGACCGCGATATAGGGCGCGCGGGGCAGAGCGGCGGCCGAGGCTTCGCTGACCTCGCCAAAGGGAAGGCTGACCGCGCCGGCGATATGCGCCGTCCGGTGCGCGCGCGGCAGGCGGGCATCGACCAAAGGTGGGCAGGCCCCGCGAAGCTGCGCGTCGAACAGCTCGCACACGTCGATCTCGAACTCGATGCGGTGCGCGAGCAGCGCCGCCATCACGCGCGGCGGCAGCGGCGCGGCGTCGATCCTGTCGGCGAGATCGGCGGTGCGGATCGCGGTGAGATCGGCCGGGGCAATGCCCTGCGCGGCGATTTCAGCCAATTCTCCCGGTTCGATCCCCATCACGCACGCCTCCACTACGAGCAGGCTCAGGAAAACCCGCGCGCGCGCCGCGCTCAAGCATGATGTGACGGACAGGAGACTGCCGGGGACGAAACGGAGATTTCAGGCGGCGCAGGGCCTTTGCCGCGTCACCGGAGAGGTCAGCGCAAGGCTGCGCTGCAATTCGCCCGCCGTATCGAGGATCTGCTCCTCGGCGCGCACCGGATCGGCCTCGGCCAGCTCGGCGGCGGCGCGCAGGTGCCCGGCCAGCCCGCGCGGATCGTAATGGACGCGGGCGGCGTGGAGATCGGCGGCGAGCGCTTCGCTTTCGAGCCGCGCCGCCTCCGCGGCCGCCTCCTGCGCATCATGGGCGAGCAGTCGCGCGGTGACGATGCCCACGACGAGCACATAGAAGAACGAATAATAGAAGCTGCGCCCCTGAAGCTCGTAGAGATAGGCGCTGGTGAACGGCATCGGCTTGACCCCGTCGAAGCCGTAGAGCGTGAAGATCCAGGAGATGATGCCGATCGGGATCGACCAGATCGCGGTCGCCAGCGTGCCGAGCGCGACATGGAGCAGGATCGCAGGTTGCGGACGCCCCATGCGGAACATCGGCATGTTGCGGGCGAGCCAGACGATGCCGGGCGTCATCAGCGCCCAGACGGTCCAGTCGATCAGCCCGTCGAGCGTCACCGCCCAGGCGCTCCACGCGGTGAGTTTCGGGTTGATGATCCATTGCTGGAAGGTGATCAGCGCGGAAATCGTGACGATGCCCGCGATGGCGAGCAGAATGATCCGCATCTTGGGGTAAAGGGCCCACCTGCTCGCTTGCGCCTGCATGACAGCTGAGACATACTACGATTAGCAATGCTCACGCTACCCCCTAATCGCCGCGCGCCTTTCCATGTCGCCTGATCCGCGCTCGCTCGAGCCGACGGTGCTCAAGGTGATGCTGGTCACCTTCGTGGTCGGCAGCGTCGCCGCGGGGCTCTACATGTCCAATTCGCTGATCGCGGTGTGGCGCTACGAGGTGAAGCATCCGGCGATCGAGATCGTCACGCGGCTCCTGCTCCTGTTCTGGCTATGGGCGCCGCTTGCGCCCGCGGTGTGGTGGGCGGCGCGGCGCTGGCCGATCGCGGGGCCGCATGTCCTGCATCGGCTGGGAGTCCATCTCGGCCTCGGGCTCTGCGCTTGGATCGTCCATGCATTGCTCTACTGGACGATGCTCAATCTGCGCGCCTGGGCGGGGATCGCTCCGCTCACGCTCGGGGTGCGCTGGCCGCCGCCGCACATCACCCAGCTGATCGTGCTGATCGACACCGATCTGGTGATCTATGCCGGGATCGTCGCCGCCTCGTCGATCTGGCGCAACCATGCGCGCGCCGTCGCCTCGCGCACCTGGCGCGACCGGGTCGAGGGGCGCCGCTCGACCGCTTTGCTCGAGGCGCTGCGCCGCCAGCTTCGCCCGCATTTCGTGCTCAACGCGCTCAACATGGCGCTGAGCGAGCTGGTCACCCGGCCCAGCCGGGCGCGCTCGCTGCTCACCGATCTCGCCGCGCTGCTCGAAAGCACCGAACGGCTCGACGGGCATCTGGTCGATCTCGACGCCGAGATCGAGATCGTCCGCGCGCACGCCGCGATCGAGCAGGCGCGATTCTCCGACAGGCTCGCCGTGCGCTGGGACGTGACCGTGCCGCCGGGCACGATCAAGGTGCCGCCCTTCGCGGTGCAGACCATGTTCGAGAATGCGGTGCGCCACGGGCTCGAACGCAGCGCCGGGCCCTTCACCATCGTCATCGAGGCCTATGTCTTCGCCCCCGGCGCGGTCCGCATCCGCGTTCGCGACAGCGGCGGATCGATCGACCGGAGCGAGTCGCGCGGGGCGGGGATCGCGCTCGACAATCTGCGCGCGCGGCTCGCCCTGCTGTTTGGCGAGGGGACGACGCTGACGCTCAAGGTCGAAAGCGGCTGGACCGTTTCGGAGCTGACGCTGGTGACGCGGATGGCGGCATGACGCTCCCGGCGCGCGTCATCATCGTCGACGACGAGCCGCCCGCGCGCGCGCGGCTGGCGCGGATGCTCGCCGAGGTCGGCGGGCTGACGATCGTCGGCGAGGCGGGGGACGGGGCGTCGGCGCTCGCGCTGCTCAAGGCCGAGCGGCCGGCGATCGCGTTCGTCGACATCAACATGCCCGGGGTGAGCGGGCTCGACATGCTCCGCGCCGCTCCGCCAGAGCTGCGGCCGGCGGTGGTGCTGGTCACCGCGCATCTCGATTTCGCGGTCGAGGCGCTCGATCTCGACGTCGCCGATTATGTGGTGAAGCCCTATACGCTCGAGCGCCTCCGCCAGTCGGTGCGCCGCGCGCAACTGCTCGGGCGCGGGCCCTCGACCGCGATGAGCTGGGTCGCGGCGCGCGATGCGGGCGATCTGGTGACCCTGCTGCCGCAGGATATCCAGGCGGTGCTGGCCGAGGGCAATTATGTCCGGCTGCTCACCCAGAATGCCGGTTACATGGTCCGCTCGACGCTCAAGCAGATGCAGGACCGGCTGGCCGGGCACGGCTTCGTCGCGGTGGGGCGCTCGGCGATCGCCAGCGTCGCCGCGATCGAGCGGTTGAGCCGCGACCGGCACGGCGACGGCATCCTCACCTTGCGCTCGGGCGAGCAGCTGCGCGTTTCGCGCGCGTTCAGACGGGGGGTTGAGGCCGCGCTACAGGGGTAGTAATCGTGCGAATTGCATTATCCCAGGGGGCAGGGTAGCAAACATCATGACGACCGCGACGCTTGATCAGAATGCAGCGCATGCCGGCGAATCGGCGCCCGCGCTCACCGAACTCGAAGCCCATGTCCTCGCGCAGATCGCGGTCCACCAGCCGGTTTCGGCCTATGATGTGATGAAGGCGCTGGCGCGCTCGCCGGTCAGCTCGCTTTCGGGCAGCACCGGGGCCATCTATCCCATCGTCAAACGGCTGCGCGAGCGCGGGCTGGTCGATGCCGCGCCGATCAAGGGCTCGCCGCGCCGGACCGAGGCGCTGTCCTGCACGCCCGAGGGCCGCGCCGCGGCGGCGCGCTGGGTCGGGGCCGTGTCCGACGCGGACCTGCTCCCGCACGATCCGCTGCGCTCCAAGATCCTGTTCTTCAGCCTGCTGACCAAGCAGGAGCAGATGCGCTTCCTGCTCGAGGCCAGCCGCGCGCTGGAGGGCAAGCTCGAGCAGATCGAGGCCTATGCCCGCACGCTCGACGGCGCGAACACCGAACTGGCGATCGCGGGCGCGATTTCGAGCACCAAGGCGCGCCGCCGCTGGCTCCAGGACGTGCTGCTCGAAATCTCGCAGGCGTAACGCCACCCACTCGTCCCACTGGCGCACCGTTTCGCTCCAAATGCGCTTCCGCGTGCTTCGCATATAGTACGAATCGCAATATCAAGTCTTCCGAGGGAGGCTTGCCATGTATCTGTGCGACCGCGTTGCCCAATCGAACCGCGAGATGCTCGTCGAGGATAGTGCCGGCCGCGTTCATCATGTTCCGGGCGCCTGCGATCTCGCCGCCGATGTCCGCGCCTGCACGACCCGCTACGTGCTCGACGCGACGGTCCGCGACACCTGCCTCGAACTGCTGTGCAACCGTGCCGAGGCGATCCGGCTCGAGGATCCCTGCTACCGCATCCCGCATCAGGCCTTGTGGATCGAATGGGTCGACCCGGTTCCGCAGGGTGGGCGCGCCGGGATGCTGGTGCTTGCCGACGACGAGACCGGTCGGCGCGGCACGATGCACAGCTTCAGCCAGGACGCGGCGGGCAATCCCTGGGCGGCGCAGGTGATGTTCGCCTTCGATTTCGACAATCAGCTGTCGGACGAGACTGCCCTTTGCGGAATCCAGTTCGGCGATGTGCGCGATCCGGCCGAGGTCGCGCGGATCTTCCGTCACGGCATGGCGCGCGTGGACAATCGCTGGCTCGCCTATTTCCGGGCATCGGGCGGGCTGGAGCGCGACTCGCTGCTCAGACTGATGCGCGGCGCGCTTCCCGATTTCGGGATGCTCTGCGCCTTCCTGCTGCTGCTCAGCCTCGAATGCGCGGTCGCCCAGCCGCGCCAGGGGCTCGACCGGATCAACCGCGCCCGCGCCCGTGCCGGCCGAGCGCTGCTGCTCGATCATGTCGAGGTGAGCCTGCGCCTCGCGGTGGTGGGCGAGCATGGGCTGGGGACGCATTCGGGCCGCTCGGCGTCGCGGCTTCACCAGGTGCGCGGCCATCTGGTGCGCCGCGCGGGCAAGACCTTCTGGCGGATGCACCATCTGCGCGGCGACGCGGCGATGGGGATCGTCGCCAGCCGGACGGTGCGCGTCTCGGGCAATGGCGCGGCGCTCAGGCAGGGTGTGGGCTAAACAAACGCTCCGATCTCGGTCATCCCTTCGCTCAACGGATAGCCGGTCACCTCGACACCAGCGGCATCGAGCCAGGCATGTGCGTCGATCGGCTTCTCGTCGCTGCGCCGCGCGCCGAGATGCATCACGCTGTCGATCCCTCGCCGTCGCAGCATCGCATGCGCCGCCATCGCCTGGGGCAGGCACACCGCCTCGAAGGGGACGTGGCGGGCGGCGCGCGTGACCGCCCAGCCCACATCGCGCGCGACTCGCGCCTGATCGGCGGGCCCGGGCGCGCGCGCCGCAGCGATGCGCGGGTCGGCGGGTGGCACGAAGGTGCCGAGCGTCTTGGCGATCCGGCGGAAGGGCTGGCCGGCGATCCGCACCCGCGCCACGATCAGCCGCGCGACCGCCTCGGCCAGCAGGCCGCGCTCGCGCCAATCCACCTGGATCAGCCGCGTCGCCTTCGATTTCCAGCTCCGCTTGCGCCCCATGTTCATCGCCGCATCAACGCTTCTTCCGGGGCCCGAAATTGAGCCGCCTCGTCACATTGTAGTCGAGCACCGCCATGACGAAATAGGCCACCATCTGCTTGAAGCGCGTCCAGGGGCCGGTCCGCGCCTTGTAGATCGCGGCGGTCACCTGCACCGAATCCTCGATCTCGCCCTGAACATAGTCGCGGACATGCGCGGCGAAGGCGGGATCGTCGACTCGCAGCATCAGTTCGAGGTTTAGATAGAGCGAGCGGATGTCGAAATTGGCCGAGCCGATATGGACGATATCGCCGATGACGTAGAGCTTGGTGTGCAGCTTGGTCGGCTGATATTCGTAGATCTGGACGCGCTTGCGCAGCAGTCCGGCATAGGTGAAGCGCGCGGCCCAGAGCGATGCCGTGTGATCCACCTTCGACGGCAGCACGAGCCTCACGCGCCCGCGCGCGCTCGCCTTGTCGAGCCGCCGCAGCATCGCCGGGTTGGGCGCGAAATAGGACGTGATGATGTCGATCGCCCGCGCCGCGCGCATGTCGCGCTTCACCACCCGCGTCCAGGGCGACAGCCGCCGCATCGGCCCGCTCAGCAGCCAGCGCGCCTGGCCCTCGGGCTCGCTCCAGCTGCTCAGCGTCCGCCCCAGTTTGCGCAGCGACGGCCGCGGCTCCTTCGCCCATGCCGACAGCGCGTCGAAATAGCCGACCAGCCGCGCCGCCGCCCAGCCTTCGATCAGCAGCCCCAGATCGCGCCACGCCGCATCCTCGGTGGTGCCGAAATAGCTGGTCTCGATGTTGAAGCCGCCGATGATGACGCGGCGCTCGTCGGCCAGCGCGAGCTTCTGGTGATTGCGCAGCAGGTATCGCCGCCCCCAGCGCGGCACGAAACGGCAGACGTCGACGCCGGCTTCGTGCAGCGGATCGAAGAAGCGACGGCTCTGCGCATGCTCGCTGCCGAGCCCGTCGACGATCAGCGATACCGCCACCCCGCGCGCCACCGCCGCGATCAGCGCCGCGCGAATCGCATCCCCGGCCTCGTCGTCGAGATAGATGTAATAGAGGATGCGCAGCGAATGCTGGGCGCCGTCGATCAGCGCCAGCAGGCGCTCCAGCCGTTCGGGCCCCTCGGTAAGCAGCGTCAGCCGGTTGCCTTCGACAGTGAAGCTGGGCTGGGGCGCGGAGGGCATCGCGGGTGTTTGGCGGTTGCGCGCGCCAGGGGCAAGCTGGAGGGCTGGCACGGCGCATTTTCTTGACTTCCGGGGTCTCCCTCCCTAAGTGCCACGCCTTCTCCGGACACAAATAGTTTCAAGGAAGCGGTGCATGGCACGCGTCACTGTCGAAGATTGCGTTGATAAGGTCTCGAACCGGTTCGACCTCGTGCTGTTCGCGGCGCAGCGGGCCCGCCAGATTTCGGGCGGCGCCGAGCTGACGATCGATCGCGACCGCGACAAGAACCCGGTCGTGGCGCTGCGCGAGATCGCCGAAGAGACGATCCGCCCCGGCCATCTCGAGGAAGCCGTGGTGTCGAGCCTCCAGCGCGTCCAGATCGACGATGAGGAAGCCCCCGACGAGGTCGGCTCGCTCTCGGCCTCGGCCGAGGCGCTGCGCCTCACCGCGGCGGCCCCGCCCCGCAACCAGAATCTGGGCGGCGACTACGAGGGCTGAGCCCTTCCGCCGTTGGAACTGAAAAGGCCCCGGAGCGATCCGGGGCCTTTTCATTCGGGCTCGGCCTTACCCTTGAAGCCCTGCGCCACCACGAACCACTCCACCGAACCCTTGCGGCTCGCGGGTGGCTTGGCGTGCTTCACGGTGGCGAAATTGCGCTTCATCTCGGCGACCAAAGCCGAATCGGCCCCGCCCGCGAAGACCTTGCTCACGAAGGTTCCGCCCGGCTCGAGCATCTGCACCGCGAAATCGAGCGCGGCCTCGACCAGCCCCATGGTGCGCAACGCGTCGGTCTGAGGATGGCCGACGGTGTTCGCCGCCATGTCGGACATCACCAGATCGGGGCGCCCCCCCAGCGCCTCGATCAGCGCTTGCGGAGCGGCGTCGGCCATGAAATCCATCTGGAGGATCGCGACCCCGTCGATCGGATCGACCGGCAGCAGGTCGATCCCCGCGATCGCCGCCTTGGGGATGGTCCGCCGGCACACCTGGCTCCAGCCGCCGGGCGCGAGACCCAGATCGATCACGCGCTTCTTGCCGCGCAGGAAATTGAACCGCTCGTCGAGCTCGATCAGCTTGTACGCCGCGCGGCTGCGATAGCCCTCGGCCTTGGCCTTCTTGACATAGGGGTCGTTGAGCTGGCGTTCGAGCCAGCGCGTCGATTGCGCGGTGCGCCCGCGCGTCGTCTTGACCCGTGTATGGCCGCGCCCGCCACCCCTGCTCATAGCATCTTCCCGTTCATCAAGCGGCGGAGGATCCCCTCGCGGATGCCGCGGTCGGCGATGCCCAGCCGCTCGGCGGGCCAGAGATCGAGGATCGTTTCGAGGATCGCGCAGCCCGCCACCACCAGATCGGCGCGCTCGGTGCCGATGCAATTGACCTTGGCGCGGTCGGCGAGGCTCAGATGCGCGAGCCGCTGGCTCACCTCGCGCATCGCGGCGGCGGGCATGATCAGCCCGTCGACCACGCTACGGTCATAGCTTTCGAGGCGGAGATGGACGCTGGCGAGCGTGGTCACCGTGCCGCTGGTGCCGAGCAGGCGGCGCGTACCCGGGGGCGGATTGAGCCGGTCGACAAAGGGCGCGAACGCCTCGGCCACCTTGGCGCGCATCGCGGCATAGGAAGCGGCGCGGCCCTCGGGCCCTTCGCCATGCCCCACCGCCTCGGTGAGCGACACCACGCCCCAGGGCGCGCTGTGCCAGTCGAGGATATTGGGGGTGGGCTGCGCCGAATCGACCAGCACCAGTTCGGTCGATCCGCCGCCGATATCGAAGACGAGGGCCGGACCGTCGCCCGGCTCCAGCAGCGCGTGGCAGCCCAGCACCGCGAGCCGCGCTTCCTCCTCGGCGGTGATGATGTCGAGCGCGATCCCGGTCTCGTCATAGGCGCGCGCGATGAACTCCGGCCCGTTGCTCGCGCGGCGGCAGGCTTCGGTCGCGACCGAGCGGGCAAGCGCGACGCGGCGGCGGCGCAGCTTGTCGGCGCAGATGCGCAGCGCCGAAAGCGTGCGGTCGATCGCCGCGTCGGAGAGGCGCCCGGTGGTCGCCAGTCCTTCGCCCAGCCGTACGATCCGCGAAAAGGCGTCGACCACCGCGAAGCCGCTTCCCTGCGCGCGGGCGATCAGCAGGCGGCAATTGTTGGTGCCAAGGTCCAGCGCGGCATAATGGCGCGCCTCTCCCCAGCGCGGACGGGCGGGGCCTGAGCCCCTCGGGGCATCGGCCGGCTGGGAAGCCGTCTCGGCCGGAACGGGGTCCGGCTCGCGGGGCGGTCTGGCGGAGCCATCCCCCATGGTCGTGTCACTCGCTTATGTTCTTTCCGTCTCGGCACTTGCGCGCCGTCCGGTGCTTGGACGCGAGGTTAGACCAGTGGGGCGCGGGGGGCAAGCGAGGGGGATTTGCCGGTGTTGACTCGGGGGTGACCGCTGGCTAGGTGCGCCGCTCGCTGGTGCCCGATCCTCTAACGGTAAGAGAGCGGACTCTGACTCCGTCAATCAAGGTTCGAATCCTTGTCGGGCATCCAGCTTTTCGTTTAATATCAAAGATTTACTAGCGGTTTGCGCCAAGTGGTGCACCTGCTCGCGCTCCGGTGCATTCCGCGACGTTACCGCGATTCCCCCCAGTTGCTGGCCCGTCCATGCTGCATGGATGCAGCACGTGAGGTGGAAGGAGCCAGTCTCTGTGGCATCGACGTTACTCGGCGGCGATTAACTTGGCCGTGCAATCGGACTGCCGCGCGATTCCAGTCGCGACGCCCAGGTTCATGCCGCCGAACCCGTTGCGCGCACGATATTTCATGACGGTCGCGTGTTCGGCGCGCTCACTGGCCGGCGTGATCCTGGTCTCGACATGTTCGATTACGGTGCCAGTTTACTGAATCCACCCACCCCGACGCCGCCCCTTGTAATGTAGGATTTCGCCTGCTTCGCTCGACGTCCGGCCCGACGTCTCTGGTCGCCCGGCGCTCTTTGACACCGCGAAACCCCACACACCACCGCCCCGCCATCCGCGCACGCAACGATCTTTCAAATGTTGGAAATCTTGTTCCACGATTCGCGGGAAAAGTGCGAAGCTAAGCCGTGGAATGGCGTTTTTGGCCTCCATTTAATTCCACATAAGGCGGCCCGCTCCACCCACGAACTAGCGCGGCGGGGCGACGTCGAACGCGACCGTCAGCCGCTCGCCCGCTTCGAACGGAACCGTGCCGTGCCACATCGTCGACGGGAACAGCACCAGCCGGCCGGGACGCGGCTCGATCTTGCGGACCGGGGGCAGGTTTAGCCCCAGCACCGAGGTCGGCTCGCCGAGCGTTAGCCAGCCCTCATCGCCCTGCGTCCCTTCGGGCAGTGACACATAGAGCGCCGAGCTGAACCAGCCCATCGGGTGGACATGGTTGATATGGTTGCCGCCGCCCGCCAGCCGCACCGACCAGCTACCCGAGAAGCGCACTGGCCGGTCGCGCCGGGGGCCGAGCGTCGGGTGCGTCGGATCGGGCGGGGAAAGCTGGGCGATATGCTCGCCGACCGCTTCGACGATGACGGCCCTGAGCGCCTGGATCTCGGGTTCGAGCCGCGTGAACAGCAGGCCATCGGTCTGGGTGCCGCCGCGCACCGACTGGTCGAGCGGCGCGCCCTGCGCGAGGTGGAGCGACCGCAACACCTCGGCCAGCCGGTCGAGCGAGGGCAGCCGGCCCGCGAGATCGATCACCGAAACCAGCCGCGGATCGCCTTCGAGCCGCTCCCAGCGCGGGTCGCCCATCAGCCGCCAGGCGATCGCGGCATAGGACCACATCAGCGGCATCTGCCCGGGCACCGCCAGCCAGCGGTCGATGATCGGCAGCGCCCGCGCCACGCGGCCGGTCCGCAGCAGGTGCCGCACCTGCATCACGCCGAAGCCCAGCTCCTCGACCGCATCGCCCACCTTCGCGAACAACGCGTCGGCCTGGTCCGCCTCGCCGATCTCGGAAAGCCCGACCGCTTCGTTGGCATCGAAAAAGACCTGATCGCCCATCGCCGCGCGGCCGCGCCGGATCGCGTCGAGCATCTCCTCGTGGCGCTCGCTCTGGCCCAGCATATGGATCAGCGCGTGCCACAGCACGAATTCCCGGGGATGCGTGGCGAGCGCGCGGTCCAGCGAGGCGCGCGCGCCTTCGCCATCGCCCATCAGGCAGCGCAGCCGCGCCAGCCCCTGATGCCCCGCGATCCAGGTCGGGCTCGTCATCAGCACCCTGTCGAGATCGGCGATCCCCCGCGCGCCGTCCCCCGCCGCGAAGCGCGCCGCGGCGGTTCCCAGCATCACCTCGCTGTTGAACGAGTCGATGCGAGACGCCGCTTCGAACAAGGGAAGCGCGTCCAGCCCCGCCTCGATCGCGGTCATCGCGCGGCCATAGGCGAGCGTCAGGTCGCGCGGCGCGAGCGCGGCGGCGCGGGCGAAGGCGTCGAGCGCTTCCTCATGCCGCTCGAGCGCGCGGTAGAGCAGCGCGGTCCAGTGCCACAGCAGCGCGTCGTTCTGTGCGAGCGCGGCGGCGGCGAGCGCCGGCACCGCCTCGGCCTCCTCGCCCCTTTCCATCGCCTGCTTCGCGAATTGCGCGAGCGCGGCGGGGTCCTGCCCGGTCACGCGCCGCTACTTCGCCTCGGCGATCAGCTCGCGCGCGGTCTGGCCGGTCCAGTCCATGCTGCCGGCCATCCGCCAGACCTCCTTGCCCTGGCTGTCGTAGAGGATCGTCGTGGGCAGGTTGAGGCCCAGCGTCAGGCTGAACTTGCTCTCGGCGTCGATATAGGGCTGGAGCCGCTTGAAACCGGCCTTCTGGAAGAAGGGATCGACATTCTCCGCCTTGTCCTCGGCGAGGACGAGCACGACGGCCGAATCCCCCAGCGTTTCCGACAGCGCATCCAGCGTCGGCATTTCCTTGACGCACGGCGCGCACCAGGTTGCCCAGAGATTGAGGAGCACCGGCTTGCCCCGGAAATCGGCGAGACTGGTCTGGCCGCCCGCGGGGGTTTCGAACGCGATGGCGGGAGCGGATTCGCCCTTGTGGCTGCGGTCGAGCGTGCCGATCACTTCCTCGGTCGCGGTTTCGTTGGCCGCGGGTTCGTTGGAAGCGGAGCCATTGATAGTTTCGTTTGCTTGGCTTTGGGGCTGCGATTGCCTATCGCAGCCGCCGATTGCCAGGGCCGCGAGCAGGAGAAGAGAGATCGCCGGGCGCAAGGACAGCTCCAATAGCATGTGGGGTGGGCGCTTCGCCGAAGGCCCGTCGTCGGTCATGCGCGAGATTAACGCCTCGATCCCGTTCGACAAGCGCTTGTGGCGGCAGGATCTGCGCGGGAGCCAGGCGCATGCCGCGATGCTGGGCGCGCAGGGGATCATCACACCCGAGGACGCGGCGGCGATCGGGACGGGTCTGGAGCTGGTCGCGGCCGATTTCGATGCCGATGGGGTGCCGGTCGATCTGGAGCTGGAAGACATCCATATGCTTGCCGAGAGCCGGCTGGGCGAGAAGGTCGGCGACGCGGCCAAGCGGCTCCACACCGCGCGCTCGCGCAACGACCAGGTGGCGACCGATTTCCGCCTCTGGGTGCGCGATTCGATCGACGAGGCGGACCGGGCGCTCGCCGTTCTGGAGGACGCGCTGCTCGCGCGCGCCGAGGAGCATGCCGAGAGCGTGATGCCCGGCTTCACCCATTTGCAGGTCGCCCAGCCGGTGACGCTGGGGCATCACCTGATGGCCTATGTCGAGATGTTCGGGCGCGACCGTTCGCGGCTGAAGGACGCCCGCGCGCGGATGAACCTCTGTCCGCTGGGCAGCGCGGCGCTGGCCGGGACGGGCTTCCCCATCGATCGCGACTCGACCGCGTCGGCGCTGGGCTTCGATGGGCCGACGCGCAACTCGCTCGACAGCGTCTCCGACCGCGACTTCGCGATCGAATATCTCACCTGCGCCACGCAGTGCAGCCTGCACCTCAGCCGGCTGGCCGAGGAATTCGTGATCTGGGCGAGCCAGCCCTTCGGCTTCGTCGCGCTCTCCGACCAATGGTCGACCGGCAGCTCGATCATGCCGCAGAAGCGCAACCCCGACGCCGCCGAGCTGGTGCGCGGGCACAGCGGGCGGATCACCGGTAGCCTCGTGTCGCTGATGATGACGATGAAGGGGCTGCCGCTCGCCTATTCGAAGGACATGCAGGACGACAAGCCGCCAGTGTTCGAGGCGCACGATCTGCTGGGCTTAAGCATCGCCGCGATGACCGGGATGGTCGAAAGCGCGGTGTTCCGCACCGAGCGGATGCATGCGGCCGCGTCCGCCGGCTTCTCGACCGCGACCGATCTGGCCGACTGGCTGGTGCGCGAAGCCGGGGTGCCCTTCCGTGAGGCGCATCACATCACCGGGCGCGCGGTGGCGCGCGCCGAGGCGGACGGAGTCCGGCTCGACCAGTTGCCGCTCGACGCGCTCACGGAAATCGACGACAGGATCGATCACCGGGTGTACGGCGTTCTGAGCGTCGAGGCGTCGGTCGCGAGCCGGACGAGCTTCGGCGGAACAGCGCCGGTCCGCGTGCGCGAGGCGATCGGGGCGGCCCGGGCGCGGCGCGAGGAGGAAGGGCGATGAAGCGGGTATTGCTCATCGGGTTGGTGCTTTCCCTGTGCGGCTGCGGCGCGCGCGAGGGGCTGGTGCAGCCCGAGGGCAAACCCATGCCTGCGACGCCCTATGCGGCGAAGCAGGCGCCCAAAGCCGAGGATCTGCTCCAACCCCCGGTGCAGACCCGCCCCGCCCGCAGCGACGATTTGATCGAAAGTTCCGAAGAGCGCCGCAGCGACGAATTCGACCTCCCGCCTCCGAATTGAGACCATGGACCATTTTGATCTGAAGAACGGCGAACTCTTTGCCGAAGACGTTCCGCTCGCGCGCATCGCGGCCGAAGTCGGCACCCCCGTCTATGTCTATTCCACCGCGACGCTCCAGCGGCACGCGCGCGTTTTCAAAGCAGCCGTCGCCCAGGCTGGCCGCACCCATGTCGCCTTCGCGATCAAGGCCAACCCCAATCTCGGCGTGCTCCGAGTGCTGGCGAACGAGGGCTTCGGCGCCGATGTCGTCTCGGGCGGCGAGCTCAAGCGCGCGCTCGCGGCGGGGATGGCGGCAAAGGACATCGTCTTCTCGGGCGTCGGCAAGACCCGCGCCGAACTGGCGATGGGGCTCGACGAGGGGATCGGCCAGTTCAATCTCGAGCTGGAGGAGGAAGGCGTCGTCCTCGCCGCGCTCGCGGCCGAGCGCGGCGTCACCGCGCAGGCGACCTTGCGCGTGAACCCCAATGTCGATGCGGGAACGCACGACAAGATCTCGACCGGCAAGGCCGAAAACAAGTTCGGGCTTCCCATCGACGAGGCAGTGGAGATCTTCGATCGGCTGGCACCGCTCCCGGGCCTAAACCTGCGCGGCGTCGCGCTGCATATCGGCAGCCAGCTCCAGAGCCTCGATCCGCTCGAGGCCGCCTTCACGCGGATCGGCAAGCTGGTCGAGCAGCTGCGCGGGCGCGGACACAGCATCACCCATGTCGATCTGGGCGGCGGGCTCGGCGTGCCCTATCGCGCCGAAGACACGCCGCCGAGCCCCGACGAATTCGGCGCGATGGTCGCGCGCGTTACCGCGGGCTGGGATGTCGAATTGATGTTCGAGCCGGGCCGGGTGATCGCCGCCAATGCCGGGGTGCTGCTGACCGAAGTCCTGTGGGTGAAGCCCGGCGTGATCCAGCCCTGGGTGATCGTCGATGCCGCGATGAACGATCTCGCCCGCGTCGCCATGTACGACGCCTGGCATGATTTCGAAGCGGTGCGGCCGAGCGGCGAACGCTTCAAGGCCAGCGTCGCGGGGCCCGTCTGCGAGAGCAGCGATGTCTTCGCCAAGGCGCGCGAGATCGATGTCGTGAAGTCGGGCGATCTCGCCATCCTGCGCAGCGCGGGCGCTTATGGCGCGACCATGGCGAGCACGTACAACAGCCGCCCGCTGGTTCCCGAGGTGCTGGTCTCCGGCGACAAATACGCCATCGTCGCGGGCCGGATCGCCGCCGAGACGATCATGGAAGCCGAAGGCGTGCCGGAGTGGCTGGGGGCTCCGGCCCATGGCTGACGGTGGCTGTGACGGAGCGCAAACAGGCGCACAGGTAGGAGCTAGGAGGGAGCGATGGAGATCCCATCGTGACCGACGACGCGACGCCCCTGTGCGCCTGTTTGCGCCCGCCGCTTCGCGGTCGCCCGGAGAGGCTCGCTGGCTGCGTCGCCGCTGCTTGCGCGTTGCTTCAGCTACGCGACTGCGCACCGCGCCTTGCCAGCGAACCTCTCCGGGCGATCACGGCCATCGCCAGCCATGGGTCGGAGCCCTCCTATGAGCCTCGCCGCGCTGCCCCTGTTCGTGAAGCTGGCGGGGCGGCCGGTGATCCTGCTGGGCGAAGGCGATATCGCGGACGCGAAACGTCGCCTGCTCGAACGGGTGGGTGCGCGGATCGTCGGCGAGGAGGCCGAGGCCAGCCTCGCTATCGTCGCTATGGCCCAGCCAGAGGAAGCCGTGGCGCGGCTGCGCGCCCGGGGCGTGCTGGTCAACACCGCCGACCGGCCGGAACTGTGCGATTTCACCCTCCCCGCCATCGTCGACCGCGATCCGGTGCTGATCGCGGTGGGCACCGGCGGCGCCTCGGCGGGGCTGGCGGCAGCGCTGCGCCAGCGGATCGAGGCCTTGCTCCCGGTCAAGCTCGGCAAGCTCGCCTGGGGCCTCAACCTCGCGCGCGGGCGCATCCGCGATCGCTGGCCCGACCCCGAGCATCGCCGCCGCGCCATCGGCGATGCGCTGGCCGAGGGCGGCGCGCTCGATCCGCTGGCCGAGCACGACCAGGAAGCGGTCGATCTGTGGCTGGCGGGGGGCGGCGATGCGCCCGCGAACCGCCTCGTCCACATCGCGCTCGCGTCGGGCGATCCCGACGATCTGACGCTGCGCCAGGCGCGCGCGCTTGCGGGGGCGGACCGCATCTTCCATCGTGGCGACGTGCCGCAAGCGATCCTCACCCGCGCCCGCGCCGATGCCGTCCGCATCGAATGCGATGCCGCGCCCGCCGATCCGGGACCCGGGCTGTCGGTCGATCTGGACATGAAACGATGAGCGGCTTCGCTTATGCGGTGCGCGGCGGCGCGGTCACTCAGCCTTCGATCAAGGCGGCGCTCACCGAGCCCGGCACGCTCGTCTGGATCCATCTCACCACCAACAGCGATCATGCCAAGCAATGGCTGCAGGGAGAGGCCGGGCTGTCGCCCTATATCGTCGAGGCACTGACCGCCGCCGAGACGCGCCCGCGCTGCGACGCGGTGGGCGAAGGCGCGGTGATCAATTTGCGCGGGCTTTCGGCGGACCAGCTGGTCGCCTCCGATCCGCTCGCCTCGCTGCGCATCTATGCACGGCAGGGCCGCGTCATCTCGGTGACGCGGCGGCATCTGAACGCGCTCGATCCGGTCAAGGCGCAGGTCGAGATCGGCAAGATCCTCGATCCCGGCGACCTGATCGCCGCGCTGGCGCACGAGATCACCGAGGAGCTCGATCCGGTGGTCGCCGATCTCGGCGATACGCTGGACGATTGCGAGGAACAGTTGAGCGGCCACGGCGCGTTCGATCTGCGCCGCAGGGTCAACGAAACGCGCAGCCGCGCGATCGGCTATCGCCGCTTCCTGGGTCCCCAGCGCGCGGCGCTGGAGAAGCTGGCGCTGCTTCCCGGTGCGTGGCTGGGCGAAGACGACCGGCTCCACCTGAACGCCGCCGCCGACCGCGCCGCGCGCATGGCCGAGGAGCTCGAGAGCATCCGCGAACGCGCCGCGCTGACGCACGAAACGCTCACCGATTTGCGGTCGGAGCAGATCGACCAGCGCTCGCTGATCATCGCGGTGGCGGCGATGGTGTTCCTGCCGCTGACCTTCGTCACCGGGCTGTTCGGGATGAACGTGCCCTTGCCCTTCACTCATTCGGATGCGTCATTCTGGTGGATCACGGTGATCTGCATCGCGATGGCGGCGGCGATCACGGCCTATTTCATCCGGCGACACTGGTTCCCGCGTTAGCTTGCTCGCCTCACGGCGGGCTGGCGCCGCCTCAGCGAAGCTGCACGGACGAAAGCCGCTCCACCTCGCTGTTGAGCGCCTGGATCGAGGCGACCAGCCGGGTGCGGTCGGCGCGCCACGCGGCAAGCTCGTTGCGCGCCTCGCCAAGCTCCATCGCGCGCGCGGCGATACGGGCGTCGAGCGCGAGGTTTGAGCGTTTGAGCGCCTCGATCCGGCTGGCGCGCGCGAGCGTGCGCTCGATCCGCGCGGCGAGGACTTCGAAGGCGAAGGGCTTGGCGACATAATCGTCGGCACCGGCGGCGAGCGCCTGCACCGCGCTTGCGGGATCGCTGCGTCCGGTGATCATCATCACCGGCAGATCGGCCGTATCGGGCGATCCGCGGATCTCGTGGAGCACATGCATCCCCGAAATCTCGGGCATCATCATGTCGAGCAGGACGAGGTCGAAACCGCGCCCCTGGAGCAGGTCGAGCGCTTCCGCGCCGGTGCTGCTGAGCACGACCAGATAGCCGAGCTGGCCGAGCCGCGTCGCGAGCACGTCCAGATTGGTGCGGCTGTCGTCCACCGCGAGGATGGTCCGCGTCGCGCGGCGAAATCCGCCTTCGATCCCCAATTCCATGCCCTTGATCCCCGTTTAGGCCCGGACAGGCTAGGCCAGAGGCGTCACTTAATGGTTAACCGTCCTTCACCATGTTGAGCGCGCGGCGGCTTTACCCGCGCCGCGATAGGACTAAAGCGGGCGCCATGTGGCAGCTTTACCAATTCCCGCTCTGTCCCTTCTCGCGCAAGGTCCGGCTCCTGCTCGGCGAGAAGGGCGTGGGCTATGAGCCGGTGCGTGAATCCCCCTGGACGCGGCGCGACGAGTTCATCGACCTGAATCCGACGGGGCAGACGCCGGTGATGGCCGACACCGATCGCGGGGTGACCTTGATCGATTCCTCGGTGATCTGCGAATTCTTCGAAGAGACGGTGACCAAGGCGCCGATGCTGAGCGGCACCGCGACCGACCGCGCCGAGATCCGCCGGCTGGTGATCTGGTTCGACGAGCATTTCTACCGCGACATCACCGCGCCCCTGCTCCACGAACGCATGCTCAAGCGGATCGTCTACAAGCAGTCGCCCGACGGGACCGCGCTGCGCGCGGCGATGAAGGCGGCGGTCCAGCATCTCGACTATATCGATTATCTGCTCGATCATCGCACCTGGCTGGCGGGCGCGACGATGAGCCTCGCCGATCTGGCCGCGGCGGCGCAGATCTCGGTCGCCGATTATCTGGGTGGGATCGACTGGAAGAGCCATGAACAGGCCAAGCGCTGGTATGTCGGCATGAAGAGCCGTCCGAGCTTCCGCCTCTTGCTCACCGAGCGGATGGACGGCATTTCCCCACCCGCCGATTACGAGAAGCTGGATTTGTAACCCATGGCGGCCGATCCTTATCAGACCTTGGGCGTGGCGCGCGGTGCGAGCGAGGCCGATATCAAGAAGGCCTATCGCAAGCTCGCGAAGGAGCTGCATCCCGACAAGAACAAGGACAACCCCAAGGCGACCGAGCGCTTTTCAAAGGTGACGCAGGCCTATGACCTGCTGACCGACAAGGACAAGCGCGCGCGCTTCGATCGCGGCGAGATCGACGGCGACGGCAATCCAACGATGCCGCCGGGCTTTGGCGGGTTCGGCGGGCACGGCCAGCAGGGCGGTTTCCGCGCCGAGGATTTCGGCGGCGGTGGCGGCGGCTTCGGCGATATTTTCGAGGGGCTGTTCGGTGGCGGCGCGCGGCGCGGCGGAGGCTTCGAGAGCGGCTTCGGCCGGCGCCCGGCGCCCAGGGGCGCCAACCTCGCCTATCGTCTCGCGGTCGGCTTCGAGGATGCGGCGAAGCTCGCGCCGCAGCGGATCACGCTGCGCGACGGCAAGACGATCGACCTGAAGCTCCCCGCGGGCGTCGAGACGGGCACCCAGATGCGGCTGGGCGGCAAGGGCGAGGAAGGGCCGGGCGGCGCCGGCGACGCGATCGTGACGATCGAAGTGCAGTCCCATCGCTTCTACGTCCGCGCGGGCGACGACATCCGGCTCAACCTGCCGGTGACGCTCAGCGAGGCGGTGCTTGGCGCGTCGGTCAAGGTGCCGACGCCCGACGGGCCGGTGATGCTCAGCATCCCCAAGGGGGCGACCTCGGGCAAGGTGTTCCGTCTGAAAGGGCGCGGCTTTCACAAGAAGGGCGGCGGGCGCGGCGATATCCTCGTCACGCTGATGGTCGACCTGCCTGCCGACGATGCGGCGCTGACCGCGTTCGTCGAGGGCTGGAAGGACAAGGATAGCGGGAACCCTCGCGCGAAGATGGGCGTCTAACCCCCTGTGTCCACCGGCGAAATCTCCCCTGAATCGCCCGAAGCGCGGCGGCGCGGGCTGGGGACACATATCCGCCACGGGCTGGGCTGGATGGGGATCGGCGACAAATTCTTCGTCGTGGTCAAGCGGGTTGCGGTGGGCACCTATACCGACGGTTTCACCTATGCCGGAAACCTCGCCTATCTCAGCCTCGTCACGCTCTTCCCCTTCTTCATCGTCGCGGCGGCGATCGCGCGGCTGGTCGGGCGCACCGGGGAGGGGCTTCGCACGCTCGACGCCTTTCTGCGCACCGTGCCGCCTGATGTTGCCGATGTGCTGCGCCAACCGGTCTATGACGTGCTCGAGGCGCGATCGGGTAACCTCTTGTGGTTCGGCGCGCTGGTCGGGCTGTGGACCGCCGCGGGCTTTATCGAGACGCTGCGCGGCATCCTGCGCGCGGCCTATGGGGTCACCTCTTCGACTCCCTTCTGGCGATACCGGCTCGGCGCGATAGGGCTCATCGTCGCGTCGGTGGTGCTGGCGATGGCGGCGTTCAGCTTCCAGGTGATCCTCACCGGGGTCGAGCAGTTCGTCTACCGCGTCTTCCCCTTCGCCTCCGAGGCGCAGCGGCTGGTGTGGCTGGGCAAGCTCGCGCCCGGGATCGCCTTGTTCGGCGCGCTCTACATGCTCTTCTATTCGTTGACCCCGCACAAATACCGCAAGGCGAAATGCGCCAAATGGCCCGGGCCGCTGTTCGTGACCTTGTGGTGGATGCTCACCACGGCGCTGCTGCCGGGCGTGCTGGCTTCGCTTACCAGCTACGACCTGACCTATGGCAGCCTCGCGGGTGCCATGGTCGCGCTGATCTTCTTCTTCATCGTCGGGCTGGGCATGGTGATCGGCGCGGAGTTGAACGCCGCTCTGGCGGAAGTGCCCGAGAACGGGCTAGAGGAACCCGAGAACAAGGAGGCCGTAGCGTCGTGACGGGATTGATGCAGGGCAAACGCGGGCTGATCATGGGGCTCGCCAACGATCGGTCGCTGGCCTGGGGGATCGCCCAGAAGCTGGCGGAGCAGGGCGCGGAATTGGCCTTTTCCTATCAGGGCGAGGCGCTGGAGAAGCGCGTCCGCCCGCTCGCCGAGCAATTGGGCAGCGACTTCCTGATCGATTGCGACGTGTCCGACATGGCGGCGCTCGACACCGCGTTCGCGACGCTGGCCGCGCGCTGGCCGACGATCGATTTCGTGGTCCATGCGATCGGCTTCGCCGACAAGAACGAACTGCGCGGCCGCTATTACGAGACGAGCCTCGACAATTTCCTGATGACGATGAACATCTCGGTCTACAGCTTCACCGCGGTGGCCAAGCGCGCGCAGGCGATGATGCCGAACGGCGGCAGCCTGCTCACGCTCAGCTATTATGGCGCGGCCAAGGTGATCCCGCATTACAACGTCATGGGCGTCGCCAAGTCGGCGCTGGAGACCAGCGTGAAGTATCTCGCGGTCGATCTGGGGCGCGACAATATCCGAGTGAATTGCATCTCGGCGGGCCCGATCAAGACGCTCGCGGCCTCGGGGATCGGCGATTTCCGCTATATCCTCAAATGGAACGAGCTCAATTCGCCCCTGAAACGGAACGTCACGATCGAGGATGTCGGCGGGGCGGGGCTCTACCTGCTCTCCGACCTCGCGGCAGGCGTGACCGGCGAGATCCATTATGTCGATGCCGGCTATAACGCGATCGGCATGAAGGCCGAGGACGCGCCGGATATCGCGCTGGCATGATCCTGCCGCTGGCCCTGTTGCTGTCCGTGGCCGGTCAGGATTCAGAGCTGGCGCAACGCGAAGCCGAGATTGCCAAGCCGGGCAAGCTGTGCGGGGTGATGGTCGGCAGCGCGCAGGATCAGTTCGAGCTTTTGAAATCGCAGGCCGGCCCGGGCGAGATTTTCGACGCCGGCGATGTGATCAACATTCAGCAGAACAATTTCGAGCGGATGTGGACTTTCACCAAGCCCGGGCACCCGGCCTATCCCGCTGTCGTGTGCAGCTGGCCCCGGCAGCGCGACGGCAAGTTCGACATGGGCATGGATGGCCGATGCGGTATCGATCCCGATGCTTGCATTGCCTTCTTCACCGACCGCAAACGGCGTAACGCGGAACTGATCATACGGATGCGAGAGGCGCGCGGTGAACAATAGAGGCGCGAACCTGAGATGAGCTACAACACTTTCGGCCGCGTCTTTCGCTTCACCACCTGGGGGGAGAGCCATGGGCCCGCGCTGGGCGCGGTGGTCGATGGCTGCCCGCCGGGGCTGGCGCTGAGCGAGGCGGACATCCAGCCCTTTCTCGACAAGCGCCGGCCGGGGACGTCGCGTTTCACGACGCAGCGGCAGGAGCCCGATCAGGTCCGCATCCTTTCGGGCGTGTTCGAGGGCAAGACCACCGGTACCCCGATCAGCCTGATGATCGAGAATGTCGACCAGCGCTCCAAGGATTATTCGGAAGTCGCCAAGGCCTATCGCCCCGGACATGCCGATTACGCATACGACGCGAAATACGGCTTCCGCGACTATCGCGGCGGCGGGCGCAGCTCGGCGCGCGAGACCGCGGCGCGGGTGGCGGCGGCAGGGGTGGCGCGGCTGGTGATTCCGGAGGTGTCGATCCGCGCCTGGGTCGAGGCAATCGGCGACGATGCGATCGATCCCGAGAATTTCGAGCTCGCCGAGATCGACCGCAATCCCTTCTTCTGCCCCGATCCCGCCGCCGCAATGCGCTGGGAGGCTTTGGTGGACAAGGCGCGCAAGGCGGGATCGTCGCTGGGCGCGGTGATCGCGTGCGAGGCGACCGGCGTGCCCGCGGGCTGGGGGGCGCCCATCTATGCCAAGCTCGACAGCGAGCTGGCGGCGGCGTGCATGAGCATCAACGCGGTCAAGGGCGTCGAGATCGGCGACGGTTTCGCGGCGGCGCGGCTCTCGGGCGAGGAAAATGCCGATGCGATGCGGCCGGGGACCAACCATCCCGAATTCCTCGCCAATCATGCCGGCGGGATCGCGGGGGGCATCTCGACCGGCCAGCCGGTCAAGGTGCGGGTGGCCTTCAAGCCGACCAGCTCGATCCTGACTCCGGTCGAGACGATTACCCGCGAGGGCGAAGCGACCGAGATCCGCACCGTGGGACGGCACGACCCGTGCGTCGGCATCCGCGGCGCGCCGGTGGTCGAGGCGATGATGGCGCTGGTGCTGGCGGATCAGAAGCTGCTCCACCGCGCGCAGTGCGGGTGAGCCGCCGATAAGGTTCCGCACGTTGGAGTCATTCGTAACCTTGTCCCCAGAGGGATCGCGTCTTTTGTTGGAACGGCGGGGCGCCGTGCTGCGCCTGTTCGACGGTTCAAAGAGCGGACCTTGCAGCCGGGTGTGACGACCCAAGCAGGCGAAATCCAACATTTCAAGTCGTCGCGGCCGAGGCACGGTCCCCGGCCAAGCGGCGGAAGGAGGCGGTAAGGCGACCCGCGCGGGGGTGGCCCCCGCGAGTGCGGCTGGCTAGCCCTTCCCACGGCCCCGTTGGGCCCGAGGAGAGTAGCTTATGCGTATCAAAGCCCTTGCCTGCGTGATCCTGCTGGCCGGCTCGACCGCCGCGCTGGCCCAGCAGGACGCGCCGCCGCCGCCCAAGGAGACTCCGGCGCCGACGCCCACCCCGACACCCACTCCGACCCCGAGCCCCCTGCCGAGCCCGGAACCCACGCCGCCGACCCCGCAGGCGCGCTAAGTCTTTCATGACAGGGCGTGGGTTGGTTCATTAGGCCGGAGCAACCCACGCCCGACCTCGTCATGCGCGCCGCTTGCGGTGAGGCCTCCCTCAGTCCGCGAACGGGTCGCGCACCAGAATCGTGTCCTCGCGCTCGGGGCTGGTCGAGACCAGGGCCACCGGGCAGGCGATCAGCTCCTCGATGCGGCGGATATATTTGATCGCCTGCGCGGGCAGGTCCGCCCAGCTGCGCGCGCCCGCGGTCGATTCGTGCCAGCCGGGCATGGTCTCATAGACCGGCTCGACCGCCATCTGGTCGGTGGCGTTCGAGGGATAATAGTCGAGCACCTCGCCGCCCAGCCGGTAGCCGGTGCAGATCGACACTTCGTCGAGCCCGTCGAGCACGTCGATCTTGGTGAGCGCGATGCCGGTGATGCCGCTGACCGCCGCCGATTGCCGCACCAGCACCGCGTCGAACCAGCCGCAGCGGCGCTTGCGGCCGGTGACGGTGCCGAATTCGTGGCCGCGCGTGCCGAGCCGCTCGCCGATCTCGTTATCCTGCTCGGTCGGGAAGGGGCCCGATCCGACGCGCGTCGTATAGGCCTTGGCGATGCCGAGGACGAAGCCGACCGCATTGGGGCCGAGCCCGGTGCCCGAGGCGGCGGTGCCCGCGACGGTGTTCGACGAGGTGACGAACGGATAGGTGCCGTGGTCGATGTCGAGCAGCACGCCCTGCGCGCCTTCGAACAGGATGCGGCGACCGCGCGCGCGCGCCTCGTGGAGCATCCGCCACACCGGCTGGGCATAGGGAAGGACGAAGCCGGCGATCTCGCGGAGCTGGTCGAGCAGGGCCGTACGGTCGATCGGGCCGACCCCGAAGCCGGCGCGCAGCGCGTCGTGATGCGCGAGCAGCCGGTCGAGCTGGGGCTCCAATTCGTGGAGATGCGCGAGGTCGCACACCCGGATCGCCCGCCTGCCGACCTTGTCCTCATAGGCAGGGCCGATGCCGCGCCGCGTGGTGCCGATCTTGCCCGCGCCGCTGGCATCCTCGCGCAGCCCGTCGAGTTCGCCATGGAGCGGCAGGATCAGCGGGCAGGTGTCGGCGATCTTGAGCGTGGCGGGGGTGATCTCGACCCCCTGGCCGCGCAGTTTCTCGATCTCGGCCTTGAGGTGCCACGGATCGAGGACGACGCCATTGCCGATCACGCTCGGCGTGCCGCGAACGATGCCCGAGGGGAGCAGCGAAAGCTTGTAGACCTTGTCGCCGACGACGAGCGTGTGGCCGGCATTGTGTCCGCCCTGGAAGCGGACCACGACATCGGCGCGTTCGGCGAGCCAGTCGACGATCTTGCCCTTGCCCTCATCGCCCCATTGGGCGCCGATCACCGCGACATTGGCCATCTGGATGCACGTCCTCGCCTGCCGGGCGAACCCAAGCCGCCCTTCGACAGGGCTCGGCGGCTGGGCGGTCTGGAGTGCGCCGGGGAATGCCCGGAGCCGCGGGGCCAATGGCCTTGCAGGGCGTGAAGGTCAAGGGGGATTGATGCGGGCGCTGGACCGTTACTCGTAATCCGTGCGGCACCTGCCATCGGCCATGTAGACCTCGACCGTCGAGCGCCAGGGGCCGCCGGATCTGCCCAGCGCGCAGATCGCCTGACGCGTCTCTCCGGGCCATTTATTGGCCTCCGCGACGATGCACTCGTCGAATTTCTCGACGGGTAGCTGGATCATGGGATGCGGCGCCGGTCCCGTTTCGGCTTCGGTGCATTTTATCCGGGCATCCGCGACCGGATCGGCCGCCGGTCCCGGCATCGCGATACTCGCTGGGTTGCAGTCGGTCAGGGCCAGCGCAAGCCATGAGAGCGCCAGAGTGCGTCGGCTGTCCATCAGCCGTCCAGCGCCGCCCTGATCCGGCTCGCCAGCTGATCGAGCGCGAAGGGCTTGGCGAGGACGTCGCCCGCGCCCGCTTCCTCACGGCTATAGCCGCTGGTGAAGAGCATGCGCAGCCCGGGGATATGTTCGGCGGCGCGGCGGGCGAGTTCGCGGCCGGTCATTTCGGGCATGACGATATCGGTGAAGAGCAGGTCGATCGCCTGCCCGGCCTCGATCAGGCGCAGCGCCTCGGGCCCGTCATGCGCGTCGACCACGGTATAGCCGAGCTCGCGCAGCGCCTCGACCGACCAGGCGCGGACGCGGTCCTCATCCTCGACCACCATCACCACTTCGTCCGCGCGCCCGCGCGGGAACTGGCGGCGCTCGCTGGGACGTTCGGCCTCTGGCAGCGCGCCGTCATGGACCGGAAGATAGACGCGGACCACCGTGCCCTCGCCCGGCGCCGAATCGATGGCGACATGCCCGCCCGACTGGCGGACGAAGCCGAACACCTGGCTGAGGCCCAGCCCGGTACCCTTGCCCACGCCCTTGGTGGTGAAGAAGGGATCGAAGGCGCGCGCCGCGACCTCGGGCGACATGCCAGCCCCCGTATCGCGCACCGCGATCAGCACATAGTCGCCCGGCGAGATGCCGACGCCGCTGGCCTCCTCCTCGTCCAGATGGACATTGAGCGTCTCGATCGACAGCACGCCGCCGCCCGGCATCGCGTCGCGGGCATTGACCGAGAGATTGAGGATGACGTTTTCGAGCTGGCCCGGATCGGCCATGGCGTGGCGGAGATCCTCCGCCAGCAATGTCTCGACGCTGACTTCCTCGCCGATCGTGCGCACGAGCAGCTCGAGCATGCCCATGATGGTGAGATTGGCGTCGACCGGCACCGGGGCGAGCGGCTGCTGGCGCGAGAAGGCGAGCAGGCGCTGGGTGAGCGCGGCGGCACGCGTGGCGCCGTCGCGCGCGGCGGTGACATATTTACCGACATCCATGTTGCCCTGCGCGACTCGCCGTTCGAGCAGGTCGAGCGCGCCGATCACCACCGCGAGCATATTGTTGAAATCATGCGCGATGCCGCCGGTGAGCTGGCCGACCGCCTCCATCTTCTGCGACTGGCGCAGCTGCGCCTCGGCGGTCGAGAGCTGACGCGTGCGCTCCTGCACCGCGCGCTCAAGCTCCTCGCGCGAGCGGGTGAGCACCTCGCGCGCGTCGACAATGTCCTGGATGTCGGTGCAGGTGCCGAACCAGCGGGTGATGGTGCCGTCCGCGTCGCGCACCGGCTGGGCGCGGCCGAGCACCCAGCGATACTCGCCGTTGCGGTGCCGCAGCCGGTATTCGATATGATAGGGGTCGCCGGTTTCGAGGCAGGTGCGCCATACGCTCCAGGCGCGCTCCTGATCCTCGGGATGGAACATGCCGTTCCACGCCTCGCCATCGGTCGAGCCGGGGGGCACGCCGGTATATTCGTACCAGCGGTCGTTGTAATAATCGTGATAGCCATCGGGCCGTGTCGACCAGATCATCTGGTCGATCGAGTTGGCGATCGCGCGGAACTGCGCCTCGCTTTCCCTCAGCGCCACCGCCGCGCCGACGCGCTCGACCGCGTCCCACGAGATCTCCGCGACGGCTTCGATGAAGGCGATCTCGTCGGGGGTCCAGTCGCGCGGGCCCGCCTGGTTGACATAGAGCGTCGAGACCCAGCTTCCGCCGCGCAGCAGCGGAACCCCGATCGCGGCGGGCGAATATTTGGCGATGCTGGTGCCCGCGAGGCCGGGATCGCCGTTGCTGTCGCGGATCACCAGCGTCTTGCCGGCGCGGTAATGATCGATCGCGACCTCGCCGAGCCGTTCGGCGGGCATCGACCCGCTGATCTCGCGCAGCGCGCCCGAGGTGACGCACGGGCCGAAATGGATGATGCCGCCGTCGATCACGCGGTAAAAGCCGACCCGGTCGGCCCCGATGCGCTTCGCCAGCGCCGCCGCGGTGAAGCCCATGATCGCGCTGGGCGTGTCGAGCGCGCGCTGGCGCTCGGCGAGCGCGTAGATGAAGGTCTGCGCCTCGGTCGAGCGGCGCAGTTCCTCGGCGGTGGCGCGCGCGGTCTCCTCGGCGGTCTTGCGCTCGGTGATGTCGAAGCTGACCCCGAGGAAGCGGACGGGCTTGCCCTCGGCGTCGAAGATGCAGCGGCCCTGGGTGAGCATCCAGCGGGTCTTGCCGTCGGGGCGCAGCACGCGGAATTCGGCCGCGAGCGGCGCGCCGGTGGTGAGCGAGGCGGCGACCGCGTCGCGCAGCTTCTGGCGGTCGTCGGGGTGGATCAGGTCGATCACCGCCTGGAACGCCCCGCCCTGGGCGACGCGCTCGGGCGCGATCCCGAACAATTGGGCGAAGCGCAGATCGCCCTTCACCCGGGCGGTCTCGGCGCTCCAGTCCCAGGTGCCGATGCCGGTCGAGGCGTCGAGCGCGAGCTGGAGCCGCTCCTCGCTTTCGCGCAGCGCTGCCTCGACTTCGGCCTGGCGGGCGCGTTCGCGTTCGGTGAGGACCGCGCGCGTGCTTTCATGCCCCTGGTTGAACACGCCGAGGATGCTGCCCGCTTCGTCGCGGATCGGGGTGATCGAATAGCTCCACCAGGTCTCCCTGCCGTCGAGCAGGAAGGGCTGGTCGACCTTGGCGATGCCGATTCCGGAGGCGAAAACCTCGTCGAATTGCGCGCGCACCATGTCCGAGGAGGGGCCCCACACCTCGCGCGGGGTGAGGCCGAGCGCGCGCGGATGCCGCTCGGGATGCGCCGCGATCCAGGCGTCGTTGTAGAGCAGCCGCAGCTCGGGGCCCCAGTAGATCGCGGTGGGGAAGGAGGAGCCGAGCGCCATGCCGAGCGCGAATCGAAGCGGCGCGGGCCAGTCCGCCGGGGGGCCGAGCGGATGGCCGGCCCAGTCGTGCGCGGCGATCGCGCGGCCCGCCTCGCCGCCATGATCCAGGAATGAAAGCCCCTGCGCCATTCGCCAACGGTTGCGAGCGGCGGACAGGGCTGTCAACCGCCTCGACTTGCGCGCGGGCCGGGCTATGGAGGGAGCAACAAGAGGAACCCCTTTTATGAAACTGGCCAGCCTCAAGCACGGCCGCGACGGCAAGCTCGTCGTCGTCTCCAACGATCTCGCCTGGTGCGCCGACGCCACTCATATCGCGCCGACGCTGCAGGCCGCGCTCGACGATTGGGAGCGCGTCGAGGACGATCTGCGCAACCTCCAGATCGACCTGGAGCATGAGACGATCCCGATGCTGCGCTTCCACGAGCGCCAGGCCGCCGCACCCTTGCCGCGCGCGTTCCAATGGGCCGACGGATCGGCCTATGTGAACCATGTCGCGCTGGTGCGGCAGGCGCGCAGTGCCGAGATGCCCGAGAGCTTCTGGCACGATCCGCTGATGTATCAGGGCGGATCGGACGGCTTCCTCGGCCCGCGCGACCCGATCCCGCTGGCGGACGAGAGCTGGGGCTGCGATCTCGAGGCCGAAGTGGTGGTGGTGACGGGTGACGTGCCGCAGGGGGCGTCGTGCGACGAGGCGTTGGCGAGCGTGCGGCTGGTGGGGCTGACCAACGATGTGTCGCTGCGCAACCTGATCCCGGGCGAGCTCGCCAAGGGTTTCGGCTTCTTCCAGTCCAAGCCCGCCAGCGCCTTCTCGCCGGTGTTCGTGACGCCCGACGCGCTGGGCGGCTGGTGGCGGGACGGCAAGCTCCACCGCAAGCTGATGGTCGATCTGAACGGCAAGCCCTTCGGCCGCGCCGAGGCGGGCGAGGACATGACCTTCGATTTCGGCACGCTGATCGGGCACGCCGCGAAGACGCGAAAGCTGGGCGCGGGGACGATCATCGGATCGGGCACCGTCTCGAACCGAGATTCGGATGGCGGACCGGGCAAGCCGATTTCCGAAGGCGGAGTGGGCTATTCGTGCCTGGCGGAAGTCCGCACGGTCGAGACGATCCTGCGCGGCAAGGCCGAGACGCCCTTCCTCAAGGCCGGCGACACCGTCCGCATCTGGGCCGAGGACGACAAGCACCACCCGATCTTCGGCACGATCGAGCAGACGGTGGTGGCAGGTTAGGGCTTCGCCTTCCCCACATCGTTGACTTCGATCCAATACCCATCGGGGTCCTGGAAGAAGATCTGCTGAACGCCGTCGCCCCGCGTATGGGCGATCTGGCCGGGGCGGTCGCTATTGTCGACGAAGACGATGTGGCGCGCGTTGAGGAAGGCGACGACCGGCGCGAGATCGGGGACGGTAACCGCGAAATGGACGCGGCGCGGCGACGTGATCGGATCCTTGCGGCCGGGCTGGAGATGGAGTTCGAGCCCGTTGGCGAAAAGCATCCAGCGCGGGCCGCCGGGCGGGAAGGGCGAGGGGATCTCGTTGAGCCCGAAGATGCCCTTGTAGAAATCGATGCTCACTTGCGTATCGGCGACGAACAGCGCGACATGATCGAGGCGGACTTCGGTGCGCGGCGCGGGCGCGGTCTGGGCCAGCGCCGGCGCGGCCGAAGCCGCGGCGAGCATGGCGGACGCGGCGAGCAATGGCTTGATCATTTCCCCTCCTTCAGGCTTTGCACGACCCTAACACTGCTCCGGCTCACAGCGCCAATGCGTATTGGCGGGCGACGAGCGGGAAGCGGCCATGCTCGATATGGCCGTATCTGCTTTCGATCAGCAGGATCTCATCGACCGTCCACTGGAGCGGTGCAATCGCGGCGCGGCGATCCGAAGGGTTCCCATAATCGAGATTGAGATGGAGCCCGAAGTCGTAGCCGGGCAGCGCGAAGCCTCTGGCGCTGAAATGCCGCGCCAGCGCGCGCTGGAAGATTCCGGGTGCGCGCAGGCCCTTTCGTGGCTTGAGCGTGGCGCCTTCGATATGATCGAAGGTGACGTCGAACGGCTCGGCGTGAAAATCTGCCAGGATCGCGCTGGCGGCCGTGATCGCTTCGGGGCCGGTTTCGCCGAGCGGCAGGAAGGTGCTGTGCAACCGGTCGAGCGCATAGCCGCTTTCGATACCGAAAAAGGCGCGCAGCCGTTTCAGCTCGACCAGCGTCGCTCGCCCCGGCTTGGCGAAGATATAAAGCGGGCGCTCCCAGCGCCTTCCGAGATCAGTGGAAGTCATGCGAGCGGATCGGGATGACGTCGTCGTCCTGCCCGCGCTTGCGCGGCGGCCAGCTTTCGAGCGCGCGCTGGCGGGGCAGATTGAGCCGGTCGCGCGGGTCGATCGTGCCGCCATGGGTGGCGCCGTCGCCGGGCATGGTCATGCGGGGGAGGTCGAGATTGCCGACCTGGCGGAGCATCGGAGTGAGATCGGTAATGCGATCGGCGACCAGATGGACGACGATGCCTTCCTTCTGCACGCGGCCGCGGATCGCCAGCATCGTCGCGGACATGACGATGCGGCGATTGGCCTCGAATCGGTCGGCCCACACCACGGCATTGGCGATGCCGCTCTCGTCCTCCAGCGTTATGAACACCACGCCCTTGGCGCTTCCCGGCCGCTGGCGGACGAGGATCAGGCCAGCGACTTCGGCGACCGCCCCGTCGCGGAGTTCGGTCATCGCGCGACAGGTGACGATGCGGCGGTCCGCCAGCTGGTCGCGCAGGAAATGGAGCGGATGATTGCGCAGCGTCAGCTGGGTAGCCCGATAATCCTCGACCACTTCGCGCCCATCGGTGAGCGGCTGAAGCGCGACGATAGGCTCGCGCGTTTCGGGCTCGATCAATCCCTTTCGCGTATCGGCTTCGAGCAGGAGCTGCAGCGGCGCGCCGCGCAATCCCTTGATCGCCCATAGCGCCTGCCGCCGATCGAGCCCGAGCCCATGAAAGCCGTCGGCGCGGGCGAGGCATTCGAGCGCGGCGGGCTTCACCTTCGAGCGCCGCCACGCTTCCTCGATCGAAGTGAAGGGACCGGCCTCGCGCGCCGCGATGATCGCCCGGGCATCTGCCTCGCTCAGCCCCTGTATCATGCGCATGCCGAGCCTGAGAGGCATGAGATTCTGCCAATCCTCCGCCGTGCCGCAGAAACCGGGGTGAGGGCGCGGCCGTGGACGTTGCGCCTCGCCTTCCACGCCCATGTCCCAGCCGCTCCTGTTGACGCACACCGGGCGTATCTCGACGCCATGCTCGCGCGCGTCGCGGACGATCTGGGCGGGGGCGTAGAATCCCATGGGCTGCGAGTTGAGCAGCGCAGCGCAGAAGATGTCGGGGTGGCGGCATTTCATCCAGGATGAGGCGAGCGCGATCTTGGCGAAGCTGGCGGCGTGGCTTTCGGGAAAGCCGTAATTGCTGAAGCCCTTGATCTGCTCGACCAGCCGCTCGGCGAATTCCGCCGCGATGCCGTTCGCCAGCATGCCGGCGATCAGCTTCGGCCCGAACTCGCCGATGCCGCCGGTATTCTTGAAGGTCGCCATGGCGCGGCGCAGCCGATCGGCTTCGTTGGCGGTGAAGCCCGCGCCGACGATCGCGACCTGCATCGCCTGTTCCTGGAAGAGCGGCACGCCGAGCGTCTTCTCGAGCACTGCCTTGAGCGCGGGCGAAGGATATTCGACCAGAGCGGGATTCTGCCGTCGCTTGAGATAGGGGTGGACCATATTCCCCTGGATCGGCCCGGGCCTCACGATCGCGACCTGGATCGCGATGTCGTAGAAATCGACCGGTAGCATCCGCGGCAGCATCGACATCTGCGCGCGGCTTTCGATCTGGAAGGTGCCGAGCGTATCGGCCTTCTGAATCATCGCGAAGGTCGGCTTGTCGTCCTCCTGCAGGATCGGGGAGGCAAGGTTGAGCATCACTCGCTTGTGCCCGGCGAGCAGATCGAAGCAGCGGCGCATGCAGCCGAGCATGCCGAGGCCGAGGATATCGACCTTCATGAAGCCGAGCTCCTCGATATCGAGCTTTTCCCATTCGACGACGCGCCGGTCGATCATCGCGGCGGGCTCGATCGGGATCAGGTCGTGCAATTTGTCGCGGGTCAGCACGAAGCCGCCGGGATGCTGGGAGAGGTGACGCGGCGTATCGATGAGCTGGCGCGACAGCTCGAGCGTCAGCGCGAGGCGGGGATCGTTCCGGTCGAGATTGAGCGAATCCACATGCGCGTCCGCCACGCCGTCGTTCGACCAGCCCCAGACCTGTGACGAGAGCGCCGCCGTCACATCCTCGGGGAGTCCCATGACCTTGCCGACCTCGCGCACCGCGCCGCGCGAGCGGAAGCGGCTGACCACCGCGGTCAGCGCGGCATGATCATGGCCATAGGTTTCGTAGATCCACTGGATCACTTCCTCGCGCCGCTCATGCTCGAAATCGACATCGATATCGGGTGGCTCGTGGCGCTCGGTCGAAATGAAGCGCTCGAACAGCAACTGATGCTTGATCGGGTCGATCGAGGTGATGCCCATCGCAAAGCAGATCACCGAATTGGCCGCGCTGCCCCGTCCCTGACAGAGGATTTGCTGACTGAGCGCGAACTGCACGATCGAATTGACCGTGAGGAAATAGGCTGCGTAGCCCATCTGCTCGACGAGGTTGAGCTCGTGCCTGAGCAGATCCTGATGGGCCTGTGACGGCTTGCCGCCGAATCGCTGCCTCAGTCCGTTCCAGGCGAGCGCGTGCAGCGCCTCCTGCGCGGTGCGGCCATGGATGACCTGCTCCTCGGGATATTGATGCTGCAGTTCGCGCAACGAGAAGGCGCAGCGCTCGGCGATCGCGGTGCTCGCGGCGATCGCCTCGGGATAGTCGCGGAAGCGGCGGGCCATGTCGGCGGGGGACTTCAGATGCCGGTCGGCATTGCGTTCGCGGCGAAAGCCGAGTTCGTCGATCGTGCATTTCTCGCGGATCGCGGTGACGACGTCCTGCAGCATGCGATTGCCGGGCTCGGCATAAAGCACATCGCCGGTCGCGAGCGGGGTCAGGCCGAAGCGGCGCGCGGCCTCGTTCAGTGTGTGAAGCCGCATCGCGTCGCCGGGGCGGCGATGCTGGGTGAGGCAGAGATGGCCCCGGTCGCGACCGAACAGATCGGCCATCCACTGGAGCGCCAGCGGGTCGCCGCCATCCGCCAGGCCGGGGACCAGCGCGCCGACCAGTCCCTCGCAATGCGCCGCCACATCCTCCCAATGCAGAAAGCATTTCCCCTTCTCGCCCTTTTGCGCATTGGCGCGGGCCTTTCCGAGGGTGAGCAGGCCCGTAAGGCGGCTCCAGGCGGGCCGGTCCTCGGGCCAGACGAGCAGCGAACTGCCATCGACGAGATCGAGCCGGCAGCCCGCGATCATGCGGATCGGATAGCCGGCTTTGCTGAGCTCCTCCGAGGCGACCAGGCCGCGCACGACGCCCGCGACCGAATTGCGATCGGTGACGCCAAGCGCCGACAGACCCAATGCGACGGCGCGCCGGAACAGCTCCTGCGGCGCCGAAGCTCCCCGCAGGAAGCTGTAATGCGTCGTCACCTGAAGCTCGGCGTAGCTCATCCGAACACGCCGTGCAGGTACCAGCTGAGATCGCCGGTCGCGCCATGCTCGCCATCGCCCGAACGGAATAGCCAATAGCGCTGGCCGGCATCGTCCTCGACGCGGAAATAGTCGCGCACGCTCGCGCGCTCGGCGTCGCGCTTCCACCATTCGCCATGGATGCGCTCGGGGCCGTCGGCGCGGACGACGCGGTGCGCCCGTCCGCGCCAGGTGAAGCGGCGCGGCGGCTGATCGGGCAGTTCGGCCATGACATGGTCGAGCGGTTCGGGCCGGGCGAGAAGCCGCGCTGGCCGCGGCCATTCCGGATGCCAGGGCGGCAAGGGCAGGTTGCGGTCGAGCTGGCGCACATCGTCGCGCTTTCCGCGCGGCCCCTGCCGTTTGGGCGGATCGAGCACGGGCGCGCGCGCCGCCGACCGTTCGGGAACGTCGCTTTCGACCGGACGCATCCGCCACATCCGTCCATGCCCGATCCGCGTCGCGAGCGTGTCGACCAGGGTGGCGAGCTCGGGCGCGGCCTGCTCGTCGAGCCGTTCGGTCACCGGCTGCGGCCCGAGCGGCGCGGCGCGGCGGACATGGAGCGCGATCGCATCGATGCCATAGCCGGGCGCGACATCCTCGATCCGGCGCAGCAGCAGGCGAAGCAGGTGCGCCGGATCGCGGCTGGGGCGGGCGAGGCCGATCCGGATGCGTTGAGGGACGCCGTCGATCCGGTCCGCGACGAATTCGATCCGCTGCGCCCCCAGCCCCGCTGCTTCGAGCGCGGCGGCGAGCTCGGGGACGAGCAGGCCCAGCCAGTGCGCGATCGCCTCGGCGGTCAGGATCGGCTCGGCGAAGCGGCGGCGGGCGGCGATCGCCTCGGGCGGGATCACCGGATCGAGCGGCTCGGAAACGGTCCCCAGCGCCTGATCGAGCCGCAGGAGCATGGCCGTGCCGAAGCGGCGCACCAGCGGTGCGCGGGGAAGCGCCGCGAGCTGGCCGATCCGGTCGATCCCCAGCCGGCGGAGCAATTCGACCGCGGCGTCGTCGATGCGCAGCGCGGCGGTGGGGAGCATGGCGAGCGCCCCGGCCTGCGCGCCAGGCGGGCAGGCCGTCACCGGGCCGGGCAGATGCCGCGCGAGCGCCCATGCCGCGCCGGGAGTATCGGCGATGGCGACGCGGGCGGTAAAACCGGCGCGGGCGAGCAGCCCGACGATACGGCGCGCCATCGCCGCTTCGCCGCCAAAGAGATGCGCGGTTCCGGTGAGATCGAGGAACAGCCCGTCGTCGCCCGACAGCGCCGCCACCGGCGACCAGCGCCGCGCCGCCAGCACCGCGAGCCCGCGCAACGCGGCGAGATCGCCCTCGGGGTCGGCCGGGCGAATGTCGAGCCCGCGCACCTGCGCGCGCGCCTGCGAAATGGCCATGCCCGGGAGGAGTGCCAGCGCCCGCGCCCGCGGACAGGCGGCCGCGATCTCGATACGGTTGCCGATCCGGATCGCGGTCAGGCGCGGCGGCGGGGCTTCTCCGTCCCCCGGCGCGGAACCGGGCTTTCGTGCGGGATCGGAGCGGGCCGGGAGATCCTCCCGCGCCCATTTCGCGCCAGGCCGCCAATGGCCCTCATGCCGGGCGGGCCTGCGAAGCGGCGCGCCGGCGGCGATGGCGGGCGCGGGCTCAGGCCGCGCGCCGGGATGCGCTTCCGCCCGCCACAGCCTTTCGATCGGCCATTGGGGCAGGAAGAGCGCAGCGACCCGTTTCATCGCTCGCCTCCACCATGATCTCGAAACCCTCGCCCCCCTTTTGCCGCGCCAACTCGAGCCGCCAGCGCGCCCGGCCCACTCCCTCCACCGGCAGGGGCGCCGACGCCGCGCAGGCGACTCGCCAGCGCGTCATCGCCGCCGAGGGCATGGCGATCGGATCGGCGCCTTCGCGCAGGGGGCGCTTCATCAGCAGCGCAATGGTGCGCCCGCCCTCGGCCGCGAGCTGGAGCCGCCGCGTCGCGGTCATGTCGGCGCGCTTCACTTCGCCGATCACCGCGCCCAGCCCGCGATGGCGCAGCCCCTCCTCCATCACCGCGAGCAGTTCGGCATCGTCGGCCGCCTCGGCATAGAGGAGGCGCTTATGGTCGAGCCCGGCCTGCGACAGGCCCGGGGCGAACAGGTCGCGCCGCCGCACCACCCACAGCACCGGCCCCCAGGCCCGCGCGGCGATCCCGGCCATGAACAGCGTCGCGGCGCAATCGTCGGCCATGTCCGATCCCGCGCCCGCCACCTCGTGCAGCGCGTCGAGGCGGAGGCCGCCATGCGCGAGCCGCGAGTCGATGGCCTCGATTCCGAAGGGCAATGCCGGGCGGCGGCGGAACCCGCCGGTCTCGAGGCTGCTCAATGTCTCGCGCAATTGCTTCAGGACGGCGGGATCGGCCACGCTGGTGCGACTCGGTTGTGGGTTGTGTTCCTATTCTGTTCTCATTGATGGAAGAGTCAACCGGGCAGCTGAACCTGCTCGGGCGAAGGCCGGAGCACTGGCGCGCGTGGTGGCCGTGCTTGCCGCCGACGCTACGGCCTTCGCCGGAACACAGAGTGTCATCCTCCACTATTGCTATTCGACACATGCCTCTTAGGGTGCGCCATCCCCGTCATCACGGAGCCCAGAATCGCATGACTCCCCGCCTCAACCGCCGCCAGGCGCTGCTCGCTTCCTCCGCCGCACTGCTCGCCGCCCCGGTGCTCACCGCCGCGGCGCGCTTCGATGCCGCCGATGCCGGCCCCTTGCTCAAGCCCTGGACCGGCGATTTCGGCGGGGTGCCGCCCTGGGACCAGGTCAAGCCCGCCATGTTCCCGCCCGCCTTCGAAGCCGCGATGGCCGAGCTGCGCGCCGAGACGCTGGCGATCCGCGACGCGACGACCAAGCCGACCTTCCAGACCGTGGTCCTGCCGATGCAGATGGCGGGCGAATCGATGGACCGGGTCCAGTCGATGTGGGGGGTGTTCACTTCGAACCTGGCCACCAAGGAAGTCCAGGCGATCGACCGCGAATGGAGCCCCAGGCTCGCCAAATTCTACGACGAGCTGTTCCTCGATCCCAAGCTCGCCGGCCGGGTAAAGGGCGCGTACGACACGCGAAAATCGCAGGGGCTCGACGCCCAGCAGACCCGGCTGCTCGAGCGCAGCTATCGCGGCTTCGTGCGCCGCGGCGCCTATCTCTCGGATGCCCAGCGCGCCGAAGTGACCACGCTCAACCAGGCGCTCGCCGCCGCCTATTCCGAATTCAGCCGCAAGGTACTGGCCGACGAGGAGACCTGGATCGTGCTGGGCGAGGGCGATCTCGCCGGGTTGCCGGACAGCTACAAGGCCTCGCTCAAGGCCGCCGCGGACGAGCGCAAGGTGGCCGGATGGGCGGTGGTCAACACCCGCTCCTCGGTCCAGCCCTTCCTGATGAACTCGACCAACCGGGCGCTGCGCGAAAAAGTGTGGCGCGCCTTCGTCAAGCGCGGCGACAATGGCGACGCCAACGATACCAAGGCGGTGATCGCGCAGATCCTGAAGCTCCGCCAGCAGCGCGCGACGATCCTCGGCTTCAAGAACCACGCCTATCTGCGCATGGACGATACGATGGCGGAAACGCCGGCGAACGCGATGAAGCTGATGATGTCGGTCTGGCCCGCCGCCCGCGCGCGCGTCGGCGAGGAAGTCGCCGACATGCAGGCGCTGGCCGACAAGGAAGGCGCCGGGATCACCATCGAGCCCTGGGACTATCGCTTCTATGCCGAGAAGGTCCGCAAGGCGAAGTACGACCTCGATGAAGGCGAGGTGAAGCCCTATCTCGAGCTGAGCAACATCCAGGCGGCCTCGCTCTATGCCTGCGAGCGGCTCTACGACCTCAGCTTCAAGGAAAATACCGGCGATATCCCGGTGTTCGATCCGCAGGTGCGTACCTTCGTGGTGACCAACAAGGTGACGGGCAAGAATGTCGGCATCTTCTACGCCGACAATTATGCGCGTTCGGGCAAGCGCTCGGGCGCCTGGGCGACGCGCTATCGCGGCCAGCAAAGGCTGGGCGGGGAGCGCAATACGCTGGCGTCCAACAACAATAATTTCGTCAAGGGCGGCGCGGGCGAGCCGACGCTGATCAGCCTCGACGATGCGACCACGCTCTTCCACGAATTCGGCCACGCGATCCACAGCCTGCTCCAGAACATCACCTATCCGGGGCTGGCGGGGACGCCGCGCGATTTCGTGGAATATCCGAGCCAGGTGAACGAGAATTGGCTGCTGACTCGCGACGTGCTCGACAAGTACGCGAAACACTACAAGACCGGCGAGCCGATGCCGCAGGCTTTGGTCGACAAGATCGAGAAGAGCTCGACCTTCAATCAGGGCTTCGACACGGTCGAATATCTTGCCTGCGCGATCCTCGACATGCAGCTCCACGACCGCGAGACCCCGGTGGCCGATATCGACGCGTTCGAGAAGGAGGCGCTGGGGGCGCTGGGGATGCCGAAGGAGATCGCGCTGCGTCACCGCATGCCGCAGTTCAACCACCTCTTCTCGTCGGACGCCTATTCGGCGGGCTATTATTCCTACCTCTGGTCCGAGACGATGGATGCCGACACCTGGCAGGCGTTCGTCGAGACCGGCAATGTCTGGGACAAGAAGACCGCCGACCGCTTCCGCCTCACCCTGCTCTCGACCGGCAACGAGACCGACCGCAAGGCCGCTTACCGCGCTTTCCGCGGCCGCGATCCGGACGTGACGGCGCTGTTCAAGCGGCGCGGGTTCCCGGTTACGTGATTTGCTGTTCCTCCCTCGCTCCGCGAGCGAGGGAGGAAAAGAAGAGGTCGTTGCGGGCTCTCCGGCATTGGTGTAACACTATCACCAGCATTCAGCCATGTTGGGGGAGCGTCTCTCATGCGCGTGCTTCTGACCGGTATTGCCATCGCTACCGCCGCCTTCGCGCTCGGCTCTGCCGCGACCGTCCAGAATGCCTATGGGCAGCGCGCGCCCGCGACCTTCCTGCCACCCAGCCTGAGCGGCGAGGCGTTCCTCGAATCCTGGTTCGGCGCGGAATTCCGCTCGGCGGGACTCAAGCCCCTGTGGCCGGCGGCGGCGATCCGCGGCTATCGCGCGCGCTACCGGCTGCTGTTCGCCGGGGGCGCCGGCGGGGTGACGATCGTCAGTGTCGATGTCGATGAGGATGGCAGCGGCACGGTGACTTCGACCCGGCTTCGCCCGGGCAAGATGATCGAGAAGAATGGCCGCGCGACCTATATTCCCGGCAAGGTCTTGTGGGCGGATACGATCGAGGTCACCGCGTCGCAGATCTCCCGGCTTCGCCGTCTGCTCGATACCGAGAATTTCTCGGGCCGCGCCTTTCGCACCGTGATGAACGATGGCGAGACCGCGTGCGCCAACGGCACCAGCTATCTGATCGAGGCGCATGACCGGCGCGCCGGCTACAATGCGATCATGCGCGACAATTGCGATTATCAGGAAGCCCGCACGCTGATCGATTCGATGATGCTGCTCGGCGGCGGCTGGCCCAGGGTCCGTACCCAGTAACGCGCCGCACCCAGTAACGCTGACCGCCGGGCCGGCTCGCGCCGGGCCCGGCCGATCGCATTCCCTATTTGCCGCCCCTATTTGAACGAGGTGCGCAGCGAGATGCCGAATGTGCGCGGTTCGTTGACGAAGCCGGTATTGTTGTTGAAGTCGATGCCGCCCTTCACATTATGCTCGTCGGTGATGTTACGCGCGAACAGCGCGACCTCGAGGCTGCCGTCGAGTCGGGCATAGCCCACCCTCAAGCCACCCTCGAACTGGCCGCTCGTGTTGAATTCCTTCGATTCATAGAGGAACAGATTGGTGTCGCCCTGATAGGCCCAGTCGGTGAAGAAGAAGACCTCGCCATTCTCGCCCACCGGCACGCCATAGCGCAGCGTGGCGTCGACGACCCATTCGGGCGCATTGGGGAAGGGATTGCCGTTGACCAGCGCGCGCGTGGTGCCCGCGATGACGACGGTCGGATCGGTCACCGTGCACTGGGCGCAGATGCCCACCGCCAGCGCCGAATCCTTGATCTCGGTATTGTTGTAGCTGAGGCCGAAGGTGAGGATCATCTCGGGGACGGGGCGGAATTCGGAATCGAGCTCGAAGCCCCAGGCCGTGCCCTTGTCGGCGTTGATGAGCTGGACGAGATTGCCCGCGCCGCCAACCGCGGTGAATTGCGGATCGGTGACGGTATAGGTGAAGACCGCGCCGTTGATGCGGATGGCGCGGTTCGCGAACAGCCCCTTGAAGCCGCCTTCCCATGACAGGATCTTCTCCGACGCCGCGACCGATGGCGGATTGAAGAAGGCGACGTCGCGGCCCTGGATCGACGGCGCGCGGAAGCCGTCGGCGACGCGGACGAACAGGCTGAACTCGTCGGTCACGTCATACATGGCGCTGACGTCCCAGCTCACTCGCTCGTCCGAGACCGCGCGGTCGTTGAGGGGCGAGCCGCCGACCACCGAGAAGGTCTTGTCGTCCTCGGTGTAGCGCACGCCCGCGGTCAGTTTGAACTGGGGCGTGATCTGGTAGCTGCCCTGGCCGAACACCGCCCAGCTTTCATTCTTGTGGCGGACGAGCGTCGGGGGCGGGAAGGTGAAGCCCTCGGTCAGCACGGTGAAGTCGCTGTTGAAATAGAAGAAGCCGCCCTGCCAGTTGAACGGCCCGGCGCTCTCGCTGGCGAGCCGGACTTCCTGAGTGAACTGGTTGAGGTCGATCGAATCCTGCGTGTCAGAGGGGAAGGGAATGAAGCCCGGGCCGGTGACCAGGTTGCCGCCGTCGATATCGCCGCGGCTATACCCTTCGGTCTCTTCATAGGCAGTGATCGAGGTGAGCACCGCGCCGCCGAAATCATAATCGATCTTGAGCGAGCTGCCCCAGCCGCGATAGCCCTGGTTGTTGCCGCCGCCGGCATCGAAGAACACGGTGTCGCGGTCGTAATTACCGTTGAGCTTGTTGTTGCCGGGCCCCAGGATATTGGCGCGGAAGATCGCGGCGGTGCCCTTCAGATTGCGGTAATGGAGGTTGCCGAGCATGCTCAGCGCATCGCCGGGCGTGAACAGCAATTGGCCGCGCACCGCGACCTCGTCATAGCCGCCGGTAAAATTCTTCTCGCCGGTGAAGCCGTTGTCGATCCAGTCGTCGCGATGCTGGAACAGCAGCGAGGCGCGGGCCGAAAGGACGCCCGGGACGATCGGCCCGCCGACGCCGCCATCGAAGGTGACGGTGCCGAACGAGCCCCCCGTCACCGAAGCGCGCGCGCTGAAATGGTCCGACGGCTTGATCGAGGTGAACTTGACGATGCCCGCCGGGGTGTTCCGCCCGAACAATGTGCCCTGCGGCCCGCGCAGCACCTCGACCTGCGCGACGTCGAAGATCGGGGTGCTTTTGAGCGTGACATTCTCCATCACCACCTCGTCCATGATGATCGAGACGGGCTGCGACGCGGCGAGATCGAAATCGGTGTTGCCGAGGCCGCGGATATAGAAGCGCGGCGCCGCGCGGCCGTTCGAGCTTTCGGCGTAAAGGCCGGGGACGCGCGCCGCGAGCGCGGTGATGTCGTCGCCCGAATCGAATACACTCAGCAGCTGCTCGGTGGGGAGGGTGGTGACCGAGAAGGGCACGTCCTGCAGATTCTCGGCGCGGTGCTGCGCGGTCACGACGATGACCGTGCCGTCGTCCACCGTCTCGGTATCCTGCGCCAGCGCCGGCGTGCTCATGCCCGCAAGTGCGACTGCGATGGCCGCGCCGCTCAGCCAGCGTGCACGGGTGCTCAATCCATGAAGCGTCATGCCCAGTCCCTCTATCGTGATGTTGTTACCGGGGACGGCCGCGCTGCTCCGCGCCGTCCTTGGAAAGCGAAACTGACAAAAATCCGTCACGCTGGCGAGACGAATCGGACACAAATCCCCGGCAGGCGCGATTGCGTCCGGGGCTGTGTCCAATCTGCATCTGTTTGTGACAATAAGGACAGTGTTGCTGACCTTGTTGCCAAGGGCGTTGAAATTTTATAACAAGGCTCCAAAGCCGAGTCCCGTGCGTTGCCCAAGGTGCTGCACAGAACTCATAACCGTTCCGGAGAGCCCATGTCGGTCGAGCGCGATCGCTCCAATCTGCCGCCGCTTTCGCTGCACGTGCCCGAGCCGAAGTTCCGGCCCGGCGACACGGCGGACTTCAGCGATTTCGATATCCCGCCCGCGGGCGCCGCGCGCCGTCCCGACACCGCCGAGGCGGCGAGCAACTTCCACGAGCTCTCCTATTCGCTGGTGCGCGTGCTCGACGGCGACGGCCGCGCGGTCGGCCCCTGGGATCCCAAGCTCGATGCGGACAGCCTCCGCAAAATGCTCCGCGCGATGGCGCTGACCCGCGCATTCGACGAGCGCATGTTTCGTGCCCAGCGGCAGGGAAAGACCAGCTTCTACATGAAATCGACCGGCGAGGAGGCGGTCGCGGTGGGCGCGGCGATGGCGCTCGCATCGGACGATATGTGCTTCCCCTCCTATCGCCAGCAGGGAATTCTCGTCACGCGCGGCTACCCGCTCGTCGACATGATGAACCAGATCTATTCGAACAGCGCCGATCCGCTGATGGGCCGCCAGCTGCCGATCATGTATTCGTCGAAGGAGACCGGCTTCTTCTCGATCTCGGGCAATCTCGCGACTCAATATCCGCAGGCGGTGGGCTGGGCGATGGCGAGCGCGGCCAAGGGCGACAGCCGGATCGCTGCGGTTTGGTGCGGCGAGGGATCGACCGCCGAGGGCGACTTCCACTCGGCGATGACCTTCGCGACCGTGTACAAGGCGCCGGTCATCCTCAACGTCGTCAACAATCAATGGGCGATTTCGAGCTTTTCGGGGTTCGCCGGGGCCGAGGCGACCACCTTCGCGGCGCGCGCGGTGGGCTATGGCATCGCCGGGCTGCGCATCGACGGCAATGACGCGCTCGCGGTCTATGCCGCGACCCAGTGGGCGGCCGAGCGCGCGCGGACCAACCAGGGCCCGACGCTGATCGAACATTTCACCTATCGCGTAGAGGGTCACTCGACGTCGGATGACCCGGGTCAATATCGTTCGGCGGATGAGTCCTCGGCCTGGCCGCTGGGCGACCCGATCGCGCGGCTCAAGCAGCATCTGATCGGCCTGGGCGAATGGGACGAGGAGCGCCACGCCGCGCAGGACCTCGAACTCGCCGAGGAAGTGAAGGCCGCGCAAAAGGCCGCCGAGAAGAATGGTGTGCTCGGCCATGGCATGCACCAGCCGTTCGAGACGATGTTCGAGGGCGTGTTCGAGGAGATGCCGTGGCACCTCAAGGAACAATGCCAGCAGATGATCGACGAACGCAAGGCGGCGGGGATCTGACATGGCCCGCATGAATCCCCTTGCCGTCATCCCAGCGAAAGCTGGGATCTCGTCCCGCAAGCAATTCGCCCAGCCTCCCGAGACCCCAGCTTTCGCTGGGGTGACGGTTTGGAATTTGGTTGGGGAGCGCCGCTGATGGCCCGCATGAACATGATCCAGGCGATCAACTCCGCGATGGAGGTGATGATGGAGCGCGACCCGGACGTGGTCGTGATGGGCGAGGATGTCGGCTATTTCGGCGGCGTCTTCCGCGCGACCGCCGGGCTCCAGGCCAGGTTCGGCAAGACCCGCGTGTTCGACACGCCGATCACCGAATGTGGCATCATCGGCGTGGCGGTGGGGATGGGCGCCTACGGCCTCCGCCCGGTGCCCGAGATCCAGTTCGCCGACTATATCTATCCGGCGCTGGACCAGCTGGTCAGCGAGGCGGCGCGGCTGCGCTACCGCTCGGCGGGAGACTTCACCTCGCCGATCACGGTGCGCTCGCCCTTTGGCGGCGGCATCTTCGGGGGGCAGACCCATTCGCAGTCGCCCGAGGGCATCTTCACTCATGTCTCCGGCGTGAAGACGGTGATTCCGGCGACGCCCTATGACGCCAAGGGGCTGCTGATCGCGGCGATCGAGGACAACGACCCGACGATCTTCTTCGAGCCCAAGCGCATCTATAACGGCCCGTTCGACGGCCATTACGACCGTCCCTCGAAGAACTGGTCGAGCCATCCCGCGGGCGAGGTGCCCGAGGGCTATTACAAGATCGAGCTGGGCAAGGCCGCGACCGTCCGCGCGGGCGAGGCGGTGACGATCCTCTGCTACGGCACGATGGTCCATGTGGTGGAGAGCACGATCGAGGAACTGGGCGTCGATGCCGAGATCATCGATCTGCGCACGCTCGTTCCCCTCGACATCGAAGCGATCGAGGCGTCGGTGAAGAAGACCGGCCGCTGCATGATCGTCCATGAGGCGACCCGCACGGGCGGCTTCGGGGCGGAGCTTTCCGCGCTGGTCCAGGAACGCTGCTTCTACCATCTCGAGGCGCCGATCGAGCGCGTCACCGGCTTCGACACGCCCTATCCGCACAGCCTCGAATGGGCCTATTTCCCCGGCCCCGTCCGCATCGGCGAGGCGCTCAAGAAACTCCTGAAGGACTGACCATGGCACGCTTTACCTTCCGCTTGCCGGATATTGGCGAAGGCATCGCCGAGGCCGAGATCGTCGCGTGGCACGTGCGTGTCGGCGAGCGTGTCGAGGAGGACCAGCAGGTCGCCGACATGATGACCGACAAGGCGACCGTCGAGATGGAATCGCCCGTGTCGGGGATCGTGGTCGAACTGGCCGGCGAGGTCGGCGATCAGGTGGCGATCGGGTCGGCGCTGATGATCGTGGAGACCGATGGGGATGAGGCTGTGGTTCCCGAGGCTGTCGAGGAAGTGGTCGAGGCCGAGAATCCGGGCGTTGAGGAAGTGGCGGAAGCCGCTCCCCTCCCGCTTGCGGGAGGGGCTGGGGGAGGGCCGGTCGCCACTCCTGCGCCTGAGCCGACGGCCCCTCCCCCGACCCCTCCCGCAAGCGGGAGGGGAGAAGAGAAGGCCCACGCCCTCGCCTCGCCCGCCGTCCGCGCGCGCGCCAAGGACCTCGGCATCGATCTCGCCTCGGTGAAGACCGAGAGCGACCGCGTCCGTCATTCGGACCTCGACGCCTATCTCCGCTACGGCAGCGACGAGGGCTATCACGCCCCGCACGCCAGCCGCGCGCGCGAGGACGAGACGATCAAGGTCATCGGCATGCGCCGCAAGATCGCGGAGAATATGGCCGCGTCGAAGCGCAACATCCCGCACTTCACTTATGTCGACGAGATCGACGTGACCTCGCTCGAGGCGATGCGCGCCGACCTCAACAACAACCGCGGCAACCGCCCCAAGCTCACCATGCTGCCGCTGATGATCGTCGCGATCTGCCGCTCGCTGCCGCAATTCCCGATGCTCAACGCGCGCTATGACGACGAGGGCGGCGTGGTGACGCGATCGGGCCGCGTCCATATGGGCATGGCGACCCAGACCGATGCAGGGCTGACCGTCCCGGTGATCCGCGACGCGCAGGACAAGAATGTGTGGCAGCTCGCCGCCGAGATCAGCCGCCTGGCGGAAGCCGCACGCGCCAACAAGCTCAAGCCCGAGGAGATGGGCGGCGGCACCATCACCATCACCTCGCTCGGCCCGCTCGGCGGCATCGCCACCACCCCGGTGATCAACCGCCCCGAGGTGGCGATCATCGGTCCCAACAAGATCGTCGAGCGTCCGGTCTTCGTGGGCGACGATATCGTCCGCGCGAAGCTGATGAACCTGTCGATCAGCTGCGATCACCGCGTCGTCGATGGCTGGGACGCGGCCTCCTACGTGCAGGCGCTCAAGAAGCTGCTCGAGACCCCGGTGCTGCTCTTCGCCGACTGATCAGCGCAATGTGTCCATCGCCTCGCGCATCGCGCGCTGGCTTTCGCGCAGCCGCGCGCGCGACGCCGCCTGGAGCCGCTGGAGCCGCGCGGCTCCCTCGTTCTGGCGCTGGCCGAAGGCGCTGAACGCCTCCAGATCGGCTTCGTTGCTGAAGATGAAGATCGGCCCCTGGGGCACCCAGCGCCGCCGCGCGAGCACAGTGCAGGCGCCCTGCGCCGCGTCGAGGATGCGGCCCTGGATCGACTCCAGCTCGGTCAGGTCGGCGTCGCTATCGTCGCCGGTCATCCCCTCGACGAAGCCGCGCTTGAACGCGGCGGGATAGTCGGTCGCCTGGAGCGCCGCGGCCAGCGCCTTGAAGCGCGCGCGGCGGCGCTCGATCATGTCGTGCGCGGCCTGTTTGACTCCCGCGATCCTGGTGCAATCGGACAGGATCTTCGGATTGGCGCGAAGCGCGGCAGCATCGGCCAGAAGGCGAATCCCCGCCCTTTCGGCTCCCGCGTCGAGCGCGCGCTGGCCTTCGCCGATCTCGCGGACAAAGGCGACATAGAGTTTCGAGATCGGCCCGCGCGCCTCGGCCCCCGCGGGGAATCGCGGAAAGCCGTCGCGGTCCAGCTCCATTTCCATCAGCGTGCGCAGATCGCTCCGGATCTGCTGCCCGGCCACCAAATTGCCGAGGTGCGCGGCGCCCATGCCCGTGCCGCAAAGGAAGATGAACACCGCCCATTTCATGAGGCCCGAGACGTGGCGGAGCGTGATCAGCCAGGCGACTGCCCAGACGCAAGCGGCCGCCGCCGCGCCCGTCGCGAGCGCGCGCACCGGATGCATCGCGCCGATGATGGGCAGGCCGAAATAGCCGATCGCCGCGACCGCGAGCCCGCCGAGCACCGCGGCGAACATCGGATAGCCGTCAGGGCCCCAGCCCTCGTCCTCGTCGCGCATGCCCGTCCCCCCGGAGCCCGAGGATAACGGTTTCGGCCCCCAAAGCCTAGGTTGCTTGCCCGGCCGGCGGGGTGCCGCCATGGGCAGCGGCATGTCTCAACCGCAATCGACCGACATGAAGGGGCTCCTGCTGGGCGTGGGCGCCTATGCCAGCTGGGGCGTGCTCCCGCTCTATATCCATCTGCTCAAGGACGTTCCGGCGCTGCAATTGCTCGCCCACCGCGTGCTCTGGTCGCTGCTGCTGCTCACGGGGATCGTGCTGCTGCTGCGGCGCGGCAAGGCGATGCTGGCGGCGGCGCGAGGGCGGACCCTGCTCTATCTGCTCGCCAGCACGGTGATGATCGCGATCAACTGGATCGTCTATATCTGGGCGGTCCAGCACGATCATGTGATCGAGGCGAGCCTGGGCTATTTCATGAACCCGCTGGTCAATGTCGCGCTCGGCATGATCGTGCTCGGCGAGCGGCTACGGCGGCTTCAGGGCGTCGCGGTAGGGATCGCCGCGGCGGGCGTGCTGGTGATGGCGGCGGGCGGGGGCGCGCTGTGGATCTCGCTCAGCCTCGCGGTCAGCTTCTCGCTCTATGGTCTGATCCGCAAGCTCGCGGCGATCGACGCGCTGGGCGGCCTGACGATGGAGACGCTGCTGCTCGCACCGCTCTGCCTCGCCTGGCTGGTCCATGTGGAGCAGGCGGGCGCCGCGTCCTGGGGCCAGAGGCTGCCGCTCGATCTGATGCTGGTGCTTGCGGGCGTGGTGACCGCGCTGCCGCTGCTGATGTTCGCCGCGGCGGCGCGGCGCATGGCCTATTCGACGCTGGGTCTGCTCCAATATATCGCGCCGACGCTGCAATTCCTGATGGCGGTGCTGATCTTCGGCGAGCCGCTCCACGCCGCGCATATCGTCACCTTCGCGCTGATCTGGACCGGGTGCGGGCTGTTCGCGTGGGACATGGTGCGGGCGTCGCGGGACGCGGGCGCGGGGATATAATTCAACCGATTGGTTGACTATTGGGTGGCGCGTACGTAATTCAACCAAATGGTTGAACGACTCGACGCCACCTTCCACGCCCTCGCCGATCCCACCCGGCGCGGGATGCTCGCAACGCTGGCGCTCGGCGAGCGCTCGATCGGCGAGCTCGCCGAACCCTATCGCATGAGCTTCGCCGGCGCCTCGAAGCATGTCCGCGTGCTCGAAGGCGCGGGGCTGGTCGCGCGGCGCAAGGTGGGGCGGACCCAGCTCTGCCGGCTCCAGGCCGGGCCGCTCGGCGAAGCCGATGCGTGGCTGAGGCAATGGGAGCAGTTCTGGAATGTCCGCCTCGACCGGCTCGAGGCCCTTATCGCCGCGGAGAAAAAGCCATGACCAGTGCGACGCCCTTCCTGATGTTCCAGCACGCCAAGGGCCGCGAGGCGCTCGATTTCTATGTCGAGACCGTGCCCGGCAGCGCGATCGATTCGATGCAGCTGTTCGGCCCCGAGGGACCGGGGCCGGAGGGCACCATCCTGCGCGCCTATGTCACCATCGCGGGGCAGAAGGTGATGGTCCATGACAGCTTCATCGTCCATGGCTTCGATTTCACGCCCAGCTGGTCCTTCTTCCTCGAATGTTCCGACGAAGCCGATTTCGACCGGCTGTTCGCGGTGCTGTCGGAAGGCGGCGGAGTGCTGATGCCGCCGGGCAATTACGGGTGGAGCAGCAAGTTCGCCTGGATCAACGACCGGTTCGGCGTCTCGTGGCAGCTCAACCTGGCATGAGCGCGCCGGTGATCCTCGCCGTCACGCGCGACTTTACCGCCTCGCCCGAGCGGGTGTTCGACGCCTGGCTGAACCCCGCCGACGCCGCGCGCTTCCTGTTCGCGACCGAGGGCGGCGAGATGCTGGTCTGCGAGATCGACGCGCGCGTCGGCGGGCGGGCGACGATCGTCGAGCGGCGGCCTTCGGGCGATGCGCACCACCGGATGCTGTTCGAGGCGATCGAGCGGCCGACGCGGCTGGTGTTCCTCTTCGCCGCCGATCCCGCCGAAGAGGGCGAATGGACGCGGGTGAGCATCGCAATCTCGGGTACGCACAGCGGCTGCACGCTGACGCTCACGCATGAAATGGACCCCGAATGGGCCGCCTATGAAGAACAGACGCGCAAGGGCTGGAGCATGATCCTCGCCGGCCTCGCGCGCACGCTTGGAGAATGAGCATGGAAGACGTCTTCACCGCGCACGAGCTGCGCTTCGAACGCGTGCTGGAAGCGCCGGTCGAAACCGTCTGGCGCTATCTCACCGATCCCGAATTGCGCACGCGCTGGTTCATGGGCGGCGAGCTCGAGCCGCAGGTGGGCGGCAAGATGCATTTCATTTTCGATCACGACACGCTGTCGGACGGCGATGCGCCGATGCCCGAGCGTTACGCCGCGAACAAGGGCAAGACCTGGTTCGAGACGATCACCGTCTATGATCCGCCCCACCGTCTGGCCTATAGCTGGAACAATGGCGACGCCGGCACGGTGACCTTCACCCTGGAGCCCGAGGGCGTGGGCCGGACGCGGCTGGTGTTGCACCACACCGGGCTGCGCGGGCTTTCGGACGCCAGGAACTTCGGTGGCGGCTGGGGCAGCCATCTCGCGGTGCTGGAGGCCCGGCTCAAGGGCGAGCATGTCGAGAATTTCTGGGACCTGCATGCCAGGGCCGAGGCGAAGGCAGCCGCTGCTCTGGAATGACATTGTGCTCCGGCCTTCGCCGGAGCCTTGGCCGGATCGAATTCGCCAGCAACCTGGGGCTCCGGCCTTCGCCGGAGCACATGAAGCTAGACGATCTCGAACAGCCCCGCGGCGCCCATGCCGCCGGCGGTGCACATCGAGACGACGACATGGCGCACGCCGCGCTTGCGGCCCTCGATCAGCGCATGGCCGGTGAGGCGCGATCCGGTCATGCCGAAAGGGTGACCCACCGCGATCGCGCCGCCATTGACGTTGAGCTTCTCGGGATCGATGCCGAGCGTGTCGCGGCAATAGAGCGCCTGGCTGGCAAAGGCTTCATTGATTTCCCACAGCCCGATATCGGCGACGCTCAGCCCGGCGCGTTCGAGAAGCTTCGGCACCGCGAAGACCGGCCCGATCCCCATCTCGTCGGGATCGCAGCCCGCGACCTGGAAGCCGCGATAGATGCCGAGGATCGGCAGCCCCTCGGCTTGCGCCGTGGCGCGGTCCATCACGATCTGCGCCGCGGCGCCGTCGGAGAGCTGGCTGGCATTGCCGGCGGTGACATTCGCGCCTTCCTGGACGACGAGCCCGTCCTTGAACACCGGCTTGAGCCCCGCGAGCGCCTCATAGGTGGTGCCCGGACGGACGCCCTCGTCCTGCGTGACCGTCACGGTCTCGGTGCCGGTGCGATTGCCCTCCTTGTCGTAGAGCGCCTTCTGCACGGTGATCGGGGCGATCTCCTCGGCAAAGGCGCCATTCTCGATTCCGGCGGCGGCGCGTTGCTGGCTGGTCGCGGCAAACCGGTCCTGCGCCTCGCGGCTGACGCCATAGCGCTCGGCGACGATCTCGGCGGTCTCGATCATCGCCATATAGGCGGCGGGGACGCGATCGGTGACCGAGCGGTTCTGGTAACGCGGGGCGTTCTTCATCGTCAGGCTGATCGATTCCATGCCTCCGGCGAGCGCGACCTCGATATCGCCCGCGACGATCGAGCGCGCGGCGAGCGCGATGGCGTTGAGCCCCGAGCCGCATTTCCGGTCGAGGCTGAAGGCGGGGACGCTGTTCGGGATGCCCGCCGCGAACAAAGCGAGCCGGGCCATGTTGCCGCCCTGCGTTCCCCATTGATTGCCCATGCCATAAAAGACGTCGTCGATCCGCGCGGGATCGATCCCGGCGCGCTGGATCGCCGCGTTCATCGCATGCGCGGCGAGCACCGGGGCTTCGGTATCGTTGAAATAGCCGCGCCCGGCCTTACCGATGCCCGTCCGTGCGGTGGAGATGATCGCGGCTTCGCGCATGGCGGCTCCCGGTTTTCGAGTTTCGGGTATGCTCCCTAGCGCGTGTGGCTCAATCCGTGAAGACCGGCGCGCGCTTCTGCATATTGGCCATCACTGCCTCGATCTGGTTCGGCGTGCGCAGCAGCGTCGCCTGCTCGGCGCTCTCGGCCGCGAGGATCGCGGCGGGATCGTCGTCCAGATTGGCGAGCCGCTTGGCGGCGCGGATCGCGTGCGGGTTGCGCCCCGCGATCGCCCGGGCGATCGCGATCGCCTCGGCGTGCGGATCCTCGGCGATCCGCGTCACGAAGCCGAGCGTCACTGCCTCCTCGGCACTGAACTCGCGCGCGGTATAGGCGAGTTCGCGCAGTGCATCGTCGCGCACATTCCCGCGCCACAGCGCGAAGCCGGCCATGTCGGGCACAATTCCCCATTTCATTTCCATCACCGACAGCCGCGTGCCCGGCGCGGCGATCCGCACATCGGCGCCGCTAGCGATCTGCAAGCCCCCGCCGAACGCAACGCCATGTACCGCCGCGATCACCGGCACGGCGAGCGTGCGCCAACCCCAGGCGACCTGCTGATAGGCATTGGCGATGCCGTGCGTCCGCCCGAGCAGGTCGAAGGCGGGGCCGCCTGAACCCGCCATGCTCGCCATGTCGAGCCCCGCGCAAAAGGCGCGGCCCTCGCCCGACAGCACCGCCGCGCGCAGCCCCGGCGCCGCCTCCAGCCGGGCGATCGCATCGATGATGCCGTCAAACATCGCCGGATCGAGCGCATTCATCTTGTCGGCGCGGGCGAGGCGGACATCGGCGATGCCGTCCTCGATGGCGATGCTGACACGTGTCTCGCTCAACATATTTCCCCTCGCAAATTGCGCTTTCACGGGCGCACCGGTCGGGACTATGATTAGGCCAAATCCCGAACGCGGGACAGTCGCAAGGAGAGAATGATGAAAGCCCTGGTCGCCGCAGCCACCGCGCTGCTCATCCCCGCCGCCGCTTCGGCCCAGACCAGCAGCGCTCCGGCCGCGCCCGCCGCCGACAGCGTTGCCAATATCTATGGCACGACGCTCGGGCCGGGTTGGCAGAGCTGGAAATGGGACAATACCACGGCCGATCTCAGCGTCGAGCTGACCGGGTCGGCGCGCAAGCCGATCAAGGTTCAGCCGGGGCCGTGGGGGGCGCTGTTCCTCCATCACGACGCGTTCGACACCACCCCCTATCGCGGCATCAGCTTCCTGATCCAGGTGGTCGGCGCGCCGATGAAGGTGCAGGTGATGGGGTTGGTCGGTGGCAAGCCGGTCGATGGCAAGGCCAAGGTGATCGAGCTGGCGCCGGGCGGCTGGAAGAAGGTCGAGTTCGCGCTGGGCGATATCGGCGCGGACAAGGTGATGCTCGATGGCCTCTGGTTCCAGAATTTCAGCGCCGAGCCGGGGCCGACCTTCTACATCACCGAGATCGCGCTCAAGGAGTGATTAGCCGGTAGCCTACCCCCTTTTCGGTGACGATCAGGGGCTCGCGAAAGCCGCGGTCGAGCTTGGCGCGCAGGCGCGAGACATGGACTTCGATCACATTGGTCCCCGGATCGAAGCGCAGGCCCCAGACCTGCGCGAACAGTTCCGCGCGCGTGACGCAGCGTCCGGCGGCGCGGGCCAGGTGGAGCAGCAGGGCATATTCGCGCGGTAGCAGCGCGATGGGTGTGCCGGCGCGGGTGACGCGGCGCTCCACCGTGTCGATGCGCAGCTCGCCAAGCTGGAGCGCCGTGGGCCTCAGCCGCGCCGCCAGCCGCGCGGCGATTTCGCCCGCGCTGGCCGGAAGCAGCACGGCATCGTCGGCGCCGGCATCGAGCGCGTGGGCCACGCTCGCGCCGCATCCGTTGCGGAGCACCAGCATCAGTGCCCCCCGCCAGCCCTGCGCCCGGGCATCGGCGATGCGTGCATGCGGATCCCCCTCGCAATCGAGCACCGCCGCCGCGGCCTCCGCGCTCGGCTGCGTCATCGCCACCAGCGTGAGGCCGCGCTGCTGCGCGGCCTCGGCAAGCTGGGGAATGTCGAGCGCGCACGCGATGATGCCGGTCACGGGGCGAGGCTAGCGCCGCCAGCGCCGTATCGGAGGCAACCCTCTCCGTTATGGAGCAGATCGGAGCCGCAGCCGGGCGTGGCCGGCGACATAGGCGCTGGCGGAATCGGCGGCGCGCTCAAGGAGCGCCTGCGCTTCCCCGGGATTGGACAGGACAAGCGCGTCGATCGCGGTGACGCGCATCCGGTCGCACGGATGGCGCCGCGCGAAATCATGGGCGAGATCGAGGCCATCCCCGCCCATCTGCGACGCCAGCATCAGCAATGTTTCGGCGGCGGTGGAGGTGATCGATCGCGCGATTCTGTCCGATGTGATGTCGAACACGAACTGGTCGAGCCAGGGCTGGGCGGGGTCGGAACCCAGGATGTTGAGCGAAACCGAGAAGCTGTCGGGCGGGAGCTGGACATGGATGTCGCGGCGCATCCGGTAGAGCATCAGCCTGCCCGGCTCGAGGCGGCTGCGCTCGGCGAAGCGCAGGTTCGCGGGCTCGCCAGGCAGGCCGGTCAGCGCCTCGACGTCATACTCGTAATAGTCGCTCCAATAGCCCGGCCCGAAATAGCCATAAGTGAGGAAGGGGAAATTATGATCGTGCGGCAGATCGTAGAAAAAGGCCGCGGGGCCGCTGGCGCGGGTGACCGGATCGTCGCGCGCGGGCCAGAAATTGGCACGCAGCACATAACGGCCATTGGGTGGGCGTAGCAGGAAGACCTGGGCGCTATAGCCGTTGGCGACAGCCTGGCCTTCGCAGCGCGACTTGAGCTCCTCGATGGCGAGGGCGGCGAGGAAATGGGGGTTGCGGCCGAGCCGGGCGAGCAAGGGCCCGATGCTGGCGAACTCATCCTCGTCGCGGGGATCGAAGGGAGTGGAATCGAGCGCGTCGACGAGATCGTCGAGCGCGATCGCGCTTCCTTCGCCCGGATCGATCAGGCGCGGCATGCAAGTCTTGCCTCGACCGTGGCGAGCGTGGCCGTGGCGGCGGCGCGGACCTCGGGATGCGGGTCGTTCGCGGCCATTTCGGCGAGGCGCGGGAGCGCGGCGCGGGCATCGAGGCCGAGCCATTCGCGCATCGCGGTCCAGCGGGTGTGGAAGGCGGGATCGCGAGTCGCGGCATGAAAGCGCGGGCCCGCATCGGCGCGGCCCGAGCGGCGGAGGAAGGCGAGCAGCATCTCGGTGCGCGAGGCCGCCTCATCGGCGTTGACGACGCGCACCAATGCGCCATCGGCGATGCGATGCTCGCGGATCAGCGGCGCGGCGCCCGCGCGAACGGTGGCGACGATCTGGAGGATCGGGCCGCTGGCATCGGCGAGCAACTGGGTGCGGGTACGGCCGTCGCAGCGATGAATCGCGCCGTCGCTCGGGGCGAGCGACGGAAGCGGACGGCAGGGCGCGGCGGTGGCGGCGCTGAAATCCGGCATCGGCGGATCGGCTTCCCAGCGGCGAAGCGTGGCGCCGCCCGATTTGAGATAGCGCGTGACGGTGACGTAGCCGGGGAAGATGATCGTCGCCGGCCCCGGCAGCGCCCTCCCGTCGAGCAGGCTGGCGCTGATCGCGGCCCCTGGCGCTTCGATCAGCACCGCGCCGGCGCGCATCGCGTCGCGGCTGGCGCGGAAGGGCGGTTCGAAGAAGGGGTTCGCCGCGAGCGCCGCGATCAAGGGCGCGAGGAGCGCCGCCCAGTCGGTTTCGGCGAGCGCGGCTTCCGCCCCATCCGCGAGCGCTTCGGGACAGTTCCCGGCGGCTTCGAACCTCCGCAAAATCGCCCGATATGAGTCTCCGCGGCGCCAATCCCGCGCGATTGCGAGCGACAGCGGCCGCGACTCGATCAGTCGGTCGCGGTCGCTCTCCGAAAGCCGGTGCATGGTCAGCCGCCGGGGATCATCTCGACCACCAGCACGATGACCCCGACGATCAGCTCGAACACATCGTCGGCGACCATCTCGCCCGCGCGTACCGCGCCGTGCATCGCGACCTGCGTGCCGAGTTCGGCGATCGCGCTCATTTCGATCTGGATCGTGCCCATGCCTTATCTCCCCCCAATGAAGCGCTCAGGCTATCGGGCGGAGCGCGCGAGGCTAATTAAATCCCTGTAATCTTGCCCGCCGCTTGGCTAAGCGGCGCGGCGTGAACGGCCTTCCTCCCTTCGATCCCGAGCGCCTGTTCGCCAATGGCGCGCACGGCCATGGCGGGCTGCTGGGCATCGAATATCGCGCGCATGGGAGCGACTGGTGCGCGCTGGCGCTGCCCTACAAGGAGGCGCTGATCGGCGATCCGGAGAGCGGCGTGCTGGCATCGGGACCGATCCTCGCGCTGATGGACATGGCGACGAGCTGCGGCGTGTGGCTCAAGCTCGGGGTCTTCCACGTCCATGCGACGCTCGATCTGCGGATCGACTATCTGCGCCCCGCCACGCCGCACAAGACCGTGATCGGGCGGGGCGAATGCTATCGCATCTCCCGCCATATCGCGTTCGTGCGCGGGCAGGCGCATGACGGCGACCCCGAGGATCCGATCGCGCATGTCGCCGGGACCTTCATGTCCACGGCCGGGGGCTATCGATGATCCTGCCGCCTTATGCCGAGGCACTGGGCCTGATCGTCGAGCCCGGCGACGCGGCGCCGACCTATCTGATGCCGTTCGCGCATCAGGTCGTCGGGCGGCCGGGTTTCCTCCATGGCGGCGCGCTGGGCGGGCTGCTCGAAATGGCGGCGATCGGCGCGCTCAAGCAGGCGCTGGCGGGGGACGAGGCCGATGGGGCGCGGATCAAGCCGATCAACGTCACCGTCGATTATATGCGGGGCGGCCGCGACAAGCTCACCCGGGCGCGGGGATCGGTCACGCGGCTGGGCAATCGCATCGCCAATGTCGAGGCGATCGCCTGGCAGGACGAGGAGGACCGCCCGATCGCGGCGGCGCGGATGAACTATCTGATCGTGCGATAAGGCCGCGCGGCGCGCGCCTTGCCCATGCGGGCGACCGCGATCTTCATCAGCCGCTGGAAGGACGGGCATTCGAGCTGGTTGGGCACGGGGCAGCGGGCGGCATGTTCGAGCCCCTTCTTGAGCGCGGTGAGCTGGCGGATCAGCTGGCCGAGCGCCTCGGCTTTCGCCGTCAGCAATTCGCGGTCGACCTCCGGGCGGGCGCCGGTGCCGAACATCGCGCCGATCTCATCAAGCGAGAAACCGGCCATCCGCCCCAGCGCGACCAGCGACAGCCGTTCGAGCACGGCGGGCTCGAAGGTGCGCCGCAATCCGCGCCGCCCGAGCGATTCGATCAGCCCCTTCTCCTCGTAGAAACGCAAGGTCGCCGAGGGCAGGCCCGAGCGTTTCGATACCTCGACGATGTCCATCAGTTTCATGCTTGACCTCAAGTAGACTTGAAGTGGCACGGTGGGCCGCAGAGTCGAATCGGGCAAGGAGAAACGCGATGAAGACCAGGGCACCGGCCGGGGGAGCGCTCTTCGGACTGGCGCTGGCGATGCTGATGGCGTCGCTCGCGACAAGCATCGCCAATGCCGCGCTGCCCGCGCTGGCGCAGGCATTTGCCGCATCGTTCCAGGCGGTGCAGTGGATCGTCCTCGCCTATCTGCTCGCGATCACCTGCGCGATCGTGATCGCCGGGCAATTGGGCGACACGATCGGGCGGCGGCGCCTGCTGCTCGCCGGGGTCGCATTGTTCACCGGCTCGTCGCTGCTGTGCGGACTCGCGCCGACCTTGCCGCTGCTGATTGCCGCGCGGGGGCTGCAGGGGCTGGGCGCGGCGGTGATGATGGCGCTCGCGATCACCTTTGTCGGCGATGTGGTTCCCCGCGAGCGGATGGGGCGGGCGATGGGGCTGATGGGTACGGTCTCGGCGGCCGGCACCACGCTGGGGCCGTCGCTGAGCGGGGCGCTGGTCGCGACACTTGGATGGCAGGCGATCTTCCTGATCAATCTGCCGCTGGGCGTCCTGGCGTGGCTGCTGATCCGCCGCACCCTGCCCGCGGATGCCGGAGCGATGGCCGGACGGCGCGAGTTCGACGGCGCGGGGGCCGTGCTGCTGCTGGTCACGCTCGGCGCCTATGCGCTGGCGATGACGCTGGGTCAGGGCCGCGTCGCGCTTCTGACGGGTCTGCTCGCCGTCGCGCTGATCGCGGGCGCTGTCTTTGTGGCAGTCGAAGCAAGAGCCTCGCATCCGCTGATCCGGCTGGCGCTGTTCCGCGAGCCTGTGTTGCGCAAGGGCCTCGCCACCAACGCGCTGGTCTCGACGGTGCTGATGGCGACGCTGGTGGTGGGCCCCTTCTATCTGTCGGGCGCGTTGGGGCTGAGTGCCGTGCTTGCCGGGATGGTGCTGTCGGCCGGCCCGCTGGTCGCGGCATTCGCGGGCGTGCCTGCGGGACGGCTGGTCGACCGCCTCGGCGCGGAGCGGATGGCGCTGGCGGGACTGGGAGCGATGCTGCTGGCCGCGCTCGCCTTGAGCCTGATCCCGCAAAGCATGGGGATCGCGGGCTATGTCGTGCCGATCGTGGTCATGACCAGCGGCTATGCGATGTTCCAGGCGGCGAACAACACCGCGATCATGGCGGGCGCCGACTCCGGGCAGCGCGGGCTGGTCTCGGGGATGCTCAACGTCTCGCGCAACCTCGGGCTGCTGACCGGTGCCTCGGCGCTGGGCGCGGTGTTCGCGTTCGGCGTGGGCGGCGACGCCGCCGCCGCACCGCCCGACGCTATCGCGGCGGGGATGCGGACGGCGTTCGCGGCGGCCGCGGCGCTGCTGGTACTCGCGCTCGGCCTGACGCTCCGGCGCGAGGTGCCCGCTACCTCGCCGGCGTCAGCCTGAGCAGCCGGCCCTGCGAGCCGTTGCCGCCATCCTCGAGCAGCCAGATCGCGCCGTCCGGGCCTTCCTCGACTTCGCGGATGCGGGCGTTCATCGGCCAGCGGTCGCCCTGCTTGGCGTTGGTGCCCTCGACATCGACGCGGAGCAGCGCCTGGCCCGAAAGCCCGCCGATGAACAGGTCGCCGCGCCATTGCGGCCAGAGTTTGCCCGAATAGATCATCAGCCCGCCCGGCGAGATCGAGGGGTTCCACCAGACCTTGGGCGGCTCGAACCCGTCGCCGGGCTTGTGATCGGGAATGTCCTTGCCGTCATAATGATCGCCGTTCGAGGCGGCGGGATAGCCATAATCCTTGCCCGGCAGGATGAGGTTGACCTCGTCGCCGCCCTTGGGCCCCATTTCCTGCTCCCAGAGATTGCCCTTCGCGTCGAAGGCGAGGCCGAGCAGGTTGCGATGGCCATAGGACCAGATCGCGGGGTGGAAGCCCTTCGCCACGAGCGGATTGTTCGCGGCCGGGGTGCCGTCGTCGTTGAGGCGCAGCACCTTGCCCAGCGTCATGCCGGGATCGTGCGCGGGCGTGAATTTCTGCCGCTCGCCATTGGTGAAGAACAGATAGCCGTCGGGCGAAAAGGAGATGCGGCCCGAGAAATGGCCATTGCCTTCGACATAGGGCGAGGCGCGGAAGATCACCTGGACATTCTCGAGGCTCGGCGAGGCGCCGTCCTTGAGCGTGCCGCGCGCGAGCGCCACGCCCTTCAGCCCCTCGGCATTCTCTTCCGAAAAGCTGAAATAGACGAGCCGGTTGTCCTTGAATTTGGGGTGGAGCACGACGTCCATCAGTCCCCCCTGGCCCGCGCTCGAGACCGCGGGCGTGCCGCTCACCACCGCGCGGTTCTGGCCGTCCTTCGAGACGAGGAGCAACTGGCCCGCCTTCTCGGTGATCAGCATCCGCCCATCGGGCAGGAAGGTCATCGCCCAGGGCGCGTCGAGATCGGCGATCGCCTCGACCTTGAACGGCTTGTCGGTGGAGGGCGCCTGCGACTGGGCCGACGCGCCATTGCCCCCGCTGCACGCGGCGAGGAGTGCGATCGCTGGAAACAGGGTGCGGGGCTTGGGCATCTGACTCTCCACTCGTTGGTCTGGTGCGAACGCATAGGCGATCCGCGGGGATGCGTCACCGGAACGCTATTCGCAGCGTATCCGGCCGTCGGGCGCTTCGGTGAAATCGGCGATGCGGATGGCCGGGAAGGGCTCGGGCCAGTGCTCGACCATGGGCCATCCGCCCGCGCCCAGCGTGCACACGCTGGTCCGATTGCCCTTGTGGCCCGGCTTGGCGCTGATGAAGGCGCGGTAATTATACCATTCCTCGCTGTTGTTGATGACCGTCATCGTCGCGCCGCCGCGGCGATCGAGCGTCACCCTGATCTCGCCCTCGCCCGGCTTCTCGTCGGCCCCGGCGCGGCGGGCGCCCGCGGGCTGGCCATTCTCGATATGGAAGATCCAGGTCTCGCCCATCATGATGGTGAGCCCGGGGAGCGCCTGTTGCTGGACGATTCCGGTTGACACGGTTGACACCGATATCGGGAAAAAAGGCCGCGCCGCGTCGGAGGCGCGCACCGGCGCGGGCGCAGCCAGCGCAAGCAAAACGGCCGTGAAATGTTGGACTGACATCGATCGCGCTTCCCGAATCCCCGCCCGGATGCGATCCGAGCCGCGCGATGATTTCAGCGCAAATCCTACATTGGAAGCGAAAACTGCGGCGGCGCGCGGCGCCCCCGTTAGGATTGCGTCAACCATAAGCCGTTAGCCCGAAACCCTGTTTTTTAAGGGCACGACATGCGGCTTATCGTCCATATGGGCTTTCACAAGACGGCCTCGACTCACTTGCAGGCGCTGATGAACGCCAATCGCGAGGCGATGGCCGAGCAGGGGGTCTGGTACGAATATCACCGTTTCGCCGCGCATCACGACATCGCCAATGCGTTGCTGGTGGGGGATGCCGCGCCGTTCGAGGCGATGCTGGTCAATGCCCGCGCGGATGGCGCGCACACCGCGATCCTGTCGTCCGAGAATCTGGAGGCCCTGCCGTTCAATCCCGCGATCGCCGGCCTGATCGAGGAGACCGCGGCGGCGAACGGTGTCGATGCGATCGAATGGCACGCCGCGATCCGCGAGCCGGGCGCCTATTTCGCCAGCATCCATTCGCAGCTGAGCTGGCATACCTATGCCGATGGGCTGCACATGCTGTCGGAGGTGATGAAGAAGGGCGTGCTCTATCTGCCCGAACCGCATCGGGGCGAGGGCGCGACACCCTATTGGTTCTTCTGCTTCGACTATCAGCCCTTCCTGGAAAGCTTCGCGGCGCCGGGCCGCGCGCTGTTCGTCCACGATTATGCCGATAGCGATCCCTATCCGGGCTGGCGGCTGGTGCGGCGGCTGGGCCTGCTCGACGCGATGACCGAAACGCCCGAGGAATGGGGCTATAATCATCGGCTGACCCAGCAGACCGCCCAGAAATATTTCCGCAAGCGGCTGCGCGAGGCAGTCGAGGATCACGATACCTGGCGGATGGTCCGCGATGCGGCGAAGGCGCATATGGAGGCGAATCTCGCCACCGTGCCGGTCTATGCCGAGGCCGTCGGCGCGCGTTTCGGCGACAGCTATCGCGCGGCGATCGAGCAGTTCGGCCGCTGGGACGAGGATCAGGCCGCGGCGGCCTGACCGGTTTGGCTATTCGCCGGATTCCAGATCGCGCGCGACCTTGGGATCGCGCAGCAGGGCGTCGATATGGCTGCCCTCGTCGAAGCTTTCGTCCGGCAGGAATTTGAGCCGGGCGGCGTATTTCATCTTCACCCGGTGCGCGACCTCGCGCTGGAGATAGGCGGTGTTGGTGCGCAGCGCCTTGAGCACCGCATCCTCGTCCTTGCCGAGCAAGGGCTTCACGAAGACGGTGGCGTGGCGCAGATCGGGCGACATGCGGACCTCGGTCACCGAGACGAGATGCGTCGCCAGCACATCGTCATGCACGTCGCCGCGCTGGAGGATGTCCGACAGGACATGGCGTACCTGCTCGCCCACCTTGAGCAGGCGGACCGAGCGGTTCTCGGGGGTTTCGGCGTGGCGCACTCAGCTCAGCAGCATCAGCAACGGAAGCGGGAGGAGGATGAGCGCGAGCATCGGCACGCAGCCGCTGAGCCAGGACGGGAGGTAACGAACCTCCCGGTCTAGACGGCGTTCGAGCCGCTCCTGCTGCTTCGCATCCTCCTCCGCGTTCGTCATAGCGTCCTCTCTCGCATCTCGACTTCGAAGGTTTCGAGATAGTCCCCGGCCTTGATGTCAGTGAAGTTCTGGCTGAACGTCACGCCGCATTCGAGGCCGGCGCGGACTTCGGGGACATCGTCCTTGAAGCGCCTGAGCGACGCGATCTCACCCTGATAGATGATGACATCGTCGCGGGTGATGCGCGCCTTGAGCGCCTTGCGGATGACGCCGTCGGTGACGAGCAGACCCGCCGCCTTGCCGTGCTTGCCCGCCGAGAAGACCTCGCGGATTTCGGCGCGGCCGACGACCGTCTCGAACGCCTCGGGCCCGAGCTGGCCGGCCATGCCCGCGCGGATCTCGTCGGTCAGTTCGTAGATCACGTCATAATATTTGAGCGCGACCTTCTGACGGTCGGCGATCTCGCGCGCCTTGGCATTGGGACGGACGTTGAAGCCGATGATCGGCGCGCCGCTGGCCCCCGCGAGCGTCACGTCGCTCTCGGTGATGCCGCCGACGCCCGCATGAAGGACGCGCGCCTTGATGTCTTCGGTCGAGATCTTGTTGATCGCGGCGACGATCGCCTCGACCGTGCCCTGCGTGTCCGCCTTGACCACCAGCGGATATTCCATCGCCTGCTTTTCCTTGAGCGCCGAGAACATGCTCTCGAGGCTGGCGGGAGTGTTGGTGGTGCGCTTGTTCTGCTTCACGCCGGCGCGATAGGCGGCGACTTCGCGCGCGCGGGCCTCGCTCTCGACCACCTGGAGCGGGTCGCCCGCCATCGGCACGCCCGACAGACCGAGCACTTCGACCGGAGTCGAGGGGCCCGCTTCCTTGAGCTGCTTGCCTTTGTCGTCGACCAGCGCGCGGACCTTGCCGCTCTCGGCACCGACGACGAAGATGTCGCCGATCTTGAGCGTGCCGCGGTTGACCAGGATCGTGGCGACCGGGCCGCGGCCCTTGTCGAGCTTGGCCTCGACCACGGTGCCTTCGGCGGCGCGATCGGGATTCGCCCTGAGCTCGAGGATCTCGGCCTGGAGCTGGATCTTGGCGATCAGCTCGTCGAGCCCGGTCTTCTTGAGCGCCGAGACTTCGACGTCCTGAGTCTCGCCGCCCATCTCCTCGACCTGCACGTCATGCTCGAGCAGCCGCTCGCGGACGCGCTGGGCATTGGCCTCGTGCTTGTCGATCTTGTTGATCGCCACGATCATCGGCACGCCGGCCGCCTTGGTGTG
>CBINJP010000015.1:0-91322 GCA_966251045.1 uncultured Sphingomonas sp.
CGATCGCGTCGGTCAGGCCGCGGCCCGGCTCGAGGTCGAGCGCGAGCGCGCCGGTGCCGAAATGGACATCGAGGTCGAGCAGCGCGGTGGTGCGCTTGTGCTTCTCGCTGATCAGCCAGGCGAGCGAGGTCGAAACGGTCGATGCGCCGACGCCGCCGCGCGCGCCGATGACGGCGATCGAGCTGTGCGGACGGTCCGAGCCGGGATCGGCGAGCTTGGGCGCGCTGAGCACCGCTTGTGCATTCGCGAACGCTTCGCGCAGCGAATCGGGGTTGAGCGGCTTGAGCAGATAATCCTGGATGCCGCTGGCGACGAGGTCGCGGTACAGCCGGACGTCGTTGACCTGGCCCGAGGCAATCACCACCGTGCCGGGCTCGCAGACTTCGGCGAGCGCGTTGATGTCGTTGAGCGGGTCGCCGCTTTCCGAAAGGTCGACGAACAGCACGTTCGGGCTCGCCGAGACCGACAGCGTCTGGACGGCGTTGCGAAGCCCGCCTTTGTTGACCTTTTCGGGGCTCCAGCCGAGCTCGATCGCGATCGGACGAAGCGCTTCGGCCGTGGTCTCGTCGCAGACGAACGCCACGAACGGTTCACGGTGGCCGGTGCGGCCGGGATTGAAGGGCGCGTTCATCTTAGTTGCTGCCTCCGCCGGTGCTTTCGGCCTTGAGCGGGGCCGCGCCGGTCGGCGTGGCTTCGCGATAGACCTTGATCGCACGCGATCCGCTGGCGGGGTCGCTCACGCCCGATCCGGGCTGGCCGCGGACCAGATCGCCCGGATTGGCCACCATCGCGGCGAGGTTCGAATTGGTCGCACAGCCATAGCTGGAGCTGGTGCTCGCGCTGTAATCGGGCTGGTACTGACGCGAATAATCGGGGCAGTTGGGGACGCTGGCGGTCATCCGCGTCACCACGACGCGGACCGTGCCGGGGCCGACGCGGCCGACCGTCACCGGTGCCTTGCTGTCCAGCAGGATGCCGTACCGGCCCGCTTCGGCCGCGATCTGCTCGCGCCCGGTCGTTCCGTCGCCGCCATCGTCGATCGCGATCTTGTCGCCATAGCCGAGCCGCATCGAGGCGAGCCAGCCGCTGAGGCGCTGCGCCTCGCCCGGGGCCAGGCCATAGCCCGAGGTGTTGAGATCGAAGACATAGTCGGTGCGCTGGACGACCGGCTGATAGACCGAGTCCACGCCGCCATTATACGTCCCGCAGCCGCCGAGCAGCAGCGCGGGCGCGAGGAGCGCGGGAAGGGCGATACGCTTGAACATGCTGTTCTCCTCGTGTCGGCGGGTCACTGGCCGAAGCCGGGGTTGGCGGTGGCGACGGCCTTGCCACTGCGCTGGGGCTGCGGCTTGGGCTGCTGACGCTGGGGCACCGGCTGCGACGGTGCGGCAACCGCCTGTTCGCGCCGCTGATCCTGTGCCGGCGGGGTGCCGGGAACGTTCTGGAGCGCGCCGACCGACGGCGCCGCGTCGGGCGGGGTCTGCATCGTGGGCTTCGGCCGTTCGCCGCCCGAGGTGCCGCCGCCGAGCTGGCCGAGGACGATGCGATCGAAATCGTTCGGCGCCTTGTAGCCATCGGTGGGCAGGACGATCTGGTTGGCGTTGACCGGCTTGACCAGGAACGGGGTGATCACGATCACCAGCTCGGTCTCGTTGCGCTGGAAGGCGTTCGAGCGGAACAGCGCGCCGAGGATCGGCACGTCGCCCAGGCCCGGAGCCTTGTCGATCGAATTGTTGTGGTTGTTCGACAGCAGGCCGCCGATCATCATCGATTCTCCCGATCCCATTTCGACGCTGGTCTCGGTGCGCCGCGTGGTGAGCGCGGGGATGGTGGTGCCGGCGATCTGGACCGCGCCCGCCGAGGAGAGCTGCGAGACTTCGGGCCGCACCCGGATCGAGATCCGCCCGTCGCTCAGCACGATCGGGGTGAAGGCGAGGCTGACGCCGTATTGCTTGTATTCGACCGAAACGGCGCCGAGGCCCTGGCTGATCGGGATCGGGATTTCGCCGCCCGCGAGGAAGGTCGCGGTTTCGCCCGAAATCGCGGTGAGGTTGGTCTCGGTCAGCGTCGTCACCTGGCCGATGCGCTCGCCCAGATCGAGCGTGCCCAGCAGGTCCAGCCCGAGCGCCCTGCCTGCCAGCGCCAGCGTCGTGTTCTGATTACCCTTGGTGAAATCGAACTTGGTGCCCGAACCCGGATAGACGAAATCGCCCAGCCGCGGATCGTAGGGCAGGCTGATCGTGCCCGCGGGGAAGCCGAAGCGCGACGAGGCGTCGAGCATCGGCAGCGTCGACGTGTCGATCGAGCCGATCGTGCCGGGAACGCGCCCGCCCGACGATACGCCGAACTGGATGCCGGAGGTCGGGTCGCGCGACAGCATGTTGACGCCGACATTCTTGACGAAGTTGCGGCTGACCTCGGCGAAGCGGACCTGCAGCGTCACCTGGAGCGGAGTCGCGGTGCGCAGGCGGCTGACGACCTGGACGTCCTTGCCGACGAATGCCTGGGTGAGGCGCTCGGCCTCGGCGGCGTCCTGCGGGCTCGCGACCGTGCCGGTGAGGAGCACGAGGCCGTTCATCGTCGTCGCGGTGACGTTCGCGTCGGGCATCGCCATGCGGAGCATCGTGTCGATCGAATCGATATTGTTGCCGACGCGGACGGTGGCCGAATAGATCGTCCGGCCCGCCTTGTTGTTGGCATAGATGGTCGTCTCGCCCGGGCCCTTGGCGAAGACGTAGATCTCGGTGGGCGAGCGGACCGACACGTCGGCGATCTGATCGTTCGCGACGAACACGCCGCTGACCGGCGAATCGAGCTGCACGAGGCGGCCGCGCCCGGTGTTGATCTGGACGACCGGCGGCGTGGCGGTCTGCGCCGCGGCGGGCGCGGCGACGCCCACGGCGCCGGCCGATGCCATCAGCATCGCGAGCGTCAGCCCGATGGGCTTGGCCAGGTTGCGCATCTTATCTATTCCCCCCGACCGGAACCACGGTCACTGTGTTGCCGCGCGAAATGGTGACCGTCGGCCCCTGCGGCACGGGCACGGGTGCGCCCGGATAATTTTGCGGACCCACCGCCGGCGCCGATGATCCGCCGCCGCGCTCGGTCGGCTTGGAGGGCACAGTGCGGCGCTGGAAGCGCGACACATCGGCCCCGGTCGTCACGCTGGTGCTGCCCCATTCGGGACGGGCCGAGACGCGCGACATCATCGCCTTTTCGGCCTTGGGATCTTCGGGCACGTTGATCTCGCCCGTCGCGATCGCATCTTCGAGCTCGCCCTGATTGTCGGCGATCGAGCGCAGCGAGAGCGATAGGCCGCCGATGCTGTGCGCCACCGCGAGCCGCTCGGCGATCTGCGGGGTCACCTCGACGGTGATGGTCGAATAGGTGGTGACGACGGTGTTGCCCTTGTCGTCGGTCTGCTTGTCGGTGCGCTGGTCGGTGGCGAGCACGCGCAGGTTGCGCAGCACCGTTTCCGAGGTCTTGAGCACCGGGCCGTCGCCGCCGCCGGCAACGTCCTGGGTGAGGATCAGATCGACCCGGTCGCCCGGGAAGACGAAGCCCGAGACATTCGCGCCCTTGCCGTCGACGGGGACGGTGACCGCGCGCATGCCCGGCGCGAGCGCCGCGGCGAGGAAGCCGCGGTCGCCCGGCTTGACCAGCGCGCCCTGCGTCAGCGGCTGGCCGGCGGGGATCGCGAAGCGCACCACGGTGCCCTGCAGCGACTTGGGATCGACTTCTTCCTTCTGGTAATAGGCGCCTTCGATCAGCTCCTTGGGCCAGGGGACGAATTTCATCGCCGAGGGGTCGAGCAGGGTGCCGACCGGCAGCGGACGCGTGGCGACCAGCACCTCGTTGGTGTTCTGCGCGGGCGCGGAAGCGGGCGCGGCGCCGGCCGTTGGCGCGGGCGCCCCAACCATCAGGTTGCGCGCCATGAAAGCGGTGATCGCCGCAACCAGCAGCGCCCCGACCAGGAGAATGAGCTTCCGAGCATCCATGTCGCGTCAGGCCTTTTCAATTCGTTCCGGGCCGGGTTGAACCGGCGTTAAGCAATCACCCGAAATGGTTAATTATCGGTTCGCGAAGCACCAAAAGCCCGGCGATCGCGATCGCCACGCCATAAGGAATTTCCAGCACCCGCCCGTGACGGCGCAGGTGCTTCTCCGCGACCAGCAGCAAAGTGAGGGCGCCGCCGAGCAGCGACATCAGCACGATCATCCAGATCAGCGACTGCACCGGGAGCCAGAGCGCCAGCGCGCCGATCATCTTCACATCGCCCCCGCCCATCTGCCCCAGCGCGAAGGCGCCGGTGAAGAAGGCGAAGACGAGGAGGGCGACGCCGAGCTGGATCGCCATGTCCGGCCAGACCGCGAGCCCGTTCGCCCACCACCAGAGCGGCGCCAGCAATGCGATTGCGGCGTTTTTCCAGTTGGCGATCTCGCGCGTGCGTGCGTCCTGAATCCCCGCCGAGACCAGGAGCAGGCCGAGCGCGGCCAGCAGAAAGGTTCCAAACAACTCCCCCATCAAGCAAATGCCTAGACGGAGTGGCTTATCAAAACGTAACCAAGGACCATGACAGGACCAGAATCTGCCCGCCGTATTTATCCTGAGGGATCGACGCTCCACCAATGGACCGCCCCGGACGGCTGGGAATTGCGCGCCTTCGCCTGGCCCGCGGACACCGCCACACCGCGCGGGAGCATCCTGTTTCAGGGCGGGCGCGGCGATATTTTCGAGAAATATCTGGAGGCGTTCCACCACTGGCACGACCAGGGATGGACGATCACCTCGTTCGACTGGCGTGGCCAGGGCGGATCGGGCCGGCTGACCGAAGCCGGGGATTGCGGGCATATCGAGGATTTCGCCGACTATATCGCGGACCTTCGCGCCTTCTACGCGGAGTGGCAGGCGGCGACTCCCGGGCCGCATGTCGTGATCGCGCATTCGATGGGCGGGCATTTGATGCTGCGCGGGATGATCGAGGGCGCGGCGACCCCCGATGCCGCGGTGCTGGTCGCGCCGATGCTGGGCTTCTTCGCGATCGGCGGGCCCCGGTTCGGCGAATGGCTCGCCAAGACGATGGGCGGAGTGGGCAATCCGGCGCGGCCGGCCTGGAAGACCAACGAGAAGCCCTACACCACCGAGAGCCGCCTCAAGCTGCTGACTCACGACAAGGACCGCTATTCGGACGAACTGTGGTGGAAGGAGCAGAAGCCCGAACTCAGCACCGGTTCCCCGAGCTGGAAATGGGTGATCGAGGGCTTCCGTTCGATCCGCGAGATGCGGACCAGCCCCAAGCTCAAGTCGATGAATGTGCCGACGCTGATGCTCGTCGCGGAGGCGGATGCGCTGGTCGATCCCAAGGCGGCCATCGCGATCGCGTCGAAACTGCCCGACGCCCGCGTCGTCCGCTTCGGCAAGGAAAGCGCGCACGAGATCCTCCGCGAGGTGGACAAAGTGCGCAACCGCGCCATTGGCGAGATCGATCTCTTCCTAGCAGCGAGAGCCAAGAAGGCGTGAGCCGTTACGACATTGCCGTGGTTGGGGCGGGGATCGCGGGAGCGAGCCTCGCCGCCGAACTCGCGCCGCATGCGCGGGTGCTGGTGCTCGAGATGGAGGATCAGCCGGGCTATCATGCGACCGGGCGCTCGGCCGCCTTCTGGTCGGAGACCTATGGCGGGCCCTGGGTCCAGCCGCTGACAACCGCCTCCGGCCCCTTGCTGGACGAGTATCTCGAGCCGCTCGGATCGCTCCACATCGCGCGGGCGGACGAGCGGGCGGCGGTCGATGCCGAGCTGGCGGACTTCGCGGCGAGCGGGGTGACGCTGGAGGTGGTCGATCCGCGCGAACGGATTCCGGGGCTGCGCGACCAGTGGACCATGGCGATCTGGGAGCCGAGCTGCGCCTATATCGATGTCGGCGGGCTGCATGGCCATTACCTCAAGGTGATCCGGCAGGCGGGGGGCGAGATCGTCACGTCGGCGGGGCTTGAGGCGGCCCGGTATGACGGCAGCTGGAAGCTGACGACACGGGCCGGGACGTTCGAGGCGGATATCCTCGTCAACGCGGCGGGAGCCTGGGCCGATCCGGTGGCGGCGATGGCGGGGGCCGCGCCGATCGGGGTTCAGCCCTATCGGCGAACCATGGTCCAGCTCGTCACCGATCCCGCGCCGCCCAGCGACCTGCCCCATGTCGGGCATCTGACCGGCAGCTTCTATTTCAAGCCCGAGGCTGGCGGACGGCTGTGGCTGAGCCCGCATGACGAGATCGCCACGGATCCCTGCGACGCCCAGCCCGAGGATATCGACGTCGCCATCGCCATCGACCGGCTGGAGCATGCGGTCGACTGGCGGATCGCGAAGCTCGAGCATAAATGGGCGGGCCTGCGCAGCTTCGCGCCGGACCGGCTGCCGGTTTACGGCTTCGATCCCCAGGTCGAGCGCCTGTTCTGGTGCGCGGGGCAGGGAGGCTTCGGCATCCAGACCGCCCCGGCCGCGGCCAGGCTGGCGGCGGCAGTGATCCTCGGCGCGGCGCCCGACGCATCGGTCAGCCATATCGACGCATCGCGCTATTCCCCGGCCCGTTTCCGGGCTAGCTAATCTGCGTCAACACGCAGGGAGTCGGTTCATGGCGCACAAGTTCGTGATCGAGCAGAACAAGGCGGGGGAATATGTCGCCAAGTTCAAATACAACTCGGAAATCATCTTCTGGACCGAGGGCTACAGCTCAAAGGCCGGGGCCCAGAACGCGATCGATTCGATCAAGAGGAACGGACCCGGCGCCGATACCGAGGATTGAGGCGCGCTTCAGCTACCGGCGGGCACCGAGACCCCGACGACGCAGGGTCCGTGGTTCGGCCTGTTATCCGCGCGGTCGTAGGCTGCGGTGATCCTCGCGGCCCATTGGTCGAACGCGGCGAGCGTCTTCGGCGCGCCGGGTTCCTGGATCCAGGCGGCGGCGAAGGCATAGCGGAACTGCCAGGGGTTGCAGAACATGATGCTGATATCGGTCGCGCCGGTCTCGACGTGCCACACCGTATCATTGGGATAGAAGAGCACTATGCCGAGCTCGTCCTTGGCGAGGCTCTGGACTCCCCAGGTGCCGATATAGCTCCAGCGGCCTGACGTTCCGCGGACGATCTCGGTGCCCGGATGCCGGATGATCCCCGCGATCATCTTGGTAACCGATCCGCTCGTCTGCGCCTCGACTTCGGTGACGCGCGATCCCGGCTCGATCGAATAGGTTGCGACGAGGTTGGCCGGCCCCTTTTCGCCCGGGAAACCGAGGCTGGTCACGCGCACCGAGGCGCGGCCGGGGGTGTTGATCACTTCGGCGCTGATCCGCGACTTGCCGAGTTGCGTCACCTTGCCGTCGCGCCACACCCCGATCCCGCCGGTGCCGAGCGACTGGTTCACCTGCAGGATATCCTGCCCCCAGGCCGCCATGGCGTGATAATCGTCCTTGCCCTGGCCGATATGCGGGAGGACCGGGCGGGGGAGCTTCTTGCCGTAGATGTCGGGGACGTTGCGCTCGTCGAGATAGAGGCGGTAGGCGACCTTGTCGCTCTCCCAGCCCGGCCCCTCGAATGCGATCAGCGCATCGCGGGGACCGTGTTCGGCGGGCGGGGTGAAGCTGTCGACCAGCGCGTAGGTGCCGCCGCGATAGATGCCTTCGGCGTCGCGGGTGCCGCCCTGCTGCACGTTGAGCGTGGCGAGCGCGTAGGCGGCGGGTGGGGCGTCCTGCGCGGCCATCAGCAGCAGCGGGAGCGCCAGCAGGCAGGTGTGGTTCATCGCTTTGCCTCCAGATCGAGGATCGCCCTGCCCGCGAGCAGAAAGGCGCCGGTGCCGTAGAATTGGGTGTCGTTCGCGGCGACGGCCTCGGGCCGGTCGCTGACCTGCTGGACCCAGCCGAGCCGTCCGTCGGGCTGGATCGCGCGGTTCAGCGCCGCCCAGCCCTTCGTCACCGCGGGCAGATAGGTGGCGCGGTCGAGCAGGCCTTCCTTGATCCCCCACGCCATGCCGTGGACGAAGAAGCCGGTGCCGCTGGTCTCGTCGGCGGAGGTCAGCGGATCGCCCAGCAGCGAGGGCGGCCAATAGCCATTGGCGCGCTGGAGCGTCAGCAGCCGCGCGGCCATCCGCTGGAACAGCGCGACATAATAGGCGCGGCGCGGATCGTCCTTGGCGATGGAGGGGATGATCCGGGCGAGACCCGAGAAGACCCAGCCATTGCCGCGGCTCCAGAAGAGCTTCTCGCCATGCTCGCCCTTGCGCTGGAAGAAGCGGCTGTCGCGGAAATAGAGGCTCTCGGTGGGGTCGAAGAGATAGTCGGTGGCGGCGATGAATTCGCGGTGCGCGAAATCGGCGTAGCGTTTGTCGCCGGTCACCTTGTTCAGCTCCCACAAGGTCGGCGGCGCCATGAAGAGCGCGTCGCACCAGCACCAGCGGTCGGTGCAGGCCGAATCGCCGGCGCCGGGGGTGCGGGGGATGAATTCGAGGCCGATGGTGGAAGGCGCGGCGAGCATCCGATCGAACTGGGCGCGGGTGGGGGCGAGCACTTCGGGCGTGCCGCGCTGCGCCGCCCAGATCCAGGCCGAGCCGATCAGGTGATCGTCGGCATGATGGAGCCGCTCGCCGAGCGTCCAGCCGAGGCTGGTGCCGGTGGCGCGGATTGCCTCAATGTAGCGCGGATTCCTGCTGCGGTCGGCGAGGCCGGTCAGCGCCACCCAGAAGGTCGCCGCCTGCCAGTCGCGCGCGTCGCGGGGGCGGGTCCAGCTGGGGCCGGGGATATAGGACGGATCGAGATGGGCGAGCTGCCAGTCGGCGACCTTCTCCATCGCGGAGAGGGTTTCGGTGCGCGGGGGCAGGGGTTGAGCGACCGCGGGGGCGGCCAGCAGCAACGCGGTCAGCGCGGCAACGATCCGCAACATGGCATCCCTCCCATCTCACCGCCGACTCGCGGAATTACCCATTGGGCGTTACTAAGGTCACAAAGGTCACACAGCATCGCGCGCGAATTTCGCCGGCGCGCTTCATGATTTTCCCGCATTGGGTGAAAACCGGCCGGAAGTGCACATTGCGCATGCCGGGATCATTGCAGGCGAAATCCTACATTGGAAGAGCCGATGCGGGCGGCCGGCCTGACCCTGATGGCGACGGTGCCCCGGGGTTTACCGCGCCATCGCCGCGTCGCTGGCGAGCTTGTCGGCGCGGTCATTGTCGGGATGGCCCGAATGGCCCCTGACCCACACCCACTTCACCTGGTGCGGGCGCGCGGCCTCGAGCAGGGCGAACCAGAGATCGGCGTTCTTGACGGGCTTCTTGTCGGCGGTCTTCCAGCCATTCCTGATCCAGCCATGGACCCATTTGGTCAGCCCATCCATGACGTAGCGGCTGTCGGTCGAAAGCGTCACGCGGCAGGGACGCTTGAGGGCCTTGAGCCCCTCGATCGCGGCCGTCAGTTCCATGCGGTTGTTGGTGGTGTGCGTCTCGCTGCCCGACAGCTCGCGTTCGGTGCCGCCCATCCGCATCACCACGCCCCAGCCGCCGCGCCCGGGATTGCCCTTGCACGCACCGTCGGTGGCGATCTCGACATGCTGGAGTTCGGTCATGCGAGTGTGGTCAGTTTGAAGAATTCGGCCATGTTCGGTGCGTAGACCTTGATCCGGCGGAAATAGGCGAGCGGGTCCTTGCGGGTCACCATCGCTCCGGCGGGCGTATTGAGCCAGTCCCATGCGCGCGAGAGGGTGAAGCGAAGGCAGGCGCCGACCGCGAGTTCATGGAGTGCGATACGTTCGCGGTCGCTGAGCGGGAATATCGTTTCATAGCCTGCGATCAGCGCATCCCCGACCGAAGCATCATAATGGCGCCCCGTGGCGTCGAACGCCCAGGCCGTGTGCGTGACGGCAAGGTCGTAGAGGCGGACATCGGTGCAGGCGAAATAGAAGTCGATCAGGCCGGCGACCCGATCGCCGCGCATCAGCACATTGTCGGGGAACAGGTCCGCATGGATCGCGCAGGTATCGAGGCCTTCGACACTCCAGCCGCCCAAGGTGTCCTCCAACGCCGTGCCCAGATCGCGGTAAAGACCGGGTGCGATCTCATCGAGGCTTTTGCCGCAGCGTTCGAAAAGTGGATGCCAGGTCTCGACGCCCATCGAATTCGGGCGATTGAGCGGAAAGTCCTGCACGGCCTTGTGCATCTCGCCGAGCGCTGTGCCGGCAGCGCGAGCCTGTGCCGGGGTGGGGTGGGTGACCGACACGCCCGGCAGGAACTTGATCAGGCAGGCCGGGCGCCCCTCCAGTTCGTGGATTTCGCGGCCTGCACGGTCCTTGATCGCGGGCGGGACGGGGAGGCCCTTGGCGTCGAGATGATCGAGCAGCGCCATGAAATAGGGTAGGTCGTCGGCCGCGACGCGCTTTTCGTAGAGGGTCAGGATGAAGCGGCCCTGGGTGGTGTCGACAAGGTAATTGCTGTTCTCGACCCCCTCGGCGATGCCCTTGGCGGAGACGAGTTCGCCGACGTCGAAGCCTGAAAGGAACGTCGACAGCGCCTCGGCGGAAACCTGCGTATAGACGGCCATCTAAGTCCCCTCGTCACCCCGGCCTTGAGCCGGGGTCCATGTGCCGCCCCACGTGTTGCGCGTGACGCCGATGGAGGCACATGGATGCCGGATCAAGTCCGGCATGACGGCGGAGGTGAAAGCGGAGAGGCTCAAGCCGCTTCGAGGCCGCGGGGGAGCTTGAACACGACCTGCTCGGCGATGGTCTCGACCTCGCGCTCGGTCACGTCGAAGCGTTCGGCAATGCGGTCGACCAGTTCGCGCACCAGCAGCTCCGGGGCCGAGGCTCCCGCGGTGATGCCGACGGTGCGGACGCCCGCGAACCACGCAAAATCGAGGTCGGAGGCGCGCTGGACGAGCTGCGCGGGGGTGCCGTGCCGCTCCGCGACCTCGACCAGGCGGAGCGAGTTCGAGCTGTTCGGCGCGCCGATCACCAGCACCAGATCGCATTTCGGCGCGATCGCCTTGACCGCGCCCTGCCGGTTCGAGGTGGCGTAGCAAATATCGTCGGGGCCGGGCGCGAGGATATCAGGGAAGCGGCGCTTGAGCACCTCCAGCACCGCGGCGGTATCGTCGACCGAGAGCGTGGTCTGGGTGAGGAAGGCGAGGTTCGCCGGATCGGACGGGGCGAGCGTTTCCGCATCCGCGACGGTCTCGACCAAGGTCATCGCGCCTTCGGGCACCTGGCCGAAGGTGCCGATCACCTCGGGATGCCCGGCATGGCCGATGAAGAGGATGTGCTTGCCCGCCGCGACCAGCCGCTCGGCCTGGCGATGGACCTTGGAGACGAGCGGGCAGGTGGCGTCGAGATATTCGAGCCCGCGCTCGGCTGCCTTGGCGGGAACCGCCTTGGGTACGCCGTGGGCGGAGAAGACCACGGGTGCGTCGTCGGGCACCTGATCGAGCTCGTCGACGAACACCGCGCCCTTGGCCTTGAGGCTGTCCACCACGAACTTGTTGTGGACGATCTCGTGCCGGACATAGACCGGCGCGCCATATTTCTGGATCGCCAGCTCGACGATGCGGATCGCGCGGTCCACGCCCGCGCAAAAGCCGCGCGGGGCGGCGATGAGGAGGTCTAGCGGCGGCCTTATTCCGGACATGGCGCGTCCCTACGCGATTGCTTGCACCGGCGGAAGGCGCTTCCTATGGTGCCGCGCGTGTTTCGGATCGGGCGCAAATCGCCACCGGTCCGCTGTTCTGTTGAAAGGTCTTGCCGCTCGTGACCGTCGCCAAGTTTGCACTTCCCGTCCTCGCCCTGCTCGTCACCGGTTGCGCGAAGACCGGCGAAATCGATACGCGCGGCGGGGTCGGTATCACCTCGCTGCGCTCGCCCTGCCCGCGCGTGGGCGTGCCCGCCGGAACCGGCGACGTGACCCTGTTCAATCCGCCCGCCAGCCGCGAGGCGCAGGCCATCGACGTCAATGCGATCATGACCAACGTCACCTCGACCTGCGACGATTCGGGCGAGCAGGTGATCACCACGGTGAATTTCGACGTCTATGCGCGCCGCGCCAGCGCCGAGGGGGCGCGCGACGTGACGCTGCCCTATTTCATCACGGTCGTTCGCGGCGGATCCTCGGTGGTCGCCAAGCGGGTGGGTAATGTGACCCTGCGCTTCGCGCCGGGCCAGCTGCGCGCGGAGGTCAAGGGCACCGCCACGACCAGCGTGTCGCGCGCGGCCGCGACTCTCCCCGCCGATGTCCGCGAGCGGCTGAGCCGCCGCCGCCGCGCGGGCGACCAGGACGCGGCGATGGACCCGCTGGCCGATCCGGCGATCCGCCAATCGGTGGTTTCGGCGACCTTCGAGGCGCTGATCGGCTTCCAGCTGACCGACGACCAGCTGAAGTATAACGTTACGCGCTGATCCGTTCGGGATCGCGAACCAAAGGGGCCGGGGGGAAACCTCCGGCCTTTTCGTTTCGCAAATCCTCCCCCTCCGACGCCTTCGGCGCCACCTCCCCCTGGCGGGGGAAGATTTGAATGGGCGCTTTTCCATTGCATCGTGCCTCAGGCCCGTTGACTCGAATCGGGCGGGCCTCCAAGGCTTGGGCGTCTGCCGCAAGGCGGACGCGCGCGGGAGAGTCCTCGACAAGAGGCGCCGAAGGAGCAACCGCCCCGGAATCTCTCAGGCATCAGGGACCGCGCGCGTCAGGACACTCTGGAAAGCGCTCGCGGCAAGGCGGGCCACCGAAGGGGTAAGCCCGGCCAGTCCTTCAACAGGGACATCGGGCGAAAGCTCTCAGGTTCCCGTGACAGAGGGGGCGATGGATCGGGGCGCGCCTTGGCGCGGCACGGCCCGTCGATTTCCCTCGAGACGGAGTGCCGCGATGAGTCAGGATGTCCAGGACGAAGCGCTCGAACAGACCGAGCTGCTCCTTCTCCCGCTCGACCAGTGGCACCGCGACCGCGGCGGCCGGATGGTGCCCTTCGCGGGCTATGAAATGCCCGTCCAGTATGAAGGCATCATGGCCGAGCATCTGTGGACGCGCGACAGCGCGGGCCTGTTCGACGTGTCGCACATGGGCCAGCTGGTCTTCACCGGCGAGGGGCTCGACGCGGCGCTGGAGGCGCTGATGCCGGTGGACATGGCGGCGGCGAAGCCGGGCCACCCGGTCTATTCGCTGCTGATGGCCGAAAATGGCGGCATCCTCGACGACCTGATGCTCACCCGGCGCGACGACGGGTCGGTCTATATGGTCGTCAACGGCGCTTGCAAATGGGACGATATCGGCCATTTCCGCGAGCATCTGCCCGACGAGATCGAGATCAATTACCTGGAGGACCAGGCGCTGCTGGCGCTGCAGGGCCCCAAGGCGGTCGATGCGCTGGAGCGAATCGTGCCGGGCGTGGCCGCGCTGGTCTTCATGCAGGGTGGGCTGTTCCGGTGGAACGTGCATGAGCTGTGGATCAGCCGTTCGGGCTACACCGGCGAGGACGGGTTCGAGATTTCGGTGCCCGCCGAGGCGGTGGCGGCGCTCGCCGATGCGATCGCGGCGGAGCCCGAGGTCAAGCCGATCGGGCTGGGCGCGCGCGATTCGCTGCGGCTCGAGGCCGACCTGCCGCTCTACGGCCACGATCTTGATACCGAGACCACCCCGGTCGCGGCGGCATTGGGCTTCGCACTCAAGAAGCGCCGCCGCGAGGAAGGCGGCTTCCCGGGCCATGCGCGCATCATGATCGAGCGCGAGCAGGGCTCGATCCTCAGGCGCGTCGGACTGATCGTCGAGGGCCGCCAGCCGGTGCGCGAAGGCGCGATGGTGGTCGACGCCGAGGGCAGCGAGGTCGGCAAGGTGACCTCGGGCGGGTTCGCGCCAACGATCCAGAAGCCGATCGCGATGGCCTATGTGCCGCTGGCGATGGCCGAGCCCGGCACCAGGATCACCCTTGCCCAGCGCGGCAAGATCCACACCGCGGAGGTCGTGAAAATGCCCTTCGTTCCCCATCGCTATGTCAGAAAGGGAGCCTGATGAGCCGTTATTACACCGAGGACCATGAGTGGGTCGAAGTCGATGGCGACATCGGCACCGTGGGCATCAGCGACTATGCGCAGAGCCAGCTGGGCGACATCGTGTTCGTCGAGGTGCCCGACGAGGGCAAGGATGTCGGCAAGGGCGACGATGTCGCGGTGGTCGAAAGCGTCAAGGCTGCGTCGGACGTCTATTCGCCGGTCTCGGGCACGGTGATCGAGGGCAATGCCGCACTCGCCGACGCGCCCGAGACGGTGAACGAGGACCCCGAGGGCGATGGCTGGTTCTTCAAGCTGACGCTGAGCGATCCCAGCGAGCTGGAAAGCCTGATGAACGAGAGCGCCTACGCGGCGTTTGTCGCCAAGCTGTGAGCATCGCGGCGGCGATCCTTTTTGGTTTCGCCGCAACCCCGGGCGGGATGCCGCCGGGGCCGTGCGGGCTCGCGCCCTGTAGCGTCGAAACGGTGTTCGAGCATATCCATGCGTGGGACGGGCAAACGGTATCGGTGCGCGGCTGGCTGACGGGATGCCATGGCGGCTTCGAATGCTACCTCCAATCGCTTCCCGGCGCATGGCGGCCGGGCCGGGTCATGCTGATCATCGATCGCGTGGAGACGCTGGAGCCGTCCCTCGGCCGGCACGATGGCTCGGAGATCGTGCTCAAGGCGCGCGTGACCAAGCTGTGCACGGGCGAGGATGGTCGGCCGCTTTGCCTCGATAGGGGGCCTGCGCTCGTGCCGGTGGCGATCGAATCAGTGCTGACGCGCCGGGGAAACGGCTGATGGCTCCGCCGATAAAGGCCGCGTTCGCCTTGATCCCGTTGCTGCTGGCCGGGTGTACTCCGGCGCCGGTAGTCAAGGTGGCGGAGGTCCTAGCGCATTGCGATTCCTACAAGGGCAAGATCGTTCGCGTGGCCGGTTACCTGGGCGACTGCGGCGGCTATGACTGCATGCTGTTCGCGGACAAGGCGCACGTGAATGCCTTCGCGGCGGCTCGGGCAGAGCAGCGGCGTATCCACCGGCAGCTGATGCTCGAAGACCGGGCCGATGCCGATGGAAAGCTCAAGGCCGCGTGGGACCGGATCGAGAAGATCTGGCCGATTGGCATTGGCTTCATCGCGATGGTCGAGCCTCGGCTGACTGCCCATGCCGGCCGCTATGTCATCCTCACCGGGCGCATGGAGCAGGACACATGCACCGGGCTGGGCGGTACGGATCGCGCGCCCGGCATCCGGCCCACCGATGTTCGCGTCTGGACCAAGGCCGCGGGTGCACCCGCTGACGCCGACGACAACGCTCCCTTCAGACCTTCCACGACTCTCCACTGAGAAAGCACTGATGCGCTACTTGCCTCTTACCGATTCCGACCGCTCGGCGATGCTCGCCACGATCGGCGCCAGTTCGATCGACGATCTGTTCGTCGACGTGCCCGAAGCCGCGCGCTTCGATGGGCCGATCCCCGGCCTGCCGCTTCATGCCAGCGAACTGGCGGTCGAGCGGCACATGACCGCGCTGGCGAAGAAGAACCTCGCGGCGGGGGACGGGCCCTTCTTCCTGGGGTGCGGCGCGTACAGGCATCATGTGCCCGCGAGCGTCGATCATCTGATCCAGCGCGGCGAGTTCCTGACCGCCTATACGCCATACCAGCCCGAGATCGCGCAGGGCACGCTGCAGATGATGTTCGAGTTCCAGTCGCAGGTCGCGCGGCTGCTCGGCTGCGATGTGGCGAATGCGTCGATGTATGACGGCTCGACCGCGTGTTGGGAAGCGATCGTGATGGCGCGGCGCGTGACGCGGCGGGGCAAGGCCATTTTGTCCGGTGGCCTGCATCCGCATTATGTGTCGGTCGCGAAGACGATGGCGAAATATACGGGCGATGTGCTCGACACGCGGCTGCCGGTGCTGTCGCCGAACCCGGATACCGACGATCTGATCGGCCTGATCGACGACGATACGTCGTGCGTGGTGGTGCAATATCCCGACATTCTGGGGCGGATTGCCGATCTGTCGAAACTGGCCGATGCCTGCCATGCCCGGAGGGCGCTGCTGGTCGCGGTGGTGACCGAGCCGGTGGCGCTGGGGGCGATCAAGTCGCCGGGCGAGATGGGCGCGGATATCGTCGTGGGCGAGGGCCAGTCGATCGGCGTCGGGCTTGCGTTCGGCGGGCCCTATGTCGGTCTGTTCGCCTGTTCGGAGAAATTGGTGCGGCAGATGCCGGGGCGCCTCTGCGGTGAGACCGTCGATGCCGAGGGCAAGCGCGGCTTCGTGCTGACGCTCTCGACCCGCGAGCAGCATATCCGGCGCGAAAAGGCGACGAGCAACATCTGCACCTCCTCGGTGCTGTGCGCTTTGGCCTGGTCGATCCATATGACCCTGCTCGGCGAAAAGGGGCTGAAGCAGCTCGCGGCGATCAATCATGCCGGTGCGAGCGCCGCGGCGGATGTGCTGGCGAGCATGCCCGGGGTGGAGCTGGTGACGCCCAGCTTCTTCAACGAGTTCACGCTGAAGCTGTCGAAGGAAGCGCGGCCGATCGTGCGCGACCTGGCGCGCAAGGGCATCCTCGCGGGCGTGTCGCTCGGGCGGCTCTATCCGGGCGCCGAAGCCCTTGAGAACGGCCTCGTCGTTGCAGTCACCGAAACCACCACCAGGGAGGACGTCGAGATGCTTGCCTCCGCGCTCCGGGAGGCGCTGGCATGAGCACGATCAACGCAAGCGGCTGGCGGCCGACCACCCCGCAGGCGGGCGAATCGTCCGGCGAGACCTTCACCGGCAATCGCGCGCTGATGCTCGAAGAGCCGCTGATCTTCGAGATCGGTTCGACGGAGACGACCGGCGTGGATTTCGGCGAGATGCCCGAGGGCAAATCGCGCCTCGGCGGATTGGAGCGCGAGACGATCGGCCTCCCCGGCCTCTCGGAGCCCGAGACGGTGCGGCATTACACTCGCCTCAGCCGCCAGAATTACGCGATCGACCTGGGCCTGTTCCCGCTCGGATCGTGCACGATGAAGCATAATCCCCGCCTCAACGAGCGGATGGCGCGGTTGCCCGGGTTCGCGGACCTCCATCCGCTGACCCCGGTCGATAGCGCGCAGGGCGCGTTCGAGGTGATCGACCAGCTCGCGCATTGGCTGATCACGCTGACCGGCATGCATAGCGTCGCGATGAGCCCCAAGGCGGGCGCGCATGGCGAGCTGTGCGGGGTGCTGGCGATCCGCGCGGCGCTCGACGCCAAGGGCGAGGGGCACCGCAAGATCCTGCTCGTGCCGATCAGCGCGCACGGGACCAATCCCGCCACGGCGGCGTTCGCCAACTTCACCGTCGAGGACATCCCCGCGACCGACGATGGCCGGGTCGATCTGGCGGCGCTCAAGGCGCGGCTGGGGCCGGATATCGCGGGCGTGATGATCACCAACCCCAATACATGCGGCCTGTTCGAGCGCGAGATGCGCGAGATTTCGGACGCGGTGCATGCGGCGGGCGGCTATGTCTATTGCGACGGGGCGAACTTCAACGCGATCGTCGGGCGGGTGCGGCCGGGCGATCTCGGCATCGATGCGATGCACATCAATTTGCATAAGACCTTCTCCACCCCGCATGGCGGCGGCGGGCCGGGTTCGGGGCCGGTGGTGCTGTCCGAAGCGCTGACGCCCTATGCGCCGCTGCCCTTTGTGGAGAAGGACGGCGATCATTTCCGGCTGGTCGAGGAAGAGACGGCGGGCGAGCATCATGCCGGCACCTTCGGCCGCATGGTCGCCTTCCATGGCCAGATGGGCATGTTCACCCGCGCGCTGACCTATATCCTCTCGCATGGCGCCGATGGGCTGCGTCAGGTGGCCGAGGATTCGGTGCTCAACGCCAATTACATCCTGCGTTCGATGGAGGATGTGCTCGACGCGCCCTTCGCCAAATCGGGCCCGTGCATGCATGAGGCGATCTTCAGCGACAAGGGGCTGCCCGAGGGCTTCTCGACGATCGACATCGCCAAGGGGCTGATCGACGAGGGCTATCACCCGATGACGGTCTATTTCCCGCTGGTCGTCCACGGCGCGATGCTGGTGGAGCCCACGGAGACCGAGAGCAAGGCGGCGCTCGACCAGTTCATCGGCGCGTTCCGATCGGTCGCGGCGCGGGCGCGCAATGGCGACCCGGCGGTCAGGACCGCGCCGCACTTCGCGCCGCGCCGCAGGCTCGACGAGACGTTGGCGGCAAGAAAGCCGGTGCTGGCGTACAAGGATCCGGAAGTCGCTGCGGCGGCAGAATAAGGTCTTTCGCAATCGCTGGCAGGGAAAACCCGTTCCGTGTATGTAACGGGACGGGTTTTTCATGGCTGGGGAAGATCGATGCCGAAGAGTGGTGAGGTAGAGAACGCAGTCTGGCCGTTGCCGAAATTCTATTTCAGCGTCGTCATCGGCGGTAATTCGACTGCGTCCTTCCAGGAAGTCTCGGGGCTGGATTCCGAGACGCAGACGATCGAATACCGGCACGGGGACAGTCCGGTCTTCTACCCGATCAAGATGCCGGGCCTCGGCAAGGTCGGCAATGTCACGCTGCGCAAGGGCATCTTTGTCAACGATACGGGTTTCTGGGACTGGTACAGCCAGATCAAGATGAACACGATCGCGCGCCAGACCGTGGTCATCTCCCTGCTCGACGAGACGGGCACGCCAAAGATGGTGTGGACGCTCAACAATGCCTGGCCGACCAAGATTACCGGTACCGATCTCAAGTCCGAGGGCAATGAAGTGGCGATCGAGACGCTCGAAATCGCATACGAGACGCTGGTGGTCTCGGCGCCCTGATGCCGGGCGATGGCGGCTGGCCGGCGCCGGCCTTTTCCTTTCGCGTGAGGCTGGGGCGCAAGCAGGTTTCTTTCGCGCAGGTGACGGGGGTCGAGGCCGTGCTCGACGCGTCGGGGGAGGGCGTGCGCCATGGGCTCGTGCGGTTCAGCCGGGGCATCTTCCCGGGCGATTTCACCTTGTGGCGCTGGTTCGAGGCATTCGCGCGCGATCCGGCGATGCGCGAGACGGTGACGATCGATCTGCTCGATGCAGGGGGCAAGCCGATGCGGCGCTGGACGCTGCGCGGTGCGCGGCCGGTGCGTGTGTTCGGACCCGACCTGAACGCGACCGCCAATGCGGCGGCGATCGAGACAGTGGAAGTCGCCTGCGATGCGATCGAGGTGTCGAGCGGGCGCTAGAACCAGCGGCGCGTGGCGGCCTTGTAGCTGAGATAGGGCTCGCCGAACTTGGCGGCCATATAGGCCTCTTCCTTCTCGACCACTTCGCGGGTGATCCAGAAGAACAGCGGGACGAACAGCAGCAACGAGACGAGGCTGTCGGCGAAGATCGCGAAGCCGAGATAGATCAGCCCCATGCCGAGATACATGGGGTTGCGCGTCCAGCGATAGACCCCGTCGGTGACGAAGGCGGTCGCGGTCTTCCAGGGCTTGGGATCGGTGCCGGCCTTCTTGAACAGCCCGACCGCGGTCATCATGATCGCGAAGCCCGCGATCAGCGCGGTCCAGCTGATCGCGCGCTCGAGCCAGCGGCCGAGCGGGATGCCGATGTGCCAGAAGCTGAACTGGTCGATCGCCAGCCCCAGGACCAGCGTGCCGATAAAGGCGAGCGGGGGCGGAACCTTCACGCCGGCGCTGTCCCTGTCGATGTCCATCCGATCCTCTCCCTCGTGGCATCAGATGGCGTGGAAGTGGGGCTTGCGCAACCGTCCGCGCTCGGGAAGATGGCGGCATGGACAATACGCCTCCCCAGCAGACCATGCTCGGCTATGCGCTCATCATCGGCATCGCCGCCATCGTCATCACGCTGCGCATGCGCCGGATGAGCAAGGAACGGCCGCTCAAGATCGAACAGCTCTGGATCGTGCCGGGCATTTACGGGCTGATCGCGGGGTTCCTCTACTGGCGCTTTCCGCCGCACGGGATGACGATCCTGTGGTGCGCGATCGCGATGGCGCTGGGCGCGGCGGCGGGGTGGCAGCGCGGGCGGATGATGCATATCAGCGTCGATCCGGAGACGCATGCGATCAGGCAAAAGGCCTCGCCCGCGGCGATGCTGTTCCTGCTCGCTCTAATCGCGGTGCGCTATGGCGCGCGCGAGCTGGCGGCGCTGAGCGGGCCGGTGACGCACATGGATGTGATGGCGGTGACCGATATCCTGATCGCCTTCGCGCTGGGGCTGCTGAGCATGCAGCGCTACGAAATGTACCTCCGCGCGAAACGGCTGCTCGGCGAGGCGCGCGCGAAGTGAGGCGATACGCGCCCGCCACCGAGCGCAACCGCGATCCGATCGCGGCGGTGCTGGCGGATGTGCTGCCTACGAGCGGGCTGGTGCTCGAAGTGGCGAGCGGGACCGGGGAGCATTGTGCCGTCTTCGCGGAACGGTTTCCGGACTTGACATGGCAGCCGAGCGATCCCGACCCGCAAGCGCTGGCCTCGATCGCCGACTGGTGCGCGGACCTGCCGAACGTGTTGCCGCCGCTGGAGATCGACGCGAGCGCGGCAGACTGGCCGGTGGCGCGGGCCGAGGCCCTGCTGTGCATCAACATGGTGCATATCAGCCCGTGGGCGGCGACGCTCGGGCTGCTGGCGGGCGCGGCGCGGCTGTTGCCGCCGGGTGCGCCGCTGATCCTCTATGGGCCCTATCGCCAGCAGGGCGTGCCGACCGCGCCTTCGAACGAACAGTTCGAATTGTGGCTCAAGGAGAAGAGCCCCGAATACGGCCTGCGCTTCGTCGAGGATGTGACCGCGGCGGCGCGCCGGTTCACGCTTGAACGCATTGTGGAGATGCCCGCCAACAACCTCATCCTGGTGTACCGCCATGACGCCTGACATGACCAAGCGCCTCGACAATTTCACCGACGCGGCCTTCGCCTTTTCGGTCACGCTGATGGTGGTCGGCGCCGGGGGATCGGCGGCGGACCAGTCGACGCTGGAAAGCGCGGTCGCGGCGATCCCGAGCTTCGCGATCGGCTTCGCGCTGCTCGCCCTGTTCTGGTTCAGCCATCTCCAGTGGCGCGACCTGCGCGGGCCGGGGGATGGCCGCTCGCTGTTGCTCACCTTGCTGCTGGTGTTCGTGGTGCTGATCTACATCGTGCCGCTCCGGTCGATGGCGCTGTCCTTCGCCGCCTTCCTGACCGGGGACATCGCCGCCTATCGCGGCAGCCTGGGGCAGCTTTTCACGGTCTATGGCATGGGGTTCACGGCGATGTCCGCGATCACCGCGACGCTGTTCCGCGATGCGCTGCGCAACGAGACGCTCGATGCAGGTAAAAGGCGCGAGGCGCTGGGGCAGATGTGGATCTGGGCGATCCTGACCGGAACCGGGGTGGTCTCGACGATCCTCGCGATGATCCCCGGCCCGCATTATTTCGCGCCCTTCGCCTATGCGACGCTGCCGGTCACGATACCGGTGTTTGCGCGGCGCTGGCGGTGGACAAGCTGAGTTTTCGCTCGCGCCACACGATGTAGAGGCCGCTTCCGATGATGACCGGCGCGCCGATCCAGGTGTTGTGTGTGGGCAGCACCGCGAAGAAGACCCAGCCATAGAGCGTCGCCCAGACGAGGCTGGAATAATCCATTGGCACCACGGTGGAGACCGGCGCGTAGCGTAGCGCCCCGGTGAGGCAGAGCTGGCCGACGCCGCCGATCACGCCGATCCCCACCAGCATCGCCCAGGTGATCCAGTCGTGCTGCTGGAAGCCCAGCGCATAGGCCACGCCAAAGGGCGGGAGCGACAGCAAGGAGAACCAGAAGACCGTGGTGCCGGTCTTCTCGGTCTTGCCGAGCTGGCGCAGCAGGACCGCGACGGTGGCCATGAACAAAGCCGCGGTGAGGCAGACTGCGGTGCCGATCAGCGGGAAATGCCCGCCGCTGGGCTGGGCGACGATCAGCACGCCGATAAAGCCCATTGCGACCGCGCTCCAGCGGTGGATGCCGACCTTTTCGCGCAGCGCGAGCGCGCTGAGCACCGTGGCGAAGATCGGCACGGTGAAGAGCAGGGTGGTCGATTCGGCGAGCGGGAGTAGCAGCACCGAGGCGAAGTTGAGCACCATGCCGATGACGCCGACCACGGCGCGCCCGAGATGCGCGCCGAACCGCGTCGTGCGGATCGCGCCGAGCCCGTCCCCCGCGGCGAGCCACGCCATGACGAGCGGGATCGCCCAGAGCTGGCGGTGGAACAATATCTCGGCGAGCGAGGCCCCGCGCGCCTCGGCCAGCTTGATCAGCGCCACCATCGTGGCGAGCGCGAAGATCGCGAACAGGCGCAGCGCGAGGCCGGTAAGGGCGCGGTCCGATTGCGGGGCGGCGGGCATGGGGTGGCGCTAGGGCGTGCCGCCGGGTCCGGCAAGCCCATGGAGTCAGGAGGGGTTGGCGGCCGCCATCGCGACATAAAAGGCGTCGAGCTTGCCGGGGGGCAGCGCCTCGATCGCGCGGCGGAAGCTGAGGCCGGCCGCGCACTGGGCCTCGGGCGTGAGCTGCCGGTTCCGGACGGGATCGAAGAACAGGTCGATCGTCTCGCGATCGGTGCCGTCGGCGAGCATCGCCTTGTCGATCAATGCCCAATCGGCCTGGCTCGGCTGGGCGACTTTGCGGCGGGCGGGATGATCGCGGCCGTCGGCAAAGGCTTCCCAGGTGGCGACATGGAGGTCGGCCAGCGCGAGGCGTGGGCCGGTCACCGAGTCGGGCAGGCGCAACGCGCCGGTCGTGACGAAGGTCGCGCAATAGCGCGGGCCCGCCTTTTCCAGCGCCTCGATCACTCGGATTTCGGCGAGGCGATAGTTCACAAGGGCGGCGGCGTTCGCCTGAAACATTTCCGGGCGGTGGCGTTTTTCCGCGGCGAACATGAAGTTCTGGATCGCGACCTCCAACTGCTGGCTGCTCTCCCCACCCCTGGCGCGGCGCGCGATTTCCGTGGTGAGCGACTTGAACTCGTCCGGATAGGTCCGCTTGATCGTGCGGTAGACAGTGGCGGCTCCGCTTTCGAACAGCGAGCGCTCGACCGCCTCGGGCGTGTCCAGCCGGGCCGTCGATCCGCCGGCCATGCCGCCCAGCCCCGTCGCGCACCGGCTGAGCAGGACCAGCGCGACCAGGATGCCGATCCAGATCGAAGGTCCCTTATAGCTCTTCTGGATATAGCTCATGACGCTCTCCCCGGGGCGGGACTAGAACAGCATTGGCGGGGCCCGGCAAGTTGGTCTATCGGCACGCCCCATGATCAAGCATGCCCTCAACGTCACCCGCGAGCTCGATTTCGCGCAATGGTATCAAACCGTCATCACCGACGCCGACATGGCCGAGGAGAGCGGGGTGCGCGGCTGCATGGTGATCCGGCCGTGGGGCTATGGGATCTGGGAGCGCGTCCAGCGCCTGCTCGACGACCGGATCAAGGCGACCGGCCATGACAATTGCTATTTCCCGCTCTTCATCCCGCTCTCCTATTTCGAGAAGGAAGCCGAGCATGTCGACGGCTTCGCCAAGGAGATGGCGGTCGTCACGCACCACCGGCTGATCCAGAAGGACGGCCGGCTCGTCCCCGATCCCGAGGCGAAGCTCGAGGAGCCGCTGGTCGTGCGGCCGACCTCGGAGACGGTGATCGGCGCCGCCTTTTCGCGCTGGGTTCAGTCGTGGCGCGACCTGCCCGTGCTGATCAACCAATGGGCGAACGTCGTCCGCTGGGAGATGCGCACCCGCATGTTCCTGCGCACCACCGAATTCCTGTGGCAGGAGGGCCATACCGCGCACGCCAGCGAGGCGGAGGCGCGCGAGCACACGCTGCGCATGCTCGAAGTCTATCGCAGCTTCGCCGAGGAATGCGTGGCGATCCCGGTGATCGCGGGCGAGAAGCCCGAGAATGAGCGCTTCCCCGGCGCGGTCTCGACCTATTCGATCGAGGCGATGATGCAGGACGGCAAGGCGCTCCAGGCGGGCACTAGCCACTTCCTCGGCACCACCTTCTCGGCGGCGCAGGACATCAAGTTCCAGAATTCGTCGGGGGAGCTCGAGCTGGCGCAGACAACGAGCTGGGGCATGTCGACGCGGATGATAGGCGGGCTGATCATGACGCATGGCGACGACGATGGCCTCCGCGTCCCGCCCCGGATCGCGCCGTGGCAGATCGTGATCGTGCCGATGCTGCGCGACAATGACGAGGACGCGGCGATCGTCGATTACTGCAAGACGCTGCAGCAGGAGCTGTCGCACCTCGCGGTGTTCGGCGAGCCGGTGCGCGCGCTGCTCGACCTCAAGGGGACGAAGGCCGCGACCAAGCGCTGGGGCTGGGTGAAGAAGGGCGCGCCGATCGTGATCGAGGTGGGCGGGCGCGACATGGCGGGCGGCAACGTCTCCGTCATCCGCCGCGACCGGCTGTACCGCGAGGACGGCAAGCTCGACAGCGTCGTGATGCCGCGCGGCGAGTTCACCGACGAGGCGACACGGACGCTGGAGAGCATCCAGGCCGCCTTGTTCGATCAGGCCAAGGCGCGGCTCGACGCCAATATCACCCGCGACGTGACCGACTGGGACGGCCTTGTCGCCTTTTTCGGCGAGGGTGTGAAATTCCCCGGCTGGCTCGAGGTCAACTGGTCGAAGCCGACCGGCGCGGAGCTCGACGCGGTGGGCGAGAAGATCAAGGCGCTCAAGCTGACGCTGCGCAACGTCCCGCTCGACGCGGGGGCGCCGACCGGGCCGTGCATCTTCACTGGCAAGCCCGCGGTCGAGCGGGTGCTGGTCGGGCGCTCCTATTGAGCGTGCGCGCGCTCTTCGCCTCGCTCCTCTACGAAGGGGCATTGGGCGACGCGGCGCTGGTGGCGGAACTGGAGGCGTCGTGCCTCCAGCTCGCCGAGGATGACGGGGCCGGGCGGCGATGGGCGAAGGACCATGGCTATAGCGGCTATACGTCCTACGCTTCGCTCAACGATCTGCCGCTGCGCGATCCGGCGTTCGACGACCTCAGGCGCAAGCTCGACAGGCATGTCGCGAAATTCGCCGAGGCGTGTGCGTTCGATCTGGGCGGGCGCAAGCTCAAGCTCGACAGCCTGTGGGTCAATGTGCTGACGGGCGGGGGCGGGCATTCGGGGCACATCCATCCGCACAGCGTGATCTCGGGCACCGTCTACATCGCGATTCCAGAGGGGGCGGCGGGCCTGAGGCTCGAGGATCCGCGGCTGGCGATGATGATGGCGGCGCCGGTGCGGCGCGCCGATGCGCCCGAGCAATTGCAAGGCTTCGTGACGGTGACACCGGCCTCCGGGACGATCCTTTTGTGGGAGAGCTGGTTGCGGCACGAAGTCCCTGCCGGGGGCGGCAAGGGCAAGCGGATCAGCGTGAGCTTCAATTACCGCTGAGGGGAGAGGGGCGCGGCCGGCAATGCTTCCCGCCGCCGCGCGCGCTCTTCCTCGAAATTCACATATGCATCATGCCTACGCTTCCCACTTGGCGGGAGAAACACCGCCTGGAACGGCCCTTCAGTCATGGCCTTCAAGTCAGCAGATCACCAATGTCAGCGAGCGCACCAGGCTGCGCTCGATCGGGCTGTCGAACCGGCAGCCGAGATGGTCGCCATCGTTCCACACCGCGGTCGCGGCGATCGGCAGGCCCTCGCCGAAGCGCAGCCAGAGCCGGTCACCCTCGGCATAGCGGGTCTGGCAGGCGAAGCGGCAGCCATAGATGGAAAGATCATGAAGCTCGGCATCGACGGGGGTGTTGCCGCGCTTGGTGAGGGTGGCGCGCGTGACCTGCACGCGGTGCCGTGGCGCGGCGCGATGTTCGACAAGCGCAGGCGCTACGCTGCGATATTGCGAGAATCTGGTGGCCATGTCCCCTCCGCCGTGACCCGAAGGTGCGGGGTGAGTGCTAACAAGGACTTAATGCGGCGGTTTGTCGAGGATCGAAGCGACGCGGCGTTCTGCATCCGCGTCAACATGAAGCCCTAACTTGCTGCGCCGCCAGAGAATATCCTCGGCCGTCCGCGCCCATTCGCGATCGCGCATCCAGCGAATCTCGGTTTCGGTGAGGCCGCCGCCCAGATCCTCGCCGAGATCGGTCAGGTCGCGGAGCATTTCGTGGAGTCGCTCGCCATAGGCATGCGCCATGCGGGCGGAGCGCGCCTCGCCGAGAAAGGGCCAGCGGGCGCGGACTTGCGCGAGGAAGCGGGGGAATTCGGGGATGGCGCCGCCGGGGAAGACACGGGCACGGGTCATCGGCTCGGGCGTGAGGCCGAGCCTGGGCGCGAGCTTCCCCATCGCGTCCTCCGCCAGCGCGCGCGCGGTGGTGATCTTGCCGCCGAAGACCGAGAGCAGCGGCGGCCCCTCCTCGTCGAGCTCGAGGACATAGTCGCGGGTGACCGCCTGGGCCTTTTTCGCGCCGTCGTCGTGGAGCGGGCGGACGCCGGACCATTTCCAGACCACATCGGCGGGCGCGACCTGCCTCTTGAAATAGCGGTTCACGGCATCGCAGAGATACTGGATCTCCTCGTCCGAACAGATCGCGTCCTCGGGCCGCTCGACGGCAATGTCGGTGGTGCCGATCTCGGTGAATTCGCCCTCATAGGGGATGGCGAAGACGATGCGGCGGTCGGGCTGCTGGAGGATATAGGCATGGTCGCCCTCGAACAGTTTGGGGACGACGATATGACTGCCCTTGACCAGCCGGACCTTCGAGCGGGCATCGGCATCGAGCCGGTCGAACAGATCGGCGACCCATGGGCCGGCAGCGTTGACGATCGCGCGCGCTTCGACGGTGCGGCCGTCCGAAAGCGTGGCGTGCCAGCGGTCGCCCTGACGCTTTGCCGACACCAGCGCCGTACGTGTCGCGATCTCGGCATCATGCGCCGCCGCATCAAGCGCGTTGGCGAGCGTGAGGCGGGCATCGTCGACCCATGCGTCCGAATAGACGAAGCCCTTATGCTCGCCCTTCAGCGGATCGTTGAAGGCCGTGTCGCTCGCGGCGAGGCCGCGCGAACGCGGGAGCGAGGAGGGGGCGGCGAGCAGGTCGTAGAGATACAGGCCCGCACGGACCATCCACCATGGGCGCACCGCATGGGCATGCGGCAGGACGAATGTCATCGGCCGGATCAGGTGCGGCGCGGCGCTGAGCAGGCGTTCGCGTTCGTGCAGCGCTTCGCGGACGAGGCGGAACTCCCAGGTTTCGAGATAGCGCAGGCCGCCGTGGATCAGCTTGGTCGAGGCGGAGCTGGTATGGCTGGCAAGATCGTCCTTCTCGGCCAGCAGCACCTTGAAACCGAGCAGGCTCGCCTCGCGCGCGATCGCGCAGCCATTAATCCCGCCGCCGACGATGAGGAGATCCACGCCCATCCCGTCTCGATAGCGGGGATGGGCGGGATTCGCCTAATGCTGCGCGGTACGGGGGCGGTTTGCTTAGGTTTTCGCGCAGGGCGGAATGGGGGGCGGCATGTCGAAGAAATCGACCACGCCTTCCTTGAGGTCGTAGACCGCCCCGACCACCTTGAGCTTGCCCGTGCGCTGCGGCGGATAGAGGATCGGCTGATCGCAGGAGCGCAAAGTCCTCGCGATCCGGCGGACATTTTCGCGTACGGCCTTGTCGATCCAGTCCTCCACATTCTCCTCGCGCGTCGCCAGCACGGCGGGGAGCAGGGGTAGCAGCAGCGCCTCGAGCGTCGGCGGGAAGACTGCGTTGTTCTTGACGATCTTGACCGCTTCCTTGACCGCGCCGCACTTGGTGTGGCCCAGCACGACGATCAGCGGCACCGCCCATTCGTGCACCGAATATTCGATGCTGCCGAGCGCCTGCGGATTCGCGATGCTGGTGCCGGCGTTGCGCACCACGAAGAGCTGGCCGAGACCGGCCTGGAAGATCTGCTCGGGCGCGGCTCGGCTGTCCGAGCAACAGATGATCGAGGCGTAAGGCAATTGGCCCTTGGCGAGTTCTTGCCGATAGTCCTTGTCGATCCGGTAAGGGAGCCGGTTGCCGAGGACGAAGCTCCCATTGCCGTCGCGGAGGTTCTGCAGCGCCTTTGCGGGCGTGATCTGTTTGGATTCGTCCTCCGTCGCCCAGGCGCGCAACGGCGCCAGGCCCGCCATGGGAAGCAGCACCGAGCCGCCAAGAATTGCGCGTCGAGAAATTTGCATCCGACCCTCCATGATCTGCGCTCTTACTCTATCATGACGTGGGCGAAACATTAAATCTTAAGAGTCTCATCTTTTGTTGTATTTAAATAGTTACCAGATGATTTGGCTGTATTTGTGACAAGGGAAAGCAAAGCGATCTGCCGCCACCGGTTGGTTTTCGGCGGCTGAGTCCCTATCTTCGAGGTCAATGAAAAATCAGAAACAGAAAAAAGGGCTGCCCACGCGGCAGCAGATCATCGACTTTATCTCCAATTCGACCACGCCCGCGGGCAAGCGCGAGATCGCGAAGGCGTTCGGGCTGCACGCGCAGGACAAGATCGCGCTCAAGGCGCTGCTCAAGGACATGAGCGACGAGGGGCTGATCGACAGCGCCCCCGGCCGCGCCTTTCACAAGATGGGTGGACTGCCCAAGGTCACCGTGCTGCGGATCAGCGATATCGAAGGCGACACCGTCTGGGCGGTGCCCGAGCGCTGGGAAGCCGAAGGCGTCCCGGTGCCGCGGCTGCGCGTCCGCGAGCGGGGCAAGCATGCCGCGCTGGGCGCCGGCGACCGCATCCTCGCGCGGACCGAAGAGGCCGGGAAGGGCTGGATCGCGCATCCGATGAAGAAGCTCGCGCGCGGCGAGGAGCTGATGCTCGGCGTGCTGCGCGAAGAGGGCGGCAAGCTCTGGCTGCAGGGCGTCGAGAAGAAGGAGCGGCGCGATTTCCTCGTCTCGGACGCGGGCGGCGCGCAGCCGGGCGACCTGGTGCTCGCCGAAAAGGCCGGGCGGCCGCCGCGGATCACCGCGAAGGTGACCCAGCGGCTGGGCGATCCCTTCCTCCCGCGCAGCTTCTCGCTGATCGCGATCCACAAGCACGGCATTCCCAATGCCTTCTCGGAGGAATTGCTGGCCGAGGCGCAGAAGGTGGCGCGGCAGCCTTTGGGTGAGCGCGAGGACCTTCGCCACTTGCCGATCCTCGCGATCGATCCCGCCGATGCGCGCGATCATGACGATGCGGTGTGGGCCGAGGCGACCGACGATGGCTGGAGCGCGATCGTCGCGATCGCCGATGTGAGCTTCTATGTGCGGCCCGGCTGGGAGCTGGACCGCGAGGCGCGGCGGCGGGGCAATTCGGTCTACTTCCCCGACCGGGTGGTGCCGATGCTGCCGGAAGTGCTTTCGGCGGATGTGTGTTCGTTGAAGGAGGATCAGGATCGCGCGGCGCTGGCTTGTCATCTGAAGATCGGGAAAGATGGCCAGTTGAAGGACTGGCGGTTCAGCCGGGCTGTCGTTCGACTGCTCGGCAACGTCGCCTACGAAGATGCTCAGGCCATCGCAGATCAGTTCCCCGGCGAAGGCCGGGGCCCAGTTTCGAGCGGCCCCATGCTGGACCCCGGCCTTCGCCGGGGAACAGAAAAGTACGACGCCATCGAAAGCGCTCTCCGCCCCCTCTGGGACTGCTGGAGTGCATTGCAGAAGGCGCGCGACAAGCGCGAGCCGCTCGACCTCGACCTGCCCGAGCGGCGGATCGTGCTCGACGAGAAGGGGCGTATCCTTTCCGTGGCTCCGCGCGAGCGGCTCGACGCGCACAAGCTGATCGAGGATTACATGATCGCGGCCAATGTCGCGGCGGCCAAGGCGCTCGAGGCGAAGAACGCGCCGGTGATGTACCGCATCCACGAGCCGCCCGCGCGCGAGAAACTGGTTGCGCTCAAGGACTATCTCAAGACGCTCGATGTCGAGTTCGCGCTGGGCCAGGTGATCCAGCCGAAAACCTTCAACCATATCCTGAAGCGCGTCGGCGAAAGCGACTTCCGCGACGATGTGATGCAGCAGGTGCTGCGCACCCAGACCCAGGCCTATTATGGGCCCGCCAATGCGGGGCATTTCGGGCTGTCTTTGGGCAGCTACGCGCACTTCACCTCGCCGATCCGGCGCTATTCGGACCTGGTGGTGCATCGCGCGCTGGTCGCGGCCTATGACCTGGGCCCCGGCGGGGTGCGCGAGGACGAAGCCGCGATGGAGCGGATCGGCACGAGCATCAGCCAGCTCGAACGCCGCGCGATGGAGGCCGAGCGCGATACCATCGACCGCTATGTCGCGGCCTATCTGGCCGAACGCGTCGGCGAGGTGGTCGAGGCGCGGATCACCGGGGTGCAGAGCTTCGGCTTCTTCGCCACCGTCGAGGGCGTGGGCGGCGACGGGCTGGTGCCCGCGCGCGATCTGGGCACGGAGTATTTCCGGTACGACGAGGCGGGTCAGCGGCTCGTCGGTGACGATAGCGGGGACGAATTCCGGCTCGGCCAGCGGCTCCAGTTGAGGCTGGCCGAGGCGAATCCGGTCTCTGGCGCGCTGCGCTTCGAGCTGCCGGACGGGAAGGGCTCGGGCGGCGCGCGTGCGGAGCGGGGGCGCGGGCCCAAGCGCGTGATCAAGCATCGCGGGCGGCCGGCGAATATCCGGCACCAGGGCAAGCGCCGCTGATTTGACCGGCGCCGCACGCGCGCTAAGCTCGCGTCTCCTCGGGGAGTCGATGTTGATGCTCAAACACCTGTTTTTCGGCCTGTTGCTGACCTTCACCGCGACACCCGCCATGGCGCAGCTGACCGCAAGCGAGTTCGCGGCAAAGCTCAAGCCGGCGGAGGGCAAGCCGCTGGGCGATACGGACATCAAGATCGTCACGGTGCGCGCGGAAGGCACGCTGGCGATCCTCACGCTCGATTCGCCGGATTGGGGCACCGAGCGCGGCACGGTGACCGACGTGTTTGCCGGGACCTTTTGCGCCGATGGCGAAAATCCGGACTTCTTCGCGCGGATGCAGCTGCGGATCGATACGCTCGAAAAGGGCGAGGGCCTCGTCACCGGCCGCGTGGTGGACAAGTGCCCGCCCGCCGATGCCGAACAATGAACGCATCGCCCGCTCCCGTCGTCATCGCCGCCGCGGTCAACAAGGCCCGGCGCGAAATCACCGCGCACTTCATGCAGATGAATGCGGTCGCGCCCGGGGACGCGGTCGCGTTCGTGCCCGGCAAGCTGATCGTGCGGCGCCAGTTCGAGAAGATGCTGGCGCGTGGCGTGGTCAAGGAGGCGGGCAAGGGCCTCTACTGGCTCGATATCCCGGCCTATAATGCCGACACACAGGCGCGGCGGAACCGGCTGGTGCCGGTGGTGATCGTGGTGGCGCTGATCCTCGCGGCGGTGCTGACGCTGGCCTATCAGGGCGGCGGGCTGGATTGAGGGATTCGTGCTCCGGCGAAGGCCGGAGCGTTGGCCGCCGGGGCTTTCGCTCTCCAGCGCTCCGGCCTTCGCCGGAGCACCGCACTATGCAATAGCGAAGCTGATCCCCGCCTTGCGCTCGAGGCGCTTCCTCAGCGGCTCGGCCATGATCGCCACCGGGGTCCAGACGCCGCCTTCGCCCTTCACGTCCCGGACGAGGCACAGCGCGCTTTCCGCGATCATCTTCGACGTCGAACCATAGCCGGGATCGCGGTCGCCCTTGACCACTGCCCTGACCGACTGGCCGTCGCCCATCTCGGCGATGAAGGCGATTTCGTAATGGCCGGTCTCGCGCTCTTCCTTCGACGGCCCTTCGCCGGGGGCGGGGCCCTTGTCGGCGTTCATCGGGTTCATCTTGGCGATCGCCTCGGCGGCCGCCTTGCCGAGATCGCCGATGCCGGGGGCGACCATCATCTCGTCATACTGGAAATCGGTGCCGTAGGGGTGGCCGAGCAGGAAGTTCGAGCGGTGGACATTCTTGGTGTTGATCACCGCCATCATGAAGGGGGCGACCCAGGCATCGACCGCGCTGTCATATTCGGGGAGGACGCCCTTGGGCTGGCTCGGCCCCTCGAAGCCGGGGGTGAGCGCGAAAGGATCGATCAGCGCCTTGAACACCGAGGGATCCTTCATCGCCGCGGCGGCGGTTGCCTTGCCGCTGGCGAAGGTGCCGCCGGAAAAGGTGCCCTTCATGGAGAGGACCCGGCCCTTCACGCGCGGCGCGGGCTTGCCGAACTTCGCCCTCGCGGCCTCCTCCGCGACCCAGACGCCGAGATCGAAGGGGATCGAATCGAACCCGCACGAGAAGACGATCCGCGCGCCGCTCGCGTGCGCGTCGGCGTCATATTTGCGGATCATGTCGTGCATCCAGTTGGGCTCGCCGCACAGGTCGACATAGGCGGTCCCCGCGGTGACGCAGGCGGCGAGGAGCGGCTCGCCGTAGAGCTGGTAGGGGCCGACCGTGGTGATCACGCACTCCGCGCGGCTGGCGAGCGCGAGCAAGGCGGCGGGATCGTCGGCATTGGCGGTGAGCAAAGGCGTGTCGGCGGGGGCGCCGATTTCGTCGCGGACCTCGTGGAGCTTGGTCAGCGAGCGCCCGGCCATCGCCCATTTGACGCTGCCGTCTGCATAGTTGTTGGTGAGATATTCGGCGACGAGGCGGCCAGTGAAGCCGGTGGCGCCATAGACGATGATGTCGAACTCGGCCATGCCGCTCTCCCGATTCTGTGCCTTGGTCCCTTGAAGCAGACCATACCGGCTTTTGGAAGCTAAGCCTGGAACACCGGTCCGAGCTCGCCATCGATCACGGCAGTGACGCTTCGCGGCGGCAGTGCCAGCCCGTCGAAGGCGCGCTCCTTGTCGGAGAAATTTGCGACCAGTTCGGTGCCGTCGGCGAAGGTCGTGCGCTGGATATCGCGGTCGTCGCTCAGCCATTCGAAGCCGGTCATCGCCTGATGCGCGAGGCGCTGGTGCATCGGGCGGAAGAAGGCGTCGTGCTGCTTCAGCGCGGGGAGGCGCGCGGCCATGGTCGCGGCGCTCAGATGGAAGAGCGGGGGGACATTGTAGAGCTGCTGCGTCAGCGCCCGCGACGCGGCGACATTGCTGAGCTTGAGCTGGTCGAATGCCCATTGATGGGTGACGATCACCGCATCGTGGAACACCGCCTGATACAGCGGCAGCCGCGTGCGCGGATCGAAATAGAGGCTGCGATAGGGCTCCTTGAGCGGCACCGGCTTGAAAAAGACATTGGGCGCGTCGGGCGGATACCAGTTGCCGAGATAAAAGGGCGACTGGGGGTTCTTGCGCAGCTCGGCATCGCCCCAGCCGAAGCCCGGCGTCTCCATGCCGTGCGCGAAGATCGTCCCCGCGGCGTTGATCGCGTCGCCCCCCTCGGAGCCCAGCGGGAGCTGCAGGTCCTCGGAGATCCAGCGCATCGCCTTGATGTTCGCCACGCTGTTCTGTGCCATCGTCATGGTCGCGCCGGGACGGTAATCGTCGAACACCATCCCGGTCGCATAGACGTCGAGGAACCAGCTATTATAGCCGCCCGCCTTGGCGAGCGCGGGGACGCGGCTCTCGAGGATCGGGGTGACGCAGCGCGTGTTGGTATAGTGGCCGTTACGCTGGAAGCCCGCCGTGATCGTGCCGTCGGCTTTCATCACCCCGCATTGATCATAGGCCCTGCGGCCGAGCTGGGCAGTGGCCCAGTCGGTACGCTGGCCGGGGGCGTTGGCGGTTTCGTAGCTGTCATAGGGACCGATCAGATAGCCCTGTGAGACGGCGGCGCGGACACCTTCGGGGCGCCACAGGCCGCCTTCCCAGCCGCCGCCGAGCCCGATCCAGAGCCGGTCGAGCCCCGCGGACTTGAGTGCGGCGAACGTGCCGGGCGTGAGGCTTGCGCCCCAGCTTGCCGGATCGGGGGCGAGTACGGGACCGAAGGCGGACGCTGCCTCCTCGCGCAGCGCGACGTGCGACGACACGATTGTGGCGGGATCGACCTCCTCCCGTTGCCACATGGCGCTGGCGAGGGCGGCGAGCGCACCGTTGAAGGCGGCGACGATCTCGCGCTGCTGATAGGGCTGGGGTTTGGCGGGAGCGGTGCGGATCGCCTCGGCGGTTTCGGCTTCGAAGACGGCACGCATCCGTGCAGGCAGGCCGGCCCCGGTGCGCAGGCGCGTGAGCAGGCCGGGCCAGTCGCGGACGTCCTTCGCGCCGATCAGGCCATTGTCCCACAAATAAAGATGCGTCGCGCCGATCAGCTTTTCGGCCGACGGCGTGGCCTTGATCTTGTCGGCGAGGGTGCGGAACTCGCGGCGGTCGATGAGGTGCTCGCGATAGCGCCTGGCGCCCGCGAGCAGGTCAGGGTCGCCGAGATGGAGGGCCATCTCCATCGGGGTTTCGGGGGCGAGGCGGGTGAACTCATGTTCGAGCGCGAGGGCGAGGCCGCCGGTTTCGGCCCTGAAGCGCAGCGTGTTGTTGTAAGGATTGGCGAGAAGCCAGTGGAGCGTGAAGGCGCCGTGATCCATGCCCCAGAGCGGCAAGGCGAGGTCTTCGTTGGTGCTGCGTTCGTCGCCGTCCAGCGCCGCATGCCAGCCTTTGTCATCGGCGGCGATGTAGTAGCCTTCGCTGATCGGGAGCATCAGGCCCTTGCCCAATGCTTCAGCGGGCTGGCTGATCAGGGCGAGGCTGCCGGGCGCGCTGGCGGTGACTTTGATGTCGAGGTCGGTGCCGGTGAGGGTGCAGGCGATACGGAAGGCGCCGTCCCAGCGCCACGCGGCGGATGCGGTATCCGCCGTCAGGTCCGAGACGGCGTACGGCGCGACCCCGCGCGAAACGACGCAGGGTGCGTCGCCAGCCGGCGTCACGGTGATCGCGAGTGTGGTTGGGTCGATATCGACGAACCATTGGTCGTTGGCGAGGCGCAGGGCCATGGCATTCTGCGCGGCGGCGCGGCGGATCGGAACCGCGGCGGCGAGCCCGGCGGCGAGGAAGGACCTGCGTTTCATCCACCCGAAGCTAACCGGGCAATCGCGCCGCCGCTATGCCGCCTCGTTGAACTGGAGTGCGGCCAGCCGCGCGTAGAGACCGCCCCGGCTCACTAGTTCCGCATGCGTACCGGTATCGACGATGCGGCCCTCGTCCATCACGATGATCCGGCCCGCGGCGCGGACGGTGGCAAGGCGGTGGGCGATGACGAGCGTAGTGCGGTTCTGCATCAGCCGGTCGAGCGCGTCCTGGACGAGACGTTCGCTCTCGGCGTCGAGCGCGGAGGTAGCTTCGTCGAGGAGGAGGATCGGCGCGTCGCGGAGCAGCGCGCGGGCGATGGCGATGCGCTGGCGCTGGCCGCCCGAGAGACGCGCGCCGCTTTCGCCGAGGAAGGTGTCGAGCCCCTGGGGCAGCTCGCGCAGGAACTCGGCGGCGTTGGCGGCCTCGGCAGCGGCCCAGATCGCCTCGTCGGAGGCTTCCCATTCGCCGTAGCGCAGATTGTCGCGCGCGGAGGCGGCGAAGATCACCGTTTCCTGCGGCACCATCGCCATGCGCCGGCGGATATCGGCGGGATCGGCGAGCGGGAGGGCGACGCCGTCGATGCGGACCTCGCCCGCCTCGGGATCGTAGAAGCGCTGGACGAGCTGGAACAGTGTCGACTTGCCCGCGCCCGAGGGGCCGACCACCGCAACGGTTTCGCCGGGCGCGACGTGGAGCGTGAAATCGTTGAGCGCCGAGACTTCGGGACGGGTGGGATAGCGAAAGGTGACGTGATCGAAGGCGATCGCGCCCTGCGGCGGCTGGGGCAGTGCGACCGGATTGGCCGGGGCGGCGATATCGGGCTCTTCGCTGAGCAATTCGGCGAGACGGCTCGCGGCGCCCGAGGCGCGGAGCAGGTCGCCATAGACTTCGGTGAGTGCGCCGAACGAGCCAGTGACGAGGCCCGCGGTGATGACGAAGGCGGTGATCGCGCCCCCCGTGACGCGGCCCGCGGCGACCCCCGCGACGGCATCCCACATGATCAGCGTGATCGCGGTGAAGAGCAGCCCGATGACCGCGGCGGTCATCAGCGCGCGCAGCGCGAAGCGGCTTTGCGAGGCGGCGAAGCTGGCGGCGACCGCGGCCTGGAAGCGGCTGGCCTCACGCTGCTCCTGTCCGAACGCCTGGACGATGCGCATCGCGCCGAGCGTTTCGGAGACATTGGAGCCGATATCGGCGATCCGGTCCTGGCTCCTGCGCGAAAGCGTCCGGATGCGGCTGCCCAGCAACATGATCGGGATCACCACCACCGGGATGCCGACCACCAGATAGGCCGCGATCTTCGGCGCGAGCATGAAGAGATAGACGACGCCGCCGATGCCGGTCAGCAGGTTCCGCAGCGCAATCGAGACCGTCGATCCTACCACCTGCTCGATGATCGCGGTGTCCGAGGTCAGGCGTGAGGCGATCTCCGACGGCCGGTTCTCCTCGAACCATTTGGGCGGCAGGCGCAGCAAATTGCGGTGCACTGCCACGCGCAGGTCCGCGACGGTGCGCTCGCCCAGCCATGAGACGAAGAAGAAACGCACCGCGGTCGCCACCGCGAGGATCGCGACGACGAGCAGCAGGCCCTGGAAATAGACGCCGATCCTGCTGGTGTCCGCCCCGGTGCGGAAGCCGTTATCGACCACCAGCTTGAAGGTGTAGGGGATGAACAGGGTCGCGCCCGACGAGGTCAGCAGCGCCGCGAGCGCAATGATCAGTTGAAGCGGGTAGCGCCGGGTGAAGCTCCACACGATCAGCAGGTTGCTGATCTTGCGCGGCGGCGGGGCCGGCGCGGGGGCGGGCGGTGTCGTTTCGGTTGCGGGTGCGTCGGCCATGGCCCGCGCGGACTAGCGCGAATGGGGAGGCGAGGGAATGCCCCGAAGTTGTTCACAACTGAGTGAGCATGCGGCTTCTACGGCGTTGCACCGCACAATGTTAGCGCTATAACTCCGCTCCCTCGCGCCGTTTATCGGGGGGAGCGGGGCGGAGAAGCACATGCTGTACGATGCGTATGAACTTCAGCGCTCGATGCTGGCGGGGGCCAGCGCGATGGCCAATTTCTCGGCCGGGCTGCTGAACAATCCCGCCAATCCCTTTGCCTATTTCGGTGGCGGGCCGGTGCTCGGATCGGCGCTGGAAGTGTTCGCGCACGCGAGCGCGCCACGCGGCAAGCCGGCCTTCAACATCGATTTCACCACCATCGAAGGCAAGCGGGTCGAGGTCGAGGAAGAGATCGTGCTGCGCAAGCCGTTCGGCCAGCTCAAGCGCTTCGTCCGCAAGGGCGTCGAGGGGGGGCCGAAGCTGCTGATCGTGGCGCCGATGTCGGGCCATTACGCCACGCTACTGCGCGGCACGGTCGAGCGGATGCTGCCGACCTGCGATGTCTACATCACCGACTGGCGCGACGCGAAGCTGGCGCCGCTCTCGGACGGCCGCTTCGATCTGGACGATTATATCGACTATATCGTCGAGTTCCTGACCTTTGTCGGAGAGGGCAAGGAGCGGCCGCATCTGCTCGCGGTGTGCCAGCCCTCGGTGCCCTGCTATGCCGCCGTCGCGCTGATGAGCGCCGACAAGCATCCCTGCCGTCCGCTGACCACGACGCTGATGGGCGGGCCGATCGACACGCGCGAGGCGCCGACCGCGGTGAACCTTCTCGCGACCGAGCGGCCCAAGGCGTGGTTCGAGCAGAATGTGATCGCGACGATCCCGATGAGCTATCCGGGCGCGGGGCGGCGGGTCTATCCGGGCTTCCTCCAGCTCGCCGGCTTCATGACGATGAACCTGGGCAATCACATGGTCAGCCACTGGGAGATCTTCAAACACCTCGTCGCGGGCGACGGCGACAGCGCCGATTCGACGATGCGCTTCTACGAGGAATATCGCTCGGTCTGCGACATGACCGCCGAATTCTACCTCCAGACGATCGAGACCGTGTTCCAGAAGCACGCGCTGCCCAAGGGTGAGATGACGCATCGCGGGCGCCCGGTCGATCCGGCGGCGATCACCGATGTGGCGCTGCTCGCGATCGAGGGCGAGAAGGACGATATCTCGGGGCTGGGCCAGACCAGGGCGGCGCTGACGCTGGCGACCAAGCTGCCCAAGACGATGAAGCACTACCATATGGCGCCGGATGTCGGGCATTACGGCATCTTCAACGGCTCCAAATGGCGCAACCGGATCGCGCCGGTGGTGGAGCAATGGATCGCCGCCCATAAGGGCTGACGGGCCGGACCCCGGGAGGGCCGCGATGGAAAACAGCATCAGGCGCTTCTTCGAGCGATACGAAGACCTCTTCAACCGGTCGCTCCAGGGCGAGGCGGATCCGGACGAGGCCGTGTCGCTCTATGCGGCCGAGTTCATCGCGGCGTCCCCCGCGGGGGTGATGACCGGCAAGAATGATGACCGGCTGCGCGAGGTGATGGCGGAAGGCTATGCGCGCTACCGTGCGATGGGGACCAGGGCGATGCGGATCCGCAGCGTCCGCGTGTCACCGATCGACGACCTCCATTGCCTTGCCCACGTCGCCTGGACGGCAACCTATGCGCGCCCGGATCGCGCCGAGACATTGATCGATTTCGACGTCCATTATTTCGTTCAACTACTCGGCGGCGAACCCCGGGTCTTCGGCTGGGTGGCGGGGGACGAGCAGGCGCTGCTACGCGAGCACGGCATCATCTGACCAGGCGCCGGGCCCTAATCATATTCGAAGGTGATGGCGCTCCAGACCAGCCAGGCGGCGAGCGCCCATAGGGCGACGACGATCAGGATTCCCCAGCGCGAGACCGGGCGTTCGGATGCGGCTTCGGCGGCGGCGCGGTGTTCGGCCATCAGGCCGGCAGGGACCAGCTTTTCGAACAGCCAGACGCCCAACGGGATCAGGATCGCGTCGTCGACCAAGCCGAGGATGGGGATGAAGTCCGGGATCAGATCGATCGGCGAAAGGGCGTAGGCGGCGACGAGCAGGCCGAACAGCTTGGCGAGGACCGGCGTGCGCGGATCGCGGACCGTGAGCCAGACGGCGTGCGCCTCGATGCGGATGCGGTGTGCGAGGGAGGGGCCCATGGGGGCGGGATGGCGTGGGAGCCGTGCCCGGTCAACCAATACAACGTCACCCCGGCCTTGAGCCGGGGTCCCGCTCCCAGTCCGCGTGAGAAGAAGCGGGACCCCGGCCCAAGGCGGGGGTGACGGGTTGGTTATTGTGTGGCGTTACAGCGCCGTCTCGACATGCCGGCCCATTTCCTCGCCGCTGATCTTCATTCCCGTCAGCATCTTGATCTTGCCGAGGATCGATTCATCGCCTTCCCAGATCTCGGCATCCTGGAGCTCGAAGCGGAGCATCAGCAGCATCGGGTCGTGGCGGCCTCCGTCGAACCAGGCTTCGGTGATGTTCGACCAATATTTGTCGATGATCGCCTCGTTCGTCTCGGGAACGAGATTGCCGCGGATGCAGGCGAAAATCTTGTGATCCTTCGACGCATAATGCGCCATCGCCGGGCCGCCCCGGGCGATGCGATTGTCCGTGCGGGTGTAGAACCAGAATTTGCCGGTGACCTCCTCGTCGAGCTGGGCGGTGAGGGGCTCGGCGTGCTGGTCCACGCCGATCAGGCTGATCATCACGAAGGGGCTCTTCGCCATCTTCTCCCACATCCGGTCGCGGACCTCGGCGGGATTGGCGGTTTCGTCCATCGGCATTTTGGCTCTCCTTCAAGGGGTTGAAGGGAGAACGAGCCGGGCCGGGAGGGTATCCCTCAGCTGGTGCCGATAAAGGCGGCGGCGCCGATCAGTTCGAGGTCGTTGCGGTTGACCAGCGCCACCGGCACCTCGCTCAGCTGCCGGCGAAAGGCCGCCTTGGCCTCCATCCGCTGGCGGAAGCCGGGATCGGAGAGCTGCGGATGGAGGAAGCGCGCGATCGCACCCGTCAGGAACACCCCGTCCCACGCGCCGAACGCCATGGCGAGATCGCCGCAAAAGGCGCCGAGATGCTCGGTGAACATCTTCACCGCCGCGGTCGCGACGGGGTCGCGGCCGATGTTACGAGTAACATCCTCGGGACGCGGGAGCTTCTTGCCGCCGCTCAGCGCCTCATAGGCGAGCTGGAGGCCGGGCGCGCTCAGCAGCGTCTCGACATCGATCAGATGGCCCTTGGACTGGGCATATTCGGCGAACTTGCGCTCGTCGGGGGTCGATGCCGCGAAGCTCATATGGCCCGCCTCGGTCTGGATCGGCACGAGCTTGTCGCCCGCGCTGATCAGCGCCGCGACGCCGAGTCCGGTGCCGGTGCCGACCACGACATAGTTGCCGCCGGGCTGGACCGGCTTGGGCGCAGGGCCGCGCAGCGGGGTGAAGGCCGCGGCGGGCAGCATCGTGAGCGCCAGCGCGTTGGCGGCGCACTCGTTGAGCGCGCGGGGCCGTTCGCGCAGCACCGCCTCGACCCCCGAAAGCGAGATGTACCAGCGGCTGCCGGTGAGGTTGATCAGATCGCCGCGCGCCGCGCCAGCGACCGCGAGCACGCTAGGCAGCCGCGCGTCGCGCAGATCGAGATCGGTCAGATAGGAGACGAGCGCGCTGGTGAAGGTGGGATGCTCGGCGGTCATGAATTTCCGAACCTCGCGGGGCGCAACCCCCTGCTCGCCGCCGGTCAAGCCGAAACGGACCGATTGGCGGCCGATATCGGCCACAAGTGCCAACCCTTCGCGCATCGGCGCGACCCCTCCTCAATTTCATGCGTCCCGTGTTTTCCCGGGGCCGTCGGTGGTAACGCTAACAGCCACACATAAAATGACAATATGATTTAGGAAGTGTTCGCCAAACGCACGAAAATGACAACGCCGGCGCCCGGCTCCTTCGCTGATCCAACGCACAGGAGCGCGAAACGGCACCCTTTGCACCTGCGCGCCCAGGAATATGTGATGCGGGGGCTAGGGAAAAGCCCGCGTGGGCTCACGCCTGGGGTGCGTAATCGCTGTCGGGCTCGGGTTCGTCGAGCGGATCGGGGCCATAGCGATTCGGGCCGGCCTGCCCTGGAATGAACCACGCGATCATCATCGCCACCACGATCGGGAGAGCGAGGAACTGGAGGAGGGTGGAAGGCCCCTCGGACGGAACGAGGAACGCCAGCGATTTCCAGGGCGACGCCGGATAGAGGGCGGTGGAGACCGCAAGCGATTTCCATGCGTTGACCGCGACGGCATAGGCCAGGAAGGGTGGGAACACCCAGCCGGGCAAGCCGATATCCTGAAGCCGCCGCGTCATCAGCGCGAACAAGGGGAAGGTCAGCAGGATCTGCGCGACCTCGATCGTCAGCCTGTTCGCCAGAAAAGTCTCGGCAGGGCTGCCCATTTCGATCTCGGGCGCGAAACTGCGGACAAGGCCGAAGGCCAGGTTCACGAACATCGACAGGATGTAGAATTCGGCCACCTCCATCCGCCGCGAGCGGCCGGAGAAGCGGAACATATCGCGATATGCCCGAAAGCCGAGCGCGAAATAGGACCATGGCCTAAGCGGACTGGGAGTCACATATGCCATGAGCGGGAGGCTGCCGCAGGGACAGCCTCCCGTCAATCCGGCCGTTACAGGACCTCGAACAGCCCCGCCGCGCCCATGCCGCCGCCGACGCACATCGTCACGACGACGTACTTCGCGCCGCGGCGCTTGCCCTCGATCAGCGCGTGGCCAGTGCAGCGCGCGCCGGTCATGCCGTAGGGATGGCCGATCGAGATCGAGCCGCCATTGACGTTGAGCAGCTCGTTGGGGATGCCGAGCTTGTCGCGGCAATAGATGACCTGCACCGCGAACGCCTCGTTGAGCTCCCACAGGCCGATATCGTCCATCTTGAGCCCGAAATTCCTGAGCAGCTTCGGGATGGCGACGACGGGGCCGATGCCCATCTCGTCGGGCTCGGTGCCGCCCACCGCGATGCCGACATAGCGGCCGAGCGGCTGGAGGCCGCGCTTCGAGGCAAGCGACTCTTCCATCAGCACGCTGGCCGACGAACCGTCCGAAAGCTGCGAGGCGTTGCCCGCGGTGATCGTGCCGCCGGGCAGCACGGTCTTGAGCGACTGGAGCCCCTCCAGCGTGGTGTCGGCGCGGTTGCCCTCGTCCTTGGTGAGCGTCACTTCCTTGGTGGTGACTTCCTGCGTCTCCTTGTTGACGATGTTCATCGTCGCGGTGACCGGGATGATCTCCTTGTCGAAATAGCCCGCGGCCTGCGCGGCGGCGGTGCGGCGCTGCGATTCGAGCGAGTATTCGTCCATCGCCTCGCGGCCGATGCCATAGCGCGCGGCGACCACTTCGGCGGTCTGCAGCATCGGCATGTACACGTCCTTGTGCATCGCCAGCAGCTCGTGATCGGGGGCGAAGCGCATCTGCGGGGTCTGGACGAGGCTGATGCTCTCGACGCCCGCGCCGATGGTGATGTCCATATTGTCGGTGATGATCTGCTTGGCGGCGGTGGCGATCGCCATCAGGCCCGACGAGCATTGCCGGTCGATCGACATGCCCGAGACGCTCACGGGCAGCCCCGCGCGCAGCAGCGAGGTGCGCGCGATATTGCCGGCCTGGTGGCCCTGCTGGAGCGCGCAGCCCATCAGCACGTCATCGACCTCGCCGCCCTCGATTCCGGCGCGCTCGACCGCTGCCTTGATCGAATGGCTGGCGAGCGTGGGCGAGGGCAGGTTGTTGAACGCGCCGCGATAGGCGCGGCCGATCGGGGTGCGGGCGGTGGAGACGATGACTGCGGAACGGGACATTGCTTCTTCCTTCTTGTCGTCACCCCAGCGCAGGCTGGGGTCTCTTGCGGATAGAGATGCCAGCTTTCGCTGGCATGACGGTTGGGGTTCAGACGTAGATCAGGCTGATCCACTCGGCGATCAAGGCGGGCTTGTCTTCATTCTCGATCTCGAGCGTATATTCGTTGACTTGCTCCCACACGCCGGGCTTCCGCTCGGTGAATTTGAGCAGCTTGAAGCGGCCGCGGACGCGCTTGCCCGAGCGGACCGGGGTGAGGAAGCGCGTTTTGTTGCCGCCATAATTGACGCCCATCTTGACGCCTTCGATCCGCGGCGTGTCGGTCTTCGCCGCGAGCATCGGCATCAGCGAGAGCGAGAGGAAGCCGTGCGCGATCGTGCCGCCGAACGGGGTCCTGGCCGCCATTTCGGGGTTCACATGGATGAACTGGTGGTCGCCGGTGGCCTCGGCGAACTTGTCGATCATGTCCTGGGTCACCTCGACCCAGTCGGAGACGCGCTCGATGCCGATGCTGGCGGCCATCTGCTCGACCGAGATAGTATCCATTGAGACTGGCCCTCCGCGTGCGTTTCCACCATAGCGCAGCGCATCCCCTAGAGACACTGGCGGGCCAAGGGCAAGCCTCTCAAGACCGAGAATATGAAAATGGCGACTGACGTAGCGTCGAACCCTCGCGAAACCATGGCGAAGCTGCACCGGGCGAGCGAACCCGAAGTTCTAAAGCCGCTATTGGAGCGCGCGCGGTTGACCCCCGAGTCGCGTCGGAACGTGATGGGGCATGCGCTGGGGCTGCTCGCCGACCTGCGCGCGGCGCAGAACCGGGGCTGGGTGAACCAGTTCCTGCAGGAATACCGGCTCAATTCATCCGAGGGCGTGGCGCTGCTGTCGCTCGCCGAGGCCTTCCTCCGCGTGCCCGATCCCGAGACCGCGGACCTGCTGATCGCCGACAAGATGGGCGATGCCGACTGGAGGAGCCATGCGGGCAAGTCGAACTCGCTGCTGGTGAACAGCGCGACCTGGGGGCTGGTGCTGGGCCGCGCGGTCGTGGGCGGCGAGAGCGGGGGTACGCTGCGCCGGCTGATCGCGCGCGCGGGGGAGCCGTTCGTGCGGCAGGCGGTGGGCGCGGCGATGAAGATGATGGGCGAAGTCTTCGTGATGGGCCGCACCATCGACGAGGCGGCCAAGCGGATGAAGAAGCCCGAAAATGCCGGTTTCACCGCGAGCTTCGACATGCTGGGGGAGGCGGCGCGGACCAAGGCCGATGCCGAGCGTTACTTCGAGGCCTATTTCGAGGCGATCAAGCGGGTGGGGCGCGATCCCGCCGCGGGGCATTCGATCTCGGTCAAGCTCAGCGCGCTGCATCCGCGCTACGAGGTCGGCCAATATCATCGCTGCGTGCCCGAGCTGACCGAGATGCTGGCACAGCTCGCCAGCGAGGCCGCGCATCAGAATATCGCGCTGACGGTCGATGCCGAGGAGAGCGAGCGGCTCGAGATGAGCCTCGACATCATCGGCAATGTTGCGCGCGGCCCCGAGCTCAAGGGCTGGGACGGGTTTGGCATGGCGGTGCAGGGCTATGGCAAGCGCTGCCGCGCGGTGATCGCATGGGCCGATACGCTGGGGCGGCCGATGCATGTCCGGCTGGTCAAGGGCGCCTATTGGGACAGCGAGATCAAGCGCACCCAGGTGGAGGGGATGAGCGACTATCCGCTCTTCACGCGCAAGGCCGCGACCGACGTCTCCTACCTGGCCTGCGCGCGCGACATGCTGGAGGCGAAGAATATCGTCCCCGCCTTTGCCAGCCACAATGCGCTGACCGTCGCGACGATTCTCGAATGGGCGGGCAAGTCGCGCGACTTCGAATTCCAGCGGCTGCATGGCATGGGCGAGGGGCTGTACGAACGGCTGGTGCGCGAGGAGGGATATCATTGCCGCATCTACGCGCCAGTGGGCGGGCATCGCGACTTGCTCGCCTATCTCGTCCGGCGGCTGCTGGAGAATGGGGCCAATTCCTCCTTCGTGCACCAGCTTGCGGACGAGGGGCTGAGCGAGGCCGAGCTGCTCGCCGATCCGGTCGAGAAGATCGCGGCGGTGGGGGGCACGCGACATCCTTCGATTCCGTTGCCGGTGGAGCTGTTCGGCGAGTGGGAGAACAGCGCGGGGATCGACCTGCAGGAGCGGGCGATTCTGCGCGAGACCGCCGAAGCCATCGCGGCGACGCCGGTGAAGAAGGCGCCGGCATGGAAGGGGTCGGTCAGCGACGCGATCGGGCGGGCGCAGGCGGCGTTTCCGGATTGGGCGAGGCGGTCGCTGGACGAGCGGGCGAGCGTGCTCGAGCGGCTGGCGGATCTGCTCCATGAGCACCGGATCGAGCTGATGGTGATCTGCGTGAAGGAGGCGTTCAAGACGCTGCCCGACGCGCTGGGCGAGGTCCGCGAGGCCGAGGATTTCTGCCGCTATTATGCGGCGCGGGCGCGGGGCGATCTGGCGCCGGTGACGCTGCCGGGGCCGACCGGCGAACGCAACGAATTGCGGATGGAGGGGCGCGGCGTCTGGGCGACGATCGCGCCGTGGAACTTCCCGCTGGCGATCTTCCTGGGCCAGACTGCGGCGGCGCTGGTGACGGGGAACACCGTGGTCGCCAAGCCCGCGCCGCAGACTCCGCTGATCGCCGCCGCCGCCGTCCGCCTCGCGCATCAGGCGGGCGTGCCCAAGGATGCGCTGATCCTGGTGCCGGGCGGCCCCGAAGTGGGCGCGGCGATCACCGCCGACAGCCGGATCGCGGGCGTGGCCTTCACCGGGTCGACGCCCACCGCGAAGAAGATCGCGCGCGCGTTGCTGGAAGGCGACGACCGCCCCATCGTTCCGCTGATCGCCGAGACGGGCGGGATCAACGCGATGATCGTCGATTCGACCGCCTTGCCCGAGCAGGTCGTGGCGGACGTGCTCACCTCTTCCTTCCGCTCGGCCGGCCAGCGCTGCTCGGCGCTGCGGCTGCTGCTGTTGCAGGAGGATATCGCCGAGACGGTGATCGAGATGCTGCGCGGGGCGATGGACCTGCTGGTGATCGGCGATCCTGGCGATCCCGCGACCGATGTCGGGCCGGTGATCGACGATGGCGCCTATGACAAATTGATGGGGTATCGGGAGTCGGTGAAGGGCAGGTGGCTCAAGACGCTGCCGGTGCCCAAAAAGGGCCGCTTCGTGCCGCCGACGATGATCCGTCTCGACGATATGGACGAGCTCAAGGCCGAATGGTTCGGGCCGATCTTGCATGTCGCGACCTGGGAATCGGGCAAGCTCGCCGAGACGATCGACCGGGTGAATGCCAAGGGCTTCGGCCTCACCATGGGCCTGCACAGCCGCATCGCGCGCTCGGGCGAACTGATCGAGGCGAGCGCGCGGGTGGGCAATCTCTACATCAACCGATCGATGATCGGCGCGGTGGTGGGATCGCAGCCCTTCGGCGGCGAGGGGCTTTCGGGCACCGGGCCGAAGGCGGGCGGGCCGCACTATCTCCAGCGCTTCTGCGCGGAGCGTTCGGTTTCGGTCGATACGACCAGCGCCGGGGGGAATGCGACGTTGCTGTCGTTGGATGAGGGCGGAATCTGATTTGTCCTGCGTTTTGGCAAATTTTGAAATTTGCAGGACAAGGCCCTCTTGTCGGCCTTTTTGAGTTGAGTAAATTTGCCAAATTTAGGGATTTGTCCTACACTTCCTGAATTCGATAAATTGCAGGACAAGTCTTGGCGATCATATCCCCCTTCGACGAGGAGCAGTCCCGGCTGCTGATCAACCTCGACCAATGGTATCGCGCCTGGATCGACGCGGAGCGGACGCTAGCGACGCTGCCCTATGATCTGAGACGCGTTGAGCGGGGTGAGCGGGCCTATCTCTACGAAGTGCTCGATCGCGTGGGCAACGCAAAGAGCCGAGGTCCCTGGTCACAGGAGAAGCAAACCGAACTCGATCGCTACCGCGCCGATAAGGCCGCGGCGAAGGCAAATCGCGACGGCGCGCGTGCCCGGCTCGATATGGCCGCCCGATCCTATCGCGCGTTGAGGCTGCCGCTGCTGGCGAGCGAGGCCGGGCCGATCCTGCGCGAGGCGGACCGGCGGTCGTTGCTCGGAACCGCGCTCATGGTGGTCGGGACCAACGCGATGGCGGCCTATTCGATCGAAGCCGGCGGCAGGATCCGCGATCTTCCCGAAGAGACCGACGACTTCGACATGGCTTGGACCAGCAAGGACGAGGTGAGCGAGCAATTGGTGTGGCAGATGCTCAAGGCCGTCGATCCAACCTTCACCGTCAACACCGAGCGCACCTTCCAGGCGCGCAATGCCAAAGCTTATGAATTCGAGATTCTGGTCGCGCCGTCGCGGGCCGGCACGATGGGCCGGACCGATCGCCCCAGACCGGTGCCGCTGCCGGAACAGGAGTGGCTGTTACAGGGCCGTCCGGTCGATCAGGTCGTCGCCTGCCGCGACGGGTTGCCAGCCCGGATCGTCGCACCGGATCCGCGCTGGTTCGCGCTGCACAAATTGTGGATGGCGGATCAGGCGAAGCGCAACCGGCTCAAGCGGTCCAAGGATGCCAAGCAGGGCATGCTGCTGCTCGACGCGGTGGCGGAGGCGATGCCGCATTATCCGCTCGATGCGGAATTCGAGGCGCAATTGCCGGGCGAGCTGGCGCCCTATTTCGTGCAGTGGCAGGCGCGCAGGCCCGTGCCGGAGGCACCGCGCTGGTAGCGCTCAGGCCGGCCCCTCGCTCAGCGGCTTGCCCCCCCGCTTCGCCAGGTCCGCGAGCAGCACCTCCACCGCCCAGCGGGTGGCGACGCCGATCTGCTCGCCGGTCATGTCCCATTGGTCGCGCATCTCGCGCCAGGCGAAGCCGGTCGACATGAACTGCATCGCCGCGATCGCCCAGGTGCGGTCGGGCTCGGGCAGGCCGGCGGTGGCTTCGGCGAAGATGCCGCGGAAGGCGGCGACGCGGTCGGGCTTCATCACGTTGCGGATCGCGCGGCCCTCGGGGCTGGCCATGGCGACGGTCATCGCCGCGGCCTTGGCGTCGAAATTGACGAAGGCCTCGCCCAGATGCGTCAGCAGCTCCTCGAGGCTGGTGGGCATGCCGCCGACCGGGCTCAGCCGCTTCCACATGGCCGCGCGCAGCGCCTCCTGATCGGGGAAGTAGCGATAGACGGTGCGCCGCGAGACCTGCGCGCGCCTGGCGACACCGTCATGGTTGAGCTTTTCGCCGGCCGCCATCAGCTCGATCAGCGCATCCTCGATCCGCGCGCGGGTATGGTCGTTCTGTGGGCCCTCGGGCTTGGCGGGGTCTTCGAGCAGGAATTTTCTGGCGGACATGATGCTCTCATACGAATGACACAAAAAGTGTCAAATTTGCATTGACACAATCTGTGCCACGTGTATTGAAGATGCAATACACATGTCAGGGAGTTGAAAAGTGCTGTTTCATGTTTCGATCGATGCCGAGGATCCGCGCCATGTGGCGGAAGTGATCGCCGAGCTGTGGGGCGGGGCCGCCGCGCCGTTTCCGCCGGTGATCGAGGGGAGCTGGATGGCGCTCGCGGGCGATGACCGGAATACCACCGTCGAAGTCTATCCGCGCGGGGCCGAACTGGTGCCGGGCGAAGGCGATGCGGACGCCTATGGCCGGATCGGCATGCCACAGCCGCGCTCCTCGACGCATTTCGCGATGGCGACCGCGATGGACCGCGCGCAGGTGGCCGCGATCGCCGATCGCGAGGGCTGGCCGGTCAAGTATCGCAGCCGCGGCGGCATGTTCGGCGTGATGGAGCTGTGGGTCGAAGGCACGCGGATGATCGAGGTGCTGACGCCCGAGATGCAGGCCGAATATCTCGCGGTGCCGCTCCGCGAGGCGGCGGCGCGGGCGGCCGCCTGATCCTCACATATTGTTGAAGTGCAGGATGTTCCCATCGGGGTCCTTGAACCAGGCGGCCTTGAAGTCGCCCTGGCTATGGACTCCGTCGGAGACCGCCATGCCCATGTCGGGATATTCCTCGAAGGTCACGCCCTTGCCCTTGAGCTCGGTATGGATCGCGTCGAAGTCCGCGCCGGCATCCCAGACGACAGCGTTTGCCCGATTGGTGCCGGCGACGTCCGAGGGATAGACGACCAGCCTCGTCGCACCGGTCTTGAAGACAAGGACTTCGCTTTCACTCTCGAGCTCAAGGCCGAGCGTATCGGCATAGAAGGCGCGGGCGCGTTCGAGGTCCTTGATCGCGACGATGGCGGAGGAAGATTTGTCCTTGAACATGGCGTGGCCCCTTAAGCGGGCGCGCCGTCGCCTTCCTCGGCTTGGGCAGTCGCCTGGGCGGGGGCATAGAAATGGATGCCCTCCGCATCGAAACGCTTGAGGATCTCCATCGCAACACGATGCTTCTTCTCATCGGCCTCGCCGCCGCTGGGGGACGGCGAGTCGAACTCGACCTCGAAATTCATCGAGTTGTTCGCGAAATCGGAAAGCCATGCCTTGCCGAACACGCACTCCTCCGCCTCGACCGCCTGGCGCACCAGATCGGGCACCTTGGCCGCTTTCTCGCCGGGGGTGCTATAGGCTAGGCGGATGGTCAGCGTGATGCGGCGATAGTCGCGGTTCGAATTGTTGAGCAGCTCATAATCGAGCAGCTTCTTGTTCGCGATGATCCGCTCTTCGCCATTGGGCCCGCGGATGCGCGTCGATTTGAGGCCGATGCGCTCGACTTGGCCGCCCTTGCTGCTGCCGAAGGAGATATTGTCGCCGATGCGGAAGGGCTTGTCGAAGATGATCGCGAGCGCCGCAAACAGATCGGCGAAGATGCCCTGCGCGGCGAGGCCGATCGCGATGCCGCCGATGCCGAGACCCGCGACGAGGCCGGTGACGTTGACCCCCAGGTTCGACAGCACGACCACCAAGGCGATCGCGAACAGGATGATCGTCACCAGCATCCGGATGATGCCGAGCGCGCTGGAGAGCGCGTAATTCTGATGCTCGGCGTCCATGGTGCGCTGCTCGACCACGCCAAAGATCAACTCGCGCACCCAGATCGCCGCCTGGAAAACCGCCGAGATGGTGAAGAGGAAGGTGATCGTCTGCGCGACCATCGCCGGCGGATTGGCGTAACTGGTGACCAGCCTGATCGAGGTCATCAGGATGAAGAAATGCCCGGTCTTGCCGAGTGCGCGGCCGACAATGGCGTACCATGTCGCGACGCCCTCGCCGCGCTGGCACAGCCTGAGGCCCCAGCGGCGGACCATGTGGAGGCCGAAGAAGATGACGATCGCGACCGCCGTGGCGACGACGATGTCGAGCCAGTGGCTCTGCACCCAATCATAGGAATCGCGAAAGAAGGCTTGCGCCTGCTGCTGCAAAACCTCGCCGGTGAAGAGCTCGGGTTCGGCCTTGTTGGTCATCGGTCTTTCTCAGGCTGCCTTGGCGTGCGCCGGCGCGGCCCCATCGGCTTCGAGAAAGGCGATCAGGCCGCGTTCGGCGCGGCTGAGGTAGCGCGTCGCGCGCGGCAGGTGCAAATCGTTCCGGAACCGCTCCTGCGCCTCGCGGTCCTTGGCGAGCGCGATCAGCGCCGGATGGACATAGGATTTGCGCGCGATGGCGGGGGTGTTGCCGAGCGCCTCGGTGACGGGTGCGAGCATCGCGTTGAGGCCGAGATAGCCGTCCGCACTCGCCAGCGCCTCGAAGGCGATCACGCTCGCCCCCCAGGTGCGGAAATGCTTGGCGGTGAAATCCTCGTCCATCGCCTCGCGGATATAGGCGTTGACGTCGGTCGAGGTGACCGGGTGGCAATCGCCCGCCGCGTCGCACCAGCGGAACAGATGCTGGCCGGGCAGGTCCTGGCACTTCTTGACGAAGCGGCTGAGCGAACCGTCGGTGATCGTCAGGATGCGCAGCTTGCCCGATTTGGCGCGGAACTGGAGGCGCAGCGCGTTGCCCTTGATCCGCGCGTGGCGCTTGCGCAGCGTTGTGGCGCCGAAGCTCTTGTTGGCCGCGGCATATTCCTCGTTGCCGACGCGGATGCTGCCGAGATCGAGCAGGCGCACCACTGCGGCGACCGCCTTTTCCTTGCACAGGCCGCGCAGTTTCAGGTCACGCTCGACCCTGGCGCGGAGCTTGGGGAGATGCTCGCCGAACGCGGGGCAGCGGTCATACTTGGCCGCCTCCTGCGCCTCGCGAAAGCCGCTATGGTAGCGATATTGTTTGCGGCCCTTGTCGTCGTAGCCGGTCGCCTGGATATGGCCGCTCGGGTCGGGGCAGAACCAGCAGTCGCGATAGGCCGGGGGCATGCCGATGGCGTTCAGCCGGTCGATCTCGTCGCGATCGGTGATGCGCTTGCCCCGTGCGTCCCAATAGCCCCAGCCGTGGCGGACCTTCTTGCGCGTGATCCCCGGCTGCTGGTCGTCGACATAGGTGATGCGGGGCGCGGACATGGGTTCGCGCTCAATGCGCGGGTGTCGGCTTCGTTCCGAGGGTGGGTAGGGGCAGGCGGTTGAGCCAGCGCTGCGCGGGGCGCTCGACGACATGGTAGAGGAAGGCCGAGCTGGCCAGCACCATGGCGACGAAGAGGATGAAGAGCGGCCAGCTGAGTCCGGACTCGCCGACGAACACCAGCTTGAACCCCATCCAGAGCAGCCAATGGCCGAGATAGGTCGCGTAGCTGATCTCGCCGAGATAATGGACCGGGGCGCTTTCCAGCAGGTTGCCCCGCATCCCCGAGGTGAGCGCGAGCACCAGCACCAGCGCCGAGAAGGCGAGAGGGAGCGCGACCGTCTGGGGAATCAGGCCGGCGATATGCGCCGCGAGCAGCGCGATCCCGGTGGCCGTGGCGGCGAGCGCCGGGCGGGCGGGGGCGTCGCGCCAGCGCAGCCAGAGCGCGCACATGATCGTCCCGAGCGCGAATTCGCCAAGGCAGCGGGGAACACCGATGGTCATGATCCCGTGGCCGAGCGTGGCGTTGCCGGTGAAGCTGAAGGCAGCCCAGATCAGCGTGGTGAAGACCCCGGCCGCGCCAAGCAGCGCGAGGCTAGGCAGCTTGCGCCAGTCGATTGCCATGACGAGGAAGGGGAAGACGAGGTACGCCGCCAGCTCGCACGAGATCGACCAGGCGGGGACGTTCCAGGTCAGCCGGTCGGTGAAGCCCCAATTCTGGAGCAGCAGGAAATGGAGCGGCAGCTCCGCCGGAGGATATTGCCCCCAGTCGGGCCGCCCGGTCATCGCGAGCAGCAGCGCGAAGGGAATCGCGCAGCCCAGCATGAAGAGGTGGAGCGGCCAGACCCGCGCGACGCGGCGCTTGAGGAATTCGGGGATGCTCGCAAGGCCGCCCTCGCGCAGCCGCTCGCCATAGGTGAGCCAGATCACGAAGCCCGAGAGCACGAAGAAGAAATCGACCGCGAGATAGCCGTAGCTCAAGGGCCCGGTGGGTCCGCCTACGCCGGTCATCATGAAGCGCAGGTGGAAGAGCACGACGAACCACGCGGCGATGCCGCGCGCGCCGGTCAGCGCCTTCAGCTCGTATCGCTGGGTCATGCGGGCGCGACTATGCGTTGTTTGCGGATCGGGCGCCAGTTGGCGCCGGCGCGCTTCTTCGCGCAATAGGCGTCGAGCCCGATCTGCGCGCCGATCAGCATATAGACGAAGGGCTGGAAGGCGATCGCGATGAAGCAGGCGCCGAGCAGATAGACGATATGCCCCGATTGCAGCGCGCTGGCGAGCGGGGCGATCCACGCCTCGTCGCCCTCCGCCTTCTTGTAGCGCTGGCGAAGCACTTCCATGCGGAACAGCCCGGCGATGTTGATGAGCAGCCACAGGCCGAGCCCGAAATAGCCCTGCTCGCCCAGCATCTCGAAATAGGCGCTGTGATAGGCGCGGGCCTTGTCCTTCTCGATCGTGGTCTTGACGGTGACGCTGTTGCCCTCGCCGACCGTCTCGACCTTTTCATATTGGAAGCTGTTGCCGCGATAGGCCTCGAAGCCGCCGCCCATCGGGTGCGACTTCACATACTCCATCGTCCAGTTCCACACCGCGACGCGCGTGGAGGCCGAGCTGTCCGCCTTGTGGTTCTGGATCGTTCCCATCCGCTCGGTGAAGGCCGAGGGGAGGAAGGGCACCGCCATCACGCCGAGCGCGGCGATCGCGCCGATATAGAGAAGCGGCTTCTTCACATCGCGCAGCTTGAGCAAAGCGAGCAGCACGATGCAGAGCAGCCCGGTGCGGGTCGAGGTGCCCACCGGAATCAGGCAGCAGGCGAAGATCAGCGCGTAGCAGAAGAGCTTCACCTTCCAGTCCGGCTTGAAGATCGTGCCGAACTTGGTGAACCACAGGATCAGCGGGATGATGCAGACCGCGACCGTCGAGATCGTCGAGCCCTCGTAGAGGCCCGAATTATTGTCGATCATCAGGTTGAGCTCGCCATAGCCGCCGCCGCCCGCCGCGGTTTTGATCCCGCCGACGATGATGATCGATCCCGCCGAGAGCAGCATGAACAGCAGCAGCGCCTCGATGCGCAGCCGCGTGCGCAGCGTCAGCGGCAGGAAGATCGCGAAGGCCAGCGCCTTCCACACCCATTCCCATTTGCCGAGTGCCTCGACCGGGAAATCGGCGTTGATCGTGGTGTAGTAGCAATAGCCGAGCAGGATCGTGAGCCCGATCTGGCGCGGGGTGAAGCGGAGGTCCTTCTTGTCGTCGAACGCCAGCCATCCCCCGACCGCGAGCGCGACCGAGATCATCGAAACCGGCACCGAATTGAGCAGCACATAGGTGAGTCGCTGGGGCGAGACGATGTCAATATAGGCATAGGTCAGCACGAACAGGAACGGCTTGCGGAAGCCGAACCCGATCATTGCCGCCAGGAAGACGAGGAAGGGGATGTCATGCATCGGGGGGTGAGTCCCCGAACCTTGGCGCGGGACGCTTGCGGCGCATCGGCTTCGCGCCGCCTTCGCCATCCTCATGATCGAGATCGGACCGGCGCAGCAGCAGGAATGCGGCAAGCAGCATCAGGCCATGCGTGAGCGCCAGCGAGAAATTGTCGATCATCGGCCTGCAGGTGCTCCCGTACGTGTGCACGGGTTACGCGGGCGCGGTTGATTTGCCGTTAAGGGAGGCGCCATCCCGCGTGTCGCGATTGACCTCACGTTAAGAGGCGGTGTGGCATGGCTTCTGCCACAATGCGCGTCCTCCACATCCTCGATCATGGCCTCCCGCTGCACAGCGGCTATGCGTTCCGGACGCGGGCGATCCTGAAGGCGCAGATCGCGCGCGGGTGGGAGGTCGCGGCGGTGACCGGGCCCCGGCATGGCGCCAGCCCCGAGGCCGAGGAGGCGATCGACGGGCTGACCTTCTTCCGCACCGATCCGGTGCCTTCGCTGCCGCCGCCGTTCGGCGAGTGGCGCGAAGTGGGGCGGTTCGCGCGGCGCATCAGGCAGGTCGCCAGGGCGTTCAACCCCGACATCCTCCATGCCCATTCGCCCGTGCTCGACGCGATGGCGGGGCAGCGGGTGGCGAACCGGCTCAAGCTGCCCTTGGTCTATGAGATCCGCGCCTTCTGGGAGGACGCCGCGGTCGGCAATGGCGACGGGCGCGAGGGCAGCCTCAAATATAATCTGACCAAGGCGCTCGAGACCCGCGCGGTGAAGAGAGCCGATGCGGTCGCGGTGATCTGCGAAGGGCTGCGCTGCGACCTGATCCGGCGCGGGATCGATCCGGGCAAGATCTTCGTCTCGCCCAATGGCGTCGATCTCGACCTGTTCGGCGAGCCCCTGCCATACGACAATGCGCTTGCGGCGCAGCTGGGGCTCAAGGGCGCGGAGACGATCGGCTTCATCGGCAGCTTCTACGATTACGAAGGGCTCGACGTGCTGATCGCGGCGATGCCGCAGCTGATCGCGTGGCGCCCCGACATGCATCTGGTGCTGGTCGGCGGCGGCCCGTGCGAGGCGGCGCTGCGCGCGCAGGCCGAGGCTTCGCTCGTCGCCGACCGGATCCATTTCGTAGGCCGCGTGCCGCACCATGATGTCGAGCGCTATTACTCGGTGGTCGACGTGCTGGTTTACCCCCGCAAGCGGATGCGGCTGACCGATTTGGTGACGCCGCTGAAACCTCTCGAAGCGATGGCGCAGCGGCGGCTGGTGGCGGCCTCCGACGTAGGCGGGCATCGCGAACTGATCCGCGATGGCGACACCGGCACCCTGTTCCGTCCCGACGATCCCGTCGCCCTGGCGCGCGCGGTGGCGGGGCTGTTCGCCGACCGCGATCATTGGGAGGCACGGCGGACGCGAGCGCGGGTCTATGTCGAAACCGAGCGAAACTGGTCGGTGAATGTCGGTCGTTATGATTCCGTTTACCAGAATCTGACCAAGATGGGCGCGATCGAAGACTCGTGGTCGCCCAAGGTTTTGCGCGTATGAACTTGCCCATTGCCCCCATTGTCGGAGCCGTGCTCGGCGCGGGCGTTGCGGGTGCGTGCGCAGTGATGCCGGCGCCGATGCTCGAATCGCTGGTGATGGATTCGGGGCTGCCCGCGGTGCTTTCCGCCGCCGAGCCGCCACTGGGTATGACCGCGCGGCTACTGCTCGCCGGCGGCGCGGGCGGGCTGGTGGCGTTGTTCGGCTGGTTCGGGCTGTTCCTCGTTCTGGGTTCGCGCGGGATCACGCTCGGCAAGACCGCGCCCGCCGACGAGGCGGTGCCGGTGCTTCGCCGCGCCGACGCCCATCCCGATGCGCCCGCGCGCGCGCCCCTGCTCGCGACGCGCGACCTGGGAACTCCCTTCCTCGAAGTGACCGCGCCGCCCACGGGCGAGGCGCCTGCGGTCGAGCCCCTGTTCGCGCCCGAGCCGCTGTTCGCGCCCGACCCCGAACCCGTGATCTCGGTCATCAAGCCTGTGGTCGAGCAGGAATTGCCGGCCGATCTGGAACAGCCGCTCGCGGCGTTCGATCCGCAGGCGATCCCCGAAAACCCGATGCCGCCCGCGGCGAGCGTGCCGCCGCTGCGTCCGCGCCCCGCGGTGTTCGATTCGAGCGAGCGGTTCGAGACGTTCGAGCTGACTCCGATGCGCCGTTCGGCGCCGCCGCCCTCGCTACGCCCCGCGCCGCGCCCCCGGCCCCAGGCCGAGGCGCCGGTCGAGCCGATCGCGACGCCCAAGACCGATGCCACCATCCACGCCTTGCTCGAGCGGCTCGAAAAGGGCGTGGTGCGCCGCGGCCTTGCCGTCGGTCCCGAGCCCGAAGCCAATCCGCGCGAGACGGAGCGCGGGCTGGAAGAAGCGCTGGTGACGCTGCGGAACCTCGCGCGGCGGGCCTGATCGCGCTGTCCTGGCGGGAATCCGGGTAAAGAGTCACAAAGAGTCACGGTCCTACGCGTGCGCGCGAGTCAGCGCTCCTCCACGGTCAGTATCTCCAGCATCACACGCACCTCGCTCCCCTCGCGGCGGACGGCCTCGACGCTCAGGTCCGCCACCAGATGGCCGCGCAGCGCGAACTCGGCTTCGGGGAGCGCATCGACCCAGCGGGTGAGCGCGGCGGAGGCTCGCCCGGCGAGGGTGAGCATGTGGCGCGCGCCGGTGAAGGTCACGCTGGCCCAGCGGGTGAGATCGGCCTCGATAATGGCGAGCGGGCACTCCGCCGCCCCGGCGCTTGCGAGCAGCGCGCGTTCGAGCTGAGTCGCGGCATCGGGTCCCCGGCTCATCGCGCGTCTCCCCCGTTCGCGGCGAGGAACGCCTCGATCCGCCGCACCGTGTGATCGCGCGGCTCGCGCCCGTTGCGCAAATCGCCGACCAGCCGCGGATCGTTGACCGCGAGCCTCCCGAATTTGGTGGGCGGCATGCCGCTGTGATTCAGGAATTTATGGATCTTCCGCAGGACCGCCATCAGCCTCTTCCTCTCTGCCCGAGTCGATTCGATGATCCTGTTTTGTTCTTATAATCCAACTTGTATAGGAAAAATCCTACGGCTATGGATGATTCATGGATAATGGCGCGCAACGGGCCGCCCTGGCGGCGCTGATCGAGGCGAGCGGGGCGAGCTATGCCGCGCTGTCGAAGCTGATCGGGCGCAACGCCGCCTATCTGCAGCAATATGTGACGCGCGGTAGCCCACGCGCGCTGGCCGAGCGCGACCGGGCCCGGCTGGCGGCCTATCTGGGGGTGCCCGAAGCCGCGTTGGGCGCGCCCGAGGCAGCGGGGCTGGTGCAGGTGGCGCGGATCGATGTCGGGGCGTCGGCGGGGCCGGGCGGGCTTGTCGAGGACGAGGCGCGGCGGCGGCCGGGGGCGCTCGATCCGGGGCTATTGCGCCAATTGGGAGTACGGCCGGCCGCCGCCTCGATGATCCGGGTGCGGGGCGAATCGATGATGCCGACGCTGGCGGATGGCGACGAGATCCTGGTCGACCGCGACCGGAAGGCGCCCGGGGCCAGGGGCGCGCTGTTCGTGCTGCGGCTGGATGGCGAGCTGATGGTCAAAAGGTTGCGCGCGATCGGGCGCGAGATCGAGATTGCGAGCGACAATCCGGCCTGGCCGGTGCGAACCGCTCCGGCGGGCGAGACCGAGGTGATCGGGCGAGTGGTGTGGCTCAGCCGGGCGCTGCTGTGAGGGCTAGGGGCCCGTATAGGCGATGTTGCCGTTGGTCCATTCCAGCTGGCCCTTGGGATCCTTCCGCCACATGATCCGACCGGCGGCCAGCGTTGCGGATGCCGCACCATCGCCCTTCCGATAGAATTCGGCGATCCCGATCGCGGCGTCGGTCTGGCACCGCCGGATCTCGAAACCCTGGTTCTTGAGCTCGGCGATCAGCGCCGCCTCGGGCGAGCCGGGCGGGAAATCGCGATCGAGCCGGGCCTGGATTTCGGGCGAGCGTGGCGCGGTCTCCGGTGTCGAGCCCGCGCCGCCGCTGGCGAGGGGATCGCACAACAGGTTCGCGCCTCCGCCGGCGGTCGCGTCGCGCAGCAGCGGCGGGAGCGATTGCCCGCCGCCGCACCCCTGGAGCATCAACGCCCCGGCGAGGAGGATGAGGTGGCGCTTCATCGCGGCCTCCGCCGATCCACCAGCCACAAGGCGGCGGCGATCGCGGCGGAAAGGCCGAAGCCGGTCAGAACGCCGATGGTCGGCTGGCCGAGCACGGCGCCGGTGAGTGCGCCGCCGAGGACGCCGACGGCGAGAATGAAGCCGCCGGCCATGGGCGAGCGGGAGGGGGTCGGATCAGCCATATGCCCCCTCTGCCATGTCCCGCGGCGATACGCCACCTGTCCCGTGACGGGGCAGGCGGGACGGCGGAATCGCCATGGTTTACAGCATTTTACTTTCGTCACGCGCGGAGTCGCGTCGATGCCCGGGAATGGCACGCGATTTGAGTGTGTCTCCCACGCGCGACCCCCCGCGCGTGTGTGGAGTGACCATGGACTATATGCCCTATCTGCGCGACCGCGCCGAAGTGAAGGACGCGGCCGAGCTGATCCTGATGTTCGGCGACGATGCCGGATTCCAGGCCGCCGCCCGCGCCGACAAGAGCCGCGAACTCGGCAACCACATCCATTTCTGCCGCTGGCGCCAGATCGAGCGGCTGATCGTGCTGATGTCGGTGGAGCGCGCGGTGGGCACGGTTCACTGATTCCGGTTCCCCGGCGAAGGCCGGGGCCCAGTTGCGAGCCGGCTGAAGACGCGCTGCCGCGCGCGTTTTCCGAAATGGGGCTGGCCCCGGCCTTCGCCGGGGAGCAGCGTTTGTTCGAAGTGACCGGACCCGAAATCAATTCCGGGAGTTTGCGCTTCTCAACCAGCGCGAGGCCCGATGACGACCCCACAGATCCTGTCCGTCGCGGTGCTGGGCGGCATGATGCTGCTCTTCATCTGGGGGAAGTTCCGGTACGATCTGGTCGCGGTGATGGCGCTGATGGCGGCGCTCGCGGCAGGCGTGGTCAGCCCGAAGCAGGCCTTTTCGGGCTTTTCCGACGATATCGTGATCATCGTCGCCTCGGCGCTGGTGCTGTCGGGCGCGGTGCAGCGCTCGGGCGTGATCGAAAGCGCGATGCTCGTGCTGCAGAAGCGGGTGCGGCGCGTCCGCTCGCAATTGTTGCTGCTCGCCGCCAGCGTCGGCTTCGCCTCGGCGCTGGTCAAGAATATCGGCGCGCTGGCGATGATGATGCCGGTCGCGATGCAGATGGCGAAGAAATCGAACGCGCAGCCGGCGGTGTTCCTGATGCCGATGGCGTTCGCGTCGCTGCTCGGCGGGCTGATCACGCTGATCGGCACCTCGCCCAACATCATCGTCAGTCGCGTGCGCGAGGAAATGGCGGGCACGCCGTTCGGCATGTTCGACTATGCGCCGGTCGGGCTGGGGCTGACCCTGGTGGGGTTGATCTTCCTGCGCTTCGGCTATCGCCTGCTGCCGCGCGACCGGCGCGCGGTGCCCAGCCTGGGCGAGGCGCTCGACATCAAGGATTACACTACCGAGGCCGGCGTGACCGCGGGCTCCCCGGCATGCGGCGAGACGATCGCGGCGTTCCAGCGGCGCCATGAAGGCGAGGTGAAGGTGACGGCGCTGGTGCGCGACGGCAAGCGCGGCGCGCGCCATGCCAACACCAAGCTGCATCCCGAGGATGTGCTGATCCTCGAAGGCGCGCCCGACGCGCTCGAGCGCGTGATCGCGAGCGACGGGCTCGCGCTCGAGGGGCAGCATCGCGCGCCACCCGAGGGCGCGAGCGGCGATGTCGGGGTGATCGAGGCCGTGGTCGCGCGCGATTCGGGGCTGATCGGGCGGACCGCCGGGCGGCTCGGGCTCCATGAACAGTTCGGCGTCAATTTGATCGCGGTGTCGCGCAGCGGCGCGCGGATCGACCGGCGGCTGGCCGAGATCGTGCTCAAGGCGGGCGACGTCATCGTGCTCCAGGGCCCGATCGAGATCGTGCTGGAGCGGCTGGGCGAATTGGGCTGCCTGCCGCTCGCGGAACGGGCGCTGCGGCTGGGGAGCGCGCGCAAGGGGCTGATTCCGCTGGTCGCGCTGGGGGTGGCGATGGCGGCGACGGCGATGGGTTATGTGCCGGTCGCGGTGGCCTTCTTTGCCGCAGCAGGCGTGGTGGTGCTCAGCGGGGCGCTGCCGGTGCGCGAGGCCTATGGCCATGTCGAGTGGCCGATCCTGGTGATGCTCGGGGCGCTGATCCCGGTGAGCGATTCGCTGCGCACCACGGGCACGACCGACCTGATCGGCGAGCAATTGAGCGCGCTTGCCGCGACGCTGCCGCCATGGGGCGCGGTGGCGCTGATCCTGGTCGCGGCGATGGTGGTGACGCCCTTCCTCAACAATGCCGCGACCGTGCTGGTGATGGCGCCGATCGCCGCGACCTTCGCGACCGATCTGGGATACCGGCCCGAGGCCTTCCTGATGGCGACCGCGGTGGGCGCGGGATGCGATTTCCTCACGCCGATCGGGCACCAGTGCAACACGCTGGTGATGGGGCCGGGCGGGTACCGGTTCGGCGACTATGCGCGGCTGGGAGCGCCGCTCTCGCTGATCGTGCTGGTGGTGGGAACGCCGCTGATCCTGTGGGTGTGGCCCGTCTAGGCGAGCGCGCCCACCATCGACTTGACCTCCATGAACTCGGCCAGCCCGAACTTGCCATGCTCGCGGCCATTGCCCGATTGCTTGTAGCCGCCGAAGGGCAGGTCGGGATTGGGCTGGCCGCCATTGACATAGACCATGCCGGCGCGGAGCCGCGGGGCGACGCGCTTGATCGCTTCGGGCGAGCCGAACACCACCGCGGAGAGGCCGTAATCGGTGTCGTTGGCGATGCGGACGGCGTCTTCCTCGGTATCGTACGGGATGATCGTGACGACGGGCCCGAACACTTCCTCGCGGGCGATGGTCATGTCGTTGGTGACGTTCGAGAAGAGCGTCGGCTTGACGAAATAGCCGGTCTCGACGCCGTCGGGGCGGCCGGGGCCGCCGGTCTCCAGCTTGGCGCCTTCCTCCATCCCCTTGGCGATCAGGCCCTGGATCTTGTCCCACTGCGCCTTGTTGACGACGGGGCCGATATGGCGGCCTTCCTCGGCGGGATCGCCGGTCTGGGTGCCCTTCATGATCTCGGTGGCGAGTGCGGTGATCTCGGCCTGCTGGGCGCGGGGGACGAGCAGGCGGGTGGGGGCGATGCAGCTCTGGCCCGAGTTCATGAGGACCGAGAAGAGCGTGCCGGGGACGGCGCGGCCGAGATCGGCACCTTCGAGGACGAGGCTCGGCGACTTGCCGCCGAGCTCCTGATGGACGCGCTTGACCGTGTCGGCCGCCGCCTTGGCGACGAGGATGCCCGCGCGGGTCGATCCGGTGAAGCTCACCATGTCGACGCCCTTGTGCGACGAGAGCGCGGCGCCGACGCCGGGGCCGTCGCCATTGACGAGGTTGAACACGCCCGCGGGCACGCCCGCCGCGTCGAGCACCTCGGCGAAGATGCAAGCACAGGTGGGGGCTTCCTCGGACGGCTTGAGAATCATCGTGCAGCCCGCGGCGAGCGCCGGGGCGACCTTCGACACGATCTGGTTCAGCGGCCAGTTCCACGGGGTGATCATCGCGACCACGCCGATCGGCTCATGGACGACGATCGAATTGCCGATCATCTCCTCGAACTCGAATTCGCGCAAAGCCTTGGCGGCGGACATCAGGTGGCCGATGCCGCTGCCGACCTGGGCGGTCTTGGCGAGGCTGAGCGGGGCGCCCATTTCGAGGCTGATCGCCTCGGCCATGTCGCCTGCGCGCTTCTTATATTCCTCGAGGATGCGCTCGATCAGCGTCGCGCGTTCCTCGACCGAGGTGCGCGAGAAGCTCTCGAATGCCTTGCGCGCGGCGGCGACAGCCTTGTCGACATCGGCTTGCGAGCCGAGGGTGATTTCGGAGACGACTTCCTCGGTCGCGGGATTGATCACGCCGTGGCGGGTGCCGCCCTCGCTCTCGACCCAGGCGCCGTCGATATATTGCTTGAGCTGGCCGCGCATACTGCCTCCGATTCGAACCTCTGGTATGGCAGGCTAGATGGCGGTTCCGGTTGCGGGTTGCAACCTAGTCCTCCGCCTCGATCCCCTGTTCCTTCAGCTTCGCCAGATGGTCGCGCATGTGCTGGAGCAGCTCGGGCGAATGGCCTTCCCAGGTCTCGACCTCACCCACCACGCGCAGGGGCTCGCGCGAGCGGTACGATTGGGTCGGGTTGCCGGGGAATTTCTTGTCGGTGAGGTTGGGGTCGTCGAAATAGTCGCCGGTCGGCTCGACGATATAGATGCGTTCGCGGCCCTCGCCCGCCGCCAGCTCGCAGCCCCAGATCGCGGCATCCAGTGTGCCGGTGAAATAGATCCAGCTCAGCTGCTTGCCGTAATTGACGCTGAACCCCGGGGTCAGCAGGTCACCGGGTTTCAAGTCGGCCCTGGTGCCGTGGTAGAAAGGCCCCGGATGGGTCGCCGGTTCACTGCTCATCAGCGGCGCTCCTTCGACAGACGCGTCATCAGGATCGCGGCGCGCTTGGCCTGGAGGGGGATGCTGGTCAGGTCGACCCATTCGCCCTCGGCATGGCTGTTGCCGCCGGTGGGGCCGAGCCCCGCGAGCACATCGGCATCGGCGGCGACCCAGCTCGAATCCGCCGCGCCGCGCTTGGCGGGGTCGTATTCGGGCATGTCGGGCAGGCCGAGCGCCTTGTTGACTCCGTTTAGGCGGGTCAGCAGCGCGCGATTGCCCTCGGTCGGTGCCATCGGCGGATAGCCTTCGCCGAAGACGATATTGGCGCTGGTGCCGGGGAGGTTTTGCCCGACGATCGCGACCATGCGCGCGCGGGCGCGGGCATCCTGTTCGGGGGTCAGCGCGCGGATGTCGCCGCGGGCGATCGCGGTTTCGGCGACGATATTGGTCTTGCCCGAGGCGGCGATGTTGAGCTGCGCATCGTCGATGCTCGCGGGGGTGCCGCCGCCAATCACGCCGACATTATAGGTGAGGTTGGGCTCGGCCAGCTCGCGGCGGAAGGCGTCGAGGATGCGCGCCATCTCGTAGATCGCGCCATAGCCGAGCGCCTCGCCGAAGACGCCGCTCGAATGACCGGTGCGGCCCTTCACGGTGAGGGTCCAGTTGGCGGAGCTGCGCCGCGCGACCGTGCCGTAATCGACTCCGCCCTCGCGCGCGAGATTCTCGAATTCGAGCGCGACATCGGCCCATTTGCCCGCGTCGATCAGGTCCTTGCGCGCCATGTCGAGGGGGGCACCGGTGCGCTCCTCGTCGCCGGTCATGACCACGACGATGTCCGCGTCCTTGAGCGTGCCCGCTTCGTGCATCGCGCGCAGCGCCATGACGATCACCGCGACTCCGCCCTTGTCGTCGAGCACGCCGGGGCCGGTCGCCTTGTCGCCCTCACGGACGAATTTCTGAAATGGGGAGCTGGGCTCGAACACGGTATCGAGATGGCCGATCAGCAACATGCGCTTGCCGCGTCCGTTGCCGCGATGCGTGGCGATCAGATGCCCGGCGCGGCCAGTGGCGCGCATGTCCGCCCAGCGGACCTCGAAGCCGAGCGCCTCGAATTCGGGACGGACGATGGCGGCGACCGCATCGACTCCGGCGAGGTTCAGCGAACCGCTATTCTGGTTCACCATCCGCTCGAGCAGGGCAAGCGTGCGGCCGCTATCCTTGTCCACCGCGGCGGCGATGCGCGCCTCGGTCTTCGAAAGCTGGGCGGCCGCGGGGGTGGCGATGAGCAGCGCGAGCGCTGCGAGGAGGAGGTGTCTCATGGGGCGAGCCTAGGACCGGCCTCAGCCCGGCACCACCTCGAAAATCTCGCCGGCGATGTCGACGATGTAGAGATTGCCGGCATCGTCCTCGCCGAAAGAGACGATCTGGTCGATCGTCCCGGCGTCGGGCGTGAAATCGAGATTGCGGCGCTCATAGCTTCCGGCGGGGAACAGGCTGCCCTGGACGAGCTGGCTCGCGGGAAGCGTCCAGATATGGCCGTTGATATAATCGGCGAAGACGTAGCTGCCGACCAGCGAGGTCACCGGCCCGCGATAGACATAGCCGCCGATGATCGTGCCGCCCTGCTTCTCGCCGGCGCCGTGCGCATATTGCGAGACCGGCGGGGTGAAGGTGACGCCCGCGGGCGGGGTGCCGGTATAGGCACTGGTGCCCTCGAAGAAGCGCCAGCCGAAATTGAGGCCGGGCTGATCGGGGCGGACCACATCGATCTCCTCGATCGCGCCCTGGCCGACATCGCCGATATAGAGCCGTCCGTCGGGGCCGAAGCTGGCGCGGAAGGGATTGCGCAGACCGAGCGCGAAGACATAACGGTGCCCGCCCACGCCGCTGGCGTAGGGATTTCCAGGCGGGGTAATCCAGTAGTTCGCGGTGGCTCCGGCGAAGGGATCGGGGCTGGGCGCCATCCGCAGGATCTTGCCGAGAAGCGAATTGGGGTTCTGGGCATTGTTGCCCGGATCGCCCGCGCCGCCGCCGTCGCCGATGGTGGCGTAGAGGTTATTGTCGGGCCCGAAGCCGACCCAGCCGCCATTGTGATTGTTGTTCGTGGCATGGGGGGCGGCTGCGATGACATGATAGTCGGTGCCGGGTGCGATGGTCCCGTAATGGCGGACCTCCACTGTACCGTCCGCCGCCGTGGCGAGGGCGATCAGCGTGCCGGCGGCATTCTGTCCCGCGGGGACCGAGGCAATGCTGAGCAGTCCGCGCTCGCCATCGGTGCTGAGATTGCCGAGCGTGCGGACGAGCGTCTTCGCGCCCGTCGACGGCGTGAGGCGCCAGATGCCGCCGGTCTTCTCCGCGACCAGCACGTCGCCGCTGCCCGCAATCGGGGCGACATAGATGGGCTGGCTGAAGCCCGTGCCGACACGGCGCACCGCGATGCCCTCGCGGCTGTTGGTCACGGTGATCGCGACGTCCAGCGTAGTGCTCAGCGTGCCATCGCTGGCGCGGAGCTGGACATTATAGACATTGTTCGCGCCGTTATCGCGCGGGGTTTCGAAACTCGGCGCGGCGGCGAAGCTGAGCGCGCCGCCCGCGGTGATGGTGAACAGCGCGGCGTCGGCGCCGCCGGCGATGGTGAAGGTTACCGGGTCCGCATCGGTCGCGGTCGCCTGATAGGCGAGCGCGGTGTTCTCGACGGCATTGGCGGCCGCGGCGGAAGTGAAGACGGGCGCCGAATTGCCCGGGGCTGGCGTGGGACTGGGAGAGCCGCCACCACCCCCGCCGCCGCTCGAACAGGCGGCGGCTAGAAGCAGGGGGAGGAACGGAAGGATGCGCACCCGGCGCAAACGCCGCGTGTTCCCTTCCGTTCCGGCCCGGTTCCGGTGCGTCCTAATCGACTACGCGCCGCAGTGCGATGCGGCCCTGCATCGAGGGTTCGTTCATCGTCATCGTCATCGAATCTCCCCTCGCGGAATAATCGAGGACCATGCGCGAGCTCACAAGATGGATGCTGCGCTCGTTGATCTCATAGGACTCGGTGTCGTCCGGATTCTTGAACCCGGTCGCCCTGCGATAGGTCGAGAATTCGCGCTCGGGCGTGAATTCGAACTCGTCGCCGCGCCTGACATCGTCGAAGCCCGACGCACTGACCACGCGCCAGCGGCCGATCACGCCGAAGGGACGCATCGAGGGCGCCGGTTCGCCGCCATAGCCCGAATAGAAGCCCGCGCGCTCGGTGAGATTGCCGACCAGCTTCATCTCGGGCTCCATCCCCGGAAGCCCCGATCCCGCCATCCGGCCGGTGAGCCCGGTGAGAATCGCATAGGCGGCCTTGGGGTTGCCCTTGTGGAACGCGGTGGTCGCATCGCGCATCGAGAGATATTGATCGGTCAGCATATAGGCGGTGCGCAGCGGCACGCTGGGGGTGCCGGGGGCGAGCGTGGCCGCGACCAGATCGCCGCCCGTCTCGCCGTTCGCCGTGTTCCAGGACGCGCTGACGTGAAGCACCGGCTGGCCGATCGCGACGGGCGCCATCGGCAGGTCGGCGCGCTCGCTGGCCTTGGCGAGCGTTACGAAGACGCCGCCGCCATTGGTGCTGAGGAAGACGGTGGGGACGGTGATGGTGATCGCGCCCTCGGGGGTTTCGGTCATCACCCCGTCGGGCACGCCGAACACGCCCGAGATGCGATAGCCCTGGGTGGGGCGGAGCGTGAGGACGAGATCGTGCGCGAGCTCACTCACCATCGTGTCGAGCTGCTTCTCGAACACGCTGACGACCTGCTCCCTGTTCGCGATGAAATAGAGATTGCCGCCGCGCGTGCTCGAGACCTTGGTGGCGAGCGAGGCGTCGAACTGGACGCCGACGCCGATGGTGGTGAGGCCGATGCCGCGCTTCGACGCCGCCTCGGCCATGCCGATGAAGCTCGCGGCATCGGTGCGTCCGACATTGGGCTGTTCGTCGGTGAACAGCATCATCCGCGTGGTGCCGTCAAAGCCCGGCGCGTCGGCGAAGGCGGTCTGGTAGCCGACCTGAAGCCCGGCCTCCATGTTGGTCGAGCCCGCGCTCTGGATGGCCTCGATCGCGGCCGCGATCTCGGCGCGGTTGCCCTTGATGTCGGTGGGGGCGAGATAGACATGGCTGCGGTCGCCATAGAGGACGATCGAGATGCGGTCGCCGTCGCGCATCTGGCCGACGATCTTGAGCAGGCTGGCGCGGACCAACGCCAGCGGCTCGCCGCTCATCGATCCGGATTTGTCGACCACCGCGACGAGGTTGAGCGGCGGGCGGTCCCATTTGACCGCGTCGATGTTCGAGGTGAAGCCGAGCCCGACGAACAGCCGGTCGTCGGCGCGGCCGGCGAGGGTGGCGGGCATCGTCTCGGTGACGATGCAGAAGAGTTTGGCGCAGCTGTTCGACGCGGGCAGCGTCAGGTCATGCTCGCCGAACAGCCCTTCGATAGTGAGCGATTCGGGCCGCGGCATGCCTTCCTCGGCGGCGATCGAGCGGAAATGCGTGATGTCCTGCGCACCGCCCTGGCGGACGCGTATGCCGGTGACGATGATGTTCTCGTCCTGCTGATCGTCGTCCTGAGCGGAGGCCGGAAGGGCCGGGATCATCGCGGCCGCGCAGGCTGCGACGCTGAACGCACGTATCCAACGGGTTTTCATGACGCTTACTCCCCTAACCCCTGTCGGGGCCGGAGTGTCCGCCTCGCCGCATTGCGGGGAGATGAACGGTTCGGGGGCGAAACGGCGTGGCCGGCGACGCGGCTTACCAGGTGACGTCGATCGGCGCTTGCATCCAGCGGTGGAAGATGACGGAGAAGCTCCAGGGCACGCGATCGACCAGCACGTCGAGCGCCTTGCGCTGGACCCTCAGGTCCCAGCGGTCTTCGGCGCGGTCCAGCCGGCCTTCGCGCTGGAGGAAGGTCTCGCGCAGGCCGTCGATCGAGCTGTTCTTGATGATCGGCCAATTGGCGATCAGCGCGGTGAGCAGCTGCTTGCAGATTTCCAGATCGGCGGGCGATGCGTCAATCTGACGCGCGACCGGCGTGTCGAGCGGCAGGCCGGCGAGCAGCTTATTGAGCGCCAGCGCGGGTTCGGGCGTGTCGAGCCGGCCGGTGGCGAGATATTGGACGAGGTGCACCGCGCGCGACGCCGCCTCGAACCCGGTCACGCGCGGAGGCGCGTCGCCCTTCCCGGTCAGGAGGGCGAGGCGCTCGAACAAGGCCGGCAGATAGGGCGTGACCAGCGCCAGCCCGGCATTGGCGATGTAGAGCGGATGGCCGGGATCGGGATCGCGAGGCCGTGCCTCGCCGCGCGGCATCGCACCCTGGCCCAGCGCCGCCAGCCGCCTGTGGGCGATGCCCTGGCGCGAGGCGGCTCTGGCGAGCCTGGCGAAGGCGGCGGGGTCGCTGGCCGCGAGCGCGCGCAGGCGGGCAGCCGGATCGAAATCCAGGCCGCAGAAAGGTGGCGCGACACCGCTGGCGAGGTAGCTCCGCAGCGCCGCGGTTTCGGCCTGAACGGCGCCAAGCCGCTTGCCCCTGGCCGCCCGCAGCGCCGGCCCGAGCGCACGGTCGAGCGCGGCGACCAGATCGGTCTCCAGCGTCTCCGCGCGCAGCTCGCCGAGGTCGATATCGAGCCGGTCGATGCGGAGATGGAGATCGCCGAGGTTGAGCGCGTCGAACGCCCGTTCCAGCGCCGCGGGGATCTCGGCGCGTGTCAGGGCCTGGATCCGGTCACGCAGCACCACCGCTTGGTCCAATTCGCCGACCGCCGCGTGAACCTTCAGCCGCCCGATCCGGTGCGGTGCCGCCATGTCAGCGCTCTTGTTCCTGTCTCAGATTCCGGAGCACTTGCTGGACGCAGGCATTGACGATCGCTTCGTGCTGCGCGGGGGTCAGGCCCGCGCCGCCGCCGTCCTGCGACTGGCCGGGCGTCGGCCCCACAGGGCCTGCGCCTTGCCCAACCGCGACATGAACGCCGATTTCACTGATCTCCAGCGGCATGGCTGCCTCCCTTTTCCGGTGGCACTATGATGCGGGCGCGGAATCGTGTCGAACGAAAAGGGACGCCCGGGCCAGGCGGGACGCCCATCGATGCACATGTGCTCAGGCTTATTGCAGCCCGAGCGCCGCCTTGATGTCGGCCCAGGCGACGAGCTTGAAGTTCTGGGCGTTGGGCGGGTTCACGCCGTCCTGCGCGATGAACAGACCGCCGGGATAGTTCGGGCCGAAATCGCCCGCCGCGATATCGATGCCGTCGGTTTCTTCCGTTGCGCCGAATGCGCCGGCGCCGATGCGGAAGCGGCCGAGATAGGCGTCGTCGGCGAGACGGTACACCGCATAGGCATTGTCGCCCTGGCTGGAGACCAGCAGATAGCCGCCATTGCCACTGCCTTCGGCCGCCAGCGTGACGCCTTCGGTATCGGCGACGATCTGGTAGCCGTCCGCCGAGGCGATCTTGACCGGCTCGACCGGGTCGGTCGCGCGGGCGCCGAAGCGGTAGAGGCCGACATCCTCCTCGGCGACATAGAGCCGGTGGGTGCGCTCATCGACCACGCAGCCTTCGGACTGGGTGGCGAGCTTCATCGTGCGGACGATCCGGCCTGCGGGCGCGGCGCCGGTCAGGTCGAGCTCGACCTGGTTGATCGTCCCGTCCTTGATGACGTTGAACGCCGTGAGCTTCTCACCGTCGCGATAGAGGCAGACGCCATAGGCCTCGCCGGTGCCGACCGCGACCTTGCCGAGCGGCGTCAGCGTGCGCGTGGCGGGATCGAGGCGGAACAGGGCGAGCTTGGGGTTGAGCTTGTCGATGCGGTCGCTCGCCGCGACGATGATCCCCGACGGCCCCATGTCGCGCAGGTCGACATTGTTGACCCGGCCCGCGTCGAGGAAGGACTGAACCTTGCCCGACAGGTCGTAGACATAGAGCCCCGCCTTCTTGTCGGTGCCGACGATCAGGCTGGCGGCGGGATCCGCCGGGTTGCGCCAGATCGCGGGATCGTCCGCGGCATCGGCATTGGCGGTGGCGACCGCGGCGGTCTCGCCCCGCGCCTGCACCGACGCGGTCGGCGCGGGCGAGAAAGCGGGGCGGACTTCGGCGGGCGTACAGCCTGCCGCCATGAAAGGCAGCAGGCCGAGGGTCAGGAAAGTGGTGCGCATCAGAAGGCGAACCTTCCCATGATCTGGAACACGGGGCCAGCGCGTTCGCTCTCGATCTCATATTCGTCGAAGTTGCGCGTCAACTGGTCGCCGATGGTGTTGAACTTGTTGAACGTCTCGTCCTTGTGGCCGTCGAGCAGGTTCGAGCCCACCGCGCGGATCGTGAAGCGGTTGCCGAAGCGCTTCTCGACGAACACCTCGAGGTCCGCGCCGTATGTCGTGGTGACTTCCTCGCCGACATTGCGGTCGAACGCCTCGCCCTGCTTGCGATAGGTGACGCCGAAGGCGCCGCCGACGCCGGGCAGGTTCTGGATGAAACCGACGTTGAACACGTAGCGCGACTGGCCGTTGAAGCGGCGCTCGCCGATCTCGTCGCCGATGTCGCTTTCGAGCAGCGAGAAATTGCCGAACACGCCGGTGTTGCGCAGGCCGATAAAGCCCAGATCGGTCGAGAGATCGAACTCGATGCCATAGACCTGGCCGTTGCCGGTGTTGCGCGGCTGATAGACCCAGGCGCGATCCGAGGGCGAGTCCTCCGAACCGGGGACGCCGGTGTTGAAGACTTCGATCAGGTCGGTGACGTCGCGGTAGAAGAAGTTGATCCCGACGACGCCGGTGCGGCCGATGCGGTGCTCGAAGCCGAGATCCGCGCCCCACGAGCTTTCGGGGCGCAGGTTCGGATTGCCCTGCAGGTCGTTGTCGCCCAGTTCCGCCTCGAGCGTGATCGGGGTCAGATAGTCGAGGCGCGGACGACGATTGGTGCGCCCGCCCGAGAGCGTGATGCGGTCCGACGGCGTCACTTCGAGCTTCACCGAGGCCGAAGGCAGCAGCATGCCGTAATCGGCAACCTTCGCGCCGCCGATCGAGACGCGCGTATTCTCGTAGCGAAGGCCGGCTTCCCATGACAGGCTGCCCGACCTGCCCTCGATCATCGCGAAGCCGTCGGTGCGGATTTCCTCGACCTGCGAAGCGCCGACGACGGTGCCCGCGTCGAACGGCGCGACCAGCGTGTCGGGCACGCGGAAGAACTGGTCCCAGCCATGATTGGCGGCGGTGAGGTTGAAGCGCTGGCGGGTCGCCTCGCGCACCGACGTGTCGTAATCCTTGTCCTGATAGAAGCCGCCGAGGACGAGATCGAAATCCTCGCCCAGCTCGACTTCATGATCGAGGCTGACGAAGAATTCCTCGCTGACGGTGCGGGTATAGGTCATGTCGCCGGTGACGCGGGGCGAGGCGCGGTCGAACTCGATCTCGACCTCGCTCTCGTCCGAATGATCCCAGAAGCGCGAATAGCCGAGCTTGAGCGTCGTTTCGCCGATCGACCAGTCCTGTTTCACCTTTCCGGTGATCGTGTAATTTTCCTGGTCGATCTCGTTGATGTTCGAATTGTCGACGGTGAGGTTGCCCGCAGGCGTGCCGCGGACCGAGCCGTTGATCGCGGTCGGGTGATTATACTCGTACGAACGCTCGGTCTCGGTGCGGTCGGTGCGGACATAGAAGCCGGTGACCGAAAGCTGGGTATCGCCAAGGTCGATGCCGTAAGTGGCGTTGAGCGCGTAATCCTCGCCATCGCGCGTATCGGTCTGGTCCTCGCGATTGTCGAAATCGTCGGTGGCGAAGTTCGGATTGTTCTCGGGCGAGTCGGTGTAGCGGAAGCTCTGCTTGATCTTGGGATTATAGCGGCCCTGGATATTGGCGCCGATGAGCAGGCGGCCGGGGCCGACCTCGCCACCATAGACCGCGCCGAAGCTCGGCTTGATCTCGCCGTCATCGAAATGGAGACCGCCGACGCGGACATAGCCGCCATCGAGCTGGTAGCCGTCGCGCAGGACGATGTTGAGCGTACCCGCCATCGCATCGCCGGTGCGGCGCGCCGAGGGGGCGCGGACGATCTCGACGCGGCTGATCAGCTCTGCGGGCACGCGATCGAGGAAGAAGCTGCGGTCGGTGTTCGAGCCCGGGACCTTGTCGCCGTTGATCAGGATCTGGGTGTAGCCGGGGTCGAGGCCGCGCAGGCGGGCGCCGTCGCTCTCGATCACGTCGGACAGGAAGGTGACCGAGGGGACGCGCTTGAGGGCGTCGCCGGCGGTGAGCGGCTCGAAGCGCTGGAAATAGTCGGTGTCGTAGACAAGCGTGGGGACGGTTTCTTCCGAACGGTTGCGGAAGCCGATCTGACCCTGGACGACGATCTCGGCCGAGCTCTGGATCGACTCGACATCCTGCTTGGTCACCGGTGTGACCGGCGTGTCCTGCGCCATCGCGCCGGTCGCGGTGCCGAGTGCGAGCGTGCTGATGCCGGCCGCGAAAATCAGTTTGAAGCTGGTGGTCATAACGTCCCCGTTTCGTTGGTCGAGCGGGGCCCTAGGGACGGTGTGAGACAGCGGGATGCGAGTTTGGTGACTCCGGGATGACGGGAAAATTACAGTTTTGCGGTGCGGCAAATTGTGGCTTTCGCGCCACGCCGCGGGGCGATCCTAGCGGGTGATCGCGTTCCTGCCGGGGACGAGCGCCATGGCCTGGTTGCGCCAGCGGAACTGGCCTGTGACACCCGGCGGGAGCGTGATTTCGCCTGTGACTCCGGCCGCTCCCGTGCGCTCCAGCCGCACCTCGATCATCCCCTTGGGGTGCGGCATACGGCCCGACGCGCGGCGCATCGTCCCCAGCGCGGGTTCGATGCTGACGGTGCGGAAGCCCGGCGAGGCGGGGCGGATGCCGAGCACGGTGGCGAGCAGATGATAGTTCGGATGCGCGCTCCAGGCATGCGAGTCCGAGCGGGTCGGCTCGGGATTCTCGGGCGTGGTGGTCAGGCCGATGCGGATCATCTCGCGCCACGGGGCGAGGCGATCTAGATAGCCGTCGGCCGCGCCCGCCTTGCGCATCGCCTCGTCGACATAGAATCGGAAATAATAGCTGGCCGGGACGAGCGATGTGTCGGCGAGGATGCGGTCCATCAGCGCCCGGGCATCGGCGGCGGGCACCGCGCCGGTGAGGATGGCGAGCGCGTTGCTGTGCTGCGAGTAGAGCGTCTTTTCGGGCGAGTCGGCGAAGAGCCGGCGGTCGGCGCTCCAGGCATGTTTGCGCACGCCCGCGATCAGCATGGCGGCGCGATCGCGATCGCGTTTGGCGAGACCCGGTTCGCCCTCCTTGTCCTCCATCTCGGCCGCGAGCTGGAGCGCGTAGACGAACTGGAGCGTGATCGCGGTCGAATTGCCATTCTCGGCGCCGGGGGGAACGCCGCGGTCATAGGCCCCGGCCCAATCGAGGAAGTTCCAGAAGGGCATCGGGCCCAGCATGCGCTTTTCAGTGTCGATATGCCGTTCGTACCAGGCGATCACGCCGCGCACGCCGGGAAGCTGATCGCGGACGAAGCGCGGGTCGTCGCGCAGCATCCAGTAATCATGGATCATCGCCACCCACCACAAGGAAAAGGGCGGGATGTAGCCGGGGATATTGGAGGGCCATGAGCCCGCGGTGATCCCCTCCGGGATACGCGATTCGTCGAACAGCGCGATGGCGTGGCGCGCGAGCCGACCGTCGCTGGTCTGGTACATCGTCAGCAGCGATTCAATCCGCGCGTCGCCGACATATTGGAGCTGCTCGTAATAGGGGGTGTCCCAATAGCTCTCGAACGCGCTCAGCCGCAGCATCCGCCAGTCGATCTCCCAGATGGCCGGGATCCAGTCCTGATCGCTGTCGAACGCGGCTTTCTGCTCGAGCGGATAGGCGGTGAAGACGCTGTAGAATTCCATGATGTCGAGCGGCTCGGCGCCGGTCTGGATATCGAGCTGGATGTAGCGCCAGGTGCGCAGCCAGAGCGTCTGGAATTCGCGGCTGTCGCCGCCGTCGAACGTGATGCGGTCGCGCAGGCCGCGGATCGTCTTGCCGTCGATCTCGTTCCGGTTGCCCTTCTGGCCCTTCGCATCGAACAGGCCCTCGGCATAGGTGAGCGTCATCGTGGCGCCCTTGCCGCGGCTGGTGATGACCGAGGGGTAACCCATGGTCAGCTCGCCCTGATCGACCAGCAGCGAAACCTTGCTGTTGGCCGGGATGACGAGGTCGGTGCTGCCGGTGAGGAAGCCGGTGTGCGGCGTGACCCCTTCGGCGCGGCGGATGCTGGCGAAGCGCTGCGGGATTTCCTCCGGCTGCGGGATGGCTCGCGGGATGAGCTGCCATTCGGTCGCGGCGCCATAGGGCTCGGAGCCGCGCGGGATTGCGCCGTCGGCGGCGTCGGGGCGAGCGACGAGAGGTTTGGCGGCCGGCCAGCTACCGTCGTCGTGCTCCGGCTTTTCCCAACCCCAGGGATATAGGCTCGCGTCGAGCGTCTCGCCGGGCGAGGCGACGTACCAGCCGCCATTATCCGGCCAGACGACGCGGGTGAAGCCATAGGCGCGGTTCCAGAACACCTTCCAGCCCGCGCCGGTGTCCGCGACATTCGCGTCGCCTTCGCCGTGAAGGAGGAAGGCGGTGCGGTGGCTGATCTGGAAGCCGGGCCTGAACTCGCCCCAGTTCCAGACGAGCGCCGCGATCACATTGCGGCCGGGCCGGAGGTAGCGCGCGAGGTCGATCGTCTCGTAGCGCCAGTGCATCAGGTCGCCCCTTGCGGGGCCGATGGCGACCGGGTCGCCGTTGACGAACAGGCGGTAGCGATTGTCGGCGGAGACGTGGACGATGAAGCTTTTGGGCCGCCCGGCGAGGTCGAAGCGCTTGCGAAAATGATAGACGCCGGCGTCCTGCCCCGGCGCCTCGGGATGCGCGATCCACTTGGCGGGCCAGGGGGTGAAGGCGCGCTTCGGCTGCGCGGCGGCCGGGGAGGCGAACGCGAGGAGCAAGAGCAGGAGGGCGAGGATGCGCGCCGTCATGAGGTGACGGCATCCCATGGTGGGAAGGTCGTGACAAGCGTGGGACAAGTCCTCTCCGGAGGGGGGGCAGCGAAGCTGGTGGAGGGATAGTCACCGCAGGCGATGATGGCGCGCGGGGCGGCTACCCCTCCGTCAGGCTGCGCCTGCCACCTCCCCCTCCGGGGGAGGATCAAGTAGAAAGAAAGGGCGCCCGGATCGCTCCGGACGCCCCATCCTGTGTCGTAGTACCGCGCCTCAGGCGCTGTAATACATGTCGTACTCGACCGGGCTCGGCGTCATTTCCCAGCGGGCCACATCGGCGCGCTTGAGTTCGACATAGGCCTCGATCTGGTCCTTGGTGAACACGTCGCCCTTGAGCAGGAAGTCCATGTCCGCCTCGAGGCTGTCGAGCGCTTCGCGGAGCGAACCGCACACGGTCGGCACCAGCTCGAGCTCGGCGGGGGGCAGGTCGTAGAGGTTCTTGTCCATCGGGTCGCCCGGATGGATGCGGTTCTGGATGCCGTCGAGGCCGGCCATCAGCAGCGCCGCGTAGCAGAGATACGGGTTCGCCAGCGCATCCGGGAAGCGGAACTCGACGCGCTTGGCCTTGCTGCCCGCGCCATAGGGGATGCGGCACGAGGCCGAGCGGTTGCGGCTCGAATAGGCGAGCAGCACCGGGGCCTCGTAACCCGGCACCAGCCGCTTGTAGCTGTTGGTGGTCGGATTGGTGAAGGCGTTGAGCGCCTTGGCGTGCTTGATCACGCCGCCGATGAAATAGAGGCACATGTCGCTGAGGCCGGCATAGCCATTGCCCGCGAACAGCGGGGTCGAGCCCTGCCAGATCGACATATGGGTGTGCATGCCCGAGCCATTATCTTCCTTGATCGGCTTGGGCATGAAGGTCGCGGTCTTGCCATAGGCATGCGCGACTTGATGCACGACATACTTGTAGATCTGCATCCGGTCGGCGGTCTGGACGAGCGTGCCGAAGGTCAGGCCGAGCTCGTGCTGCGCGGCCGCGACTTCGTGGTGATGCTTGTCGCAGGGCAGGCCCATTTCCATCATGGTCGAGACCATCTCGCCGCGAATGTCGACGGCGCTGTCGACCGGGGCGACCGGGAAATAGCCGCCCTTGGCGCGCGGACGGTGGCCGAGATTGCCGGCCTCATATTCCTTGCCACTGTTGCCCGGCAGTTCGATATCGTCGATCGCGTAATAGCTGGTCGCGTAGCTGTTCTCGAAGCGGACATCGTCGAACATGAAGAATTCGGCCTCGGGGCCGACATAGACGGTGTCGCCGATGCCGAGCGACTTGAGATAGGCCTCCGAGCGCTTCGCGGTCGAACGCGGGTCGCGCGAATAGAGCTCGCCGGTCGAGGGCTCGACGATGTCGCAGACCAGGATCAGCATCGGGGTGGCCGAGAAGGGATCGACCCACACCGCGTCGAGATCGGGCTTCAGGATCATGTCCGACTCGTTGATCGCCTTCCAGCCCTCGATCGAGCTGCCGTCGAACATCAGGCCGTCGGTCAGCTCGTCCTCGCCGATGACCTTGGAGACCATCGTGAGGTGCTGCCACTTACCCTTCGGGTCGGTGAAGCGAAGATCGACCCACTCGATCTCCTGGTCCTTGATCATCTTCAGGACGTCGCTGGCCGAATTCGCCATTGGTAAACCCCTTTCGCTCTCTTTCAGAAACCCGACGAATCGGGCAATTAAATTACAGGCTCACCCGCCACATTGGCGCGATGTTGCGCCGCGTCAAATCAGATCGCATTCTCGTTGCGCTCGCCGGTGCGGATGCGCAGCGCGGTCTCGACCGGCATGACGAAGATCTTGCCGTCGCCGATCCGGCCGGTCTGCGCGGCGGCGGCGACCGCCTCGACCACGCGCTCGGCGAGGGCGTCCTCGACGACGACCTCGAGCTTCACCTTGGGCAGGAAATCGACGACATATTCGGCGCCGCGATAGAGCTCGGTATGGCCCTTCTGGCGCCCGAAGCCCTTGGCCTCGGTAACGGTGATGCCGGAGACGCCGACCTCGTGAAGGGCTTCCTTCACTTCGTCGAGCTTGAACGGCTTGATGATCGCTTCGATCTTTTTCACGTGTATTGCCCCTATTGGAAGGCGTGTTCCCTGCCGCGCGTATCGCAACAAGCGTGCCAGAGCGGCGCTACAGCTAAACGACCGCATGCACGAGGGGCAACCGCCAAGAATTGCCTGTTATTTGGGCAAGTGGCCGCCCGCTGCCCGATCAGGGGGCAGGAACAAAGCCGTTCAAGCTACGTTCCGGAATCGGAGCGTAGTCGAGGGGCATGATGCGATTGCTGCCGATGGATGTGCCCGCCGAGATTCACCGGCGGGTGGCGAAGGGTGAAGGCGAGCGCCTGCCCGGCGAAATCGTCGTCGCGCGCGGGCCGCTGGTCATCATGGCGCACGGCCTGATGGCGATCGACGCCTCCTCGCGCGGGGACTTCTGGATCCACAGCGAACTGGGCGATCTCACCGCGGCCGAGGCGGAGGAATCGCTCCGCCGCTGGCAGGTGAAGCACTGAGCCGAGCGCAAATCCTCCCCCGGTGGAGGACTTAAGTGTCAATAAGGCGGGCGGTGCAGCCCCTTGGAGCTTTGCGTGAAGATCTCGCAGCCCGTTTCGGTGATGCCGATCGAATGTTCGAATTGCGCCGAGAGCGAGCGGTCGCGGGTGACGGCGGTCCAGCCATCGTCGAGCAGTTTCACGTCGGGGCGGCCGATATTGATCATCGGCTCGATCGTGAAGAACATGCCGGGCTTGAGCTCCGGGCCCGTGCCGGGACGCCCGACATGGACCACTTCGGGCGCGTCGTGGAACATGCGGCCAAGGCCGTGACCGCAGAAATCGCGGACCACGCCGTAGCGGTGCCTTTCGGCATGGGTCTGGATCGCATGGCTGACATCGCCGAGGAAATTGCCGGGTTTCGCCTGCTCGATCCCGAGCATCAGGCTCTCATAAGTGACGTCGACGAGGCGGCGCGCCTTCAGGGGAACGTCGCCGACCAGGTACATGCGGCTGGTGTCGCCGTGCCAGCCGTCGAGCAACGGAGTCACGTCGATATTGACGATGTCGCCATCCTTGAGGACGCGGTCCCCGGGGATGCCGTGGCACACGACATGGTTGATGGAGATGCAGCAGCTATGCGTATAGCCGCGATAGCCGAGCGTCGCGGGAACCGCGCCGCCCGCGATCATCATGGTACGGACGATATCGTCGATCTCGCCGGTGGTCGCGCCGGGGACGACGTGCGGCGGCAGCGCATCGAGAATCTCGGCGGCGAGGCGGCCCGCGGCGCGCATGCCCGCAAAGCCATCGGGCCCGTGCAGCTTGATCGCGCCGGTCCGCGCCATCGGGGTGTCGTTCGATACGGTCACATAGTCGGTCATGTCCGCCATATAGGCGTTTGCGCAGCGCTTTGCGAGTGAGTAGGCACCCGGAATGGGTGAAACCGGACAGAGGATCTGGACCGCGGCGCTGGTCGTCATCGGCGACGAGATCCTTTCGGGCCGGACCCAGGACAAGAATATCGCCCAGATCGCCACCTGGCTCAACGCGCAGGGCATCCGCCTGAGCGAGGTGCGCGTGGTCGCTGACGCGCAGGGCGCGATCGTCGAGGCGATCAACACGCTGCGCGCGCGCAACGATTATTGCTTCACCACCGGTGGCATCGGGCCGACGCATGACGACATCACCGTCGACGCGGTGGCGGCGGCGCTCGGGGTGCCGGTGGAGATCAATGCCGAGGCGCGCGCCGCGCTGGAGGCCTATTATTCGGCGCGCGGGCTCGAGCTGACCGAGGCGCGGCTGCGGATGGCGCGGATGCCTGAGGGGGCGGCGCTGATCCGCAATCGCATGTCGGGCGCGCCCGGGATCAGGCTGGGGAGCCTGTTCGTACTGGCCGGCGTGCCGCACATCACCGCGGGGATGCTCGACGCGCTGACCGGTGAGCTGGAGGGCGGGCTGCCGCTCGTGTCGCGGACGATCGGGAGCTGGGGGCCCGAGAGCGAAGTCGCCGAGCTGCTCGCGCGCACCGAGCGGGCGTTCGAGGGCGTGGCGATCGGGAGCTATCCGTTTTTCAAGGAAGGCCGGGTGGGCGCGAATTTCGTGATCCGGGCGACGGACCAGGCGGTGGTCGATGCATGCACCGAGGCGCTGGCCGAAGGGCTGCGCGCGGCGGGGCATGAGGCGTTCGAGGGCGGGATTTAGGGCGACTCCCCTCCCTACGAGGGAGGGGCCGGGGGTGGGTGGCGAGCGCAGCGAGCCCTCGGTGAATTCGCGGCTAATAGAAAAGGCCGGGGCATCGAGCCCCGGCCTTTTCCAACCCACCCCTAGCCCCTCCCTTGGAGGGAGGGGAAGAAGTTAGAACTTCGCGCCCAGCCGCACGCCGAAGGTCTGCGGGCGGATATAGACCGCGTACGGCCGCTGCGAGCAGCTGCCGCATTGCTGGAAGCGGGTGATCTGGCCGCGCTCGTCGAAGGCGTTCGACAGGAACAGTTCGAACGAGAAGCTCTTCAGGTCCCCGCCGATCGAGAAGTCGACCGTGGTGTAGGCCGGCAAGCGGCCGAGCAGCGCGCCCGGATTGACGAGGTCGCCGGTGCCCGTCTGGACGACGACCTGCCGAATGTCGCTCGTCACCGAGCTTTGGTGCGCGACCACGACCTGGCCATAGGCCTTGGTGGAGGCGCCGATCTCGAAATCGTAGCGCCCGACGATATTGCCCTTGAAGCGCGGCGTGACCGGCAGGCGCGTGCCCACTGGCGCGGCGACGAAGCTCGTGGTGCAGGTGTAGGTCGGATCGTCGGCCGCGCAGAGATTCTGCGTGGTCTTGGCGTCGGTATAGGCGCCCGCAGCGGTGATCGAGAGGCCACCGGAACGGAAGTTCACATCGGCCTCGATGCCGCGGATGCGGGCGTTGGGGCCGTTATGGATTTCGGTGAAGCTGTTCGCGCCCAGGAAGCTGAACTGGAACTTGTCCCAGTCCTGCTGATAGATCGCGCCGTTGAAGCGCAGCATCCCGTCCGCCAGCGTCGTCTTCCAGCCGATCTCGTAATTGGTCAGGAAATCGGCGGCATAGGGCGGGATCGTGCCGCGCCGGTTGATGCCGCCCGGACGATAGCCCTTCGACCAGGTCGCATAGAACATGACGTCGTCATTGGGCTTCCAGGTCAGGTTGAGCTTGTGGAGGAAGCCGGTGTCGCTGGTCGATACCGGCACGACGCCGCCATTCTCGTAACGGGCGAGGTTGGTGCACGGGCTGCCCGCCACGGCCGGGGGTAGCAGGGTGAGCGAGCTGCTATAAGTGTCGGTATCGCGATCGTAGAGCCGCTCGCCCGAGGTGGTGAAGCATTGCGCGACGCCGGTGCGGTTGCTCCCCGCGGCGTTCGGCGGGCCGTCCGAAAAGCCGTTGCCGGGATTGCGGCCGAAGCCGAAGAAGCCGATCAGCGAGTTGTCATATTTGTAGAAGCGGCCCCCCGCGGTGAGGGTGAGCGTCTCGGTGATATCGAAGCTCGCCTCGCCGAACGCCGCATAATCCTTGTCGACGCGGTGCTGCTGGGTCAGCCACAGCGTGCCCGGGAAGCCGTTGACCGACAGCAAGGGATCGAGGCCGACCACGATATAATCCTGGTGGATCTCGTTGGTCTGGCGCTGGAAGAAGGCACCGGCGACGACGCGGAATCGCGCATCCTGCGGCGAGGCGATGCGGACTTCCTGGCTGAGCTTGCGGAAATGATCGGTGCCGAACACGCGCTGGCGCGGATCGATGAAATTGCCGGCGGCGTTCCAGAAATAGAAATAACCCGCGATGCCGCCGACCGACGCATAGAGCTGGTCATAGGCCTCGGAATAATCGGTGTAATCGTTTGAGCTTTCGGTCGTGCGGTCGAGATAGGCGCCGGCATAGGTGAAGTCCCAATTGCCGATCTTGCCCTCGATCGTCAGCGCCGCCTGGACGAAGCGGTCATCGCGATATTCGTCGAAGAAATGCTGGGTCTGGAGATCGCCGAGGCTGACATCGGCGCCGAAATTACCCTCGGTATGGCTCTCCTGGTAGAGCACCGTGGGGGTGACCGTCCAATTCTCGTCGAGATCGACCCGCAGCGCGGCGCGGCCGCCATAGGTTTCGACGGTGTTGTAATTCTCCTCGACGAAGGCGGCGTTCGTGATCGTGTGGCCGGTAGTGAAGCTGCGCGTGCCGGGGACATTGTCGATATAGCCCGCGTCCTTCTGGTAGAAGCCGACCACGCGGATCGCCGCCGATTCCGAGATCGGTGCGTTGATCATGCCTTCGAGGCGGCCGCCGACGCCGCCATTGGTGACGGTGTTGAGCTCGCCATCGACGCGGCCAGAGAAGCCGCTGGAGTCCGGCTTGTTGGTGATGATGCGGATCGTGCCCGCCTGGCTCGAGGCGCCGTAGAGCGTGCCCTGCGGACCCGCGAGGCTCTCGATACGGGCAATGTCGTAGACATGGACGTCGAGCGTTCCGCCGATCGTCGTCACCGGCTGCTCGTCGAGATAGACGCCGACCGAGGGGAGCGAGCCCGAATGGTTGCCGTCGCCGCCCGAGGCGACGCCGCGCATGTAAACGGTGGTGATGCCCGGCGCGACCGTCTGGAACGAGAGCGAGGGAAGGAGCTGCGAATAATCCTCGAAATTGGTGACGTTCAGATTGTCGAGGCGCTGGGTGCCGAGCGCGACGATACTGATCGGAACGTCCTGGAGGTTCTCCTCGCGCTTCTGCGCGGTGACGACGATTTCGTCATCCGACCCCGCGACCACATCCTGGGCATAAGCGGGAGAAGTGACCGCCACCGAGGCGAGCAGGGCGGCAAGGGTGGCGCGGCGTTTGGTGAGATGCATCGCGTTCGCTCCGGCGAGAGAATTCACGATCGTGATGCTGTTCGCCGGTGAAACGATCGTCAATCTTGTACGATCGTGCAACGTTGTTTCGCAGGTGCAGCGTGACAGTTTTGCAACGTTTCCGGGATGTTTCCCTTACGTTACCCGTGACGAGATGGTGCGCGGCACATCGGGGTAGTTGGTCAGTACCTCGCCGAGCGCGTCCTTGAGCGGGTCGAGGTGCGACTCGAAGGGCTGCCAGGCCTCGGTCCCCTCGCGGAAAATGGGCTGGCGGACCTGCTCGGAGCTGGCGGTGCGGACCGCGCGATCATTCTTGTGAAATTGCAGGCAGGCGGGGTCGAAATCGAGCCCGCACCAGGCGAGCAGCGCGCGGACCTGGCCTTCCGTATCCTCGACCATCGCTTCGTAATGGACGCGGTGGACGAGGCCGGGGCGGACGCTGTCAATGTGCGCGAGGAGGCGGACATAGTCGCGGTAATAGCGGCCCATGTCGGTCAGATCGTAGCTGAAGGCCTGGCCGCGTGCGAAATGCTGTTTGAAGTTGGAGAAGCAGCAGCCGAGCGGATGGCGGCGCGCGTCGATGATCTTCGCGTTCGGCAGGATCAGGTGGATCAGCGGCAGGTGGGCCCAGTTGTTGGGGAGCTTGTCGATGAAATAGGGCCGGTCGGTGTGGCGCTGGATCGCGGCGCGCTTGAGATAGGTTTCGCCCATCTCGCGGAGCGTTTCGGGCGACAGATTGGTGGCGCCCTGCGGGTAATCGGCGATCTGGCGGGCGAGGGCGGGGATGTCGGGCAGCTCGGTAGTGCCTTCGACCAGCGGGTGGCTCGACAGGATCTGCTCGATCAGCGTCGAGCCGGCGCGGGGCATGCCGAGAATGAAGATCGGGTCGGGCGCGGGGGCGCCCTGGCCGGCGCGGGCATCGAGGAAATCGGCGGTGCAGAGAGCGATGCTGCGGTCGACGAATGCCTGGGTCTCGTCGGCTTCGTATTTCAGCCTGGTACGGCGAAGCGCGTTTCCGGCGGCGTAATGGGCGAAGGCGGAGTCGGCCTGCTTGCGGTCCTCGAACGCCTTGCCGAGCGCGAAATCGAGGTGGAACCGGTCTTCGTCGGAGATCTCCGGGCGGGCGAGCGCGGCTTGCATCGCGGCGATGTCCGCCTCGTCGAACTTGACGGTCTTGAGGTTGGCAAGGCTCCACCAGACTTCACCCAGCTCGGGCGCGAGATCGAGCGCGCGGCGATAGGCGGCGACGCCCTCGGCCTGCCGCCCGACAGTCTTGAGCATATGGCCATAGCTCATCCAGACCTTGGGCTGGTTCGGCAGCGTTTCGAGGACGCTTTCGTAGAGGCGGATGGCGTCGTCGAACCCGCCGATCCGGCCGAGCGCTGCGGCCTTGAGGTTCGAATGGCCGATATTTTCGGGGTCCTCGCCGAGCACGAGATCGAGTTCTTCGATGGCTTCGGACGGGCGGTTGAGCCGGTACAGCACGAGCGCGAGATTGGCGCGGGCGGCGGTGAAGCCGGGAGCCAGCTCGACCGCGCGGCGCAGCAGCGACTCAGCATCCTTGTAGCGGCCGATGCGGCCCGCGAGCTCGGCGAGCATGCGGATCGCGGCGACGTCGAACGGGTCTTCCTTGAGATGGCCCTTGAGCAGCGGCTCGGCGTCGTGAAGGCGATTGTCGTGCAGCGCGAGCGCGGCCTCGATCAGGCGGGGATGGTAGCGCGAGGCGGGGAGGGGCTGCATCGGTGCGAAGCATAGCCACGAAAACCGACCGCCGTCACCCCGGCCGAAGTGCCGGGGTCCACTGTGCCGCGATGGCTGCCCTCAAGCCTCTTGTCCGGGACCAGCGTCCCGGTGGACCCCGGCACTTCGGCCGGGGTGACGGGAAAGGATTTACGTGCTTCATTCCCCTCAGGGGGATCGCCAATGATCACAGACAAACGCCCGTTCGGCTTCTGGACAGCGACCGCACTGGTGATGGGCGGCATGATCGGTTCCGGCATCTTCATGATGCCCGCCGCGCTCGCGCCGCTCGGGTGGACGGGCACGCTGGCGTGGGTGGTGAGCATCGCGGGGGCGGCGAGCATTGCCTATGTGCTGGGCAAGCTGGCGCAGGCGATGCCCGAGGCGACCGGGGCGGTGGCGATCACCGGCGCGGTGCTGGGCGAGTTGCCCGGCGTGCTGATCGGGTGGAGCTACTGGATATCGGTGTGGTCGGCCAACGCCGCGATCTCGATCGCCGGGGCCAGCTATCTCTCGGCGCTGTTCCCGGCGCTCAACGCGACGCCGCTGACCGGCGCGCTGACCGCGGTGACGCTGATCTGGCTGCTGACCCTGCTCAATCTGGCGGGCGCGCGGCGTGCGGGTCAGTTCCAGGTGCTGACGACGATTCTGAAGCTGACGCCCCTGGTCGCGGTGCTCGTGATCGCCGCATTGATCGCGGGCAAGGGCGAGGCGGCGCTGCCCGCGCTGCCGGATTCGGCGACCTTGTTCGGCGGGCTGGCGGGGGCGGTGACGCTGACCCTGTTCCCGCTGGTCGGGTTCGAGGCGGCCGGGATCGCGGCGGAGCGGGTGCGCGATCCGGCGCGGACGATCCTGCGCGCATCAATGGCGGGGACGGTGGCGACGGGGCTGCTCTATATCTTCGTCTGCTCGGCGATCGTGCTGCTGCTCGATCCGGCGGCGGTGGCGGCGTCCTCGGCGCCCTTCGCGCTGTTCGTGGGCAATTATTGGGGCGGCGCGGCATCGATGCTGATCGCGGCCTTCGCTGCGATCGCTGCGATCGGGGCGCTCAACGGCTGGGTGCTGATCCAGGGCGAAGTGCCGCTCGGCATGGCGCGCGCGGGGCTGCTGCCCAAATGGTTCTGCAAGGTCTCCGACCGCGATGTGCCGGTGCGGGTGCTGCTGCTGTCATCGGGGCTGGCGAGCGCGCTGGTGCTCAGCACCTCGAGCCCGACCCTGGGCGGCGTGTTCCAGCTGATCGCGGTGTTGACCACCTGCACCTGCCTGTGGCTCTACCTCTCGGCCTGCGTCTCGGCGATGATCCGGCGGATCGCGGTGGCGCCGGCGGTTGTGGGTGTGGCCTTCTCGCTCTTCGCCTTCTGGGGCGCGGGCTGGTGGGCGAGCGGAATGAGCCTGGTGCTGATGCTGACCGCCGTGCCGCTTTATTTCGTTGCCCGGCGAGGGACCGGGGCGTCGTAGCGGAGCAGCAGCAGCGCAAGCGCCGTCTGCCAGACCTGATAGCCATATTGGGCGGCGCGCTCGGCGAGGCCCAACCAAGGCGTGGCGCCGCCGGAATCGAGCGCCGGTGCGTACTGGAAGGCAAAGACCGCAGGCGACAGGATCAGCAACAGGGTGGCGATCGATAGCGGCCGGAACGCATGGCGAAACGCGACGGCCGCGAAAATGAGCGACAGCCAGACGAAAGGGTTGGCGCCCAGCACGAGGTGCATCGTGTCGGTCAGCGTTCGCGCCTCGCCGCGCATGTGCATCGGAAAGAAATTCCACAGGAGCAGCGCGTCGATGGCGCTTGCGGCGAACATCCAGCCCGTGAGGCGCAGTGCCCGGTTGGCTCTTGCCGAAAGCGCGATACCTGCGGCGAAGCCGAACAGCAGCAGGCTGGCGACGCTGAACATCGGGACGACCATCGCGCTGGTCGGTGCGCCGATCGCGAACAACTCGCTGACCGCCTGGTCACGAAGACTGTAGCCCGGATAGCGGGCTGCGGCGACGAGGTCCGTCGCGACATATACGAGCGCAGCCAGCGGACCGCATAGCAACAGCGCCTTGCGGAGGCGTTCGCGCACGGGTTCCTGACTGTCCACCATGAGCCGTGCCTCGCCGATTGGCCAGGCGCGGTGAATCCGCAAATGCCCGTAGCGCTAGCCGAACAGCCGCCCCAACACCGACCGATCCCGCAGTATCTCATGCGCCGCATTATGCCCGGGCGCGCCGGTTACGCCGCCGCCCGGATGCGTCCCCGCGCCGCACATGTAGAGGCCTTTGATGGGGCCGCGGTAATCGCCGTGACCCAGCACCGGGCGCGCGGCCCAGAGCTGATCGAGCGACATATGGCCGTGCATGATGTCCCCGCCGATCAGGCCGAACTTGCGCTCCAGGTCCAAAGGCGAGTGGATCTGCACGCCCAGGATCGACTTGCGGAAGTTCGGCGCATGTTTGGTCACCGTATCGATGATGACATCCGCCGCCTTCTCCTTCTCGTCGTCCCATGAGCGGCCATCTGGCAGCACGGGGGCGAATTGCTGGCAGAAGAGCGAGGCGATGTGCTGGCCCGGGGGCGCCAGCGTATCGTCCACGCTGGTCGGCAGCTTCATCTCGACGATCGGCTCGTCGGACCAGCCCTTGGCCTTCGCGTCGGTGAACGCCTTGTCCATATAATCGAGCGTCGGCGAGATGATGATACCCGCGGTGTGATGCTCGGCTTTTTCGGTGCCGGGCAGCACGCTGAAATCGGGCAGCTCGCTGAGCGCGACATTCATGCGGAAGGTGCCCGAGCCTGCCTTGAAGCCATCCATCCGCCGCGCGAACGCCTCGGGCATGTCGGCGCGGTCGACCAGCTGGCGGTAGAGCAGGGCCGGGCCCGCGTTCGACGCGACCACGTCCGCCGCGATCTCCTCGCCGCTTTCGAGCTTCACGCCCGCGACCTTCTTGCCATCGACAAGCACCTTGGCGACGGGAGCTTCGAGGCTGATCTCGACGCCCATATCGGCGCACGCCTCGGCCATATACTGGGTGATCGCGCCCATGCCGCCGACGCTGTGGCCCCACATGCCTTTCTTGCCGTTGATCTCGCCGAAGACGTGGTGGAGCAGGACATAGGCCGAGCCCGGGCTGTCCGGGCTGGCATAGTTGCCGACTACCGCGTCGAAGCCGAACGCGGCCTGGATGTACGGGTGCTCGTACCAGTGATTGAGGAAGTCGCGGGCGGACTTGACGAACAGGTCCATCGTGTCGCGCTGGGCCTCGAGGCTCATGCCGGCGAGGCGCTTGCCCTGCGATGCCGCCGCGAGCAGCGCGCGGATGCCGCCGCCCGCGTTGGGGGGCGTGCGCAGCGCCATGTCGCGCAGAACCTCGGCGACGCGTTCGAGCGCTTCCTCGTACTTCGGGAAGGTCTCGGCGTCCTTCTGGCTGAAGCGGGCGAACTCGGCCTGGGTGCGCGCGGTGCCGCCGCCGAGCTTGAGATAGCCGCCCTCGTGCGGGAAGAAGTTGCTGATCGTCCGCTCGATGATCCGCCAGCCGCGCTCGTGGAGGCGCATGTCCTTGATCACCTTGGGGCGAAGCAGGCTGACCGTGTAGCTCGCGGTCGAATTGCGGAAACCGGGGTGGAATTCCTCGGTCACCGCCGCGCCGCCGACGATGTGGCGCCGCTCGAGCACGCGGACCTTGAGCCCCGCCTGGGCGAGATAGAAGGCGCAGACAAGGCCGTTATGCCCGCCGCCGATGATAAGTGCGTCGTATTTCTGGGTCATCGGGCCTTGCTTTCTTCCGTCATGCTGAACTTGTTTCAGCATCCATCGCGCAACGGGCGATGGCAGTGCGGGTGGAGAGATGGACCCTGAAACAAGTTCAGGGTGACGGTGGGTCTAGTCGATCGGTCGGGGTCTTCGACTCCACCCCGGCGCCGGCGCCTGATGCAGCCGCGCCTCTGGGATCAGCCCGCGGATTTTCCGCGCGAAGCTGCGCAGGCAGACCTCGCTCTGGCCGAGCGGGCCCATGGTGTAGCTCTTGCTGGCCATGCCCTGCTGGACGCGGGTGATCAGCCAGGTGTCCTCGGCATTGACCATGCGGTTGATCCGCCAGTTGGCGTAGCGGACCAGCTTCATCTCGCGGCGGTCATCGGGCAGCGCGAACGCCATTTCGCGCAGCACGCAGGTGGTGGGGCTGACGGGCAGCCACTGCATGAAATCGATCTGGTCCGAATAGATGTCGAACGCCTGGTTGGGCCAGAGCTTGTAATAGAGCCAGAGCCGCTGGTTCGCCTCGGGCAGATGCGGCGCGTGGGGGAGGTGCTTCTGGTAGAAGGCCTCCCAGGGGTGCTTCGATGTGCGTTCGAGGTTGCCCGTCATCTTGTCGACCCAGGGCTGGGCCTCGATCGCATAGCTCTTGCCGAAGAGGCGGGTCAGGCCGGGATGCGCGACCGGGATGTGGAGCCCGTCCGAATAATTGTCGCCGACATTCTTCCAGTTCACCGCGCGGTCGCGCAGCCGCACGGGGCTGATCGTCCGCATCGCCTCGAAGCGATAGGGCTCGATCTCATGCTCATAGGGCGACATCATCTCGGCGACCGAGGGCCCGCCGCGATCCTCAAGCCGCACGAAGACGAAGCCGCGCCAGAGCTCGACATCGACCGGGGCCAGGCCGTGCTTCGAGGTGTCGAGCCCGACATAATCGGCCTTGGCGGGAACGCCGGTCAGGCGGCCATCGGCGTCATAGGTCCAGGCGTGATACGGGCAGACGAGCTTCTTCGCGCATCCGGCCGGCCCCTCGACCAGCCGCATCGCGCGGTGGCGGCAGACATTGGTGAAGCCCTTGATGCTTCCGTCGGCCTGGCGGATGGCGATCACGCTTTCGCCGATATAGTCGAGCGTGTGGTAATCGCCGGGCTTGGCCAGGTCGCTCTCGTGGCAGACGATCTGCCACGAGGGGCGGAAGATGCGGTCGATCTCGACCTGCTGGAACTCCGCGTCGGTGTAGATCCAGCCGGGCAGGCTGAGATTGTCGTCCGGATCGGCGGAGGTTTCCGCGAAGTTCGTCGCCATGCTGCGCCCCACAATTGTTATACACTCGTATAACAGGATGCGCTCAACTTCAATCCTCCGTCATGCTGAACTTGTTTCAGCATCCATCGTGCCACAAGGTGCGTCATCGCCGGTGGAGAGATGGACCCTGAAACGAGTTCAGGGTGACGGCGTGTGGGGAAATATGTCGCGAAGCTTCACCCGAGCCGAACCCGACGCGCGGCGCCAGAGCCTGATCGAGGCGGCGGCGCGCGTGCTCGCCGAGCGCGGGGCGGCGGGGGCGTCGGTGCGGGTGATCTGCGCGGAGGCGGGCGTCTCGCCGGGGTTGCTGCGGCACTATTTCGACGGGATCGATGCGTTGATCGCCGAGACCTATTCATGGACCGACGCGCAGGTGGACGAGGCGCTGGAGGCTGCGGTGGCCGCCGCGGGGCCCGATCCGCGCGCGCGCCTCGTCGCCTATGTCACCGCGAGCTTTCGCGCGCCGATCGCCGATCCGCAATTGCTCGCGACCTGGATCGCCTTCTGGAGCCTGGTGAAGGCCAGGCCCGAGATGGAGCGGCTGCACGGCGAGAGCTATGCCGGCTATCGCGCCGAGATCGAGGCGTTACTCTCCGAATGCGGGCTGGGTGCGGGCGAGGTGCGGCTGGCGGCGGTGGGGATCACCGCGCTGGTCGACGGGTTGTGGCTCGAACTGTGCCTCGCGCCCGGCACCTTCTCGCCCGACGAGGCGAGCGCGATTGCCGAGCGCTGGATCGAAGCGGCGCTCGCCTGAGCCGCTACTTCGCCAATTCCATCAGCACCGTCCTGTAGTAAACGATCGACGGCGCGATCTCGCTGAGCGGGGTGCGTTCGTTCAGCCCGTGCGAGAAGGAATCCGAGCTTTTCATAAAGATCGGGCTGATGCCGTAGCTGGGCACGCCGCGTGCGCGGAAGTGCATCGAGTCGGTGGCGCCGGCGGCCATGACGGGCACGATCGGCACGTTCGGGAAGCGGGCATGCACCGCGCGGGTCACCAGCTTCATCAGGTCCGGGCGCAGCGGCGAGGCGTCGCTGGCGACCGAGCCGCTCTCGACCTCGCGGATCTTCATGTCGGGATCGCCCACCACCTGCGCGAGCGTCGCCTGCACATCGGCGACCTTCACGCCGGGGAAGATGCGGCAATTGACGTTGGCGGTGGCGCGCTGGGGCAGGGCGTTGGGCGCATGACCCGCGCTGACCATCGTCGCGACGCAGGTGGTGCCGGTCTGGCCGACCCAGCCCGGCTCGCCGCGCAGCACCGCCAGCGCTTCCTTGTCCTCCGGATTGGCGACGAACTTGCGGATCGCGTCGGCAATGCGCGGCTCGGCATTGTCCGCGGCGGCGAGGAAGCTCGCCTTGGTGATGTCGTTCATCTGGGGCGGGAATTCATAGGCTCCGATCCGGTCGAGCGCGCGCGCCAGCTGATAGATGGCGTTGACCTTGCGCGGGGCCGAGCTGTGGCCGCCGGCATTGGTGAAGGTCAGCTCGAAATCTGCATAGGTCTTTTCCGCGCCCTGCACGCCGAACACGATCGGCTTGCCCGCCTCGTCGATCTCGCCGCCGCCACCGTCGATGTTCAGCAGCAGCTCGGCGTCGTGATAGTCCGCCGCCATCGCGGCGGTGGTCTTCATGCTGGTCTCCTCGTCGCCCGAGAGCAGCAGGACGATGTCGCGGCGCGGCTTGAAGCCTTCGCGGTGGAGCTGGATCAAGGTCGCGACCATGGTCGACAGATCGTACTTCATGTCGCTCGCGCCGCGGCCCCAGATGAAGCCGTTCTCGACCACGGGCGTGAAGGGATCGCGGGTCCAGTCCTTCGGATCGGCCTCGACCACGTCCATATGGCCCGAGATGTAGATGGGCTTGAGCCCGCCCTTGCCGGTGCCGCGATAGCGCGCGACCAGATAGGCGGTGTCGCCGAGCCGGGTGACGGTGACGTCTTCGGGCGCGAAGCCGCCCTCGATCAGCTCGCCGCGGAGATATTCGGCATATTCGGGGGTCTGGTTGCCGGCGCCGGAAACGGTGCGGAAGGCGATGCCGCGCTTGAGCAGGTCGAGCGCCTGGTTCTCGGCCTGGGGATATTTCTGGGCCTGGGCGGTGGCGGGGAGAGCAGTGGCGAGCGCGAGCGCCGCCATTCCCAAGAGTGCGCGCCCGACCATCTATTGTCTCCCTGTTGAACGAGCGTAAAGTTAGGCGACGTTACAGGGGAATGGCAATGCGCCTTGTGTTTCGCTGGCTGCTGTTTTGTGTCTGCCTCCTGCTGGCCGTTCCCGCCTCCGCCCAGGTCAGCTATGTCCGCGCGGGCAAGCTGATCGATGTGCTCGCGGGGCGCGTGCTGACCGACCAGCTCATCCGGATCGAGGGGGAGCGGATCGCCGCGGTGGGGCTGTGGACCGGGGCGCCCACGGACGGGCCGGTGACCGACTGGTCGGCCTATACGGTGATGCCCGGGTTGATCGACATGCATACGCATCTGGCGGATTTTGCCGATGGCAATCCCGGATCGATCCTCCAGCATTCGGGCGCCGAGGCGGCGCTGATGGGCGCGCAGAACGCCAAGGTGACGCTCGCGGCGGGCTTCACCACGGTGCACGATGTCGGCTGCTATCGCGGGCTGACCGATGTGGCGCTTCGCGATGCGATCAATGCGGGCTGGATCCCGGGGCCGCGAATGAATGTGGTTGGGGCGTACATCACCGTGCCGGGCGGCGGGGGCGACATTACCGGCTTCGCCAACGATGTCGCGATCCCCTTCGACATGCGGCTGGGGGTGATCCACTCGCCTGCAGAGGCGCGCGAGAAGGTGCGTTATCTGTTCCAGCACCGGGTGGATTCGATCAAGCTGATCGCGAGCGGCGCGGTGCTGGCGGTGGGTTCGGAGCCGGGGCGGCTCGAGCTGTCCGAGGAGGAGATGCGCGCGGCGGTCGCCGAGACGCGCGAGAATGGCGGCTACGCCACCGCGCACGCGCATGGCGCCGAGGCGATCAAGGCGGCGATGCGATCGGGCGTACGCTCGATCGAGCATGCCTCGCTGATCGATGCCGAGGGGATCGCGATGGCCAAGCGGCTCGGTGTGTGGTTGGTGATGGACATCTATAACGGCGATTTCATCGACACGGTGGGGCGCGAGAAAGGCTGGCCTGCCGAGTATCTGCGCAAGAATCTCGAAACGACCGAGTTGCAGCGCCTGGGCTTTTCGGCGGCGGTAAAGGCCGGGGTGTGGATCGCCTATGGCACCGACGCGGGGGTGTATCCGCACGGCCAGAACGGGCTGCAATTCGCCTATATGGTCCGCTACGGCATGACCCCGATGCAGGCGATCCAGAGCGCGACGAGCGTGGCGGCGGATCTGCTGCGCTGGGACAAGGATGTCGGCGCGGTGGCGCCGGGGCGCTATGCCGATCTGGTCGCGGTGAAGGGCGATCCGCTGGCGGATATCCGCGTGCTGGAGCGCGTGGCGGTGGTGATGAAGGGCGGGGTAGTGGTGCGCTGAATCGCTGGAGCGGGTGAAGGGAATCGAACCCTCGTCGTAAGCTTGGGAAGCTTCTGC
>CBINJP010000016.1:0-78778 GCA_966251045.1 uncultured Sphingomonas sp.
AACCCCCCCACCCGCCCCCCAGCCGCATACAAAAAACCCCCCCCGCGCCCGGGGGGGGGGGGGGGGGGGGGCGCGGGGCCCCTGTCCGCAGGCGCCGACCCCAGCCGCACTGCCCCTCTCCCCAGCCCTCTCCCCTGAAGGGGAGAGGGAGCAAGAAGTAAGAATGCCCGACCTCAAGACCATCCTCGCGGCCAGCAAGCCGCTCACCCTCGCGGGCACCCCCACCGGCTTCCTCCCCTGGATGCTGGCCGATCTGGCGCGCGCGGCGGGCACCGCCATATTCATCGCGCCCGACGAAGCAGCGATGCGCGCGATCGCCAGCACCGCCCCCTTTTTCGCCCCCGAGCTGGACATCGTCAGCTACCCCGCCTGGGATTGCCTCCCCTACGATCGCGCCTCGCCCACGTTGCGCGTCATGTCCGAGCGCCTCGCCGCGCTCCATGCGCTCCAGACGAGCCCCAAGGCCCCGCGCCTCCTCGTCACCACCGTCAACGCCGCCACCCAGCGCACCCTCACCCGCTTCCGCATCCGCCAGCTCGTCGCCCGCCTCGCCCCCGGCGAGCGGATCGGGCTCGACAAGCTGATCTCCCTGCTCACCGCCAACGGCTATGTCCGGCTCGATACCGTCAACGATGCGGGCGAGTTCGCCGTTCGGGGTGGCCTGGTCGATCTTTATCCCAGCGGCGCCGAGCAACCGTTGCGGCTCGATTTCTTCGGCGACGAGATCGAAAGCGTGCGCACTTTCGATCCCGGCGACCAGCGCACCACCGGCCGCATCGACGGCTTCACCCTGCTTCCCGCCTCCGAGACGCTGCTCGACGAAGAGTCGATCAAGCGCTTCCGAACCCGTTACCGCGACAAGTTCGGCAACACCGCGACCGGCGATCCGCTCTACCAGGCGATCAGCGATGGCCGCCGCCTCGCGGGCATGGAGCATTGGCTCCCGCTGTTCGAGGAAAAACTCGAAACCCTGTTCGATCATCTCCCCGGCAATGCCGTCATCGTCCGCGATGCCGGCGCGACCGGCGCCGCCGAGCAGCGCTTCGAGGCGATCGCCGACTATCAGGCGAACCGCGTCCGCGCCCAATCCGCCGATCCCGGCAGCTACCGTCCGCTCGACGCCGCCGCGCTCTATCTCTCAGGCGCGGAGTGGGAGACCAAGCTGGCGGATGCCCCGGCCCACACCGCCACGCCTTTCCACGAGCCCGAGAGCGCCGCCGTCCTCGACTTCAACGTCGATGGCCCCCGCGATTTCGCCCCAGAGCGGGCATCGGGCGCGAACATCTACGAAGCCGTGGTCGCCCACGTCGCCAAGCTGCGGAAGGCGGGCCAGAAGCCCGTCCTCGCCAGCTATTCGGGCGGCGCGCGCGAGCGCCTTACCGGCCTGCTCGCCGATCACGGCCTGACCGGCGCGGCGCCCGCCGACAGTTGGCAAAAGGCGCTGGGGATCGCGGACAAGGGCGTCGCGCTGATCGTCCTGCCGCTCGATCACGGCTTCTCCGCGCCCGACGTCGCCGTCCTCACCGAGCAGGACATGCTCGGCGACCGCCTCGTCCGCCGCGCCAAGCGCAAGAAATCGACCGACGCCTTCCTCCAGGAGCTGGCGACGCTCTCGCCCGGCGACCTCGTCGTCCATGTCGATCACGGTATCGGGCGCTATGAGGGGCTGACCCAGATCCCCGTCCAGAAGGCCCCGCACGATTGCGTCGCGCTGACCTATGCGGGCGGCGACAAGCTCTACGTTCCGGTCGAGAATCTCGAAGTCCTCTCCCGCTACGGATCGGGCGAGGAAGGCGCGGCGCTCGACCGGCTGGGCGGCGAGGCGTGGCAGCGGCGCAAGTCGAAGATGAAGGAGCGGATCCGCGAAATCGCGGGCGAGCTCATCGCCACCGCCGCCGCTCGCGCGGTCCGCCCCGGCACCGTGCTTGAGCCCGATCATGGCGGCTATCCCGCCTTTGTCGATCGCTTCCCCTATGAGGAAACCGACGATCAGGACCGCGCGATCGGCGATGTGCTGAACGATCTCCAGGCGGGCCGCCCGATGGACAGGCTGATCGTCGGCGATGTCGGCTTCGGCAAGACCGAGGTGGCGCTGCGCGCCGCATTCGTCGCCGCCATGGCCGGTCAACAGGTTGCGGTGGTCTGCCCCACCACCCTTCTCGCCCGCCAGCATTTCCAGAACTTCTCGGAGCGGTTCCAGGGCTTCCCGATCAATATCGGCCGCCTCTCGCGCCTCGTCCCCGCCGCCGAGGCCAAAGCCACCAAGGAAGGCGTCGCCGAGGGCAGGATCGACATCGTGATCGGCACCCATGCGATCCTCGCCAAGGGGATCGAGTTCAAGCGGCTCGGCCTTGTCGTGGTCGACGAGGAGCAGCGCTTCGGCGTCACGCACAAGGAGCGATTGAAGGCGCTCAAGGCCGATGTCCATGTGCTGACGCTCACCGCCACCCCGATCCCGCGTACGTTGCAGATGGCGATGAGCGGTCTGCGCGAGCTGAGCGTGATCCAGACCCCGCCGGTCGATCGCCTCGCGGTGCGCACCTATGTCATGCCCTGGGACCCGGTGGTCCTCCGCGAGGCGCTGCTGCGCGAGCATTATCGCGGCGGCCAGGCCTATTTCGTCACCCCGCGCATCGCCGACCTGCCCGATATCGAGACCTTCCTCCGCGAGGAGGTGCCCGAGATCAAATATGTCGTCGCCCACGGCCAGATGGCGCCGACCGAGGTCGAGGAGCGCATGTCCGCCTTCTACGACCGCAAATACGACCTGCTCGTCTCGACCACGATCATCGAGTCCGGCCTCGACATCCCCAGCGCCAACACGCTGATCGTCAACCGCGCCGACAAGTTCGGCCTCGCCCAGCTCTACCAGATCCGCGGCCGCGTCGGGCGGGCCAAGACCCGCGCCTATGCCTATCTGACCACCCCGCCGCAGCGCCAGATGACCGAGGCGGCCGACAAGCGCCTCAAGGTCCTGTCCGATCTCGAATCGCTGGGCGCGGGATTCCAGCTCGCGAGCCACGATCTCGACATCCGCGGCGCGGGCAATCTGCTCGGCGACGAGCAGTCGGGGCACATCAAGGAAGTCGGCTACGAACTCTATCAGTCGATGCTGGAAGAGGCGATCATGGACGCCAAGGCCGGCGGACTGCGCGACGAGCTTCGCCCCAAGGACCTGTCGCCCCAGATCAATATCGACGCGCCGATCATGATCCCGGAGGATTATGTCCCCGATCTCGATCTGCGCATGGGCCTTTACCGCCGCCTCAACGAAGTGGAGGACGGCAACGGCATCGAAAGCTTCGCCGCCGAGATGATCGACCGCTTCGGCAAGCTCCCCGACGCGACCGAGAACCTGCTGCGTTTGATCGAGACGAAACTGAACGCGAAACAGGCGAACATCGCCAAGCTCGACGTCGGGCCGAAGGGCGCGCTGGTCAGCTTCCACGCCGACCGCTTCCCGAACCTCGATGGCCTGCTCGCCTATATCAACCGCCTCGACGGCACCGCCCGCCTGCGCCCGGACATGAAGCTGGTCGTCGCACGCGAATGGGGGAATCCCAAGGCCCGGCTCAACGCGGCGTTACAGATCTCACGGGGGCTGGCCAAGGCGGCAGGCTAGGCTGCGCGCTGTTCCTCGGCGATGAAGTCGAGCAGCGCCTGTTCGAGCGAGTCGATCGCCGCATCGGCATCGATCCTGCCCTGAAGCCATGCGGACTCGATCGGAGTCACGGCATTCGCCGCGACCGCCGCGGCCTCGTGATTGACCGGCCTGGCGCCCGAACCCGGCGCGCGGAATCCCGCGCCGGTCACGCTCGCCTGCGCCACCTTCGCAAGGAAATTGCCGATCCGCACCCGCGAATCGCCCATGAACGCATCGAGCCGCGCCGCCTCCTCGCGCTCCAGCGGCGTATAGCGGTTGTACGCCATCAGGTGATTGCCCACGCCCTGGACGAACAGCGTCTTCCATTCTGGCGCATTGTCCGCCTGCAGCGTCGCGTCCTTGAGGCGAAACAGCATCTCAGCTTCGCCTTCGCTCACGCCCATGCCGTCGCCCGCCTGCGCGAACAGGATCCGGCGCAGGAGCTTGACCTCGGATCCCGAGATGACGCCCTTTCCAAGCGTCCCGCCATCGCGCGTCGGGCCCTCGCCCTCGATCACCACGCGCTCGATCTGCGCCAGCGCGAACGCCTTGAGCGAGGCCGGCACCGCCGCCGCGGTTTCCAGCACCTTCACCAGCAGCTCGAGTTCGCCGAGCGACTCGACCTTGCTGTCGCGCGAGATCCGCGCGACCAGCCACTCGGCTTTGGCCGCGTCGACATAGCCTTTCGGCGCCTGCTGGCAGACGACATAGTCGCACAGCGCCTCGACGAAGAAGTCGGTCCATTCGCGCGAGCGGTTCGCAATCGAATCGTTGAGCGCGAAGACCAGTTCGGCCTCGTCGATCTCGATCCGCCCGTCGGGCCACATCTGCCGCCGCAGCGCCAGCGTGTCCTCGGCGGAAATGGTGCCCGCAGCCTTGAATTGCTCGGCGAGCTCGTTCAGCGCAGCCATGTCTTTCGGTCCCCGGATTGCTCGCCGGGAGTGTCGCTCACTGCGCTTAATAACCGCTTAGCGCGTGTCGAGAGTCACCGGCAGCTCGGCCTCTTCCTCGGCCTCCAGCATTTCCTCGGTGAATTTCTCGCGCTCCATGGTGAAGGTGCCGCGCAGCCAATCGACCAGCCACACGCCCGAGATCAAAATGCCCTCGTCATCGATCTTCCCGGCATAGCGCACCGCATGCGTCCAGCCGCCGCTGCCGTCATATTGCTTGACGAAGCGCAACGCGGTCCCGCTCCGCTGGCCGCTCACCGTCGCGCGAAGGATCTCCCCGCCGCCATCGGGATTGGGTTCGGTAATGCTGCCGTGGAAGCTGCCGCCGGCCTCTTCCAGCGCGGCGATGAAGCCGTTGCTGTTGCCGAAATCGCCTCTGTAGCTGCCGTACCAGACGCCCGAGACGTCGCGCCTATCGCTCATTGGCTCCCGCCATCAGCTGGAGTGATCCGCGATGATGCGCCAGCCATCGGCTTCCTTGCGGAAGAGCAGGCTGGTCATTCCCGTCTGCGTCTTTCCGTCGCCCGTGACCAGCGTCCAGCGCGCGATCAGCAAGGCGTGATCGCTGCCGATCAGGCTGAAATTCTCCCGGACGAAGGACAGTTTCGACATCCCCGCCGGATCGCGGCCCGCGCCGAACTGCTTGTCGTAGCTCTTGAGGTAACGCGCCCGGATGCGCGTCTTGCCATAGGTCACGCCGTCGCTCCCGGCGAAGCTCGTCGCGGGGTCGTCCGAATAGATCGCCAGGAAACGGTCGATATCGCCGCTGTTCCATCCCTTGGCCGAATCCTCCATCCCGCCAAGGATCTGATACGCCGCTTCCATATTGGCACGCAGGTTCGGGATACCGTCATTGGGATCGGCCACGACCTGTGCCGCGGCAGGCATGGCGATCAAGAACGCCATCGGCATGAGCAGCGTCCGCACCATCGTCACCCTCCCACCAGCCGGGCCAGCGTATCGCCGTCGATCGGCCCGGAGCGCAGGAAGCCCTGATAATAATTGCAGCCTTCCTTGGCGAGCAGATCGAGCTGGTCCTTGGTCTCGACCCCCTCGGCAACCACCGCCAGCCCCAGCGAACGCGCCATGTCGATCACGCCGCGTACCACCACACGGTCGCGCGGCGAGCCGGTGATGTCCTGGCTCAGCCGCTTATCGATCTTGAGATAATCGAGCGGCAGCGCCTTGAGATAAGCGAGGCTCGAATAGCCGGTCCCGAAATCGTCGATCGCGACGCGGCATCCGGCGGTACGCAGCTCGGCGAAAAGCCGCGCGGCCTCGCCCAGATCCTGCATGATCCCGCTTTCGGTCAGCTCTATGGTGAGGCGTGCGCGCGGAAAGCCGCTGGCGTCGATCCGCCCGAGCAGGCTGTCGGCGAAGCCCGGCCGCCCGACATCGCCCGCGGTAACGTTGATCGACAGGCGCAGCTTCGCAAGATTGGCCGGCCAGCGCGCCGCCGTGCCGAGCGCCAGCGCCTGGACGTGATCGCTCAGCGTTCCGCCCAGCCCGGCATGCTCCGCCGCCGCGAACAATGTCTCCGCGCCGATCTCGCCCAGCTCGGGATGCTGCCAGCGCGCCAGCGCCTCGACCCCGGTAATCACATCGGTCGCGATCGAGACCTGCGGTTGGAACAGCACGCCGATCTCGCCGCGGTCGAGCGCGAGCCGCAGGTCGGATGCCAGCGCGTCCATCGACGGCGCCGATGCCTCACGCGGGACATGATGCTCGAACAGCGCCTCGCTCGCGCGCCTGAGCAGGCTCGCCGCGCTGTCCCCCGCCACGCTCACCGCATTCGCCACGCGCGCGCCCAGCGGCACGAACTCGCCCTCGACAACGAAGGGCCGCCCCAGCGCCTCTTCGAAGCGGGCGGAGGCCAGGGCGACCTTGCCCGTATCGGCCTCGTCGCTTGCGATCAGGAACTCCGATCCGCCCATTCGCGCCACCACAGCGCCGCGCCCGATCGCTTCGCGCGCCGCTTCGGACAGCCGCCGCGAGACCGCGCGGAGCAGCGCATCGCCCGCCGCGCGGCCATAGGCGGTGTTGACCGTCTCGAACCGCGTCAGCCCGATCAGAATCGCCGAGACGGTCGCGCCATCGGCCAGCCGCCGGTCGATCCAGCGCCGCGCGCTGGCCCCGTCGCGCGCGCCGGTCAGCGCATCGCGCACCGCGGCGCCTGCATCGGGCGCCGCGCCCAGCCGCTCGACCAAGGCGTGCAGCCGCCCGGTGCGCGGATCGCGCTGCAGATGCTGTACCACCCGCCCGCTATTGGGCAGGTCGTGCGCGAAGGCGGTCGAGGGCTTTTCCTCGGTCAGCCGCCGGATCGCCGCGCGGCCCAGCTTGCGGTCCGCGGGATCGATCAACGCCAGCACCGAACGCACCGAAGCCCCTTCGGGCAGCCCCAGCAAGGCGGCAAAGGCCGGCGTGAGCTGGAGCGATTTGAGCGCGTCATCGTAACGCCAGCCGAGCAGGTCATCGGCCTCCCCGCCCCCGCCGCCGCCAAAGCCGCCGGCCATCCGCTCGACATGCCGCTGGGCGAAGCGCATCGCCTGGGCGATTGCGGCCGACGACATCGGGCTGCTCAGGAAGTGAGTCGCCCCGGCATCGTAGAACAGCCGCATATGGATCGTGTCGCTCTGGCTTACGAGGATCAGCATCGCCCCGCCATTGGCCTCGATCACGCCGCCCAGTGCCTGCGCCGCCTCCAGCCCGTCGCTGAGCGCCCCTCGCGCGTCGATCACCGCGACGCTGGCGCCGCTCGCCAGGAAGCGCCGCTCGACTCCCTCGCCGCGCCGCGCAGCGACCACGCGCCAGCCCGCGCCGGCCGCCGCCGACGCCATCTCGTCGCGCTGGCGGAAAGACAGCACGAACATCGGCGCATCGGTGTGCCCAGCCGTTTCGGCCTCGGCGATTTGCTCACTCATTGACTCACCGATAGCGCCAACTGTGCCCGCCCGCCATCCGAGGGTTGTTCACAATGTGCGAACATCCTAGGTCTCACACATGAGCTGCGCCCCCGCCCCGATCGACAGAAAGCTGGTGGACGGCCAAGGCCGCGCGATTTCCTATCTGCGCATCTCGGTGACCGACCGCTGCGACCTGCGCTGCCGCTATTGCATGGCGGAAGCGATGACCTTCCTGCCGCGCGATGCCTTGCTCAGCCTCGAGGAGATCGCGCTGATCGCCGAGCGCTTCATCGCGCGCGGGGTGCGGAAGATCCGGCTGACCGGGGGCGAGCCGCTGGTGCGGCGCGATATGATCGAGCTGGCGCGCCGGCTGGGGCGCCGGATCGGAAGCGGCCTGGACGAGCTTACCCTCACCACCAACGGCACGCGCCTCGCCGAGCATGCCGAGGCGTTGTTCGACGCCGGCATCCGCCGCGTCAATGTCAGCCTCGACAGCCGCGATCCCGAGCGCTTCCGCTACATCACGCGGCACGGTGACGTAACGAAGGTGCTGGAAGGCATCGCCGCCGCCAGGGCCGCGGGGCTGGCGGTCAAGATCAACATGGTCGCGCTCAAGGGGCTGAACGAGGACGAGATCGCCCCGATGCTGGCCTGGGTCGCGGATGAGGGCATGGACCTGACTCTGATCGAGACGATGCCGCTCGGTGCCATCGACGAGGACCGCGCCGACCGCTTCCTGCCACTGACCGAGGCGATGGTGGCGCTCAAGCAGCAGTTCGACCTGACTCCCGACAGCCACAGCACCGGCGGCCCCGCGCGCTACTGGCGCGTCGGCGATACGGGCTCGCGGCTCGGCCTGATCTCGCCGCTCACCTCGAACTTCTGCGCGACCTGCAACCGCGTCCGCCTTTCGACCGACGGCAAGCTGCACATGTGCCTCGGCCATGAGGATTCGGTCGATCTCAAGGCCGCGATCCGTTCGGGCGGGTTGGCGCAAGTCGATGCGCTGCTCGACCGGGCGCTCGCGGCCAAGCCCGCGCGGCACGATTTCAGCGTCGCCCCCGGCGCGGCCCCCGCGGTCGCGCGCCATATGAGCGTCACCGGCGGATGAGCCTTCGCGCGCTCGTCGCATCGCCCACCCCTCCCGCGCAGGCGGCCGAGGAAGAGCTGCGCGCCAATTACGACTGGGTGCCGATCGAGGAGGCCGACACCGTGGTCGCGCTCGGCGGCGACGGCTTCATGCTCCAGACGCTCCACATGATGCTGGAGGCGCGGCGCATCCTGCCCGTGTTCGGGATGAACCTCGGCACGGTCGGCTTCCTGATGAACGAGTGGCGGCTGGAGGGGCTCGAGGACCGGCTCGCCCGCGCCAAGCCCTTCCGGGTATCGCCGCTCAAGATGACCGCGGTGACGGTCCATGGCGAGCATCTGGAGCTCCCCGCGATTAACGAAGTCTCGCTGCTGCGCGAGACGCGCCAGACCGCCAAGCTCGAGATCAGCGTCAACGACCGCGTGGTCCTGCCCGAGCTGGTCTGCGACGGCATGCTGGTCGCCACGCCCGCGGGATCGACCGCGTACAACCTCTCGGTCCAGGGTCCGATCCTGCCGCTGGGATCGGGGATGATCGCGGTCACGCCGATCAGCCCGTTCCGTCCCCGGCGCTGGAGCGGGGCGATCCTGCCCGAAAAGGCGCGCATCGGCATCCGCATCCTCGAGGCCGACAAGCGCCCGGTCAGCGCGGTGGGCGACCAGCGCGAGGTGCGCGAAGTGGCGCGGGTCGATGTGACGATCGATCATATGCGCGACCTGACCCTGCTGTTCGATCCCGAGCACGCGCTCGACGACCGGATCACGCTGGAGCAATTCGTCGCCTGACGGCCAAACTCTAAATGGAATTAAGTGGAGGCCAAAAGCGGTTTTTTCGCCTCATTGCTTCATGTAAAATCAATAGCTTGAGTATCGGCAGCACAATTGCCGCGGCATACCCGGTTTTCAAAGAGCGGCCGGCGCGCCCGCGGATCGGAACCCCAGCAGGCGAAATCCAACTTTGCAAGCTTCACGCGGCGACAAGCGCTTGCATCCCCGGAAACGGGCGCTATAGAGCCCCCCTCGGCTTGTTCCCTGATAGCTCAGCGGTAGAGCTCTCGACTGTTAATCGAGCGGCCGTTGGTTCGAATCCAACTCAGGGAGCCAGCCGGCGAGTTCTCCTCGCCGACGCTCAACCCATCAGCCTTTTGAACTGATCCATCGCGACGACCACCGTCAGCGAACCGAACAGCAGCACCGCCCAGCCCAGCATCGCGACGCGGTAGCCCGCCGGCCGCAGCTCGGGCGCGAGCAGGCGGTTCACGCGGAGCAGCAGGATCGAATAGATGAACATCATGAAGGCCGCGATGCAGCCCGAGATGACGAGCAGCACCAGCGGCTGATCGAGCCCGCTCGACAGGATGCCGATGCCGATCGCGACGATGCCCCAAACCAGCACGGCGTAGATGACGCTCTCATTGTGGGTCTTGAGATAGCTCGTCCGGAACACGTCCGCCGCCAGCCGCGCGGTGAAATCGACAATGCCCAGCGCCGCCGCGAACAGCGAGAAGGCGCCGACGAACAGGAACAAGGTGCCGAACCAGCCGCCGACGCGGCTGCTCAGGATCTCGCTCTCGATCCTGAGGAAGCCGATATTGTTGGCCAGCCCCTCCTGCCCGCTGAGCGTCGCATAAGCGAGGATCGAGGTGAACAATATGGTGAGGAAGCTGATCGCGACGAAGGTGACGAGCTGCTCGACATTGGCGAAGCGCCACCAGGCGCGCCAGGTCGCGAGATTGGCCTCGCCGCATTCGAAGCGCCAGCCGGTGCCGGGCGCAGCGACGGGCTCGCCGGTGAGCGGGCTGACGATGCGCGGGGCGTGGCAGCCCATGCCGAAGCCCTTGTCGCGGATCCAGTTGGACTGGCAGAGATTCTGCCCGCCACCGCCACCCGCATAGGCCATCGCGCCCATCAGCAGCGGCCAGCCGAGCGCGGCATAGGGGATGTCGAAGTCGGCGATCCGCGCGGGCGTCGCGGCCCAGTCCGCTGCGGGAATCGCAACCGCCGCGCCCACCGCAACCAGCACGAGTACCGCGGCGACCTTCAGGAACTGCGCCTGTTCGAGCGCGCGATAGACGACGGGCGAGAGGGTGAGGATCAGGCCCAGCGCGATCAGCATGCCGATCGCGATCATGCGGGCGTTGCCGCCGCCGATCAGGAAGGTCGTGAGCGTCGCAGAGCTCATCATCCAGCCCGGCCACAGGTTGGAGATCACGGTGAGCACCGCGAAGAACAGCCCCCAGTGCCGCCCGAGCCGGCTGAAGCCGGTGAGCACGGTCTCGCCGGTCGCCAGCGTGTAGCGCTCGACCTCCATGTTGATGAAGAACTGGGTGACAAGGCCGACCAAGGCCGCCCAGACGAAGACGAGCCCGACCTGGCTGGCGATATAGGGGAAAAGGATGAACTCGCCCGAGGCGAGCCCGACGCCCGCGGCGACCACGCCGGGCCCGATGATCTTCCAGCTCGATGGCGGCGGAGGCGGCAGCTCGGCAACCGCGAAATCGGGCAATGCACCCGCCGAATCCTGAGCCATGGCCCTCTCCCCTGCTTTTGCATGAGCAGAGCAGGCGATCGCGCCGGACGCAAGGGCAGACATACAACGTTGTCATCCTCGCAGCGCTATGGAAGTGATTCACGCCGCGCGCGTAAAGTCGAAGTGATCGCGGATGCGCCGGTTGAAGTAGCCGCCCTTGGAAAGCGCCTCGCGCATCCCCTTCGCGATGCGCTCGGGAACGTCGTGATAGCTGTATCGCCTCCCCGTCACGAACTCGATGTCGAGCCGGTGCGCATCGGGATCATAGTTCCATCGGCGGATCACGGTGGAGGGCATGACGGCAAAACGCGCGGCCTCGCGACACGCTCCCGCTTGCGACTCTTCCCCGCCCCTGCGATGCTTGCGTCCATGAGCGATCTCGACGCCTTTATCGCGGGCCTCCCCAAGGCCGAACTCCACCTCCATATCGAAGGCAGCCTCGAGCCCGAGCAGATGTTCGAATTCGCGCGGCGCAACGGGGTGGAGATCCCGTTCAAGTCGGTCGACGAGGTCCGCGCCGCCTATGAATTCTCGAACCTCCAGGATTTCCTCGACATCTATTATGCCGGCGCCTCCGTCCTCCAGACCGAGGATGATTTCCGCGACATGGCGATGGCCTATTTCGATCGCGCCGCGGCCGACGGGGTGGTCCATGCCGAGATTTTCTTCGATCCGCAGACGCACACGCATCGCGGCATCCCGTTCGGCGTGGTCGCCAATGGCCTGCTCGCGGGGATGGCGGAGGCGCAGCGCAAACATGGGCTGACCTCGAAGCTGATCCTGTGCTTCCTGCGCCATCTCGACGAGGAGGATGCGTTCAAGACGCTCAACCAGGCCCAGCCCTGGCTCGACCAGATCGAGGGCGTCGGGCTCGACTCGTCCGAGCTGGGCCATCCCCCCTCCAAGTTCGAGCGCGTCTTCGCCGCCGCCGCCGCGATGGGGCTCAAGCGCGTCGCCCATGCCGGCGAGGAGGGCCCGCCCGAATATGTCCATGAGGCGCTCGACCTGCTCCAGATCGACCGGCTCGACCATGGCAATCGCAGCCTCGAGGATCCGGCGTTGGTGACGCGGCTGGCGCGGAGCGGCATGACGCTCACCGTCTGCCCGCTTTCCAACGTCAAGCTCTGCAACGTCGCTTCGATCGACGTGCACCCGATCGACGCGATGCTGCGGCTGGGGCTGCGCGCGACGGTCAATTCGGACGATCCGGCCTATTTCGGCGGCTATGTCGGTGAGAATTACCGCGCGGTGGCAAACGGGCGCCGGCTCGGCCGCGACGCTCTGGTCACGCTGGCGCGCAACTCCTTCCTCGGCTCGTTCCTGCCCGACGATGCGGTGGCGGCCCATCTTGCCCGGCTCGACGCCTATGTGGAGGCAAATTGATGAGCGCGCCTGCGAACGAGATCGTCTTCACGCCCTTCACGCATGAGGAAATGGTCGCTGGTATCCACGCGATCGCCGCGGCGGCGGCGGAGTGGAACCCCTCGCTGCTGGTCGGCGTAGGGCGTGGCGGGCTCACCCCTGCGGTGTTCCTGTCGCACCGGATGGGCCTCTCCATGGTGTCGGTCGATTATTCGACGAAGATCGCCCAGTTCGGCGACGAATTGATCGCGGTCCTCGCCCAGCGCACCCGCGACGGCGACCGGCTGCTCTTCATCGAGGATATCAACGACAGCGGCAAGACGATCGGCGAGCTGCGCGCGGCGCTTGCCGCGGAGGATGCCGTCCTGGACCGGATCCGCTTCGCCGTGCTGATGGACAATATCCAGTCCTCGCAGAAGGTGGAATATCGCTTCCGCGTCATCGACCGCTTCGTCCAGAAGGACTGGTTCGTCTTTCCGTGGGAGGCGATGGCGCCGCAGGAGGCGCTGACCGAGGATGCGATGGAAGTGCCCGAACGCATCGCCTGAATGCGACGGGACGAACGGAGCCAATAAGGGGGCCAAACGTTCGGATGAGATGAATTCGGAGAGAAACCATGCCAAGACAAAGCCTTAAGCGCCCGCGCCTCGCGGCGCTGATCGCGGTGCTGGCGGGCGGCATCGCCGTCGCCGCCTGCACCACCGCCACGCCCTATCAGCCCGCGGTCGGCGTGGGCCAGAACCGCGCCGGCTATTGGGACGAGCAGGTCGAGAGCAACCGGTTCCGCGTCAGCTTCGCGGGCAACAGCCTGACCTCGCGCGAGACGGTGGAGCGCTACCTCCTCTATCGCGCGGCCGAGCTGACGCTGCAGAATGGCGGCGACCATTTCATCCTGGTCACCCGCGATACCGAAACGCGCACCCAGACCTATGTCGATCGCGGCTTCCCGTCGTCGCGCTGGGGCGGCGGTCCCTGGGGCTATTGGCGCCCCTATTGGCGCTGGTACCGGCCGCGCTACGGCTGGCGCAGCTGGGACCCCTTCTATGACGATCCGTGGTGGGACCGCGACATGGATGTCCGCACGATCAATCAATATGAGGCGATGGCGGAAATCGTGATCGGCAAGGGGCCGAAGCCGGCCGGCAATGTGCGCGCCTTCGATGCGCGCGAGGTGGTCGACCGCCTGGGGCCGAGCATCGTCCTGCCGAAGGCGCAGTAGCTTCTCATTCCTCCCCCGGAGGGGGAGGTGGCATGCGCAGCATGACGGAGGGGGCCTTCCACGGGCGATATCGCGCGCGGAAAGCCCCCTCCACCAGGTTCCCTGGTCCCCCTCCCCCTCCGGGGGAGGATTTTTCAAGGCTCACCCCGCCCCGGTCAGCGCGCCGTGGCAATGCTTGTACTTGCGGCCCGATCCGCACGGGCAGGTCGCGTTGCGGCTGACCTTGCCTTCCCACTCGGCGGGATCGGTGCCGATGTCCGCGGCGCCCAGCTCGGGCACCTGGAGCGGCGCCGGAGTAAAGGTGCCCAGCGAACTCATGTCCCAGTCCGCGGTATCGTCGTCGCCGGTCAGCGGGTCGATATGCGTCGTCAGAAAGTCCGGAAGCTCGGGAAGCTCGGGCGCCGGCTGGTAGCGGAACTGCGCATGCGCGATCGTGCTGGTGACGCCCTCGCGGATCTGCGCGAGCATCCGCTCGAACAGCGCGAACGCCTCGTGCTTATACTCGTTGAGCGGGGTCTTCTGGGCGTAGGCCCGCAGGTGGATCACCTGGCGCAACGCATCGAGCATCGCGAGGTGCTCCTTCCAGTGATTGTCGAGATTCTGGAGCAGGATCGACTTCTCTATTTGGGTCCAGGTCTCCGGATCGAGCTCGTTCGCCTTGTCCTCGACCATCGCGTCGGCGGCCTCGCGCAGCCGCTCCTCGAGCGTCTCGGGCTCGATCGCCTCCTCGTCCTTGATCCACTGCTCGATCGGCGCATCGATGTTGAGCGTTTCGAGCACGCGCGCCTTGAGCGCCGCGACGTCCCACTGCTCGGGATAGGAGTTGGGCGGGCAGGCGTCGCCGATCAGCGCGTTGACCGTCTCGGCGCGCATATCGGTGACGACATCGCCCACCGTCGCCGCGTCCATGATGTCGCTGCGCTGCTCGTAGATCACCTTGCGCTGGTCGTTCATGACGTCGTCGTATTCGACGACCTGCTTGCGGATATCGTAGTTGCGCGCCTCGACCTTCTTTTGCGCGGTCTCGATCGCCTTGGTCAGCCACTTGCTGCCGATGGCCTCGCCATCGGCGATGTTCGACCGCATCATGCGCGCGAACAGCGTGTTCGAGCCGAAGATGCGCAGCAGATCGTCGTCGAGCGACAGATAGAAGCGGCTGAGGCCCGGATCGCCCTGACGGCCCGAACGGCCGCGCAGCTGGTTGTCGATGCGGCGGCTCTCGTGACGCTCGGTGCCGAGCACGAACAGACCGCCCGCGGCCTTGACCTGCTCCTTCTCGGCGGCGACCTCGGCCCTGATCTTCTCGATCGCGGCGTCGCGCGCCGGACCGGGCTCCATGTCCTTCAGCTCGTCCTCGATGCGGAACTCGACATTGCCGCCCAGCTGAATGTCGGTGCCGCGGCCCGCCATGTTGGTCGAGACGGTGACGACGCCCAACCGGCCCGCCTGCGCCACGATATGCGCTTCCTGTTCGTGAAAGCGCGCGTTGAGCACCTCGTGCTTCACCTTTTCCTTCTTGAGGAATTCGGAAAGAAGCTCGGACTTCTCGATCGAGACCGTGCCGACCAGCACCGGCTGACCCTTTTCGGAATGTTCCTTGATCTTCTTGGCGATCGCCGCGAACTTGTCCTGCGTGTCCTTGTAGAACTCGTCTTCCTCGTCGACGCGCTGCACCGGCAGGTTGGTCGGGATGGTGACGACGTTCATCTTGTAGATGTCGTAGAATTCCGCCGCCTCGGTCGCGGCGGTGCCGGTCATGCCCGAAAGCTTGGGGTACATGCGGAAGTAATTCTGGAAGGTGATCGAGGCGAGCGTTTGGTTCTCGGGCTCGATATCCACGCCTTCCTTGGCCTCGACCGCCTGGTGCAGGCCGTCCGACCAGCGCCGCCCGTCCATCATGCGGCCGGTGAACTCGTCGATGATGATGACCTTGCCGTCCTTGACGATATAGTCGGTGTCACGGCGGAACATCACATTGGCGCGAAGCGACTGGTTCAGGTGGTGCACCACCTGGGTGTTCTCGAAATCGTAGAGATTGGCGCCCACCAGCACGCCGGCTTCCTCGAGCAGCCGCTCGGCCTTTTCGGTGCCGTCCTCGGTGAGGATGATCGTGCGCTGCTTCTCGTCCTTCTCGTAATCCTCGGGCGTGAACTGCTTCACGATCGCGTCGACCCGCATATAGAGTTCGGACTTGTCGTCGGTCGGGCCCGAGATGATCAGCGGGGTGCGGGCCTCGTCGATCAGGATCGAATCGACCTCGTCGACGATCGCGAAATTGAAGGGCCGCTGCACCATCGACGCGCGCTCATATTTCATATTGTCGCGCAGATAGTCGAAGCCGAACTCGTTGTTCGTCCCGTAGGTGATGTCCGAATGATAGGCCTCGCGGCGCTGCTGGTCGGTGAGGTTGGGCACGATCACGCCGACCGTGAGGCCAAGGAACTTGTAGATCTGGCCCATCCACTCGGCGTCGCGGCGGGCGAGATAATCATTGACCGTGACGACATGGACCCCCTCGCCGGGCAGGGCGTTCAGATAGCAGGCGAGCGTCGCGACCAGCGTCTTGCCCTCGCCCGTGCGCATCTCGGCGATCTCGCCGCGATGGAGTACCATGCCGCCGATCATCTGCACGTCGTAGTGCCGTTGGCCCAGCGTCCGCTTGGCCGCTTCGCGCACCGTGGCAAAGGCCTCGGGCAGGAGATTGTCGAGCTTCTCGCCTTCGGCCAGCCGCGCGCGGAACTTGACGGTCTGTGCCGCAAGCTCCTCGTCGGTCATCGCCGAGATGGTGTTTTCAAAGCCGTTGATCTTGGCGACCGTCGAATGGAGCGAGCGCACATAGCGGTCGTTCGAGGAGCCGAAGAGGGTCTTGGCGATGGCGCCGAGCATGGGCAGTTCCTGTCGTATCTGAAATGGATCACTGCGTGCGCCCGGCTGAACGGTTCACGCACGCGCAAGTGCCGCGAAGGGCACGAAATGAAGAAGGACCCGCGCCTGGCGGGCCCGGGAGCTCATTCGAGCCGGCGCTCGAAGACGAGGCGCAGCGACCGGATCGGCGCCGCGGCGAGCTGGAGCAAGACGGTCCGCACGGGGCGAACCCGCGCCGGAACCGCGGCCTGACGATGTGCCGCGCGCGAGGGCTGGACCGCCGCCTGCGTCACTTCGGCCGCATGGATCGCCGCCACGCCCTGCACCTGACGCACCGCCGCGCCGTCGCCCGTAGCGGACCCGGTCAGGCTGGCGAACAGCGCAGTGAGGAGAAGCAGCAGTTCCAACGAAAAATCCCGTAAGGGGCCTGCCAAACGATCCTGGCAGACGCGCGACATAGTGTTTCGATCCCGGTTCGCCAATCGAAATTCGATGGCGGCTGTTCCGCGAGGGTCGTCGCGTTTCACCGATCGTGGGGCGTCACCGTGACCGAAATGGTATAGGTTACCCCGCGCCCGGGTTTCCTTGCGGCTTCGTCAGGCGGATAATCCATGGCGGTATGGCACCGGTATTTGTTCAGTTCGAGCCGGTCGGTGCCGATCTCCTCCACGATCCGACAATCCGACGCGTCTCCGCCGCCATCGATGGCAAAGCGGATGCTCCGCCGGAAGAGCGTTTCACCCGGCGCGGGCGGAAGCGCGAGCCGCGACTGATCCACCGCATGGGTCACCCGGATTTCGACCCATTTCGACTTGCCCATTCCCTTCGTCGGATTCCAGTCCGTCTCACGGCACAATCCGAACATGTCCGGCGCGGGGCCGAAAGATTTCTCCGTGCAATCGAAAACCTCGCCCGAGCCATCGATCCGGTAGCGCACGACCTTCGCCCAGGATGCGATCGGGGAGCGATCGGTCGGCAAGGTCCAGCGGAACCGGCTGCTCCAGTCGCTTTCGACTTTCACGCCGTCCAGATTCTCGGCCGGATAGAAGCGGGCGCGGCGCCTGAGCAGCGTGCAGGTCGCGTCGTCGAGTGGCGCGGAGCCGCTACTGCTGGTCACGGTGCACCCGATGACGCGCCCGGCAGCGTCGATCCGCAACCTGAAGCCCGTCGTCCCCTGCTGGTAGTTCCAGATCGCGCCGGGCGGATAATCGTCATTGGTCACCCAGCTCTGGGGCGACCCGCGCGGGGAGGCTCGCTTGAGCATCGATGGCGGTGGCGGTGGCGGTGCCGGGGGCATGGGAGCAGGTCGCATCATGGGCGACGGCAGGTCGAATATCACGATACAGTCGCGCGGCGTGCAGCCGCTCTCCGCATCGATCAGCGCTGCGACCCGCTGCAATTCGGTGCAATCCACCCCGACGCCATAGAGGAACGTCCGCGGTCGCGGGTTCAGCGTGGCGACGGCGTGCAGATAGGAACGCAGCGTGGGCTCATCGATGGGGATCCCGTTCCACATCAGTTCCTTCGTCCCGATGCTGACGTAATTCCGGTCAGCCACGACCATCGCGCCTTCCGGAAAGGCCGTTCCCCATTGCGCCGGGGGCAGCGCGCAGGGATCGGCATGGCCGGGGACCGCCGGCACCATTTCCCAGAGCGGCTCGGGCGCGGGCGGGGCCGCCGCCAACATCAAGGGAGTGATCGCGGCAAGCATCGTCACTTCTCCTCCACCATCGTATGGACGATTGCGATCGAGCCCTGCCGCGGCACCGGCTTTCCCGCGGCATCCAGCGTCGGGACATAGGACTCGCTCATGGTTTCGCAGCTGCGGGAGAATTTGCCCGCCAGCGCTGGCGGCGTCTCGTCACGCGCATTGCAGGTCACAATGTCGCCACCCGCGTCGATCCCGAAGGTGATCGTGACCTTCGCCACCACCTCGCCCGGATGCACAACCGGGAAGGCGGGCTGACCGTCGAACCGCGCGGCGCCCTCCATCAGCACCGTGAACGGGCCGCTCCGCCCCTTGCGAAGGAAAGCGAGCTGCCGGGGCGGAATCCGCGTGGCGAAGTCGCAGAATCGCCCGAGATGAGTCTCGGGGACATTGCCGCTGTCGCGGCAGGACACGAGGCTTCCATCCTCCGAATAGCGCACGACCGCGTGCGCCCGCCACGGCTCGGGCGCGATCGGGAGCACGGGCGGAAGCACCCATTTGAACTGGCTGCTCCACGTCGCCGGGATCGGCCTGCCCTTGTCGTCCTCAGCCGGCCTGAACCGGGCGCGGCGCACCAGCAGCGAGCAGGTGGTATTGTCGAGGATCGGATAGCCCGATGAGCGATCGATCCGGCACGCGGTCGCGCAGCCATCGGCGTCGACGTCGAGCGTGAACTCCACCACGCCCTGTTGGCGGGCCCGCATCGCCGGCGCGGGATAGTCGTCGTTGGTCACCCAGGCCATCGGCGTACTGCGCGGGGTGCAGTTCCGGAGCCGGGGCGCCTCCTGCGCGGGCGGCGCGTCCTGCGGGAACGCCACTGCCGCCAGCGCGAGCGCGAACAGCATCGTCAATAATCCTCGGGCCATTTGAGCGCGGCCGCCACGCGCTCGTCGCCGCTCGTCATCACGACCTGCGTCACCACCACCGACTGGTAAGCGGCGGAGACGGGATAGCGCAGCCCCTGCCCGCATCCGATCGGGGGCAGCGGCAAGGCCAGCGCGTCGAGCGTGCCGCTGCAAGCCACCGGGAATCCCGCTTCGCCAATCTCGAAGCTTGCGCGCTGCGACAGCACGGGCTTGAGCCCCCGCGGCACCGGCGCGGGGTTATCGCCCGCCTGCCCGATCTCGGTCTGCGTGTAGCGAACGAACAGCGTCACCGGACCCGTGGCGGTCCCACGCCACGACCGCACCCGCTCGACATTGGCGAGCCTCAGCGCGGGACAGGCGCCGTCGCTGTCCGCGACCGCGATCCGGCCGCGTTCCTCGCGGCAATCCGAGACGCTGCCGTCCTCGCCGATGGTGAAGCGCAGCGTGCGCGACCACGACCCGGCCAGCGCGGGCCGCTCGCCGGCCCCGTCGGACGGCAGCTCCCAGCGCATCTTGCTCGGCCAGCTCCCGGGAACCGCCGTCCCGTCATTTCTCCGCGCCGGATTGAACCGCGCGCGCCGCATCATCAGCGAGCAGGTGGTATTGTCGAGCAGGCTATGCCCCGAACTGCCGGTGACGACGCAGCGCACGGGCATGCCCGTCGCATCGATATCGAGGCGGAACGTCACCGATCCCGAGGCTGCCGCCCGCAGCGCCGCCGCGGGGTAATCGTCATTGGTGATCCACGCCTGAGGCGATCCCCTGGGGGTCGGCGGGCGTCCCGGCATCGAAGGCGGGGGTGGCGCGGGCGGCGCCGGGGGCGCCATGCGCGGCGGCGCCGGCGGAACACTGATAATCGGTATCGGCGGGGGCGCGGGCGGCCGCGGCACCGGCACTTCCCCATCGGTGACGATCTCGACGGTGAAACTCGCCTTGCGCGTCGCCTGGCGCCGCATCGCGGGTGTCACGATGTAGCGCAGCCCGGTGTGGCAGGTATAAGCCGAATAGTCGCTGGTCAGCATGTTGAAGCCGGAGCTGGCCTTCACGGTGCACGTCCCGGTCGCGCCGAACGGCTCGACCGTGAAATCGATCGTGCGGACGAACACCCGCCGCCCTGCCGGCGCGGCAAAGCCTGCCGGCATCGGCATGCCCTCGGCGCGGTGAATCTCGGCATAGCTGATCGTCACCAGCCCCGTGCCCGGGCCATGTAGCGCCTTCATCCGCCAGCTATCTGGGTTGGCGCAGGGATTGGCGGCACGCTGGGGCACCGTGCCGAAATTGGTCACCGCGCAACTCTTCACGCCGCCATCCTTGTCGATGACGTAGCGCACCACCCTCGCCCAGGATCCGAACGCGACCGGGATATCGGGGAGCTCCCAGCGGAACCGGCTCGACCAGTTCGCCGAAATCGCGGTCCCCGCCGCGTTGCGCGCCGGATTGAACCGGGCGCGCCGCTTCATCAGCGAACAGGTAGTGGCGTCGAGCGCCGGCCAGCCCGAGGATTCGGTGATCCGGCAATTATAGACTCGCCCGGCCGTGTCGACGTCGAGCTCGAACGCCGCCACCCCCGTCGCATGCGCGCGCATCATCGCCATCGGATAATCGTCGCTGGTCACCCAGTTCGAGGGCACGCCGCGCGGCGCCGGTGGCTGCGCGCCCGCCGGTAGCGGCGACGGCCGGGGAGGCGGCGGCGGCGGTGCGGGCGGCGCCATCGGCGGCGCCGGCGGCATCGCGACCGGAACCGCGACCGGCGGGCTGTAGATCACCGCCGGCGCGCTCCGTGGCCGTCCGGCGGCGCGCCGGGGCTGGTGGACCGGGGACGGCGCCACAGCGGCGCGGCGCGGCACCGCGCCGGCGCGCTGCCTGGGATCCTCATGCACCTGCGGCGCGTCCTGCAGCGCGAGCAGCATCGTTATCGTCACAATTGTCACGCACTTCCCCCGGCTTACGCGCTCAGTCTTGCAAAGCGCGGGGGCGCACGCAACCGCGCCCCGATCGCCCTAGGGCAGAATCCAGGCGATTCCGTTGACGAAGACGCCGGGCACCGCCGTTCCCGCCGCATCGCGCGCGGGGGTGAACCGGGCGCGCCGCATCATCAGGCTGCACGTCGCCGTATCGAGCACTGGCACGCCCGAACTCTGCCAGACGGTGCAGCCGGTGGGAAAGCCGGTCGCGTCGATTTCGAGGCGAAAGCCGACATTGCCCTGCTGATCCGCGCGCATTGCCGCGGGCGGATAATCGTCGCGGGTAACCCAACTGCTCATCCGCCGGCGCGGCTCCGGCGGCGTGACGCCGGGCGCGGGCGGCTCGGCAATCAACCACCACCGCGAGCCCAGGAACGATGCCGGGACGCGCTGGCCAGCCGCATCGCGCGCCGCCTTGAACCGCGCCCGGCGCATCAGCACCGGACAAGTCGCCGCGTCGAGCGCGGGAAAGCCCGATCCGCGAACCACCTCGCAGGCCGTGGTGCAGCCCTCGGCATCGACCTCGAGCCGGTAGACGACCGCCCCCTGCTCGCCCCGCGCCCGCGCCTCGGCGGGATAGTCCGCATCGACGAACCAGCTCTTGTCGGCGGTCTCATATTCGCATTTGCCGGGGTCCTCGGGCGCGGCGGCAAGCATCAGCATGAGCGGCAGTGACATCGCATCTCCTCCGCGTAGGACGGCAACCGCTTGATTCCGGTCGCTCGCACGCTACGACCCCGCCCACCATTTCTAACTGGTTGACCGCTTTATGTCATCGACCCGCTCCCCGCTCGCCCCGGATCGTTTTCCGGATCTCCCCGCCATCGCCGGCGTGACGCCGCGTATCGCCCGCGCGCGCTACAAGACATGGGACCGCTGCGACCTGACCTTCGTGACGCTCGATCCCGGCACCACGGTCGCCGGGGTGCTGACGCAGAGCCGCTGCCCTTCGCCCGAGATCGAGTGGTGCCGAAAGGCGCTGGTGCTCGGCCAGGCCCGTGCGCTGGTGGTCAATGCCGGAAACTCCAATGCCTTCACCGGCGACCGCGGCCGCGCGGCGGTGGAGAATCTCGCTGCCAAGACCGCCCAGCATCTCGGCTGCGATCCGTCGGACGTCTTCCTCGCCTCGACGGGCGTGATCGGCGTACCGCTCCCGATCGACAAGAGCGAGGCGGGGCTCGCCGCCGCCTTCGCCGCGGAACCCTGCACCTGGGAGCAGGCGGCCGAGACGATCATGACCACCGACACCTTCGCCAAGGCGGCGGTGACGACCGCGGTGGTGGACGGCAAGACCGTCAGCCTCGTCGGCATCATCAAGGGCAGCGGCATGATCGCGCCCGACATGGCGACGATGCTCGGCTTCATCTTCACCGACGCCGCGGTCGATCCGGTCTTCCTCAAGGCCGCTCTGGCCGATGCCAACCGTGCCAGCTTCTCGTGCATCACGGTCGATAGCGACACCTCGACCAGCGACACCGTGCTCGCCTTCGCCACCGGAATGGCGGGCAATCCCCCGCTGACCGACGCGGACTCGCCCGGCGCGGACGCCTTCCGTTCGGCCTTGGCCGATCTGTGCCTGCAACTCGCGCATCTCGTCGTCCGCGACGGCGAAGGCGCGAGCAAGTTCATCACGATCGAAGTGGAAGGCGCCGAAAGCGACGCGAGCGCACATCGCATCGCGCTGTCGATCGCCAATTCGCCGCTGGTGAAGACCGCGATCGCGGGCGAGGACGCCAATTGGGGCCGCGTCGTCATGGCGGTGGGCAAGGCGGGCGAGCCCGCCGAGCGCGACCGGCTTTCGATCCGGTTCGGCACGACGCAGGTCGCGGTGAATGGCCTCGCGGTCGAGGGCTATGACGAGGCGCCGGTGGCCGCGCATCTCAAGGGCAGCGAGATCGAGATCGGCGTGGATCTGGGCCTAGGGTCAGGCCGCGCGACGATTTGGACGTGCGACCTGACCCATGGCTATATCGCGATCAACGCGGATTACCGGAGCTGAAAAGCCTCAGCCCGGAATCCGCCCGGGATTGATCGCCTGACAAATCAGTCCAGACGCTCTTCGAAGCACTTCTTCATCGCACGCTTCTGCTGCCGCTCGTTGCTCAACGCGCGCGCCGCCGCCTTGCACTTGCCCTGCGCCGTCGCGGCCTCCGCCGCCGCCATCGCTGCGGCGGAATCGTAGGAAGGCGAAAGCTGCCCAGTTGCCGTGAACGGGATCGGCATGGCGATCTTCGACACCAGCTCGCGTCCCATGGGGACGCGGGCGCGCTTGCCGGTCACGAAGCCGGCGAAGACACCGACCGCGATAACGGCGACGCCGGTCGCGAGGGTATTTCCCTCGCCTTCCTGGCGATAGTCGCCCGTCACCGGGATATGCTGACCGTTGAGGTCGATATAGCGCATCGAGAATTCGAGCTTGCCCGACTTGCCGAACGCTCCCTTGCCGGTCCGCCAGGTGATTTCGGCGATCGCAGGCGTGCCGCGCGGGATAACGACCACATCGCCGATCTTGACATCGCTCGCCACCGTCAGCGCGAACGTGTTGCCTGCTCGATGAGTCGTGCTGTTCACATCCTCGGAAACGACGAGCGTGATCGGCACGCCGCTATCGAGAACCAGATCCTGCATCGCCGCAGCTCGAGGCTGAGCGGCCTGCGCTGGGGCACTCACGGGGTGCGCGGACAGCGCCGATCCGGTCAGCGCCAATACAGCCACGCCGAGGCGCAGATAGTTTTTCATTATTAGGTACTCCCCCAACAGAGTGGCCGCCCTTTTCACGGCCGGGGAGAGTTAATGCAGCAATATAGGGAAACGGCAAGAGTATAAATCTAAACAGCGACTTGCGCGCCCGATCGCACCGGGCGCCCGATTAATCCTCGCTGAATAGCGGGTCGGAATGGCAACGAAACGATTTGTAGTCGATGCTTTTTCCGCCCGGTTTCGGATCAGAGATTGCCCTCGATCCACTGTTTGAGTTCGCTCTTGCGCATCGCGCCCGGCCGCGTCGCAACGACTTCGCCGCCCTTGAACACGATCAGCGTCGGAAAACCGCGCACGCCATAGCGAGTCGGCGCCTCCGGGCTTTCCTCGGCGTCGATCTTCACGATGGTCACCTCGTCGGCCATTTCCTCGGCCAGCTCGGCAAGGCCCGGCGCCATCATCTTGCAGGGGCCGCACCATTCGGCGAAGAAATCGACCACCACCGGCTTTTCGGAATCGAGCACGTCCGCCTGGAAACTCGCATCGGTGATAATCTTCGTCATCAAAAATCTCCTGAGTGTGGCGACTATCTATGAAGCCGGGAGCCCGGGCTCAAGCGCCAGAAGACGAGGTTTGGGCCAAGCTTTGCTCCGAGGGTCCCAAGCGCGGCTTGTGCTCGGCGAGCAGGGCTGGCGGGAGCGTGTGGAGGACGGGGCCGGCGGTGTAGAGCAACGCCGCCTCGATGGTGCGGCCCGGGAAGATCACGCCAAGCGCGGCGGCATAGGCCGCCATCTGCCTGAGATGATAGACGGGGATGTCGTCGGCGGCGGGCGCCCGCCGCCCGGTCTTGAAATCGACCACGCGGATGCGGCTCTCCTCGACCACCAGCCGGTCGACCGTGCCGGCGACGACCACGGTATCGACCACCGCCGCGACCGGCGCCTCGGCGAGCGCATCGGGGCCGAACAGATCGGGGAAGTCGCGCATCACCCCAAGCGCGGCGCCGGCCATTTCCGCACGCGCGGCTTCGTCCTCGACGCCCCCTGCTCCCGCCAGCCAGCGCTCGGCGGCGGCGGCCCGCCCGTCGGGCGCGACCGGCGGCAGCCGTTCGAGCAGCGCATGGATCAGCCGGCCCCGCTCCGCCGCGGCGCGCATCGCAGGGGTCGGCGGCGGATCGGCGACAAGGTCCTCGCCCAGCGACGAAGGCGCGAGCGGGCGCGGCGGACGGGCCTCCTCGGGCGCGGGCCGGGCGAGCCAGGCGGGAAGCGCCGTCACCGGGGATGACGGCGGCGCCCCTTCCTCCTTCGCATCGACCTGGGCTTCGGGCTCAAGCCCCGTGAACTCCAACGCCCCCTCGCCTTCCACGCCCAAAGCCCTGAGCGCCCGATCCGCCGCCGAATACCAGCTCGCCTCGGGCGGCACGCCTTTGGCCTGGGGCCCCAGCGCGCCCGCGATCACCAGCCTTTCCTCCGCCCGCGTCGCCGCGACATAGAAAAGCCGCCAATGCTCGGCGAGCTCGCGTTCATCCTGATCCGCGATGGCGGCATCGAGCGGACCGCCGCGCTCCGCGGCACGCGGCCGGAAGATGGGGAATTTCTCGCCGTCATGCCCCTCGGGCGCCCAGAGCAATGTGTCGCGCCGGTTGTTGGTGGGGTCGATGGTCGCGTCTGCAAGAATCACCAGCGGCGCCTGCAAGCCCTTCGCCCCGTGCGCGGTCATCACCCGCACCGCCCCCGCCGGCTGCGCCGCGTCGCGCACGATCTCGACATCGCCGCGGTCGAACCAGTCGAGGAAGCGCTGGAGCGAGGGCGTGGCGACATTCTCGAAATTGAGCGCTGCGTTGAGCAGTTCCTCGATCGGATCGCGCGCCTCCGCGCCCAGCCGCAGCAGCAGCTTGCGGCGCCCCTGCATCGGCCCGGACAAGATCTCCTCGAGGAAGCGATAGGGCGTGGTGAAGTCCGCGCGGCGCAGCAACTGTTCGAGCGGCGCGATATGCCCGGCGAAGCGCTCGCGCAGATGCCGCCACAGGCTCACCCGCCCGCGCACCGCGCGCTCCAGCAACTCCTCCTGGCTCCACCCGATCAGCGGCGACACCAGCAGGCTGGCGAGCGACAGATCGTCCTCGGGCTGAAGCACGAAGCGGATCGCCGCGAGCAGATCCTGAACCGCCAGCGGTGCATTGAGCCTGAGACGATCAACTCCCGCCACCGGCACGCCCTCGGCATAGAGCCGCGCGACGATCAGCGAGGCGAGATCGCCCCGGCGCTTGACGAGGATCATGATGTCCTCGGGCCGCAGCTTGCGACCCTTGCTCTCCAGCATCAGCCCGTCCGCGAGCCAGCCCTTGATCGCCCGCGCGATATCCCCGGCCAGCTTGCGCGTGGCATCGCCGACCCATTCCTCCTCGTCCGCGTCGCTCCCGCCTTCGAAAGTCGCCGGCCAGAGGGTCACGCTGCCCGGCCCGTCGATCATGCTGGCATGGGCTTCGAGATCGCTCAGCGCCCCCATCCCCGGCTCGGGCAGCCCGGCGAGCGCCGCGTCGACAAACTGGAGCACCGGCCGGGTCGAGCGGAAGCTGTGGGTGAGCGACAGCGTCTCCAGCTCCTGCGCCTCGACCTCGTAATCGGCATAGAGCTTGGCCAGGTTCGCGAAACGATCATGCGCCGCGCGGAAATAGATCGGATCGGTGCCCTGGAAGCCGAAGATCGCCTGCTTGTAATCGCCCACGGTGAACAGCGTCCGCGCCGCGCGTGGCCGGACGCCCTCGCCCGAGAAGAACTCGTCCGCGATGGCGGCGACGATCGCCCACTGGCGCGGATTGGTATCCTGCGCCTCGTCGATCAGCACATGCTCGGTCGCCTGATCGAGCTTGAAGCGCACCCACTCGCCCATCCCCGGCTGGCCGAGCAATTCCACCGTCGCGCGGATCAGATCGTCGAAATCCACCGCACCCGCGCGCCTTTTGGCCGCGGCATAGGCGCGCGAATATTCCCGCCCCGCCTCCAGCGCCCTCGCCAGCAGATCGGCATAATCGGCGAGCGATTTCATGCTCAGCAGCTCGGCGCACCGCGCGCCCAGTTCTTCCGCGCGCTCCTCATAGCTCGGATCGGCCGCCACCAGCTTGGGCGAGACTTTCCGAAGTTCGCCCTTCTGGGTGTGGAACACGCTCCGCAGCTCGCCGAGCAGCATCGCCCTGGTACCGCCATCGCCGGCCAGCCAGCGCCCGATCGCGTCCGCCGCTCCGATCCCGGTCGCGGTGCCCCAGTCGCGGTTCGCCGAAGCGATCCGGCGAAGACCCGCCACGTCGAACGCATCGTCCCCGCACGACGCCGCGATCGCTGCATCGATATCGCCGCCGGGCAGCCCGAACGCGCGCCGCAGGAAGGGCTGCACTGCGCCTGGCAATCCCTCCAGCGCCTCCGCCGATCTGGCGCAGGTCCGCAGGAAACCCTCGGCTCCGCCCTCGCCCAGCCTGAGGCTCAGCGCACCGACATTGGCGACCAGCGACTCGCGCCCCTCGCGCTCCGCCTCGACCAGCATCCCGGCCAGCGCCTCGCGCGCCAGCACATATTCCTCGCGCGCGTCGAGCGGCCGGAACCCCGGCACCAGCCCCGCCTCGACCGGAAACGCCGCGAGCAGACTCTGGCAGAAGCTGTGGATCGTCTGGATGCGCAGGCCGCCGCCCGGCGCATCGAGCACCTTGGCGAACAGCGTCCGTGCCCGCGCGCGCTCCTCCGGCCCCGCGCGCTCGCCCAGCGCCTGCAGGTCGTCGAACAGGTCCTGATCGTCCGCCCGCACCCAATGGGCGAGCTTGCGGGTGATGCGTTCCGCCATTTCGGCCGCGCCCGCCTTGGTGAAGGTGAGGCACAGGATCGCCGACGGCTCGACTCCCGACAGCAGCAGCCGCCAGACCCGCGCCGCGAGAACCTGCGTCTTGCCCGTTCCCGCAGACGCCGACAGCCACACGTTTCGCGCGGGATCGCTGGCAAGCTTCTGGTTGCCCTGGAGCGGATGGAGGCGGCTAGTCGCGGCCATACCACTCATCCAGGCGCATCAGCTGGTCATACTCCGCGTAGGGCGCATATTCGGGATGGAGCTTGGCGGTGAAAGGCTTGTCGCCCGTCAGCCAATCCTTGACCGCGTCATGGAAATTACCGCCCGCGATCGCCACGAATTCGTCCGCGGGGATCGGATCGCGCTTCTTCGGCGAGACCGGCGAATCGATGAAGCCGAAGCTTCCGCCCTTGCGCGCCAGCGACCAATATTCGAACGCGGTGGCGGTCCCCCGGATCGGATCGAACCCGCCCTCCTCCGCGATCAGCCCCAGCAGCCCGAGCTGGAGGCTGTATCCCGCGCGCACAGCCTTGGGGCTGGGCGGCTGGCCCGTCTTGTAATCGACGATCGCAAGGCTCCCGTCGGGCATCCGGTCGATCCGGTCGAAGGTGCCGCTCAGCATCACGCCCGCAAAGGCGATCTCGCCGCGTTGCTCGACGCCCAGCACCTTGCGCCCCTCACTCTCCAGCCGCGCGATCTCGCCCGCGATCCAGTCCACCGCCTCCATCAGCCTTGGCTGCCACAGCGCCCGCATCATCGGATGCGTCCGCTCATCGGCCAGCATCGCCTCGGCGCGCGGCCGAAGCGCCGCCGGATCGCACTTGTCGAGTTCGAACCATTTCTGAAGAACATCATGTACCGCCGTGCCCCGCCACGCCGCGCTGGGATCGGCATCGACCGGATCGAGCGGCATCAGCCCCAGCATCTTCCGGGCATAAAAGGCGTAGGGATCGGCCTTGAGCCGGTCGACCTCGGTCACCGAAATCGCCTTGGGCCGGTCGGCGGCGGGTGGGCACGGTTCGGGGCGCTCGGCGGGCCGATGCGCACCCGGATCGTCGATCGCATCCAGCCAGCGCGCCAGTTCCTCCGCCCGGTCCAGCCCGCCCGACAGCGCCTCCAGCCGCAGCCAGAATCGCGAAGCGATCGTCGGCGAAGAGGCATCGCGCCGCGCCCGCGTCAGGATCACCTCGGGCGCGCCCAGCGCTCCCGCCAGATCGTGCGCCGCAAGGCCAATCCGCCGCTCCAGCCCCGGCAGCCCCAGTTCGCTCCGGATGCGCGGCGCCAGCCATGGATCGGGCGCGGGCAGCCCCGGCCACACGCCCTCGTTCAGCCCGGCCAGGATCATCAGGTCCGCCGTCTGCAACCGCGCTTCGAGCAGGCCCAGGATCGCCAGCCGGGGGTGCCCGCCCTGTGGCGGCCGCACCGCGACTTCGTCCATCAGCGTGCGCAGCATCGAAGCGAGGCTCTCCGGCTCGGCCAGCGCCGGGCCATGCGCCGCCTCGCGCTCCAGTCCGTCGAGCAGGTCCGCCGCCGCGCGCCCATCGGCCCGGCCCCAAAGCCCATCGCCCCCCAGCGCAGACGCCGCCTCGCGCAGCGCCGCCAGCAGCACCGCGAGCGGCGCCGCGCCGCCCGCGAACACTGCCTCCACCGGCGCCAGCAACACGCGCGCCATCGGCCACCAGCGCTCCGCCGCCCGCCGCAAATGCCCGTCGCGCCCGTCCTGCTCGGCAAGATACCGATCGACTCCCGCCAGCCCCGGCCCTGGCCGCGGCCCCCGCAGCGCCCGGTCGAGCGTCCGCGCGCCTTCCAGCCAGGCGAGGCGATCCCCCGGCATCACCAGCGGATGCTTGAGCAGGGTCAGCAGCGCCATCGGCGCGAAGGCCTGCGAAGCCGCCTCGGCCAGCGCGAGCAACAACGTGCCAGGCGGAAGCACGGTCAGTTTCTGCCCCGCCGAATCGTCGATCGCGACTCCCCAGCGCCCCAGATGCGCCGCCACGCGCGCGCCCAGCACCCGGTCCGGCGTCACAAGCGCGGCGGTCCGCCCGGGCGTCTCGAGCACCTCGCGCAGCGCCAGCGCGATCGCCTGGGCCTCCTCGGCCGGAGTCGCGACTTCGAGCGCACGCACGCCCTCCAGCTTGCGCTCGGAGGCTTTGAGCGTGGTCCAGCCCACCGTCAGATCGGCTGGCATGAAGGCTGAGGCAATCGCCCGGCTGCGCGCGGGCGGCGCATCATGCTCGCTCGCCGCGCGCCACGGATCGAACTCGTCGCGGCGCACCCCCATCCGGTCGAGCAGCAGCCTGAGGTGGAACTGCGGGTGCGTCTCGATCGCGCGCTTGCGCCGCCCGTCCTTCTCCTCATGCGGGCCCAGCGAATCCCACTCGGCATCGCTGATGCCGGTGGCCAGCCCCGGCAGCACTACCATCCCCTGCGGCATCTCCGCCACCACGCGAAGCAGCCGCGCGACCGAGGGCGCGGACGTGGTGACGCCCGCCGCGCAGACAAAGCCCTGAGGCGGCGCCGCGCGCCACCGCGCCGTCACCCGCGCCAGCAATTGCCGCCGCCGCTCGGCCAGATCGACCCGGCCCAGCTTCGCCAGTTCGGCGGGCCAACGCTCACCCACCAGCTCGAACAGCTCGAGCGATTTCGCCCAATGCGCGGTAAGCTCAGGCCCCAGATCGAGCGCGGCCACCGCCGATGGCGCCACCTCCTCGACCAGCAATTGATCGAGCGTCGCCGCCAGCTCCCCCGCGAGCCGGACCGCCTCGGCAGTATCGGTCCCCGGCCGCGCCTCGACGATCAGGCGCGCGAGGATCATCCGCCGCTGGAGCGGATCGACCGCGGGGGGCACCGGCGCGGCATCGTCGGCCGCATCGAACACCGCCTCGTCAAGCTCGGGATCGCCCACCGCGACCAGCCGGGGGAGCAGCAACCCGCCCTCGCTCGCCCGCACGAACGCATCCGAGATCGCCCGCTTGGCGCGATTGCTCGGCACCAGCACCGTCCCCCGCGCCAGCCGCATCGGATCCGCCCCGAACCGCCGGATCAGCCCGATCGCGAGCGAGTCCGCAAAGGCGCGGTGCGGGGGGATGGTGTAGAGGTGGAGGCGGTCCATTCAGACGACCATAATAGCCCTCTCCCCTTCAGGGGAGAGGGTTGGGAGAGGGGCAGTCATCCCCGGGCGATCCGCTTGTGGCATAGGCCCCTCTCCCCGACCCTCTCCCCGCAAGCGGGGAGAGGGAGAAAAGCTAACCATCCGCCAGCACCGTCTCGGTCGCCTTGATCGCGCCGGGGGTCCCGACGTCGAACCACATCCCCTGATGCACCACGCCCCAGGCACGCCCGGCCTCGATGGCGCGGTCCCAGAATAAATTCGTCGAGAACGGCCCCTCGGGCCAGTCGCGGATCACGCGCGGCGATAATATCTGCACACCGGTATTCACGAACGGCGCCATCCGTCCGGGCAGCCGCCGCTCGATGATCCGCCCATGCGGATCGAGCCGGAAATCGCCCTTGCCGCCATGGCAATTGGCGCGCGCGAGCGGGACCATCAGCAGCAGCGCGTCCATCCGCGCGTCGTCCCATTGCGCGGCGAGCTGGCGGATCGCGTCGATCGGGCCATCGACCCACAAATTGTCGCTGTTGACGCACAGGAACGGCTTGTCCCCCAGCCATTCGCGCGCCTGCACGATGCCTCCGCCCGTCTCCATCAACTGCTTGCGCTCGTCGGAGACGATGATCTCGATATCCTTCACCCGCGCCTTGAGATGCGCCTCGAGCTGGTCGGCGAGATAATGGACATTGACCACCGCGCGCTTCACCCCGGCGGCGCGGAGATGATCGAAGACATGGTCGATCAGCGCCTTGCCCGCGACCTCGACCAGAGGCTTGGGACGCGTCGCGGTGAGCGGGCGCATCCGCTTGCCCAGCCCCGCCGCCATCACCATCGCAGTCTCGGGCACCGCCGCGTCCGGGTTCGGGCGGATCGAGAACATCCCCTTGCGTTTCATTCGCCGGCAATCGCCACCGGGTCGCCGCGCATGTCGGCGGGCAGGTTCGCGTCGAACCAGTCGGCCACCGGCTTGAGCGCCGGATGCGCGAGGTCGCGCTCGAGGTAGCGCCAGACGCGCGGGCAGAGCGTGGGGTAGCGCGGCTTGCCGTCGCGTTTCCAGAGGCGCGTGAAGATGCCGACGATCTTGGCGTTACGCTGCGCGCCCAGCACATGATAGGCGACGTCGAACGCGTCCCCCGCGCCGGTGATGCGCTTGTAGCGGTCGAGCATCGCGGTCTCGAGCTCGGCGGGCACGTCGCGCCGCGCATCCTGGAGCAGCGAGACGAGGTCGTAGGCGGGATGCCCGGCCAACGCGTCCTGGAAATCGAGCAGCCCCAGCGCGTCGCTGCCGGGGATCAGCATGATATTCTCGGCATGATAGTCGCGCAGCACCGTGACCGGCGGATGATCGAGCACCGGCGCGAGCACCGCGTCCCACGCCTCGCGATAGCCCTCGGCATCGACGTCGAGCCCGAGCGCGGGCGCATACCATTCGGTCAGCAGCGCGGCCTCGCGATGATAGACGTCCATGTCATAGGGATCGACCGGCGCGGCCTCGTGCCTGTGCAGGTCGATCAGGATGTCGATCGCGCGCTCGTACAGCCGCAGCTCGCTCTCCGGCGCGGCGTCGGCGGTCTCGCGCATCCGGGCATCGCCGAAATCCTCGATCAGCACGAGGCCCTGGCCGAGATCCTCGTGCAGGATCGCGGGCGCGGCAAACCCCTTGCCCGTCAGCCATTTGGCGATCGAGATGAAGGGCCGCGGATCCTCGTGCGGCGGCGGCGCGTCCATCAGGATCGCGCTCTTGCCCGGCAGCACCGCGCGGAAATAGCGGCGGAACGAGGCGTCGCCAGCCACCGGCAATATCTCGGCGTCCGCCCATCCCGCCTCGGCGAGAAAGGCGGGCGCGGCGGCGGGAGGGTTCATATCGGCCATCGGCCCTCCCAAGCCGGGGGCACCCGGGCTGTCAAGGCGCGCGCGCCGTCGGACATGGTTTCCAGGGTCAGCCACAGCGCGTCGTCCCATGCATCCTCGCCCAGCCGCTCGGGCCATTCGACGATCAGCAGCGAATCGCCGCGCGCCTCATCGAGTCCCAGCTCCTCCGCTTCCCCTGAATTCTCGATCCGGTAGAGATCGACATGCAGCACCGGAAATCGGACCTCGGGCGGATCATAGGGCTGGACGATCGCGAAGCTCGGGCTCGGCGCTTCCTCTTCCAGCCCCAGGGCCGCGAGCAGCCCGCGCGCGATGCTGGTCTTGCCCGCGCCCAGCTCGCCCGAAAGCGCGATCACGTCCCCCGGCCGCGCCACCTTCGCCAGCGCCGCGCCCAGCGCGAGCGAGGCATCGAGATCGGCCAGCCGGATCAATGCTCGGTCTCGCTCTCCGCATCGCCGCCCGAATCGCCCAAGGTCGCGGCCACGCTCAGCGCGATGCAGACCGCCGCCAGCGCGAGCAACGGGGTCGAGACGCTTGCGACGATTTCGCCGATCAGCGCGCCTGCCCCGGCCAGCGCCAGCACCGCCCAGATCAGCGCCCCGCGCTGCCTTCGCGGCGATCCGCGCGCGGCCCAGATCTCGTAGAAATAGACCAAAGCGACGATCAGCAGCGCGAACGCCGCCATCCATTGCAGGTTGACCGGCAGCCAGCCCAATATGCCGAGCAGCCCGGCAAGGGCGCCCACGCGAAACGCGAGCTCGGCGGGCGTCAGCTCGGTCACGCGCGCGGCAGTTCCACCGTCACCAGCGTCCCCTCGCCGGGTTCGGAGATCAGCTGGATGCGGCCGCGATGCGCCTCGACGAACTGCTTGGCGAGCGGCAGGCTAAGGCCCAGCGCGCGTTCGCCGCTGCGGGCAATCTCGTGCTGCGCGAACCGGTCGAACGCCTTGGCCTGCGCCTCCTCGCTCATCCCGGGCCCGTCGTCGGAAACGATCACGCGCGCCACCCGCTGGTTGCCGTCGAGATGGAGCAGCACCCGCCCCTTTTCGGGCGTCCCCGCGATCGCATGGCGCAGCAGATGCTCGATCACCTCGCGCAGCCGCCGCGGATCGCCCATCACGCTGCCCGCGGTGCCGGCCATCTCCACCGCGAGATCGATCGACTTGGCCTTGGCGAGCGGGGCAATGGTCTCGGCGGCATTATTCGCCGCCAGCTCCAGATCGACGCTCTCGCGCTCCAGCGGCGCGGCTTCGCTGCCGGTCAGGTCGAGCACATCGTCGATCAGCGCCCCCAGCCGCTCGACCGAGACCAGGATCGCCTCGGTATATTCGGCCCCGCTCTCGCTCAATTCGCCCGCGAAGCCGCCATGCAGCATCTCGGCAAAGCCCTTGATCGAGGTCAGCGGGGTACGCAACTCGTAGCTCATATTCGCAACGAACGCGGTCTTCACCGCATCCGCCGCGACCAGAGCCTCGTTGCGGTCGCGCAGCGCGCGCTCGATGCGGTGGCGGTCGGTCGCGTCGAGCATCGTCAGCAGCGCGTTGCCATCGGGCAAAGGCACTGCGGCGATATCGAAATAGCGCCCGTCCTTGAACGCGAGCGTGCTGCCGCGCTGCTGGCGGTCCTTGGCGGCGGAGCGGATCAGGTCGCCGATCGTCTCGGCCTGCCCCGGCCGCGCCAGCTTGGGCGCAGCCGCCTTGGAGAGCGCGACGATCTGCGGATGCCCGTCGAGAAAGCCTTCCTCGAAGTCCCACACCGCGCTGAACTTGCGGTTCCACAGCGCCAGCCGGCCCTTGCCGAACACCGCCACGGCTTCGGACAGGCTCTCGAGCGTCGCGGTGCGCACCTGCTGCATCTCGCCATGCTCGCGCTGCAATTCGAGCTGCTGCGTCCGGTCCTCGAAGATCAGCAACAGGCCGCCCTCGGGAAGCGGCTGGGCGACGACGCGCAGATGCGCCTGCCCGACCGTCCAGGTCTCCTCGACCGCATCGGGCGCGGTGAACCATTCGCGCCGCTCGGCCTTCCACGCGGGAAAATCGCGCACCTCGGGCAGCCGCTTCGCCTCGCGCATCCGCTCCAGCACGCGATCGAATTCGGGCCGGTCGGCGAGCCATTCATTCTTCATCGCGAAGATGCGCTTGAACGGCTGGTTGGCGAAGACCAGCCCGCGGTCCGCGCCGAACTGCGCCACGCCCGCGCTCATCCGGTCGAGCATCGCGCGCTGCGCCTCGCCGAAGCGCTTCATGCCCCCGCGCAGCTGCTCCAGCTCCTCGATGTCGACCGCGAAGCCCGCCACGCCGCCAGTTGGCAGCGGCACGTCGTGCAGCCGCAGCATCTTGCGCGCGCCGCCGATCGTCGCGGGCATGGCGGCGGTCTGCGGCTCCTGCGTGTCGCGGGCGATGGCGGCGTTGGCGAGCGGCCCGCCCAGCCCGGCGCCCTCGACCAGTTCGAGCCCGCGCGCGACGACATCCTCGGCGTCCTTGCCCTCGACCGCCTCGACATAGGCCGAATTGACCATCAGCAATTTGAGGTCGGGTCCGCGATACCACATCGGCATCGGCGCGGCCTCGATCAGTGCGGTCAGCGCGTCGAACGCCACGCGCAGCCGCCCGGCGTCGCGCTGGAGCCGGCTGATCTCCTCCTGGCTCTCGGTCGTGTCGAGGAACCACAGCACCACGCCGCCCGGCGCGCGCACCGCCTGTGGCGCGCGGTCCCCCACCACCAGCAGCGCCCGCTCCGAGCCCTTGGCGCGGACCGACAGGGTGAAGGGCCGCGCGGCCTTTTGCGCCCCGGTCACCTGCTCGGTCAGCGCGGCGGCATCCTCGGCGACCAGTCCGCCCTCCGGATCGGCCAGCTCGCTCAGGTCGCGCGGGATATTCTCCAGCCCCAGCCAGTCCGCCAGCCGCCGCGACAGCTCCAGCCGCCCGTCATTGCGGACCACCATCGCCTGCGCTGGCGAAGCGGCCAACATCGCAAGCAGCCTGGCGTTGCTGTCGGCGGTCTCGCGCCCGCTCGCCCGCGCGCGCAGCCCGCCGAGCAGCGCCCAGGTCGCCACCACGATCAGCAGCGCCACCGCCGCCCCGGCGACGGCCGCCGCGGACTGGGAGATTTCGATCAACGCGCGCCGCTCCGCTTCATGCTTTGCCCCTTAGGACAATCGCACCGCTCACGGGAAGCAGCGGAAAAGAAAAAGGGGCCCGGCTGCGCCGGACCCCCAAAGTCTTGCGGCGAGTGCCCGGCTCAGAAGCCGAAGCGAACGCCCGCATAGAAGGAACGGCCGCGGGCATCGACCGGATAGGTCGCGGTCCCCACGTCCGGCTGCTGGTCGGTCAGGTTGTTGACCCCGCCGAACAGCTGGAACTTGTCGATGTTCACCGCGCCATAGACGTCGTGGACCCAGCGCTGCTTGTAGAACACATATTCCGGCGCGACATAGTTCGGGTTGCCGGCAATCGAGTTCGCCGCGAAGCGGCGCTGCTTGTCGGCCCAGGACAGGCCATAGTTCAGCGTGAACGGCCCCTTGCTCCAGGTGATGTCGCCGGTGACCTGGAACTCGGGCGCCCGCACGGTGCGCAGCGAGTCGGTCGGGGCGGCGCCCGGCGTCCCGATGAACTTGAGCTCATTCAGGTAATTGCCGATCACGAAGATGTTGAACGTGCCCAGATTCGCGGTGCGAAGCCGGTAGCGCAGGTTCACGTCGAGGCCCGCGGTGCGGAAATTGGCGACATTCTGCGGCGCGACGGTGAAGCCGTTGATCAGCCCCGTGCCCTGCGCGCGGGTGACCGCCGCGCAGAAGACGTTGTTGATATCGGCCTGGTCGACGCAGAGCTCGGCGAGCTGCTGCGCGCCGACGGTGTTGATCGCGTTGTTGAGCGTGATGTCGTACCAGTCGGCCGAGAGCGAGAAGCCCGGCAGGAAGCGCGGCTGCAGCACCGCGCCCACCGTCCAGGTCGTCGCCTTTTCCTCGCCCAGGTTGGGATTGCCGCCCTGGAAGCCCGGAATGTTGAACGTCCGCGTGTCCTCGAACGACGCGATCTGCGCCGGGGTCAGCCCCGCCGCCGCCAGCAGCGCCGAGCAGTTCGCCGGCCGCGTCGCTTCGCCGCCATTGATGTTCACCGGGTTGCAGGGATCGTCGAAGAATTCGAAGGTCTGCGAAGCGCCGCTGTACAGCTCGCCGATATTCGGGGCGCGAACCGCCTTCGAATAGGTGCCGCGGACGCGGATGTCGCGGATCGGCGCCCAGCTGCCATCGACCTTCCAGGTCCAGCTCGTTCCCGTGGTCGAATAGTCGGAGACGCGCGCCGCGCCGCCGATCTCGAGCGCGTTGACGAACGGCAGATCCTTGAGCAGCGGCAACCGCACTTCGGCAAAGGCTTCCTTCACGTCGAACGAACCGCGCGTCGGCGAGAGCGCGTTGGTGAAGGTCAGCCCCTGCTGCGCGATCGGATCGGGCACGAAGCTCGACGATTCACGCCGGTATTCGGCGCCCACCGCATAGCCCAGATTGCCGCCCGGCAGCGCGAACAGCTCGCCGGAGAGCGACGCGCTCACCACATGCTGCTCGATCGACGAACGGTCGGTCGTGCTGGCATGGATGAAGTCGAGCCCGGCCTGGCTCTGGCCTTCGCCGAACAGGTTGATCGGCGAGCAGGCGCCCGGCTGGAAGGTGGTCGGGTCGGTCAGGTCGCGCGTCGAATAGTCCGCATAGGGCTGGTACGGCGTCCAGCTGGGATCGAGATTGACGCGGCAGGTGACGCCGCCATTGCCGTCGGACACCGCGTCGATCGCCGCGAAGAAGCGGTCGTCATAGATGTCGTTGACATAATGGCTGGTGACGTTGGTGCGGCCGTAAACGTACGACACGTCGTAGCGCATGCTGGGCGAGATATCGCCGCGCACGCCCAGCACACCGCGCCAGGTCTCGCGCGTGATGTTCTCGCCGCGCTGGCCCAGATCGAGGTCGTCGCGGGTGACCAGCACGCCGCCCATCGCCGGATCCATCGCCGCGCGGATGTTCGCGGGGATGTAGGGATTGTCCTCGGGGATGAAGAGATAATAGTCCCAGGTCGGCTGGCCGAGCGAGAAGCTGCGGACATTGGCGTACTTGCCCTCGGCATAGACCTGGAACGCGTCCGACACGTCGAAATGGCCGAGCAGGTTGACGACGTGACGCTCGACCTTGGGCGACAGATCGTTGCCATAGTCCGCGACCGGGGTCGAGGAGCCGCCCACGGTGTAGCCCCCGGGGATCGGCGAGCCCGGATCCCAGACCGTGTCGTTGCCGGTGAATTCGGGAAGCCCGTCGCCGGTCACGTCGACCGCGCCGTTGCGCGCGGTATCGGGATAGCGGACGTCGCGCGTCGGGATGTACAGGTACGAGCCTGCGGTGTTCGGCGTGTAGTTCGGGTTGCGGTAGAAGCCGTAGCGGTTCGGGCCGCGCAGATAGTCGCGGTCCTTGCTCTCCAGCCGGTCGTCGGCGCCATATTCATAGGCGATGGCGACGTTGCCGCGCCCGCCCGCGAAATTGTGGCCGGCGGTAATCGAGAAGAGCCGCTGACCGGCGTCGCCCCGCTCCGAAATGCCCGCCTGCGCGCGCACCGCGACGCCTTGGAAGTCCTTCTTGAGGACGAAGTTGACCACGCCGGTCACGCCGTCGGCACCATAGACCGCCGAAGAGCCGCCGGTCAGCACGTCCACGCGCTGGATCAGGTCGGTCGGGATGGTGTTGATGTCGATCGCCTGGCTTCCCGGCACGCCCGCGACGTGGCGGCGGCCATCGATCAGCACCAGCGTGCGATCGGTGCCGAGGTTGCGCAGGTCGAGCAGGTTGAGCCCGGTGGCGCCGATGCCGGCGCGGTCGCCCGAATTGTCGCGCGAGGTCGAGGATCCGGCCAGCGCCGGCATGCCGGTCAGGAAATCGGTGATGTTGGTGGTGCCGGACTGTTGAACGTCCTGCGCGCCGAGCGAGATGATCGGGTTCGGGCTGTCGAAATCGGGGCGGCGGATGCGCGAGCCGGTGACGACGATGTCGGGAGCCGGGGCTTCCTGCGCGCTGGCGTCTTCCTGGGCCGGCGCGGTGTCCGTGTCCTGGGCGAAGGCGGGAGTGGCAAGAGCGAGGGCGGCGAACGATGCGGTGAGCAACAGACCGGAACGGCGTCCGGCGGTAAGCAGGGACATGGGGCTTCCTTCACACTCGGGCCCGCCGAACATTGACGGGCCGGTTGGGGAAATCGCCCTTGAGACCAATGATTTCCGCTATGTGTCCCCTTGGTTACAATGTATCACTGTGACTTTCCTGTGACAGGGCACGGGTCCGAAACGAAAAAGGCCGCGCCTCCGGGGAGACGCGGCCTCGATCGCAGATCCGCTGAAATCAGTAGCGGTAATGGTCCGGCTTGAACGGCCCCTCGACCGGCACGCCGATATAGCCGGCCTGCTTCGGCGTCAGCTTCGACAGGCTCACGCCCAGCTTTTCGAGGTGCAGCGCCGCGACCTTCTCGTCGAGATGCTTGGGCAGGACATAGACCTGGTTCTCATACTGCTCGCCCTTGGTCCACAGCTCGATCTGCGCGAGCGTCTGGTTGGTGAACGAGGCCGACATCACGAACGACGGATGGCCGGTCGCGCAGCCGAGGTTCACCAGGCGGCCCTTCGCCAGCACGATGATCTGCTTGCCGTCGGGGAACTTCACCAGGTCGGTGCCCGGCTTCACTTCGGTCCACTCATAGTTGCTGAGCGCGGCGATCTGGATCTCGCTGTCGAAGTGGCCGATGTTGCAGACGATCGACATCGGCTTCATCGCCTTCATGTGATCGGCGGTGATGACGTCGGCATTGCCGGTCGCGGTGCAGAAGATGTCGGCGCGCTTCACCGCCTCTTCCATCGTCACGACTTCATAGCCTTCCATCGCCGCCTGCAGCGCGCAGATCGGATCGATTTCGGTGACCATCACGCGCGCGCCGCCGTTGCGGAGCGACGCGGCCGAGCCCTTGCCGACATCGCCGAAGCCGGCGACGCAGGCGACCTTGCCGGCGAGCATCACGTCGGTGGCGCGGCGGATCGCGTCGACCAGCGATTCCTTGCAGCCATAGAGATTGTCGAACTTCGACTTGGTCACGCTGTCGTTCACGTTGATCGCCGGGAAGGGCAGTTCGCCCTTCTTCGCGATCTCGTACAGGCGATGGACACCAGTGGTGGTCTCTTCCGACACGCCCTTCAAATTCTTGACGGTCTGGGTCAGGTAACCCGGATACTTCGCCACGAACGCCTTCACCGAGCGCTGAAACTCGACTTCCTCGTCATTCTCGGGCTCGCCCAGCGTGTGGCCGGCCTCGAGCTTGGCGCCCCACAAAGCGAACATGGTCGCGTCGCCGCCGTCGTCGAGGATGATGTTGGCGGTGGTACCGTCGGTGTCGGCGCCCCAGTTGAAGATGTCGCCGACATAGTCCCAATATTCGGCCAGGCTCTCGCCCTTCACGGCGAACACCGGCACGCCGGTCGCGGCGATCGCGGCGGCGGCGTGGTCCTGGGTCGAGAAGATGTTGCACGTCGCCCAGCGGACCTGCGCGCCCAGCGCGGTCAGCGTCTCGATCAGCACCGCGGTCTGGATCGTCATGTGGAGCGAGCCGGTGATCCGCGCGCCCTTCAGCGGCTGCGACGCGCCGAATTCCTCGCGCAGCGCCATCAGCCCCGGCATCTCGGTCTCGGCGATCTCGATTTCCTTGCGGCCGAAATCGGCCAGCGCGATGTCCGCAACCACATAATCGGGTTTGTCGATGACGGTAGCCACTGCTGTGTTCTCCATAGGGAATCTGCGGGCCGGAATCGCTTCTCCAGCCACGATGCCCGCGCCCCTACAGCGTTAGATGGGAACGCGCAATCGAAATATAAAGATATCTTTATATGTCACTCGCGAACCAGCACCGTCGCCCAGATCTTCGCGCGAAAGCGGAACCCCAGCGATTCGTACAGCGCGATCGCCCCCGCGTTGCTCGCATACGAATGGAGGAACGGCGTCTCCCTCCGTGCCAGGATCGCAGCGGTCACATGCCGCATCAGCGCGCCGGCATAGCCGCGCCCGCGAAAGTCGGGATGGGTGCAGACCCCGCTCACTTCGGTGAACCCCTCGGGCCGCATCCGCTCGCCCGCCATCGCCACCAGCCGCCCCGCATGCTTCACGCCCACAAACTCGCCCAGCCGGTGGGTACCCGAATTGTACGGCCCCGGCTCGGTCAGCCGGGCGAGCACGAACATCGCGTGCGCCTCGGCCTCGCCCAGCGGCACGATCTCGAACGCGGGCGGCCGCGCCGGTGTCAGCGCATCGGCGACCATCTGGTGGAGCAGCGCCTCCCTCGCCACCCGCGCGCCCGCCGGCACCGGCATGCGCTGCGCCTCGATCGCCCAGAGTTCGCCGCCCTCGGGGATCAGCGCGCGCACCGCCACCACGCTCTCGTCGGACGCATCGGCGGCCGCGACGAACACGCCATACTCCTCCGCCAGCCGCCACGCCCGCGCGTCGCCCTCCGCCAGCCCCGCCTGGCGGCTGGTCAGCGCGTTCCACACCGGCCGGTCGAGGACGTGCCCGCTCATCCCCGGCGCGGCGCCGAATAGACCCAGAGCGCGCCGGACTTCAGCGCGATCTCGCGCGCCGTGACGTTGGTCAGCCGCAGCGTGATCGCGCCCTCGCGCTCGATCCAGGCGTTCCACGCGATCCCCGGGGGCGGCGCGTACATGCCATGCTGCGGATTGAGCGTCACCGAATGATGCGTCGCGAGCAGTCCCTCCACCTCGAACGTCTCGCTCACGCTGGCATAGGGGGGCACCATCGTCGTGGTCGGCCGCACCGTTCCGGTCTTCATCGCCGCGAGCGTGCTGTTGTCGGCAAAGGCGATCGGCGAGGCGAACTGGATCGGCGCGTTCGACCACTCCATCACCCCGCCATTGGCGCGCCGTATCCCGCGGACATGGAGCATATAGGGCAGCTCCCCGCCCTCCCATCGCTTCGGGTCGCTGATCGCCTCCCATGCGCTCTCGATGCACTCGTCGAAGCGGAAGCCGACCCCACTCGATTTGCTCCCCTCGGTCTTCGCGCCATGTCCGTTGCCGTTCGAATGATAGAACCAGCGGCCATTGGGGTTCGTCCCCTTGCCGGTAGCCTCGGGAAGGTTGCCCAGCCATGACAGGCCCCGCATCAGCACCTCGCAATTGACCGAGCCCTGCGCGTCGTAGAGCGCGGCGGGGTGCGATCGGATCAGCCGGTCGATGAAGACCTTGCCCGAAGCCCGCACCTTGAGGTTGAGCGCCGCATTGGGGTTCTCGCAGTGGAAGGTGTCGACATGGAACTCCTTCACCGTGGGCGATCCCTGATAGTCGAAATGCAGGTCGATGCCCCCGCCCTGCCCCTCCGAGATACAGCCGTTCACGCGCACGCCGTTGCACCCGAAGATGCCGAACGCCGATTTCTGCCGCGGATGCCCGAATACCCGGCAATTCTCGATCACATTGACGTGGCACGGCGAATTGGGCTCGCTCGATCCCGGCCACACCGCGCCCTGATCGTAACCCGTCCCCGTCTGGAGCACGAGCGCGCGCGCCGAGCAGTGATGGTAGAGATTGTCGCGCCACGCGCTGCCGAGGCAGAAGGTGCCGATCGAACCATATTCGAGCGCGCTGAAGGTGCAGCCGCGCACCACATTGCCATAGGCCGCGCCGATGTGCACCCCGGTCTGCCCTGCCTTGCCGCTCCCGCGAAATTCGAAATGGTGGATGTCGTAATGCGATTGGCCGATCATCGCGCTCGCCTCGGCCTGGTCCCGGGGGAGCCGGGTGAAGATCGCGATCGGCGCATCGGTCGCCAGCAGCGCGCCGCCGCCATCGATGTCGAGCGTGACGAAGGCCGGGATCGTCGGCAGCGTGATCGGCTTCGCGACACAATATTGCGCGCCCAGGAATTGGACCGGATGGGCGATGCGCCTCGCCGCGATGCAATCGAACATCGCCTGGATCGCGGGGGCGTCGTCGACTCGCCTTGCGGCCTTCGCACCGAACATGAAGGGATTGAGCCTGTTCTCCGCCAGCTCCCACCACATGCCGTCCGCCGAGCGGAACTTGCCCGCATGGGCCGGCTCCCGTTCGGCGCGCGCATAGAGCGCCTGTCCGCGATCCCCGGCCCGCGCATAGCCGGCGCAGAAAACCGCGCCGGTCCCCGCCGCGACCCGCGTCCGCATCGCCGTTGCCCGGCTGGGCAGCGCGAGAAGCGCTTCGTCGCCCCCGGCCTCCTGTTTCGCGGCGAGCGCGGGTGAAGCGGCTGCCATCGCCGCGGCGGCGGTCAGCAAAGTGCGACGTGTGGGGGACTCCATGGCCGCGATTTAGTCCCGGCGCCGGCCGGCTAGCAACCGTGCGTTCATTTCGCCCGCGTGATAGTCTGCACCATGCTCGCCGCGTTCCTCCTGCTCGCAACCCCCGTGCCGCAGACCGGCTTCGACGTGCAATGCCTCTACAGCTCGCGCCGCGAGAAGGAGCTCACCGTTGCCGACGATTGCGCGCGCCGCACGCCAACGCTGGTGTTCAATCCCGCGCGCCTTCGCGATTTCGTCTTCACGCGCGGGCTTTCCGACGTGAACGTCAAGGGCCAGTGGTATTATGTCCGCCCCGGCGGCGCTTCCCAGCCGGTGATGACCTTCGAGAATTGGGCCGACGAGTTCCATTCGGGGCTCGCGCGCTCCGAAGTCGCGGGCAAGATCGGCTATGTCGACCGCCGCCTCCGCCTCGTCCTCCCGCGCATCTATGACGGCGCCTTCCCGTTCGAGAAGGGCCGCGCGGTGGTGTGCTTCGGCTGCACGAAGCAGATGGACGGCGAACACAGCTTCTACGCCGGCGGAAGCTGGGCCTGCATCGACCCGCGCGGCCGCGAAATCCGCCCCCGGCAGGAGGCCGAAGGCTACAAGGCGTGCGACTGAGCGGCGGCGGAAAGGGTCTCTAGCCCTTCTTGAATTCGAAGAGTTCGATCGCGTTTCCCGACGGATCCTCGAGCAGGATCGCGCGGCCGGCGCCCCCGTCGCTGATGCCGCCGCGAAATCCCGCGCCGGCGCCCCGCAAACGCTCGATCAGCGCGTCGAGGCTGTCCGTCACGATCATGAACCGGTTCCATCCGCCCGGCGCCGGGTCGCCGCCGGCCTGACCGCCGCTTCCGGCGCCGGGCGCGCTAAGATACAGCGTCAGATCGTCACGCAGCAGCGCCGCGAACTTGCCCGGATTATGCTTGTCGATCGCGAAGTCGAGATTGTCGCGATAGAATGCGACAGCCTCGTCCACGTCGGCGACGATGTATCGAACGGACGCCATCGAACCTCTCCTTCGTGTCGCCGGTACAGCGGCCAGAGCGGCCCAAGGGTTCCGGCGGTTCGACGGGCTCGCCTACCGCACCAGCCGATAGCTCACGAACGCCACCGATTTGCTGTCGGGCGACCAGCTCGGCACGTTGATCGTCCCCTGTCCGCCGAAGAGGCGCGTCAGCACCACCGGCGGCGCGCTGCCGTCGGCGGGCATGATGCGCAGCGCGACGTCGCTGCGGTTGGGCGGATGGTCGTTCACCGCGATATCGAGCCCGAACGACACGAACAGGATCCATTTCCCGTCGGGCGAGATGTGCGGGAACCAGTCGCGCATGTTCGGATCGTGCGTCAGCTGGACCGGGTTGCTGCCATCGGCATTGGCGCGCCAGATCTGCATCGCGCCGCTGCGGCTCGAGTTGAAATAGACATATTTGCCGTCGGGCGAATATTCGGGGCCGTCGTCCGCGCCGGGACCCATGATCAGCGGCTTGCGCGCGCCAGTCGCGATATCGGCGGTCCAGATATCGTAGCTGTCATCGTTCAGCCCGACCCGGACATAGGCGAGCATCTTCCCGTCGGGCGTCCAGCCATGCCAGTAGGAGCGCGCCTCCGGATCGCTCACAATCTCCCGCGGCTTGTCCGCCCCGGAGAGCGGCAGCAGGTAGATACGCGAGAGATTGTCGGGCTGGCTCTGGTCGGAGATCACCAGGTCCTGCCCGTTGGGCGAGATGCCGTGATCGTTATTGTTGCGGATGTTCGGCCCGGTGTTGATCGCCACCGGCTCGGTCTTGCCCTCGACATCGACGCGCCAGATGCGCCCGTTCGAGTTGTAGATCAGCGACTTGCCGTCGTGCGACCAGTTGGGCGCCTCGATCTTGCCCTCGAACTGGCGGACCACGCGGCGATTCTGGATGCCGCCGACATCGATCACCTCGAGCGTGCTCTCGACCTTCGCGGGATAGCCGGTGTCGGGCACATAGGCGAGGTTGGGCACCTTGATCTCGACATTCGAGAACACGCCCGTCTCGCTGACACTGTTGTTGTGCGCCGAAAGCGCGAGCCCGACATAATAGGGCTGCTGGAAGGCGATGCGAAAGCTGCCCCCGGCATGCTTGAGCACTCCGTCCTGCCCGGCGAGCGAGAAATAGACGAAGTCGCCTTCGCGCTCGAGCTGGATGCGCTTGGGATGCCATGTAGCCGAGATGATCTGATAGGTCGGCCCGTCCTGCACGATGCGGTACTGGAGCGAGACCATACCGTCGCCATGGACCATGACGTCGGCATAGGGCGATCCAGGGGTCAGATTCTGGCGCATCATCAGCCCGGCCTTGCGGTGCGGATCGACACCCTTGCCCACCCATTCCAGATCGGCCGCGATGTGGAGGTCCCCGCCGCGCCGGGTCCAGGCATAATGGAAGGCGTCGGTGGTGCCCCAGATGTTCGCGCCGCTCGCGGTCATCCGATAGCTGCCGCCATCCACGGTGACGCCGCCCTTGATCGCGGTCTCGCCGACATCCTGGCTGGCATCGAAGATGCCCGTCTTGGGCGGCGCGGTCTGTGCGCTCGCGGACGGGGTGCCCAGCGCCGCGGCCAGCAGCATCCCACAAGCAAACAAGCGGTTCCGCTTCATCCCACGTCTCCCTCTCCGCGATTGCCGCCGACTCTTTGTCCGGCGTTGTCAGGGGATGTTAGCGCTAACTCCGGGTAAAGGCGAGTCGGCTCATTCGCCGGTCGCGAAGGGCGGCGGGAGCATGGTCGCGAGGCAGGCGGAATCGAGCGATTTGGCATCGGCGGTTTCGAAGAAACGCAGCATCAGCGCGTCGAAACACTCGATGTTCGAAAGCCCGTCGAACACATGCCCGCCCTGCGGAACGATCAGCTGGCGCCCATTGGGCAAGCCGAACAGCGCCAGCGCGCCCCATTCGGGCGGACTCACCGGATCGAGCCGGCCCGAAAATATCAGGATCGGCACGTCGCTGGCGAGCGGATCGGGATTCGCCCGCTTTCCGCGGGGCCACAGCGCGCAGGCGTGATGCTGGCGCCGCAGCCGATAGTCGCCGAACCGGGTCGCATTGGCCTGCGCCAGCGCGACCGGGTAATCCATCGCCGGGAAATTCTCGGAGCAGGTGACCGACAGGAACATGCCGTCGGCCAGGGCCGAGGGGCCGCGGGGGCGGGTCGCCTTGTAAAAGGGCTCGAGGTCCCCCGCCGCCGCGCGATGGACAATCCATGGCACCAGTCGCGCGCCCGCCGCCGTGTACATCAGCGACCGCAGCCGCTCCATGAACAACTCCGGGGCAAGCGATCCCAGCCGGGTTCGCGCCCGAACCAGATCGCCATCCGGATCGGGAATCGCCGCATGGCAGGCGGCATCGGCGGCGCATTCCGCGAACACCAGCTTGAGCGCGCGTTCCGCCGCGGTCGCGTGGAAGCGTGGCGGCATCGCGAAGCCCGGCACGACACCAGTCAGCACCGCCGCGCGCACTTGCCGCGGATACGCCGCGATATAAGCCATCGCCATCGTCGTTCCGTAGGAGACCGCGGTGATATCGATCCGCGCATGACCCAGCGCCTGCCGCACGGCCTCAAGATCCTCAACCGCCTCACCCGTGCCGTAGAAGCGCAGGTCGGCATGCCCGCTCAGCGACTTGCGGCACCGCATCACCTTGGCCGGATCGAGCATCGGCACATAGGCCTGCTCGGGCGCGGCAAGCTCGGGACAGTGCAGCCCGTTCGACTTGCCCGTCCCACGCTGATCGAACAGCACCACATCGCGCTGCGCATAATAGGGCGCGCCATCGCTCAGATAGAATTCCAGGCTGCGCGTCGAGGGATTGCCCGGCCCGCCGTCGATATCGACGAGCGGCGCCCGTCCCGGCACCGGCGCGGTCGCGCGAAACACGATCACGTTGAGGTTGATCGTCCGCCGCTCGGGATGCCGGCGATCCTCGGGTACGCCCACCGTTCCGCACCGCGCGACCGGGGTCAGCCGCGCATCCTCGCACGGCCGTTCGACAAAAGCCGGTGCCGCGAGCGCCAGGGCGAACAAGGCCAGCACGCCACTCACGCCGTCCCCGTGCTGCTCGCCAGCATCCGCGGATCGATCCCCGCCGCAGCGAAACCCTTGGCCCAGCGGTCGTCGGCGTCCACGTCGTAGAGCAGCCCGGTGTGCGCCGCAGTGTTGAACCAGCCGTGCCGTGTCAGCTCCTCGTCGAGCTGCCCCTCGCCCCAGCCGGCATAACCGAGCGCGACCAGCCAGCGGCTGGGGCCATTGCCTTCGGCGATGGCGCGCAGCACGTCGATCGTCCCCGAAAGCGCCCAGCGGCCGGCGACGTCGATCGTGTCCTGCCCGCCCCAATCGGTCGAATGCAGCACGAAGCCGCGCCGCGGCTCCACCGGCCCGCCGAAATGCACCGGCACATCGGGCGCCGCGCCCGGCTCGATCTCGAACTGGCGCAGCAATTCGTGGAGGCCCAGCCCCTCGATCGTGTCGCCGATTCCGATGCCCAGCGCGCCATCCTCGTCATGCGCGCACATCGCAATGACGGCATGCTCGAAGCGCGGATCCCCGATCCCCGGCATCGCGAGCAGGAACTGTCCGGTGAGGTACGATGCCGAATCCATGCGGTTCACAACATATCCGCCCCGTTTCGGCTCCGCCACGCTTGAAAATCTCCTGTCGCGTAACGATTGAGCATGAAACCCAAAGGAGGATTCGAATGACCATCCAGATCGGCGACCGCGTTCCCAATACGACCTTCACCAAGGTGACCGCCGACGGTCCCCAGCCGGTCGAGTCGGACGAGTTCTTCGCGGGCCGCAGGGTGGCGATCTTCTCGGTCCCCGGTGCCTTCACCCCGACCTGCTCGGCCAAGCATCTGCCGGGCTATATCGAGAAGGCCGACGCGCTGAAGGCCAAGGGCGTCGACGAGGTCGCCGGCACCGCCGCCAACGATTTCTTCGTGATGAAGGCCTGGGGCGAAGCATCGGGCGTTGGCGACAAGGTCACCCTGCTCGCGGACGGCAACGGCGCCTTCCCCGCCGCGCTGGGGCTCACCGCCGATTTCAGCAAGTTCGGCATGGGCACGCGCGGCCAGCGCTTCTCGATGCTGGTCAATGACGGCGTGGTCGAACAGCTCAATGTCGAGGGACCGGGCGAATTCCGCGTCAGCTCGGCGGAACATATGCTCGAGTCGCTGTAACCCACGGAACCGGGCCGGTGGGCCGGAGTTGATTTCACGCTATCACGAAGGGATTCCGCCATGACGATTGAGACCCCCGCGAACGACACACCCGCCCTCACGCCCGAGCCCGAAGCCAAGTCGTTTCTGGAGCAGGCGCAGGATCTGCTTGGCGACGCCAAGGAAGCGATCGGCGACGCGATCGAGTCGACCGTCGAAGCCGCCAAGGAGCATCCGGTCGCCGCCGCTGCGATCGCCGCCGGCGCGGCGGCGGCGGTCGCCGGCGCGGCCTATGGCATCAGCCAGCTCGTCGGCGGCGAGGACGAAGGCGACAAGGGCAACGGCTGATCCGCCTGGCCCCTCCTCTCACCGGGGGAGGGGCCAAGACTTGCCAGCGTAACGTTTGCGGCTTAGCCGCATAAGATGACTCATGCTTCCGATATCGTAGCCGAACTGGACCGGCTCTACACCGCATCGGTGGACCGGCTGAAGGCAGCCCTCACCCGCTACCTCGCCGATGGTACCGCCCCCGATCCCCAGAGCCGCCAGGACGGCAGCTTCGCCTATCCCGAAATCCGCCTCAAATATCGCGGCGGCACCGACAAGCCCGCCCCGCGCCGCTCGTTCGGACGTCTCAGCGAGCCCGGCGATTACCGCATCACCGTCACCAGGCCGGCGATGTTCGCGGACTATCTCGAGGAACAACTGACCTTCCTGATCGAGGATTACGACGTCCTCGTCATGGCCCAGCCCGGCCGCCAGGAAATCCCCTTCCCCTATGTGCTCGAGCCGAGCCACGTCCTCGCGCTCGAAGAGGTGACCACTACCGAGCTGGCGCGCCACTTCCCCGCGACCGAGCTCGCCCATATCGGCGACGAGATCGCCGACGGGCTGTGGATCGCGCATGACGAGACGCGGCCGCTGGCGCTGTTCGACGGGCTGCGCACCGATTTCTCGCTCGCGCGCCTGCGCCATTACACCGGCACTCCGGTCGAGCATTTCCAGCAGTACATCCTGTTCACCAACTATCACCGCTATGTCGACGAGTTCGTCCGCTACGCGGTCGCGCAGCTGGGGGCCGAGGGCAGCCGCTTCACCGCGGTTTCGGGCGCGGGCGGCATCTATGTCGAGGCCGGCGACGATTTCGACCGGCTGCTCAACGACACCTCGGCATGGCGGCGGCACCAGATGCCCGCCTACCACCTGATCGCCGAGGGCGGCACCGGGATCACCCTCGTCAATATCGGCGTCGGCCCCTCGAACGCGAAGACGATCACCGATCATCTCGCGGTGCTGCGGCCCGAGGCGTGGCTGATGATCGGCCATTGCGGCGGGCTGCGCCCCAGCCAGCGGATCGGCGACTATGTCCTCGCCCACGCCTATTTGCGCGACGATCACATCATGGACGATGTGCTGCCGCCCGAGATCCCGATCCCCGCGATCGCCGAAGTCCAGCTCGCACTCGCCCGCGCCGCCGAGACGGTGTCGGGCCAGTCGGGCGACGAACTGCGCCAGCGGCTGCGCACGGGCACCATCGTCACCACCGACGACCGCAACTGGGAGCTGCGCTACTCGACCACGGCTTTGCGCTTTTCGCTGAGCCGCGCGGTAGGGGTGGACATGGAGTCCGCCACGCTCGCCGCGCAGGGCTATCGCTTCCGCGTGCCCTACGGCACTCTGCTCTGTGTGTCGGACAAACCCCTCCACGGCGAGCTCAAGCTCCCCGGCCAGGCCAACCGCTTCTACGAACGCGCGATCGAGGAGCACCTCAAGATCGGCATCGAGACCTGCGAGGAACTCCGCCGCGAGGGGGCGAAGCTGCACTCCCGGAAACTGCGCGCATTCAACGAACCGCCGTTCCGCTGATCAATCCTCCCCGGCACGGGGAGGTGGCAGGCGAAGCCTGACGGAGGGGGCTCTCCTCATAGGATGCCGCTTGCGGCACGCCCCCTCCACCATCCTTCGGATGTGTTCGCGCGAGATCGTGTCCCCCGGACACGATCTTGGCCTGCCGGGGGCAGGCCAAAGCTCGAACACCCTCCCCGTAGCGGGGAGGAGTGATCCTCACCAGCCGGTCGGCTTGCCGGCATTCTGCTCGTCGAGCCACTTCTTGAGCGGCGCGAAATATTCCATCAGCGCCGCGCCGGACATTTCGCGGCTGCCGGTGAAGGCCTCGAGCGCGTCGGGCCAGGGCTTGGAGGCGCCCATCATCATCATCGCGTTGAGCCGCTTGCCGACTTCCTTGTTGCCGTAGAAGGAGCAGCGGTGGAGCGGGCCCTTCCAGCCGGCCTGCTCGCACGCCGCCTTGAAGAACTGGAACTGCAGCAGCCGCGCGAGGAAGTAGCGCGTATAAGGCACGCTGTTGGGCACATGATATTTCGCGGCCGGATCGAACTTGGTCTCGTCGCGCGGCACCGGCGGCGCGATGCCCTGATACCGGAGGCGCAGCGCGTTCCACGACGACTCATATTCGGTCGCCTTGTACTGGCCGGAGAAGACGCCCCAGCGCCATTTGTCGATCAGCAGGCCGAAGGGCAGGAACGCCACCTTGTCCATCGCCTGGCGCAGCAGCAACCCGGTGTCCTTGTCCTCGCTCGGCACCTTGCTCTGGTCGAGCAGCCCGATCTGGACGAGATAGTCCGGCGTGATCGACAGCGCGACGAAATCGCCGATCGCCTCGTGGAAGCCGTCATTGGCGCCGTTGCGATAGAGGAGCGGCTGATCCTTGTAGGCCCGCTGGTAGTAATTGTGGCCCAGCTCATGGTGGATCGTGACGAAATCGTCCGAGTTCACCTTGATGCACATCTTGATGCGGATATCGTCCTTGTCGTCGAGGTCCCAGGCCGAGGCGTGGCACACGACTTCGCGGTCGGCGGGCTTCACGAACTGCGAGCGGGTCCAGAAGGTCGCGGGCAGCGGCTCCATGCCGATCGACGAATAGAAATTCTCGCCCGCCTTCACCATTTCGATATGGCCGTAATTCTTGGCCTTCAGCAAATCGCCGATGTCATAGCCCAGATCGCCCGACCCCGGCGGTGCGACAATATCGTAGATGTTGCCCCATTCCTGCGCCCACATGTTGCCGAGCAGGTCGGCGCGGATCGGCCCGGTCGCCGGCTGGACCGCGGAGCCGTATTTCTGGTTGAGCTTGGTGCGGACATAGGTGTGCAGCGCCTCGTAGAGCGGGCGCACTTCGTTCCACAATTTGTCGGTGAGCTTGGCGAAATCCTCGGGCGGCATGTCATAGGCCGAGCGCCACATCGCACCCACATCGGGATAGCCCAGCTCGACCGCGCCCTCGTTGGCGATCGTCACCATCTTGGCATAATCGCCCCGCATCGGCGCGCCGACATTGTCGTGCCAGCTGACCCACATCTCCTGCAGCTCGGCGGGGTTGCGGTTGGTCCCCATCTCGGCCTCGATGTCGCTGCCGTTGATCGGCTGCCCGCGCAGCGTGCCCTTGCCGGTGCTGTACTGCGAACCCATCCGGGTCGAGATGTCGGAAAGCACGCTTGCGGCGCCCTCGCGCGTGGGCGCGGGAAGCGTGATCGCGACGCGCAGGATGTCGAGCTTGCGCTTGGTGTCGGGCGACAGTCCCGTCACCTTCTGGAAGCGCGCCGCGTCGAGCGCCCAGCGCACCGCCATCTCGGTCCCCCGGGCGCCATAGACGCTGGCGAGGAAATTGCTGTCGTCGTTGATATAGGTCGCCTGGATCCAGCCGACCCGGTTCGCCTCGAGGTTGAAGGCATAGGCGTCCTTCTCGACCTGCGCGATGAAGGCGTCCGCGTCGGCGGCGGTCGGCGCACGCTCGGCTGCGGGGCGCTTCTGCGCGGTGGCGGGGACGGAAGCGGCGGGAATGGCGGTCAGCGCGGCGAGCGCGAGATAGGAAATACCTTTGCGGATCATGTTCTGCGGCCTCGAAAGCTTGGAATGGCGCGGACACTGGCCCCCGCCTCCGCGCGGGTCAAGCCGCCAGGAACGCCGCGATCGCCGCGCCCAGCTCGGGCTTGATCACCGCGCTCATATGGTTGCCGGGAATCGCGCGGAAGCTACCGTGCGGCAGCAGCTCGGCCACCGCCTCGCCTGAGCCATTGTCGTCATCCTCCTCGCCGGTGACGACCAGAGTCGGCACCTGGATCGCCGCGATCGCCTCGCGTGGCGTGTCGACGAAGGTTTCCAGAATGAGCAGCAGTGCCTGCGGGTCGCCCCCGGTCGTCTTGAGGAACGCCTCGGTCATCCATTCCGAGCTGCCGCGCTCGAAGCTGCCGAGATTGGTCAGCACGTGGCGGAAATAGCCGCCGCGCCCCTGGGTATCGACCAGCCCCTGAAGCCCCATGCCGCAGAGCACCGCGCGGCGCGGCGCCGCGCCATCGACCAGCATCCGCATGCAGGTCCTCGCCCCCAGCGAATAGCCGGCGAGATCGTAATCGGTCAGCCCGAGATGCTCCACCAGCGCGAAGCCATCGCGCATCAGCACATCGGGCGGATAGAAGGCCGGATCGTGCGGCTTCGCGCTTTCGCCATGCGCGCGAAGGTCGGGCATGATCACGCGGAAGCCCGCCGCCGCGATCTTTTCGGCATGGCCGTAGCGGATCCAGTTGGTCCAGGCGTTCGAGAAATAGCCGTGGATCAGCACCAGCGGCCTTCCCTCGCCCAGTTCGTGCCATGCCAGCGCTACGCCATCGAAACTCGCAAAACGGTGCGTTTCCGCGTCAGCCATCGCAATTGTCGATCATGTTCTGCATCGCCTGCTTCATCCGCGCTTTCTCGCCTTCGGGCACCCACAGGCCCCAGCGATAGCCGGGCATGAACTCCGGCAACCGGTGCCGCAAGATGAAGAAGCTGCCCGCGATATCGACCGTCTGGATCGATCCCCATTTGATGAAGACCGGCGACTGATAGGGCGCCCAGCCGTTGACGCCCTTGCCGAAGTACACGACCATGTCGCAATCGCCTTCCCACAGGATCGAGGTCACCGGCGCGCGGACCGGCGTGACGTCGCCCGCATATTGGGTGCCCTTCGCCCAGAAGAAGTCCGCCTTTCCCGCAAGCCCGCTCAGATAGCGCTGGTCCATCCCCTGCGCCGCGGCGGGTGTGGCCGCCAGCAACGCGGCGGCAATCGCGATCACACGCATCTTCCCCTCCCCTATTCCGGCACCTTGCCTGTCGCCTTGATCCAGCGATCGTTGAGCGCCTGATATTCGTCGCAGCGATAGCGCGGCAGCGCGCCGGTATCGATCCACGCTTCGTGGATGCTCTCCGCTCCGAAATGATGCCGGGGCACGAAGCGGCCGGGTTCGTCGAAGCTGCCCACCGTCAGGTCCATCTTCTCGCTGTCCGGAAAGGCGAAGGTCAGCGGCGTCCCGCATGCCGAGCAGAAGCCGCGCTCGGCGATCGGCGAGGAGGCATAGACATCCGGCTCGCGCTCCCAGCGGATATCGGCCTTCAGCACGTTCTTGAACGCGATCGAGACGCCGCCGGTCGCGCGCTGGCACATGCGGCAATGGCAGAGATACGCCTCGTCATCATGGATGGTGGCGCTGTAGCGCACCCGCCCGCACTGGCATCCACCGGTCATTTCATCGCTCATGCCGATTGCTTTAGCCGCAACCGCTCCGGCGTTCAACGCAAGCCAGTTGCACGTTGCAATCTATAACTGTGCTTATTATATGCGCGCCTATGGAAGAAAATGTCGCCTTTCTCCTCGTCGACGTGACGCGCCAGATGCGCCGCCGCTTCGATGAGCGCGCGCGCAGCAGCGGCGCGACGGGCACCCAGTGGCGCACGCTCAAGATCCTAGAGCGCAGCGAAGGCATCAACCAGGGCCAGCTCGCCGAACTGCTCGAGGTCGAGCCGATCACCGCGTGCCGGATGATCGACCGGCTCGAGGAATCGGGGCTGGTCGAGCGCCGCCGCGATCCCGCCGACCGCCGCGCCTGGCAGATCTTCCTCACCGAAAAGGCCCGTCCCACTCTCGCCGAGCTTCACGTCACCGCGGCAGGGATGATCGAGGACCTGCTCCAGGGCCTCAGCGCGAAGCAGCGCGATGAGCTGATCGCGACGCTGACCGTGATGCGATCCAATTTGAACACTGGCAATGAAAGCAACGAGGCCGCAAATGGCTGACATGGATTCGAAAGTCGAAGCCGCGAAGGAAATCGAATTCACCCTCCCCGCCGCCGAAGAGGCGGTGAAGGAGAAGCCGAAGCGTGCCTGGCTGCGTCCGCTGTTGATGTTCGGTATCCCGCTGCTCATCCTCGCGGTGGTCGGCTGGTTCTGGATGAATTCGGGCAGAACCGTCTCGACCGACAATGCTTATGTGAAGCAGGACCGGGTTTCGGTCTCCGCAGAGGTCACCGGGCGCATCACCGGGGTGTCCGTGCGCGAGAACCAGCAGGTCAAGGCAGGCGATATCCTGTTCGAGATCGATCCGGAGCCGTATCGCATGCAGGTGGCACAGGCCGATGCCGCGATCGCCAATGCGCAGGTCAACGTCCAGACGCTCCAGACCAGCTATGCCGGCACCGGCGTCGATATCGCCGCCGCGCGCGACCAATTGACCGCGGCGCAGCAGGACCTCACCCGCCAGAACGAGCTGATGAAGCGCGGCTTCACCACGCGCGCCCGGCTCGAACAGGCGCAGCACGCGGTCGAACAGGGCCGCGCCGCGGTCGCCCGCGCCGAATCCGACGCCGCCGAAGCGCGCGCCAAGCTGTCGACCGGCGCCGCCGTTCCCGGCGAGAACCCCCAGATCGCTGCCGCCCGCGTCCAGCGCGAGCAGGCGCTATGGAACCTCGCGCGCACCACCGTCCGCGCGCCGACCGATGGCACGGTCAGCCAGTCCGACCGGCTCCAGATCGGCCAGATGATGATGACCGGCCTCCCCGCCGTCACCATCGTCGGCGGCCGTCCGCCATGGATCGAGGCCAATTTCAAGGAAACCGACCTCAATCACATGCGCGTCGGCCAGCGCGCCTGGGTGGAGTTCGACGCTTATCCGGGGCTCAGGCTCAAATGCCATGTCGCATCGATCGGCGCGCTCACCGGTTCGGAGAAATCGGTCCTCCCGGCGCAGAACGCCAACGGCAACTGGGTCAAGGTCACCCAGCGCGTGCCCGTCCGCATCGAATGCGACGAACAAAGCCCGCGCCCGATGATCGCCGGGCTCTCTGCCGCGGTGACGATCGAGGTCGAGTGATCCTTCCCCTTCCCGTCATGCCGGACTTGATCCGGCATCCATGTGCATCAACCGGCCATGCGCACGACGCTGACGTCAGCACATGGACCCCGGATCAAGTCCGGGGTGACGGCTTCCGTTGAGTTGAACCGATGGCCTCCACCGCCGCCCCTTCCCGCGCAACGCCCTCGGCACCCCCCGCCCCCCCACCCGGCGTCGCGGCGCTGCCGGTCGAGCGGCGCGGGCTGCTGACCTTCGGCGTGATGCTCGCGACGATCATGCAGATCCTCGACACGACGATCGCCAATGTCGCGCTGCCGCATATGCAGACCTCGCTCGGCGCGACCGCAGACACGGTCACCTGGGTGCTCACTAGCTATATCGTCGCCTCCGCCATCGCGATCCCGATCACGGGCTGGCTTTCGGACCGGGTCGGCTCGCGCAACCTGTTCCTGTGGGCGACGGTGGGCTTCATTATCGCCTCCGCGCTGTGCGGCGCCGCGCAGAGCCTCGAGGAGATGGTGCTCTTCCGCATCCTCCAGGGCGTCTCGGCGGCGTTCATGAACCCGCTCAGCCAGACGGTGATGCTCGATATCAATCCGCCCGAACGCCAGGCCAAGGCGATGGCGATCTGGGGCATGGGGATCATGGTGGGGCCGATCATGGGCCCGGTGATCGGCGGCTGGCTGACCGACAATTTCGACTGGCGCTGGGTGTTCTATGTCAATCTGCCGCTGGGCGTGGTCTGCATCGCGATCCTCTGGTTCCTGCTACCCAGCCGCCCGATCAACAAGCGTCGCTTCGACCTGTTCGGCTTCGCCCTGCTCTCGCTCGGCATCGCGTCGCTCCAGCTGATGCTCGACCGCGGCCAGGGCGAGGACTGGTTCGGATCGACCGAGATCTGGATCGAGGCGCTGGTCGCCTTCATCGCCTTGTGGATGTTCGCGGTGCACATGTTCACCGGCAGGCACCCGATGTTCGACCGCGATCTGTGGAAGAACGGCAATCTCGTCACCGCGATCTTCTTCATGCTGGTGATCGGCGTGGTGATGATGGCGACGATGGCACTGCTGCCGCCGATGCTGCAGATCCTGTACGGCCATTCGGTGCTCGACACCGGGCTGCTGCTGATGCCGCGCGGCGTCGGCGTGGTGTTCACCATGGCGGTCTCCGCCCAGCTGGTTCAGCGCGGAGTGGATGCGCGCTGGATGGTCGGGCTCGGCATGGCGCTCGCCGCCTATTCCTTGTGGGACATGACGCGCTGGTCGCTGGAGATGGGCACCTGGCCGATCATCGTCTCGGGCTTCATCCAGGGGCTGGGCATGGGCTTCGTGTTCATGCCGCTCCAGGGCCTCGCCTTCGCCACCCTGCCCCCGAAATACCGCACCGAGGGCGCGAGCCTGATGAACCTGTCGCGCAATATCGGCGCGTCGGTCGGCATCTCGATCGTCACCACGTTGCTCGCCCGCACCATCCAGGTCAGCCATGCCGCGCTGGTGCCCAACATCTCGGCGGACAAGCTCGACGGGATGGACCCGGGCCTGCTCCAGATCCTCGGCGGCGGCGGGCCAGGCAATCCCGGCGACGCGATCATGATGATGGCCAATGCCGAGATCAACCGCCAGGCGATGATGATCGGCTATCTCAACGATTTCTGGGCGATGGCGATCGTGACGGCGCTATCGGTGCCGCTGGTGATCGTGCTCAGGAAGCCCAAGGGGCCAGCGGGCAAGCCCGATCCGGCGGCGGCGGGGCACTGATCTAGACTCAGGCCATTGGAGGCGGCGGCAGCGGATCGATCGCCAGCGCGGCTTCGAGCGCCGCCAGCGCCCGCACTGGGAAGGGATGCTCGACCCATTCGTTGGCGTAACCGTCATGGCCCAGCCGCGCCTCCAGCGCCTTCGCGCCGTCAAGAACCGCCGAAGCGAATTCGTCCAGACCGGAGACCTCGACCTCCCATTCAAGCTGGAAGTCGGCCTCCTGCGGCTCGTTCAGCAGGTCGAGTGGAGACCTGTGGATACTGATAAGGGTCGCGTTGTCGCCGGAACTCTCATTCCAACTCTGTTCGAAGCGAAGCCGCTTGGTGCCCGGCTCGAGCTCGAACAGGGCCTCCGCACGCCACATGCCGGTGGCGGCCTGCACAGCCATGCGGAGGACATCGTCGAGAACCGGCGTGAGATAACTCAGGCCCTCCAGATGATGTGCATTCCCGTCGCGGTCGAGGTGAATATCGATCCACCCCATGCCCGTGAGTTCAAAGCGGACAGTTAGCGACACCAGGAAAATCCGGTCCTCAAGCCGCCTTCTTCAGATGCCGCCGCCCCAGCAGCTCCGCGATCTGCACCGCGTTGAGCGCGGCGCCCTTGCGCAGATTGTCGCTGACGCACCACAGGCTCAGCCCGTTCTCCACGGTCGAATCCTCGCGGACGCGGCTGACATAGGTGGCGTATTCGCCGACGCATTCGATCGGGGTGACGTACCCGCCATCCTCATGCTTGTCGACCAGCATCACCCCCGGCGCCTCGCGCAAGATCGCCTTGGCCTGGGCCGCGCTGATCTCGTCCTCGAACTCGATGTTGATCGCCTCCGAATGGCCGACGAACACGGGCACGCGCACGCAGGTCGCGGTGACCTTGATCTTCGGGTCGAGGATCTTCTTGGTCTCGACCACCATCTTCCATTCCTCCTTGGTCGAGCCGTCGTCGAGGAAGCTGTCGATGTGCGGGATCACATTGAACGCGATCTGCTTGGTGAACTTCTGCGGCTCGGCCGGATCGCCGACGAAGATGTTGCGGCTCTGCTGGAACAGCTCGTCCATCCCCGCCTTGCCCGCGCCCGAGACCGACTGATAGGTCGCGACCACCACGCGCTTGATCTTCGCGGCATCGTGCAAGGGCTTGAGGGCCACCACCATCTGCGCGGTCGAGCAGTTGGGGTTCGCGATGATGTTGCGCTTGAGATAGCCGTCGATCGCCTCGGGATTCACCTCGGGCACGATCAGCGGCACGTCCGGATCCATCCGGTAGAGCGAGGCATTGTCGATCACCGTGCAGCCCGCCGCGGCGAAGCGCGGCGCGTGGAGCCTCGAGCCCTCCGAGCCGATCGCGAAGATCGCCATGTCCCAGCCCCTGGGATCGAAATGCTCGATATTCTGGATCTTGTACTGTTTCCCGGTCTCGCCGAAATCGACCATGTCGCCGGTCGAGCGCGAACTAGCGAGCACCGCCAGATCGTCGATCGGAAACTCGCGCTCGGCGAGGATGTTCAGCACTTCGCGCCCGACATTGCCGGTGGCGCCAGCGACCACGACACGGTAACCCATTAACGTCCCTTTCTTGGGTAGCAGACCGCCGAAGCGTTCGGCGGCCACATAGTCATTTTTCGGTGAAAATATAAGGGAGGGCGATGCTCCCTTCATGTTTCGGCGGCGAGGCCCGGCGACGCGACGAGCCTCAGCGGCTAGCCGGTGTTCGGGCGGTGATAATGGGCCGTTTTCGAAACATGAGCGCGCCACTAGCAGCAATGTTTCGCCGCCGATAGCGGAGAACTTCTTTTCGTGCGGTGAAGCTAGGGTGTTTCGGGCCGCTTCAGGAAGGGCTGGCGTTTCATGTAGGACAGGCTGCGCCACGCCCATTCGAGCGGGCCCATGGCAAACAGCTTCACCCACAGATTGGCGATGACCAGCTGTGCCGCGATCACGGCCAGCGCCACGCCGTACATCTGGGTCCAGCTCAGCTTGGACCAGAGTCCCGGCCCCCAGGGCGCGAAAAGGATCCAGATGCCGATGATCTGCTGCATGAAATAAAGCGAGAAGGCGGTCCGCCCCGCGGCCTTGAAGGACGCGAGGACCATGGCGCCGATCCTGCCACGCACCATCAGGTTGATTAGCGCGACATGCCCGACCGACACGGCGATCCGGGCGATTTCCTGCGTAATCCAAAAGGACCGCGGCTCGGGCGCCAGTACCTGGTGCTCGAGCCCGGCGGCATAGCGCAGCGGGAAGGCGAAAGCGTAACACAGCGCCATCAGCCCCCAGTAGAAGCGCGACGACCGCTGTCCCTGGATGATGCCCCATTTCCAGAAGGCGATGCCGATCAGCATCGTGCAAAAGGCCTCGCCGACACTCATCGGCAGGCTCTCGAACACGAAGAAGATGTAGGAGCCGATATTGAACATGATGTAGCCGAGCGCGCTTTCGTGCCCCTTCTTCTCCTGCTCGCGGATTTCCTTGAATTCGGGACTGTTCCCCTTGCGGCTCTCGACTGCCTTCTTCCAGTCCTCGATCGTCTTGGTCTCGGCCTTGTTGAGCTTCGCGCCACTGTCCTGCTTGGCGATCGCCGCCTCGGCACGGTGCAGCAAATCCACGCGTTCGGCGTAGCGGACGCCGCCGGTGACCCCGATGAACAGCGCGAAGCCCAGCCCCAGCACCAGCAGCCAGCGCGGCTTCATCTTGCGGAACGGGAAGAGCAGCAGCGCCGCGATCGCGTAGACATGGAGGATGTCCCCCGCCCAGCCGAGCACGAAGATATCGACCAGCCCGAAGAAGAGCAGCCACCAGTTGCGGCGGAAGAACAGGTCGGCGACTCCCACCGGCCCGTCCGGCGTCATCGCGTGGCGCGTCAGCACCATCATCCCCGCGCCGAACAGCAGCTCCAGCAGCCCGCGCTGCGTGCCCTCCAGCAGCACCTGCACCGTCATCCACAGCGCGGCGTCGGTGGGAGACCAGCCGATCAACTGCGGCGCGACGAAGATCTTGCTCAGCTCGGCGGCCATGAAGGGGATGTTCATGAAGAAGATGCCGAGGATCGCGATCCCGCGAAGCATGTCGAGCACATCGATCCGCTCGTTCCGCGCCACCGGCGCCAGCACGGGTGTCGTTCCTTCGGTCATGGTGCAGCCCCCTGCGATGTGGGCGCAGACTATGTCACCTGCGCGGCGGAGTCACGCGGCCTTGCACTGGCCGGTCAGCCAGCGCACCGCTTCGCCCTGAGCATCCCCGGTCACCACATCGGGCACGATCGCCGAATCATAGGCTTTGCCGGTGCGGTCGAAGACATAGGTGCCGGTCACCACCAGGCTCGCCCCGTCGGACAAAGGGAACACCGAATTGCCAGTTACGTAATTGGCCGAGTTTGTACCGAACAGGCGGACGCCCTCGCGCCCGACCAGCGCGATCGCCACCATCTCGCCCGAGCTCGCCGTGCCGGGCCCGATCAGCACCGCGAGCGGCGCGCGGCTGTTGCGCAGGCTGAAATAGGGCCCGTCCGCGCTCCCGCTGGCGATCCTGCCGGGCGAGGGGAAGATATTCCCCATGTTGCGCTGCCAATAGGTCACATTGCCGGCGACGTCCTCGAAGGTGCCGAACGGCGCCTTGCCCAGCAGCGGATCGAGCCCGCGCAGCATCGGCCACATATTCCCGCCGCCATTGCCGCGCAGATCGACGATCCAGCCGCAGGTCGCGACATCGTCCATCGCCTTGAGCGCGGTGCGCAGCGTCCCCGTATATCTGTCCGGCACATCCTGTCCGACGCCGATCCCGCCGAGCGCCGGCAGGCGGACGACGCCGATGCGGCCTCCGATCAGTTCGGAGGTCGGCATGGGCGGTTCGACTGGCTTCGCCGCAGGGCCTCCGGGCGCCGCCGGTGCCTTCGCGCGCGGGGCGGCGACCAGGAAGCTGTGCTTCTCCCCCAGCGCGCCCAGCACGCCGCGGATCGCGGGATAAGTGTCGCGCGGCGTCTTTGCCCCGCCGATATCGGCATGCGCGTCGGCGATGATGCGCGGCCAATCGGCGGTCCGGCTGTCGATATGCTTGTCGCGCAGGATCGCGATGGCGCGGCCCAGATAATCCCTCGCCTCGTGGCTGGGCGGGCTGGTATCGATCGGCACGGCCTCGAACGCGACATCGTCGAAGCTGACATCGGCATCGCCGCGCGCATTGACCGCGACCCAGATCTTCACCGCATCGATCGCGACGCGCCCGACGATCTCGACATCGGTCCAGTCACCCGCCGCCAGCCAGTCGCCCTGCATCATGTCGGTAAAGCCCGCCGACTTGGGCCCCGGCCGCTCGACCCGAAGCCCCAGCCCGACCGTGACGCCGGGCTTGACCACCTTCAGGCTCGCGCGGAAGCGGATGCGCTTGCCGCGATACGGCGTCGCGTCGATCTCCTGATAGACGGCGCCATAGGGCACCCCCATCCCCTCGCCCGCGTCCGCAAGGCTCAGCCGCGCGCCCTTGCCGTGCCTGCCCGGCACGGTTTCGAAGCGGAACGCCGCCTTGCCGTTGGGCTTCTGCACCAGCCAGCCCGAGGGGACGCCGCCCGCGACCGCCTCGAACCCCGGATTGAGCACCGTATCCGGGCGCGACGGCGCACCCTGCGCCGCCGCCCAGCCTGCCGCCAGCGCGACGCCCAGCGCGCTAGCGGGCGCCCATCCTCCGGTCCAGGAAGCCAAAGATCGTCTCCCACAGATGCACGCTCACCTTGCCCCCGCCCACGCGGTGGGTGTGGCCCGGATAGAGCATCACTTCGAACGGCACATTGCCCGACTGCATCCGCGCCATCATCACGGTGGAGTGATCGAGTACGACATTGTCGTCTGCCATGCCGTGGATCAGCAGCAACGGATCGCGGATCTTGAGCGCGTCCTCGACGGTGTTCGAGGCCTTGTACACCTCGGGCACGAGCCGCGGATCGCCCATGTAGCGCTCGGTATAATGGGTGTCGTACAACTCCCATTTGCTCACCGGCGCGCCCGCGATCCCGGCCGCGAACGTCCCCGGCGCGGCCTGGAGCATCTTGAGCGTCATATAGCCGCCGTACGACCAGCCATAGGTCGCGATCCGGCCGGGATCGACGAAATCGAGCGTCTTGAGATAGGCCGCCCCGGCCAGCTGGTCCTCGACCTCGACCGAGCCCATCGCGTGCCACAGCGCGTCCTCGAACGCCTTGCCGCGATTGGCCGATCCGCGATTGTCGATCTGGAACCAGATATAGCCGCGGCCGACGATATGCTGCTGGAGCGCCCCGCCCCATTTGCGCGCGACCTGCTGCGCATGCGGGCCGCCATAATGCTGGAAGAACACCGGATAGCGCTTCCCGGGCTCCAGCTTGGGCGTGATCATTTCCCAGTGCAGCTCGGTGCCGTCGCTCGCCTTGATCGTCCCGAAGCTCCGCTTCTGGTGGCTGGCGAGATAGGGGTGATAGGGATGCCCCGCCTGCCGGACGTCATTCTCCTCCACCCAGGCCACGCGCTTCCCGGCGGTATCGGCGAGATAGACTTGCGGCGGCTGGCCGGGGTTGGATCGGGTCACGATCGCGCGGGTGGCGGCGCTGTCCATCGTCACGAGATTGTACCAGCCCGGCTCGGTCAGCCGCGTCACCGCCCCGCCCTTGATGCTCACCGAATAGAGATGGCGTTCGAGCACATCGTCCTTGTTGCCGGTGAAATAGATGCGGCCCTTCTTCTCATCGACTCCGTCCAGTTCGGCGACTTCCCAGTCCCCCTTGGTGAGCTGAGTCCATTTGCCGGCCCTGAAGAGATAAAGATGACCGTGCCCGTCGCGCTCGGACCACCAGAGCAGCCCGCCGTCCCTGAGCGGACGGAACGCGTCGGAGAGGTTGACCCAGCTCTTCGGCCCCGCCTTCTCGGTGAAGACGATGGTGGATTTGCCCGTTGCGGGATCGACCGCGAGCAGATCGAGCAGCGTCTGGTCGCGATTCTGGCGCTGGACGTAGAGCGTCTTGCCATCGGGCGCCCATCTGACGCGCGCCAGATAGATGTCGGTATCGGAGCCGAGATCGACCTTGACCTTGTTCTGCCCGGTCGGGTCCATGATCCATAATTCGACGAGCGCATTGGCGGTACCAGCCTTGGGATAGCGCTGGTTGAAGATCGTCGTCCCCTCGGCGCCAATCGCGGCGCGGGTGACGATGCCGACCGGCGCCTCGTCGAAGCGCTCGACCGCGATGCGGCTGTCGTCGGGCGCCCACCAATAGCCCTTGGTCCGCGCCATTTCCTCCTGCGCGACGAATTCGGCCTCGCCCCAATGCACCGTGCCCGCGCCGTCCTGCGTCGCGCGCCAGCTTTTCCGCTCGCCGTCCAGCGCCATCACCACCAGGTTCTGATCGTGGACGAAGCTCAGATAGCGGCCGTCCGGGCTGACCGCGGGGTTGAGCTTGGCGCCGGCTTCGGCGGGCAGCTTCTCCACCGTGCCGTCGAGCCGCGCGAGGAAGAGTTCGCCCTCCAGCGGCACCAGGATCGCCTTGCTGTCGGGCGCCCAGTCATAGGCGGTGATGCCCTTGGTGCCGCCGATCCGGGCGCGCTCCATCTGCATCTTCTCGTCCTCGGAAAGCGCGGCGCCCGATCCGACCTTCTTCGAATCGACCAGCATCCGCCACTGGCCGGTGCCGGTATTCATCGCCCACAGGTCGAACCGCTCCTTCTCCTCGGGCCGGTTGCGCAGCACGGTGAGCCAGCGGCCGTCGGGCGAAAGCTTCATCGCGCGCGGCGTCGGGCCCTGAAGATCGGGGCTGGCGAACACGCGCTCCAGCGTCAGCGGCACCACCTGCGCCTCAGCCACGGGCGCCAGCCCCATTGTCAACGCCAATGCTGCGACCCACTTCCACATTCCGACACTCCGCTCAGGACCTGCCGCGTTATTGCGAAGCGAAAGGTAAGCGTAAAGGGCGGTCAGCCCTTTCGCGGGCCCAGCACGAAGCGCGGGCCGGCGCCCGCCTTCCCGGCCTTGTCCTCCGGATTGTAGAGCGCGCAGCGCTTGAGCGACAGGCAGCCGCAGCCGATGCAATTGTCGAGCACGTCGCGGGTGCGCTTGAGCTCGGCGATGCGCGCCTCGAGGATCCGGTGGATGCCCTTGCTGATCCGCTTCCAGTCGCTCTGGGTGGGCGTGCGGCCCTGCGGCAGCCCGCCCAATTCCTCGGCGATCTGCGGCAGCGTCAGTCCCAATTGCTGCGCGATCAGCGCGAAGGAAAGGCGGCGGATGTCCGAGCGCAGGAAGCGCCGTTGCCCGCCCGATGTGCGGAAGGGCTGCACCAGCCCCTTGGCCTCGTAGAAGCGGATCGCCGACACGCTCATCCCGGTGCGCGCCGCCAGGTCGCCGATCGTCATCAGCTCGTCGCCGCGCTTCATACTGCCTCCAATAATAGCTTGACCTCAACTTAGCTTGAGGTTGTAGCTGCCGCAAGCATGGCACGAATCGCAAAGGAACCATGCTTGTGACCGCTCCCTTCATCGAACATGTGAACATCACCGTCCGCGATCCGGAGCGGAGCGCCGCGCTGCTCGCGGACCTGTTCGGATGGCATGTCCGTTGGAGCGGCCCGGCGCTCAACAATGGTCGCACCGTCCATGTCGGCGACGAGCGTTTCTATCTCGCGCTCTACACCCATGCCGGCGCCGAAACGCCCGAGGCGACCTTTCGCAAGGGCCGGCCGCTCAACCATATCGGCATCGTGGTCGAGGATCTCGACGCGCTCGAGGCGAAGGTGGTCGCCGCCGGCCTCACGCCGTTCAGCCACGCCGATTACGAGCCCGGCCGCCGCTTCTACTTCCTCGACCCCGACGGGACCGAATTCGAGGCGGTCAGCTACACCTGAGCCATCCCGGATCGGGACCGGTTCTCATTGCTGGACGGCACCGGCCGGATTAGGCTCGCGCCATGGCGCAGTTCGACGCTTCCCCCGACACGGGCTTTGCAGGCGATCCCCGGACCGGCCTGATCTTCGCGCGCGTGCTCGATGGGCGCGGCGGCGCTCAGCCGCTGGCCTGGGAGGAGTGCGCGCGCTGGCATCCCGCGCATGTCCGCGAGACCTTGTGGCTTCACATCGACCGGACCGTCCCCGGCGTCGAGAAATGGCTGATCGACGAGCTCGGCTTTTCCGAAGCGACCGCCGAGGCGCTGGTGACCGACGAGACGCGTCCGCGCGCCTTTCGCGAAGGCGACGCGCTGATCACGGTGCTGCGCGGAATCAACTTCAATCCCGATGCCCAGCCCGAAGACATGATCACGCTGCGCATGTGGGCGAGCAACAATCGGGTGCTCACGCTGCGCCGCCGCCGCCTGCAGACTCCGCGCGAATTGCAGCTTCGGCTCGATCGCGGCGATGGCCCGCACGACACGGGGGACCTGGTCACCGAGATCATCGAGCAACTGGTGGCGAAGATCGGCGGATCGATCCTCGACATGAACGAGAAGATCGACCAGCTCGAAGCGGACGAAGCAGGCCTGGCGATGGAGGAGACGCTGCGCGTGATCGCGACGATCCGGCGCAACTGCCTGGGCCTCAAGCGGCATATGTCGCCCCAGCACGAAGCGCTCGAACAAATCGGCCGCAACCCGCCACGCTGGCTGAGCGAGAATAATCAGCGCGACATTCGCGAGACGATCGACCGCCTGAAGCGCTACCTCGAAGACCTCGACGTTTCAAAGGAAAGCGCGCTGGTACTTCAGGACGATATCAACAATCGCGCCAACGCCCGCGCCAATCGCACGGTCTATCTGCTGTCGGTCGCCGCCGCGATCTTCCTGCCGCTAAGCTTCGTCACTGGCCTGTGGGGCGTCAATGTCGGCGGAATCCCGCTGCTCGACGAACCCTATGGCTTCTGGATGCTGCTGGGGGCGCTGGGCGCGATGCTGGTCGCGCAGTTGATAGTCTTCAAATGGCTCAAATGGCTCTGACGCGTCTCCTCGCCGCGCTCTGCATGCTGCTGCCCTTGCCTGCGCTCGCGCAGGAGGCGCCGCTCTACCAGCACCAGCCCGATCAGGAGCCCCGCTGGGCCAGCCCCGAAAACCCGGGCGCCGAGAAGGGCGCGGGCGGGCTGGAGAATAAGGGCGCCAAGGGCCATGCCTTCGACACGATCGCGCCGGGCGGCACGCTCGTCCTCGCCAATATCGAGGGTCCCGGCATCATCGACCGGATGTGGATGACCACCCTGTTCCGAACCCCCGAAGTGCTGCGGTCGGTCCGCATCGAAATCTTCTGGGACGGCGCGAGGACCCCCGCGGTCTCCGCCCCGCTCGGCGATTTCTTCCTCGGCGGCGCGGGCGAGATGGTGCCGATGGACACCGCGCTCTTCGCCAGCCCCGAGGGTCGCTCCTTCGTCTCCTACGTGCCCATGCCCTTCCGCAAGGGCGCGCGCGTCGTCCTCACCAATGACGGGACGAGCGAGGTGCCGCTGGCCTTTTTCGACGTCAATTTCCGCCGGCTGAAGCGCGTCCCCCCTGACGCGCTCTATTTCCATGCCTGGTGGAGCCGCAACCGCGCCACCACGCTCGGCGAAGCCTTCCAGCCCCTGCCCCGCATCGCTGGCAAGGGCCGCTTCCTCGGCATGGCGGTCACCACCTTCACCAACCCCCTCTACGGCAAGAGCTGGTGGGGCGAAGGCGAGGTGAAGGTCTTCCTCGATGGCGACAGCGATTACCCCACGCTCGCCGGCACGGGGACCGAGGATTATATCGGCAGCGGCTGGGAACAGGGCACCTATGTCGGCCGCTATCATGGCTCGCTGGTCGCCGATGCCGATCGCGGGCGGTGGAGCTGGTATCGATTCCACATCCCCGATCCGATCTTCTTCCAGCGCGAGATCCGCGTCGACCTCCAGCAGATCGGCGGCGCGCAAAAGGCCGATGTGATGCGGATGATGGCGGCGGGCGTGCCGCTGGTGCCGATCAGCATCGCGCCCCGCGGACGGGCGCAATTCGTCAAGCTGCTCGACTATGACAAGCCCGCACCGCTGGCGCAGCAGCCCGATGGCTGGACCAATTTCTACCGCAGCGACGATGTCTCGGCGACCGCCTATTTCTATCTCGACCGCCCCGAGAACGGCCTGCCGCCGATCGCTCCGGTCTCCGAGCGCATCGCGGCATTGCGCCCGCCCGGGGCAAAGTGATTTCGGTCGATTTAACCGTAAATCAAATGGTTAGCGCGAATTAGGGAGAAACCCGCCCCGCCCCGGCTCGTTCTTGGTCTACACGGACCAGGAGAACCGCCATGTCCACCATGACCGACACGTCCAAGCTCGACGACCTGATCGTCACCACGATCGACAGCATCAAGGGGTACGAACACAGCGCCGAGCATGCCGATGCCCACCGCTATGCCGGCTTCTTCCGCGCGATGGCGGGCGAGCGGCGCGGCGTGGTCGACGCGCTCCAGGCGCAGAGCCGCGCGCTCGGCGGCACCCCCGCCGATTATGGCTCGGCCGCCGCGACGATCCATCGCCGCTGGGAGGACCTCCGCCACGCGCTGGGCGGCGGCGACGAGGCGCTGGTGAAGGAAGTCGAGCGCGGCGAGGATTACCTCAAGGAAGAGTATGAACGCGCGCTCGCCGACGACCATATCTCGGGCCCGACGCTGGCGGTGATGCGCGAGGCATATGAGTCGGTGCTGCGCGGCCATGACCGGGCGGCCAAGCTGAAGCATGAACTGGAAGCGGTGGATTAGCCCAGGCTGGGCGCGGCCTGCGGGCGCTGCTCGGTGGTCCGCTGCTCCGCGCGCGGGGCATTGGCCTTGGGCGGCGGCACATTCGGCCCGCCATCGGCGGACAGCGCGGCCGTGGGGATTTCCGCGATCGCATGGGAGGTCAGCGCGCAAGCCGACACCGTCAGGGCCGCCAGCAACAGCCGCCGATATCCCCTTGCCTGTCCGCGATCCTGCCTCATGCGGCCCTTATAGCGTGAATGTGCCGGTTCGCCAAAACGCAAAACGGGGCGCGGAACCGATGGTCCCGCGCCCCGCGCTTGTGCCTGTGGAAACCGGCTTATTCGGCCGCGGCTTCCTCGGTCGGGCGCGCGTCGCGGCGCTCGGCGATGCGGGCCGACTTGCCGGTGCGGCCGCGCAAATAATAGAGCTTGGCGCGGCGGACGACGCCCTTGCGGACGACTTCGATGCTGTCGATGTTCGGCGAATAGAGCGGGAAGACGCGCTCGACACCCTCGCCGAACGAGATCTTGCGGACGGTGAAGTTGCTGCCCATGCCCTTGTTGGCACGGGCGATGCAGACACCCTCATAGGCCTGGACGCGGGTGCGCTCGCCTTCGATCACCTTCACGCCGACGCGGACGGTGTCACCGGGGCGGAATTCCGGAATCTTCTTGGTCTCGTTGAACTTGGCGATGTTTTCCGCCTCGATCGTCTGGATGAGGTTCATCTCATTCGTCCTTCTTCTGCCGCGCGCCAGAGGGAGACTTGACCCGAGCGCCCTCGTGGCGCTCCCAAAGGTCCGGCCTCCTTAGCCGTGTATCGGTCTCGGCCTGTTGCTTTCGCCAGGCGTCGATCCTCGCATGATCCCCCGATCGCAGCACTTCGGGGATCGTGCGCCCTTCCCATTCAGCAGGTCGGGTATAATGCGGATATTCGAGCAGCCCCGTTTCGAAGCTCTCGTCCATGCCGCTGGAAGGCGCGCCCATTACTCCGGGAAGCAGCCGAATGCAAGCGTCGAGCAGCGTCAGCGCCGCCATCTCTCCGCCGGAGAGGATATAGTCGCCGATCGAGACGGGCTCGATATCGCGCGCCTCGAACAGGCGCTCGTCGATCCCCTCGAAACGGCCGCACAAAATGGTGACGCCAGGACCCTCCGCCAGCTCCCGCACCCGAGCCTGGCTGAGCGTCTTCCCGCGCGGCGTCATCGCCAGCACGGGGCGCCCCGCGGGCACGCTGTCGAGCGCAGCGGCGAGCACGTCCGCCCGCATCACCATCCCTGCCCCGCCGCCCGCGGGCGTATCGTCCACCGAACGATGCTTGTCGGTGGCGAAGTCGCGGATCTGGACAGTCTCGAGCGACCAGAGCCCCTCGCGAAGCGCCCTGCCGGCGAGCGACACGCCGAGGGGGCCCGGGAACATCTCCGGGTAGAGGGTGAGTATGGTGGCGGCGAAGGTCATCGCGCCGTCAACCCTCCACAAACTCGTCGGCCACCACGAGCCGCGCCGAATCCCATTCGGGCACTGCCTCAGGCCGCATCGGCACCATGAAGCGCTTGCCGGTCGGACGTTCGATCTCGATCACATCGCCCGCGCCATAATTGTCGATCGCGACAACGGTGCCGAGCGCCTGCCCGCTCGCCGAAGCCGCGGGCAGGCCGATCAGGTCGACATGATAATATTCGCCCTCGCCCAGCGGGGGCAGGCTCGACCGCGGCACGGTGAGTTCGGTGCCGCGCATCGCCTCGGCGGCGTTTCGGTCGGCAATCTCGGCAAAGCGCGCGATTGCGCCGTTATTGCCGGGGCGCAGCGACTTGAGCGTCAGCGCCCCTGCGTTGAATTTGGGGTGCGCCTCGAGGTCCTCGGCGAAGACCTTGAGGCGGACCTCCCCCGTCACGCCGTGCGCGCCGATGACGACGGCGAGCGTGACGGGGCGATCGTCAGCCAAGGATCAGCCCTCGGCCTTTTCCTCGGCCTCGCCTTCGGCGGCCGGAGCTTCCTCGGCCGGAGCCTCCTCGGCAGCCGGCGCTTCCTCGGTGGCAGCTTCCTCGGCGGCCGGAGCCTCTTCAGCGGCGACTTCGACCGGCGGCGTCTGCTCGGCGATTTCCTCGACGACCGCTTCGGCCTCGGGGGTCGGCTCTTCGGTCGCGGCCTCGACGGCCTCGGCCATCACTTCAACGGCTTCGGCCTGCTCGGCCTCGGTCGCGACTTCTTCAACCGGCTCAGGGCTCGGCTCGGGCGCCGGCGCGGCGGCGGCTTCCTCGGCGGCCTTCAGCTTCTCGGCGCGCTCCTCGGCGCGCTCGGTGGCCTTCTCGCCCGGCTTGCCCTTGTTCGGGTTGTTCTTGGCGGCGCGCTCCTTGACACCCAGCGTGTCGAGGAAGCGGGCGACGCGGTCGGTCGGCTGCGCGCCGACGCCCAGCCAATACTTCGCACGATCGGTGTCGAGCTTCATGCGGTCCGCCGAGTCCTTCGCGAGCAGCGGGTTGTAGGTCCCGATCTTCTCGATGAACTTGCCGTCGCGCGGGCTGCGCGCGTCGGCGATGACGATCCGGTAATAGGGGCGCTTCTTCGAACCGCCGCGCGACAAACGCATAGAGAGAGCCATTACTTCTTCCTTCTTTTCACTTCGTCACCCCAGCGAAAGCTGGGGTCTTTTTTGGTTGGTGCCGGTCCCTTGCCGCCTGAGATCCCAGCCTTCGCCGGGATGACGTAAGGGTCATTTCTTCTTCAAAAAATTCTGGAAACCGGGCGGGAGGTTGGGCTGGCCGGGCATGCCGGGAAGGCCGCCGCCCATCTTGCTCATCGCCTCGCCCAGCTCGGGCCCCATTTCGGGGCCGCCCAGCGCGTTGCCGAGGCCGCCCATGCCGCCTTTTCCGAGCATCGCCATCATGCCCTTGATGCCGCCCATCTTCTTGAGCCGCTTCATCGCGGTCTGCATCTCGAGATGCATCTTCATCAGCTTGTTGACGTCCTGGACGGTCGTCCCACTGCCCTTCGCGACGCGGATCTTGCGCTTGGCGTTGAGCAGCTCGGGCCTGGCGCGCTCCTTGGGCGTCATCGAGCCGATCATCGCATCCATGCGCAGCAGCACGCGATCGTCGACCGCGCCATTGGCCATGGCCTGCTGCGCCTTCTTCATGCCGGGGATCATCCCGGCAAGCGCGCCCAGCCCGCCCATGTTGCGCATCTGCTTCAGCTGCGCGCGCAGGTCGTTCATGTCGAACTGGCCCTTGGCAAGCCGCTGCGCCATGCGCTCGGCATCTTCCTGCTCGATCGAGGCCGCGGCCTTTTCGACCAGCGACACCACGTCGCCCATGCCGAGAATGCGGCCAGCGACGCGCTTGGGATGGAAGGGCTCGATCGCGTCGAGCTTCTCGCCCATGCCGGCGAACTTGATCGGCTTGCCGGTGACGGCGCGCATCGACAGCGCCGCGCCGCCGCGGGCATCGCCGTCCATGCGGGTGAGGATCACGCCGGTCAGCGGCACCTGCGCCGAGAAGCTGGTGGCGACGTTCACCGCGTCCTGACCGGTCAGCGCATCGACGACGAGCAGGATTTCCTGCGGCTTCGCGATATCCGCGACCGCCTTCATCTCGTCCATCAGCGCCTGATCGACGTGCAGGCGGCCCGCGGTATCGAGCATCACCACGTCGTAGCCCTGCAGCTTGGCCGCGCTCAGCGCGCGCCGGGCAATCTCGATCGGCTGCTGGCCCGCGACGATCGGCAAGGTCGCCGTCTCGGTCTGGGTGCCTAGCACCGCCAGCTGCTCCTGCGCGGCGGGGCGATTGACGTCGAGCGACGCCATCATGACCTTCTTGCCTTCGGCCTTGGCAATCAGCTTGGCGAGCTTGGCCGTCGTGGTGGTCTTGCCCGAGCCCTGAAGGCCCACCAGCATGATCACCGCGGGCGGGGTGACGCCCAGATGCAGCTCGGCGGTGTCGGGGCCGAGCATCTCGACCAGCGCGTCATGGACGATCTTGACGACCTGCTGACCCGGCGTGACCGAACGCAGCACCTGATGCCCGATCGCCTGCTCGGTGACTTTCTCCACGAAGTCGCGCGCCACCGGAAGCGCGACATCGGCCTCCAGCAGCGCCACGCGGACTTCGCGCATCGCGGTCCGCACATCGGCTTCATTGAGCGCGCCACGGCCCCGCAGGCGCTCGAAGACGCCGCCCAGCCGCTCGCTCAGACTCTCGAACATGACGTTCAGTTCACTCCAATATCAGCGCCGATTCCCCCAAACGCAAAGCGAGCCGGCGGACGAAACCTCGTCGGCCGGCCTACCCCGTGGGGCTTGGTCGCATCGCGTTCACTGGGGAACGGTCGGGCGGGCCATTAGCGCCCCCCGGCCGCGAAGGCAAGGTCTCCCCGGGGATGGCCCCGCAGAAACATGAAGGTGGTTAACCCGCCGATTACCGTAATTTCCCGGAGGCGCTTAACTCCATCTACACTCTCGGCATGCGATTTTCGCTCGTTATCAGAGCATCGGGGGACTTTCCGGCATGGCGCTGGATCTCGAGGAAGACGTCAGCACGGAGCCCGCCAAGGGCAAGCAGGACATCGTCACCGGCGCGATCAGCGTGGCCGCGATCCTGATGTTCGTCGGCACCGGCAGCTCGGTGCTTTCGACCACGCTCCAGCATTATTTCGAGGGCGGCGCGCCCGCCGACCGCACGCTCGTCATCGCCCTCCTCCTCAACGTCGCGCTGATCCTGTTCGGCTGGCGCCGCCACCATGCGCTCAGCCAGGAAGTCCGCATCCGCACCGCCGCCGAGGAGCGCGCACAGCAGCTCGCCTCGCGCGATCCGCTCACCGGCTTCCTCAACCGCCGCAGCCTGGCCGAAGAAGGCGCCGCGATGTTCGTCCGCGCCCACCGCCGCCGCAAGGCGATGGCGCTGATCATGCTCGATCTCGATCATTTCAAGACGATCAACGACATGCACGGCCATGCGGTCGGCGACGCCCTGCTCCGCGCGGTGGCGGTCGAGATCGCGCATGCGATGCCGCCGATCGCGCTCCAGGCGCGGCTGGGCGGCGACGAATTCTCGTGCGGCTTCCTGTTCGATCCCGAGCAGCCCGACACGGTCGAGCGGATCGCCGAACGCCTCGTCGCGCGCATGGCGCAGCCGTTCGAGGCGGAGGGGCTGCACCTCCATATCTCGTGCTCGCTCGGCATCGCGCGGTCGGACTTCGACTGCGCCAGCATCGACGCGCTCATGCGCTCGGCCGATATCGCCATGTATGCGGCGAAGAAATCGGGCCGCAATCGCTATGCCTGGTTCGATCAGTCGATGGAGCGCGAGCTTCAGGTCCGCAACGAGCTCGAATCCGGCCTCCGCCTCGCCATCCCGCGGCAGGAGATCGTCCCCTATTTCGAGCAGCAGATCGATCTCGCCAGCGGTAAGCTGCATGGCTTCGAGGTGCTGGCGCGCTGGGAGCATCCGACGCGCGGGCTGATCAGCCCCGAACTCTTCATCCCGATCGCCGAGGAAACCGGCATGATCGCGGATCTGTCGCTGTCGATCATGCGCCAGTCCTTCCTCGCCGCGCGGGACTGGGATTCGTCGCTGAGCCTGTCGATCAACATTTCGCCCTGGCAGCTGCGCGACGCCTGGCTGGCGCAGAAGATCATCAAGGTGCTGACCGAAACCGGCTTCCCCGCGAACCGGCTGGAGATCGAGATCACCGAAAGCTCGCTGTTCGACAATCTCGCGCTCGCGCAATCGATCGTCGGCAGCCTCAAGAACCAGGGCGCGCGGCTCGCGCTCGACGATTTCGGGACCGGCTATTCCTCGCTCGCGCACCTGCGCGCACTGCCGTTCGACCGGATCAAGATCGACAAGAGCTTCGTGATGTCGCTGAGCGAGAACCCCGATTCGGCCGCGATCGTGAAAGCCATCGCCAGCCTGGGCGAGAGCCTCAACCTCCCCGTCACCGCCGAGGGCGTCGAGGATGCGGCGATCGAGGAGCGCCTGCGCGCGCTCGGCGTCGCCAAGACGCAGGGCTGGCACTACGGCAAGCCGCTCTCTGTCACCGGCGTTCGCCGCCTGCTCGCCGAGCGGCGGTTGCTGCAGCAGCCGGTCGCGCCGGGCGGTCCGCTGGCGGTCGAGATCGTCGAACAGCAGGCGGCGGAACTCCCGGACGTCGCTACCAACCAGCGCCTGGCTGGCTGAGATAGTCCTTCTCCGCCTCGGTTGATTCGCGCCCCAACGCGGCATTGCGCGTTGGGAAGCGACCGAATTTCCCGATCACCTCGGCATGATCGCGCGCGAACTTCAAATTATTCGCGTCTCCCAGCGCCTCGAAGCATTTGAGGCACAGCGCCTGCGCCTCGGGGTCCTCGGCGTGCATCAGCGGCATATAGAGGAACTGGCGGCGCTCCTTGGGCATCCCCGCGTCCCAACCGTTCGCGATCGCCTCGCGAGACAGTGACAGCGCGAGCGGATCGGCGGCGAAGGCCTGGGCGGTGCCGCGATGGATATTGCGGCTGAACTGGTCGAGCAGGATGATCGCCGCCAGCATCGTCTCGGGATCGCCGCGCCACCCCTCGGCACCGGTCGCCAGCACATGATCGCGCAGCGGGCCGAACAGCGCCCGGATCTCCTCATCGGTCGACGGCGAACCGCGAAACCATTGCTCGGGCATCAGCAAGTCGAACCAGAAGCCCAGCACTTCCTGGCTCTTCGCGTGGACATCCACCGCCTCCGCACCTAGATCACCGGCCAATGGCATCCTCCCCGCCTCATAGCACACCTCACATCATCAGCCTCGGCTGCAGGTTGAACCTCGCCGAGAGTGAAACGATCCGCACGCTTCTGACGGGGCGTGACGCGGTCGTGGTGAACAGTTGTGCCGTGACGAACGAGGCGGTCAAGGCGACGCGCAAGGCGATCCGCCGCGCGCGCCGCGAGCGGCCGGGCGCCGAGGTGATCGTGACGGGGTGCGCGGCCCAGATCGATCCGGCGGGCTTCGCGGCGATGCCCGAGGTGGACCGGGTGATCGGCAATGCCGAGAAGCTCAGACCTGAAGCTTGGGAAGCTTACGACGAGGTCCTCGTCCAGGACATCATGCAGGTCCGCGAAACCGCGCCGCATCTGGCCGCCAGTTTCTCCACCCACGCCCGCGCGTTCGTCGAGGTGCAGAATGGCTGCGACCATCGCTGCACCTTCTGCGCGATCCCCTATGGCCGGGGAAACAGCCGATCGGTGCCCGCGGGCGCGGTGATCGACCGGATCGCGGCGCTGGCCGAAAGCCATGCCGAAGTGGTGCTGACCGGCGTGGACCTCACCAGCTATGACGCGCCCAATCTCGGCCGTCTCGTCGAGCGCATCCTGATCCACGTCCCCGCGCTCAAGCGCCTGCGCCTTTCTTCACTCGACGGGATCGAGATCGACGACCGGCTCTTCGCGCTTCTGACGCAAGAGCCGCGCGTGATGCCGCACGTCCATCTCTCGCTGCAGGCGGGCGACGACATGGTCCTCAAGCGGATGAAGCGCCGCCATAGCCGCGCCGAGTCCGTGGCGCTGGTCGAACGCCTCAAGGCCGCCCGCTCGGATATCGCCATCGGCGCGGACCTGATCGCCGGCTTCCCGACCGAAACCGAGGCGATGTTCGCGAACACGCTCGCGCTGATCGCCGATTGCGACCTCGTCCACACGCATATCTTCCCCTATTCGCCGCGTGCGGGCACCCCGGCGGCGAAGATGCCGCAGGTCGAGCCCGAGGTGGTGAAGGCGCGGGCAACTCGGCTGCGCGAGGTGGCGGGGGTACACCGGGCAGCCTGGTTGCAAAGCTTGGTAGGCACGGATCAGCAGATTTTGGTTGAACGCCCCGGCGACCGAGGCCACGCACCGAACTTCGCCGAAATCAGGCTATCCTCCAACCCCGTTCGCCCTGAGCCTGTCGAAGGGCGGCTCTCCACAAGCGCGGAGCATGAGGATAGGCGGGCTTCGACAGGCTCAGCCCGAACGGTGGTTGGGGAGATCGTGAGAGTCAAAGTGACAGGTATCGAAGACGACAAACTCCTCGGAGCCGCCGCATGAGCACCAGCTGGCACGACCGCTTGCTCGGCGGCTTCAAGCGCACCTCGGACCGGCTCCTCGGCAATCTGGCGGGGCTCAGCCTTGGCCGCCTGGGTGAAGCGCAGCTCGACGAGATCGAGGAAGCGTTGATCGCGTCGGACCTCGGCCCGGGCACCGCCGCGAAGATCCGCAACCGCCTCGCCGAAGGCCAGTTCGAGACCGGCATGGAAGAGCTCGGCATCCGTCTCGTCGTCGCCGACGAGATCGCCAAGGCGCTCGCCCCGGTCGCGAAGCGGCTCGAGATCGACGCCTTCCCGCGCCCACAGGTGATCCTCGTCATCGGCGTCAACGGATCGGGCAAGACCACCACCATCGCCAAGCTCGCCAACCTGTTCCTCGAACAGGATTATGGCGTGATCCTGGCGGCCGGTGACACGTTCCGCGCCGCCGCGATCGGCCAGCTGCGCACCTGGGCCGAGCGGATCGGCGTGCCCATCGTCACCGGTCCCGAGGGCGGCGACGCGGCGGGCATCGTCTATGAAGCGGTCAAGCAGGCCACGGAGAAAGGCATCGACGTGCTGATCGTCGACACCGCCGGCCGCCTCCAGAACAAGCGCGAGCTGATGGACGAGCTCGCCAAGATCCGCCGCGTCCTCGGCCGCCTCAATCCCGCTGCGCCGCACGATGTCGTCCTCGTGCTCGACGCCACCACCGGCCAGAACGCGCTCAACCAGATCGAGGTGTTCAAGGAAGTGGCGGGCGTCACCGGCCTCGTCATGACCAAGCTCGACGGCACCGCGCGCGGCGGCGTGCTCGTCGCGGCGGCGGAGAAATATGGCCTGCCGATCCACGCTATCGGTGTGGGCGAGAAAGTCGACGATCTTCGCCCCTTCGACGCGAACGAGGTTGCGCGGATCATCGCCGGCGTGGAAGAGCTTACCCATGGCCAGTGACCCGCGTCCCGCTCCCTCGCCCCTGTTCCGCATGGGGGTGGATTATGGCCCGCTGATCCTGTTCTTCGTGGTCAACAGCTTCGCGCCGGGGCCGCAGATCATGCGCATCCTCGCCGCCACCGCCACCTTCATGGTCGCGATGTTCGTCGCGATGGGCATCTCATGGTGGAAGACGCGGCACATCTCGCCGATGCTGTGGATCGCGGGCGTGCTCGTCCTCGTGTTCGGAAGCCTGACGCTCTATTTCCGCGACGAGACCTTCATCCAGATCAAGCCGACCATCGTCTACACGATGTTCGCGGTGATCCTCGGCTACGGCCTCGCGACGCGCAAACCCCTGCTCCAGATGCTGCTCGAAAGCGCCTATCCGGGCTTGTCGGAGAAAGGCTGGCGGCTGCTGACGATCAACTGGACCGGTTTCTTCGTGGCGATGGCGTTGCTCAACGAAGTGACGCGGCGAATGCTCGAATGGGACAATTGGGTGACGTTCAAGACCTGGGGCGTGATCCCGATGACCCTCGTCTTCGCGATGCTCAACATCCCGATGCTGCTCAAGCACGGCCTGCAACTGGAAAAGCCCGAGGACACGCCGATTCCGCCCGAGGGCTGAACGCGGCCCTCAGTGCCCGCTGCGCTTGCGCAGCACATCCTCCAGCAGCAGCTGCGGCCGCGTCGCGAGCTCCGCGGCCTCGGCATCGCTGATACCGTCGCGACCGAACCGCGACTGGAGTCGGTCGATCCGGAACGATTCGCGGCGCAGCTGCCGCGCCTCGCGCCGGGAAAGCTGGCCGCTTCGCCGGCCGTCGCGAACGTCGTCGCGGATACGGTCGGTCTCGCCGTTGCGCGGGGTCCAGGTCAAAGGCTGCATTCCCCTGGGCGTCCCGCCTGAAATGCCGGAGGGCCCGCCCCAGAATTGCGCCGAGGCCGGGGTCGCGATCAACAGCAAGGGTGCCAGCACCAGATAACCGCGCATGGGACGTCTCCTCCGCAGACGAGGCGACGATCCCGGACCGCAATTGAATGGCGGGTGAACAATCCTCCCCCGGAGGGGAGGACTCAGGCTCAGCCCTGGTCCGCCCGGCTCACGCCCTGCCCGTCCAGATTCTGCGCGACGAATTCCCAGTTGATCAGGTTCGCGGTCACTGCCTCCAGATATTTGGGCCGGGCGTTGCGATAATCGATATAATAAGCGTGCTCCCACACATCGATCGTCAGCAGCGGCACCATCCCTTCGTGCGCGACCGGCGTATCGGCGTCGTGGAGCGACCCCACGCCCAGCTTGTCGCCGTCGAGCACCAGCCAGCCCCAGCCGCTGGCGAAATGGTTGGTCGATTCCTCGACCAGCTTCTTCACCAGCGCATCGGGCGTGCCGAAGCTGGCGGCAATCATCTCGGCCAGCTTGCCCGACGGTGCCTGCTTCTCCGGCGACAGGCAATGCCAGAAGAAGCTGTGGTTCCAGATCTGGGCGCTGTTGTTGAACAGCCCCTTGTCGCCCTTGGCCTTAGCCGCGAGGATCACTTCGGAGAGCTTCCTGCCCTCCAGATCGGTGCCCGCGATCAGGCCGTTGGTCTTGTCGACATAGGCCTTGTGGTGCTTGCCATGGTGAAATTCGAGCGTCTCCGCCGACATGTGCGGCGCCAGCGCGTCGGCGGCATAGGGAAGCGCGGGAAGTTCGAAGGCCATGGTTCTGCTCCGTGTTTCGGGTTCGCCCGGGTAACAACCCACGGGCGAGCGTTGCGCTCCCCTATACGCCCGATTGTTGCTCCCGGACGTCAACAATCGTTGCATGTGACAAACGAAATCTGGGGGCTTAGGGAGGGAACCTCGAAGCGCCACGGGGCAAGCGGGCGCAAGGCAAGACAGGGGAGCCTTTCATGGACAAGTTCTTCGGCAATCTTCACGCGGTGCTCGCCGCCGGATTCATCCTCGCGATCGGGCTCTTCCTGTCGCCGGTGTTCGAATATGCGCCGGCCGAGATGGGGATCACGATCTTCCAGTGGCTCCACGTCTTCTTCGGCATCACCTGGATCGGCCTGCTCTATTATTTCAACTTCGTGC